>NZ_JBIRXP010000001.1:330628-1153624 GCF_044389085.1 Isoptericola sp. NPDC019693 | reverse complement strand
CTCGCGAGGGGGTGGGAGAGTAGGACGCCGCCGGACACCCATTCACGAAAGGCCCACCCCACACCCGGGGTGGGCCTTTCGCATACCCCGAACACTCGGTGTCATTCCCGGCGGGCGCCGACCCCGAACACCGGTCCTGACCTGTGCCCGTGATGACAGGGCCCGTACCCCGGGGGACGCCGTGCCTGCCGTCACATGCGGAGGGGCCCTTGCGGCCCGTCCCCACCGAGGCTGGCGTGGGAGAATACGGGTCGTGTCGGCGTCGGAGAGGAAGACCGTGAACGATTCATCGCGGGACGAGAGCAAGGGCGGTGCGGGCGGTCGCGCACCGTCGTCCCGTGACGGGGGCGCCCGCGGGGGATCGCGGGACGCGAACCGGGGTTCGCGGGGGTCGGCGGGCGGACGCGGAGATCGTCCGCAGCGCGGCTACACGGACCGTGGGCAGAACGCGGGGCGCCCGACGAGGGGCGACGCGTCACGCGACGAACGCGGCGGCTTTGGCGGCCGCGACCGCGCGGCACAGGCGGGGCGGCCGTCCGAGAGCCGTGGGCGGCCCGACCGCCGACCTGACGGCGCGCGCGATGAACGTGAGGACCGCCGGACGGAGCGTCGCCCGGCCCGCGGCGCGGGAGACCGGCGTGACTTCGCCACGCGCGACCGCCGGGACGAGCGTCCCGGGCGGGGTCGCGCTCAGGAGCGCGACGGCTACGTCAGCAGGGACGAGCGCGGAGGCGATCGGCGAGGATCGGAGTACCGGTCGAGCCAGCAGCGGGACGGCCAGGGTCGCGTCGACTCGAGGCGTACGCCCGGTCGGGAAGAAGGCCGCTACGACGGGCGTCCCAGCACCCGCGACGCCCGAGGCCGCGACGACCGCGCGTCGTCGGGTGACCGCGGGTACCGACGTGGTGACGCGGGGGACCGCGCACGTCCGTACGAGCGCGGTGAGCGCCGTGGACAGCAGGTCGAGCGCCCTGGGCAGCGAGACGGCAGGGGCGGTGGCTCGCGCCCGGACTCCCGCGTCGCAGGCTCTCGGGGACCGGCGACGGGTCGGCGCGGCGGGGACGGGCAGGGCCACGGCGGCGGACGTCCCGGTCGGCCGGCGGCGGGTGCCGAGCGGCGCCCTCGCGTCGTCGAGCCGGATATCGCCGATGACGCGTCGATGGGACAGCTGAGCCGAGATGTCCGGGGTCGCCTGCGCGGGCTGACCAAGGAGAACGCGGAACGCATCGGTCTGCACCTGGTGATGGCGGGCCGGCTCCTCGACGTCGACCCGGAGCGTGCCTACGAGCACACCCAGGCAGCGGTCCGTCGGGGCGGCCGGGTGGACGTCGTCCGGGAGGCCGCGGGCATCGCGGCGTACCGGACCGGGCGGTTCGCCGAGGCCCTCCGCGAGCTGCGCACGGTGCGACGGCTCAACGGGTCGTCCGAGCACCTGCCGCTCATGGCGGACGCGGAGCGCGGCCTCGGCCGTCCCGAGCGCGCCCTGGCTCTCGCCGCGAGCGAGGAGGCGCGCACGCTCGACGCCGAGGGGCGCACCGAGCTCGCCATCGTGGCGAGCGGGGCGCGCAGCGACCTGGGGGAGCACGACGCCGCACTGGCGGTGCTCGACCGCATCCCCGCGGCCGAGCGGCGCGGTGACCTCGGTCTCCGGGTGCTGCAGGCGCGCGCGGCTGCCCTGGAGGCGGCCGGACGCCAGGACGAGGCGGCTCAGCTCCTGGCCGGTGTCGACCCGGCCGACCTCGAGCGTGCGTCCGGCGCACCGCAGGAGGAGGACGACGTCGTCGTGTACGACACGTACGACGAGGACGCCGTCGACGAGGACCTCGATGTCGGTGCGGGGGACGCGGACGACGCCGGGCGGCCCGACCAGTCTGACGCCACCGTGGCGAGCGAGGGCGCTGAGCCGGTCGAGCCGGAGCAGACGGAGCAGGAGTCCGTCTCGGCGCCGGAGCAGGGCGACGAGGTGGACGGCCCGGACGCGGGCAAGGCATGACGGCCACGCTGTCGGGCACTGCCGTCCCGCTCGCTGCTGCGCACGACCTGGCCCTGGTCGACCTCGACGGGGTCGCGTACAAGGGCCACCTGCCCATCCCGCACGCCGCGGACAGCCTGACGGCGGCGCGGACCGCGGGGCTCCGGCTCGTGTTCGTCACCAACAACGCCTCGCGCGAGCCCGAGGAGGTGGCCGCCCAGCTCACCGGGCTGGACATCCCCACCGCTGCGGACGAGGTCATGACGGCTGCGCAGGCGTGCGCGGCCCTGCTGCGCACGCGGCTGGAGCCGGGCGCCAAGGTCCTCGTCGTCGGCGGGGCAGGCCTGCGGACGGCTGTCGCCGGGGCGGGCCTGACGATCGTCGACTCCGCTGACGACGCCCCCGACGCCGTGGCCCAGGGGTACGCGCCGGGGCTGGGCTGGAGCGACCTGGCGGAGGCCGCGTACGCGGTGGCCGGCGGTGCCCGGCACGTCGCGAGCAACCTCGACCTCTCGCTCCCGACCGCCCGGGGCTTCGCCCCCGGCAACGGCGCCCTGGTCGGCGCCGTCGTGGCCGCGACGGGGGTCGAGCCGGACAGCGCGGGCAAGCCGTCGCCCACGATGTACCGCCTGGCGGTCGACCGGGCCGGCGCAGAGCGTCCTCTGGTGATCGGGGACCGTCTCGACACCGACCTCGCGGGGGCACGTACCGGCGGGTACCCCGGCCTGCACGTGCTCACCGGCGTCTCCACGGCGCGCGACGCCGTGCTGGCGGAACCGGGCCTGCGCCCGGACTACGTCGGGGCCGACCTGCGCGCGCTGCACGAGCCGCACCCCCGCCCCGAGCCGGCGGACCAGGGGTGGTGGACGTGCGCGGGCCGCGCGGCGCGCGTCGTGGACGGGGCGCTCGAGCTCGACGGCCAGGGCCCGCGCGGGATCGACGTGATCCGCGCGGCCTGTGCGGCCGCGTGGGACGCCGCCGACCGGGGGCGTCCGGCCGCGGCGTCGACCGTGCCCGAGCTGCTCGCCTGACCACCGCGCCACCAGGTCTGCGCCACCGGACCTGCGCCTCACGGTCCGCGCGACGAGGTGGCCGCCGCCCCCCCGTGCGCGCCGCGGGCCGGCGCGGAGGCCCACGCCCCTGCGGGCTCACGACGGACCCGGTCGCCGGCTGTGCGTCGTGCGCAGGACGTCCGCGCCAACGGGTAGCGTGGACCCGGACCTCGGACGGCGGCTTCCCGCGCGACCAGCCCCCTCGGGCCGACGGTCCGCGCGCACCCGCACGGGTGCCGGCGACGAGAACAGGACCGCGAGCCGTAGGGAGGGATCATGACGCAGGACCCACCGACGCACGACGGCTCGACCGCGGGGACGAGCCACCGCGACGCCTCCGACCAGGCGCCCCGGCCGGTGCCGACGGCGCCCCGTGATCCCGGCAGCGGCGCGGGGATCGACGATCTCGACGGGCTGGACGACCTCCCCGTCGCCGAGCACGTGGAGCGCTTCACCCGGGTGCACGACGCCCTGCGCGCGCGGCTGGACGCCGGACAGGACGACGCCCCGGCCGCGGAGCCGCGACGTTGACGGCGGTGGCACGGACCGACGGGCGGATGGACGCCGAGCTCGTGCGCCGTGGCCTGGCCCGGTCGCGCCGCCAGGCCGTGCAGCTCATCGACGCGGGTCGCGTGCGCCTCGGTGACCGTCTCGTCACGAAGCCGTCCACGCCGGTGCCCGACGGCGCCCAGGTGAGCGTCCTCGCCGACCCCGCCGACCCGGGGTACGCCTCGCGCGCCGGCGGCAAGCTGGCCGGGGCCCTCGACGCGCTCGGGAGGGCGCCCGCCGGCCGCGAGCTGCTGCAGGCGGTCGAGGGCGGGTGGTGCCTGGACGTGGGTGCCTCGACCGGGGGCTTCACGGACGTGCTGCTGCGCCGGGGCGCGCGACACGTGGTGGCGCTCGACGTCGGCCACGACCAGCTCGTGCCGGCCCTGCGGGACGATCCCCGGGTCACGGTCGTCGAGGGCTTCAACCTGCGCGACCTCACGCCGTCGGACCTGGAGCGCACCCCCGACGTCGTGGTGGGCGACCTGTCCTTCATCTCCCTCACGCTCGTGCTGGCACCGCTCGCCGACGTGCTCTCCCCGGAGGGTCACGCGTTGCTGCTGGTGAAGCCGCAGTTCGAGGTCGGTCGGGAGCGCCTCGGCAGCGGCGGCGTCGTGCGCGACCCGGACCTGCACGTCGAAGCGGTCCTCGCCGTCGTGCGGGCCGCGGCGGCGCACGGGCTGCGCGCCCACGCGGTGGTGCCCAGCCCGTTGCCCGGGCCGAGCGGTAACCGCGAGTACTTCTGCTGGTTCCGGCCGGGCGGCGGCGCCGCGGCGGTCGGCGCCGAGCCGGCTGCGGAGGCTGCCGTCGCCTGGGAGCCCGGCGCCCCCGACGCGCCGCCGTCCGTCCCGCCCGTCCTGCCGATCGGAGGAGCACCGTGAGCCGCCGAGTCCTCATCGTCACCCACGGGGGCCGCCCGGAGGCCGTGGCGGCCCTCTCCGAGGCCGTGCGCGAGCTCACCGAGGCGGGCTTCGAGGTCGCCCTGCACGACGACGACCTGGCCGAGTCGTTCGGCGACCACATGGCCGCGGCGCGCGTCCGGGAGGGGGTGACCGACTCCGAGGCCGTCATGGTCCTGGGCGGTGACGGCACGATCCTGCGCGCCGCCGAGCTCACGCACGGCACCGGGGTGCCGCTCCTGGGCGTCAACCTGGGACACGTCGGCTTCCTCGCCGAGAGCGAGCGCGACGACCTGCGGCACGCGGTGCGGAGGCTGGCCGCCCGCGACTACGAGGTCGAGGAGCGCGCCGTCGTCGACGTCGCCGTCCACCTGCCCGGGGAGGAGTCGCCGCGCACCGGGTGGGCGCTCAACGAGGCCACCGTGGAGAAGGCGCGGCGGGAGCGGATGGTCGAGGTCGGCATCGCCGTCGACGGCCGCCCGCTGTCGTCGTTCGGCTGCGACGGCGTCGTGATGTCCACGGCGACGGGGTCGACGGCGCACGCGTTCTCGGCCGGCGGGCCCGTCATGTGGCCGGAGGTCGACGGCGTGCTGCTGGTGCCCCTGTCCGCGCACGCCCTGTTCGCGCGCCCGCTCGTCATCGGACCGCGCTCGACGTACACGGTGAAGGTGCTCGAGCGCAGCCCCGTGCCCGCGGTGCTGACCTGCGACGGCCGGCGGCGTATCGACCTGCCGGTCGGCTCGTGGGTGGAGGTGCGTCGGGGCGCCCTGCCGCTGCGGTTCGCGCGACTGTCGCCGGCGCCGTTCACCGACAGGCTCGTGTCGAAGTTCTCGCTGCCGGTCGTCGGCTGGCGGGAGCTGGCGGCGAACCGCCCCGACCACCGGGCCCCCGCGTCGGACGAGCACGACGCGCACGGCGAGCACGACACGCACGGCGAGCACGACGAGTACGACAAGGAGGCGTGAGGTGCTCGAGGAGATCGCGATCGAGAACCTGGGCGTGATCCGCGCCGCCCGGGTCCCGCTGGCCGACGGGCTGACCGTCATCACGGGCGAGACGGGCGCGGGCAAGACCATGGTGCTCACCGGCCTGGGCCTGCTCATGGGCGGCAAGGCCGACCCCGCCGCGGTGCGCCCCGGCGCGGACGGCGCGGTCGTCGAGGGTCGGCTGCGCGTGGCCGCGCATCCCGCGGTGGCGGCGCGGGTGGACGAGGCGGGCGGCGAGGTCGACGACGACGGGACGGTCGTGGTGCTGCGGACCGTTGCCGCGGCGGGCCGCTCCCGCGCCCACCTCGGCGGGCGCGGCGTGCCGCAGGCGGTGCTCGCGGAGATCGCGGACGAGCTCGTGACCGTGCACGGCCAGTCGGACCAGCTGCGGCTGCGCACGGCGGCCAAGCAGCGCGAGGCCCTCGACTCCTTCGCGGGGCCCGACCACCAGGACGACCTCGACGCCTACCGGGCCGCCTGGACGGAGCGCGCCGGGCTGCTGGCCGAGATCGAGGACCTCACCGCGCGGGCCGCCGAGCGCTCCCGCGAGGCGGAGCTGCTGCGCCTCGGGCTGGCCGAGGTGGAGCGCGTGGACCCGCAACCGGGGGAGGACGCCGAGCTCACGGCCCTCGTCGGGCGGCTGGGCAACGCCGAGCAGCTGCGCGTCGCCGCGCAGGAGGCGCACGACGCGGTCGCGGGCGACGACGTGGAGACCGCCGGCAGCGCGGTCGAGGCGGTCGAGCGGGCGCGTCGCGCGCTCGAGGCGGCGGCCGCCGACGACCCGGCGCTGGGCGGGCACGCGACCCGCCTCGCGGAGGCGGGGTACCTGCTCGCCGACGTCGCGACCGAGCTGTCGTCGTACGTGAACGACCTGCAGGCCGACCCGGCGGGCCTCGAGACCGCGCACGCGCGGCTCGCGGAGCTCACGACGCTCACCCGGAGCTACGGCGAGACCATCGACGACGTGCTGCGGTGGGCGAGCGACGCCGGCCTGCGGCTGCTCGACCTGGACGACGGCGGCGAGCGGCTGGCGGGGATGCGCGAGCGCACCGCCGAGCTGGACGCCCAGCTGGCCGATGCCGCGGACCGGCTGACCACGGGGCGCCGCAAGGCGGCGGAGGCGCTCTCCGACGCGGTCACGCAGGAGCTGTCCGGGCTGGCCATGAAGGGCGCGCGGCTCGTCGTCGACGTGGCACCCGCGGACGAGCCGGGTCCGTGGGGCGCCGACCAGGTCGCGTACCTGCTGGAGCCGCACCCCGGCGCGCCCGCCCGTCCTCTGGGCAAGGGTGCCTCCGGCGGCGAGCTCTCGCGCGTGATGCTTGCCGTCGAGGTGGCGCTCGCCACGTCGCGGGTGGAGGCGGGAGCCGGTGCGGACCCGGCGTCCGGCCGGGTCGTGGCACCGTTGCCGACGTTCGTCTTCGACGAGGTCGACGCCGGCGTCGGCGGGCGCGCTGCCGTCGAGGTGGGGCGCCGGCTCGCGGTGCTCGCGCGCAGCACGCAGGTGGTCGTCGTGACGCACCTCGCCCAGGTGGCGGCCTTCGCCGACTCGCACCTGGTGGTGACCAAGTCCACGCCCGAGGCCGGGTCCGACGCCGAGAACGGGACGGAGGCGGGCATCACCGTGACGGGGGTGCGCGAGGTCACGGACGACGACCGCGTCCGTGAGCTGGCGCGGATGCTCTCCGGCCAGGACGAGTCCGCGACCGCGCGTCAGCACGCGGTCGAGCTCCTGGCGTCCTCCACCGTGGGACGATAGGGGCGATGAAAATGATCCTGCGCAAGTCCGAGCGTGCGCCCGACGCCGGCGACGAGGGCACCGACGTGGCGGGGCCCGCCCGGGTCGGCACGCGGACCAAGGACCTGACGAAGCGGCTGCACGCCGGCGACGTGGCCGTCATCGACCACGTCGACATCGACCGGGTCGCCGCCGACGCGCTGGTGGCGGTCAGCCCCGCGGCGGTGCTCAACGCCGCGCGGTCGACGTCCGGCAGGTACCCGAACGCGGGGCCCGGCATCCTCGTCGACGCCGGCATCACGCTGGTCGACGACCTCGGCCCCGCCGTCATGGCGCTGCCCGAGGGCGCCGCGGTGCGGATCGACGGCGGCACCGTCCTGGTCGACGGGGCCACCGTGGCGGAGGGCGTCCGGCAGACCCCGGAGACCGTCGCGGCGGACATGGTCGCGGCGCGTGAGGGCCTGTCGGAGGAGATCGAGAACTTCGCCGAGAACACGATGACGTACCTGCGTCGCGAGCGGGACCTCCTGCTCGACGGCGTCGGCGTGCCCGAGGTGCGCACGAAGTTCGACGGCCGGCACGTGCTCATCGTCGTGCGCGGGTACCACTACCGCGAGGACCTGGCGATGCTGCGGTCCTACATCACCGAGAACCGACCGGTGCTGGTCGGCGTCGACGGTGGTGCGGACGCGATCATCGACGCGGGCTGGAAGCCCGACATGATCGTCGGCGACATGGACTCGGTGTCCGACCGTGCGCTGTCGTCGGGCGCGGAGATCGTGGTGCACGCGTACCGCGACGGCAACGCGCCCGGGCTGGACCGCGTGCAGGCGCTCGGGGTCGAGCCCGTGGTGTTCCCCGCGACGGGCACCAGCGAGGACATCGCCATGCTCCTCGCCGACGACAAGGGCGCCGAGCTCATCGTCGCCGTGGGCACGCACGCCACCCTGGTCGAGTTCCTCGACAAGGGCCGGGCGGGGATGGCCAGCACGTTCCTCACGCGCCTGCGGGTGGGCGGCAAGCTGGTCGACGCCAAGGGCGTCTCCCGGCTGTACCGCACACGGATCTCGAACCTGCAGCTCACCCTGCTGTCCCTGGCAGGAGTGGCCGCCGTCGTCGCAGCGCTCTGGTCCACGGCCGCGGGACAGACGCTCTTCGGGCTGATCGGTGCCCGGATCGACGACCTCGTCTCCTGGGTGGGTAGCCTCTTCGGCGGGTGACGCCCCGGCACACCCCTCCCCGCACCCGCCCGACCCGACCCGACAAGGAACCTCTGCCGACCGTGATCGACTTCAGGTACCACCTCGTCTCCCTGATCTCCGTCTTCCTCGCCCTCGCGGTGGGCATCATCCTCGGTGCCGGACCTCTCCAGGGCACGCTCGGCGACCAGCTCACCGAGCAGGTCGACGCGCTGCGCACCGAGCGCAACACGTTGCGGGAGGAGCTCGGGCAGGAGCAGACCACGGCGCAGGACCAGCGGCGCTTCATCGAGAGCGCCGGCGACCAGCTCGTCGCCGGCTCGCTCGCAGGGATGAACGTCGCGGTCGTCGAGGTGGACGAGGTGAGCGACGCGAACCGGAACGCCGTGCTGGACGAGCTGGAGGCCGCGGACGGGACGGTCGTCGCCCAGGAGCGTCTGGCCGCGTCGTGGACGTCGGCCGACGAGCTGACGATGCGACAGACCGTCGCCGACGGCCTGCGCGAGAAGCTGCCCGCCGACACGGTCGAGGGCGTCATCGACGACGAGTCCGGCCCCGCGGCCCTGCTCGCCGCGTCGCTGACCGTGGCGCTCACCGACGCTGCGCCGGGGGAGCCGGGCACGTTCAGCGACGCCGCCCTCGAGCAGCAGCACCTCCTGGAGCAGGTGGGCCTCGTGGAGCAGGTCGCCGAGCCGAGCGCCCCGGCGGACGCGATCCTCCTGCTGTCCGGCGGCGACACGGCCGCCGCCGCGGACGACGAGACGCAGGACGCCGACCCGGAGCAGACCGGGATGGGGGCGCTCGCGGCGCTCGCGGGCACCTCCGCCGAGATCGCCGGCACCTCCGTGGTGGCCGGCCCGACGACGCAGGACGGCGACCTGGTGGCCACCGTCCGCGCGGACGACGCGCTCGCCGACACGGTCAGCACGGTCAGCGGCGTGGAGCTCACGACCGGGCAGATCGTCGTGCCGCTCGCGATCGCTGCCCAGGCCGCCGGCGCGGTCGACCAGTACGGCTTCGAGGACGGCGCCTCGGTCCTGCCGCCCGTGGTCGAGCAGGGCGAGCCGCAGGGGAACGGCTGATGGCCCGGGGGAGCGGCGTGGGCGCGCTGCTGCGCGGGGCGCTCGTGGCGGCGGCGGGCACGACGCTCGTGCGCCGGGTGCTGGACACCGACCCGCCCGGTGGCGCAGCGCGCTGGACGCGCACCAACCACCGCGGCGAGCCCGTGAGCATGCTCGAGGGGCCCGCGGTGGCCGCGGGGCTCGTCGCCGGGACCCTGGCCGCAGGCGGCGGACGGCAGCGCGCCGGTGCGGCGGTCGCGACCGCGGGCGCGGCGGCGTTCGGGCTCGTGGACGACCTCGCCGAGGACACCAGCACCCGCGTGAAGGGCCTCCGCGGTCACCTGGGGGCGCTCGCCGAGGGCCGGCTCACGACCGGTGGCCTCAAGGTGCTCGGCATCGGCGCGACGGCGCTGGCGGGCGCGGCGGTCGGGACCGCGCGCCGGCCGGGCGGGCACGCGGCCGGGCACCTGCTGGACGTCGCCGTGAACGGCGCGCTCGTCGCCGGCACGGCGAACCTGCTCAACCTCCTCGACCTGCGTCCCGGCCGGGCGCTCAAGGCGTCCGCGGCCCTGAGCCTGCCCGTCGTGTGCGGGGCGGCGGGAGCGGGGACCGGCGTCGTCCTCGGGGCGGCCGCCGTGGCGGCGCCCGGAGACCTCGCCGAGCGCGACATGCTGGGGGACGGCGGGGCGAACGCCCTCGGCGCCCTGGTCGGTGCGCAGTGGGCGTTCGGTGCGTCGCGCCCGGCGCGGCTCGCCGCGCTGGCCTCCGTCGTCGGGCTGACCCTCGCGTCCGAGCGGGTGAGCTTCTCCGCGGTGATCGAGCGCACGCCGTGGCTGCGCGCCGCGGACGGCTGGGGTCGCCGCCCGGCGGAGAACCCGGCAGACGACCAGGAGCAGGGCCCGGCGCGGGAACCCGCCGCGGGGGAGTGAACCAATGACGTCGCGCCCGGGCGGGCTGCGGGCGGCGACCCAGACGCTCGCCGGCGCCGCCGTGATGATCACCGTCGTGACGGTGGCGAGCCGCCTGGTCGGCTTCGCACGGTCGCTGGTGCTGTCGTGGGCGGTCGGCACCGAGGGTGTCGGCCCGGCGTACAGCGCGGCCAACCAGCTGCCGAACGTCCTCTTCGAGGTGGCCGCCGGCGGTGCGCTCGCGGGCGCCGTCGTGCCGCTGCTCGCCGGCCCGATCGCGCGCCGCTCCGCGCGGGAGACCTCGGGGGTGGCCTCGGCGCTGCTGGGCTGGACGCTCGCCGTGCTGGTGCCGCTCGGCGCCCTCCTCGCGGTCCTGGCGGGCCCGATCGCCGCGCTGCTCATGGCCAGGCATCCCGAGCTCGTCGACGTCACCGCGACGTTCGTGCGCACGTTCGCCCTCCAGGTGCCCCTGTACGGCGTCGCGGTCGTGCTCGGCGGCATCCTGCAGGCCCACAAGAGGTTCTTCTGGCAGGCGTTCGCGCCGCTGCTGTCCAGCCTGGCCGTCATCGCCGTCTACCTCGTGTTCTTCGCCATGGCGGACGGGGACCAGGCCGACGTCGCGGAGCTGTCGACGGCCGCGATCGGCTGGCTCGGCTGGGGCACGACGGCGGGCGTCGCGGTCCTGGCGCTGCCCCTGGTGGCGCCCGTGCTGCGGACGGGGACCCGGCTGCGCCCGACGCTGCGCTTCCCCGGCGGAGAGGGTGTGCGCGCGCGCAACCTCGCCCTCGCAGGCATCGGGGCGCTCGTGGCGCAGCAGCTGTCCGTGCTCGCCGTGATGGGGGCGGCGTTCCGGTTCGGGCCGGAGCAGACCTTCCCCACGTACACGTTCGCCCAGCAGGTCTACCTGCTGCCCTACGCGGTGCTGGCGTTCCCGCTCGCCACGAGCGCCTTCCCGCGGCTCGCGGAGCACGTCGCGCACGGCCGTCTCGACCGGTTCCGCGGCCTGCTGGCCACCACCACCCGGACGCTCCTGGTGGTGTCCGGGCTGGGCGTGGGCGCGCTCGTCGCTGCCTCCGAGTCGGTCGAGGCGGTGTTCGCGCGCATCGCGAACGGCTCGGTGGCGGGGCTCGGGGAAGCCGTCGCGTGGATGGCCCCGGGGATCGTCGGCTTCGCGCTGATCCTGCACCTGTCGCGCGCGCTGTACGCGATCGACCACCAGCGCGTGGCCGTGATCGTGACGGCGGCCGGCTGGCTGGTCGTGGCCGGTGCGGCGTTCGCCCTGCCGGCCGCGACCGGCGTGCGGGACCAGGTGGGCGTGCTCACCCAGCTCGGCCTGGCCACGGCACTCGGCATGACCGTGGCGGCCGTCGGGCTGCTCGCCGCCGTCGGCCGGTTCGCCGGCCGGGACGCGTTGCGCGGGGTGCCGCGGACCCTGGTCGTGCTCGTCGTGGCGACGGTGCTCGGCGCGGCCGCGGGGGCGCTCGTCTCGGGCGCGCTGCTGCCGACGGACGCCACGATCCTGCCCGCCCTCGGCGTGGGGATCCTCGCGACGCTGGTGGCGGGGGCCGTCGTCGTGGGCGTGTTCCTCGTGGCCGACCGGTCCGCCGTGACCGGGCTGGTCCGGCGCGGGCGCCCGCCCGAGCAGCCCGTCGCCGACCCGGCGGACGCCACGGAGGACCCCGCTGCGGGCTCTGACGAGCGACGCGCGAAGTGACCAGGCGCACCGCGCGGCCCGCGTGCCGGCGTGCTACCCGCTGTTAGCATGGAGTTCCGTGGCCGACAGCGCGAACAGACTCCAGCCCCGCTCCTCCAGCCGTACCGGTGCCACGCACCAGACACGGCACATCTTCGTGACGGGCGGTGTGGCCTCCTCGCTCGGGAAGGGGCTCACGGCCTCCTCGCTCGGGCGCCTGCTGCGCTCGCGGGGCCTGCGGGTCACGATGCAGAAGCTCGACCCCTACCTCAACGTGGACCCGGGCACGATGAACCCGTTCCAGCACGGCGAGGTCTTCGTCACCGAGGACGGCGCCGAGACCGACCTCGACATCGGCCACTACGAGCGGTTCCTCGACGTCGAGCTGCCGGCCTCCTCGAACGTCACGACCGGTCAGGTCTACTCCCGCGTGATCGCCAAGGAGCGCCGGGGCGAGTACCTCGGTGACACCGTCCAGGTGATCCCGCACATCACGGACGAGATCAAGTCGCGCATGCGCGACCAGGCGGGCCCCGAGGTCGACGTGATCATCACGGAGATCGGCGGCACCGTCGGCGACATCGAGTCCCAGCCGTTCCTCGAGGCCGCCCGCCAGGTGCGGCACGAGCTGGGCCGCGACGACTGCTTCTTCCTGCACGTGTCGCTCGTGCCCTACATCGGACCGTCGGGCGAGCTCAAGACCAAGCCGACCCAGCACTCGGTGGCCGCCCTGCGGTCCATCGGCATCCAGCCCGACGCGATCGTGCTGCGTGCCGACCGGGTCGTGCCGGAGTCGATCAAGCGCAAGATCGCGCTCATGTGCGACGTCGACAACGAGGCCGTCGTCAACGCGGTCGACGCGCCGAGCATCTACGACATCCCGCGCGTGCTGCACGCCGAGGGTCTGGACGCCTACGTCGTGCGCCGCCTGGACCTGCCCTTCCACGACGTCGACTGGGACGGCTGGAGCCAGCTCCTGGAGCGGGTGCACGAGCCGGAGCACAACGTCGAGATCGCGCTCGTCGGCAAGTACATCGACCTGCCCGACGCGTACCTGTCGGTGACCGAGGCGCTGCGTGCCGGCGGCTTCGACAACGACGCCAAGGTCGGTGTCCGGTGGGTGGCGGCGGACGACTGCCAGACGCCGGAGGGCGCGCAGGAGGCGCTGGAGGGCGTGGACGCGGTGCTGGTGCCGGGCGGCTTCGGCGTGCGCGGCATCGACGGCAAGGTCGGCGCGCTGCGCTGGGCGCGCGAGAACCTGGTGCCGACGCTCGGCATCTGCCTCGGCCTGCAGTCGATGGTCATCGAGTACGCACGCAACGTCCTCGGGCTCGAGGACGCGTCGTCCACGGAGTTCGACCCGCACAGCACCCACCCGGTGATCGCCACGATGGCCGAGCAGCTCGCCATCGTGGGCGGCGACGGCGACCTAGGCGGCACGATGCGTCTCGGGGCGTACGACGCGCACCTCGGGGCCGGCTCGGTCGTGGCGAAGGCGTACGGCAGCGAGCGGGTCTCGGAGCGCCACCGGCACCGCTACGAGGTCAACAACGCCTACCGTGCGCGGCTCGAGGAGGCGGGCCTGGTCTTCTCCGGAACGTCGCCCGACGCGAAGCTCGTCGAGTTCGTCGAGCTGCCCGCCGACGTGCACCCGTACTACGTGAGCACCCAGGCGCACCCGGAGTTCAAGTCGCGCCCCACCCGCTCGCACCCCCTCTTCTCGGGGCTGGTCGCGGCGGCGCTCGAGCGGCAGGGCGGCCAGGCGTGACGACGTCGCCCGCCGTGCCGTCCGGCGCGGCGGGGGACGGCCCGTCGATCTCCGACGAGGCCGCCCCGCGCCCGGTCGTGCGCAGCGAGGTGCTGCACCGCGGCCGGATCGTGGACCTGGTGCGCGACGACGTCGACCTCGGTGCCGCCGGCACCGTCACGCGCGAGTACGTGGTGCACCCCGGGGCGGTCGCGATCGTCGCGCTCGACGACCACGACCGCGTGCTTCTGCTGCGCCAGTACCGCCACCCGGTACGCTCCCGGCTCTGGGAGGTCCCCGCGGGTCTCCTCGACGTCGACGGCGAGCCTCCCGTGCTCGCCGCCGCCCGCGAGCTCGCCGAGGAGGCGGACGCCACCGCGGAGCAGTGGCACGTCCTGGCGGACTTCGCCTCGTCGCCCGGCAGCAGCGACGAGGCGGTGCGGGTCTTCCTCGCGCGCGGACTCGGCGAGGTGCCGGTCGGCTCGCGCCACACCCGCACGGGGGAGGAGGCCGGCATCGAGGTCCGGTGGGTCCCTCTGGACGAGGCCGTCGCCCGGGTGCTCGACGGTAGCCTGCACAACCCCTCCGCCGTGGTGGGCGTCCTCGCCGCGGCGGCGAGCCGGTCGGGCGGCTGGTCGTCGCTGCGGCCGGCGGACGCCCCCTGGCCCTCCCGGCCGGGCGTCTGAGCGCCGGTAGGCTCCACAGGCGTGCGTGACACCTCCGGCCGGCTCCCCGGTCCCGACGACGGCGCGGCGGCCGGGAGCCCCGCGGTGCGCGTGCTGGGTCCGGTCCGCGTGGTCGGGCCGGACGGCGTGGAGCGCCCGCCGCGCGGGGCACGGTCGGCGGCGCTGGTCGTGCTGCTGGCCCTCGCCGGGCACCGCGGGGCGTCGTCGGCGACGCTCGTCGACCGGCTCTGGCAGGAGGACCTGCCCGCCGACCCCCGGGCCGCTCTGCAGAACCTCGTCTCACGGCTGCGCGCCGTGGCCGGGCGCGGCGTCGTGCGGGCCACCGAGACGGGATACGCCCTCGGTGTCCCCACGGACCTCGACCTGGTGCGCGACGCACTGGCGGACGCCCGCCGGGACGTCGTCTCGGGGGACCCGCGCACCGCGGCGGGCACCGCCGGGCACGCGCTCGACCAGTGGACGGGGTCGCCCGGCGCCGAGCTCGAGGGCGGCGGGCTCGCCCCTGTCGCACGCGAGCTGGCGACCGTCGCCGAGCGCTGCCGTGACGAGCTGCGGGTCGTGTACCGGGACGCGGCGGAGGCCGCGGGGCAGCACGCCGTCGTCGCCGAGCTCGCCGGCGCGGACGTGGCCGCCGACCCCACGGACGAGGACGCGGCACGCGCGCTCATGGGTGCGCTCGGCGGACTCGGCCGTCCGGCCGAGGCGCTCCGGGTGTTCACCCGACTGCGGTCGGTGCTGGTCCGGGAGCTGGGTGCCGAGCCGGGACCGGCGACGGCGGCCCTCTACGACCGGCTCGCCGCCGACGTCGAGCGCGCCGGTGGCGGGGACGCGCGGCCTCCGCGAGCGGCGGCCGCGGCGGCGGGGGAGCCGGACACGGCCGGGGTGCCGCCCGCCGGCGGCGGGACCGCCCGAGGCCTGCGGCGCTACCCGACACCGCTCCTGGGCCGCGAGGCCGACGTCGCCGCGGTGCGCGAGGCGCTGGCCGCCGCTCGCCTCGTGACCGTCCTCGGCCCCGGCGGGCTCGGCAAGACCAGGCTCGCGCAGGAGGTCGCGCGGCGGGCCTCGGGCGGTACCGGTCTGGTGGTCGTCGTGGAGCTGGTGGGCGTCCGCGCCGACGAGGACGTCGTGCTCGCGCTCGCCGACGCCCTGGGCGTTTCTCCCGGGGCGGGCTCGGTCCGGCTGGCGGACCGGCTCCAGGCCGGCGACGTGTCCGGCCAGGTCGTCGCGAGGCTGCGCGACGCCGACGCGCTGGTGGTGCTGGACAACTGCGAGCACGTGGTCGAGGGCGCGGCCCGCTGGGCCGAGACGCTGCTGGATGCCTCGCCGCGACTGCGGGTCCTCGCCACCAGCCGGACCCCGCTGCTGCTCGAGCAGGAGGTCGCCTACGCGCCCGCACCGCTCGGCTCCGACCTCGACGACGAGGACGGTGGCCCCGCCGTGCACCTGTTCGTCGAGCGGGCCCGCGCCGTGCGTCCCGACGCCCTGCTGGACCGTGCCACCGTCGCCCGCCTGTGCGATCGTCTGGAGGGTCTGCCCCTGGCCATCGAGCTCGCGGCGGCCCGCGTGCGCACGTTGAGCGTCGCCGAGGTGGAGGCGCGGCTCGACGAGCGGTTCGCCCTGTTGCGGGTGCGCGACCGGTCGGTGCCGGACCGGCACCGCACGCTCGAGGCGGTGCTCGACTGGAGCTGGAACCTGCTCACGGCCGCGCAGCAGGCGCTGTGGCGGCGGGCCGCCGTGCTGCCGGACGGGTTCTCGGCCGAGGCGGCGCGCGCGCTCGTGCCGGACGAGCCCGGCTGGCAGGTGGACGACGACGTGGCCGCGATCGCCCTGCAGTCGCTCGTCCGCGTCGAGGAGGCGGACGGCGCCGCCCGCTACCGGATGGTGGAGACGGTGCGGGAGTTCGGCCTGCTGCGTCTCGCCGCCGCGCGGGAGGAGGAGCAGACGGACGCCGCCGTGCTCGGCTGGTCGACCGGCGTCGCGCGGCGCTGCTCCTCGCGCCTCCTGTCGCCCGCGCAGCGCGAGGCCGTGTCCGAGCTGGCCCGCGAGCAGGAGAACCTGCTGTTCGCCGTCCGCCGCGCGATCGACACGGGCCGGCCCGACGCCGTCGTGCACGGGTTCGTGGCCCTGCTGGGCAGCTGGGCCTCGCGGGGCGCCGAGGAGCGTGTCATGGGCCTGGCCCCCGCGGTGCTCGACGCGCTCCGGGGGTGGGACGTCCCCGAGGAGCACGCCGACGCGACCGCCATCGCCCTCGTGGTGATCGCCGGGACCTCCGTCTTCGGGCCCCCCGGCCGGGCCGGGCGGTCGCTGGGGCGCCTGCGCCGCCTGCTGCGTACCAGCCGCACCGTCGGTGCACGCACCCGCGACCTGGCCCGCGTGGTGCTGTCGAGGACGACCGCGGAGCTCGCCGAGGTACTCACCGCGCTGCAGGCCTCCGACGACGGGTACACGTCGCTGATCGCGCACATGTTCGAGGCGCAGCAGCGGGAGAACGACGGCGAGCTCGCGCGCGCCGTGGACCTCGCCCGGACCGCGCACGAGGTCGCGCGGGCCCTGGGGGACGCCGCGGCCTCCGCCATGACGGCGATGGTCGTCGCGTCGTTCATGGCGGAGCGCGGCGACGCCGCCGAGGCCGTGCGCTGGGTGGACGCCGCCCGGGACGGGCTGGGCGCGATCGGGGTGGACGAGATGGAGCGCCAGGTGCAGTGGGTCGAGCTGAGCGCGGCGCTCCTGGCCGGGGACCTCGCGGCCGCGGACCGGACCGTCGCGGCGATGGCCGCGGCGCTCGACGGGCAGCAGGGCGACCGGGCGGCCGAGATGGCGTCCATCCTGGAGCTGGGGCGCGGCGAGGTGGCGTGGCTGCGCGGGGAGCGGAGCGCGGCGCTCGAGCACCTGGCCCGGTCGGTCGCGTCGTTCGGGCCGGGGCAGCCGCAGGGGGACGGCGCGCCGTGGCTCCTCATGACGGCGTCGGCGGCGCTGGTGCGGCGCGTGCAGGCAGGCGTGGACGTCAGGGCCGACGGTCTCGTACGGCGCATCGTCGACGTCGGACGGGAGGTCCGCCGGTCGGGTCGGGGGTTCGTCGACCGGCCCGTGCTCGCCACGTCGTCGATCGGTGTCGCGTACTGGGCATGCCTCGGGGACGGCGCAGGACCGGAGCAGCAGGACCGCGTGGCCGCCGGGGCGGAGCTGCTCGCGCTCGCGGGCCGCCTGGGCGCGCGCCAGGACCTGCCCGCCCTGCGACTGACGGACCTCCGGGACTCCGTGGCCGAAGCGCTCGGGGGACCCGGCGCCGGCGTCGTCCGGGAGACAGAGGCCCGGGTCGCCGCGCTGGGCGCGGACGAGCTGGTGCCGCGCGCGGAGGAGCTCCTGGCCCGCCTCGCGCACGAGGCGGGCCGGGAGCTCGGCCCCGACGCGGCCGCTCAGGCCTTCTTCATGTAGCTCCGCACGGCGAGCGGGGCAAAGACCAGCACGACGACGGCGCAGCTGAGGAGCGCGACGCCGACCTGCCCGGTCACGCTGCCGGTGCCGGCGAGGTCGCGCACAGCCGTCACCAGGTGCGACACCGGGTTGACGTTGACGAACCCCTGCAACCAGCCGGGCATCGTGTCCACGGGGACGAACGCGTTGGACAGGAACGTCAGCGGGAAGAGGATGAGGAACGACATGCCCTGCACCGACGACGCGGAGCGGGCCACCACGCCGAGGAACGCGAAGATCCAGCTCAGCGACCAGGCGCAGACGACGACGAGCAGGCCGGCGAGCAGCACGCCGCTGACGCCACCGCCCGGGCGCCAGCCCATGACGAGGCCCATGACGATCGTGAGGGTCGTGGCGATGAGGTAGCGGACCGTGTCCGCGACCAGGGCGCCGGCGAGCGGGGCGATGCGGGCGATCGGCAGGGACCGGAACCGGTCGAACACGCCCTTGTCCATGTCCTCGCGCAGCTGGGTGCCGGTCACCGCCGAGGTCGTGATGACGGTCTGCACGAGGATGCCCGGGATGATGACCGGCAGGTAGGCGGAGACGCTGCCGGAGATCGCGCCGCCGAAGATGTACGTGAACATCAGCGTGAAGATGATCGGCTGCACGGTGACGTCGATGAGCTGCTCCGGCGTGCGCCGGATCTTGATCAGCCCGCGGCGGGCCATGGCCAGCGAGTCGGACACGGCCTGGCCGACCGTGACGCGGTTGCGCAGCGTGCGCTCGGCGCCGGGGACGATGCGTCCCCCGGACGCGACGGACGCCGCGGGGGCGGTGGTGAGGGTGGTCATGCGGAGATCTCCTCGAGCTCGGGGGCACCGGCGTCGTCGGACTCGGTCGCGCCGTGGCCGGTCAGGGTCAGGAACACCTCGTCGAGGGACGGCTTATCCATCGACAGCGCGTCCAGGTCGACGCCGGAACCGCGCAGGCGGACCAGCAGGTCGGTGACGCGGGCGGGGTCGGCGACGGGCACCGTGAGGCGCCCCGCCTCGGGGGACGGGGTCGCGGCGACGCCGAGCACGTCCCGGACGGCCGCCACGGCCGCGGGGGTGTCTTCCGGGCGCACCAGGGTCAGCTGCAGCGACTGGGAGCCGACCGACGCCTTGAGCTCGTCGCCCGTGCCCTCCGCGACGACGTGGCCGCGGTCGATCACCGCGATGCGGTCGGCGAGCTGGTCGGCTTCGTCGAGGTACTGCGTGGTGAGCAGCACGGTGGACCCCGTCGCGACGAGGCGGCGGATCGTCTCCCACATCTGCGCGCGGGTGCGGGGGTCGAGTCCCGTGGTGGGCTCGTCGAGGAAGAGCAGCGGCGGCTGGGCGATGAGGCTGGCCGCCAGGTCGAGCCGCCGGCGCATGCCGCCGGAGAAGTTCTTCAGCGGCCGCGCGGCGGCGTCCGTGAGGCTGAACTCCTCGAGCAGGTCACGGGTCCGGCGCGCCGCGGTGGCGCCCTTGAGGCCGTTGAGGCGGCAGAACAGCAGGAGGTTCTCGGTGGCGCTGAGCGTCTCGTCGACCGACGCGTACTGCCCGGTCACGCCGATGAGCTGCCGCACGACGAACGGCTCGCGCGCCACGTCGTGCCCGAAGACGGTGGCACGGCCGGCGTCCGGGCGCAGGAGGGTCGCCAGCATGCGGATGGTGGTGGTCTTCCCGGCGCCGTTCGGGCCGAGCACCCCGTAGACCGTGCCGGTGGCGACCCGCAGGTCGACCCCGTCCACGGCGCGGTTGTCGCCGAAGATCTTGACGAGGCCCTCGGCCTCGATCGCGGTGGTGGTCATGGCACCACCGTGCGTGGCGGCGCTCGCAGCGCGCTGTCACGGCGCTGTCACGCGGTCCCACGCCGCCCGACGTCACCGGACGTCGCTGCCGGGAGGAGCTAGACGGCGTCCCACGGCACGGCGGCGACCGCGGACCGGACCGCCTCGACGCGCGCGGCCGCGTCCGGCAGGGGCGCGCCGTCGACGGAGGCCACGGCGACGATCCCGATCGAGTTCACGAGGAACGCCCCGGCGACGCCGGCCAGGTCCTGCAGGTGCACGGGGCGCGAGCCGCTCGGCGACGTCGCCGCCACGAGGGCGAGGCCGGTGCCGCGCAGGTGCGGCGCCGTGGGCCAGACGACGTCGCCGTCCGGCTCGAGGAAGCCCACGTTCGCGGTCGTCGACTCGGCCACGGCGCCGTCCGGCCCGACGAGCAGCGCGTCGTCGTAGCCCTCCCGGCGCGCCCGGCGGGCCCACTCGGCCTGGGCGAAGCCGCCCAGGTGCTTGAGGTGGGCGAACGGGCGCAGGTAGGGCACGGAGCGCAGGTGCTGCGGGTGGGCGGGCGGGCGGCGCGGGTCGGCCACCTGGACGGCGACGTGCTCGGGGTCGCGCAGCACGACCCGCACGGAGGCGTCGGCCTGCCCGGCCAGCGCGTGCCGCACGAGGTGGCGCACGCGGTCGCCGTCGAGCGGCTGCCCGAAGATCTCCCGGTGCGCCGCGTCGAGCCGGCTCAGGTGGTGTGCCAGGCCCTGGACCCCGCCGCCGCGCACCTGCATGGCGGTGAAGTGGCCGTCCGTGGACGCGACCTGCTCGGCCGTCGCGGGGCGGCCGTCGACCTCGATACGCACGGGTGCACCGTAGCGCGGCGACGGGCAGGTCAGGCGCGGGTGCGCAGCCTCAGGACGGCGTTCGCGGTGGCCCACGTGAGGCAGCCGGCGCCGACGAGGTGGAACCCGACGAGCAGCTCGGGCAGCCCGGTGAAGTACTGCACGTAGCCGATGAGGCCCTGGGCCAGGGTGACCGCGAGCAGCACCCAGGCGCCGGTCCGGGCGGCGCCCACGCGAGGCCCGGAGGGGGCGCGGTGCAGCAGCACCAGCAGCACGACGAGAGTGAGGAGGAACAGCCACACGCTCGCGGAGTGGGCGCGCGTCATGGTCAGCGGGTCGAGCGCGAGGCGGTAGCCGACCTCGGTGTCGCCGGAGTGCGGGCCGGAGCCCGTGACGAGCACCCCGAGCGTGACCACGGGGATCAGCAGCAGGCCGAGCAGGGCGCCGACGGTCGCGACGCCGCGGCCCGCGACACGCCGCGGGGGGCCGTCGCCCTCACCGTGCCGGTGCAGCAGGTACGCGCTGAACCAGACCAGCGCCGCGGAGACGCCGAAGTGCAGGGAGACCCAGCCGGGGTGCAGGTGCAGCAGCACCACGATCCCGCCGATGACCGCCTGGGTGAGCACGCCCGCGAGCGGCACGATGCCGAGCGCGCGGTACGACTCGGACCGCCTGCGGTCCGTCCAGACCAGGAGCAGGACCAGGACGGCGACGACGCTGAGCACGCCCGTCATCGTCCGGTTGCCGAACTCGACGTAGGAGTGGATCGAGGACGCCTCGTGGAAGACGGGGGTGAAGTGACCCGGCTCGCACATCGGCCAGGTGGAGCAGCCGAGCCCCGAGTCGGTGAGGCGGACCGCGCCGCCCGTGCCGATGATGAGGATCTGCCCGATGACGTTCGCCAGCAGCACGCCGCGGGTCCACGGGCGGAACCGGGCGAGGCGGTCGGGGCGGTCGGTCCGGTCGGGCGTGGCGCCGGCGCCCGCCTCGGGGGCGGGCACGGCGGGGCTCGGCGAGGTCACGGGTCCACGGTATCGCCAGCCGAACGCCGCTCCGGCGCCTCGGGCGGCCTCGCGGTGTGACCTTGGCCCGGTCGACGACCCGTCAGGGCGACGGCGTCACTGCCAGCGGAAGAAGCGGGCGGCGGCCCAAGAGAAGAGGGCGGTCCAGACGGCGAGCACGCCGAGCGCGAGCGCGGGCACGCCTGTCCCGAGCAGGGCGCCGCGCATCGCCTCGCCGAGGGCGCCCGAGGGCAGGAAGGTCGCGAGGTGCTCGAGCGGACCCGGGAGCTGCCCGGGGGGCACCAGCAGTCCCCCGCCCACGACGAGCAGCACCAGAACCAGGTTGGCGAGCGCCAGCACGCCCTCGGCACGCAGCGTGCCCGCCAGCAGCAGCGCCAGCGCGGTGAAGCACGCCGTGCCGAGCAGCCCCACGCCCGCCGCCGGCAGGATCCCCCCGGCCGCGGGCTGCCAGCCCAGTGCCAGCGCGACCGCGCCCACGACCACGACCTGGACGATCTCGACCGCCAGGACGCCGAGCAGCTTGCCGGCGAGGAGACCCCCACGGCCGAGCGGCGTGGTCGCCAGCAGGCGCAGCACGCCGTTGCGGCGGTCGAACGCGGTGGCGATGGCCTGCGAGGTGAAGGCCGTCGAGACGCAGGCGAGCGCGAGGACGCCGGGCGTCACGAAGTCGATGCGGGCCAGGCCGCCGGTGTCGATCTCGATGACGCTGGTCCGCGTCAGGCCGAGCAGCACCAGGACCGGCAGCACGATCGTGACGAGCAGCTGCTCGCCGTTGCGCAGCACGGCCCGGGTCTCGAAACCGGTCTGGGAGAGCACGCGCCGCCACGCGGGCGCGGCGAGGGCGGGGGCAGAGCCCGTGGTGGTGGTCATCGCAGGTGCCGTCCCGTCAGGTCGAGGAAGACGTCCTCGAGGGTGCGCCGGCCCACGGTGAGCCTGCTGGCGAGGACGTCCTGGTCGGCGAGCCACGCCGTGAGGGCGGCGAGGGCGCGCGGCCCCGCGGGGCCGGTGACGACGTACGAGCCGGCCTGCGGCTCGCTCACCGCCCAGGGGCCGGCCTCGCCGGTGGAGCCCAGGGCGGCCGCGAGGGAGGTCGGGTCCAGGCCCGCTGCGGCGTCGAACCGCAGCGTCCGGTCGTCCTGCGCGTCGGGGGAGAGGAGGTCGGGCACGCTGCCGCTGGCGATGACACGGCCGTGGTCCACCACGTGCACGCGGTCGGCGAGGTCCTCCGCCTCGTCCATGAGGTGCGTCGTGAGGACGACGGCGGTGCCCTCGTCGCGCAGCTCACGCACCAGGTCCCACACGGCGTGGCGGCTCTGCGGGTCCATGCCGGCGCTGGGCTCGTCGAGGAAGACGACCTCCGGCCGTCCGACGACCGCCGCGGCGAGGGACAGCCGCTGGCGCTGCCCGCCCGAGAGGCGGCGCACCGTGGTCCTGGCGAAGGAGCCGAGGCCGAGGCGCTCCCCGAGCTCGCCCAGGTCCCGCGGCGCGGCGTACATCGACGCGACGTGTCGCAGCACCTCGCCGGCGCGGGCGCCGGTGGGCAGCCCGCCGTCCTGCAGCATGACGCCGACGCGCGGGCGCAGCGCGCGGGCGTCCGCCACGGGGTCGAGGCCGAGCACGCGGACCGTGCCGCCGTCGGGGGAGCGCAGGCCCTCGCAGCACTCGACCGTCGTGGTCTTGCCGGCGCCGTTGGGCCCGAGCACGGCCGTGACCGCGCCGGCGTCGGCGACCAGGTCCAGGCCTGCGACGACGTCGCGCCCGTCGTAACGTTTGACCAGGCCCCGCACGTGGACGGCGGCCTCGGCAGCGGGCCGGCCGGCACGGGCGCGCGGGTCCTCGGCAGGGTGCGCGGGCGGCGTGACGCCGTCCGCGCCCGATGGCGCGATCGAGGTGGGCACCGGAAGATTCTACGGACGTCGCCCGGCCGGGCGGCGCACGGTCGTTCGACCCGAGGAGCACGACGGACATGACCTTCTACGCGTTCACGCCGCCTCAGGACGTCGCCGCCCTGGCGCGACGGCTCTGGTACTGGCCGGTGGTGCGGGGCGTGCTCGCGCTGCTGTTCGGGCTGCTGGCGATCTTCCTGCCCGACAAGACGCCGACGGCGCTGGTCCAGGTGTTCGGGGTGTTCGTGCTGGTCGACGGCCTCGTCAGCATCGTGGACGGGATCCGGCGACGCGGCACCTCGGCGGGCTCGGTCAACACGGGCGTCGGGATCGTGGCGCTGGTCTTCGGCGCCCTGCTGCTGCTCCTGCCGAAGGTGTTCCTCGGCGTCGTGCTCATCCTCGTGGCCATCTGGGCGCTGGTCTTCGGTCTGCTGCAGCTGTTCGTCGTCCCGGCGATGCGCCGGCGCGGTGGGGCGTCGTGGGTGTGGAACCTGGTCGCGGGCCTGCTGCTGGTGGCGCTCGCGGTCGTGTGCTTCGCCAACCCGCCCAAGGCGATCGTCGGGCTGTCGATCGTGATCGGCGTGTTCGCCGTGGTCATCGGCATCGTCATGGTCGCCCTGGGCATGAAGCTGCGGCAGCTCGGGCGCCAGGGGACCGGCCCGGGGGCGGGAACCCGCCCCGGCGAGGTCATCGAGGGCCGGATCGTCACCGACGAGTGATGTTCGCGACACCCGGCCCCGAGAGGGTCCCGGTGAGGCTTGCCTTGCTTGACATCCTGGATTACGCAACAAGGATGTTCCCTATATCGACGTCTCCGCCGGGGTGAGGTTTGCCCCTGGTGGTCCACGAGCCGCACGGGGGTGAGCGCATGCCGACGAGCACGACCGACCGCACGCCCGCGCCCGTCGAGCCGCCTGCCCGGGTCGCCCTGGACGGCGCCCCCGAGGCGGACGGCACCACCCGACGTCGCGTCCTCGAGCTCGTCGCCGGCGAGGGGCCGGTGACCGCCGGCGAGCTCGCCGACCGGCTCGGCCTCACCCCGGCGGCCGTCCGCCGCCACCTGGCCTGCCTCGAGGACGACGGCACCATCGCCGTGCACGACGCCGGCCCGGCGTCGGGGCGGCGCGGGCGCCCGGCGCGGCGGTACGTCGTGAGCGCGCGCGGCCAGTCCGACCTCGCCGGCGGGTACTCCGAGCTCGCGGCGCAGGTCATGCGCTACCTGCGCGAGACGGGCGGCACGGACGCCGTGGCGCGGTTCGCCGCCGACCGGTACGACGCCGTCGTGGCGCGGTACGCACCGCGGCTCACGGCTACCGACCCGCAGGAGCGCGCGGAGCAGCTCGCGGGTCTCCTCTCGGCCGACGGGTACGCCGCCTCGGTCCGCCCGGTCGCAGGACCGCTCCTGCCGACCGTCCAGCTGTGCCAGGGCCACTGCCCGGTGCAGCACGTCGCGGAGGAGTTCGGCGAGCTGTGCGAGGCCGAGGCCCGCGCGTTCTCCGAGCTGCTCGGCACCCACGTCCAACGCCTGGCCACCATCGCAGGCGGCGCGCACGCGTGCGTCACGAACGTCCCGACGGTCTCCGTGCACGCCACGCCCCAGAACCTCCCCACCCCGGCCCACCGCACGAGCGGCACGCAGGAAGGAACACGATGAGCGCTCCCACCCAGGACGCCGCCCAGGCGGCTTTGGCGCAGGGCACCGAGAAGCGGTCCGATGACGAGATCATCGACTCGATCGGTGCGTACGAGTACGGCTGGCGCGACAGCGACGCCGCGGGCGAGGCTGCGCAGCGCGGCCTCAACGAGGACGTCGTCAAGAACATCTCGGAGCTCAAGAACGAGCCCGAGTGGATGCGCAAGGCGCGCCTGAAGGCGCTGCGCCTCTTCGACAAGAAGCCGATGCCGAACTGGGGCGCCGACCTCACCGGGATCGACTTCGACCGGATCAAGTACTTCGTGCGCTCCACGGAGAAGCAGGCCGCCAGCTGGGAGGACCTGCCCGAGGACATCCGCGCCACCTACGACCGGCTCGGCATCCCCGAGGCGGAGAAGCAGCGCCTCGTGGCCGGCGTCGCCGCCCAGTACGAGTCCGAGGTCGTGTACCACCAGATCCGCGAGGACCTCGAGGCCCAGGGCGTCATCTTCGTCGACACCGACACCGGCCTGCGCGACTACCCGGAGCTGTTCCAGGAGTACTTCGGCACGGTCATCCCTGCCGGTGACAACAAGTTCGCCGCGCTGAACTCGGCCGTGTGGTCGGGCGGCTCGTTCGTCTACGTGCCGCCGGGCGTGCACGTGGAGATCCCGCTGCAGGCCTACTTCCGCATCAACACGGAGAACATGGGCCAGTTCGAGCGGACGCTGATCATCGCGGACGAGGGCTCCTACGTGCACTACGTCGAGGGCTGCACCGCGCCGATCTACTCGAGCGACTCGCTGCACTCCGCGGTCGTCGAGATCGTCGTGAAGAAGAACGCCCGCGTGCGCTACACGACCATCCAGAACTGGTCGAACAACGTGTACAACCTGGTGACCAAGCGCGCCACGGCCGCCGAGGGCGCCACCATGGAGTGGGTCGACGGCAACATCGGCTCCAAGGTGACCATGAAGTACCCGGCGATCTACCTGCTGGGCGAGCACGCCCGCGGTGAGACGCTGTCCATCGCCTTCGCGGGCGAGGGCCAGCACCAGGACGCCGGCTGCAAGATGGTGCACGCCGCGCCCCGCACGTCGTCGTCGATCGTCTCGAAGTCGGTCGCCCGTGGCGGTGGCCGCACGTCGTACCGCGGCCTGGTGCAGGTGCTCGAGGGCGCCAAGCACTCCGCGTCGACCGTGCTGTGCGACGCGCTGCTGGTCGACCAGATCTCCCGGTCCGACACCTACCCGTACGTCGACGTCCGCGAGGACGACGTGTCCATGGGGCACGAGGCGACGGTCTCGCGGGTGAGCGAGGACCAGCTGTTCTACCTCATGTCCCGAGGCATGGAGGAGACCGAGGCGATGGCCATGATCGTGCGCGGGTTCGTCGAGCCCATCGCGCGCGAGCTGCCCATGGAGTACGCGCTCGAGCTCAACCGCCTCATCGAGCTGCAGATGGAAGGGTCCGTCGGCTGAAATGACTGCTACCACTGATCTGTCCACGGATCACTCCCGCGCCGTGGCCGACGGCGCCCACTCCCACGGCGTCGTGCCGGCGGGCTCGCGCGCCGAGCGCAAGACGTCGTTCGACCTGGCCGACATCCCCGTGCCCACCGGGCGCGAGGAGGAGTGGCGGTTCTCGCCCGTCGCGCGGCTCCAGCCGCTGTTCGGCGAGGAGCACGGCGCCGGCGGCGTCCTGACGACCGTCGTCGAGGCCCCCGAGGCCAAGGTCGAGATCGTCGGCAAGGACGACCCGCGCCTGGGCACGACCGGCAAGCCGGGC
The DNA here is from genome assembly GCF_044389085.1 of Isoptericola sp. NPDC019693. Taxonomy (NCBI): domain Bacteria; kingdom Bacillati; phylum Actinomycetota; class Actinomycetes; order Micrococcales; family Promicromonosporaceae; genus Isoptericola; species Isoptericola sp. NPDC019693. Next base: position 1,126,754 of record NZ_JBIRXP010000001.1, on the reverse strand, counting down.
GACCGCACCGCCGTGACCGCGTGGAACGCGGCCACCGAGGCGACCGTCATCACGCTCCCCGCCGAGGCCGTCGCCAGCGACGTCACCTCCGTGCGGGTCGAGGGCGCGACGAAGGACCTCACGGCCCAGCACCTGCTGGTGCACGCCGAGCACCACGCCGAGGGCGTCGTCGTCCTCGACCACCGCGGTGACGCGACCCTCAACCAGACCGTCGAGATCGTCGTCGACGAGGGCGCGCACCTCACCGTCGTCAGCGTCCAGGACTGGGCCGACGGTGCCGTGCACGCCTCCAGCCACCGTGCCCGCATCGGCCGCGACGCCAAGCTCAAGCACGTCGTCGTGACCTTCGGCGGCGACGTCGTCCGCCTCACCCCGGACGCCACGTTCACCGGCGAGGGCGGCGAGGTCGAGATGGTCGGCCTGTACTTCGCGGACGCGGACCAGCACCAGGAGCACCGCCTGTTCGTGGACCACGCCGTGCCGCGCTGCAAGTCGCGCGTCACCTACAAGGGCGCCCTGCAGGGCGCCGGCGCCCACGTGGTGTGGGTCGGCGACGTGCTGATCCAGGCCGAGGCCGAGGGCACCGACACCTACGAGCTCAACCGCAACCTGGTCCTCACGGACGGCGCCCGCGCCGACTCCGTGCCGAACCTGGAGATCGAGACGGGCGAGATCGAGGGCGCGGGGCACGCGTCGGCGACCGGCCGGTTCGACGACGAGCAGCTCTTCTACCTCATGGCCCGCGGCATCCCCGAGGTGGACGCGCGCCGCCTCGTCGTGCGCGGCTTCTTCGCGGAGCTGATCGAGGAGATCGGCGTCGAGTCGGTCGAGGAGCGCCTGCTCGCCTCGATCGAGGCCGAGCTCGAGAAGTCGATGAGCGTCATCACCGGCGTCGCGCCGGCGGCCACGACGGCGGAGTGAGGCTCCGATGACGGCTCAGCTGGCCTGCATGGCCGACGACCTCGCCCCCGAGGAGGCCATGCTCGTGGAGCTCGACGGCGCGGACGGGGCCCCGGTCCCGGTCGCCGTCGTCCGCGACGCGGACGGCGACTGGCACGCCCTGTCCGACATCTGCTCGCACGGGCAGGTCTCGCTGTCCGACGGCGAGGTCGAGGGCTGCCTGGTCGAGTGCTGGCTGCACGGCTCGCAGTTCGACCTGCGCACCGGCAAGCCGGTCCAGCTCCCCGCGACGCAGCCCGTGCCGGTGTACCCGGTGACCGTCGACGGCGACCGCGTCCTCGTGGACGTCGACGAGCGGCTCGCCGTCGCGTCGTGACCGCCTCGACCACCCCCACTCTTCGCAGCAACACAGACCTGGAGACACGAAGCATGCCCACCCTGGAGATCCGCGACCTGCACGTCAGCGTCGAGACCAAGGAAGGCGCCAAGCCGATCCTGCGCGGCGTCGACCTGACCATCAACTCGGGCGAGACGCACGCCATCATGGGGCCGAACGGCTCCGGCAAGTCGACCCTCGCGTCCGCTCTCGCCGGCCACCCGAAGTACACGGTGACCTCCGGCACCGTGACGCTCGACGGCGAGGACATCCTCGCGATGACGGTCGACGAGCGCGCCCGCGCCGGCCTGTTCCTCGCCATGCAGTACCCGGTCGAGGTGCCCGGCGTGTCCGTGGCGAACTTCCTGCGCACCGCCAAGACCGCGATCGCCGGCGAGGCGCCCGCCCTGCGCACGTGGGGCAAGGAGGTCAAGGGTGCGATGGAGAACCTCCGCATCGACCCGACCTTCGCCGAGCGCTCCGTGAACGAGGGCTTCTCCGGCGGTGAGAAGAAGCGCCACGAGATCCTGCAGATGGAGCTCTTCAAGCCGCACTTCGCGATCCTCGACGAGACCGACTCCGGCCTCGACGTCGACGCCCTGCGCGTCGTCTCCGAGGGCGTGAACCGCGCCAAGGCGAACACCGACGTCGGTGTCCTGCTCATCACGCACTACACGCGCATCCTGCGCTACATCAAGCCGGACTTCGTGCACGTCTTCGTCGACGGCAAGATCGCCGAGGAGGGCGGCCCCGAGCTCGCGGAGCAGCTCGAGGAGAACGGCTACGACAAGTACGTCGGCACCGGCGCGACGATGGCCTGACCTCCTCGTCGAGAAGCCTCGACCAGGAGCCGTCACCAGGAGGACAGCATGACCACCACCGACACCGTGCGCCCGTCGCTCTCCGCGGCAGAGCTCGCGGCCGTGCGGGCGGACTTCCCGCTGCTCGGGCGCACGGTGCGGGGTGGCCGGCCGCTCGTCTACCTGGACTCTGCCGCGACCTCGCAGAAGCCGAACGTGGTGCTCGAGGCCGAGGTCGACTTCTACGAGCAGCGCAACGCGGCCGTGCACCGCGGCGCGCACCAGCTCGCCGAGGAGGCGACCGAGGCGTTCGAGGACGCCCGGACGGCCGTGGCGGGCTTCGTCGGGGCGGACGAGGGCGAGATCGTCTGGACGCCCGGCGCGACCGCGGCCCTCAACCTCGTCGCCTACGCGTTCTCGAACGCGACCGCCGGGCGCGGGGGAGCCGCCGCCGAGCGGTTCCGGCTCGCCCCGGGCGACGAGATCGTGGTCACGGAGGCGGAGCACCACGCGAACCTCGTGCCGTGGCAGGAGCTGTGCGCCCGCACCGGCGCCGTGCTGCGGTGGTTCGGCGTCGACGACGACGGGCGCCTCGACCTGTCGGACGTCGCGGGCGTCATCAGCGACCGCACGCGGGTGGTGGCGTTCGGTCATGTCTCGAACGTGACCGGCGCCGTGGCTCCGGTGGCCGAGCTGGTCGCCGCCGCGAAGCGGGTCGGTGCGCTCACGGTGCTCGACGCGTGCCAGTCGGTGCCGCACCTGCCGGTGGACCTGCACGCGTTGGACGTGGACTTCGCCGCCTTCAGCGCGCACAAGATGCTCGGGCCCACGGGCGTCGGCGCCCTGTACGGCCGGCGCGAGCTCCTGGAGGCGATGCCTCCGGTGACGACCGGCGGGTCCATGGTCGAGGTCGTGACCATGGCCGAGACGACCTACGCCCCTCCGCCGCAGCGGTTCGAGGCGGGCACGCAGATGGTCGCGCAGGCCGTCGGCATGGGCGTGGCCGCGCAGTGGCTGGGCGAGCTGGGCATGGACCGTGTGGCCGAGCACGAGCGTGAGCTCGCGGCCGAGCTGGTGCGCATCGGGGAGATCCCGGGCGTGCGGATCGTCGGCCCGGCCGACGCGCAGGACCGGCTCGCCGTCGTCTCGTTCGTCGTGGACGGCGTGCACGCCCACGACGTGGGGCAGGTGCTCGACGACAAGGGCATCGCCGTGCGCGTGGGGCACCACTGCGCGCAGCCGCTGCACCGCCGGTTCGGCGTGGCGGCGACGGCCCGCGCGTCCGCCTCCGTCTACACGACCACCGAGGAGATCGCCGCGTTCCGGGAAGCATTGACGGGCGTGCGCGCGTTCTTCGGTGTGGACTGACGGCAGGCGGAGAGGAAAGCAGTGAGCTCGCTCGAGCAGATGTACCAGCAGGTGATCCTGGACCACGCGAAGCGCCCGCACGGCCGGGGGCTCGTGGAGGCGCCCGGCGACCACCGGGCGGGGGAGTCGCACCAGGTCAACCCCACGTGCGGCGACGAGATCACGCTGCGTGTGGACGTCGACGGGTCGACGGTGGCCGGGGTCTCGTGGGAGGGGCAGGGCTGCTCCATCTCGCAGGCCTCCGCCTCCGTGATGACCGAGCTCGTCACCGGGCACGACCTGGCCGACGTCGCCCGCCTGGACGCCGTCTTCCACGACCTCATGGCCTCGCGGGGCAAGGGTCTGGACGACGAGGACGCGCTGGACGCCCTCGGCGACGCGAGCGCGTTCACCGGCGTCTCGCAGTACCCCGCCCGTATCAAGTGCGCGCTGCTCGGCTGGGCGGCGCTCAAGGACTCGCTGGCGCGCAGCGGCGCGCTGGGCTGAAGCCGACCTGAACCTGAGCCTGAACCTGAGAGGACACGATGACCGAGAACACGACCGACGCGGTCGCCCCGCCCGTCGCCGAACCGGCCGCGGCCCCCACCCCCACCACGGCGGCGGACGTGGAGGAGGCCCTGCGCGACGTCATCGACCCTGAGCTGGGCATCAACGTCGTCGACCTGGGCCTCGTCTACGGCATCCAGGTGGACCAGAACAACATGTCCACGATCGACATGACGCTCACGTCGGCGGCCTGCCCGCTCACGGACGTCATCGAGGACCAAGCGGGCACCGCGCTCGAGGGGCTCGTCGACGGCTTCCGCATCAACTGGGTCTGGATGCCGCCGTGGGGCCCGGAGAAGATCACCGACGAGGGCCGCGAGCAGCTGCGCATGCTGGGCTTCAACGTCTGACGTCTCGCGCCGCAACGGCTCGACGAACGTGACGGCCGCGGGCACGCCAGCGGCCCGGACGCAGGGCTCAGGCGAGCAGGCCGGCCACCGCCTCCACGGTGCGCGGCACCCACCACGCCCAGTCGTGGCCGCCGGACACGACCTGGGACGACACGTCCGCGCCACGGAGCAGCAGCCCGCGGGCCAGCTCCTCCGTCGCGCCGGTGCCCTCGTACCGGCCGGCCTGGAGGCGCAGCCGCACCCGCGGCGCGACGCGCGCCAGCGGCTCCAGGAGCGCGCCGGGCGCGTAGCGCCACAGCGACGGCGACTGGGCGACGGCGGCGCCGACGGCGTCGGGGAATCGGGCGGCGGTGAACAGCGCGGTCAGGCCGCCGAAGCTCGACCCGGCGACGACGGTGCGCCGGGGGTCGGGGTCGAGCCGGTGCCCGCCCAGCCCCTCGCGCCGCAGCCGTGCAACCAGCACCTCGCCCACCCAGCGGGCGACCCCGCCGGGCACGCCGAGCACGCGGGCGCGGTCCGGGCCCGAGGCCACCATGACCACCGCGGTCGGCGGCAGCGCCCCGGCGGCGACGGCGTCCGCGAGCACGCGCGCGGTGCCGAGCCGCTCCGCGTGCGCCTCGCCGTCGAGCAGCACGAGCAGCGGCAGCGGCTCCCTGGCGAGTCGCTCGGGCGCCCACCACCAGGCGCGCGGCTCGTCGTCGCCCGTGGCGAGCCGGTGCGGGACGGCGGAGGTGTCGCCGAAGCCGTCGAGCCAGGGCCGCTCGCCTGCCCCGGGCAGCCACAGGACCGAGCTCGCCAGCCCGCGGCCGGCGCCGTGGCCGCGCGGGTTGAGGGGGTCGGTCCGGCCCGGGGTGTCCGGGTCGCGCAGGCCGCGGGACCACCAGCCCGGGTCCTGCCGCCCGTCGTGGCCGCCGTCGTGCACCAGGTAGCGGTAGCTCGCCTCCCAGTCGTCGGGGACGTCGAACGTGCCCTGCCACCAGCCGTCGGGCCGGGGCGCGAGGTCGCAGACGTCCGGGCGTTGCGGCTGCCACCAGCCGCTCGCGGCCAGCGCCACCGCCCGCGCGTCGGGCGCGTGCAGCCGGAACGTCACGTGCGCCCGGCCGTCCGGGCGCAGCACGACGTCGGGGCTGTGGCGGTCCCGCGGCGCCGCCGGCGGTTCCGGTGCCCGGAGCACCTCGACCGTGGTGCGCCCGGCGGGCCGGGGGAGCGGGGTCCAGTCGTCCCAGCCGGTCATACCGGAACCACCAGCGGCAGGCCGGACACCGGGTGGTCGAGCACGCAGACCTTCTGCCCGTAGACCTCGGCGACGCGCTCCTCGGTGATGACGGCGCGCGGGTCGCCGTCGGCGACCAGGCGGCCGCCGTGGAACATGGCGACGCGGTCGGCGTACCGGGCGGCGAGCGAGAGGTCGTGCAGCACGACGACGACGCACGCGCCCGCGTCGGCCAGGCGCCGGGACGTACGCATCACCGCCTCCTGATGGCGCAGGTCGAGCGCGGCGGTCGGCTCGTCGAGCAGCACCAGCGGCGTCTCCTGCGCCAGCACGCGCGCGAAGACCGTGCGCGCCAGCTCCCCGCCCGACAGCGTCGTGGCGTCGCGGCCCGCCAGCTCCTCGAGGTCGGCGTCCGCCAGCGCGGCGTCGACGACGGACTCGTCCCGGTCCGAGGCGCGGTGCGGGATGCGGCCCATCGCGACGATCTCCCGAACGCTGAACGCGAACCGCACGTCGTGCTGCTGCACCATGACCGAGCGCTGCCGCGCGAGGTCCGCGGCCCTCCAGTCGGCGGGAGCGCGGCCCGCGACGAGCAGCCGGCCCGACGTCGGCACCCGGTCCCCGGACACGAGGCCGAGCATCGTGGACTTGCCCGCGCCGTTGGGCCCGACGAGCGCCACGACGCTGCCGCCGTGCAGCTCCAGGTCCACGCCGTCGAGCAGGGTGTGCTCCCCGACGCGGAACCCGACGCCGTGCGCCTGGACGACGGGGACCTGCGCTACCGCCGTCACGATCCCACCCCCGGCCGCTCGCGCAGCACGAGCCACAGGAAGAACGGCGCGCCGAGCGCCGAGGTGAACAGCCCGATCGGCACCTCCGACGGCGGCGCCACGGTGCGCGCGGCGGTGTCGGCGAGCACGATGAGCAGGCCGCCCACCATCGCGGACATCGGGATCAGCGCGCGGTGCGCGGGCCCGAACGCCATCCGCACGATGTGCGGCACCACCAGGCCGACGAACCCGATGATCCCCGCGAAGGCCACGGTGACGGCGGTGAGCAGCGCGGTGACGACGACCAGCACCGCCCGGGCCCGCGTCACGTCCAGCCCCAGGTGGCGGGCCTGCCGCTCGCCGAGGGTCAGCATGTCGAGGCGCCGGTGCATGGCGACCAGCACGGCGACGCCGGCCACCACGACGACGGCGCCGATCGCGAGCTCCGTCCAGTCCACGGAGGCGAGCGAGCCCATCTGCCAGAACACGATGTCGCGGAGCTGGTCGTCGTCAGCCATGAAGGTGCAGAACCCGGTGACCGACGCGCACGCGGCGCCCACCGCGATGCCCACCAGCAGCAGCCGGGACGTGCCGGTGCCGCGGCCGGGCCGGGCGAGCGCGTAGATCAGGGCGGTGGCGAGCAGGCCCCCGGCGAACGCCGCGGCGGGCACCGCCCAGGTGGAGCCGGCGGCGGGCAGCGCGACGATCGCCAGCACCGCCCCGGCGGACGCGCCGCCGCTCACGCCGATGACGCCGGGGTCGGCGAGCGGGTTGTTGAACAGGCTCTGCAGCGCCGCGCCCGACGCCGCGAGGGCCGCGCCGGCCAGCGCGCCGAACAGCACGCGCGGCATCCGCAGGTCCATGACGACGGTCGTGGCGAGGCGATCGCCGCCGTCGCCCGCGCCGAAGAGCTCGTGGGCGACGACGGCGAGCACGTCGCGCGGCGCGAGCCCGATCGGACCGATGCCGATCGAGAGCACGACGGCGGCGAGCAGCAGCACGCCGCCGCCGACGACGCCGGCGACGAGTGGCGCCCGGCGGACGGCGCCGTCGCGCCGGCTCACTCCGCGGTCTCGGCGAGCGCCTGCGCGAGGGCGAGTGCACCGGCGCCGGAGGCCGGGCCGCTCACCTTGATCTGGTCGTCCGGCATGACGATCACGCGGTTCGCCTGGCCGGCGGGGGTGTCGAGCAGCGTCGGGAAGGCGGCGGCGAAGCCCTCGAGCCCGCCCCACTCCTCGAGGTCGGCGGTGCCGAGCAGCAGCACGTCGGGCTCGGTGCTCAGCAGGCCCTCGTCGCTGTAGTCGCGCGAGAACCCGCGCAGCTTCGCCTCGACGCCCACGCTGGTCACGCCCAGCGCCTCGGCGACGTCGGCCCCGGCGGTGCCCGTGCCGACGACGGCGTTCGCGCCGCCCGCGCCGGACGACGTCACCTGGAGCACGCGCAGGTCGCCGAGGTCGGCGGCCGTCTCGGACGCCTCGGCGAGCTGGGCGTCGACGTCCGCGGCGAGCTCCTCACCCGCCTCGTCGACGCCGAGGTAGGACGCGACGGCACGGATCTTGTCGCCGGTGCTCTGCTGGTCGTCGACGACGACGGCGTCCACGCCGGCCTTGCGGAACTGCTCCGCGACGTCGCCGTGACGGGCGGTGTTGTTGCCGATGAACAGGGTGCCGTCGAGCGAGAGCAGGCCCTCGGTGCCGGTCTCCTGGCTGAACTCGTACTGCTCCGGCGCGGCGAGGGAGATCTCCGACGCGCTGTTGGTCGGGGCTGCGTACACGAGGTCGGCGAGGCCCAGGCCGCCGAGGATCTCCGCGACGTCGTCGCCGCCCACGATGATCTTGCTCGCGTCGGTCACGGTGACCTCCGTGCCCGTGCTGTCCACCACGTCCACGGGCAGCGCGGGCTCGGCCTCGACCGACGGCACGTCCGACCCGGCGGCGAAGGTCCAGCCCTCGGGCAGGTTCTCCGGGGCCGGAGCGCCCGCGGCGACGTCGGCCGAGGCGGAGGCGTCGGGCGCGGCCTCGGAGGTGTCGGCGTCGTCCGACGAGCAGGCGGCGAGGCCGAGCGCCAGCGCGGCGACGGCGAGGGACGGGACGAGGCGGGACCGGGTGCGCACTGCGGCTCCTGGTGGACAGGCCGAAACAATCTCGGCGGCGACTAAGGCAAGGCAACCCTAAACAGTTGCTCGATGGTCGCGTAAGCCTCGGGCGAGTGGGGTGGTTCACACCCCTGCGTCATATCCCGGACAGTGCCGTACTCGCGTGCGGGCGCCAGGGCTTGTTCCGGAAGGGGTTGACGGGCGGTCCAGGATGCTTGCAGCGGTGTGCCTGGCACGGCTGCTGCAGGGATCGATGCAACCTGCCCAGCGGAAGTGTCGGGACGGACCAACTCCCACCTCTCCACGGGGCTGGCTACGAGGTACCCAGGCGACGGTGTTGCTGGTCAAAGTCGCGCCCGCGCGGCCGTCGTCGTCCGCTGCTTCGGCCTGCGACAGTGTCGGCCCTCGTGCGGGTCGATGCGAGTCACCTTCGGTGCCGCCGTCCCCGAGGATTCCTGTCCCCGGAGTCATTGACAGCTTGACTGGCCGACTCGATCGGTCAGAGGGGTTCGAAGGATGCCTCGGACCCACGATCGCCTACGAGAGTCGAAACGGCCCCTGCTCTGCGGCATGCCCCTATGGCGACTCGTGGGGTCCATGATCGGTCGTGCGGAGCCCCTCGACCATGACCGCGTGGAACCAGGGCCAGCGCCCCGGGTCCCCTGTCGCGCAGGCACCCTGGTAGGCGGCCGTCATGAGGCCGACCACGTCCCGGCCGGTCAGTCCGGGACGAACTAGTCCGGCGTCCTGCGCGCGCCGGGCGAGGAGGTCGGCGATCTCCTCGAGGCGCTCGCGTCGCTCGGCCAGGCCCGGGGCGGTCAGCTCGGCCGAGGCCGCCATCTGGCAGAAGGCCCGGTCGCTCGCCTGCAGCTCCGTCCCGGCGGCGACGAACTCGCTCAGCGCGGCCATCGGGTCGGACATCGCCAGCAGCTCTTCGGCCCGCTCGGCCAGCCCTTCCACGAGCCGGGCGACGACGGTCGTCACGAGCTCCTCCTTGGACGCGAAGTGCCGGAACACGGTGCCCTTGGCGACTCCCGCGCTCGCAGCGATCTCCGCGACCGAGGCGTCGAGGCCCGAGTCGGCCAGCACGGCCGCCGCGGCCGACACGAGCGCCTCGCGGTTGCGCATGGCGTCCGCACGCATGCCCACCCCCTCCGTCGGTCGGACGCTAGCACGAACATGACCCAAGGGTCATCTTTCATGCTAGCGTCGACAACATGACCGGTTGGTCATCTTGAAACGTCGAAGGAGCACGACATGGACATGACAGGTCGCCGGGCACTGGTCGTCGGGGCGTCGTCGGGGATCGGAGCCGCGATCACCGAGGCGTTCGCGGGCGCCGGCGCGAGAGTCGTGGCCGCCGGCCGACGCTCCGACCGGCTCGACGAGGTGACGGCGCGCGCCGCCGGACCCGCCCGGGCCGTGACCCCGATGCTGCTCGACGTCGCCGACGAGGCGTCCGCGCGGTCCGGGGTCGCAGCGGCAGCCGAGATCCTCGGGGGGCTCGACGTCGTCGTCAACAACGCCGGTGTGATGCTCTCCGCCACGGTGCAGGACTCGGATCCCGCCGAGTGGGAGCGCATGGTGCGCACGAACCTGTTGGGCACCCTGCACGTCTCGCACGCCGCGTTGCCACACCTCGTGGCCAGCAGGGGGACCCTCGTGCAGACGTCCTCGACGTCGGGTCGGGTCTCCTCGGCCGGCTCGGGCGTCTACGCGGCCACCAAGCACGGCGTCAACGCATTCTCCGAGGCGCTGCGGCAGGAGGTCGCGCCGCAGGGTGTCCGCGTGGTCATGGTCGAGCCCGGCATGGTCGACACGGAGCTCTCCGAACACCTCTCCGACCCCGCGATGCGGGCTCTGGCTGCGCGTATGGCCGGCGAGATCCGGGTGCTGGACCCGTACGACGTCGCCGAGACCGTCCTCTTCGCGGTGACACGCCCGCCGCACGTCTCGCTCAACGAGATCCTGGTGCGCCCGACGGAGCAGGTGCGCTGACGAGCCCGCTCGGGAGCGCGACAGGCAGGGGTGACGAGGGGGTCCAGTCGCTCTCTGCTTCCGGCGTGGCGACGCGCTGGCCGCCCCGGTGAAACCCGGTGAGTCTCGTCCTTACCTGCGACTCGACCCGCTGCCTGTCGCCCGTCCGACCGCGCTCCGGCACCGTCTGTGACACGTGCCGCGGGGCGGGCAGTCGGCGTGTGGCTACGCCGGCATCGCCGACCGGGATCCCCGGAGCACCAGGAGGCGCTCGAGGGGGCCGACCTCGCCCTCCCGAGCCGCGGCGAGGAACGCGTTCACGAGGTGCCGGTGGTCCGCGGCCTCGACGAGCGTCCGGGTCGGGCCGTGCGTGACCCGAGGTGTCGCCCTGCGGACGAGCTGCCGGGCGTTGACGACGCTCGTACGCAGGAGGCGCGCGATCTCGTCGTAGGGGTAGTCGAAGATCTTCCGCAGCAGGTAGGCGGCCAGCTCGCCGCCCGACAGCCGGGACAGGAGCATCCCGAGCGCCTCGGCGAGCGCGGCGGTCTGGTCCACCCGGACGGCCGGGTCGGTGCTGCCGCCTTCTGGCCGGGATGCCTGGGCGTCCGTCGGGTGCTCGTGGCGGCGGCTGGCCGACTGCACGACGTTGATCGCCAACCGCGTCGTCGCCGTGGTGAGGAACGCCTCGGGGTTCCGCACCTCGGCCCGCTCGGTACGCTGCCACCGCAGCCAGGCCTCCTGGACGACATCCTCCGCGCTGAAGGCGTCGCCGCCGGTCACGCGGCAGGCGATCCGGAACAGGCGCGCGCGCTGTGAGGTGAAGAACGCGCCTGCGCGCTCCAGGTCGTCGTCGAGGGGGCGCCGCGCCCCGGCCGTGTCGATCGTGCATACGGGCTCGGTCGTCGACGTGTCCATGGAGGCTCCTCCGGTCCGGGCCGCCCGGGAGGGCGACAAACCCACCCTTCGGCCGCACCGGGGCCGGCCGCGCCACGCAGTCCCGTGGTCCGGTGCGTGGTGGTGCGTGGTGGTGCGTGGGGGCGCCGGAGGCTGCGAGGAGCCGTGCTCACACGGGAGAGGACGCGCCGCCGGCCGTTGCGCCGAGGCGCCCCAAGGCCCGCGAGAGCTCGCGTCGCGAGGAGATGCCGAGCTTCGTGTACACCTTGCGGAGGTGCCACTCGACCGTGTGCGGGCTGAGGAACAGCTCCGACCCGATCTTCGGGTTCGTCATCCCGTCCGCTGCCAGCGTCGCGATCTGGGCCTCCTGCGCGGTGAGCTGCGCCGTCTCCGTCGCGTCACGCGCTCGGACCCGGGCGCCCGTGGCGAGCAGCTCTCGTCGGGCCCGCTCTGCGAAGGCGACGGCGGGCATCGCGGCGAACAGTTCGTGGGCTCTGCGCAGGTGCTCCCGCGCGGCGGCCCGCCGGCCCTCCCGGCGCAGCCACTCCCCGTAGAGCAGATGGGTGCGGGCGACCTCTGCGGTCACCCCGTCCCCGTCGAGGTGCTCGATGGCCGCGCGGTACAGCGCGTCGGCCTCGCCGCCCGTGCTCAGCAGCGCCGAGCACCGCGCCCTCAGCCCCTGCGCCCATCCGGTGTCGGCCACGCCGATCAGCGCGTCCAGGCGGGCGAATGCGGCCGCAGCCTGGTCAGGCTCGCCGCAGCGCACGGCCGCCTCGACGTGCTCGACCAGTGCCAGCCCGACGAAGTTGAACCCGTCGTGGTCGATCACGGTGCGCGACGCGGCGAGGGCCCGGTCGTACCGCGCCAGCCCGTTGTAGAGCACGCCCTGGACATATCCGGTGACGGCGAGCAGTGACACCTCGCCTCCCTCGGTGGCTCGCGCGAGCGCGTCGTCGAAGAGCGTGACGGCTGCCGCCTCCTCGCCGCGCCACGCCGTCAGGACGAGGGACGCGTAGGCGAACGGGGCGTTGCCGGTGGCGGCGGCGATCGTGTCGGCCTCGTCGATCTTCCGGGCCGCTCCCGCGAAGTCGCCGTGGAACACGTCGACGCCCGCGGTGTACACGAGTGACGGCGGGAGCACGCCCAGGGCCCCCGCGTCCCGGGCCAGGCGCACCGCGCGTGCCGAGATCAGGTCCCACGCGGCGAAGTCCCACGCGTGGTGGAAGAACGCCTCCATCGCGACCGGTGCCAGCAGGAGCCACCGGGCAGCGGCTCCGTGGTCGTCCAGCACCTCCTGTGCGAACGGCGCGAAGGCTGCCCGGATCGCGCCGACCCCCCGCTCCGTGCCCTCGTCGAGGAGAGTCGCGATCGCGTCGAGCAGGGCGTCCGAGGGACTCGCTCCGGGCAGCCGTGCCTCGAGGCCACGAGCCGAGCGCGCCGCTGCCGCGACCCCGGCGGGCCCGTGGACGCGACCGGAGAACACCGCCGCGCTGATCGCCTCGAGGTAGGTCTCCCGGGCAAGGGGCGAGCCGGCTGACGCGAGGCCGGCGGCGGCCTCCAGCAGCAGGGGAGCAGCCTCGTCGCTGCGGCTGCGTGCGAAGAGGACGCGAGCGCGGAGCCGATTCACCCGCGCGCGGTCCGTCGGGTCGAGCGGGCAGAGGTCGGCGAGGGTCGCCATCTCCGTCGCGCGGTCGAGTGCCGCCGCGGAGAAGTGCGCCTCGGCCGCGGCGAGGGCGCGCCGTCCCCGCCGCCGTGCGTCCGGCGTGAGCGCTGCGGCGCGCTCGAGCAGCACCGCCTCGGCGGCCATGCCGCCGCGCTGGCGAGCTCGGTCCGCGGCCAGCTCCAGGCCCTCGGCGACCTCCTCGTCCGGTCCGTCGCATGCCTGCGCGGCATGCCACGCGCGGCGGTCGGGCTCGTGCACGGGATCGGTGGCCGCGGCCAGGGCCCGGTGCGCCGCCTGGCGTTCCGCGGTGCTCGCCGCGCGGTAGACCGCGGACCGCGCCAGGGGATGGCGGAACCGGACGGACTCCCCAAACTCGACGAGGCCAGCTGCCTTGGCGGGCGCGACGTCGGGGACGACGCCCAGGTGCTCGGCGGCCCTCAGCAGGAGGCGCGTGTCGCCCACTGGCTCGGCCGCGGCGACGAGCAGGATGGTCCGGGTCGGGGAAGGGAGCGCTCCCAGACGACGGGCGAAGTCTTCCTCGACACGATCGGGGACCGAGCCGGCGGCATCGGTATCGAGCCCGTAGGCCAGCTCTGCGGCCTTGCGGCCCCGGTAGAGCTCCAGGAGCGCGAGGGGGTTCCCGTGCGTCTCCGCGACGAGCCGCGCCCGCACCGGAGCCTCCAGTCGCCCGTCGACGGCGGAGTCGAGCAGCTCACCGGCCGACCGCGGGTCGAGGCCTTCGACGTGCAGCTCGGCGAGGCCCGCCAGGACCCCGTGCCCCTCGGGATCACGCACCGCGGCCACCACCGCGACGGACTCGGCCAGGAGACGCCGGGCGACGAACTCGAGCGTGAGGAGAGATGCCTGGTCCAGCCACTGCGCGTCGTCCACGACGACCAGCACGGGCCGCGGCTCGGACGCACGGGTCAGGAGGTTGAGCACCGCCAGGCCGACGAGGAAGCGGGCGGGCGGTTCTCCGGTCACCGTCCCGAAGGCCACCTCCAGGGCGTCGCGCTGGGGTGCGGGGAGCCGCCCGACCTCGCCGAGGAACGGGCCGCACAGCTGCTGCAGGCCGGCGTAGGCCAGCTCCATGTCCGCCTCGACGCCCCGCGCCCGGGTCACGATGACCCCCGAGGCCTGCGCGGCCACGTAGTCCAGCAGGACGGACTTGCCGACGCCCGCGCCGCCGCGCACGACGCGCACCGCCGACCTCCCGCCGCGCAGGCTCGTGAGCACGTCGTCGAGCGCGGCGCGCTCGGTCCCGCGGCCGACCAGATGGGGCAGCGGATGCGCGCTCATCGGACTCCTGGGGCTCGCGGGGGCCTCGTCGGTGGCGCCCTCGGCGGCAGGCTACCGGTCCCTGTCACAGGTGTCCCCGCAACGCGGTCGAGTAAGGACAGTCGACGTCCGCCGCAGGAGGAACTGTGTCCCCACGCATCCATCAGCTCGCCACCTCGGTGCTCGTGATCGGGACGGGTGGCTCCGGCCTGCGCGCCGCGATCGAGCTCGCCGAGACAGGCGTGGCCGTGCTCGCCGTCGGCAAGCGGCCCGCGCCCGACGCGCACACCTCGCTGGCAGCTGGCGGCATCAATGCCGCCCTGGCCACGACCGACCCGGCCGACACGTGGGAGCAGCACGCCGCCGACACGCTCCAGGAGAGCTATCTCCTGGCCGACCCACGGACCGTGCAGGTCGTGACGCAGGGTGCGTCGCGGGGGATCGACGACCTGGAGCGCTACGGCATGCGGTTCGACCGTCAGCCGGACGGACGGATCGCGCAGCGCTACTTCGGCGCCCACACCTACCGGCGCACAGCCTTCGTCGGGGACTACACCGGGCTGGAGGTGCAGCGCACGCTGGTCCAGCGCGCCGCGCAGCTGAACGTCCCCGTGCTGTCGACGGTGTACGTCACCCGGTTGCTGGTGAACGACGGGGTGGTGTTCGGCGCCTACGGCTTCGACCTCGTCGACGGCTCGCGCTACCTCGTGCACGCCGACGCGGTCATCCTCGCGACCGGCGGTCACACCCGGATCTGGCGACGCACGTCGTCGCGGCGCGACGAGAACACCGGCGACTCGTTCCGCCTCGCCGCCGAGGCCGGTGCGCGGCTGCGCGACGCGGAGCTGGTGCAGTTCCACCCGTCCGGGCTGATCGAGCCCGAGAACGCGGCGGGAACCCTCGTGAGCGAGGCCGCGCGGGGCGAGGGCGGCGTCCTCCTCAACAATCTGGGGGAGCGCTTCATGGCGCGCTACGACGCGGAGCGGATGGAGCTGTCCACCCGGGACAGGGTCGCCCTCGCGTCGTACACGGAGATCAAGGAGGGGCGCGGCACCAGGGCCGGTGGCGTCTGGCTCGACCTCTCGCACCTGCCCCGCGAGACGATCCTCACCCGGCTGCCGCGCGTCTACCAGACGCTCATGGACCTCCAGGTGCGCGACGTGACGCGTGACCCGATCGAGGTGGCACCCACCGCGCACTACTCGATGGGCGGCGTGTGGGTGCGCCCCGAGGACCACAGCACCGACGTGCTCGGCCTCTTCGCCATCGGCGAGGCGTCCAGCGGGCTGCACGGCGCGAACCGGCTCGGCGGCAACTCGCTCATCGAGCTCCTGGTGTACGGCAGGATCACGGGCCGTGCTGCCGCCGAGTACTCGGCTGGGCTGGCGACGCAGCGCAGGTCCCTCGGTGCGGTGCGGGACGCCGAGTCGTCGGTCGACCGCCTCCTCGCGTCCGACGGCGACCAGAACGTCCGCGCGCTGCAACGCAGCGTCCGCGACCTGATGACCGAGCACGCCGGCGTGGTGCGCGACGAGTCGGGCCTGCGCGCCGGCCTCACCGCCCTCGACGAGGTCGAGCACCGCATGACGCGGGCCGGCATCCACATCGACATCGGCGGCTACCAGGACCTCGCCCACGCCTTCGACCTGCGCTCCGCCGCGCTCGCGGCGCGGGCGACCCTGGAGTGCGCACTCGAACGCCGGGAGACGCGGGGGTGCCACAACCGGTCCGACTACCCGGAACTGGACCCGGAGCTCCAGGTGAACCTGGTGTGGTCCCCGCGCGCCGGCGTCCGCCGCGAGGCGCTCCCGCCGATCCCGACCGACATCGCCGAACGCATGCACGACGTCTCCGCCGACGGAAAGCTCGTCGAGTAGGGCGTCCCGCTGTCACGCGCGGGCATCACGCCCGGTCGTTCAGGGCAAGACGGCACACGCCGTCGGCACCACCGGTCGTCCGGCCTCGCAGCACGCGTCCCGGCGACCTCCGGCCGACCCAGGAAGGACATCCCCCATGAGCGACCACGTTCTCGAGCCCGAGGCCCAGGCCATGGCCGACGCGACCGCGGAGCCACCCTACTTCTACGAGATGACGCCCGACGAGGCGCGCAAGGTCCTCGCCGACGTGCAGGCGCAGCCCACGCACCTGCCGGACGTCGAGGAGGAGTGGTTCGTGGTGCAGGCCTCCGTCGGCGACGTCCGGGTGAGGGTCGTCCGACCGGTCGGCCGCACCGGGCCGCTGCCCGCCGTCCTGTACATCCACGGCGGGGGTTGGGTCCTGGGCGATGCCGCCACGCACGACCGCCTGGTCCGCGACCTCGCCACCGGTGCCGACGTCGCCGTGGTGTTCGTCGAGTACGACCGGTCGCCGGAGGCCCGCTACCCGGTCGCGATCGAGCAGGCGTACGCGACGGCGCAGTGGATCACGCGGCACGGCGCGGACGCGGGCCTCGACCCCGCCCGGATCGCCGTCGCCGGCGACTCGGTGGGCGGCAACATGGCGGCCGCCGTCGCGATCCTCGCCAAGCAGCGCGGAGACGTCACCTTCTGTCACCAGTCGCTGTACTACCCCGTGACGGACGCCGGCCAGGATACGGCCAGCTACGTCGAGTTCGCGGAGGGTCCGTTCCTGCTCGCCAAGTCGATGGCCTGGTTCTGGGACGCGTACCTGCCGGACGTGTCCCGGCGCCAGGAGATCACCGCGTCGCCGCTGCGGGCCACGCTCGAGGACCTCGCAGGGCTGCCGGAGGCTTTCGTCGTCGTCGACGAGAACGACGTGCTGCGCGACGAGGGAGAGGCCTACGCCCGCACGCTCGTCGCGGCAGGGGTGCGGACCACGACCGTGCGCTACAACGCGACCATCCACGACTTCATGATGCTCAACCCGCTGCGGCCGTCGGCCGCGTCGTCCGGCGCGATCGCGCAGGCCGTCGGGGTCCTGCGCGCGGCGCTCCACGCCGGCTGACGACTCCCATCCACCCGTACCGAACCGACAGGAGACCGAGATGGACACCCAGTACCCCACCGTCGTGCTCGTGCACGGCGCGTTCGCCGAGTCCGCGAGCTGGAACGGCGTCATCGACCGGCTGCACGAGCTGGACATCGAGGCCGTCGCCGCGGCGAACCCCCTGCGCGGCGTGGCCGGAGACGCGGCCTATGTCCGTGACGTCGTCTCCGGGATCGGCCGGCCCGTGCTGCTCGTCGGCCACTCCTACGGCGGGATCGTGATCACGGAGGCCGCCGCGGGGAACCCCGACGTCGTCGGCCTCGTCTACGTCGCGGCGTTCGCCCCGGACCACGGCGAGAGCGCGTTCGAGCTCTCGGCGCGGTCCCCGGGAAGCACGCTCGGCGAAGCACTGACGGCCTACCCCGTGAGCAGCGGTGGTAACGAGCTCGCCATCCGCCTCGATGCCTTCCCCGCGCAGTTCGCCGCCGACGTGCCGCTCGCGGACGCGACGCGGCTCGCTCGGACGCAGCGGCCGGTCACGGAGGCCGCGCTCCGGGACGGGCTGCCCACGGACGCTCCGGCATGGCGGTCGCTCCCGTCCTGGTTCGTCTTCGGCGAGGAGGATCGCAACATCCCGGCCGCCGAGCTGCGGGCCGAGGCCGGGCGGGCGGGAGCGCGCGGCGTCAACGAGGTCGCGGGGGCATCCCATGCGATCGCCGTCTCGCGGCCGTTTGAGGTGACGAGCACGATCCTCGAGGCCCTCCGGGCCGACATCGCCGAAGAAGTCGCATGACCTGACGGCACGGCCGACGGCTCCGTCCCCCAGTCCGGGGGACGGAGCCGTCTGCCGTGCCGGGGTCACACCCGCCCGCGGCGATCTCGTCGACCAGCGCGGCGGCCTCCTCGCGCCCTGACTCGTTCTCGCCGAAGCTCACCAGCAGGGGCAGGTTCCCCGGCTCGTCGGTGGTCAGGGACACGCCCGAGTCGCCGGCGAAGCCACCGCCCCCGCCTCCGGGCATCCCCGCCCTCCGGTGGCTGGCCGCCTCCCGGGCGAGACAGATTCAGCGCGCGTCAGCCGTCGACCACAGGGGACGGCGGCACCAACTCGGTGACAGTGCCGCAGTCGTGGGGTGCGAGGCGTGACGTCGGGCTCTGCTCGCACCAGGACGAGCGGCATTCACCGCCCCGGGACAGCGGCACTCCTGTCGAGGGCTCGCGGTCCTGCTCAGCGGGGGAGCACGCCCGATTCGCCTTGGTTCCCCCCCGCACCCCTCGGGCCTTCCGGGTCTCGGACGGGGCGGGCGAACAGGGGCACGACCGACTCCGTATTGATAATGAGTATCAGATGTGTGAGACTCCAGCCAGTTGAGAAACGTTCTCAACAGCCGGTCCGTCCAGAAGGAAAGGGGCGTCATGTCCGCCCGCTGTCAGGTGCTCGGGACCGTCCCGGGCTTCGGCCACTCCGTCTCGCACTCCCATGTGCGCACCAAGCGTCGCTGGGACCCGAATATCCAGAAGAAGCGCTACTGGGTGCCCTCGCTCGGCCGTACGGTCACCCTGCGGGTGAGCGCCAAGGGCATCCGGACGATCGACCGCAAGGGGATCGACGTGGTCGTGTCCGAGATCCTTGCGCGCGGGGAGCGGGTGTGACGATGCGTCAAGACCGGTGGCCTGCTCCTGGGCGGCTCGTGCTCGGGAAGCCTGCCCGGCTGACCCGCGGGCGCGTCGATCGCCGCGGGGGTCGCTGATGGCCAAGAAGTCCAAGATCGTCGCGGACGAGCGACGGCGGGCGGTCGTCGCCCGGTACGCCGAGCGGCGGGCCGAGCTGAAGGCGATCGTCGCATCGCCGTCGTCGACCCCGGAGCAGCGTGCCGTCGCGGTGATGGGGCTGCATCGGCAGCCGCGCGACGCGAGCCCGTCCCGGGTCCGCAACCGCGATGTCGTCGACGGTCGTCCGCGTGGCTTCTCGCGCAGGTTCGGGCTGTCGCGGCTCCGGTTGCGTGAGCTGGCGCTCCGCGGCGAGCTCCCCGGCGTGACCAAGTCCAGCCGGTGATCGGCCCGAACCTCTGAAGAGGCGCGGCACCCAGCTCTAATCGCGAATGAGAATAATTCTCGTTCGTGCTAACGTCCCTGGCGGTCGTGGACGCGGCCGCCGAAGAACCACGGAAAGGAGCGGGCCCGAGCACCGCCGCCGGTGCACCGCGGGCCCACTGACCTCATGACTTTGACCGCACGGAAGCGGACGCGCTCCCGAGGGCTCGTGTCCCTCGGGCTCACCCTGCCGATCATCGCCCTCGCCGCCTGCTCGTCCGGGGACCCGGAGGCCGCCGCAGAGGCGCCGGCATCGGAGAGCGCCGCGCAGGAGCGGCCCCAGGCCACCGAGGAGGCCACGTACACCCCCCGGATCGCCGTCACCTACGACGGGGGCGTCCAGGTGCTCGACGCCGGGACGCTCGAGCCCGTCGGGCAGTTCGAGCTCGAGGGCTTCAACCGGCTCAACGGGGCCGGGGACGGCCGCCACCTGCTGGTCTCGACCACGGGCGGTTTCCAGCTGCTCGACGGCGGCGCCTGGGCCGAGCCGCACGGCGACCACTCGCACTACTACTCCGCCGCGCCCGAGCTCACCGACACGATGTTCGAGGCGACGACTCCGGGACACGTCGTCGTGCACGAGGGGCGCACGGCCCTGTTCGACGACGGCACGGGCAAGATCCAGATGTTCGACTCGTCGGCCGTCGCCGACCCCGAGCGCGAGGTCCGCGAGCTGACCACCCCCGAGGCCCACCACGGGGTCGCGGTGGAGCTGACCGACGGCACGGTCGTGGTGTCCGAGGGTGACGAGGACGCCCGCACGGGCATCCGGGTCCTGGACGCGGACGGCAAGGAGATCGCCGCTTCCGACGAGTGCCCTGGTGTGCACGGTGAGGCCATGGCCGCCGACGAGACCGTGCTCATCGGCTGCGAGGACGGTGTCCTCGTCGTCAAGGACGGCAAGATCACCAAGGTCGACAGCCCGGACGCCTACGGTCGCATCGGCAACCAGGCCGGCACCGAGGCCTCGAGCGTCGTGCTCGGCGACTACAAGACCGACCCGGACGCCGAGCTCGAGCGCCCCACGCGCGTGTCCCTGACCGACACGGCGACCGGCGAGATGACCCTGGTCGACCTGCCCTCCAGCTACACCTTCCGTTCCCTGGCGCGCGGTGACGACGGCGAGGCGCTGGTGCTCGGCACCGACGGCCAGGTCCACGTCATCGACCCGGAGACCAAGAAGCTCACGTCGTCGATCCCCGTCATCGACGAGTGGGAGGAGCCCGTCGAGTGGCAGCAGCCGCGCCCGGCGATCTTCGTGCTCGACGGCTCGGCCTACGTGACGGACCCGGCGAACAAGACCATCAGCGCCGTCGACATCGAGACCGGCGAGGTGTGGAACACCGCCACGCTCGACGTCGAGCCCAACGAGATCAACGGGATCTCCGGCAACGTCGAGGACGGGTCCACCGAGTTCGGTGAGGCCGACGACCACGACCACGACCACGAGCACGACCACGAGCACGACCACGAGCACGACGAGAGCGAGGGCGAGTCGCACTGACGCCCGGCGCGTCCTTCGGACGGCGGCGGCACCCGCGGGTGCCGCCGCCGTCGCATGCCAGCAGCAGCACAACCCCGGGAGCCTCCCCATGCGTCCGCACGCCCGCCGCACCCTCACCGCCCTGCTCGCCTGCGTCCTGTCCGCGGGGGCGCTCGGCGCCTGCGCCCCTGCGTCAGGGAGCCAGAAGCTGGACGTCCTCGCGTCCTTCTACCCGCTGCAGTTCGTCGCCGAGCGGGTCGGCGGCGTGCACGTGACGGCGAGCAACCTCACGCCCCCCGCGGCCGACCCGCACAGCCTGGAGCTCTCGCCCGCCCAGGTGCGGAAGCTCGGCAGCGCCGACCTCGTGGTCTACCTCTCCGGCATGCAGGCCGCGGTGGACGAGGCGATCGCGACGAGCCCGCCCCGGCTCGCCCTCGACACGGCCGAGGTCGCCGGCCTCACGGGCCAGGGCGCCGAGGACCCGCACTTCTGGCAGGACCCCGCTCTGCTCGCCGACGTCGCCCGGGACGTCGCGGACCGGCTGGCCTCGGTCGACCCCGACCATGCCGCCGAGTTCACGGCGAACGCCGACGCGCTCGCCGAGGAGCTCGCCATCCTCGACGAGGAGTACCGCACCGAGCTGGCGCCGTGCGCGGGGGCCACCGTCGTCACGTCGCACGAGGCCTTCGGCTACCTCGCCGAGCGCTACGACCTCCAGCAGGTCGGCATCGTGGGGATCGACCCGGAGGTCGAGCCCTCGCCCGCCAGGTTGCGCCACGTGCGGTCCGTGGTCGAGGAGGCGGGCGTCAGGACCGTCTACTTCGAGGTCATCACCAGCCCCAAGGTCGCCGAGACGCTCGCCGACGACCTGGGCATCGCCACGGACCGTCTCGACCCGATCGAGGGGCAGGCCGACCCCGAGGCCGACTACCTCGACGTCATGCGGGCCAACCTCGTCGCGCTGCGGGACGGGCTCACCTGCGACGCGCCGGCATAGCCCCCGGGCGGCCGCTCGGCGCCGTTCCCGCCGTCGGCCCGCCGCGGAACACCCGAGGAATCCTGTGAGATCCTCGGGTGTTCCCGTGGGTGAAGGAGGTGACCGCCGTGGCACGGATGACCCGCCAGCGCGCGGCGCTCAACGACGCGATCGACGACATGGCCGAGTTCCGCAGCGCGCAGGAGATCCATCGCACGCTCCTCGACCGCGGCGACAAGGTCGGTCTCGCGACCGTCTATCGCGGGCTGCAGCGGCTCGCCGACGCGGGCGAGCTCGACACGGTGCGGACCGGGGAGGGGGAGAACCTCTACCGGCGCTGCGAGACGCGGGCGCACCACCACCACCTGGTCTGCCGCGGCTGCGGCCGTGCCGAGGAGATCGACGGCCCGAGCGTCGAGCGCTGGACGAGCGAGGTCGGGGCGAGGTACGGGTTCGCGGACATCACCCACGAGGTGGAGCTCTTCGGCACCTGCGCGCAGTGCCGCGCGGAGGGCGCGGCGCGGGCGACAGCCGGAGCCGGTGCCTGAGATCGGCTCACCCTTCGACGCGATCCCTGCGCGGCGCGCGGTCCCGGGCGACGGGGCCTGACGGCGAAGCCGGCGGGACGGACCGCCGGGCTCAGCCTGGCGGTGGGGTGGTGAACAGTCCTCGGTGCAGGATCGTGCGGCCCTGCCCCCACCGGCGCGGGTCTCCGTCCGCGCCCTGGTGCTCGGCGGCCGCCTGGGCGGCCATGGCCATCGGCAGTGCGGCGAGGACGTCGTCGGTCGTCACCCCGGGGTGGGTGCGGCCGTGCCGGCGGGCCAGCCTCACGAGGGGGTCGAGGGCGTCGGCGGTGCGCCGGGCCAGGTGACCCACCCCCGAGCCCTGCTGCCGGGCGACGACCCTGGCGAGCCAGGGGGCGTCGCGCTGGATGTCGAGCAGGTGGTGGAAGAGCGCCTCGGCCCCGTGGGCGTCGCCCGCCAGGTCGGCGGCGTGGGCCTCGATGTCCGCGACGTTCTGCTCGAGGACGGCGGTGGCGAGGTCCTCACGGGTGGGGAAGTGGCGGTGCAGGGTCGTCCGGCTGACGCCGGCCGCGGCGGAGATCTCCTCGAGGGGGACGTCGGGGCCCTGCCGTGCCAGGACCTGCCGTGCGGCGGCGACGAGGCGTTCGCGGTTGCGCGCCGCGTCGCGACGCGTGGGAGCCCCCGGTGAACCCTCCGTCATGGACCTGAGCGTACCGACCCCTCGACACGCGGGGCGGCGGGCTGTCGCCAAAACGTACCGTGATGTACGTTTCCTGAGACGGGTGACCGGGGCACCGGTGCTCGTCGCCACGGTGAGGAGGCCGGGCCGGACCCCGGCCTCGGTGTGCCTCGGTGTGCCCCGGGCGTCGGGGCGCGGGCCCGGCCCGCGTCTCGACGAAAGGCAGCCCCTTGACCCACGTCAGCAGCACGTCCGACCCGGCATCCGCGACGCGTCCCGCGCTCGAGCCGGACCTCGGGTTCGACCCGGCAGCGTTGCGGGAGAAGTACCGCCGGGAGCGAGACCGCCGCATCCGCCCGGACGGCCTGGCGCAGTACCGCCGCGCCGCGGGGGAGTTCGGCTACTACGCGAAGGACCCGTACACGGAGCGCACGGAGCGTGAGCCGCTGACCGACCGCGTCGAGGTGCTCGTCGTGGGTGGTGGCTTCGGCGGACTGGTGACGGGCGCCCGGCTGCGCGAGGCGGGGTTCGGCTCGATCCGGATGCTCGACGAGGCCGGAGACTTCGGCGGCACCTGGTACTGGAACCGCTACCCCGGGATCCACTGCGACATCGAGTCGTACGTGTACATGCCGCTGCTGGAGGAGACGGGCTACGTCCCGTCGATGCGGTACGCGCCGGGCGAGGAGATCCGCCGGCACGCGGTGCGGATCGCCGAGCACTACGGCCTGTACCGCGACGCCGTCTTCCACACCCGGGTCACCGAGCTCACCTGGGACGAGGACGCCGCGGAATGGCTCGTGCGCACCGACCGCGGGGACGCGATGCGCGCCCGCTACGTGATCGTGTCCTCCGGCACCCTCACGCAGCCGAAGCTCCCCGGGATCCCCGGGATCGAGGACTTCCGCGGGCACACCTTCCACACCAGCCGGTGGGACTACGGCTACACCGGCGGCAGCGCCGAGGGCGGGATGGTGGGCCTCGCGGACAAGCGCGTGGCCGTCGTCGGCACGGGGGCGACCGGGCTGCAGGTGATCCCGCACGTGGCCCGCGACGCGGCGCACCTGTACGTCATGCAGCGCACGCCGTCGTCGGTGGACGTGCGCGACAACCGGCCCACCGACCCCGCGTGGGCGGCGTCCCTGCGGCCGGGCTGGCAGCTGCGGCGGATGGAGAACTTCCTCGCGATCCTGTCCGGCGAGGACGTGGACGAGGACCTCACGCGGGATGGGTGGACGGCGACGGCGCGCCTGCAGCGGCAGATGATCACCGGCGCGGTCGACACGACGCTCGAGCCGGCCGAGCGCGAGCGCCTCGACGAGCTGGCCGACTTCGCGACGATGAACCGCATCCGCGCCCGCGTCGACGCCGTCGTGGAGGACCCGGCCACGGCCGAGGCGCTGAAGCCCTGGTACCGGTACATGTGCAAGCGGCCCGGGTTCTCCGACCTGTACCTGCAGGCGTTCAACCGGGAGAACGTCACCCTGGTCGACACCGCCGACCACGGCGGCATCACCCGCATGACGGAGACCGGCGTCGTCGTGGGGGAGGCCGAGTACGAGGTCGACTGCGTGGTCTTCGCGACCGGGTTCGAGGTCGGGGTCTCCGGCGTCGTCTCGGGCACGATGCCGGTGCACGGGCGCGGCGGGACCACGCTGCTCGAGGCGTGGGGGCGCGGGCCGCGCACCCTGCACGGCTTCTCCTCCCACGGCTTCCCGAACCTGTTCCACCTGGGGGCGATGCAGAACGCGAACTCGGTGAACTTCGTGCACATCCTCACCGAGCAGGCCGAGCACATCGCCGCCGTCCTGGCCCGGGCGGCCAAGGCGGGCGCCCGGTACGTCGAGCCCACCGCCGAGGCCGAGCAGGCCTGGTGCGACACGATCCTCGACGTCGCGGTCGACAACTCGGCCTTCCTCGCCGAGTGCACCCCCGGCTACTACAACGGCGAGGGCACGCGGCGCGCGACCCCGACGTCGTACAGCCCCGGCCCCGTCGCGTTCCACCGCCTGCTGGCCGCGTGGCGCGAGGGCGACATGGGCGATGTCCTGGTGCCGCCCGACGCCTCCATCGGCGACAGCACGGGGGTGACCGCATGAGGCGCACGATCCGCACCCGAGCGGTCGCATGGACCGCCGTTCCCCTGCTGCTGCTCGCCGGGTGCGCGACCGCGCCGGCCTCGCAGTCGGGGGACGCGTCCCTCGGCGGCACCGACCGCACGGCGTCCGAGCGGACGGCCGAGCACGTGCTCCAGGTCAGCTCCGTGCACGAGGCGACGGGGATGACGCTGCTCGAGGGTCCGACGTTCGGCGACGACGGTCGCCTGTACCTGGTGGACGTCACCGCGCCGCCCGGCGGGCCCAAGGTGATGGCGGTCGACCTGGACACCGAGGAGGTCAGCACCGTCTACACGGACGACAAGGGCGCGTACACCTCCGCGCAGTTCAGCCCCGCCGACGGACGGCTGTACCTCACGGACTACGCGAACGGCCGGATCCTCAGCGTCACCCCGGGCGGTGAGGACCCGCGCACCGTCGCCGCCGGCCGGATCAAGGGCACCGCGATGCACCCCGACGACCTCGCGTTCGACGACGCCGGGAACATGTTCGTCACCGACTCCGCGTACACGACCTACCCGGACGCCGAGCCGTCGGGCCGGGTGCTTCGGGTCGACCACCGCACCGGGAAGGTCACCGTCCTGGCCGACCGCCAGCCCAACCCCAACGGCATCTCCTTCGACCTCGACGACGGCGCGCTGTGGGTCAGCCAGCTCGACGCCAACCGCATCGACCGCCTCACCCTGAACGACGACCGCACCTCCGTCACGGCCGGGCACACCGGGATGCACGTCGACAACGGGACGGCGCAGACGGACTCCAACGCTGTCGACGCCGCGGGCAACGTCTACCAGGCCGTGCACGGCGTGCCGCGGATCCTCGTCCACGCCCCCGACGGAGAGCACCTCGCCACGATCACCGTCCCCGCCGCCGACGGCGACCTCGACTCCGCCACCAACCTCGCCATCCGGCCCGGGACCACCGACGCGTACGCCACGGTGAGCGGGCCGGACGGCGGGCACGTCTACCGGTTCGACGCCCTCGCCGAGGGAGTGCGCCAGTCCAACGGCGGCTGAACAGGTGATCGACGCGGCGCCGGCCTCCTGGTCGCCGGCCCCACGTGCGGAGGAGAGCCGGAACTAGCGCTGTCGTCCCCGCTCACCCGGCTTCTGCCGGGCGAAGGTCCTGCCCTCGCGAGGGCAGGACCTTCGCCGTCGTTGCACGGGCCTGTCGTCGTCGAGCGTTCACGGTGTCGGTCACGACTTGCTCACCTCGGGGCAGGGGTGACACTCTTGCGCGTCCGTGAAACTGGTTTCAAGGATGGCCGATGACACATCATGCTCTGGTGCTCCCTGGTGGGGGCTACCGCACGCACGCTTCACACGAGGCGGAGCCGGTGGCGGCATGGCTGCAGGGCATCGGGCTGCAGGCCAGCGTGCTGCGGTACCCGCTCAACAGTGCACACCCGACGGCGCACCTGGCGATCTCGGCTCAGGTCGCCAAGCTCCGGTCGGAAGGCGTCGATCGGGTGCTGCTCGTGGGCTTCTCCGCCGGAGGGCATGCCGCGGGACTGGCCGCGCTGGCGCCCCCGAGCCCGTCGTCCCGCGTCGACGGTGCGGTGCTGGGGTACCCCGTCGTGACGCTCCAGCGGCACGTGCACCGCGACTCTGCCAGCGTGCTGCTCGGAGAGAGCGACACCCCGGAGCGGCGTGCCGCGCTGTCGCTCGACGCGCTGGTGACCCCCGAGGCGCCCCCCTTCTTCGTCTTTCACTCCTTCGACGACCCGAAGGTTCCGGCCGAGCACTCGCTGCTGCTGTCGTCGGCGCTGGCCGCCGCCGACGTGCCGCACGAGCTGCACCTGTACCCGGTGGGCGGCCATGGCTGCGGGCTGGACCCGGACTGGGTCGGCTGGACGCGGGCGTGCGAGGCGTGGCTCGCCCGCGAGGGCTGGACGGCCGCGGGCTGAGGATCTCCGAGAGATCAGGGGGTTGACAGTCCTGCGACCCGCGGGCACGCTGTGGGAACGAGCAGTGAAACCGGTTTTATGCGACCGGGTCCCAGGAGTTCTACGAAGGAGTAGAGGCATGTCAGAGCGTCGTTGGAGCCGCGTCGGCGGGATGGTCTCGAGCGTCGCGCTCGTGGGCCTCATGGTGAGCGGGTGCTCGGACGGGGCGGCGCCCCAGACGGGGACGCAGGCCGCGGCCACGTGCGACCCCGACGCCGACGTGACAATCACCGTGGGGGAGCGGCCGACCTCGGACCAGGCGGCCACGCTGGAGGCCTGGGAGGACGCGATCGCCGCGTTCGAGGAGCTGCACCCGAACATCACCATCGAGGACGAGGAGACGAAGTACGACGTCTCCACCTTCTCCGCCCTGCTCGTGGGCGGGACCCTGCCGACCACCCTGCAGGTGCCCTTCACCGACATCCAGTCGCTCATCGAGCGCGGGCAGGCCGCCGACATCACGTCGAACGTCGAGAACGACGACGTGCTGAGCCAGCTCAACCCGCAGCTGACGTCGGTCACGCAGGACGCCGACGGGCACACCCACGGCGTGGTCCGCGCCGCGTACACCATGGGCCTCGTCTACGACCGGGCGCTGTTCTCCAAGGCGGGCCTGGACCCCGACGCGCCTCCGGCGACGTGGGACGAGGTGCGCGACGCCGCCGCGACGATCTCCGAGAAGACCGGTGAGGCAGGCTTCATCATCCCCACCACCGGCAACGTGGGCGGCTGGCTCCTGACGTCGATGGCGTACTCGAACGGCGACGTCGCGGAGGAGGGCACCGGCGACGCCACCACGGTCACGCTGGACACCCCCGGGATGCGCGACAGCCTGCAGCTCCTGCACGACGTGCGGTGGGACCTCGACGCGGCGGGCGACGACTTCCTGCACGACAACAACACGATCCGCGACGACCTCGCGGCCGGCGCCGTCGGGCAGAGCCTCAACGGGGCGAACCTCTACAACAGCGTGGTCATCGCCCGCGGGATGCCCGCCGAGGACTTCGGGCTCGCGCCCTTCCCGGAGGGCGACGACGCCGTCGGCGTGCTCGGCGGCGGCAACATCCAGTGGTTCAACCCGAAGGCGACGCCCGACCAGGTCTGCGCGGCGCTCGAGTGGACGAAGTACTACTTCCTCGACCGGTACGTCGACGAGGAGGCCGCGGTCACGTGGGCGAAGTCGCAGGTGGCCGACGACCTGCCGGTGGGGCTGCCCGAGGTGCCCGTGGTCTCGGCGGAGCAGTACGAGACCTACCTCGGCTGGATCGAGCCGTACGTCAACGTGCCGCGCGAGAACTACCAGGCGTACATCGACAGCCTGCCGGACGCGACGATCGTGCCTGAGCCCGCGGTCAAGGCGCAGGAGCTGTACGCGGCGCTCGACCCGGTGGTCCAGGCGGTCCTCACCCGCGAGGACGCCGACGCCGCCGAGCTGCTGCGGTCGGCCCAGTCCCAGGTCCAGGACCTCGTCGACGCCGGCTGAGCCGCGTCCCGGGGTGCGCCCGTGCGCACCCCGGGACCGCGCCGCGCCCGACCCCCCCGAAGATGGAGAAGCCCGTGACCGTCACCGCCCCGCCCGCCGCCGACGCCTCGGCCGCGTCGCAGCGTGCGGCGACCGCGCCGCAGCGCGCGGCCCGCCGCCGCGGGTCCCCGCTCGTCACGCTCACCCGGTGGGCGCGCGGCGGAGGGCCCGCCACCCTCCTGATGTTCGTGCCGCTGCTGCTCGCCTTCGGCTACTTCGCCTGGTGGCCGATCGTGCAGAGCCTGGTCCTCGCGTTCCAGCACACGGACCTCATCACCGAGCCCACCTGGGTCGGGCTGAGCAACTTCCAGCGCGTCCTCGCCGACCCGCTGCTGTGGACCGCGCTCGGGAACACCGCGTGGTTCGCGGTGCTCGCCCTGGTCATCGGCTTCCCGCTGCCCATCCTCATGGCGGTGGTCATGGCCGAGCTGCGGCGCAGCCGGCAGATCTCCAGCGTGCTCGCGTACCTGCCGGTGATCATCCCGCCGGTGGTGAGCGTGCTCCTGTGGAAGCAGTTCTACGACCCGTCCGAGACCGGCCTGTTCAACACCGTCCTCGGCTGGCTCGGCATCGCCCCGGTCGGCTGGCTCCAGGACCCGGGGCTGGCGATGCCGAGCATGGTCGTCCAGTCCACGTGGGCCACGGCGGGCACCGCCACGATCATCTACCTCGCCGCGCTGATGTCGATCCGCACGGAGCTGTACGACGCCGCCGAGGTCGACGGGGCGTCGATCCTGCAGCGCATGTGGCACGTCACCCTGCCGCAGCTGCGCAGCGTGATCCTCCTCATGCTGCTGCTGCAGGTCATCGGCACGATGCAGGTCTTCACGGAGCCGTTCGTCATGACGGGCGGCGGGCCGGAGAACCGGACCGTCACGCTGCTGATGCTCGTCTACAACTACGCCTTCCTGTCGGGCGACTTCGGCAAGGCGACCGCCCTCAGCCTGCTCCTCGCCGTCGCCCTCAGCCTCGTCTCCGCGGTCTACCTGCGGCTCACCCGGAAGTGGAGCGAATCGTGACCAGCGTGACGACCAGAGCGACGACCCCCGTACGCGTGACCGGCCGGCGCTCCCCGAAGGACGCCGACTCCGAGGAACGCTCCAACATCTCGACGCTCGACCGGTCGCGCCGTTCCGTGCGCGTCGCGACGCGCGTGCTCACCGTGCTCCTCGTCGCGGCCCTGTGCGTGGTGGCCCTCGGGCCGCTGCTGTGGCTGTTCAAGTCGGCGCTGTCCACGAGCCAGGACATCCTGCGCGAGCCGTTCGCCTGGTGGCCCAGCGGCATCCAGTGGCACAACCTCGCCGACGCGTGGACGCAGATCCACGTGGGGCAGTACCTGCTCAACACGGTCTGGATGGCGGCGGGCTGCTGGTTCTTCGGCCTCCTCGTGGCGCTCACCGGCGGCTACGGCATCGCGGTGCTGCGGCCCCGGTACGCCAAGGCCGTGAACGCCGCGGTGCTGGCGACCCTCTTCATCCCCGGCGTCGTCTCCCTCATCTCCCTGTACGTCACGGTGCTCGACGTGCCTCTGCTGCGCGTCAACCTCGTCAACACGTTCTGGGCGGTGTGGCTGCCGACGTCGGCCAGCGCCTTCAACGTGCTGCTCGTGGCCCGGTTCTTCGACCGGCTGCCCCGCGACGTCTTCGAGGCCGCCAGGATCGACGGCGCCGGGGTGTTCCGCGTCTTCTGGTCGATCGTGCTGCCCCTGTCGCGGCCCGTCGTCGGGGTGGTCTCGCTGCTGACGATCGTGGCGTCGTGGAAGGAGTTCCTCTGGCCGCTGCTGGTCCTGCCCTCGCCGGACCTGCAGCCCCTGTCGGTCGGGCTCTTCCGCGTGAGCGAGACGGCTCCGACGCACCTGCTGATGGCGGGCATGTTCATCTCGGTGATCATCCCCGTGGTCCTGTTCGTGCTGTTCCAGCGCCAGTTCCTGCGGAGTGCCGGCCAGGCCGGCGCGGTGAAGGGGTGACGACGATGCCGACGACGATGCCGACGACGATGCCGACGACCCTGACGACACGACGGCCGCGGCGCGCCGTCCTCGCGCTCGCCGCCGCGCTGGCCGTGCTCGCCGGCGTGCTGGTGACTCCGCCTGCCCCCGCGGCGGCCGACCTCGCCGCGTCCGACTCGTTCGAGGGCTGGACCACGACCGTCTCGGGGAGCCCGGACTTCGTGGTCGCCGCGGACACCGCGGTGGCGCACGACGGCGCGACGTCGGCGCGGGTCGCCTTCGACTCGCCCGCCTCGAGCTCCTACGTCGACCTGCGGCAGAGCGTCCGCGCCAACGGTGGCGTCACCTACGACATGAGCGCGTGGGTGCGGACGGAGGACCTCTCGTCCGCGGGGGCGGCGTACGTCGTCCTCAGCAGCGACCACTCCCAGCGCGTCGAGCTCCCCGCGGGGACGAACGACTGGACCCGGCTGGAGTGGAGCGTCACCCAGCCCGCGGGGAGCATGACGTTCGTCGTGCGCTTCCTCGTCAAGGGCGCAGGCACGGTCTGGATCGACGACGTGCACATGGCCGTGGCCGGCGACGACGACAACCTGGTGGTCAACCCGTCGTTCGAGGAGCACGCCCCTCCGCCCGGCACCCTCGCGTTCGCCGACCCGGCCCTCGTGTACCGGGCGGGCGACGCGCACGTGGGCGTCCGCACGGTCGCGCAGAGCGTGGACTGGGAGCTCCGGGCGTCCTCGGGGCAGCGCGTCGACACGGGGACGGCGGCCGTGACGGACGGGGCGACGTCGATCGACCTGTCGGCGCTTCCCGCGGGCTACTACGGCCTCACCCTCTCGATCGCCGCGCCGGTCCCGCTCAGCAGGACCGGCACCCTCGCCGTCGTCGAGGAGCCGGACGCCGGGGGGTCGGCGGAGCACCCGGTGGGCGTCGCCGTGCACGTCAACCGGTACTCCGTGGAGCAGGTCGACGCGCTCATGGCGCCGCTGGGCGCCGGGACGATGCGCGAGGGGCCGTCGTGGGACACCGTCGAGACTGCGCCCGGGGTCTACGAGTTCCCCGCGCTCTTCGACGCGCAGGTCGCGGCGGCGAAGGCACGCGGCGAGCGGCCGCTGGTCATCCTCGCGTACTTCAGCCGGTGGTACGACGAGGGGAAGACGCCGAGCTCGCCCGAGGGCATCGCCGCCTACGCGCGGTACGCCGCGGCCGCCGCGGCGCACTACGGACCCGACGTCGACTACGAGATCTACAACGAGTTCAACCACACCTTCAACACGGGGGCCTGCGGGACGACCGCGGCCTGCTACCTGGACCTCCTCGCCCCCGCGGCCGACGCCATCCACGCCGCCGCACCCGGCGCGCGCGTCGTCGGCCCGGTCACTGCCGGGGCGCGGTGGGACTTCATGGAGGACCTGTTCGCCCTCGGCGGCCTCGACCACCTCGACGCCGTCAGCTACCACACGTACGACTTCCCGGTCGCCCCCGAGGGGCGCACGGAGGCGGGCGTCGCGACGCTGCGCGCCCTCGTCGACGAGTACGCGCCCGGGCGGGACATCCCCATCTGGCTCAGCGAGCACGGCTGGACCACGACGACCGGCGGCACCACCGAGCAGCAGCAGGCGGCCTACCTCGTGCGCTCGGCCGCGCTGCTGCAGGCGGCGGGCGTCGAACGGGTCGTGTACTACGAGCTCATCGACTCGGGGGCGAACCGCGCGGAGCCGGAGCACAACTTCGGCCTCGCCCGGCGGCCGGCCGCGGGCGCCACCGCCCTGACGCCCAAGCCGGCGTACCCGGCGCTCGCGACGTTCAACCGGCTCACGGCGGGCCGCACGCTCACGACCCTGCAGAGGCTGGACGGTGCGATCGCGGCCGACTTCGCCGACGCCGCGGGCCACGTCGTGCGCATGGTCTGGGCGGCGGACGGGCCGGTGACGGTCGCGGTCGGGACGGGCGCGTCGGCGCGCGTGGTGCGCGGCGACGGGCGGTCGTGGCGGGCGCGGCCGGACGGCACGCTGCAGCTCACGGTCGGCGGCGACCCTGTCTACGTGTCCGGCGCCGTGGGGGCCGCGACGGTGGTGGCCGACGCCGCCGTGCAGGTCGGCACGCCCGACGAGGTCGCGCTCGGCCAGGGCGCGGACGTCCCGGTGAGCGTCGACCGGGCGGCCCTGGGCGTGCCGGGCGACGTCAGCGTGGTCGGCCCGGTGGGCGGCGGGATCACCCTCGGCGGTTCCGGCACCGAGGCGCAGGGCGTGCTGGCCCTGGAGCCGCTGCGCGAGGCCGGCGAGCACCCGGTGTCGTACTCGGTGCGCAGCGGCGACGCGGTCGTCGCCCTCGTCGACGACACCGTGGACGTCGTGCAGAACCCGCTGCTCTCCTTCGCGCCGTCGGCCGGCCGGCGGGGCGACGTCGGGCTCGCCCTCGACGTCGAGAACCTTCCCGGCGGTGACGCCGCCGCCGTCGACGACATCGCCTGGACGGTCGGGGACACGAGCGGCGCTCTGGCGCCCGTCACGGTGGACCCGGGAGCCACGGCGTCGACGGCGGTCGTCGGTGCGTCGCTCACCCCGTGGCAGCCGTACCCGTTCACCGTCACGGCGACCGCGGCGGGGGAACCGCGCCGGCTGACCGGGACCACGGCCGTCGCGCCGGTCGCCAAGGACCCGCACCGGGCGGTGAGCGTCGACTGGCGGGACCGGGGCACCTACGTCCCGATCAGCGGCTCGACGCCCGACGAGGACGACCTCGGGGGCACGTTCGCGCTCTCGTGGAGCGACCGCGGGCTCCGGCTGCGCGCCGCGGTGCGCGACGAGGACCATCGCGTCTCCGCCACGGCCGAAAGGCTCTGGGAGGGCGACTCCGTGCAGCTCGCCGTGGCGCGCGGGCTGCCGGGTGAGGACCCCGCGTCCCGCGTCGAGATCGGCCTCCACCCGGACGTCGACGGGCCGAGCGCCTACCGGTACACGGCACCGGTCGGGGCGGTCGACGACCTCACGCCCGCCGTGGCACGGCGCGACGGCACCACGACCTACGACGTCCTGGTGCCGTGGGACGAGCTGGGGATCGACCCCCGGGACGGCGTGTTCTCGTTCTCCGTCCTGGTCAACGACAACGACGGTGGCGTCCGCCAGGGCTTCCTCGAGTGGGGGAGCGGCATCGGGCCCTCCAAGGACTCGGGGCTCTTCGTCCCGGTCGTCCCCGTGCGCTCCGTGCCCCGGTCGTGACCGAGCCCCCGCCTCCCGTCCCGCTGACACGCCTCACCCATCGACAGGCCGGCCGACCGCCGGCCGAGAGGACCATCTCCATGACACGCACGACGACGACCCGCACCACGCGGTACGCGCTCATCGGCACGGGCGGGCGCGCCCAGCTGTACCTCACCGCGCTGGCCGGACCGTACGCCACGACCGCCGAGCTGGTCGCCTGGGGTGACACCAACCCGGGGCGGCTCGACTGGAACGAGCGACGCCTCGCGGAGGCGGGCCTCGCGGCGCCCGAGCGGATCGACCTCGCGGCCGTGGCCGCGCACGTGGCCCGCTCGCGCATCGACCGGGTGATCGTCACCGCCCCCGACCACGCCCACGCGGACCTCGTGGTCGCCGCCCTCGAGGGCGGCGCCGACGTCGTCGTCGAGAAGCCGCTGACGACCGACGCCGAGGGCGTACGGCGCATCGCGGACGCCGTCGAGCGCACGGGGCGCGACGTCGTCACGACGTTCAACTACCGGTACTCGCCCCGGAACGCGGCGCTCAAGCAGGTCGTCGCCGACGGCCGCATCGGCGAGGTCACGTCGGTGCACTTCGAGTGGCTCCTGGACACCTCCCACGGTGCGGACTACTTCCGCCGCTGGCACCGGCTCAAGGAGAGCTCGGGCGGCCTGCTGGTGCACAAGTCCTCCCACCACTTCGACCTCGTCAACTGGTGGCTCGCGGACGTCCCCGCGCGGGTGTACGCCAGCGGCGGGCTCCGCTTCTACGGTGCGGACAACGCCGCCCGCCGCGGCCTGGGTGCCCGTCCCGCCCGGGGCACCCACGACGGCGCGGACCGCGACCCGTTCGCGCTCGACCTGCGCGAGCACGACCTCCTGCGCGGCCTCTACCTCGAGCAGGAGGTGCACGACGGCTACCTGCGTGACCAGGACGTCTTCGGGCCCGGGATCGACATCGAGGACAACCTGTCCGTCGTCGTCGACTACGCCCGCGGGGCGACCATGACCTACGCGCTCAACGCCCACGCCCCGTGGGAGGGGTACACGGTGGCGCTCAACGGGACCAGGGGGCGGGCGGAGCTGTCCGTCGTCGAACGCGGCGCCGTCCTGGCCGACGGCGGGACACGGCCCGTGGACCCGACGGCCCACGGCGACACGGCCCCCGACGAGGGGCTGCGCCGCACCGGGGAGCGGCTCGTCGTGCAGGAGCACTTCGGCGTCGCGCACGAGGTCCCGGTGCCGCAGGTCGCCGGCGGGCACGGCGGCGCCGACGACGCCCTGCTGCGTGACGTCTTCCTCGGCGCGGCGGACGACGAGCTCGGCCGCGCCGCGTCCTGGCTCGACGGGGTGCGCGCGCTCGCCGTCGGGGTGGCGGGCAACGCGTCGCTGGCCAGCGGGCTCCCCGTCGACGTCCGTGACGTCGCCCTCGGCGCGGCGCAGCCCGCGCTCGACGCCCCGACCGTCGCCGCCGCTCCCCGGCGCGCGGCCCTCGCTGGATAGGATCCTCTGATGGCTACCCAACGTGCCGTGCGCCTCAGCGACGTGGCCGCGGTGGCGGGAGTCTCGAAGGCGACCGCGTCGAAGGCGCTCAACGACAGCCCCGTCGTGTCCCCGGCCACCAAGGCGCGCGTGCGGGAGGCGGCGGAACGGCTCGACTTCCGGCCCAACGCGCTCGCCCTGTCGTTCGCGTCGGGACGCAGCCGGACCGTCGGCCTGCTCACCCACCGCGCGACCGCGACCTTCTCGCGGCCCGTCGTCATGGGCGCGATCCTGCGGCTCGGGAGCAGGGAGCGTGCCGCGCTGGTGTTCGACGGCCGTATCGACGCCCACCGCGACATGACGGAGAGCGTCCGCACCCTGCAGGACCGGCGCATCGACGGGCTGCTCGTCGTCGGGTCCGGGTACGCCCGGGTCACCCCGTCGATCACCCACCAGTTCGAGGTCCCCGTCACCTATGCGTTCGCCGCGACCGACGACGCCGACGACAGTGTCTTCCTGCCCGACAACGAGCAGGCGGGCTACCTCGCCGGGCGGCACCTGGCCGAGCGGGGCCGCACCCGCATCGCGCACGTCACCGCCGAGGCCGACGACCTGGCCGTGCGGCGCCGCGAGGCCGGGTTCCGTCGCGCCCTCGACGAAGCGGGCCTGTCGCCCGTCGCGACGCTCCACGGGAGCTGGCGCCGCGAGTGGGGGGAGCAGGCGGTCCAGATCCTCGACGACGGCCCCCACCCGTACGACGCGGTCTTCTGCGGCAACGACCACATCGGCTTCGGCGTGCTCGACGCGCTCGAGGCCCGGGGCCGCGCCGTGCCCGAGGACGTGTCGGTCGTCGGCGTCGACAACTGGGAGGAGGTGGTGATCGACCAGAAGCTGCGCCGGCTCACGACCGTCGACCTCGACCTCATGGGCGTGGGCAGGGTCGCCGCCGACAACGTCATCGAGCCCGCCTCGCAGGGCGGCGAACGGTTCGTCGAGCCCCACCTCGTGCCTGGTCCGTCGACCTAGGGTCCCGACGCGAGCTCCTCGCCACGATCACGGTCAGGGCGTCGACGTCCGTTCCTTCTGCGCCAGGGCCAGCCACGTGCTGACGACGGTGTCGGGGTTGAGGGACACGGACTCGATGCCGCGGTCCACGAGCCACTGCGCGAGGTCGGCGTGGTCGGACGGGCCCTGCCCGCAGATGCCGACGTACTTGCCGTGCCGGCGGCAGGCGTCGATGGCCAGGCCCAGCAGCGCGAGGACCGCGCCGTCGCGCTCGTCGAAGGCGTGGGCGACCAGGGCGGAGTCGCGGTCGAGGCCCAGGGCGAGCTGGGTCATGTCGTTCGAGCCGATGGAGAACCCGTCGAAGTGCTGCAGGAAGTCGTCGGCGAGCAGGGCGTTGGACGGGATCTCGCACATCATCACGACCTGCAGGCCGTTCTCGCCGCGGCGCAGGCCGTTCTGGGCGAGCAGCTCGACGACGCCCTCGGCCTCGTCGAGGGTGCGCACGAACGGGACCATGACGCGGACGTTCGTCAGCCCCATGTCGTCGCGCACGCGGCGCAACGCCTCGCACTCCAGGTCGAAGCACTCCCGGAAGTCGGGGGAGAGGTACCGCGACGCGCCGCGGTAACCGATCATCGGGTTCTCCTCCTCGGGCTCGTACAGCGTGCCGCCGAGGAGGCCCGCGTACTCGTTGGACTTGAAGTCGCTCAGGCGCACGATGACGGGCTCGGGCGCGAACGCGGCGGCGATGGTCGAGACCCCCTCGGCGACCCGCTGCACGAAGAACTCCCGGGCGGAGTGGTACGCGCCCACCCGTCGGCGCACCTCCTCGCGCACGTCGTCAGGCAGCTCGGCCGACGGGTCGTCGAGGTCGATCAGGGCGCGCGGATGGATGCCGATCTGCCGGTTGATGATGAACTCGAGGCGGGCGAGGCCGACGCCGTGGTGCGGGAGCCGGGAGAAGGTGAAGGCCTGGTCCGGGGTGCCGACGTTCATCATGATCTTGACCGGGGGCTCGGGCATGGCGTCGAGCTCGGTGGTCTCCTCGTCGAAGTCGAGCAGGCCGTCGTACACGTGCCCCTCGTCGCCCTCCGCGCACGAGACCGTGACGTCGCGCCCGTCGACGAGCGTCCGGGTGGCCGAGCCGGTGCCCACGACGGCCGGGATGCCCAGCTCGCGCGCGATGATGGCGGCGTGGCAGGTGCGTCCGCCGCGGTCGGTGACGATCGCCGCGGCGCGCTTCATGATGGGCTCCCAGTCCGGGTCGGTCATGTCCGCGACGAGCACGTCCCCGGCGGCGAAGTCGTGCATCTGGTCGACCGATGCCAGCACGCGCACGCGCCCGGCCCCGATCTTCTGCCCGATCGCGCGCCCGTCGAGCAGGACGGTGCCGTGGCCGCGGAGCGTGTGCCGCCGGATGACGTTCGCCGACTCCCGCGAGACGACCGTCTCGGGGCGGGCCTGCAGGACGTAGAGCTGCCCGTCGACGCCGTCCTTGCCCCACTCGATGTCCATGGGGCGCCCGTAGTGGTCCTCGATCTCCAGGGCGATGCGGCCGAGCTCCGTGACCTCCGCGTCGGTGAGCGAGAAGCGAGCGCGCTCGGCGTCGTCGACGTCGGCGAAGACCGTGCTGCCGCCCACGTGCCGGCCGTCGGCGTACCGCATGGCGACCGCCTTCTCGCCGACGGAGCGCTTGAGGATCGCGGGGCGCCCGGCGCGCAGCGCGGGCTTGTAGAGGTAGAACTCGTCGGGGTTGACCGCGCCCTGCACCACGGCCTCGCCGAGCCCGTAGGAGCTGGTGACGAAGACGGCCTGGTCGAACCCGGACTCGGTGTCGACGGTGAACATGACGCCGGAGGCGCCGACGTCGGAGCGGACCATCCGCTGGACGCCGGCCGACAGGGCGACGTCGTGCTGGTCGAAGCCGTGGTGCGCGCGATACGCGATCGCCCGGTCGTTGTAGAGCGACGCGAAGACCGACCGCACCGCGTGCAGCACGTTCTCGATCCCGCCGATGTTGAGGAAGGTCTCCTGCTGGCCGGCGAACGACGCGTCGGGCAGGTCCTCCGCGGTGGCGCTGGAGCGCACGGCCCACGTGACGCCCTCCGGGTCGGGGTCCGCGGCGACGAGCTTCGCGTACGCCGCGCGGAGGTCGGCCTCGACGTCGGGCGGGAACGGCTGCTCCTCCACCCAGCCGCGCACGGTCGACCCGACGCGCGCGAGCCCGGCGACGTCGTCGGTGTCCACGCCCTCGACCGCGGTCCGGATGCGCCCGGCGAGGCCGTCGTGCGCCAGGAAGCGGCGGTAGGCGTCGGCGGTGGTCGCGAACCCGCCGGGCACGCGGACGCCGGCACCGGCGAGCCGGGACACCATCTCCCCGAGGGAGGCGTTCTTGCCGCCGACCCGGGCCAGGTCGTCCATGCCGATCTCGTCGAACCAGAGGATGTTGGACATCGTCGTCCCTCTCGTGGGTGCTCGGTCAGTCGCGCAGCCTCATGGACTGCAGGATGACGGCGGACATCTCCTCGACGCTCTTGGTGGAGGAGTTCAGGAACGGCACGCGGTGGCGCCGGTAGAGGTCTTCGGCACGACGGAGCTCGAGCCGGCACTGGGCGAGGCTGGCGTACTGCGAGTGCGGGCGGCGCTCGTGGCGGACCTGGCTCAGCCGCAGGGGGGTGGTGGTGAGGCCGAAGCAGCGGGCGGCGTAGGGGGCGACGGCGGGCGGCAGGTCGTCGGACGGGAAGTCGTCCTCGGTCAGCGGGTAGTTCGCGACGAGGAGGCCGTGCTGCAGCGCGAGGTACATCGTCGTGGGCGTCTTGCCGCAGCGCGACGGCGCGATGATCACGACGTCGGCGAGGTCGAGCGCACGGTAGCTCTGCCCGTCGTCGTGCTCGATGGCGTACTCGACCGCGCGCATGCGCGCGAAGTAGCGCTCCAGGTCCCCGACCCCGTGGGACGGGACGAGCTGGTCGCTGGAGGGCGTGTCCAGGGCTCGTTCGAGCTCGACGAGGTGGCCGCCGAGCAGGTCGATCAGCACGGCCCGGGACCGGGCGAGCTCCTCGCGCACGGACGCCGTCCGCACCGTCGTGAACACGATCGGCCCGAGCCCGTCGGCCGCGGACCGGTCGATGGCGGCGACCAGGTCGCGGGCGCCGTCGGCGGTGTCGACGAACGGCACGGTGTGACGGCGGAACGTGACGGTCGGGAAGTTCACGAGCAGTGCGCCGCCCAGCGTCTCGGCGGTGATGCCGGTGCCGTCGGAGACGAAGTACACCGCGCGCTGGCTCGCGGGCGGCGCGCCCGCGCCGGTGGTCGTCCGGTCTGCCGTCATCGGTCGTCACCTCCGGAGCCAGGATCTCCTCGTTCGCGTCGTCCGGCCCGTCGGGCGCAGCGCGTGCCGTCCCGCCGCACCTTACGCCATGATGTGAATCCGCGTTAACTTCGGCGCCTGCGACCGCATCGCGGCACGACCGCCGTCGCCGCTGTGGCCGGGGGCGGTCCGCCGGTGCTGCCGCCTCGTGCTACCGCCTCGTGCTACCGCCTCGTCCTACCGCGGCGCGGGTCCCGTGCTCTCGCGCACGACGAGCCGCACGGGCACGGTCTCGTGCGTGCCGCTGAGGTCGACGTCGTCGCGCACCTGGCGCAGCAGGAGGTCGACCAGGCTGCTGCCGATGCGGGCGAAGTCCTGCTCCACCGTCGTGAGCGGCGGCCACAGGTGCTCGGCGAGCGTGATGCCGTCGAAGCCGACGACGGAGACGTCGTCCGGTACCCGGCGCCCCGCCTCGTGCAGGGCGTGCAGCACGCCGGCGGCGGTCTCGTCGTTGGCGCAGAACACGGCCGTCACGTCGGGGTCGGCGGCGAGCGCGCGGCCGACGGCGTACCCGGTCCGCGCGGTCCAGTCGCCGTGCAGGGGCTCGGGGACGGGCCGCCCGGCCGTCTCGAGCGTGGCGCGCCAGGCGTCGATGCGGCTGCGCGCCGGGAGCGAGTCGTCCGGGCCGGCCACGTGGTGCACGGTGCCGTGCCCGAGGTCGAGCAGGTGCTGCACGGCGAGCCTGGCGCCCTCGGTCTGGTCGGCGCGCACCGCCGGGTGCGTGCCGACGAACCGGGAGTCGGAGACGACGACGGGCAGCTGCGCCGGCAGGGCGAGCGTGTCGGGGGTCGCGGACTCGGCACGCACGATCACGAGACCGTCGATCGCCTGGTGGGAGAGCCGGGTGACCGCCGCCGACACGTCGTCGGGGGACGGGCTCTCGACGTCGACGATGGTGACGGTGTAGCCCTCCGCCCGGGCGGCCTCGACGACGGCCTCGACGGTGCGGGACTCGCCCGTGCGGGCGAGCTGGTGGGCGATGACGCCGAGGGTGCGGAAGCTGCCGTACCGCAGCGCGCGGGCGGCGGTGTTGGGCGCGTACCCGAGCTCCGCCATGGCGGCGAGCACGCGCTCGCGCGTCGCGGGCCTGACGTTGTCGAGGCCCATCGACACGCGGGAGACGGTCTGCGAGGACACGCCCGCGAGCGCCGCCACCTCGGCCATCGACGGTGCCGTCCGGGGGCGGCCCCGCCCTCGGGTCTGCGCGCCGGGTGCGCCGTTCGTCCCCACCGTCCCGCCTCTCGTGCGTCGTGGTGCCGACGCGATCCCGTCGTCGGCGGGGCTTGACATCCCTGCCGCCCCGCGACACTCTAATGCCGCCGGATGTTTACGTAAACATCCGCCCGTCCTCCTGGGAGTTGCTTCGTGACCGCAGACGCTCCGGCATCCTCGCCGCCCCTCGCGACCGCTGTGCCCGTCGTGCGCCGTAGTCGTCGGCGCTGGACGGGATGGATGTTCG
This sequence comes from Isoptericola sp. NPDC019693, assembly GCF_044389085.1. Taxonomy (NCBI): domain Bacteria; kingdom Bacillati; phylum Actinomycetota; class Actinomycetes; order Micrococcales; family Promicromonosporaceae; genus Isoptericola; species Isoptericola sp. NPDC019693. The sequence goes on along the minus strand of NZ_JBIRXP010000001.1, from coordinate 1,085,772 downwards.
TCGGCCCGTTCATGCTGGTGTTCGCGCTGGTGTTCCTGGCCCCGATCGCCTACTCGCTCTACCTGTCCGTGTTCCGCACGCAGATGGTGGGCGGCACCACGTTCGTCGGCCTCGAGAACTACGCGCAGGCGCTGCAGGACCCCCAGTTCTGGGAGGGTCTCGGCCGGGTCAGCCTGTTCCTCGTGGTGCAGGTGCCGATCATGCTCGGGATCGCGCTGCTCGTGGCCCTCGCGATCGACAGCGGCCGCCTGTACGGCAAGAGCTTCTTCCGCATCTCGATCTTCATGCCCTACGCGGTGCCGGCCGTGGTCGCGGCCCTCATGTGGGGCTTCATGTACGGCACGCGCTTCGGGCTGGTCGGCAACATCAACGACGCCTTCGGCGTCAGTCTGCCGAACCCCCTGTCGCCCGACCTCGTCCTGGCGTCGATCGGCAACATCGTGACCTGGGAGTTCGTCGGCTACAACATGCTGATCTTCTACTCGGCGCTGCGCGTCGTGCCGCACTCGCTGTACGAGGCGGCGGAGATCGACGGCGCGGGGCAGTGGCGCGTCATCGGGGCGATCAAGCTGCCGGCGATCCGTGGGGCGCTCGTGATCGCCACGATCTTCTCGATCATCGGCAGCTTCCAGCTCTTCAACGAGCCCAGCATCCTGCAGTCGCTCGCCCCGAACGCCATCACGACGTCGTACACCCCCAACCTGTACGCCTACTCGCTGTCGTTCTCCGGCCAGCAGTACAACTACTCCGCGACCGTGGCCATCATCATGGGCCTGATCACCATGGTGATCGCCTACGTGGTGCAGCTGCGCGGCATGCGCAAGGAGCCGTGACCCGTGTCGACGCTGACCGCCACCCCCGCCCGTCCCGCCGTGCGGCTGCGCACCCCGCGCCGCCACTCGGTGTCCCGCCCCCGCCGCAGCCCCCTGCTCACCGTGCTCACCGCCGTCGTGCTGGTGTACTCGCTGGTGCCGCTGGCGTGGCTGCTCATCAACGCCACCAAGACGCAGGAGGACCTGTTCTCCTCGTTCGGCCTGTGGTTCGGCGACTCGTTCTCGCTCTGGGACAACATCGTCACCACGCTGACCTACGACGACGGCGTCTTCGTGCGCTGGTTCGGCAACACGGTGCTGTACGTGGTGGTGGGCGCCGGCGGCGCGACGTTCCTCGCCATCCTCGGTGGCTACGCCCTGGCGAAGTTCGACTTCCCGGGCAAGCGCGGGGTGTTCGCCCTCGTCATCGGCGCCGTGGCCGTGCCCGGCACCGCGCTCGCGGTCCCCACGTTCCTCATGTTCAGCCAGCTCGGGCTGACGAACACGCCGTGGGCCGTGATCATCCCGTCGTTGATCTCGCCGTTCGGGCTGTACCTCATGTGGACCTTCGCGGCCGAGGCGATCCCGGGCGAGCTGCTCGAGGCCGCTCGGATCGACGGCGCGGGGGAGTTCCGGACGTTCTTCCGCGTGAGCCTGCCGCTGCTCGCGCCCGGCATCGTCACGGTGCTGCTGTTCACCATGGTCGCCACCTGGAACAACTACTTCCTGCCCCTGATCATGCTGCGCGACTCCTCCTGGTACCCGCTGACCCTCGGCCTCAACGCCTGGAACGCGCAGGCCGCCACCGCCGGCGGCGAGGCGATCTTCAACCTCGTGATCACCGGCGCCCTGCTGACGATCCTCCCGCTGGTCGCCGCCTTCCTGCTGCTCCAGCGCTACTGGCAGTCCGGCCTGGCCGCCGGGTCCGTCAAGGAATGACCCGTACCTCCCGCGTATCCCCGTCTGACGATGAAGTGAGGACCCCATGAACGCACGACCCCGCCACCTGGTGCGCGGCACCGCCCTCGCCGGCGTGCTGGCGCTCGGCCTGGCCGCCTGCGGCTCGGGCGACGACGGCGGCTCCGGCGGCGGCGGCGACGCCGCACCGGTCGACACCGCCGCCGTCCTCGACAAGGGCGGCGAGATCACCGTCTGGGCGTGGGAGCCCACGCTCGAGGACGTCGTGAAGGACTTCGAGGAGGCGTACCCGAACGTCACGGTGAACCTGGAGAACGTCGGCACGTCCAACGACCAGTACACCGCGCTGCAGAACGCGATCGCGGCCGGCGACGGCGTGCCCGACGTCGCGCAGGTCGAGTACTTCGCGGTGCCGCAGTTCGCGATCTCCGAGGCGCTGACCGACCTCGGCCCGCTCGGCGCGGACGAGCTCGACGGCACGTTCAGCACCGGTCCGTGGAACTCCGTGCACAGCGGCGACGGCGTCTACGGCCTGCCGATGGACTCCGGCCCGATGGCCCTCTTCTACAACGAGGACGTCTTCGCCAAGTACGGCGTCGAGGTGCCGACCACGTGGGACGAGTACCTCGAGGCCGCCCGGACCATCCACGAGAAGGACCCGAAGGCGTACATCGCCAACGACATCGGCGACGCCGGCTTCACCACCAGCATGATCTGGCAGGCGGGCGGCCAGCCCTACCAGGTGGACGGCACCGACGTGACGATCGACCTCACCGGCGACGAGGGCACCCAGAAGTTCACCGAGGTGTGGCAGCAGCTCATCGACGAGGACCTGCTGGCCCCCGTCGGCTCGTGGAGCGACGAGTGGTACCAGGGCCTCGGCAACGGCACCATCGCCACGCTCACCATCGGCGCGTGGATGCCCGCCAACCTCGAGTCCGGCGTGCCGCAGGGCAAGGGCAAGTGGCGCGTGGCCGAGATGCCGCAGTGGGAGGCGGGGCAGCACGCCACGTCGGAGAACGGCGGCTCGTCGCTGACGGTCCCCGCCGCCAGCACGAACGCGGAGCTCGCGTACGCCTTCGTCGACTACGCCACGCACGGCGACGGGGTGCAGACCCGTCTCGACGGCGGTGCGTTCCCGGCCACGACCGCCGACCTCGAGTCGGAGGAGTTCCGCGGCACCGAGTCGGAGTACTTCGGCGGGCAGAAGATCAACGAGGTGCTCGCCGACTCCGCGGCGAACGTCGTCGAGGGGTGGCAGTACCTGCCGTTCCAGGTCTACGCGAACTCGATCTTCAACGACACGGTGGGCCAGGCCTACGTCTCCGGCACCACGCTGGACGACGGCCTCGCGACGTGGCAGGAGCAGTCCGCCACGTACGGCAACGGCCAGGGCTTCACCGTCAACAAGTAGTCCCGACCAGCGTCTCCGCCGGCCAGGCGCCCGCCCGGCTCCTGGCCGGCAGGGACGCTCGCGTCCCGCGCGACCCGCGCTCCTCGACCCGGAGAGGTTCCCGACCCATGCCCACGTTCGAGATCGGCGAGCGGGACTTCCTGCTCGACGGCCGCCCCTTCCAGGTGATCAGCGGTGCGCTGCACTACTTCCGCGTGCACCCCGACCAGTGGGCCGACCGGATCCGCAAGGCGCGGCTCATGGGCCTGAACACGATCGAGACGTACGTGCCGTGGAACTTCCACGCGCCGCAGCCGGACGAGTTCGACCTCACCGGCCGCCGCGACCTGGGCCGCTTCCTGGACCTGGTCGCCGCGGAAGGGCTGCACGCGATCGTGCGGCCCGGTCCGTACATCTGCGCGGAGTGGGACGGCGGCGGGCTGCCGGCGTGGCTGTTCGCCGACGGCCCCGACGGCCGGGGCACGGGGGTGCGCCGGCACGACCCGGCGTTCCTGGCGGCCATCGGCACCTACTACGGCCACCTGCTGCCGCTGGTCGCCGAGCGGCAGGTGACGCGCGGCGGCCCGGTGCTCATGGTGCAGGTGGAGAACGAGTACGGCGCCTACCCGGGCGTGCCGGCGGACGAGCGCGCCCGGTACCTCCGGGCGCTGGTCGACCTCACCCGGGCGCAGGGGATCGACGTGCCGCTGTTCACGTCCGACCAGGCCGACGACGAGCACCTGGCGCTCGGCGGGCTGCCCGAGCTGCACAGGACGGCGAACTTCGGCTCGCGCTCGCTGGAGCGCCTCGCCGTGCTGCGCCGGCACCAGCCCACCGGGCCGCTGATGTGCATGGAGTTCTGGGACGGCTGGTTCGACTCCTGGGGGCTGGAGCACCACGTCACCGCACCGGAGACCACCGCCGCGGACCTGGACGACCTGCTGGCCGCCGGCGCGTCGGTCAACCTCTACATGTTCCACGGCGGCACCAACCTCGGCCTGACCAGCGGCGCCAACGACAAGGGCACCTACCTGCCCATCACCACGTCGTACGACTACGACGCCCCCCTGTCCGAGCACGGTGCCCCGACGGCGAAGTTCCACGCGCTGCGCGCGGTGATCGCCAAGCACGCCCCGGTGCCCGACGAGGTGCCGCTCGAGCCGGGCCCGGCGCCCGAGCTCGACGTCGTCCTGGACCGGTCGGTGCCGCTCGACGGCGTCCTCGACGTCGTGGCCGGGCGGGCGTCCCGCACGTCGTCCGGACGGCCGCCGACGATGGACGACCTGCGTCAGTGGTCCGGCTTCGTCCTCTACGGCACGCGGGTCGACGCCGACGACGCGGTCCTCGTGGCGGACGAGGTGCGCGACCGGGCGCTCGTGGCCCTCGACGGCGACCCGGTGGGCGTGCTCGACCGCACCACGCACGCCCGGTCGGTGCCGCTGCCGCGCCGGGCGGGCACCCTGACCCTGCTGGTCGAGGACCGTGGCCGGGTGAACTACGGGCCGCGGATCGGCGAGCCCAAGGGGCTCGTCGGGACAGTGCGCACCGCGACCCGCGTGCTCACCGACTGGGAGGCGGCGCCCCTGCGGCTCGACCCCGCCCGCCTGCCCGAGGACGCGTGGCGCGCCGCGGGCGGCGACGCCGCGCCCGTCGCCGGGCCGTCGTTCCACCGCGGCACCTTCGACTCCGTGGCGGGCGCGGACCACTTCCTGCGGCTGGACGGCTGGACCCGCGGCCTGGTGTGGGTGAACGGCGAGCTGCTCGGCCGGTACTCCAGCCAGGTCCCGACCGGCACCTACTACGTGCCCGGTCCGCTGGTCCGCGCCGAGGGGAACGAGCTCGTGCTGCTCGAGCTGCACGGCGCCGCCGCGCCGCGCGCCCGGTTCGTCGCCGAGCCCGACCTCGGCCCCACGGAGGCCTGACCCGCCCGACCGGCCCGCCTCCCGGCCGGACAGACCGCACGGCACCACCAGACCGCACGACCCGTCGCACGACCCGACCCCCTCGCACCGACGCGAGAGAAAGGTTCACCGATGAGCCCGACGAGAAGGAACGCACGACGGCGGCAGGCCGTCGTCACCGGAGCGGCCTGCGCGCTGCTGGCGGCGGGGCTGGTCCCGGCCGCGGCGCAGCCCGCCACGGCGGCAGCGACCGGGGCGGCGGCCGACGCCGTGACCGTCCGCCCGGACCCGTCGTACGCGGGGGAGCCGTTCGAGGGCTGGGGCACCAGCCTGGTCTGGTTCGCCAACGCCACCGGCGGCTACCCCGACGAGATCCGCGACCGGCTGGCCGACATGGTGTTCGGCGACGAGGGGCTGAACCTCAACATCGCGCGCTACAACGTGGGCGGCGGCAACGCCCCCGACGTGCCCGACTACCTGCGCGCGGGCGGCGCCGTCGACGGCTGGTGGAAGGCGCCCGAGGGCACCACCCGCGAGGACGTGGACTGGTGGGACCCGGCGAACCCGGACCACTGGGACGCGGACGCCGACGCCACGCAGCGCTGGTGGGTGGACCGCATCAAGGACGACGTCACGCACTGGGAGGCGTTCAGCAACTCCCCGCCGTGGTTCATGACGGAGTCCGGGTACGTGTCGGGGAACTTCGACGCGAACGCCGACCAGCTCAAGACGGGGAGCGTCGACGACTTCGCGCAGTACCTCGTGGGCGCCGTCGAGCGCCTCGAGGACGCGCACGGGATCGACGTCGACACGATCGACCCGTTCAACGAGCCGAACACGAACTACTGGGGCACCCAGCTCGGCGCGGACGGCGACCCGACCGGCGGACGCCAGGAGGGCGCGCACATCGGCCCGGGGCTGCAGCAGCAGGTGATCCCGGCGCTCGCGGACGCCCTCGACGGCTCCGGCACCGGCGCGGTGATCTCGGCGATGGACGAGACCAACCCGGGTCGCTTCGCCACCAACTGGAACTCGTACCCGGACGCGGTGCGCGACCAGGTGTCGCAGCTCAACGTGCACACGTACGGCACGGGCCAGCGCACCACGGTCCGCGACATCGCCAAGGGCGAGGACAAGCCGCTGTGGATGAGCGAGGTCGGCGGCTCCTGGTCGAGCACCGGGCAGGACTTCGAGTCGATGGAGTCCGGCCTGGGCAGCGCGCACCAGATCGTCGACGACCTGCGCGAGCTGGAACCGTCGGCGTGGGTGTTCTGGCAGCCCGTGGAGGACTACGACAACATGGCGCCCGGCGGCGAGAGCCCCGAGGGCGGCAACTGGGGCGAGATCCAGCTCTCCTTCTCCTGCACCGAGGACGACACGCTCGCGACCTGCCCGATCTACACCAACACCAAGTACTGGGTCACCCAGAACTTCACGCACTACATCGCGCCCGGGGACCGGCTCGTCGGGGTGGACGACGCGAACAGCACAGCCGCGGTCTCGGCCGCGGGCGATGCCGCGACCGTCGTGCACGTCAACGACACGACGTCGGCCCGCGAGGTCACGCTCGACCTGTCGGGCTTCGCGACCACGGCGGGCGCCACGGCCACGCCGGTCACCACCAGCACCGACGGGTACCTCGTGGACGGCGAGCCCGTGGCCGTGCAGGACGCTGCGGCCACGCTGACCGTGCCGCCGGAGTCGGTGACGACGTTCGTGGTGGACGGTGTCTCGGGCGTGGCGGACGACGCGGCGCTGGCGCAGGACGGCCACGTCTTCCGGCTCGACGGCGTGCAGTCCGGCCGCTCGCTCGCGCCTGACGGCGACGTCCTGCAGATCGCGACCGACGACCCGGCCGCGGCCGAGCAGCTGTGGACGCTCCGCGACCTCGGCGCCCCCGAGGGGTCGGGCTCGCACCGCACGCGGTACGCCGTGACGAACGTGGCCACGGGGCAGCAGCTGGCCGTCAGCGACGACACCTCCGCGGTGCTCGCGGACGCCCCGTCCGACCCCGCCGACACGCCGGCCGCGGCGCGGTGGATCCTGTCCACCACCGGCGACGGCACGTACACGCTGGTCAACGCGGCCTCTCGGACCCTGCTCGAGGTGGGCGGCGAGGCCACGGGCGACGGCGCCCCCGTCGGCACCTACCGGGCGACGTCCGGCGCCAACCAGCGCTGGGCGGTGGCCGACGAGACCGTGCTCGGCACCGAGCCGGTGGACGTGTTCACCACGCCCGGCACCCGGCCGGTGCTCCCCGACGCGGTGACGCCCGTCTACCCGGACGGCGCGCGCGGCGAGCTGGCGGTGACGTGGGACGTGCCCGGCGACACGGCGTGGGCGCGGCCCGGGACCGTCGAGGTCCGCGGCACCGTGCAGGTCCCGGCCGGTGGCACGGTCGAGGCGACGGCCACCGTGCTGGTCGACACGCTCGAGCGGACCGAGACGGCTCGCGCGGAGGCCTACGCGGGCGAGGCGGCGGCGGAGGTCGGGCTGCCCGCCACGGTGACCGCCGTCGCCGCCGGGGGCGGCGAGGTGCAGCGCCCGGTGACCTGGGACGACGTCCCCCCGGGCGCGTTCGACGAGGGGGGCGTGGTCGAGCTGACCGGCGCCGCCGACGACGGCGCGGGCGGCACGCTGCCCGCCGCGGTGCGGGTGCTGGTCACCGCGCCGGGCGAGGCGAACGCCGCGCTGGCCGAGGGCACCACGGCCTCGGCCACGTACACCGAGCCCGGCTACCCGGCGTCGCGCGTCGTCAACGGCGACACCTCCGACAAGGGCTGGTCCAACTGGCGCTCCGACGCCAAGAACCCCGAGGACACGCTCACCGTGACGCTGCCCGGCGCGCGCGACGTCACCGGCGTCGTGACGCGGTTCTACCGGGACGGCTCGCACCGGAGCTGGGCCACCGGGGTCGCGGTCGAGGCGCGCGTCGACGGCGCCTGGCAGGCCGTCGGCGAGGCGTCGACCGACGACGGGACCCTGGTGGCCGAGGTCCCGGCGGACGTGCGCGCGGACGCGGTGCGCGTGGCCATGACGGCGCACCCGGACACGCACCTGGTCGTCAGCGAGGTCGAGGTGCTGGCGAAGGTGCCCGGCGAGGCCGCGCCGGTGTGGGGCGCGACGGCGACCTACGACGACGGGGACGTCGTCTTCCACGACGGCGGGCAGTTCGCCGCCACCTGGTGGACGCGCGGCAAGGAGCCGGGGGAGTCGGTGCGCGGGCCGTGGCAGGAGCTCGTCCGCGCCGGTGACGGCACCGCCGTGTGGACGCCGTCGCGGATCTTCGACGACGGCGACGTCGTGGTGCACGACGGCACGCGGTACGAGGCGCGGTGGTGGACGCGCGACCAGGAGCCCGGCGCGACGAAGCGCGGGCCGTGGGAGGTCGTCGGAGCCGCCGGCCGGTGACCACCGGCGGGCGTGACCACGGGCGGCCGGGACCTCGCAGGAGGTCCCGGCCGCCCGTCCGTTGACGCCCGACGCCGGGTGGGGGAGGATCGACGGCAACGAACCGGACAGGGTTGTCCGGATGAGAGGAGTCGTCATGTCCGGTCCTTCCGCGCAGGAGCTCGACCACACCTTCGACACCAGCTACGACGTCGTCGTGGTGGGCAGCGGTGCCGCCGGCTTCGCGACCGCCCTGGGCGCCGTGGACGCGGGGCTGAGCGTCCTGGTCGTCGAGAGCACGGAGAAGTGGGGCGGCAGCTCGGCGATGTCCGGGGGCGGGCTCTGGCTGCCCGACAACCCGCTGATGCAGCGCGACGGCGCGGGCGACTCGCGCGAGGAGGCGCTGGCCTACCTCGAGGAGACGGTCGGCGACGCGGGCCGGTCCGCGTCGCGGGAGCGCAAGGAAGCGTTCGTCGACGGGGTGGCCGACTTCGTGACGACCGCGGAGCGGTACGGGATGCGCTTCGCCCGGGGCAAGGACTACCCCGACTACTACCCGGAGCTCCCCGGCGGCAAGGTCGGACGCTCGATCGAGGTGGAACCGCTGGACTCCAAGCCGCTCGGGGACTGGTGGGGCACCCTGCGGTCCGCGATGCCGCTGCCCGCGAAGACGGACGACGTGTGGCTGCTGGGGCGTGCCTGGTCCACGCCGTCGGGCTTCGTGCGCGGCGCGCGGTTCGTGTTCCGCGCGCTCGGCGGGCTCGTCACCGGCAAGCGGCTGGTGGGCATCGGCAACGCCCTCATGACGTCCTTCGGGCGCGCGCTGCTCGTCGAGCGCGAGCTGCCGCTGTGGCTGTCCTCGCCGCTGGAGGACCTGGTGGTCGACGGCGGTCGCGTCGTGGGCGTCCGCGTGCGGCACGAGGGGCGCCTCGTGACGGTCGGGGCGAGGCGGGGCGTGATGCTCGCGGCCGGCGGCTTCGAGTCCAACCCGGACTGGCGGCAGAAGCACCACGGCATCGACGGGAACCCCTCGGGCAACCCGGGGAACGTGGGCCAGGTCATCGACGTCGCCCGCGAGGCCGGCGCCGCTCTGGAGCTCATGGACGACGCCTGGTGGGGCGCGTCGGTCGAGGCGCCCCCGGGCGGCGCCCCGGCGTTCATCGTGGGGGAGCGGTCGATGCCGTTCTCGATCATGGTGGACGCGAAGGGCGAGCGGTTCGCGAACGAGTCCGAGTCGTACGTCGACCTCGGGCACCACATGCTCGCGCACGACAAGGACGGCCCCTACTGGCTCATCTTCGACGCCCGCGCCACCCGCCGGTACCTGCAGACGTTCGCGCTGGACCCCCGCGCCGGCCGGGCGATGAAGGAGGCAGGGATCGTGCACAAGGCGGGCACCCTCGCCGAGCTGGCCGACGCGATCGGCGCCGACCCCGGGACGCTGCGCGCCACCGTGCAGCGGTTCAACGGGTACGCCCGCTCCGGGGTGGACGGCGACTTCGGCCGCGGTAACTCGGCCTACGACCGGTACTACTCCGACCCGCTCGTGCACCCGAACCCCAACCTCGGCCCGATCGAGAAGGGCCCGTTCGTCGCCTACCGGGTCGTGATCGGCGACCTGGGGACCAAGGGCGGCGTGGTCACCGACGCCGACGGCCGCGCCCTGCGGGAGGACGGGAGCGTGATCGCGGGGCTCTACGCGGCGGGCAACACGTCCGCGTCCGTCATGGGCCGCACGTACCCCGGGCCGGGGTCGACCATCGGGCCGGCATGCGTGTTCGGCATGCGGGCGGCGCGGCACATGGCGCGCGACGCCGGCTGAGCGCGTCACGTCCCGATCCCGGTCCTTCCTCGCGCGTCCACGGCGGGCGGCGCGTACGGTACGAGCCAGACGTGCTGGCGTGCGAGGGAGGGTCGGTGTCGGACGACGTGTTCCGGGCTCTCGTGCTCGAGGACGACCCCGACTCGGCGGAGTTCGTCCGCATCGCGCTCGGACGGTACGGGGGGATGCACGTCGACCTCGCGGCCGACGCCGAGGAGGCGCTCGCCGCGCTGCGGCGGGCGACCTACGACGTCCTGGTGAGCGACATCCAGCTCCCGGGACGTTCCGGGCTGGACATCCTTCCGGAGGTCCGGGCCCTGGACCCCACGCTGCCGATCATGATCGTCACCGCGTTCCCGACCGTCACGCACGCCGTCACGGCCCTGCGCGAGGCCGCCGACGACTTCCTGGTCAAGCCGGTCGCCGCGTCCACGGTGGTGGAGAGGGCCACGGAGCTCGCCCAGCGCGCCCGCCGGGAACGGCAGTCGTCCCGCCAACGGGTGCTGGCGGTCGGGGCCCACCCGGACGACGTCGAGATCGGGGTGGGCGCCACCCTGGCCGCCCATGCCGCGGCGGGGGACGAGCTGGTGATCCTCACGCTCTCGGGCGGCTCGGTGGGCGGCGTGGCCGCGGAGCGCCACGAGGAGGCGCTCGCGGCGGCGGACGTCGTCGGGGCACGGCTGGTGCACCTCGACTTCCCGGACACCCGCCTCGACCCCGCCGCGGGGGTGATCGGCGCGATCGAGGACCTCGTCGCGGAGGTCGACCCGCACCGCGTCTACACGCACAGCGCGAACGACCGCCACCAGGACCACCGCGCGGTGAACGGTGCGGTGCAGATCGCCGCACGCCAGGTGCCGAGCCTGTGGTGCTTCCAGAGCCCGTCCGCGACCGTGGCCTTCGCGCCCAACCGGTTCGTGGACGTCGACGGGTTCGTCGAGACGAAGCTGCGGATGCTGGCGGCGTACGTGTCGCAGGCGCACCGTGAGTACATGCAGCCGGACGTGGTGCGCGCGACGGCGCGGTACTGGGCACGGTTCAGCCCGGCGCGCGAGGTGGAGCCCCTGGAGACCGTCCGGGCCAGCGAGACGCTCGCCCGGTCGTCGGCCGTGCGGGCGACACCCGCCGTGGACGGGCAGGACTCGGGCGTCCCGGTCGACCTGTCGACCCTGCTGAACCCGCCGGCCACTGCCGCGCACGAGCACGTCGGCCGCGGCGGCGCCCCCTGATGAGCCCCGGCGTGGGCCACCGTCTCGGCCAGGCGTACGACCGGGTCTGGACCGCGTGGTTCGCCGACGACGCCGTGGGGCTGCGGCAGCTCCCGCTCACCGTGTCCTTCCTCGTGGTGCTGGTGATCCTGCGGATCAGCGACATCGACGGGGACCCGGCGTGGCTCACGCTCGCCGTGACTCTCGTCGTCGTGGTGCAGCTGGTGGGCGGGCTCGGCCGGTGGGACCGCTGGCCGAAGGCCTGGCGTTCCGCGCTGCCCCTGGCGCAGATGGTGGCGATCGGGGCGCTGGAGATCGGCTCCGGCCTGGTCCTGGCGAGCTTCGACGTGCTGCTGTTCCTGCCGGTCGTGAGCCTGGCGCTGCAGCGCGAGGCCCGGGGGCTCGTGCTGGCGATGTGCGGCTCGGTCCTGGTCCTGTTCGCCCCGATCCTGCTGCCGCTGACCGCGGTCGAGCGCGTGCACCCGGCCATGCACGCGCTGGTGGTGCTGCTCGTGCTCGGCCTGGTCGCGGTGGGCACCCACGGCTTCGTGGGGGTGGCGCGCGACCAGGCCCACCAGCTGAGCCGGGCGCGGGACGAGCTCACGACGGCCGCGCGGCACCTGCGGGAGTCCCGGGACGCCCTGCGGGGCATCATGGCCGCCGCGACGGAGCAAGGCTTCGTCGCGACCGACGTCGCGGGCCGGGTCGTGTGGGCCAGCCCGGGCACGGTGCGCCTGTTCGGGCGCCCCGAGGAGGACCTGGTCGGCCTCGACGTGGCGCAGCTCGTGGACCGGACGGCCCTCGCCGCCCGGCTGTCCGAGCTCGGCGGGCCGGACACCGGACCGGACACCGGACCGGACACCGCGCCGGCCGCAGGTCCTGACGCGGCGAACCGGGTCGTCCTGGGCAGCGCGGTCACGGGGGCCACCCATGTGGCGGAGTGGCCCGTGACGCTGCCCGACGGGGAGCGCCGGTACCTCGAGCTCACCGTGACGGAGCGGCAGGCGCTCGACGGGACCGTGCCCGAGCTGCCCGGGGGCTTCCTCGTCGTCGCCACCGACGTGACCGTCCGCCACGAGGAGGAACGCATCCAGGACGAGTTCGTCGGGCTGGTGAGCCACGAGCTGCGCACGCCGCTCGGGTCGATCCTGGGATACGTGGACCTGCTGCGGCTCGAGGAGGACCGGCTGGACGACGAGCAGCGGAAGTACCTGGGCGTGGTCGAGCGCAACGCCCGCCGGCTGAGCGCCCTGATCGACGACCTGCTGACCAGCGCCCAGATCGTCGCGGGGCGTCAGGTGCTCGAGGGGCACGACCTGGACGTCGTCCAGGTGGTGCGGGACGTCGTCGAGAACGAGCGCCCCGCGGCCGAGGCCGCCGGGATCGAGGTCGTGGTCGAGGGGGACGCCGTCGTCCCGCTCGTCTCCGACCCCGACCGCCTGGGCCACGTGGTCGAGAACCTGCTCAGCAACGCGATCAAGTACAGCGCCCGGGGCACCCGGGTCCGGGTGGCCGTGACGACCGGCGCGACGCCCACGGGCTCGCACCTGGCGCGCCTGCTGGTGTCCGACGAGGGCACCGGCATCCCGCCCGACGAGATCGAACGGGTCACCCAGCGGTTCTACCGGTCCCGCGACACGCGGCGGCGCCGGGTGCGGGGCGCGGGCCTCGGTCTCGCGCTGGTGGACCAGGTCGTGCACGACCACGGCGGCGTCCTGTCGATCCGCAGCGTGCCGGGTCAGGGCACCGAGGTGGACGTCACCCTCCCCGACCTGCCGACCCGCTAGGCGCGGCGCCGCCCCAGACCTGGTCCAGGGTCGCCCAGTGCGCCGCGGACAGGTGCGAGAGCGGGGTGACGTTGACGTCGACGACGCCGTGCGTGTCGGCGGCCTCGAGGGTCGCCGCCATGCGCTCGGGCGAGATCGCCAGGGGCGGGTCGGCGTCCGCCGACGCCGCCCACAGGCCGACCGACATGGTGAAGCGGGACATGTCGAAGCCCGCCGCCTCCAGCGAGCCGGTGAGCCGCTCGACGTCCGCGGGGGTGCGGGCCTTGGCCCCGACGTACGTCCAGACGACCAGGCGGTCCGCCGACCGCAGGAGGATCCGGTAGTCGTGCCCGCTCGACGGGAGTCCGGACGCCGGGTCGTCCCAGTCGACGCGGACGTCCATCGCGAGCTCGATCTGGGCGCCCTGGCCGTCGCGCACCCCGTCGAGCCCGGTGCGCATCCGGGCCAGCAGCCCGGCCAGCACCTCCGACCGCCAGGTCCCGAGGCCGGGGTCCTCGTCGTCGATCTGCCCGTCGGCGTCCCGCGGCCAGTCGTCGGCGCCCGTCATCTCGCGGTAGAGGGCGAGGTCGTCGTCGCCGAAGCTGTAGAAGTTGAGGAAGAGCTCGGTGACGGCGATCCGGCTGGGGTCGTAGCGCTCACCGAGAGCGGTGACGTACTCGACGAGGCGGTCGCCGACCTCGCCCCTGGCGAGCTGCGAGGCCGACGCCCGGTAGGGGGACCGGGTGCCGTTGGCCGAGACCCCGGCGATCGACGGGTCGGCCTTGATCCACTCGGGGACGTACGCGTCCACGATGAGCCCGATCTCGCGCGGCGTGCCGCCGGCGGTCCGCTGCAGCGCGCGCGCCGCCCGCGACAGGTGGTCGCTGCCGGGCTCGGCCGCGACCTCCGGGTGGGCGGGCCAGTCGAACGCCGTGAACTCGACCCGCCCCGCGTTGAGGTCCACGCCGTTGGCGCCCGCGGCGTCGAGGCGCCGGTCGATCGCCGCCCAGTCCGTGCCGGGGTCGGTCACGATGCCGAAGTCGACGCTGACGGAGCGTCCCTCCGCGGGGACGACGGCGGGCCGCATGGTCGGCGGCACGTCCTCCCACGGTCGCGCGAGGAGCACGGCGGCGCCGACGGCCGCGCCGAGCGTGACGACGACGGTCAGGAGCCAGGGCCATCGTCGTCGACGAGCCCGCGCACGGACACCGTCCCGCTCCGGTCCAGCTTGTTCCATCGGTTCTCCGCGTTCCCCAGCTCGAGCCGCGCGGCGTCGAGCACGACGAAGGTCATCATCAGCGAGTAGACGGGCCACAGGGGGAGCGTCCACAGCTGCCGGAGGTCCCCGGGCGCCCGGTCCAGGAGGACCGCGAGGAGCAGCAGGGCGAGCGACAGCGGCAGGCCGAGCAGCAGGACCCACGCCCACCAGGACGACGGCGCCCACGAGGGCCCGTCGACGAGCACCAGGACCGCGAGCGCGATCATGGCGAGGACCTGCACGAACGGTGCGACGACCTGGGCCGCCGTGTTGTACAGCAGGTAGACGCCGAACGCGCCGTAGCGCGGGTTGCCGACCATCGAGCGGTGCAGGGAGGTCACCTGGAGCAGGCCGCGGGCCCACCGCACGCGCTGGCGCCACAGGCCGCGCAGCGTCGACGGGGACTCGGCGTAGACGAGGGCGTCGGGCGCGAACGTCACCCGGTAGCCCGCCCGCGCGACGCGCCACGTCAGCTCGAGGTCCTCGCCGAGGGTGTCGGTGTGCAGCGCGCCGACGCGGTCGAGCACGTCCCGGCGGAACGCGCCGATGTTCCCCGACACGATCGGCAGGCAGCCCAGCACGTCGAGCGCGCGACGCATGAGGCCGGTCCCGACGTGGCTGATGAGCGACAGCAGCCGGGTGAGGACGCGGTCGAGGTTGACCGGACGGTCGTTCCCGCACACGGCGCCGACCCGGTCGTCGCGGAACCCCCGCAGCAGCCGCGTCACCGTGTCCGGCCGGAACAGCCCGTCCGCGTCGACGAGCACGAGGACGTCGCCCCGCGCCGCGGCGATCCCGGTGTTGAGCGCGGCGCCCTTGCCGGCGTTGTCCTGGCGCAGGGCCCGCACCTGCGGGTGCTCGGCGGCGAGCCGCTGCATGCGGGCGAACGTGTCGTCGGACGAGCCGTCGTCGACGCACACGATCTCGAGCGACGGGTGCTCGCTGCGCAGCACGGAGCGCACGCAGTTCTCGATCACCACCGACTCCTCGTACGCCGGCACGACGACGCTCACCATCGGCGCCTCGGGGAACATCGGGCCGCACCCGGCCGGGCCCGGGTCGTCGCGGCGGCGCCGGGCCTCGAACACGAGGGCGGCCGGGACGAACGCGAGGCGGACCAGCCCGACGACCAGCAGCGAGAGGCCGAGGACGAGGACGAGCGCGACGAGGACGGACGTCACGGCGCGACCCGGTCGCCCGTCGAGGGCCACTCGTCGAGGACCGCGTCCAGCACCTCCGGTGCGCCCGCCGAGACGGCCCCGAACCGGGAGTTGACCTCGAGGACCACGGGCGTGCCGTCGTCGAGGCGCCGGACGTCCATGTCGAGCGGGCCGACGAGGTCGAGCGCCTCCGCGGTGCGGACGGCGAGCTTCGCGACGTCGTCCGCCGCCCCTGCGGGCAGCCGCTCCACCGTGGTCGCGTTGCCCACGCGGCCCTCCTTGCGGCCCGTCTTCTCCAGCACGACCACGACGCAGCGACCGTCGACGGGGGAGCGGTACACCTGGGGGCTGTACTCGGTGCCGGGGGCGAACGCCTGCACCACCCAGGACGCGTCCGTGCTCGCCCAGACCGGGTCGTCGGCCGCCTCGACCACGTGCACGCCCCGCCCGCCGCGGGCGACGCGCGGCTTGACGACGACGGGGCCGCCGGCCCACGCCAGGGCCTCGGCCGCCGAGCCCAGCGCGTCGGCGGGCAGGTGCCGCGGGACGGAGACCCAGCAGCGGTCGAGCGACCACATCGTGAGGAGCTTGTCGGCGGCGACGGCGGTCGGTCCCGGCGCCGAGAGCACGACCGCGTCCCCGAGCCCGGCGGCCGCGGCGAGCACCGCGAGGCGCGGCAGCTCGTCGGAGACGGTGGGCACCACCAGGCGGGGACGGTGCCGGCGCAGCAGGTCGAGCGTCGCCGCGTCGTACGCGGGGTCGGCCGCCGCGGGCACGGCCTCGACGGCGTCGTAGCCCGGACCCGGGGCGGGCGCCAGGTCGACCCCCACCACCCGCCGGAGTGCGGCGTCGGCACGGCGCGCGAGCTGGGGGCCGAGCGCCCGGCCCGCGGGCCCGGCCGCTCCGGTCACGAGGATCGTGTGCTGCCGTGGCGCTTCACCCATGGTCGGATCGTAGGGGCCTGCCTGCGTCGATGCAGCCGGGAGCGTCCGGCCCGGGCCCGCCGGGCCTCAGAGCGAACGCGCGGCCAGGGTGTCGCAGTCGTCCAGGGTGCCGCCCTCGTACCCGACGGTGAACCACCGCACCCGCTGCTCGGAGGTGCCGTGCGTGAAGCCCTCCGGGCTGACCTGGCCGGTCGCCTGCTGCTGGATGCGGTCGTCGCCGACGGCGGCCGCGGCGTCGAGGGCCTGCCGCAGCTCGGCGGGGGAGACCGGGTCGAGGAACGTCACGCCCGTGTCGGGGTCGACCTCCGTCGCCGCGGAGCCCGCCCACATGCCGGCCAGGCAGTCGGCCATGAGCTCGATGCGCACCGAGTCGGACTCCGGCCCGCTGCCGCTGCGGTCGGCGGCGTCCATCGCGCCGAGGAGCTGCTCGACGTGGTGGCCGACCTCGTGCGCGACGACGTACTCCTCCGCCAGGGGGCCGCCCTCGGCGCCGAACTGGGCCGTGAGCTGGTCGAAGAAGGAGACGTCGACGTACACGGTCTGGTCGGGCGGGCAGTAGAACGGTCCGGTCGCGCTGGTGGCGGCGCCGCACCCCGTCGTCGTCGAGCCGGAGAAGCTCTCCACCGGCGGCAGCGCGTACTCGACCCCGGCCTGCTGCGGCAGCACGCGCTGCCAGTAGGCGTCGAGGGACTGCACCGTGGCCGAGAGCCGGCACTCCCGGTCGGTGTTCGCCTGCTCGGCCGTGCACGCCTCCACGTACTGCTCCTGCCCGTCGCCGGCGGGCGCGCCGGCGTCCTGGACCGCGCCGCCGAGGGCGCCGGTGAGCTGCCCGAGGTCGCCGCCGCCGAGGAACACGGCGAGCAGCGCGACGACGATGGCGCCGATGCCGCCGCCGACGACCGCGCCGCGGCGTCCGCCCGCACCCTTGCGGACCCGGCCGCCCTCGAACTCGCCGCCCTCGTTGAAGGTCACGGGCACCACGCTAGGTCCCGGCCGGGGTGGCCGCGCGGCAAAGGGGAGGCGCCGTGGGCGCCCGGCTCCGTAGGGTGCCGGCATGCTCACGACGATGCCCAGGACAATGGCCGGTACGGTGCTCGCCCTCGGCGGCGGCGGGTTCTCGATGTCCGACGACGGCTCCTCCGCGATCGACGACCACCTGCTCGACCTCACCGGCAAGGCCACCCCGAAGGTCTGCTTCGTGCCCACCGCGAGCGGCGACGACCACGGGTACGCCCGCCGCTTCGAGGAGGCGTTCGCCGGGCGGGCCCGGACGTCGGTGCTGTCGCTCTTCTGCCGCGAGCCGTGGGGCTACACCGACCCGGAGATGCTGCTCGAGCAGGACGTCGTGTACGTGGGCGGAGGCTCGACGGCGAACCTGCTCGTGGTCTGGCGGCGGCACGGCCTGCCCGACCTGCTCGCCCGGGCCGCGGCGCAGGGCACGGTCCTCGCCGGGATCAGCGCGGGGATGAACTGCTGGTTCGAGTCGTCCTCGACCGACTCCTTCGGCCCGCTCGCGCCGCTGGACGACGGCCTGGGCCTCCTGGCGGGCAGCGCGTGCCCGCACTACCTGGGCGAGGCGGACCGGCGGGAGGCCTACCTCGGCTGGGTCGCCTCCGGGGCGCTCGCGGAGGGGTACGCGGTGGACGAGTACGCCGCCCTGCGCTTCGTGGACGGCGTGCCCGTCGAGGCGGTGAGCGAGCGACCCGACCGTCCCGTCGTGCGCGTCGTGCGCGACGGCGAGGGGGCGCGGGAGGTCCCGTTCGACGTGCGGCGCCTCGCCGCGGCGTGACAGGACGTCGGTGCTCGGCTCCTCAGTACTCCGTCGGCGTCTCGACCGACTGCCAGTGCCACGGCTCGGGCAGCCGGCCGTCCGGCTCGGCCCAGTCCGGGTGGGTCCAGCCGTGCTCCTCGGCGTGCTCCTTGAGCCACGCGTAGCGCGCGCCGTCGAAGCCCTCCGGCCCCATGGAGAGGTCCACCGCGGTGCCCAGGCCGTGGTTGGAGCAGCCGGGCGGGGCGGCGAGGGGGTTCGGGTCGGCGGGGTTGAACACCTCGACCTGCTGCTCGTAGCTGCGGTAGGCGGAGTTCACCGTGAGGTGCTGGCCGAACTCCGCACGGTAGGCGGCGTCGAGCGCCACCAGCCCGTCCAGGACGTCCGCGCGCACGGAGTACTGCGGCGCCCACGGGATCGGGGCGAGCCGCTTCGCCGAGAGCTTCCCGGCCTCCGGGAACCACACCTGGTCGGGCTCGGGGCAGACGACGGCGTCCTGCGCCGTCATGAGGTCGGTCGTGGCGTCCGCCAGGTCGGCGCGCAGCGCCGTGAGGTCCGCCGCGGCGGTCTCGAGCTCCGTGAGGGACGCCGTGGCGAGGCGGTCGTCCTGGGCCTCGGCGGTCAGCTCCTCGGCCGTCCCGAGGGCGTCGCGGGACGAGGCGCGCCGCTCCGCGCCGGCGTCCTGGCCGCTCTCGGCGAGCTCGTCGGTCGCGGCCAGCACGCGGCCGGCACGACGCACCACCGGGGCGAGGGCGTCGCGCGACTCGGCTGCCTGGGCGCGGGCGAACACGAGGCGCGAGGCCTGCACCGCCTCGACGTCGGCGTCGAGCCGCGCGGCGAGCGCGGGGGCGTCGCCGGGCATCCGGTCCAGGACCGGCGTCGCGTCGACCAGGGCGCGCGCGTCCGCGATCGTCGCCGCGAGGTCGTCGCGGACGGAGGCGTCGGCCACCCGGTCGGCGGAGCCGTCGAGCGCGTCCTGCGCGACGACGACGCGCGCGGACAGGTCCTGCGTCTCGGCGCGCAGCACCCAGGCGAGGGCGCCGGCGCCCCCGGCGAGCGCGACGACGAGCACCACGGGGACCGCGACGCGCGCGCCCCCGCGCCGGGCCCCGGCCGCGGCACGCACGTGCCGCAGCGAGCGGTCCACCCCGCGCGCCCGGGGCCGGAGGAGGGCGAGCAGCAGGCCACCGGCCACGGCCCCCGCCGCGTACCAGGCCACGTCGGCCGGCGTGAACGCCGTGCCGAGCGCGTACCGCGCGAGCGGGAAGGCCTCGACCACGCGGCCCGGGACGTCGGTCAGCCATGCCGCCTCGACCCCGGCGCACACGACGAGCCCGATGACGCCGGCCACCACGGGGCGGGTACGCGGGGCGAGGAGCGCGACCAGGAGCACGACGAGCGTCGCGTAGAGGGCGTCCCCGAGCGGCCCGCCGACCGCTGCCGGGAGCAGGGCGCGGGCACCGAGGCCGGCGAGGACCACGAGGACGGCGAGGACGGCCGTCGTCGGGCGGGGGGCGCGGGTCACGCGCGAACCCTATCGAGCGCGCGGCGTGTGACCTAGGTCGTCGTGGGCCGGGGCCGTGGAGCACTAGACTCGCGGGAGCCTCCCACCCCCTGTCGAAGGACACCCCTGCCTTGATCACCGCCCACGGCGTCGAGCTGCGCTTCGGCGCCCGCACCCTGCTGCACGAGGCCACGTTCCGCATCGCGCCGGGCGACCGCATCGGTCTCGTCGGCCGCAACGGCGCGGGCAAGACGACGCTCACCAAGACGCTCGCGGGCGAGACCCTGCCGGCGGCCGGGCAGATCACGCGCGGCACCGACATCGGGTACCTGCCGCAGGACCCGCGCACGGGCGACCTGGAGGTCGTCGCGATGGACCGGGTGCTCAGCGCCCGCGGCCTGGACCACATCGTCACGCAGATGCGCGAGACCGAGGGGCTCATGGCCTCCGCCGACGCCGACACGCAGGCGGCGGCCCTCGAGCGGTACCCGAAGCTCGAGGCGCGGTTCCTCGCCGCCGGCGGCTACGCGGCCGAGTCCGAGGCGCACCGGATCACGAGCAACCTGGGCCTCGACGACCGGGTGCTCGGCCAGTCCCTCAACACGCTGTCCGGCGGCCAGCGCCGCCGCATCGAGCTGGCGCGCATCCTGTTCTCCGGCGTCGACACGCTGCTGCTCGACGAGCCGACCAACCACCTGGACGCCGACTCGATCGTCTGGCTGCGGGACTACCTCAAGGCGTACAGCGGCGGGTTCGTCGTGATCAGCCACGACGTCGACCTGCTGCGCGCCACGGTGAACAAGGTGTTCCACCTGGACGCCAACCGCGGCGAGCTGGACCAGTACAACCTCGGCTGGGACGCCTACCTGGAGCAGCGCGAGCAGGACGAGCGCCGGCGGCGCCGCGAGCGGGCCAACGCGGAGAAGAAGGCCGGCGTGCTGCTGGCCCAGGCCGACAAGATGCGGGCCAAGGCGACCAAGGCGACGGCCGCCCAGAACATGATGAAGCGCGCGGAGCGCATGCTGTCCGGGCTGGAGGGGGAGCGGCGCGCGGACAGGGTCGCGCACCTGCGGTTCCCGAAGCCGGCGCCGTGCGGGCGGACGCCGCTCACGGCGACCGAGCTGTCGAAGAGCTACGGCTCGCAGGAGGTCTTCGCGGGCGTCGACCTCGCCATCGACCGCGGCTCGCGCGTCGTCATCCTCGGCCTCAACGGCGCGGGCAAGACGACGCTGCTGCGCATCCTCGGCGGCGTGGAGCAGCCGGACACGGGCCGTGTCGTGCCGGGTCACGGGCTGAAGATCGGCTACTACGCCCAGGAGCACGACACCCTGGACATGGACGCCACGGTCGTGGAGAACCTGCGGCACTCCGCCCCCGACCTGACGGACACCCAGGTGCGCTCGGTGCTCGGCTCGTTCCTGTTCAGCGGGGACGACGCGGAGAAGCCGGCGAACGTGCTGTCCGGCGGCGAGAAGACCCGCCTCGCGCTCGCCACGCTCGTGGTCTCCAGCGCCAACGTGCTGCTGCTCGACGAGCCCACGAACAACCTCGACCCGGCCTCGCGCGCCGAGATCCTCGGGGCGCTCGACACGTACGAGGGCGCCGTGGTCATGGTCACCCACGACGACGGCGCCGTCGAGGCGCTCAACCCCGAGCGGGTGCTCCTCCTGCCCGACGGCGACGAGGACCTGTGGAGCGCGGACTACGCCGAGCTGGTGTCGCTGGCCTGACGCCCGGCGGCGGACCTGTCGGCGTCCGCCCGGGGCCGCTCGGCGGCGTCCAGCAGGGCGTCCTCGTAGTCCTCGTCGACCTTCCGGCGGCGGGGGCGCTGGGGACGCACGGCGGCACCGGGCCGCCCGGTCCCGTCCAGCGGGTCCGGGCCCTCGCCGGCGGCGAGGAGGTCGCCCGCCGTCACGTGCACCGGCCGGGTCTCGCGCCGCCACAGCACGACGTAGCCGCCCAGCGCGCCGAGCGCGAAGATGACCCACTGCACCGTGTAGCTGAGGTGCGACCCGGGATCGGTGTCCGGCTCGGGCAGCGCGCCGGGTGTCGTCCCGGCCGCCGGGTCCTCGGCGCGCAGCTGCCCGTACCCGCCCACGGTGGCACCGTCGGCCCACGCGGCGCCGTCCGGGCCCGCGGCGAGCACCTGGTCGGTATGGATGGCCTGCACCTGCCCGGCCGGGGTGCCCCGGTCGGAGGCGGGCTCGTCCGGCCGCATCGTCATGGTGACCTCGACCTCGCCGGCCGGCGGGTCGGGCACGGACGACGGCTCGCTCGCGTCCTCGCCCAGCGGCACGAACCCGCGGTCGACGACGAGGACGACCGGCTGCCCGTCCGCCCCGGTGGTCTCGAGCGGCACAAGCACGTGGAAGCCGGGCTGGCCTCCGACGGGCCGGTTGCGCAGCAGCACCGTGTCCTCGGGCCGGTAGGTGCCCGTGGCCACGGCGGGGCGCCACTCGTCGTCCGGGTCGAGGACGGCGCCCGGCCCCGGCAGCACGTCGGAGAGCGGGACGGCGGCGGCCGCGTAGTTGGACTCGACCAGGTCGATCTGCGCCTCGCGCCACGTGTAGCGGTGCCACTGCCACACGGCGGCCAGCACGCACACGGCGGCCAGCAGCACCGCGCCGAGGCCGAGCGTGATCCACTGCCGGCGGGTGCGGGGCGCGGCGGGGGCGGCGGGGGCGTGGTCGGCGGCGTCCGGCGCCGGGGCGGGGCGGGCGGCGGTGCGGTCGGTCACGCGCGATCGAGCTCCGCGACGGGGACGGTCTGCTTCCAGAACGAGCGCGCACCGAGGAACTGCTCGAGGTGCTCGCGGTGGTCGTCGCACGCGAGCCACACCTTGCGGCGCTCCGGCGTGTGCAGCCGGGGGTTGTTCCACAGCAGGCCCCACGTGGCCTCGGCGCGGCAGCCCTTGGCCGAGCACACCAGCTCGCCCGCCACGGCGTCAGCGTTCGTCGCGAGCACGTCCATCAGCGGGTTCCTCCAGGATTCTCGTGCGGTGTCTCGTGCGGTGACTCGTCGGGTGACGCGTGCGGCGTCTCGTGCGGTGCGTGCCCGGCCGTCTCGTCCGCCGCCGCGGGAGCAGGGTCGTCGTCCCGGTGCTCCACGACGCGGTGCGGGCCGTCGAACGTCTCCGGCCCGGAGCCCGCGGCGGGGCCCGAGGGCGGGTGCTCCTGAGCGGAGGCGGCCAGCTCGGCGGGCGCGACGTCGACCATCGGCGAGGTGTCGTAGGAGACGCGGTCCCGCCCGGCGTTGGCGAAGAGCACCGCGGAGTACGGCAGGACGACGGCGGCGGCCACCAGCACCAGCCGGATCCAGAGGACGTCCACGAGCACGGCGCCGATGAAGCAGACGATCCGGATGCCCATCTGGACGAGGTAGCGCCGCGTGCGGCGCGCCTGGTCCTCCTCCAGCGGCTCGGGGGCGCTGGTGATCGAGGGGACCTCGGGCGCCTGGCCCGCGCCGCGGCGGTGGCCTCCGGAGGGGCGCGGACCCGGAGGGGTCGCGCGGGCGTTGCTCACCTCGCCAGTCTAAGGCGGCGCGCGGAGCCCCAGGGACCCGGCGGCGACGGGGTCCGCCTTGTAGGGATCCGACAAAGGGCCGCGGCGACGTGTGACGCGCCGCGACCCTGCGGGGCCGCTCCGGCGAGGTAGCGTCACCAGGGCGTCGGCCGTGGCCCGACCGCCCGCAGCACTGTCCCGCCGTCGTCACGCACCATGACGAGCGGGCTCGAGCAGCGGTCGAGCAGCAGCCGCGCAGGACGCCGGTGCCGACGCACCCCGACCGCCGAACCCGCCCCGACCACCGAGGAGACCCCGTGACCGACGCCCCCGCCCCCCAGCCCGCCGCCGGCAGCGGCACCCCTGCCGGCCGGGTCGTCGTCGTGACCGGCGCGGCGCGCGGCATCGGCCGCACCATCGCGGAGCACTTCGTCGCGGCGGGCGACACGGTCGCCACGCTCTACCGGGGCGGCGACCTGCCGGCCGGCGTGCACGGCTACGTCGCCGACGTGACCGACAGCGCGGCCGTGGACGCCGCCTTCTCGGGCATCGAGTCCGACCTCGGCCCGGTCGAGGTGCTCGTCGCCAACGCGGGCGTCACCCGCGACCAGCTCCTCATGCGCATGAGCGACGAGGAGTTCGAGACCGTGCTCGACGTGAACCTCACCGGCACGTTCCGCTGCGTGCGCCGTGCCTCGAAGGGCATGATCCGCGCCCGCCGGGGCCGCATCGTGCTGGTCGGGTCCGTCGTGGGCCTCTACGGCGGCCCGGGCCAGGTCAACTACTCGTCCTCCAAGGCCGCCCTCGTCGGCATGGCCCGGTCGATCACGCGCGAGCTCGGCGGGCGCGGCATCACCGCGAACGTCGTCGCCCCCGGCTTCGTCGAGACCGACATGACGGCCGCGCTGCCGGAGGCGACGCAGCAGCAGTACAAGGCGTCGATCCCTGCCGGCCGCTTCGCCTCGACCGACGAGGTCGCCGGGGTCGTGGGCTTCCTCGCCTCCGACGCCGCGGCCTACGTCTCGGGCGCCGTGATCCCGGTCGACGGCGGCCTCGGCATGGGCCACTGACGGACCCTCTGGCCCGCCCGGGACCGGCCCCTGGCCGGCACCGACCGCACCCGCCCCTCCTCGTCCCCGCACCACGCACAACCGGAAGGTCATCATGGCTCTGCTCGACGGCAAGAAGCTCCTCATCACGGGCGTCCTCACCGACAGCTCGATCGCGTTCCACGCCGCCCGCCTCGCCCAGGAGGAGGGCGCCGAGGTGGTGCTCACCTCGTTCGGGCGGCAGATGAAGCTCACGCAGGCGTTCGCGAAGCGCCTGCCTGTCACGGCGCCCGTGGTGGAGCTGGACGTCACCAGCGACGAGGACCTCGCGGCCCTCCCGGAGCGCGTCAAGGAGCACGTGGACGGGATCGACGGCGTCGTGCACTCGATCGGCTTCGCACCCCAGACGGTCATGGGCGGCAACTTCCTGGGAGCCGGGTGGGACGACGTCGCCACGGCCCTGCAGGTCTCCACGTTCTCGTACAAGTCGCTCATCGAGGCGGCGCGCCCGCTGATGTCCGGCGGCGCGTACGTGGGCCTCACCTTCGACGCGACGTTCGCATGGCCGGTCTACGACTGGATGGGTGTCGCGAAGGCCGGTCTGGAGTCCGCCAACCGCTACCTGGCCCGTGACCTCGGGCCGCACGGCATCCGGTGTAACCTCGTCTCCGCCGGGCCCATCCGTACCACGGCCGCGAAGTCCATCCCGGGGTTCGCGACCATGGAGGACGCCTGGCCGCAGCGGGCCCCGCTGGGCTGGGACCAGACGACGGCGGAGCCGGCTGCGCGCGCCGTCGTGGCCCTTCTCTCGGACTGGTTCCCCGCCACGACCGGGGAGATCGTCCACGTCGACGGTGGTGTGCACGCGATGGGTCAGTGACGGGTCCGGCCCGGAGCGGCCCCCGGAACGACCTGTGAGACGGAGCCCATGAGAGCGGTGACGCAGGCCGAGGGCGAGGCGCCGACCTGGCGCCTCGTGCTGTTGCGCCATGCCAAGGCTGAGCCCGGCAAGGGCGCGATCCCCGACGACCGCCGCCCGCTGGCGCTGAACGGGCGCAAGCAGGCCAGCCGCGTCGGCATGGCGCTCACGGCCGCCGGTCTGCGGCCGCAGGTCGCGCTCGTGTCCTCGGCGCTGCGCACCCGGCAGACGTGGGACCTGGCCTCCTCGCACCTCGACGGCTCCGCCGCGACGGTGCTCGAGGTGCGCGACGAGCTCTACGAGGCGAGCGTGCGTGACGTCCTCGGCCTCCTGCGGGAGGTCGAGGCGTCGGCGCGCACGGTGCTCGTCGTCGGGCACGAGCCGACCATGGCCGCGACGGCGGCGTACCTCGCGGGGGACGGCTCCGACTCCGCGGCCGTCGCGCAGGTGCGCGTCGGCGTCCCGACCGCCACCTATGCGGTGCTGGAGTCCGCCGAGCCGTGGGCCGGGTGGGGGCGCGACGGCGCCCGGCTGGTGCACGTCGGCCGGCCCTCCTGACCGTCAGGCGGCGGGCCTCGGGCCGCGCTCGTCGTCGAGCACCTGGTCGACCGTCGTGACCTCGACCAGCGGCGCGTAGAGCCGCATCGCGTCCAGCGCACGGTCGTGGTCGGCCGCGCTCGCCCCCGCGCACGCGTCGGACACGACGCGCACCCGCCGGCCGGCGTCCGCCGCGGGCAGCACCGTCGACAGCACGCAGCAGTCGGTGGAGACGCCGGCCACCACCAGCTCGTCGGCGTGACCGGTGGCCGCGTCGAGCTCCGCGCCCCACTTGCCGAACGTCGTCGCCGTGACGACCGGAGCGCCGGAGGGGTCGAGCCCGTCCGCGAAGCCGTACAGGGGGTCGTCGGGCGGCACCAGGGCGAACGGCCACTGGTCGAAGTACTCCCGCCAGGCGCCCTGCGGCTCGTGGGGAGCCACGTAGCGGGTCCACACGCTGCGCCCGGCGAAGGCCGGCAGCAGGCGGCGCAGCCCGTGGGCCGCGGCGTCGAACCCCGGCGCGGCCCACGGGCTCGCCGGGCCGGCGAAGACCACCTGCATGTCGATCACGACGAGCCAAGCGCCGTCGGCGCCGTGGGTGGCGCTCACGGCGTGGCCCGCCCCGTCGCTGCCGCCTCCGGCGCCCGCTCCTGGCGTCGCACCGCCCGGGCGGACAGGAGGAACGTGCCCAGCAGGCCGAGGGCGAGGGCCACGAGCACGCCGAGGTTCGCGCCGGCCCACTGGCCGTCCCGCCCGCCGAGCCCCAGCGGCCCCAGCAGGTAGCCCTGCCACGACAGCCACCCGGCGTACGTGTTCGTGACGAGACCCCACCCGATCGCCGTGCCCGCGACGACGAGCAGGACGGCCGACCACCGCACGCTGCCGTACCGGCCGCGCCGGTCGCCGAGCTCGGCGTCCGCGTAGTCGCGGCGGCGCAGCGCGATGTCGGCGAGCAGCACCCCGCACCAGGCCGCGATCGGCACGCCGAGCGTGATGAGGAACCCCTGGAACGGGCCGAAGAAGTCGTCGGCGACGAAGACGACGTAGGTCGCGCCGAGCACCATGAGGACGCCGTCGATCGCCGCGGCCGCCCAGCGCGGGGCGGGGAGCCCCAGGGACAGCAGCGCCAGTCCCGAGGAGTAGATGTCGAGCGCGGCCCCGCCGATCAGCCCGGCGAGGGCCACGACCATGAAGGGGATCAGGAACCACTCCGGGAGCAGGACGGCCAGCGCGCCGATCGGGTCGGCGCCGATCGCGTCCGCGAGGGCGGGGTCGGAGCCGGCGAGGAGGAGCCCCGCCACGAGCAGCAGGACCGGCGGCAGAGAGGCGCCGAACGTCGTCCAGCCGACGACGCCGGGGCCGGAGGCGGTGCGCGGCAGGTAGCGCGAGTAGTCGGCGGCCATGTTGACCCAGCCGAGGCCGAACCCCGTCATCATGAACACGAGCCCGCCGATCACCTGCGGCGCCTGCCCGGGCGGGATCGACGCCACGGTCGCCCAGTCGACGTGGCCCGCGACCAGCACCACGTAGATCACCGTGAGCACCGCGGTGAGCACGGTGATGACCTGCTGCAGCCGCATCACGAGCTGGAACCCGAAGATCCCCGCGGCCACCACGACCAGCGCCACCACGGCCAGGGTGACGACCTGCGTCACGGTGCCGCCGCCCCATCCGAGGGTGCCGAGGACGGTCGCGGTGGCGAGCGTGGCGAGGGCCACGAGCACCGTCTCCCAGCCCACGGTGAGGATCCAGGACAGCAGGGACGGCAGCCGGTTGCCGTCCACGCCGAACGCCGCGCGGCTGAGCACCATGGTGGGTGCCGAGCCGCGCCGGCCCGCGAGCGAGATGAACCCGCACGCCAGGAACGACACGAGGATGCCGACCGCGCCGACCACCACCGCCTGCCAGAAGGACACGCCGAACGCCAGCAGGTACGCGCCGTAGCCGAGGCCCAGCACGGAGACGTTGGCCGCGAACCACGGCCAGAACAGGTCCCGCGGCCTGCCGTGCCGCTCGGACTCGTCGATGGTGTTGAGCGCGTTGGTCTCGACCGTGGTCGCCATGGTCCGATCCTGGCCCCGCCAGGGGGTGCGCGCTACGGCTGGGGGCTCAGGGCCGGGCGGTGCCGGGCGCGCGGCCCGCCGCGGCGTCCACCGCGTCGATGACGCCGAGCACGTCGTCGAGCCGGGGGCCGTCCACGCTGAACGGCGCCTGCGCGCGCACGACGGGCTTGGCCGCGAAGGCGATGCCGATGCCGGCGGCGTCGATCATGTCGAGGTCGTTGGCGCCGTCGCCGACGGCGACGGTGTCGACCATGTCGAGCCCGCACTCCGCCGCCCAGCGGCGCAGCGTGGCGGCCTTGTCGGCGCGGTCGACGACCGGTCCGACGGTGCGGCCGGTGAGGACGCCGTCGGCCACCTCGAGGCGGTTGGCGCGCCAGCGGCCGATGCCGAGCGCGTCGGCGATCGGGCCGAGGATCTCGGCGAACCCGCCCGAGACCAGCCCGAACTCCCACCCGCGCCGGTGCACCTCGCTCACGAGGTCGGCGGCTCCCGGGGTGAGGACGACGGCCTCGCGCACCGCGGTCAGCGCCTCGACCGGCACGCCGCGCAGCGTGGCGACCCGCTCGCGCAGCGAGCCGGCGAAGTCGAGCTCGCCGCGCATCGCGCGCTCGGTCACCTCGGCGACCTGCGCGCGGGTGCCGGCGTGGTCGGCGAGCAGCTCGATCACCTCGGCGGTGATGAACGTGGAGTCGACGTCGGTGACGACGAGGCGCCGGCGCGGTGCCTCGGCGCCGCCCTCCACGGCGCTACCAGGGGTGGGGGCGGTGCGGGGAGCGGGATCAAGCAACGACGGTGCCCTTCGGGACGACGGTGATCCCCGACTCGGAGACGGTGAAGCCGCGGGCCCGGTCCTCGTCGTGGTCGACGCCGACGCGCGCCCGCTCGCTCACCACCACGTTCTTGTCGAGGATGGCGCGGTGGACCTGGGCGTGCCGCTCCACCTGGACGTTGTCCATCACGACGGCGTCCGTGACGGTGGCCCAGGAGTGCAGGTGCGCGCCCGGGGACAGGATGGACCCTGCGACCGTCGCGCCGGAGATGAGGACACCAGGCGAGACGATCGAGTCGGCGGCGTGGCCGAGCCGTCCCGGCCCGGCGTGCACGAACTTGGCCGGCGGCAGGCCGGTGTAGCCCGTGAGCAGCGGCCAGTCCTGGTTGTACAGGTTGAACACGGGCTGCACGGCGATGAGGTCGGTGTTGGCCTCGAAGTAGGCGTCGATCGTCCCGACGTCGCGCCAGTAGTCGCGGTCGCGGTCGGTGGACCCGGGGATCTCGTTGCGGATGAAGTCGTAGACGCCGGCTGTGCCGTCGGCGACGAACGCGGGGATGATGTCGCCGCCCATGTCGTGGCGCGAGTCCGGGTCGGCCGAGTCCTTCGTGACCGCCTCGACGAGCGCGTCGGCGTCGAACACGTAGTTGCCCATCGAGGCCAGCACCTCGGTGGGGGAGTCGGGCAGCCCGACCGGGCTCTCGGGCTTCTCGAGGAACTCGCTGATCCGCGTGGGGTCCTCGCGGTCCACCTCGATGACACCGAACTGGTCCGCCATGGCGATGGGCTGGCGGATCGCCGCCACGGTGGCGCGGGCGCCGGACGAGACGTGCGCCTCGACCATCTGGGAGAAGTCCATGCGGTACACGTGGTCGGCGCCGACCACGACGACGATGTCGGGCCGCTCGTCGTCGATGATGTTGAGGCACTGGTAGATCGCGTCGGCCGAGCCCAGGTACCAGTGCTTGCCGACCCGCTGCTGCGCGGGCACCGACGACACGTAGTTGCCGAGCAGCGACGACATGCGCCACGTCTTGGAGATGTGCCGGTCCAGCGAGTGGGACTTGTACTGGGTCAGCACGATGACGTGCAGGTAGTGCGAGTTGATGATGTTGGACAGCGCGAAGTCCACGAGCCGGTAGATGCCCCCGAAGGGGACCGCCGGCTTGGCGCGGTGCGCGGTGAGCGGCATGAGGCGCTTGCCCTCGCCGCCGGCGAGGACGATCGCGAGCACGCGGGGCTGGGTCGACGCCATGCCACGACCCTAGGGGGTCGTGGGCCGCCGCGCCCGCGACCCGCCGACCCCGCTAGGTTGGCCGCGTGAGCACGCCCACCAGCAGCCCTGCCAGCAGCCCGTTCCGGGTCGACCTGCTGACCCGCGAGTACCCACCGCACGTCTACGGGGGCGCCGGCGTGCACGTGGCCGAGCTGTCCGCCGTCCTGCGCCGGGACGTCGACGTGCGGGTGCGGTGCTTCGACGGGCCGCGCACCGGTGCGGACGCCGAGCCCGGCGTGACGGGGTACGGCGTGCCGGCCGAGCTCGCCTCCGCGAACGCCGCCCTCGGCACCTTCGGCGTCGACCTGGCGATGGCGCAGGACGTCGCGGGGGCCGACGTGCTGCACTCGCACACCTGGTACGCCAACCTCGCCGGGCACGTCGGTGGCCTGCTGCACGGTGTGCCGCACGTGGTCACGGCGCACTCGCTCGAGCCGTTGCGCCCCTGGAAGGCGGAGCAGCTCGGCGGTGGGTACGCGCTGTCGTCGTGGGCGGAGCGCACGGCCTACCTGGGCGCCGCCGGCGTGATCGCGGTGTCGGCCGGGATGCGGGCCGACATCCTGCGGGTCTACCCGGAGCTCGACCCCGACCGGGTGCACGTCGTGCACAACGGCATCGACCTCGCCGGCTGGCGGCGCCCGGCGGACGGCGACCCGGCGGCCGAGCGGGTGGTCCGCGACCTCGGCATCGACCCCGAGCGCCCCGCGGTGGTGTTCGTCGGCCGCATCACGCGGCAGAAGGGCCTGCCATACCTGCTGCGCGCGGCGGCCCGCCTGCCGCGCGAGGTCCAGGTCGTGCTGTGCGCGGGCGCGCCCGACACCGAGGAGCTCATGGCCGAGGTGCGCGCGCTCGTGGCCGACCTGCGCCGCGCGCGGGGCGGCTCGGGCACCGTCGGCGCCGCCGGGCCCGGCGGCGCCGGCGCGGAGGCCGGGGTGGTGTGGATCGAGCAGATGCTGCCCCGCCCGGACCTGGTCGCCGTGCTCGCGGCGAGCACCGTCTTCGTGTGCCCGTCGGTGTACGAGCCGCTCGGCATCGTCAACCTCGAGGCGATGGCCGTCGGCCTGCCGGTGGTCGGCACGGCGACCGGCGGCATCCCCGAGGTCGTCGACGACGGGGTCACGGGCGCGCTCGTGCCGATCGAGCAGGCCGACGACGGCACCGGGACGCCCCTGGACCCGGAGCGGTTCGTCGCGGACCTGGCGGGCGCGCTGGGGCAGGTGCTGGCCGACCCGGCGCGGGCGGCGCAGATGGGGGAGGCGGGCCGGCGCCGGGCCGAGCAGCTGTTCTCGTGGGAGGCCGTCGCCGACCGCACCCTCGACGTCTACCGCGGCGTCCTCGCCGGGTGAGCCGGTCGAGAGCACCCGGGGGTCGAGCCTGTCGGGACCAGGACCAGGATCAGCGGACGGCGGCGTAGGTCGCGGCGCTGAGGGCGTGCCGTGCCGTGCGCTCCACCTCGCGCAGCGCGGTGGAGCGCTGGTCCGACTGCCAGAGGTTCACGGCGCCGCCGTCGTCGACGGTGGCGAGGTCGACGATCGCGAGCAGCCGGGTCGCGAGCTGCAGCACGCGGGCCCGGCGGCCGTCCAGGGCGGGCACGGGCCAGGCGTCCGTGCTGCCGCCGCGGAGGCGCTCGATCGCGTCGGCGGCGTCGTCGCGCCACCGGGCGACGTCGAGCGCGTCGAGTGCCTCGGTCGCGGTGACGAGGCTGGTGCGCAGCTCCCGCTCGGCGTCGGCGAGCGAACCGAGGGTGCCGGCCACGTGGGTGGACCACGCGGGCACCGGCCGCACCTGCCAGGCGACGAGATGGCCGGGCTCGAGCTCGCTCCCGAACGCGGTGACGGCAGGCACGGCGGCCCAGGAACCGGCCGGGGTGGTGATCATCACGCACTCGCCCGCCTCGGTGGCCTCGGCGCTCACCGCGGCCGGTGTCCCGCCGAGGTCGCCGGGAGCGGGCAGCAGGGCGCACACCTCGCGGGGTCCGTCGAGCCAGGCGGTCACGAGGTCGCGCAGGCCGGCGTCGTCCCCGCCGACGGCGGCGGCGCCCTCGTCGCGGCCGGGCAGCCCGACGACGCCGTGCGGCTCGTCGTCGCCCTGCACGCTGCGCACCACGACCCCGGGTGCGGCGCCGGCGGTGGCGAGCCAGAGGGCGAGCACGACGCTGCGGGGCAGCGCGGTCGGGTCGGTCTCCACGGGGTCACAGTAGACGCGCCGGTGCCGTCGTCGCAGGCCCGGACGTACGTCGGACGGCGGGCGGGCAGGGCGCGGGCAGGGCGCGGGCAGGGCGCGGGCACGGCGCGGGCGACGGCCGGGCGGTCGGGGCGGCTCGGGTAGGGTCGGGCCTCATGAGCGCGGTTCTCGACCTGCAGGGCGTCACCGTACGACGCGGTACCACCACCATCCTCGACGCCGTGGACTGGCAGGTGAACGAGGGAGAGCGCTGGGTCGTCCTCGGCCCCAACGGTGCCGGCAAGACCACCATGCTGCAGATCCTCGCGGCGCGCTCGCACCCGACGAGCGGCACGGCCGAGCTCCTGGGCGAACGGCTCGGCCGCGTCGACGTCTTCGAGCTGCGCCCGCGGATCGGCTTCGCCTCCGCGGCCCTCGCCGACCGCATCCCGGGCGGCGAGGCCGTGCGGGACGTCGTGCTCACGGCGGCGTACGGCGTGACGGGCCGCTGGCAGGAGTCGTACGAGGAGTTCGACGAGCAGCGCGCCAAGGACCTGCTCGCGGCGTTCGACGTCGCCGACCTGGCGGACCGCTTCTACGGGACCCTCTCGGAGGGCGAGCGCAAGCGCGTGCAGATCGCCCGCGCCCTCATGACGGACCCGGAGATCCTGCTGCTCGACGAGCCCGCCGCCGGCCTCGACCTCGCCGGGCGCGAGGAGCTCGTCGGCGCGCTGGCCGAGCTCGCGGCCGACCCGGCGTCGCCCGTCCTGGTGCTCGTCACGCACCACGTCGAGGAGATCCCGCCGGGGTTCACGCACCTCATGCTCATGAAGCGCGGGGGCATCCAGGCCGCGGGCCCGATCCACGAGGTGCTCACCGCGGACAACCTCTCGCAGGCGTTCGGCACGCCCCTCATGGTCGCCCACGGCGGGGGCCGTTGGCTGGCCCGCGCGGCGCGACCCGCCGGTCGCTGAAACGGCTTCCCGCGTCGGCTCAGGCTTGGTAAAGTCTGTGCAAAACATGGTGGCGGGGGCGTCGCTCACCTGAGGGTCCCTCAGGGGCCGTCCCGGCGCCGCACGCTCCCGCGAGGGACGACGAGGGGAGAGGTCCGTGGACTCCTGGCTGTGGTGGGTCGGAGGCGCGCTGCTGCTCGCCGCGATCGAGATGCTCTCGTTGGACCTGGTGCTGATCATGCTGGCCGGGGGCGCCCTCGGCGGGGCCGTCACGGCCGCTGCGGGAGGCGAGCTCTGGCTGCAGATCCTCGTGGCCTGCATCGTGTCCGTGCTGCTCCTGTTCACCCTGCGCCCGTGGCTGCTGCGCCACCTGCGGCAGCGGGTGCCGCTCGTCGAGACCAACGCGGCGGGCCAGGTCGGCCGGCTGGCCGTGGTCCTGGCGGAGGTCACCGAGACCGGCGGCCGCGTCAAGCTGCAGGGCGAGGTCTGGAGCGCCCGTCTCGAGGACGACGGCATCCCGAACTCCACCGGGCGCGTCCCCGTCGGCGCCGAGGTGCGCGTCGTGCGCATCGACGGGGCCACCGCCGTCGTCGCCCCGGTCGCGACGACGCACGAGCAGCACCCCGCCTGACCCGCCGCCGGTCGGCGACCGGTGACCATCTCCGATCGTCGACGCGTCGACGGAAGGGACTCCTGTGAACGACACCGAACCCGGCACCATCGTGCTCTACGTGGTGCTCATCATCCTGGCGATCGTGCTGATCGTCGCGCTGGTCAAGGCCGTGCGCATCGTGCCGCAGGCGACGGCGCTGATCGTCGAGCGGCTCGGCCGCTACAACAAGACCTTCGAGCCCGGGCTGCACCTGCTGGTGCCGTTCGTCGACCGCATCCGCGCAGGCGTCGACCTGCGCGAGCAGGTCGTGTCCTTCCCGCCGCAGCCCGTGATCACGAGCGACAACCTCGTGGTGAGCATCGACACGGTCATCTACTTCCAGGTGACCGAGCCGAAGTCGGCGGTGTACGAGATCGCGAACTACATCACCGGTATCGAGCAGCTCACGGTCACCACCCTGCGTAACGTCGTCGGCTCGATGGACCTCGAGCAGACGCTCACCAGCCGCGACCAGATCAACGGCCAGCTGCGCGGCGTCCTCGACGAGGCGACCGGCCGCTGGGGCGTGCGCGTCAACCGCGTCGAGCTGAAGTCGATCGAGCCGCCCGCCTCGGTGCAGGGTGCGATGGAGCAGCAGATGCGCGCCGAGCGCGACCGGCGCGCCACGATCCTCACGGCGGAGGGCGTCAAGCAGTCGCAGATCCTCACCGCTGAGGGTGAGAAGCAGTCGCAGATCCTCCGGGCCGAGGGTGACGCCCAGGCGAAGATCCTCCAGGCCGAGGGCGAGGCGCGCGCCATCCTCCAGGTGTTCGGCGCCATCCACGAGGGCGACGCCGACCCCAAGCTGCTCGCGTACCAGTACCTGCAGATGCTGCCCGAGATCGCCAACGGCAACGCGTCGAAGCTGTGGGTCGTGCCCACGGAGTTCACCGCGGCGCTCGGCTCGATCGCCAAGGGCTTCGGCGGGGTGCCCGGCACGCCCGGCATCCCCACCCCGCCCGCCGACGACGAGGGCGGCGCCGAGGCGCGGCCCCGGCAGTCGTCGCTCCCCGCGCAGGCCCTGGAGGACCCGGGTGAGGCGCTCGCGGAGGCACGGCGCCAGGCGGAGGCCGCCACGGCCGACGCGACGAGCGCGGGCACCCGGTCGGGTGCGCCGTTCGACCCGTCGGCCGAGCGCGGCCAGCGACCGTCGGACGGCCCGACGGCGCCGCCGTCGCCCGGCGCGCAGCCCCGGTCCCTGGGCGGCGAGCCGCCGGAGCCGCAGCAGTAGCCGACGACCTCGTGCGACGGGACCCCGTCACCCCTCGGGTGGCGGGGTCCCGGTGTGTCCACGCCCGTGGCGAGCCGCCCTTCCCTGCGCGCCGCCCTTCCCCGCGCGCCGACGGCGACCCCTGGTTACCTTGGCCGGGAGTGTGCGCCGCGTCACAGCGGGCGCGGCGCCTCGAGTCCGGCCTTCGGACGTCCCCGGGAGGACGCGATGGGCGTGGCGGATCGCGGAGGGGCGCGACCTCGACGGCGGGTGCACCGGCCCGGCGCCGCCGGTCGTCGCGTCGCCATGGTCACGGCCCTCACGCTGGCGCTCGGGGTCCTCGTCCCGCTGGCCCCGAACGGGCCGGCGCCGGAGGCCGAGGCGGTGACGCTGCCGTCCGGGCTGCAGACCGGGTTCCAGATCGACGGCGACAAGACCGGCGGGACGCCGCCGGGCACGTTCGACTGGAACGACGTCCTGCAGCCGCAGCCGTCGGCCACCCAGACGCCCACGTTCGTGCCGACGGAGCCCTACACGACGGCCGGCGGGTTCCGCTCCTCGGGCGTGTTCGCGGGGGGATTCTTCTGGGACGACGGCGCGTACGCGAACTGCGACGGGCAGGGGCCGGACCCGACCGCGAACCAGGGCAGCCAGAACGGTGACACGAACCCCTGGGTGGCGGCCCCGGCGAACGTGCAGGACAAGGCGAACCTGTGCAGCGCGGGGTACGCGACCGAGGCGCTGTCCGACGCGACCGGCCTGCGCCACTTCATCCTGTACGGCTACTTCACGCGCCGCGCGGGCAACGGCTCCGTGAGCATCTACACGGTCTTCGAGGGACCTGACCCGGGACGCTGCGACGACCTGCTGCTCGACGTGCTGTACGCCGAGGGCACGACGCGCTTCCTCGACTGGACCCCGGCGGCGGGGGACGGCTGCGCGAACCCCGACGGCGGCGGCTCGTGGGCCACGACCGGCCGCAGCGTGGACTTCGCCTTCGCGATGGGCCAGCGCACCGAGGCGCCGCCGCTCGGCAACCAGCAGCAGGACACCTTCGGCGAGTACGCCATCGACCTCACGGCGGCAGGGCTGTTCGGCGACGACGAGTGCTCGACCTTCGCGATCACCTCCCTGATGTCCCGCACGGGCGCCGCAGAGACGGCGACGATCTCGGACTTCTTCTTCAACACGCCCGAACCGCTGGAGATCTCCAACTGCGGCACCCTGACGGTCACGAAGGAGACACCGACCGGGCAGACGGACGACGAGTTCGGGTTCCGGGTGACGAACGAGAGCTCCCAGGGCGTGGTGATCCCGCCCGGGCAGACGAGCATCGAGGACGCCGTGGTCTCGGGGCAGACCCGGACGTACGAGGGCGTGCTCTCGAGCTCGCTGCTGCACCTGGCGGAGACCGGCGTCCCCCCGCCGTGGGAGCTCACGGCCGCCGAGTGCTCGTACACCGACCAGGTGGGCGAGCGACATACCGTCGACGTGACGGACCCGGACACCCCGTTCACCCTCCTGGGCGGCGGGCGGACCGACTGCGTCCTCACCAACGATGCCGCCCTGGTGACGGTGACGAAGCAGACCCTGCCGGACGGCGCGGACCAGGACTTCGACTTCACCGTGGGCGACGAGGAGGCCACCCTCGGCGACGGCGAGAGCGCGACGTTCGCCGTGCCGGCGGGCGAGGCGCTCACCGTGGCGGAGGACGCCGTCGACGGCTGGATGACGCCGCAGGTCGAGTGCACCGACGGCACGTCCGGGAGCACCGCGTCCGTCACGGTGACGCCGGTGGTCGGCGAGAACCTCGAGTGCACGTTCACCAACACGCAGCTCGCCACGGTGACCATCGAGAAGCGCGTCCCCCAGGACAGCGCGGGCAGCTCGTTCACCTTCACCGGGAACCTCACCGGGGAGGTCGAGGAGTTCACCCTGACGCCCGAGCCCGTCCCGGGCACGACGAACGCCACCGACTCCACCCAGTTCCAGGTGCCGCCGGGCGAGTACTCCGTCTCCGAGGAGGTGCCCGAGGGATACGTGCTGGCGGACCTGTCGTGCTGGGACCCGCCGTACGACTACGAGGAGGAGCTGGAGGTCGACCCGCCCACCGCGACGTTCACCGCGCGGCCGGGGTCCCAGATGACGTGCTCCTTCGAGGACATCGCGGAACCGGAGGGCGCCACCCTCGTGGTGCAGAAGGCGACCGCGCCGATAGTGGAGTGGGACGAGGACTTCCCCTTCACCGTGACGGGCCCGGACGGCTTCGACGAGGGGTTCACGCTCAACACGGTGGGCGACGACTGGTCGTGGGTGGTGCAGGAGGTGCCGGCCGGCGACTACACGATCACGGAGGAGGGGCTGACCGGCTGGAGCGTCGACGACGTCGTCTGCCAGCGCGCGGACGGGGCCGATCTCGCCTGGGAACGGCAGGACGAGGAGACGACGGGCGTCACGCTCGAGGACGGCGCGATCGTCACCTGCCTCTACACCAACCTCGCGCTCCCGGCGCAGGCGACGCTGACCAAGACGACGGCGAGCATCGGCCCGGAGCTCGCGTGGAGCGTCGACGTCTCGCTCACCCCGGCCCCGGGGGACGCCCGGACCCTGTCGGGCACGGGACCCGGCAGCGCGGCGACGACGTGGGGAGAGCTGGTGCCGGGTCAGCAGTACGTGATCCGGGAGCAGGCGATCCCCGGCTGGTCCATGGGTGCGATCACCTGCACGGACCAGGGCGGGGCCGTGGCCGACCTCGACACCGAGGACCTGACCTTCACGTTCGTCGCGGGGGTCGCGCAGGAGCTGTCGTGCGGCATGACGAACACCGGGCTGCCGTCGTCGGTGAGCCTGCGCAAGATCACGAGCGGGCTCGCCGCGGACTACCCGTGGTCGTTCGGCGTCCAGATCCGGCCCGTGCCGCAGGGCGCGACCGACCCGACGACCGTCTCCGGGACGGGACAGTCCGCCGTGACCGTCGGCTGGGAGAACCTGCTGCCCGGCCAGACGTACACGGTCACGGAGGTCGACCTGCCGGACGAGGTCACCCAGCGGCTGGAGAGCTGCACCGGGGCGGGGGTGGAGCAGGTCGAGGGCGGCTTCCGCTTCGTCGCGCCGCTCGACGCCGCCGTGTCGTGCAGCCTGACCAACTTCGTCGCGCCCGTCGCGGCGACGCTGACGAAGACGACGAGCGAGGGGGACGGGAGCTTCACCTTCGAACTGACCACCCTCGGCACGGGGGACACCCCGGTCAGCGTCCCGATCACGACCACGGCCGGCAGCGGGTCGGCCGAGCTCGCGCTGGTGCCGGGCGTGCGCTACTCGCTGGTCGAGCAGGACCAGCCCGGCTGGGTCGAGGGCACGATCGTGTGCACCGTGACGCCCGCGGCCGGCGACGAGTTCACCATCCCGGACGTCACGGACTTCACGGTCGACGTGGGTGACGCCGTCGCCTGCGCGGTCGAGAACGACATCGCCCCGGGGACGGTCTCCTTCACCAAGACGACCGGCGGCATCACCGCCGACTACGAGTGGTCGTTCCCGGTGACCCTCACGCCCGAGGGCGAGGAGGCCGACACCCAGGACGTCTCCGGCACCGGGCCGGGTTCGTCCTCGGTGGCCTGGGAGGACCTCGAGCCCGGACGGTACGTCCTCGAGGAGGGCGGGCTCGAGGGCTGGGACGCGGGACCGATCACGTGCGGCCTCGGCGGTGGCGGCGACGACCCCACGACGCCGGGCGTCGAGATCGACGTCGAGCCCGGGCAGTCGTACGCCTGCTCCGCGACGAACACCGCGCTCCCGGCCTCGGCGACGGTCCGCAAGCGGACCGCCGGGATCGGCGACAGCGTCGACTGGTCGTTCGACCTGACGCTCGCGCCGCCGCCCCCGGGGCAGGACGGCACGGTGACGCTCACCGGGACGGGTCCCGGCCTGGGCGACGACTCGCACACCTGGACCGCCCTGTCTCCCGGCGTCGTGTACTCGCTCACGGAGGCGGACCCGGGCGCCGGATGGACCGCGCAGGGCATCGTCTGCGACGACGGCAGCGGCACGCCGATCGACGCCTCCCGGCTCGTGGCCGCACCGGGTGCGGACTACACGTGCGTGGCCGACAACACGGCGCCCGCGGTGGCGGGCAGCATCACGAAGACGACGGTGGGCGGCGACGGCGAGTTCGCGTTCCTGCTGGACACCGTGCCGTCGTCGGGCTCGCCCACGTCCGTCCCGGTCACCACCGCCGGTGGCACGGGCACCGCCGACCTGCCCACCCTGCTGCCGGGGAACCGCTACTCGCTGACCGAGCAGGACGCCGACGGCTGGGCGCCGACCGGCCCGCTCGCGTGCACGCGCGCGCCGGCGGGCGGCGGCGACCCGACGCCGGTCGCCGACCTCACGGACTTCACGGTGCAGGCGGGCGACCGCATCGCGTGCACGGCCGAGAACACCGCGAACGGCCGGGTGATCCTCTACAAGGAGGTGCACGGCACCGGGGACGAGGCCCGCGACTTCGACTTCACCAGCAACATCGACGGGCACGAGGCGTTCACGGTCGAGGGCGTGCAGGACGACGGCACGCTGTACGAGACCGTCATCGAGGACGTGCCGGCGGGCGACGAGTACTTCTTCGAGGAGACCACCGACGCGGGCGACCCGCCCACCGTGCTCGCGGACCTGTCGTGCACGTACGGCGGCGAGGACCACAGCGGCACGCCCGAGGACCGGGAGGCCCGGCGCCTGGGGTTCGAGGTGCTGCCGGGCGAGACCACCGAGTGCTACTTCACCAACGCCGTCGAGGGCAGCCTCATCCTCATCAAGCGGTCGGTCCCGGCGAACTTCGACCAGGACTTCGACTTCACGATCACCGGCCCGAGCATCGCTGGCGGGGAGGAGGACTTCGTCATCAACTCCGACCCGAACGTCGCCGGCGCCATCCGGTCCTGGACCGGACTGCTCGAGGGCACCTACACGCTCACCGAGGGCGACATGCCCGACGGGTGGAGCCTCAACACGCTGAACGGCGCGACGTTCTGCAACACGGCGGACGGCTGGACCCTGGACGCCGCGGCGCAGTCGATCACCGTCGAGCTGGACGCGGCCGACGTCGTCACCTGCTTCTTCTCCAACCGCGCGGAGACGGCGTCGGTGAGCGTGACGAAGTCTGCCGCGGGGCTGGCGGACGGCACGGCGTGGTCGTTCCCGCTCACCCTGAGCCCTGCGGGCGGTGTCACCCCCGGCGGCACCCAGACCGTGAGCGGCACGGCGCCCGCCTCGGGCACCGTGACCTGGCAGAACCTCACGCCCGGCGTGACGTACACCGTGACCGAGCCGGCGCAGGACGGATGGACGTCCGGGGGGCTGGAGTGCGCGGGGGTGGCGGACGCGAGCCCGGCGGCCGGGTTCCAGTTCGTCGCCGGCGTGGGGCAGACCCTCGAGTGCACGCTGGAGAACACCGCGACCCCGGCGTCCGTCGCGGTCACGAAGACGGTCTCGGGCGTCGCGGCCGGACTCGGCTGGTCGTTCGAGCTCACCCTCACGCCCGACGCGAGCCCGGCGGGGGCGCAGACGGCCTCCGGGACGGGTAACACGTCCTCCGGCCCCGTGACCTGGACCGACCTGGTGCCGGGCACGCGGTACACCCTCGCCGAGAGCCCCCAGGCGGGGTGGGTGCTGGGGCTCGTCCAGTGCCCCGGGCTGACGGACGAGAGCGCCGACGCCGGGTTCCAGTTCACCGCGACGCCCGGCATGACCCTGCAGTGCGGGGTCGCGAACGCCGGCACGGCGTCGCGGGTGAGCGTCGCGAAGACGACGACCGGGGTGGCCGACGACGTCGCATGGTCGTTCCCGGTGACGATCTCGCCGGCCGCGTCGCCGCAGGCCACGCAGAACCTCACGGGCACGGGGTCCTCCACCTCCGCCGCGGCCACCTGGACCGGCCTGGTGCCCGGCATCACCTACACGCTCACCGAGGCGCTGCCCACCGGCTGGACGGGCGGCACGTTCACCTGCTCCGTCGGGGGCGTGCCCGTCGAGGACGCGGGCGCCGCCGCCGGGTTCCAGCTGGTCGCGGGCCTCAACCAGGTCGTGTCGTGCGAGGTGACGAACGCCGCGCAGCCCGCCGACGTCACCGTCACGAAGACGGTGACGGGCGTGGCCGACGACCTGCCCTGGTCGTTCGACGTGTCGCTGAGCCCGGAGGCGACGCCCGGCAGCCCCGTGACGCTGACGGGCACAGGGAACGCGACGAGCGCCCCGGCGA
The DNA here is from genome assembly GCF_044389085.1 of Isoptericola sp. NPDC019693. NCBI lineage: Bacteria > Bacillati > Actinomycetota > Actinomycetes > Micrococcales > Promicromonosporaceae > Isoptericola > Isoptericola sp. NPDC019693. Next base: position 1,044,584 of record NZ_JBIRXP010000001.1, on the reverse strand, counting down.
CCTTCACCGGCCTGGTGCCGGGCACGCTGTACACGCTGGCAGAGGCCGTGCCCGACGGCTGGACGTCGCCGGGCCTCGTCTGCGGCGTCGACGACCTCGACCCCGACACCCCGGGTCTCCAGTTCCGCCCGGCCCTGGGGCAGAGCCTGACCTGCGACGTCACCAACGCCGCCGACCCGGCCACCCTGTCCTTCGTCAAGACGGTCGACGGCGTCGCCGACGACCTGGCCTGGTCGTTCCCCGTCACCCTCGACCCGCCCGCGGGCGGCGTCGGGACGCAGGACGCCACCGGCACGGGCAGCTCCTCGAGCGACCCGCTCGAGTGGGCCGGCCTCGTGCCGGGGACGTCGTACGACCTCACCGAGGTGGCCGACGGCTACGACGCCGGCGAGATGACCTGCGACGTCGACGGCGACGCGATCGACCTCGGCGTGCGGTTCACGCCCGCGCCCGGGGACGCCATCACCTGCGCCGTGACGAACACCGCCGTCCCGGTGGACCTCAGCGTCACCAAGACGGTGACGGGCGCGCCCGACGACGCGACCCGGTCGTTCCAGGTGACCCTCGCACCGCCCGGCGACCCGGAGGGCACGAGGACCCTCACGGTGGCCGGCAACGGGACGTCGGAGCCGGGGATGTGGGAGGACCTGGTGCCCGGCGTCACCTACACCCTCGTCGAGACGGCCGTCCCGGCGGGGTGGACGGCCGGCGGGTTCACCTGCACGGCCGGGGGCGAGCCGCTCCAGGACGCGAGCGACGCCCCCGGCTTCCAGCTCGTCGCGCGGTCCGGCCGGGACGTGAGCTGCGACGTCGTCAACACGCCGGACCCCGCCACGGCGACCGTCACCAAGACGACCGTGGGCGGCGACGGCGACTTCGCGTTCGTCCTCACCCCGCAAGGCCAGCCGGAGCAGACCGTCACGGTGACCACCGCGGACGGCTCCGGCAGCGCCGACCTGCCGGACCTCCTGCCCGGCGTCACGTACGCGCTGACCGAGCAGGCGGCCGACGGGTGGGCCGCCACGCAGCCGCTGGCGTGCACCCTCGCGCCGGCGGGCGGCGGCGAGGCGACCCCGGTCGAGGACCTCGGGGCGTTCACCGTGAGCGCGGGCGCCCACCTGGACTGCACGGCGACCAACACCCGGCTCGGGCGGGTCGTCGTCGTCAAGGCCGTGGACGGCGCGGACGCGGAGTTCGGCTTCACCGGCTCGTGGCTCGACCCCGAGGAGTTCACGATCACGACGTCCGGGGGCACGGGGGCGCGCACGTTCGAGAACGTCGCCCCCGGCGAGCACGTGCTGTCCGAGCTGGCGCGGGACGGGTACGAGGGCACGGAGCTGGTGTGCGCGGACGGCGTCGAGGACGGGGCGGACTCGACGGTCGACGGGCTCGTGGCGACGATCGGGCTCGACCCGGGCGAGACGGTGACCTGCACCTACTCCAACACGCAGTGGGGCGTGCTGGTGGTGGACAAGGCGACCGAGCCGGCCTCCGGCCAGGAGTTCGGGTTCTCCTGGGGCCCGGAAGGGGGAGCGCAGGAGCGCTTCACCCTCGCGGACGGGGACGACCCGTTCACGACGCAGCCGCTCGCCCCCGGGGTGTACACGGTCTCCGAGGAGGGCGCGGAGGGCTGGCAGCTGGAGTCCGTCGACTGCTCGGGATCGAGCGGGGGCACGGTGGTCGACGGTGCGGCCGCGACGGTCGACGTGCGTGCCGGAGACACCGTGCTGTGCCGCTTCACCAACGTGCGCCCGGCCGACCTGGAGGTAGAGAAGACCGTCGTCAGCGGACCGTCGGCCGGCGGGGACGGCACCTACCGGATCGGCTACCGGGTCTCGGTGCGCAACCCGGGGGGAGTGGTGCAGCGGTACGACCTCTCCGACCGGCTGCGCTTCGGCGGGGGGATCCAGGTCCTCGACGCGGTCGTCACGTCGCCGGACATCCAGGTCAACCCGGGCTGGGACGGGAGGGAGGATCTCGTCGTCGTCGCGGGGGCCACGATCGCGGCCGGTGCGACGCAGTCCTTCGACGTCCTCGTGACGGCGCGGGTGCCGGCCGACGTGCTCGACGAGGCGCGCGTCTGCCAGGGCGTCGTGGGGGAGGACGGCGGCAGCGGCTTCCTGAACACGGCCTCGGTGCGGGGCCCGGGCACCGAGGAGGTCGCCGCCGACGCCTGCGTCGACGCGCCCCCCGCGGTCCCGCCGGGTCCGTCGCCGAGCCCGTCCCCGACCGGCCACCCGGGCCCGACCTCGAGCGCCGAGCCGACGCCGGGCCTGCCGCCGGACGGGGCCCCGGGACCGGGTGGGCCGCTGGCCGTCACGGGGCCGGGGGCGGGGATCGCCGCCCTCGCGCTCGTCCTGCTGCTCGGGGGCGCCGCGCTGGTGCTGGTGCGCCGCCGCCGAGGCTGACCCGATGGTCGGGCCAGTTGCGGAGTGAGTGCTCACTCATTTACTGTGGCGGTCATGAGCCCAGCCCCGACGGGTCGCGCCGCCCCGATGGCGCCGGACGACCGGCGCGCCGCGATCGCCCAGGCCGTGATGCCCCTGGTGGGGGAGCTCGGCGTCGACGTCACGTCCCGCGAGCTCGCGGACGCCGCGGGGGTCGCCGAGGGCACCCTGTTCCGCGCCTTCGGGGACAAGTACACGCTCATCGGCGCGGTCGCGGTCGAAGGGCTGCACCGCGCCTCCGGCCCGGTCGAGACGCGCGCCGAGCTCGCCGCGATCGACCGGGAGGCCCCGCTCGAGGAGCGGCTCGAGCGCGTGATCGAGCTCGGCCGCCGGCGCATGTCGGACGTCATGCGCTGGATGGGCGTGCTGCGTGCGCTGCACCACCGCACGGGGGCGCGCGACCAGGCCGAGCCGGAGCACGTGCAGGACTTCCGCGTGCAGCTGGCGCAGCAGCGCGAGCAGCAGCGCGAGGCCACGGTCGCCGGGCTGATCGGCGTGCTGCAGCCGGACGAGCACCGGCTGCGGGTGCCGATCGAGGTCGCGGTGGCCCTGGTCGAGGCGAGCATCGCGGGCACGCACGCACGGGTCGACCACCTGCTGCCCGCGCCGTCGCCCCGCGTCGTCGCCGACGTGCTCGTGCACGGCCTCGCCGCGGACCGCGAGGAAAATCCCGTGCCCGACGGCGCGAGACAGGCGAACACTGCGTCCGAGAATCCCCCCGGGGCTGCGAAGCCCGCTCACTCCCACCCCCAGGAGCCCTGATGCTCGTCTCCCTGGCGCGGAGCTATCTGCGCCCGTACGCCGGCGCCGTCGCGCTCCTGCTGGTGCTCCAGCTGCTCGCGACGCTCGCCTCCCTCTACCTGCCCTCCCTCAACGCCGACATCGTCGACAACGGCGTGGTCCAGGGCGACACCGCCTACATCATGCGCGTGGGCGGCTGGATGCTCGTCGTGAGCCTCGTCCAGGTCGCGTGCGCGATCGGCGCGGTGCTCCTCGGTGCGCGCGCCGCGACGGCGCTGGGCCGTGACGTGCGCCGGGACCTGTTCGACTCCGTGCAGGGGTTCTCCGCCCGCGAGCTGGGGCAGTTCGGTGCCCCGTCCCTCATCACCCGCACGACCAACGACGTGCAGCAGGTGATGATGGTCGTCCTGATGACCTTCACCATCATGGTGATGGCGCCGATCATGCTGGTCGGCGGCGTGATCATGGCGCTGCAGGAGGACGTCGAGCTGTCCGCGCTGCTGCTGGTCGTGGTGCCCGTCCTGGGCATCGCGATGGGCCTGCTGATGTGGCGGATGGTGCCGTACTTCCGGGCGATGCAGAAGCGGATCGACGCGATCAACGGCGTGCTGCGCGAGCAGATCACCGGCCTGCGCGTGGTGCGCGCCTTCGTCCGCGAGCGCCGCGAGCTGGAGCGGTTCGGCGCGACGAACGAGGCGCTGTACGACACGTCGCTCAACGCGGGCAAGCTCATGGCGCTGGCGTTCCCGATGGTCATGCTCATCATGAACGCCTCGAGCGTCGCGGTGCTGTGGTTCGGGGCTCAGCGCATCGACAACGGGCAGATGGAGGTGGGGGCGCTCATGGCGTTCCTCAGCTACATCATGTACATCCTCATGGCCGTGATGATGTCGACGATGATGGTGATGATGGTGCCGCGCGCCTCGGTGGCGGCGGGCCGCATCACCGACGTCCTCGGGACCGAGACGTCCGTGACCGAGCCGGCGGCTCCGGTCAGCCTCTCGTCCCTCGCCGACGGCGAGGGCCCGCGCGGCGAGGTGCGGCTCGAGGGCGTCGAGTTCCGGTACCCGGGCGCCGACGAGCCGGTGCTGCACGACCTGACGTTCACCGCGTCGCCCGGCCGCGTGACGGCGATCATCGGCTCCACCGGCGCGGGCAAGACCACCCTGCTCAACCTCGTGCCGCGGCTCTTCGACGTCACCGGCGGGCGGGTGCTCCTGGACGGCGTGGACGTGCGCGACCTGGCGACGGGCGACCTCGGGTCGCAGCTCGGGCTGGTGCCGCAGAAGGCGTTCCTGTTCAGCGGCACGGTCGCGGACAACCTGCGCTACGGCAAGGCCGACGCGACCGAGGAGGAGATGTGGGCCGCGCTGGAGATCGCGCAGGCGCGCGACTTCGTCGAGGCGCTCCCCGAGGGTCTTGAGGCTCCGGTGGCGCAGGGCGGTACGACGTTCTCCGGCGGCCAGCGCCAGAGGCTCGCCATCGCGCGCGCCGTCGTGCGGCGCCCGCGGGTGTACCTGTTCGACGACTCGTTCTCCGCGCTCGACTACAGCACCGACGCGCGGCTGCGCGCCGCGCTGCGGCCGCGCACGCAGGACGCCACCGTGCTCGTCGTCGCGCAGCGGGTAGCGACCATCCGTGACGCGGACCAGATCCTCGTGCTCGACCACGGGCGCATCGTCGGCCGCGGCACGCACGCCGAGCTGCTGGCCGACAACGAGACCTACCAGGAGATCGTCTCCTCCCAGATGTCCCTCGAGGAGGCGGCATGAGCGGCGAGCGCAAGGCACCGGCAGCAGGCGCACGACCCGGCGGCGGGCCGCGCGGCGGCGGGCCGATGGGCGGGATGGGCGGCGCCCCGGGCGCCAAGGCCATGAACTTCACCGGCTCGCTCAAGCGGTTCGCGGGGGTGATGCGCCCCGAGCGGACGCGCGTCGTGCTCCTCACGCTGTGCGGCGTCGTCTCCGTGGCGCTCACCGTGGCCGGCCCGAAGATCCTGGGCGACGCGACGAACGTGATCTTCGCCGGAGTGGTGGGCAAGGGGCTCGTGACGGCCGGTGTCCCGGCGGGGACCACGGGAGCGCAGGCCGCGGCCATGCTGCGCGAGTCCGGGAACGACGCGCAGGCCGGCCTGATCTCCTCGCTGCCCGGTGTGGTGGCGGGCCAGGGCGTCGACTTCACCCGGCTCGCCCAGATCCTGCTGTGGGTGCTCGCCATCTACCTGGGCGCGTTCCTGTTCGGCTGGCTCCAGGCGCGCATCATGACGATCGCGGTGCAGAACACGATGCGCCGCCTGCGCGACGACGTGGAGGCCAAGCTCCACCGCATCCCCTTGAGCTACGTGGACAAGCAGGCCAAGGGCGAGATCCTCTCGCGCGTCACCAACGACATCGACAACGTGGCGCAGACGACGACGCAGACGCTCGCGCAGCTCGTCACGTCCGTGCTCACGGTGGTCGGCGTGCTCGGGATGATGTTCTGGATCTCGTGGGTGCTGGCGCTGGTCGCGCTCGTGACAGTGCCGCTGTCGGTGGTCCTCACCATGCAGATCGCCAAGCGGTCGCAGCCGCAGTTCGTGGCGCAGTGGGCCGCCACCGGCCGCCTCAACGCGCACGTCGAGGAGATGTTCACCGGCCACTCGCTGGTCAAGGTGTACGGGCGCCAGGAGGCCGCCGCGGCGAAGTTCGGCGCGGAGAACGAGGCGCTCTACGAGGCGTCCCGGAAGTCGCAGTTCATCTCCGGCACGATGCAGCCTTCGATGGGCTTCCTCGCGAACCTCAACTACGTGATCGTGGCCGTGATCGGCGGGCTCCGGGTGGCTTCGGGCCAGCTGTCCCTGGGCGACGTGCAGGCGTTCATCCAGTACTCGCGGCAGTTCACGCAGCCGCTCACGCAGATCGCGTCGATGATGAACCTGCTGCAGTCCGGTGTCGCCTCGGCCGAGCGGGTGTTCGAGCTGCTCGACGCCCCGGAGCAGGACCCCGACCCGGCGGACCCCCGCCGACTGGCGGACGTCCGCGGCCGCGTGGCGTTCGAGGACGTGTCGTTCTCCTACGACCCCGAGACGCCGCTCATCGAGCACCTCGACCTCGTCGCGGAGCCCGGCCAGACGATCGCGATCGTCGGCCCGACGGGCGCCGGCAAGACGACGCTGGTCAACCTGCTCATGCGGTTCTACGAGGTGAACGCCGGACGCATCACCCTCGACGGCGTCGACACCCGCGACCTGACGCGCGACGACCTGCGCTCGCGGATCGGCATGGTGCTGCAGGACACGTGGCTGTTCAAGGGCACCATCGAGGAGAACCTGCGCTACGGGGTGCGTGACGGCGTCACGGTGGGGGAGGCGGACTTCCTGGCCGCCACCGAGGCCACGCACGTGGACCCGTTCGTGCGGACGCTGCCCGACGGGTACGCCACGCTGCTCGACGACGAGGCGACCTCGCTGTCGGCGGGCGAGAAGCAGCTGCTGACCATCGCCCGCGCGTTCCTCGCCGACCCGGAGATCCTCGTGCTCGACGAGGCGACGAGCTCGGTCGACACCCGCACGGAGGTGCTGGTCCAGCAGGCGATGAACGCGCTGCGGGCGAACCGCACGTCGTTCGTCATCGCGCACCGCCTGTCGACCATCCGCGACGCGGACACCATCGTCGTGATGGAGCACGGGCAGATCGTGGAGCAGGGCGACCACGACACGCTGCTCGCCGCCGGCGGGGCCTACGCCCGGCTGTACGAGTCTCAGTTCAGCGCCCCCGCGGTGAACGAGGAGGACGTGGTCGCCGGGCCGGCCGGCGTCTGATCCGCCGACAGCGACGTGCGTGCTGACTTGTTCCTCAAACGTCCCGTTTGAGGAACAAGTCAGCACCCACGTGTCCGGCCCGGGTGGTCAGGGGAGCACCAGCATCCGCGCGGGTGGCGCGTCCTCGCGCTGCCAGTCGAACCGGGCCTCGCCCACGACGCGCCACCCGCGGTGCAGGTAGACGGCGTGCGCGACGCCGTCGCGGTCGTCGACGTCGAGCACGGGGGTGCGGCCCTGCGCGCGCAGGTGCGCGACGGCGGCGTCCAGCAGGGCGCCGCCGACGCCGCGGCCCTGCGCCTGCGGGCCGACGAAGAGGACCGACACGCACCCGAGCTTGTCGACCGGGCGGCCGGCGCCCGCGGCCCAGATGGCGCCGTACCGGTCGTCCGGCACCGTCGTCACGCTGACGTGCCCGACGACCGTGCCGTCCACCTCGGCCACCCAGGCGCGCTCCTCGTCGGGGCGCACGACGAACTGCTCGACCGGGAACGGCAGCGGCCACCGGTGCGGGTACCCCGAGGCGGGCTGCTGGGCGGCGAGCACCTCGGCGAGCGCGGGCAGGTCGGCGGGGCCACGGTCACGCAGGACGACGGCGGGGGAGCGGGCGGCGTTCGGGCTCACCCCGCGATCCTGGCACGCCGCCCCGACAGGCCGCGGCGCGGACGGCTGGGGCGCGACGGGGGAGAATGCCCCGGTGAGCACCCCCGAGCCCGGCAGCGGCATCCTGGCTGCCCGAGTCACCCGCGTCACCGACCCCGCCGACCCGCGCCTGCACGACTACACCGACCTCAAGGACGTGAAGCTCCGCTCGGTGCGCGAGCCGGCCGAGGGGCTGTACATGGCGGAGTCGTCGTCGGTGATCCGCCGGGCGCTCGAGGCCGGGCACCGCCCCCGGTCGTTCCTCATGGCGGAGAAGTGGCTGGACTCGATGTCGGACGTGCTCGCCGCCCACCCCGACGCGCCCGTGTACGTCGGCTCCGACGACGTGGTGCAGCGGATCACGGGCTTCCACCTGCACCGGGGGGCGCTCGCGGCCATGCACCGGCCCGTGCTGCCGGCCGTGCACGAGCTGCTCGCCGCGGCGCGGGGCGGGCGCGGGGCCCGGAGGGTCGCGGTGCTGGAGGACATCGTCGACCACACGAACGTGGGCGCGATCTTCCGCAGCGCCGCAGCCCTGGGCGTGGACGCCGTCCTCGTCTCGCCCCGCTGCGCCGACCCGCTCTACCGTCGCTCGGTGCGCGTGTCGATGGGCACCGTGTTCCAGGTGCCCTGGACGCGGCTGGAGTCGTGGCCGGGGGGCGTGCGGGCGCTGCAGGACGAGGGCTTCACGGTCGCCGCGCTGGCCCTCGCCGACGAGTCGGTGTCCCTCGACGACCTGGTGACCGACCCCCCGGAGCGCCTGGCGATGGTGCTGGGCACCGAGGGGGACGGGCTCTCGCGGGGCGCGGTCGCGGCCGCGGACGTCGTCGTGCGCATCCCGATGGCCGGGGGAGTGGACTCGCTGAACGTCGCGGCCGCGTCGGCGGTGGCGTTCTGGGCCACGCGCGCCTGAGCCGTGACCCGTGTCACACGGAATGACGCAACAGGGGGATGACGTAACCGGCTGGTGAAGGTTAGCCTCACCTACGTGAGTCAGACCTTGGTGTCCTCGGCGCCCCCCGTGGTCGGGTCCCGCCCCGCCGTCGCGATGGCTGGACGTGGCCTCCGGCTGTCGTACGACCGCCGCACCGTCGTCGACGGCGCGGAGCTCGAGCTGCGGCCCGGCGCTGTCACCGCCCTGCTCGGGCCGAACGGCTCCGGCAAGTCGACCCTGCTGCGCTCGCTCGCGCGGCTGCACCGCCCCGACGCCGGCAGCGTCACGCTCGGCGGCTCCGCCGCCGGGGACGCGACGGACGTCGAGGGCGCCACCGACGCGCTCGCCCTGCACCCCAAGGACTTCGCCCGCCGCGTCACGCTGCTGTCGCAGAGCCACCCGACGCCGAGCGGTGTCACCGTGCGCGACGTCGTCGCCTACGGCCGGCACCCGTACCGCGGACGCTTCCGCTCCGCCGACGCCGACGGGCCGCGCGCCATCGCGCACGCCATGGACGTCACGGGCGTCGCCGAGATGGCCGAGCGCGGCGTCGACGAGCTCTCCGGCGGCGAGCTGCAGCGCGTGTGGCTGGCGACCTGCCTCGCGCAGGACACCGGCGTGCTGCTCCTCGACGAGCCCACGACCTACCTCGACCTGCGCTACCAGGTGGAGCTGCTCGACCTGGTCCGGGACCTGGCCACCGAGCACGGCGTCGCCGTCGGCGTCGTGCTGCACGACCTCAACCAGGCCGCCGCCGTCGCCGACCACGTCGTCGTGCTGCACCGCGGCGAGGTGCGGGCGTCCGGCCCCGCCGCCCGGGTGCTCACCAGCGAGCTGCTCACCGAGGTCTACGGCATCCGCGTCGACGTCACCACGCACCCGGAGACCGGCCGCACCCGCTGCGAGGCCGTCGGCCGGCACGACGCCCGCGCCTGACGCACCCGCCCGACCTTCCCCTCCCGACCGCACTCCTGCCGACGCGCCCGTCGCCCGGCACCGTCGCGCCCGCACGCGGCGCACCGACTCGAAGGACACGAGACACCCATGCGCATCCCCACCCGCCCGCTGCTCGCCGGCGCCACCGCCGCCGTCGCCGCGCTCGCCCTCACGGCGTGCGGCACCACCGAGGACCCGGCGGCGGAGGCGGCCTCCGAGCCGTCGGCCGCGACCGGCCCCGTCACCTACACCGACGAGCGGGGCGAGCACACGCTCGACGCCCCGGCGGTCGACGTGGTCTCGCTCGAGTGGGGCCTCACCGAGAACCTCGTGGCGCTCGGGGTGGAGCCCGCCGGCCAGGCGGACGTCGCGGGCTACAACACCTGGGACACCGTGGCGCCCATCGACGAGGGCACGCCCGACGTCGGGACCCGCGGCGAGCCGAGCCTCGACGCCATCTCGGCGCTCGAGCCCGACCTCGTGGTCGCCACCACCGACCTGCCCGAGAACGTCATCGCGCAGATCGAGGAGGTCGCCCCGGTGCTCACCATGCGCGGCTCCGACGGCGAGGACCCGCTCGGGTACATGCGCGAGACGGTGACGACCCTCGGTGAGGTCACGGGCACGCAGGACGCGGCCACCCAGGCGCTCGCGGACTTCGACGCCAAGGTCGCCGAGGGCACCGCGGCGCTCGAGGAGGCCGGTCTCGGCGGCGCCGAGTTCACGATGGCCGACGGCTGGATCGCCAACGGCGCCGTCTCGGTGCGCATGTACACCCCGGGCTCCTTCTTCGGCGCGCTCGGCGAGGCCGTGGGCCTCAAGGACGCCTGGACCGAGGGCGGCGACCCCGACTACGGCCTGGCGCAGACCGACGTCGAGGGCCTGACGAAGCTGGGCGACGACGTGCAGTTCGTGTACGCGGCGAACGACGCCGAGGCGGACCCGTTCGCCGACGGGCTCGAGGGCAACAAGGTCTGGGAGCAGCTGCCGTTCGTCGCCGCCGGCGACGTGCACCGCATCCCGGACGGCATCTGGATGTTCGGCGGCCCGCTGTCGGGTGCCGCGTACATCGACGCGCTCGTCGACGCGCTCGCCTGATCGCCCGCAGCACGTGTCCGTGACCGCCTCACCGTCGTCCGTCGCCCCCGCCATAGAGCGGGGGCGGCGGGCGGCGCCCGCCCGTGTCGTGGCGGCGTTCGTCCTCGCCCTCGTCGCGGTGCTCGTCCTGGCCGCCGTGCACCTCACGCAGGGCACGGCCGACGTCGGGGCGCTCGACGTGCTGCGAGCCCTCGTCGGGTCCGACAGCGAGGGCACCGTCGCGGTGCTCGTCTCGTCCCGGCTGCCGCGGCTGCTGGCCGGCCTCCTCGTGGGGGTCGCGCTCGGCGTCGCCGGGGCGGTGCTGCAGTCGGTGGCGCGCAACCCGCTGGCCTCGCCCGACACGCTCGCGGTCAACGCGGGCGCGTACGTCACGGTGGTCGCGGCGGCGGCCCTGGGCCTGAGCGTCCCCTTCTACCTGCAGGGCGGCATCGCGTTCGTCGGCGGGCTGGCGGCCGCGGCGCTCGTGCTCGCGCTCGCGCGCGGCGGCGCCGACGGCCCCACCCGGCTGGTCCTCGCCGGCTCGGCCATCATGCTCGCGCTGCACTCGCTGACGATGGTGCTGCTCGTGCTCTTCGAGCAGGAGACCACCGGGCTGTTCGCGTGGGGCAGCGGCAGCATCGTGCAGTCCGGCACGCGCACGGTGAGCCTCGCCGCGCCGGTCGTGGTGGTCGGCGTGCTCGCCGCGCTGCTGCTCGCCCGCCGGCTCGACCTGCTCGGCCTCGGCGACGACGCCGCGCGCGTGCTCGGCATCGACGTGCGGCGCACCCGGGTGCTCGCGGTCCTCGCGGCCGTCCTGCTCGCCGCGATCGCCGTCACCGTGGCCGGGCCGATCGGCTTCGTGGGCCTTGCGGCCCCGGTCATCGCCCGGCTCGTGGGCCGCAAGGTGCCCGGCCTCGGCCGGCATGCGCTGCTCCTGCCGTTCGCCGCCCTCGTGGGCGTCGTCGTGGTGCTCGGCGCCGACGTGCTGCTGCGCGCGATCCTGCCGGGGCAGGCGTCGGTCGTCGTGCCGACCGGCGTCGTGACCAGCGTGCTCGGCGCCGGCATCCTCGTGTGGATGGCGCGGCGCCTGCGCGACTCGGGTGCCGGGGCGCGCGGCGCCCGCGGGGCGCTCGGGCGCCCGCGGTCGCGCGCACGGGTCGTCACGGTCCTCGTGCTGCTCGGCGTCGCGCTGGTCGCGGCCGTCATCGCCGGCCTGCTGCTCGGCGACCGGGTCGTGCTGCTCGGCGACGTGGCGAACTGGCTCCAGGGCGTTGCCGGCCGGCAGGTGAGCTTCGTGCTCGACCAGCGCGTGCCGCGCGTGCTCGCCGCCGTGCTCGCCGGGGCCGCGCTGGCGCTCGCGGGCACGATCGTGCAGGCGGTGTGCCGCAACCCGCTCGCCGAGCCCAGCCTGCTGGGCGTGACGTCCGGCGCGGGCCTCGGCGCGGTGCTGATGATCCTGCTCGTGCCCGGGGTCGGCATCTGGCCGATGTCGGCGGCGGCGGGTGCCTGCGCGCTCGGCGTCTTCGCCCTGGTGTACCTGCTGTCGTCGCGCGGCGGGCTCGGCTCCGAGCGCCTGGTGCTGGTCGGCATCGGCGCGCAGGCGGGCACGACGGCGCTCATCACCCTCGTCGTGCTCGTCATCGCGCCGTGGGACGTCAACCTCGCCCTGACCTGGCTGTCGGGCTCGACCTACGGGCGCAGCCTGGAACAGCTCCTGCCCGTGGCCCTCGCGCTCCTCGTCATGGTGCCGTTGGCGGCGACCTACCGGCGAGAGCTCGACGTGCTGTCCCTCGACGAGGACACCCCGCGCGTCCTCGGTCTCCCCGTCGACCGCTCGCGCCTGGTGCTGCTCGGCGCCGCGGCGCTGACCACGGCCGCTGCCGTGTGCGCCGTCGGCGTCATCGGGTTCGTGGGGCTCGTGGCCCCGCACGCCGCGCGCGCTCTCGTCGGCGCCCGGCACGCCCGGGTGCTGCCGGTGGCGATCCTGATCGGGGCCGTGCTGGTCTCCGTGGCGGACACGCTCGGCCGCGTCGTCATCGCGCCGGGCCAGATCCCCGCGGGGCTCGGGACGGCGCTGCTCGGGGCCCCCTACTTCGTCTACCTGCTCTGGCGGTCGCGCGGCCGCGCCACCGCCTGACGGTCCCGCAGGGGTCATCACTTTCGAGCGCGGCCCCGCCGAGGGACGATGGTGCGGTGGACGAGCACAGGGCCGCCCCGGTGGTGGTCGGCTACGACGCGTCGGAGCCCGCCGACGTCGCCCTCGCGTGGGCGGCGCGGGAGGCGCGCACGCGCGGCGCCGTCCTGCGCGTCGTCTACGTGCGGGACGCCCACGACACGGGGGTCGCCGCGCGGCCGCACGGCGACGACCTGGGCGCGCGGGGCGACGGCGGGGCGTGGCCCGTCGTGGAGGAGGCCGCGGCCCGTGCCCGCGACGTCGCGCCCGGGGTGACGGTCGAGACCTACGTCGAGTACGCCTCGCCGTCCGCGGCGCTCGTGGGCCTGTCGGCCGACGCGGGCGCCCTCGTGCTGGGCGCCACCCGGCACGGCGGCCTGTACGAGGCGATCCGGGGGACCGTGGTGCTGCAGGTGACGGCGCACGCGCGCTGCCCGGTGGTCGTCGTGCCCGCCGAGGGGCCCCGGGCGGACCTGCCGCCGGACGCGCCCGTCCTCGTCGGCTACGACGGCTCCGAGCAGGCCGGCGTGGCCCTCGACGCCGCCGTCGACACCGCGTGGGAGCTGGGGCGTGCCCTGCGCGTCGTGGTGGTGTGGCGCCCCGGGGTCGCCGAGTGGGTCGCGTCGCGCGGCCCCACCGAGCACGAGGCTCACGACATCACCGAGGCGGACTCCGGGCCGGTGCTGCAGCAGGGGCTGGCCAGGGTCGAGGAGAGGCTGCGGGCACGCGGCGCGGCCGAGGGGTCGCTCGAGGTGCTCGGGGAGACGCACGAGGGTCAGGTGGTCCGGGTGCTGCACCGCGAGGCGGAGGGCGCCGAGCGGCTGCTGCTGGGCACGCGCGGGCGCGGCGGCTTCGCGTCCCTGCTGCTGGGCTCCGCGACGCACACCCTGGTGCGCACGTCGGCGTGCCCCGTCGTGGTGGTGCGTGCGCCCGGCGCGACGGAGACCGGGGGCGGGTAGGCCGGCACGTGGTCGCCCCGTGTGACGACGGTCACCCGGGCTTGCACACCCGGGGTTAGGTGAGGTTAGGCTTACCACCGTGACCGAGATCGTCGAGGCGACCCAGCGCGCCGACCAGACCGCCGTGCAGGACGCCGCCCCCGAGCAGCCGTACCGCATGTTCGACGTCACCGTCTCGCGGGTCACCCGGCTCTGTCCGTCGTTCATCCGGATCACCTTCACGGGCGACGACCTCGACGGGTTCGCCGACAACGGCAAGGACCAGCGGATCAAGTTCCTGCTCCCGGCGCCCTGCGGCGGCTGGGAGTACCTCGACCGGCAGAACCCCGACTGGTTCACGTCGTGGCGCGCGCTGCCCGAGGAGCGTCGCAACCCGCTGCGCACCTACACCGTGCGTGCCGTCCGCCAGGACCTGCGCGAGGTGGACGTCGACATCGTGCTGCACGGCGACACGGGGCCCGCCTCCCGCTGGGCCAACGGGGCCAAGCCCGGCTCCCCGCTCGTCATCATGGGCCCCAACGCCGCGTACACGGACGGGCCCCACGGCGGCCTCGAGTTCAACCCGCCCGCCCGCAGCCACGCCCTGCTCCTCGCGGGCGACGAGACCGCCGTCCCGGCGATCGCCGCCATCTGCGAGTCGCTGCCCGACGACGCGGTCGGCGAGGTCTTCCTCGAGGTGCCGCACCGCGAGGACCGCTGGACCCTGGCCGCTCCCGCGGGCGTGCGGATCTCCTGGCTCCCGCGCGAGGAGCGCGAGCACGGCGACGTCCTCGTGCCCGCCGTGAAGGAGGCGGCGGACCGGCTCCTCGCGATGGGCGTCCGTCCGTCGGTGGACGCGCCCGCGATGCCCGAGCTGCTGTCCACGGAGGCCGACGGCCAGGCGCTGAGCACGGCGGGCGTCGAGCCGGACGGCGAGCTGCCCGACGTCGACATCGACGCGGAGATCCTCTGGGAGGTGCCGGTCGACGCGACCGGGCAGCCACTCGCGCAGGACACCGTGCTCTACGCGTGGCTCGCCGGCGAGGCCGGCTCGATCAAGACGCTGCGCCGCTACCTCGTCTCCGAGAAGGGCGTGGACCGCAAGGCCGTCGCCTTCATGGGCTACTGGCGCCGCGGCCGCGCGGAGTGCTGACCGCCGTGCCCGAGGGCACGGTCAGGTCGCGAGGAGACGCGCGGCGGTGAGGGCCAGGGCGGCCCCGGCGAGCATGTAGGGGCCGAAGGCGATCGCCGTCGTGCGGGTCGCCCGGCGCGTGGCGAGCAGCACGATCGAGACGACGCCGCCGACGAGGAACGGCAGGAACGCCGTCGCCCACAGCACGGGCCACCCGAACCAGGCGGAGACCAGTCCGAGCAGGACGGCGAGCTTGACGTCGCCCAGGCCGAGCCCGGCGCGGTTGACCAGGTGGAGCACGAGGTAGGCCGCGCCGAGGGTCAGGCTGCCGAGCAGGGCGCGCCACGCCGCGTCCCAGGCGCCGTCGACAGCCGCCGCTGCGGCGAGCAGGACCGCGACCGCCGCCGTGGCGGGATACGTGATCGCGTCGGGCAACCGGTGCGTCCGGGCGTCGACGGCGAACAGTGCCACCCCGGCGACGGCCGCGACGACGACCGCCGGTGTCGCCCAGCCGGGGCCGCTCGCCCAGACCGCCCACAGCGCGGCGACGGGCGCCGTCCACGCGACGGCTCGGCGGTACGGCGCGACCTCGTCGAGGGCGCGCCGGAGGATCGGCAGCGTGGTGGGCACGGTCGGATGGTACGGGCGGTCGCGGGCCTCAGGCGCGCGCGACGCCGAGCCCGTCGACCACCTCGACGCCCGGCATCGCGCACAGGAGCTCGCCGGGCATGAGCAGCTTGGACCGGCGCACCCCGGAGCCCATGAGCGCGAGCGCGCCGGGCGCGGCGAAGCGGGAGTCCACGAGCACCCGCCAGGTCGGCGGCAGGCCGACGGGGGTGATGCCGCCGTACTCCATCCCGGACTCCGCCGTGGCGCGGTCCATCGGCAGGAAGGACGCCTTGCGGGCGTCGAGCAGCTTGCGCACCCGGGTGTTGACGTCGGCGAACGTCGTCGCCGTGACGACGCACGCCGCCACGCGCTCGTCGTCGCCGCGCCGGCCTGCGACGACGACGCAGTTGGCGGACGCCTCGGGCGGCAGGCCGTGCCGGTCGTTCAGCGTGGCCGTGTCCGCGTGGTCCGGGTCGATCTCGGTGACGGCGACCAGCCCGCGGACCCGGTCGTCCTGCGCGGCCCAGGCGCGCAGGGCGTCGGCGACGGGCGGGGCGAGCAGGTCGGGGTGGTCGAGGGCTGCCGCCCACGGCAGGTCGCCGAGCGTGGGGAGCCCGGGCAGGGGCAGGCCGCCGGAGGTCGTGCCGCTCATCGCCGGTAGGTCGCCGTGAGCGTGGCGCGCGCGAGGACGTGGAAGTAGACGTTGAACGCGACGTGCACCGGGCTGTTCGTCTCGGACAGGCCGAGCGTCGGGACGTCGAGGGCGTGCACCGCGAAGACGTAGCGGTGCTCGTGGTCCCCGGGCGGAGGGCCCGCGCCCTCGAAGCCGAGCCGGCCGCCGTCGCTCGGGACGTGGAACGCCCCGGCCGGCAGGGCCGCACCGCCCGCGGCACCCGCGCCGCGCTCCAGCGACGTCACGTCCGCGGGGACGTCGACGGCGGTCCAGTGCCAGTAGCCCGACGGCGTGGGGGCGTCCGGGTCGAAGCAGCTCACCACGAACGACCGCGTCGCCGGGGGTGCGCCCGACCATGCGAGGTGGGGTGACACGTCGGCGCCGTCGACGCTGAAGTCGACGGCGAGCGGCCGGCCGTCGGCGACGTCCGCGCTCGTGAGCGTGAACGTCGCGGGGACGGGCAGCAGCGAGTACGGGTCCGGGGGGAGCGGTCGCGAGAAGTCCGTGCCTGTGTCCGTGCCTGTGTCCGTGCCTGTCATGGGGGTCATGCTGCCCGACCGCCCCCGGTGCTGGCCAGGAGGCGAGGGGGCGGGTCGCGGGCGGGCCGTGGTACGGTGCTCGCGCAAACCGACCGGACGGTACGTGCGGGGGATCTCGCGAGGAGGCGATGGTGGGAAGCGCGGGCAGGTTCGCGGGCCGATTCGAGGACAGGGTCGCCCTGGTCACCGGCGGCAGCCGGGGGATCGGGCTGGCCGTGGCTCGGCGGCTCGTCGACGAAGGGGCCGCGGTCGTCGTCACCGGGCGCAAGCAGGAGGCGCTCGACGAGGCCGTCGCGGCGCTCGGGTCGGAGCACGCCTCCGGCGTGGCGGGCCGCGTGGACGACCCCGAGCACCGCGCCACCGTCCTCGCCCACGTCGCCGAGCGGCACGGGCGGCTGGACCACCTCGTCAACAACGCGGGCATCAACCCGGCCTGGGGGCCCGCCCTCGACGTCGACCCGGGCGTGGCGCGCAAGATCCTCGAGGTCAACGTCGTGTCCGCGCTCGAGTGGACGCGCGACGCCGTCGCCGGCGGGCTGCGGCGGTCGATCGTCAACGTCGCGTCGATCTCCGGGACGTCGTCCAGCCCGAACATCGCCTTCTACGGCGCGTCGAAGGCGGCGCTCATCAACCTCACGCAGCAGCTCGCCCAGGAGCTGGCACCCGCGATCCGGGTCAACGCCGTCGCCCCCGCCGTCGTGAGGACACGCTTCTCCCGCGCGCTCTACGAGGGGCACGAGGGCCAGGTCTCAGGCCGCTACCCCCTCGCGCGGCTCGGCGAGCCCGACGACGTCGCCGGCCCGGTCGCCTTCCTGCTCTCGGACGACGCCGCCTGGGTGACCGGCCAGACGCTCCGGATCGACGGTGGCGCGAGCATCGCGCCCGTCGGGTGAAGGATGGGGGCATGAAGAGCACGAACGTCGCCGAGCGGGTCACCGCGGCCGCCCTGGACCTGTTCGCCACGCAGGGGTACGCCACCACGAGCGTGCAGCAGATCGTCGAGGCCGCCGGCGTCACCAAGGGCGCCATGTACCACTACTTCCAGTCCAAGGACGACCTGCTGTTCGCCATCTACGACCGGATGCTGGCGCTGCAGAAGGCCCACCTCGACGAGATCGTCGCCGCGGGCGGGCCGGTGGAGGACGTCCTGCGGGCCGTGTGCGTCGACGTCGTCGAGACGTCGATCGACTTCCTGCCGGAGGGCACGGTCTTCTTCCGCAGCATGCACATGCTCACCGAGCCGCGGCTCAAGGAGGTCACGCAGCGGCGGCGCGAGTACCACGACGAGTTCGCGACGCTGCTGCGCCAGGGGCAGGACGCCGGGGTGTTCCGCACCGACGTGCCGCGCTCCCTGCTGGTGGCGCACTTCTTCAGCGACGTGCACTACCTGTCGCACTGGTACTCGCCCACGGGCCCCGAGACCAAGACCGAGGTGGCCCAGCAGCTCACCGAGCTGTTCCTGCGCGGGATCCGCACGCCCGCGTCCTGACCCCGCCCGCACCGGCGGCGACGAGGCGCCGAGATCGGGCAACAGCACCGACGAGACGAGAGCGACGATGACGACGCTGCCCGGCACCACCCCCACCCGCACCCCTGCCGCCCCGGACGGCCCGGCGACGATGCGCGCCTGGCGCGTGACCGGGCCGGGCGAGCCTGCCGACGTGCTGCGGCTCGACGAGGTGCCCGTGCCCGAGCCCGGGCCGGGGGAGGTGCTCGTCCGGGTGCGCGCCGTCGCGGTGAACTTCCCCGACGTGCTGCTGGCCCGCGGCGAGTACCAGGTCCGGCCCGAGCCGCCGTTCGTGCCCGGCATCGAGCTGTGCGGCGACGTGGTGGCGCTGGGGGAGGGCGTGGTGGCCGGCGACCGTGGCCTCGAGCCCGGAGCGCGGGTCGTGGGTTCCGCGATCGGCGTGCTGTCCGAGCTGGCGGTGCTGCCCGCCGCGGCCGTGCGCCCGGCGCCCGACGGCCTGGACGACGCCGAGGCGGCCGCCCTGACGATCGCCTACCAGACCGCCTGGTTCGCCCTGCACCGCAAGGCGCGGCTGCGGCCGGGCGAGCACCTGCTCGTGCACGCCGCGGCCGGCGGCGTCGGGACGGCGGCGGTGCAGCTCGGGGTCGCGGCGGGGGCCCGGGTGATCGGCGTCGTCGGGAGCGCGGCGAAGGCCGACGTCGCCCGCGCGGCGGGGGCGCACCACGTCCTCGTGCGCGGCGACGACCTCGCCGCGCAGGTCAAGGAGCTCACCGGCGGCGCGGGCGCCGACGTGGTCGTCGACCCGGTGGGCGGCACGTCGTTCGAGCAGTCGACGCGGTGCATCGCCTTCGAGGGGCGGATCGTCGTCGTGGGGTTCGCGAGCGGGGCCGTCCCCCCGGTGCGCGCCAACCACGCCCTCGTGAAGAACTATGACGTGCTGGGCCTGCACTGGGCCCTCTACCAGCAGCGCACGCCCGCCGCCGTCGACGCGGCGCACGACGCCCTGACGCGCCTCGCCGCCGACGGCGCGGTCCGGCCCGTCGTGGCCGACGTGGTGCCCTTCGAGGACGCTCCCGCCGCCGTGCAGCGACTCGCCGGCGGCACGACGACGGGCCGCCTCGTCGTCCGCGTCGCCGGCTGACGCTCCTCGCCCCCGACCCGGAGGAACCCCATGTCCGCTCGCCCCGCCCCGATCCCCGCCGACCTCCCGCTCGAGGGGCGGGTCGCGCTCGTCACGGGTGGCGCCCGCGGCCTCGGAGAGGCCTACGTCCGCGCCCTGCACGCGGCGGGCGCCGCCGTCGTCGTCGCGGACGTGCTCGACGACGACGCCGCGGCCCTCGCCGCCGACCTCGGCGACCGGGCGCGGTCCGTCCGCCTCGACGTGACGGACGAGGCGGGCTGGGCGGCGGCGGTCGCGGCCACGGTCGAGGCCTTCGGGTCCGTGGACGTGCTGGTGAACAACGCCGGTATCGCGAACTCCGCACCCATCGAGCACTACTCCACGGCCAAGTGGGACGCCGTGATCGCGGTGAACCTCACCGGGACGTTCCTGGGCTGCCGCACGGTCGTGCCGGTGATGAAGGCGGCCGGCGGCGGGTCGATCGTCAACGTGTCGTCGGTCGAGGGGCTGCGCGGCGGGGAACGGCTGCACGGCTACGTGGCGTCCAAGTTCGGCGTGCGGGGCCTGACCAAGTCGCTCGCGGTGGAGCTGGGGCGCGACGGCATCCGGGTGAACTCCGTGCACCCGGGCCTGGTGCGGACCGAGATGACCACGCGCATCGACGCGGACGCGGTGCCGATCCCGATCGGCCGTGCGGCGGTGCCGGACGACGTCGCGGGCGCCGTGGTGTTCCTCGCGAGCGACGCGTCGGCGTACCTCACGGGCACGGAGCTCGTCGTGGACGGCGGTCTCACCGCGGGAGTCTGAGCGTCCCGGGGGCCCGTCGGGCCCCGACGTCACGGCATTGCAACATTCTGAAGAATGTCTCGCCAGGGCATACCGGCCAGTCGGTTTATCGGCTAGCGTGGCACCACCCGACACGAAGAGGTGCCGATGTCCCGCCGTATCCCCGCGCCCCCGGCGCCAGCCGCCCCACCCCACCCCGACGCCGGTGCGACCGCACCGCGCCCGCGCCTCGAGGTGTCCGGCCTCACCGTGACCTTCGGCGGCCTGACCGCCCTCGACGACGTCGACCTCACGGTGGGCGACGCCGGCCACGCCGAGACCGTCGCCCTGATCGGCCCGAACGGGGCGGGCAAGACCACCGTCTTCAACGCGGTGTGCGGCCTGGTGCGCCCCGCGGCGGGCAGCGTCCGCGTCGACGGCCGTCCCGCACCCGCGTCCCCGGCCCGGCTGCTCGAGCTCGGGTTGGCGCGCACGCTCCAGAGCCTCGGGCTCTTCGCGGGGCTCACGGTTCTCGAGAACGTCCTGGTGCCAGTGGCCGGGGCGGCCGACGCGGCCGAGTCCGCGGCGGCTGCGCTCGCCCGGCTCGACCTGACCGCGGACGCCGGCACGCTGGTGGACGCCCTGCCGTATCCCGTCCGCAAGCGGGTGGCGCTCGCCCGCGCGCTCGTCGCGCGGCCCCGGCTCCTGCTGCTCGACGAGCCCGCCGGAGGCCTCGGGAAGGACGACGTGGACGGCCTCGCCGACGTCGTGCGCGAGGTCGCCGCGGACGGCTGCGCGGTGCTGCTGGTCGAGCACCACGTCGACTTCGTCATGGCCGTGGCCGACCGGGTCGTGGTGCTCGACTTCGGCCGGGTCGTCGCGAGCGGCACCCCCGACGAGGTGCGTGCCGACCCCGCCGTCGAGGCGGCCTACCTCGGGCTGGAGGCGGCATGAGCGCCGCCCTGGCCGTCGAGGGCCTGACCGTGGGCTACGCGGGCGCCCCCGTGCTGGACGGGCTCACGCTCGCCGTCGCCCCGGGCGAGGTGGTCGCCCTGCTCGGGGCGAACGGCGCCGGGAAGACCACCCTGCTGCGCGCGCTGTCCGGCCTGACACCGCCCCGCGCCGGCCGGGTGCTGCTCGACGGCGCGGACCTCACCGCCCTGAGCGTCGAGGACCGCGCCCGACGCGGCCTGGCCCAGGTCCCCGAGGGGCGCAGCGTC
Organism: Isoptericola sp. NPDC019693; assembly: GCF_044389085.1. Lineage (NCBI taxonomy): Bacteria > Bacillati > Actinomycetota > Actinomycetes > Micrococcales > Promicromonosporaceae > Isoptericola > Isoptericola sp. NPDC019693. Next base: position 1,023,374 of record NZ_JBIRXP010000001.1, on the reverse strand, counting down.
GTGACGGAGCTGACCGTGGAGGAGAACCTGCGCCTCGGCGCGCTGTGGTGCCACCCGGGGCGCGCGGCGCGCCGCGCTGCGGTCGCCCGCACCTACGACCTCTTCGAGCCGCTCGCGCGCCGCCGCTCCAGCCTGGGCCACCAGCTGTCCGGGGGCGAGCGGCAGATGCTCGCGCTCGGCCGCGCCCTGCTGTCCCGTCCGCGCGTGCTGCTCCTCGACGAGCCGTCGCTCGGCCTCGCGCCGCGGGTCGTCGCGCAGCTCATGGGCGTGCTGCGGACCACGGCGCGGGAGGGCGGCCTGACCGTGCTGCTCGCGGAGCAGAACGTCACCTCCGCCCTGTCGATCGCCGACCGCGGCGTCGTGCTGAGCCTCGGCACGGTCGTGGCCGACGCCCCCGCGGCCGAGCTCGCCGGCGACCCCGCGCTGCGCCACGCCTACCTGGGCTTCTGACCGGCCCCCCGACCCGCCCTGACCGGCCCTGACCAGCACCGACTGCGTCCCCGAGAGAGGCTCCCCATGGACCGACTCGTCTTCCTCCTCGCCACCGGGCTCGCCCGGGGGCTCGTCGTGGCGCTCTTCGCGCTGTCCCTCGTGATCATCTGGCGCGCCGCGCGGCTGGTGAACTTCGCCCAGGCGGCGGTGGCCACGGTCGCCGTCTTCGCGGCGTTCGCCGTCACCGGAGCCACGGGGTCCTTCTGGGCGGGCCTCGCCGCCGCCCTGGTCGCCGGGGCCGGGCTCAACGCGGCGGTGGAGCGCGGGCTCATGCGGCGCGTGCCGTCCGGCAGCCCGCTGCCCGGCATGATCGTCGCGATCGGGCTGGTCATGGTGCTGCAGTCCGCCCTCGGGATCGCCTTCGGCCCGCGGCACCGGCCGATGACCGCGCCGTTCGACGAGCGTCCCTTCGTCGTCGGCGGCGTGCCCCTGCTCTCCCCGTACGACCTGTTCGTGCTGATCGTGGCGCTGGCGGTGGTCGGGCTCCTCGCGTTCCTGTTCAACGGGACCTCGCTGGGCCTGCAGCTGCGCGCGTCCGCGGCAGCGCCCGAGGTCTCCCGGCTGCTGGGCGTGCGCGTGCCGCGCATGGTCACCCTCGGCTGGGCGCTCTCCGGCGCCGTCGCCGCGCTCGCCGCGCTCCTGCTCGTGCCCACCGAGCTCGGCCTCAACGCCCACTCCGCCGACCTGCTCTTCGTGCACGCGTTCACCGTCGCCGTCCTCGGTGGCCTCGACTCGCCGGCGGGCGCGCTGGTCGGCGGCGTCGTCGTGGGGGTGCTCGTCAGCCTCGTCACCGGGTACCTCGGCGCCGGCGTCGCCCCGCTCGCCGTCCTCGCCCTGCTCACGCTCGTGCTGCTGGTGCGGCCCGGCGGGATCTTCGCCACCACCCAGGTGCGTGCCGCATGACCGCCACGAGACCCACCGAGACCGAGGAGACCGCCGTGCGCGACGCGCGCCGTCCCGACCCGCGGCCCGCCCGCCGCCTCACCCCGACCCAGCGGACCCTGCTGCGCGCGGTCGTGCTCACACTGCTGGCCGTCGCCGCGACGTTCCTGCTCGACCCGTACCGCAACTACCAGCTCGCCGTCGTCGCCGCGACGTTCTGCGCGACGGCGGGGCTCACGCTGCTGGTCGGCCTCACCGGCCAGCTCTCCCTCGGGCACGCCGTGCTCATGGCGGCCGGCGGCTACGGCTACGCCCTCACCGTGAACGCGGTCGCCGGCGCCGGCCTCGACGGCGGCGGCGCGGCCGGCGCCGCCCGGGTCGTCCTCGGGCTGGTCGGGGCGCTCCTCGCCTCCGGGGTGCTCGGCGGCCTGCTCGGCCTCGCCGGTGCGCGCCTGCGCGGGCCCTACCTGGCCGGGCTGACGCTCGCCATGGTCGTCGCGCTGCCCGCCCTCACGACGCAGGTGCCGGCGCTCGGCGGCGACCAGGGCCTCGCCGTGCCGTTCGAGGGCGTGCCCGAGGTGCTGTCCCGGCTGATCGTCGTGGAGCAGTGGCACGCCTGGGTCGCGATCGTCGTCGCCGCGGTCGCCGTCACGCCCCTCGCGCTGCTGCGCTCCGGCCGCGCGGGCCTGCGCATGCGCGCCGTGCACGGCGACGAGACCGCGGCCCGGCTGTCCGGGGTGTCGCCGGCGCGGGTCAAGGTCGGCGCGTTCGTCGCGAGCTCGCTCGCGGCCGGCCTCGGCGGCGCCGTCCTGTGCCTCGTCACCCAGTCGGTGGGACCGGGGCGCTACGACCTCGCGTTCTCGCTGCTGCTCGTCGTGGCGGCCGTCGTCGGCGGGCTCGGCAGCATCGGCGGCGCGGCCGCCGGCGCGACGCTCGTCGTGCTGCTGCCGTGGCTCGTCGACACGGTCACCGCCGCCATCGGCGTCCCCGCCGACCTCGAGCAGCGGCTGTCCGGCAACCTCGCCGTGCTCGTCTTCGGCGCACTGCTGATCGTCGTGACCCTGGTCTGGCCGGGCGGGCTCGCCCGCGCCGCGACCCGGCTCCGACCTGCACGTCCCCACCGGCGTGGGCGCACCGACGCGCCCTCGACCTCGCCCCAGCGTCTCCACCACTAGAGAGGTGACCCCCATGCGGAACCCCCGCACCGCCACCACCACGGCAGCCGTCGCCGCGGTGTCCGTCGCCGCGTGCCTGGCCCTGTCCGGCTGCAGCACTCCGGCGGCCGCCACCCCCGGTATCAGCGACGACACCGTCACGGTCGGCACCCACCAGCCACTGACCGGCCCGGCCGCCGCCGGGTACGCGTCGATCTCGGCCGCCACGAAGGCGTACTTCGAGCACGTCAACGCGAACGGCGGCGTCCACGGCCGTTCCATCGAGTACGTCGTCAAGGACGACGGGTACAACCCGGCCAACACCCAGACGGTCGTGCGCGAGCTCGTGCAGGAGGACAAGGTGTTCGCCCTCTTGGGCGGCCTCGGCACGCCGACGCACTCGTCCGTGCTCGACTACCTCACCCAGAACGACGTGCCCGACCTGTTCGTGGCGTCCGGCAGCACCCTGTGGGACGACCCGGAGAAGCACCCGAACACCTACGGCTTCAACGCCGACTACGTGGTGGAGGGCGCGGCGCTCGCGCAGTACGCCGCGGAGCAGAACGCCGGGAGCAAGGTCTGCGTCTTCGGCCAGGACGACGACTTCGGCGAGGAGTTCCTCGAGGGCGTCGAGCTCGCCCTCGGCGCCGACGGAGTCACCGCCCACGAGTCGTACTCGACGTCGAACCAGGACGTCACCGCACAGATGGGCGCCCTGCAGGCCGCCGGGTGCGAGGACGTGCTGCTCGCCACCGTGAACGGCTTCACGGCGCTCGCGGTCGGCACGGCCGCGAAGATGGGCTGGAGCCCGCGGTGGCTGGCGTCGTCCTCGGGCGGCGACTACCCGACGCTCGAAGAGCTGCTCGGCGAGGACGTCGCCCCCGCGCTGCTGGACGGCTTCGTCAGCGCCAACTACCTGCCGTTCGGCCCCGACGGCGAGTGGGTCGAGCTGTTCCGGCAGATCAACGACGAGTACAACGACGGCGCGCGGTTCGACGGCAACACCGTGTACGGCATGAGCCTGGGCTACCTGTTCGCCGAGGCGCTGGCCCGCGCCGGCGAGGACCCGACGCGCGAGAGCCTGCTCGAGGCCGTCGAGTCGGGCGAGCTCGAGGGCAACGGCATCCTGCCGCTCATGTTCGGCCCGGACGACCACTCCGCCTTCGACGGCGTCGGCATCACCGTCGTCGCCGACGGCGTGCAGGACTACGTCGGGGCGACCTACGCCGTCGGGGGCGGGAAGGTGACCGCGGTCGAGCCGCAGCCGGTGGCGCTGCGAGGCGACGGGATCCCCACCTCGTAGCGGTCCGGCGGCCACGCGCGAGAACGGGGACCCTCCGGACGGAGGGTCCCCGTTCTCGTTCCGGCGCCGTCTCAGGAGACGGGGGCGAACCGGCCGGGCAGCTCGCGCTTGAGGATCTTGCCGCTCGGGCCGAGGGGGAGCTCGTCCACCACGTGCACGACGCGGGGGTACTTGAACGCGGCCACGCGCTCGCGGATCCAGGCGACGAGCGCGTCGGCGTCGACGGAGGCCCCGTCGGCCGGGACGACGGCGGCGTGGATCTCCTGCCCGTGGACCGGGTCGGCGACGCCGAAGACGGCGGCCAGCGCGACGTCGGGGTGGGAGATCAACGCCGCCTCCACCTCGGTGGGATACACGTTGTACCCGTTGCGGATGATCATGTCCTTCTTGCGGTCGACGATGGCGAGGATCCCGTCGGCGTCGAGGGTGCCGAGGTCTCCGGTGCGGAACCAGCCGTCGACGACGGCCACGGCGTCCGCGTCCGGGCGCCCCAGGTAGCCCTTGAGGAGGTTGTGCCCGCGCACCACGACCTCGCCCAGCGCGCCGGGCTCGCTCAGCAGGTGCACCTCGTGGTCGATGACGGCGTCGGCGACGGCCACGTCCACGCCCCACATCGGGCGGCCCACCGTGCCGGGGCGGATCGGCTCGAAGACCGTGTTGAAGGAGACGCTGGGGGAGGTCTCCGTGAGGCCGTACCCCTCGTGCACCTCGGCCCCGTAGACGGCGGCGAACTCCTCGAGCACGCTCACGGGCAGCGCCGCGCCGCCCGAGACGGCGTACCGCAGCGGGGGCCGGGCGTCGCTGCGGCGGGCGGCCTCCAGCATCCCGACGAACATCGTCGGCACGGCGGTGAACACCGTGGCCCGGTGCGCCACGAGGAGCTCGAGCGCCTGGTCCGGGTCGAACCGGGGCAGCAGCACCACCGACGCGCCGACGCGGAACGCGCAGTTCATCACCGCCATCTGGCCGAACGCGTGGAACAGCGGGAGCCCGCCGAAGACGACGTCGTCGTGCCGCAGGTCGAAGGAGTCGATGAGCGAGCAGTGCACCTGCTCCACGGCGGCGAGGTGGGAGCCGACGGCGCCCTTGGGCAGCCCGGTGGTGCCGCTGGTGTAGAGGATGGTCGCGGCTGACGTGGGGTGCACCGCCATGTGCCGCGCCACCGGGTCCGCGGCGGCGGCCTCGTCCTCGAGGCGCGCCAGGGCGGGACCGCCCTGCTCCGCGGAGGGCGCGAGGACCGTCAGCAGGGGGACGCCCGCGCGCTCGGCGGCGGGAGCGGCCTCGGCGAGCAGCGGTGCGGCCGCGACCACGACGTCGGCCCGGCTGTCGCGCAGCACGAACTCGATCTCGCCCGACCGGAACAGCAGGTGGATGGGCACGACGACGGCGCCCAGCGTGAGCGCGGCGTAGTACACGCGCGCGAAGTCGGGCACGTTCGGCACGACCATCGCCACGCGCGAGCCGCGCCCGATGCCGCGTGCCGCGAGGGCGCCGGCGTAGGCGCGGGTCTGGTCCCACAGCTCGCCGTACGTGGTGGTGGTGCCGGCGAAGTGCAGCGCCGGGTACTCCGGGTGCCGGCGGGCCGTCTCCGCGAGCAGCGACGCCGCCGAGAGCGTGCCGAAGCCCGGGCCGTCGACGGCGTCGTCGAGGGCGGGGCGGCGGGGGGAGTCGGGGACAGGGGAGGCCGTGCCGGGGGAGGCGGCGGGGTCGGGGGCGGGGGTCATGTCCGGTCCTTTCGTCGTCGTCGATCGTGGACGGAGGGTCGTGCGGGGGCCTGGCGTCCCCGGACAGGTCAGCCGCGCAGCTCGGCCCGCCCGAGGGAGCCGAGATGCACCTCGTCGGGGCCGTCGGCGAGCCGCAGGGCGCGGGCCGCGGCGAACATCTCGGCGAGCGGCTGGTCGCCGGACAGCCCGGCGGCGCCGAAGAGCTGCATCGCGCGGTCGAGGACGGCCTGGACCGCGCGCGGCACGGCGATCTTGATGGCCTGGATCTCCCGCATGGCCTGGCGGTTGCCGACGGTGTCCATGAGCCAGGCGGTCTTGAGGACGAGGAGGCGCAGGGCCTCGACCTCGACCCGGGAGGTCGCGACCCACTCGCGCACGACGCCCTGCTCGGCGAGAGGCCGGCCGAACGCCGAGCGCTCGCGGGCCCGCTCCGTGGCGAGCGCCAGCGCGCGCTCGGCCATGCCGAGCGCGCGCATGCAGTGGTGGATGCGTCCCGGCCCGAGGCGCGCCTGCGCCATGGCGAACCCGTCGCCCTCGCCGCCCAGCAGGTTCGAGGCGGGCACGCGGACGTCGTCGAAGGCGATCTCGGCGTGCCCCCCGTGGTCGCGGTCGTCATAGCCGAACACGGTCAGGGGCCGCACGACCGTCACCCCGGGGGCGTCGCGCGGCACGAGCACCATGGACTGCTGGCGATGCCGCGGCGCGTCGGGGTCGGTCTTGCCCATGACGACGAGCAGCGCCGCGCCCGGGTTCATCGCGCCGGTGGACCACCACTTGCGGCCCGTGATCACCAGGTCGTCGCCGTCGCGCCGGATGCGCGTCCCGATCTGGGAGGCGTCGCTGGAGGCCACCCCGGGCTCCGTCATGCAGAACGCGGACCGGAGACGCGCGTCGAGCAGCGGGTCGAGCCACTCGCGCTGCTGCTCGGGCGTGCCGAAGTGCGCGAGCAGCTCCATGTTGCCGGTGTCGGGCGCCGCGCAGTTGAACGCGGCCGGGGCCAGCCGGGGGCTCCAGCCGGTGAGCTCGGCCAGGGGCGCGTACTGGAGGTTCGTGAGGCCCGCGCCGCGCTCCCCGGCGGGTCCGTCGCCGGGGAGGAACAGGTTCCACAGCCCCTGCTCCCGGGCGGAGGCCTGCAGGTCGCGCACCACGGGTGGCGGGGACCAGCCGTCCGGGGAGGCCGCGAGCTGCGCGTCGAGCACCGGCTCCGCCGGCAGGACCCGCTCGTCGAGGAAGGCGCGGACCCGGCCGGTGAGCTCGGCGGTGCGGGCGTCGGGGGCGAAGTCCATGGTCAGGCCCTCCCGGCGGGCGTCGTGGGCGGTGTCGTGCTCGACGTCGTGCCCGGTGTCGTGCCCGGTGTCGTGCCCGGCGTCGTGCTCGGTGTCGTCGAGGGCAGGTGCGCGAGACCGTCCTCGGCCAGCGGGGCGACGAGGGCGCCGATTCGGTCGAAGCCGTCGCCCACGGTCTCGCCCGCCCGGTAGCGGTAGTGGATGCCCTCGAGGATCACGGCGAGCTTGTACGCGGCGAACGCGCGGTACCACCACAGGTCGGGCGGCGCGGCACCCGACCGCTCCGCGTAGGCGTCGACGAGCTCGGCGAACTCGGGGTAGCCCGCACCGGGGACGACGGCGCTCAGCGCGCCGTCGTCGGCGTCTGCGGAACCGTCGCCCGTCCCGTCGTCGGGACCGCCGGTGCCGGTGAGGCCGCGGATGTCCCAGTACAGGCCGAGGATGCCGAGGTCGACCAGGGGGTCGCCGAGCGTCGCCATCTCCCAGTCGAGGACGGCGGCGATCCGGGGCGCGTCGGGCGGCCCGGCGACGATCGCGTTGTCGAGCCGGTAGTCGCCGTGCACGATGCCGGCCCGACCTCCCGGCGCCGGGACGCTCGCGGCGAGCCGGTCCTGCAGGGCGTCGAGGCGGGGCTGGGGGCGGGAGCGGGAGGCGTCGTACTGGCGCCGCCAGGTGGCGACCTGCCGGTCGAGGTATCCGTCGGGGCGGCCGAAGTCCGTGAGGCCGACGGCGGCCGGGTCCACGGCGTGCAGGTCGGCGAGCACCTGCGCCAGCTCGATCCCGAGGGCGTGCAGGCCGCCGGTCGTGAAGGCGGAGTTCTGCCCCGGGCGGGACAGCACCGTGCCCGCCACGTGCTCCATGACGAAGAAGACGGTGCCGGTGACCTCGCCGCGGTCGCTGTCGTCGACGACGTCGACGGTGCGGGGCACCGGGACGGGGCTGCCCGCGAGGGCGGTGACGACGCGGTGCTCGCGACGCATGTCGTGCGCGGTGGACAGCACGTGGCCCAGCGGCGGACGCCGGACGACGAGCGGCACGCGGGCCCCGTCGACGCGGTACGTGAGGTTGCTGCGGCCGCCGGCGACGACGCTCGCGGTGAGCTCGCCGCCGGTGCCTCCGTCGGCCGTGCCGCGGGCGAGCTCGGGGTGCTCCCGCTCCAGCCACGCCCGCAGCCCTGCGGTGTCCAGTCCGGGCACGTCGGTCATCGATGACCACCTTCCGTCGACCCGGTCGTCCCGGGGCTCGAGCGAGCATACCGCGCAGTCGGTATGTGAGGCGAACAGGTCTGCCCCGTGCGCCGAACAGGCGGTTGACACCGTTATCGCGCCACGTCGGCGCCCATCGCGGTGTCAACCGCCTGTTCGGCGCGGCGAATGGTCGCGGAGTGGATCAGGCCTGGAGGGTGGCGACGGCCTGCCGGACGCCGTCCGGCACGGGCACCGGGCGCCGGGTGGGCTCGTCGACGAACACGTGCGTGAACCGCCCGACCGCGATGGGCTCGTCGCCGCCCGCGCGCAGCACGTGCAGGTCCCAGGTGAGGCTGGTGCGCCCCAGGCGCTCCACGCCGATCCCGACCTCGAGCTCCTCGGGATAGGACGCCGGGGCGCGGAACTCGCACGACGACGCGACGCACAGCCCGATCACGTCGCCCTGCGGGTCGAGCCCGCCGTGGGCGATCATCCACGCGTTCACGGCGGTGTCCATCGCGGCGTAGTACACGGTGTTGTTGACGTGGCCGTACTGGTCGTTGTCGTTCCAGCGCAGCGGGAACGGGTGGCGGGCGCGGGGCATCGGTGCTCCTGGGTCTCTGGTGGCGGTGTCGGGGGCGGTTCAGGCGGGGCTCGACGGCACCCGCAGCAGGTGGCGGAACGCGACGGCGGCACGGTCCGCCTCGGGCGTCTCGCCCGTGATCAGGTCGGCGTAGGTGAACGACTCGGAGATGCGCACCAGCAGGTACGCGAGCGACGCCGGGTCGATGCCGCTCCCGCCGTCGTCGTCGGCACCGAACGGGGTGTCGCCGAGGTGGGTGCGCACCAGCCACTCGCAGGTCGCGAGGAACCGGTGCTGGATGGGGCTGGCCTTCGTCGTCAGCAGCCGCAGGGCGCGGGCGGGCTCGCGGGTGAGGAAGTCCCGGAAGTAGGGGGCGGTGATGAGGTCGCCCGCGAAGCGCGTGAGGAGGTCGGCGACCCGCTCCGCCCCGGTCCGAGAGGCCGTCGCGCGGTCGGCCTGGACCAGCGTCGGGACGGCGAGCGACCACAGCACCTCGGTGAGCAGGGCGTCGCGGTTGCCGACCCACCGGAACACGGACGTCCGGTCGACGCCGAGGCTCGCGGCCAGCGGCCCCATGTCGAGGCGCCGGCCCGCGACGAACGTCTCGCGCGCGAGGTCGAACGCCCGCCGCGCGTCGGCGTGGGCGCCGGGTGCGAGGCGCAGGGACAGCGGCGTGGGCGCGGCCTCGAGGCCGACGGTCGCGATCGGGGCGTCGTCGTGCTCGTCGTCCCGCCCGGCATCGTGCGAGGCGGTCGGGGTGCTCGTGGCGCTGTCCGGCATGACGGCAGCCTAGTGTCGCGGGGCGAGGTTCGTGCAACATCTTGGAAAATGATGCATCCGGGTGCACACTGGTCGCGTTCGACGACGATCGGAGCAACGATGACGTTCACCTCCCCGGCCGGCTCGACCATCGAGACCGCCACCGGCGCCACCCCCGCCTCGACCACCACCTCGCCCATCGCCCCAGCGGTGCTCGACGCCGACTTCTACGGCTTCCAGGACCTGCTCACCCCCCGCGAGCAGGAGGCGGCGCTCGCCGTGCGCGAGTTCATGGAGCGCGAGGTGCGGCCCCTCGCGGACGACTACTGGGAGCGCGCGGAGTGCCCCGTCCACCTCTTCAAGCCGTTCGCCGAGCTCGGCACGGTGGGCGCGGCGTGGCCCGAGTGCGCGCCGTTCGAGAGCTCGGCAGTGTTCCGCGGCTGGATCGGCATGGAGCTGGCCCGCGTCGACTCCTCCTTCTGCACCTTCATCGGCGTGTCCTCCGGGCTCGCGATGAGCGCCATCGGCCTCGGCGGCTCGCCCGAGCAGCGGGCGCAGTGGCTGCCCCCGATGGCGAGCGGCGACGTCATCGGCGCGTTCGGCCTCACCGAGCCGCTGTCCGGCTCCGACACCGCGAAGGGGCTGCGCACCACCGCCACCCGCCACGGCGACACCTGGACGCTGCACGGCGCCAAGCGCTGGATCGGCAACGCCACGTTCGCCGACGTCGTCGTGATCTGGGCCAAGGACACCGCCGACGACCAGGTCAAGGGCTTCCTCGTCCGCAAGGGCACGCCGGGCTTCACCGCCACCAAGATCGAGCGCAAGCAGTCGCTGCGCATCGTGCAGAACGCGGACATCACGCTCGACGGCGTCCAGGTCGCCGAGGCCGACCGGCTCCAGCGCATCGACCGGTTCCGCGACGTCGCCCAGGTGCTGCGCGTCACCCGCGACGGCGTGTCCTGGCAGTCGCTGGGCACGATGATCGGCGCGTACGAGGCCGCCGTCGCGTACACGAGGCAGCGCGAGCAGTTCGGGAATCCGATCGCCAGCTACCAGCTGATCCAGGACAAGCTCGCCACCGCGCTCGCCAACGTCACCGCGAGCCTCGCCGTGTGCGTGCGCGTCTCGCAGCTGCAGGACGCCGGGACGCAGCGCGACGCGCACGCCGCGATGGCCAAGTCGTTCGTCACCACCCGCATGCGCGAGACCGTCGCGCTCGCCCGCGAGGCGTGCGGCGGCAACGGCATCACCCTCGACACCGGCGTCGCGCGGTACTTCGCCGACGCCGAGGCCGTGTACACGTTCGAGGGCACCCGGGACATGAACAACCTCATCGTCGGCCGCGAGATCACCGGCCACGCGGCCTTCGTCTGAACCGGAGCCTCTCGCGACAAGTGCTCAGTCCGAGCAGGAAGAAAGGGAGCTGACATGACCGAGGCGTACATCGTCGCCACCGCGCGCTCGCCGATCGGCCGCGCGCACAAGGGCTCGCTCAAGGACGTCCGGGCGGACGACCTCGCCGCGCGGATGGTCGAGGCCGCCGTCGCGCAAGTGCCCGGGCTCGACCCGGCCCGGATCGACGACCTTCTGCTGGGCTGCGGCCTGCCCGGCGGCCGGCAGGGCATGAACCTGGCCCGCGTCGTCGCCGTGCTGAACGGCTGGGACTCCGTGCCCGGCACCACCGTGACCCGCTACTGCTCCTCCAGCCTGCAGACCACGCGCATGGCGTTCCACGCCATCAAGGCGGGGGAGGGCGACGTCTTCGTGTCCGCCGGCGTCGAGTCGGTGAGCGGGATGGCCGTCGGGTCGAGCGACGAGATCCCCGGCGTCGACCTCACGAACCCGCGCTTCGCCGACGCCCTGGAGCGCACGGAGAAGCGCGCCGTCGGCGGCGCCGGGACGTGGAGGGACCCGCGCGCCGACGGCGCCCTGCCGGACGTCTACGTCGCCATGGGGCAGACGGCGGAGAACGTCGCGGACCTGCGGGGCATCTCGCGCCGTGACCAGGACGAGTTCGCGGCACGCAGCCAGCAGCGCGCCGAGGCGTCGATCGCGGACGGGTTCTGGGCGCGGGACATCACACCCGTCACGCTGGACGACGGCACGGTGGTGTCCGCGGACGACGGGCCGCGCCCCGGCACGACGGTCGAGAAGCTCGCGACCCTCGACCCGGTGTTCCGCCCCGACGGCACCGTCACCGCCGGCAACGCGTGCCCGCTCAACGACGGCGCGGCCGCCGTCGTCGTGGTCTCCGACCGCGTGGTCGAGGAGCTCGGCCTGACGCCGCTGGCGCGCATCGTGTCGACCGGCGTCACGGGCCTGTCGCCCGAGATCATGGGCCTGGGCCCGATGGAGGCGAGCCGGCAGGCGCTGGCCCGCGCGGGGCTCGGGATCGACGACATGGACCTCGTCGAGATCAACGAGGCGTTCGCCGCGCAGGTCGTCGCGTCCGCGCTCGAGCTCGGCATCGACGACGAGCGCCTCAACGTGCACGGCGGCGCCATCGCCGTCGGGCACCCCTTCGGCATGACCGGCGCGCGCATCACGTCCACGCTGATCAACGGGCTCGAGGTCTCCGGCGGCCGGTACGGGCTGGAGACCATGTGCGTCGGCGGTGGGCAGGGCATGGCGATGGTGCTGGAACGCGTCGCGTAGCGCGCGTCGCCCTCGACGTAGCGATCGCTGTCGGTTCCAGGCGGTGACGACGACGACGGAATCGCTACGTCGAGGGAGGGGGCGCGCTCAGAGCCATTCGCCGTCGCGCATGAGGGTGCGGCCGGCGAGCTCGTCGACCTCGCGCCACGCCTGGACGCGCCGGGGGCGCAGGACGAGGTAGACGTCGTGCTCGCCGCCGGGGCGCGGGTCCCAGTCCGCCTGCGCGGCGTAGCCCTCGCCGATCTCCGCCGGCGCCTCGGCGACGCGGACCGAGCGCTCGAGGTCGGCGTCGATCATGACGACGTCGCGCGTGCCGCCCAGCGAGAGCCGGGCCGTGCGGGTGTCGAGCAGGCTGCGGCCGGTGCGCGAGGTCGCGTCGAGCGCGAGGACGACGCGCTCGTCGATCCACGCCATGGACAGCGGCACCAGGTACGGCGCGGGCGTGCCGTCTGGAGCCGTCGAGGCGGTGGCGACCCAGACGTCCCGCACCGGGGTGCGGAGCATCGCCAGGGTGTCCTCCTGCCGCTGGGCGAGCGTGCGGGGCGTGCCTGGCGCGACCGGGGCGCTCGTCGGCGTGTCCGTCATGGCGCCATCCTGCCCGACCGGGCGTCGGGTGTCCCTGCCGTCGCCGGGGCACCCGACGCCGCGCTACGGCGTGGGGACGTACAGCGTGAGCGTCTGCGCGACGAGGGCCGGCTTGTCGACCCCCTCGATCTCGACGGTCACGGTCGAGGCCAGGCGCACGCCCTGCGCGACGGTCTCGGCGCCGGTGAGCTCCGTCGTCGCGCGCACGCGCGACCCGGCGGGCACGGGGTGCAGGAACCGCACCTTGTCGAGCCCGTAGTTCATCGCCATCGCCACGCCGCCCACCTCGACCAGCGACGACGCCAGCCGGGGCAGCAGGGACAGGGTGAGGAACCCGTGCGCGATGGTCGTGCCGAACGGGCCGTCGGCGGCGCGCCACGGGTCGACGTGGATCCACTGCAGGTCCTCGGTGGCGTCGGCGAACGCGTCGATGCGGTCCTGCGCGATCGTGTACCACTCGCCGGTGGCGCGCTGCCCGACGGCGTCGGCCAGCGCGGCGGGGGAGGAGACCCGGATCGTCGACGGCGCGGTGCTCGCCGGCGACCCGGCGGCGTCCGCGCTCATGCCTTCGGCCCGCCCGCCACGTAGAGCACCTGGCCCGAGACGAACGACGCCTCCTCGGAGCAGAAGAACGACACGGCGGCGGCGATGTCCTCCGGCTGCCCGACCCGCCCGACGGGCACGTCCTTGGCCGCCGCGGCGTGGAACTCCTCGGGGGTCATGCCGATGCGCTCGGCCGTCGCCGCGATCATGTCGGTGGCGATGACGCCCGGTGCCACGGCGTTGGCGGTGACGCCGAACTTGCCCAGCTCGATCGCGAGCGTCTTGGTGAACCCCTGCATGCCCGCCTTCGCGGCGGAGTAGTTCGCCTGCCCGCGGTTGCCCAGCGCGGACGTGCTGGACAGGTTGACCACGCGGCCCCAGCCGGCGGAGACCATGTGCGCCTGCACGGCCCGGGTCACGACGAACGCGCCGCGCAGGTGCACGCGCAGCACGGCGTCCCAGTCGTCCTCGGACATCTTGAACAGCAGGTTGTCGCGCAGGATGCCGGCGTTGTTCACGACGATCGTCGGCGCGCCGAGCTCGTCCGTCACGCGCGCGACGGCGGCCTCGACGGCCGCGGCGTCGGCGACGTCCACGCCGATCCCGATCGCCCGCCCGCCGCCGGCGACGATGCCGGCGGCGGTCTCGGCGGCCTGCTCCTGAAGGAGGTCGAGGACGGCGACGGCGTGCCCGTCGGCGGCCAGGCGGCGCGCGGTCGCGGCGCCGATGCCGCGGGCCCCGCCGGTGACGACGGCGACGCGCGGGGTGTCGTGTCGGGGCGCAGGAGCGGTGGTCATGCGGTGATCCTCTCGTCGAAGGTGATGAGCTGGCGCAGCTCTGCGCCGGCGGCGAGCCGGTCCAGGGCGGCCGGCAGGTCCTCGAGCCCGATGCGGGCCGAGACGAGTCGTTCCAGCGGCAGTCGTCCCGCGCGCCAGAGATCCACGTAGCGGGGGATGTCCCGGTTCGGGACGGCTGAACCGAGGTAGGAGCCGACGATGGTGCGTGCCTCGGCGGTCAGGCTCAGCGGGGAGATGCTCGCCCGGGCCTCCGGGCCGGGCAGCCCGACGGTGACGGTGGTGCCGCCGGGCGCGGTCAGGGCGTAGGCGGTCTCGAAGGCGCGGGCGTTGCCGGCGGCCTCGACGACGACGAGGGCCCGGACGTCGGCGTCGACCGCCTCGTCGGGCGTCAGGGCACGGGCGCCCAGGTCGCGCGCGAGGTCGAGCTTGCTCGTCGTCGTGTCGACGCCGATCACCTCGTGGCCGAGCGCCTGGGCGACCAGCAGGGCCGCCATCCCGACGCCGCCCAGGCCGACGACGGCCACGGTGTCGCCCGTCGCCGGCCGGCCGGCGTTGAGCACCGCGCCGCCGCCGGTGAGGACCGCGCACCCCAGGAGGGCCGCGACGTCGGCGGGGACGTCGTCGGGCACGGGCACGACGGACGTGGCCGACACGACGGCGTGGGTGGCGAACGCGCTGACGCCCAGGTGGTGGTGCACCTCGGCGCCGTCGCGGTGCAGGCGGTGCGCACCGCCGACCAGGGTGCCCGCGGCGTTGGCCGCGGACCCCACGGTGCAGGGCAGCCGCCCGTCGGTGGCGCACGCGGCGCAGCGACCGCAGCGCGGCAGGAAGGTCATGACGACGCGGGTGCCGACGGCGAGCCCGGCCTCGGGCGCGACTGCGTCGCCGTGGGCCTCGACGATCCCGGCGGCCTCGTGGCCGAGGAGCATCGGGACGGGGCGCACCCGGTTGCCGTCCACGACGGACAGGTCGGAGTGGCACAGCCCCGCGGCCTCGATGCGGACCAGGATCTCGCCGGGGCCGGGTGGGTCGAGGTCGAGGGTGGAGGTACGCAACGCCCCGGCGGTGGCGTACGGCGGGGACACCCCCGTGCGGTCCAGCACGGCGCCCACGATCTGCACGGTCGACCTCCTCGTCGTCGAGGGCCCAGTCTGCTCCCGGGAGCCCCTTCGCTCGACATACCGACTGCGCGGTATGTCGAGGGCAGCGTACACGAGAGGTGTCCGCGCGATCGACGTGCGTGCTGACTTGTTCCTCATTTCCGCCGAACGGGGAACGAGTCAGCACGCACGATGCGTGCGGGGCGACGGGATGCGGCCACGGAAATGGCGGCGACCTGCGCGGTTGACAGCCGTCGCCGTCGGGACGTCTACTGGCAGTGTTCGAACAGATGTTCGACTCGACGACCGTCGTCCGGTCGTTGCTGAGCATTGGTCTGCCGGGTGCCGCCCGCGTGGGCTCGGGGGGAGGTCGCGTGACGGTCGTCGCCCCGCCGCGGACCGCGGTCCGCCCGCTGTCCGAGCGCGACCGCCCGCTCGACCGTGCCGCCGTCGATCGTGCCGCCGTCGCGCGGGCCGCGCTGCGGGCGGCGGAGCAGCGCACCGGCCAGCGCGCCGCCCAGCATTCCCTCCCGCACCCCGGCCGGCGCCTCGGCGGTCGTGCGACGGAGCCGGGCGGCCGCCTGCTGCCGGTGCACCCGGCGCTGGCGGGCCTCCTGCCCGACGGCGGCCTGGCCGCGGGCACGGTGCTCGCCGTGCGCGGCTCGACCACGCTCCTGCTCGCGCTGCTGGCGGAGGCGTCGCGGTCCGGCGCGTGGGTCGCGCTCGTCGGCGCGCCGGGCGTCGGGATGCTGGCCGCCGCGGACGCCGGGATCGCGCTCGGGCGGACCGTGCTCGTGCCCGCCCCCGGCCCGGACGCGCCGGCGGCCCTCGCCGCGCTGCTCGACGGGATGGACGTGGTGGTCGTCGGCCCCGGCGCCACGCTGCTCGACGGCGACCGGCGCCGGCTGGCCGCGCGCGCCCGGGAGCGGGGCGCGGTGCTGGTGGCGCAGGCGGCGTGGCCCGGCGCGCACGTCACCCTCGACGCGCGGGGCGGCACCTGGTCCGGCGTCGATCACGGCGCCGGCTGGCTGCGCCGCCGCACCCTGCGCGTGCGGCGCACCGGGCGCGGGGCCGCCGCCCGGCCCCTCGAGATCGAGGTGGACGTGCCGCTGCGGGTCGAGCGGGTCGTCGGCGGG
This sequence comes from Isoptericola sp. NPDC019693, assembly GCF_044389085.1. NCBI lineage: Bacteria > Bacillati > Actinomycetota > Actinomycetes > Micrococcales > Promicromonosporaceae > Isoptericola > Isoptericola sp. NPDC019693. The sequence goes on along the minus strand of NZ_JBIRXP010000001.1, from coordinate 1,007,185 downwards.
CCCGCTGCTCCGGGCGTCGGTCAGGGCCTCGCCGAGCACACCGTCGAGCGCACCGACGAGCGCACCGACGAGCGCACCGACGAGCACGGGCCCGAGCGCGCCGTCGGCGCCGGTCGGAGCCCTGCTCGGCTGCGGGTGGCGTGATGGCGGGCGGCAAGGAGGCTGGCGGAGGGCTGCTCGGGGCGGCCTCGTCCGGGGGCGCGTCGAGGACGGCCGTGCTGTGGGTCCCGGACTGGCCGGTGGTCGCGGCCCTGGCGGGCGCGGGGCTGGACGCGCACGTGCCTGCGGCGGTGCTCGGCGCCCGCTCGGGCGGCGGGTCGGGCGCGGGGCACACCGTCGTGGCGGTCTCGGCGGTCGCCCGCGCCCAGGGGGTGCGGCGGGGGATGCGGCGCCGGCAGGCGCAGGAACGATGCCCCGAGGTGGCGCTGCTGGCGGCCGACGACGCCCGCGACGCGCGGGAGTTCGAGCCGGTGGCGCTCGCCGCCGAGACGGTGGTGGCGGGCCTGGAGGTCGCCCGACCGGGGCTGCTCCTGCTGCCGGCGGGCGGGGCCGCGCGCTACCACGGCTCCGAGCTCGCGCTGGCGCAGGCGCTGGTGGGCGCCGTCGCCGCGCGTACCGGGCACGAGAGCCAGGTGGGCGTCGCCGACGGGCTGCTCGCGGCGGTGCTGGCCGCCCGCGAGGACGCCGTCGTTCCCCTGGGCGGGTCCGCGGCGTTCCTCGCCGACCGCCCCGTGGGAGAGCTGGTGCACGCCGTCTGCGACCCGGCCGGCGTGGCCGCCGTGCGGGAGGCGGCCGGGCTGTGGTGGCGGCTCGGCCTGCGCACCCTCGGCGACCTGGCCGCCCTGCCCGCCGCGAGCGTGCAGGCGCGGTTCGGCGATCTCGGCGCCTGGGCGCAGCGGCTGGCCCGCGGCGAGGACCTGCGCCCGCCGGCGCGGCGCCGCGTCGAGGAGGACCTGGCCGTCGCGGAGGAGCTCGACCCGCCCGCCCTGCGGGTCGACGTCGCGACCTTCGCCGCGCGCCGCCTGGCCACCGCGCTGCACGACCTGCTCGCCACGCGCGGGCTGGCCTGCGGGCGGCTGCGGATCACCGCGCGCACCGCGGGCGCCGACCTCGGCGGGGACGACGTCGGCGGGGAGGCGGGCGAGGGCGCCGTGCTGGAGCGCGTGTGGCGCACGGACGACGCCGCGGCCGGCGGCATGAGCGCGGCGCGGATCACCGACCGGGTGCGGTGGCAGCTCGAGGGCTGGCTGACCGCGACGTCCGCCCGGCGCGGGGGTGAGGCGGACCCGGTCGTCGCGCCGATCGCGTACCTGGCGCTGGCGGCGGAGGACGTCGTCCCGGCGACGACCCACCAGCCCGGCCTGTGGGGCGCGGACGCCGGCGAGGGCGAGCGCGCCCGGCGGGCGCTCGGGCGGGTGCAGGGGCTGCTCGGCGGGCACGCCGTGCTCACGGTGGAGCTGCAGGGCGGCCGCGGGCCCCGCGACCGGGTGCGGCTCGTGCCCTTCGGCACGGAGGGCGGCGCAGGCCGCGACCCGGGCCTGCCCTGGCCGGGCGCCCTGCCCAGCCCCGCGCCCGCCGGGCTGCCGGACGAGCCGGTGCCCGCCCGCGTGCTCGACGCCGCGGGGCGCGACGTCGTCGTGGACGCCCGGCTCGCGATGAGCGGGGAGCCCGCCGCGGTCGCGTGCACGGGCGGGGCAGGCCGGGCGCAGGACATGGCCGCGGTGACCGGCTGGGCCGGCCCCTGGCCGCTCGCCGAGCGCTGGTGGTCGGCGGACGGGGGAGCCCGCCGCGTCTACCTGCAGGCGGTGCTCGACGACGGGCGGGCGCTGCTGCTGGCGCAGTCCGGCGGCCGGTGGCAGGTGGAGGCGTTCTATGACTGAGGCGGAGCGGGACCGCGGTCTCGGCGAGGGAAGGGCGGTGACGGGGCGGATGACGGGCGGGTACGCCGAGCTGCACGCGCACTCGGCGTTCAGCTTCCTCGACGGTGCGTCGCACCCGGAGGAGCTGGCGGCCGAGGGCGCGCGCCTCGGGCTGGAGGCGCTGGCGCTGACCGACCACGACGGGCTGTACGGGGTGGTGCGCTTCGCGGAGGCGGCGCGCAAGGTGGGGCTGCCCACGGTCTTCGGCGCCGAGCTGCACCTGCCCGCCCCGGTGACCCCCGGCGCGGCGCCGGGGACCGCCGGGAGCCGGCCGGTGCTCGACCCGCCCACCGGCGTCCCCGACCCGCGGGCCACCCACCTGCTGGTGCTGGCGCGCGGCGACCAGGGTTACCGGAACCTGTCCCGCGCGATCGCGACCGCCCACCTGGACGCCGGGGTCAAGGGCAAGGCCCGGTACGACCTCGAGCACCTCGGCGCCGAGGCGGGCGGCGAGTGGCTCGTGCTCACCGGGTGCCGCAAGGGTGCCGTCCGGCGCGCCCTCACCGCCCCGGCGGGCGGTGTCGACGCGGCGCGTCGCGAGCTCGACCTGCTGGTCGCCACGTTCGGCCGCGACAACGTGGCCGTCGAGCTCACCGCGACCGGTGACCCGCGCGACGCCGACCTGCACGACGCGCTCGCCGCCCTCGCCCAGGACGCGCGCCTGCCGCTCGTCGCGACGGCGAACGCGCACTACGCCCGCCCGCGCGACGCGGACCTGGCGGGCGCCCTGGCCGCCGTGCGGGCGCGCTCCTCGCTCGAGGGCCTGGACGGCTGGCTGCCCGGTGCACCGGTCGCGCACCTGCGCTCGGCCGCCGAGATGCGTGCGCTGCACCGGCGCCACCCGCGCGCCGTCCCCACGGCGGCGGGGCTCGCGGCGGAGTGCGCCTTCGACCTGCGCCTGGTGGCGCCGAACCTGCCGCCCTACCCGGTGCCGGCGGGTCACGACGAGGCCAGCTGGCTGCGCGAGCTGGTGCGGCGGGGCGCCACGGAGCGGTACGGCCCGCGGCCCGCGGCGGGCGGTGCCGGGAACGGGGACGGGAACAGTGCCGGGAACAGTGCGGCGTGGGCGCAGATCGACCACGAGCTGCGCGTCATCGAGGACCTGACCTTCCCCGGTTACTTCCTCGTCGTCTACGACCTCGTGGAGTTCTGCCGCCGGGAGGGGATCCTGTGCCAGGGCCGCGGGAGCGCCGCCAACTCGGCGGTCTGCTACGCGCTGGGCATCACCGCGGTCGACGCCGTGAAGCACGGCCTGCTGTTCGAGCGCTTCCTCGCGCCCGAGCGGGACGGGCCGCCGGACATCGACATCGACATCGAGTCCGGGCGCCGCGAGGAGGTCATCCAGCACGTCTATGCGAAGTTCGGCCGGCAGCACGCGGCGCAGGTCGCCAACGTGATCTCCTACCGGCCGCGGTCCGCGGTGCGCGACGCCGCCCGCGCCCTCGGGTACGACGTCGGGCAGCAGGACGCGTGGAGCAAGTCCATCGAGCGCTGGGGGTCGCTGCGGGGGCCGGACCCGGCCAGCCCGGCGGCCGACGCCGCGGCGCAGGCCGCCCGGGCGGCCGCGGGCTCCGGCGGCTCCGGGGGCGGGACGCCGGTGAACCGGGCCGCGGCCAAGGACGCGCGCGTGGCCGCGCTGTGGGGCCCGGCGGAGGCGCTCCCGACGGGGGCCGGCCAGCCGCGTTCCGATCGCCCCTACCAGGGGCACCTGCCGGGGACCGGCCCGAGGGACTGGACGCCGTCCCTCGGCTACGGCCGCGTCGTCGACCCCCTCGCGACGGACGAGGGCGAGGCGCGGCGTGCCGACGACGCCCACGACGTCGTGCCTGCGCAGCGGCCGCCGTCGGCCGAGGAGGAGGGGCAGATCCCCGGCCCCGTGCTCGACCTGGCGGACCGCATGCTGCGCCTGCCGCGCCACCTGGGCATCCACTCCGGCGGGATGGTCATGTGCGACCGCCCGGTGATCGAGGTCTGCCCCGTGGAGTGGGCGCGGATGGAGGGGCGCACGGTGCTGCAGTGGGACAAGGAGGACTGCGCGGACGCCGGGCTGGTGAAGTTCGACCTGCTCGGCCTCGGGATGCTCACCGCCATCCGGTACGCGTTCGACTCCGTCGCCGAGCACACGGGGGAGCGGCTCACGCTGCACGGCCTGCCCGACGACGACCCGGAGGTGTACGACCTGCTGTGCGCCGCCGACACGGTCGGGGTGTTCCAGGTGGAGTCGCGCGCCCAGATGGCCACCCTGCCGCGCCTGCGGCCCCGGGTGTTCTACGACATCGTCATCGAGGTCGCGCTCATCCGGCCCGGCCCCATCCAGGGCGGGTCCGTGCACCCGTACATCGAGCGGGCCCGCGGCCGCGAGCCCGTGACCTACCTGCACCCGCTGCTGGAGAAGTCCCTGAGCAAGACCAAGGGCGTGCCCCTGTTCCAGGAGCAGCTCATGCAGATGGCGATCGACGTGGCGGGGTTCACCCCCGCCGAGTCCGACCGGCTGCGTCGGGCGATGGGCTCCAAGCGGTCCGTCGAGCGGATGGAGGCCCTGCGCGGGCGACTCATGGAGGGGATGCGGAAGAAGGGGGTGGACGACCCGGCCGTGCGCGAGGAGATCTACGACAAGCTCAAGGCGTTCGCCGACTTCGGCTTCCCCGAGTCGCACGCCTACTCGTTCGCCTACCTCGTGTACGCGAGCTCGTGGCTCAAGGTGCACCACCCGGCCGCGTTCTACGCCGGGCTCCTGGCGGCGCAACCCATGGGGTTCTACTCGCCGCAGTCGCTCGCCGCCGACGCCCGCCGGCACGGGGTGCAGGTGCTGCGCCCGGACGTCAACGCCTCCCGGGCGCTGGCCTGCGTGGAGCGGCTGGCGCGGGACGGGTCCGGGGAGCCGCCCCGCGAGGACGGCGGCTTCGGGCCGCCGCCCGACCCGGCGCTCGCCGTGCGGATCGGGCTGTCCGCGGTGCGCGGCGTCGGCGAGGACCTGGCCGAGCAGATGGTCGCCGAGCGGGCCGAGCACGGCCCGTTCCGCGACCTGCGCGACCTGGCCCGCCGCGTCGGGCTCAGCACCGCCCAGCTGGAGGCGCTCGCCACCGCGGGCGCCACCGAGGGCCTGGGCGCCGGGCGCCGCGAGGCGCTGTGGGCGGCGGGGGCGCTCGGCCAGGAGGGGCCGGGCACCCTGCCGGGCGTGTCCGTCGGCGTCGACGCCCCGACCCTGCCGGGGATGACCCCGGTCGAGACGGACGTCGCCGACGCCTGGGCCACGGGCATCACGCCCGGATCGACGTCGCCGCTGGAGCACGTGCGCGAGGGGCTGGAGAGGGCGGGGGTGCTCACCGTCGCGGGGGTGTGCGCCACGGAGCCCGGCCGGCGGGTGGCGGTGGGCGGCGTCGTGACGCACCGGCAGCGCCCGGGCACGGCGGGCGGCGTGACGTTCCTGTCGCTCGAGGACGAGACGGGGCTGCTCAACGTCATCTGCACCGCGGGGTTGTGGCGCCGGTTCCGGACCGTGGCGCGCGGCGCGCCCGCGATGGTGGTCCGCGGCCGGGTCGAGAGCGCCGACGGCGCGGTCAACCTGCTCGCCGAGCACCTCGCGCCGCTGCGGCTGCCGGTGGCGACGCGGTCGCGGGACTTCCGGTGACGCCGGCGCCCGGGCGTGCCGGCCCGCCGCCGCCTAGCCTGGCGGGCATGACCTCCGGGCTCCGGATCGCACCGGCGGGGGTGGACCGGTTCGACGACGTGGTGACGATGCTCAACCCGCGCGGCCGGCCCGACGCCTGCTGGTGCCTGCACTGGCGCCAGCCCCGCGGGCTGCCCGTCGGCGGCCGGCGCGACCACCTGAAGGACCTGTCCGGCCGCACCCCGGCCCCCGGCCTCCTCGCCTACCTCCCGGACACGCAGGGCCGGGAGGGGCAGGAGGGCTCGGGGGACACGGTGGTCGGCTGGGTGGGCCTCGCGCCGGTGTCCGCGGCGTCGTCGCTCCAGCGTTCGCGGGTGCTGCCCCGCGTCGAGGAGGCCGAGTGGGCGACGACCTGGGCCGTGATGTGCTTCGTCGTCCGGCCGGGCTACCGCCGTCAGGGGGTGGCCCGCGCGCTGCTCGCCGCGGCCGTGGACTACGCGCGCGACCAGGGGGCGCACGCCGTCCAGGGCTTCCCGATCGAGCCGGAGCCCGGGCGCCGTGTCCCGGTGGGCGCGGCGTTCGTGGGCACGGTGGGGCTGTTCGAGTCCGTGGGCTTCGACCGGGTCGGCGGCACGGCCGCCACCAGCGGGCGCCTGCCGCGGTGGGTCCTGCGCCGTGACCTGGCCCCGACCGGAGGCTGAGGCTCAGCCGGCCCGGTCCTGCGAGGGCTCGCCCCCCGCGCCGACCCCGGTGCGTCCCGTCGCCGCGCGTCGTGCCCGTCGCCCGCGTGCCAGCTCCGTCTCGAGGGCGTCGAGCGGCTGCGCGAACGGCTCGGTGAAGCGGGCCAGCCAGGCACGCACGACGTCGAGCCCGGCGTCGTCGACCGCATAGAGGCGCAGCGTGCCCTCCGCCCGGACGGTCACGAGGTGGGCGTCCCGCAGCACCCGCAGGTGCTGGGAGACCGCGGGCTGGGAGATCCGGGTCTCGGCCTGCAGGGCCCCGACCAGAGCCCCCGCGGGCCGCTCGCCCCCGGCGAGCAGCTCCAGCAGGCGGCGCCGGACCGGGTCGCCCAACGCCTCGAAGACGCCGCGGCCGGGAGCCGCCCGGGGGTCGCCGGCCGCCTCGGGCATCAGGCCTCCGGCGCCGTGGTGTAGAACGCGACCGTGCGCTCGGCGGCCGCGCGGGCGGCGTCCGGGGCGTCCCCGTCGGCGATCGCGGCGTCGGCCCATCCCGCGGCGGCGAGGCGGGCGAACTCGACGCCCTCCGGGGACAGGGACCAGGCCTCCGCGGCCTGCGGGTCGAACGGGGCGCCCGGGTCCGCGACGTGCAGCCCCAGCCCCACGAGGCCGAGGTCCCAGCCGACGCCCGTGGCGCCGGGCCCGTACTGGTCCCACAGCTCCTGCGGCACCGAGGCCTCGTGGACGAGCTCCAGCACGGTGCCGGTGCCCGTCTCGGTCAGGGAGACCTCCAACCAGGAGACGGAGCCCCCGAACTCCCAGGTGACGGCGAACCTCTCGGGTGCGTCGCAGCGCTCGACGGTGCCCCCGGCGTTGCCCTCGAGCTGGTAGCGCCCGCCGACGGTGAGGTCGCCGCTGACCGGCAGGAACCAGCGCGCGATGCGCTCCGGGGTCGTGACGGCCTCCCACAGGTCGGGGCGGTCGGTGGTGTAGGTGCGGCGCGCGACCGCGATCTTCGTCGGGGCGCCGTCACGCCGGCCGGTGCGGATCTCCCGGGTCACGAGGCCTGCGGTGGCGGCCGGATCGATGGTGAGGGTCATGGCGACCTCCTAGCGATATAAGCGAGTACTTATATATAACCACCGAACGGTCGGGGAGGGAAGAGCGGACGGGCTCAGTCGACCGGTGCGACGACGCACACGGCGAACGTGGCGCGGCCGCGGCGCAGGAGGTAGCGGACGTCCTCGCTCGCGCGCTCGGCCGCCAGCTCGTCGCGGTAGCTCCACCGCACCGCCACCCACAGGAGCCCCCAGCCGGCCTCGTCCACCGCACCCAGCTCGGGGACGGCGGCGACGGCCTCGGCGGCCCGCTCGGCCACGGCCCGCGCGCGGTGCAGCTCCAGCACCTGCTCCGGCGACGTCACCACCGTGGACGCGGACTGGTCCGCGTGCAGGGCCGGCAGGTCGAACCGTTCGGACAGGTCCTCCAGGTCGCCCGCGCCGAGCGCGAGGCCGAGGTCGGCGAAGAAGGTGGCCAGCGCCTCGTCGTCGTACGCGGCCGGTGTCCCCATCCGCCCACGGTAGCCCCGTGGCATGATCGGCGCCCATGAACCGTCGTCGCGCGCGAGGCGGCGTGCCCGCCGTCGTCGCCCTGCCCGTCGCCCTGCCGGTCGCCCTGACCGTGGCCCTGAGCGGGTGCGCCGGCCTCACCGGTGCCGCGTCCCCGGACGCGTCCGCCGGGCCCGCGAGCCAGGACGAGGTCGCCGAGGCGGCCGACGCGTGGGGCGCGGACCCCCGGTACGTGCTCACGACCACGGCCGACGGGTTCGCCGTGGTGCCGACGGCGGCCGGTGTCTACGGCGCCGACGGCTTCTCGGTCCACTTCGGCGGCGCCGCCGGCCGGGCGTTCATGCTCTCGGCCGTCGGTGGCTCGATGACCGTGGACGACTGCGCGACCGTGCCGGTCCTGGGCGTCGGCGGGGAGGAGCGCGAGGGTCCGGTGACGTGCGTCGAGGACGACGGTGCGTTCCGGCGGACGGCGGGCGACGCCGAGGAGTACGCGGTCGTGCGCGACGGCGCCCTCGTGCGGGTGTCGGGGAGCGCCGCCGACCACGACGCCCTCCGGGAGGCGGCCGCGAACGTCCGGGTGCCCACGAGCGAGGAGCTGGCCGCCCTCGCCGACAGCACGCCGGGGGCCGGCGGGCCGGCGGTCGAGCGCGGCGACCTGCCGCCCGGCGACGGGGCGCCGGACAACTCCGTCGGTGCGGGCGGCTGACCGGCGCGCTCACCAGGCCTGCGCGAAGACGTCCGCGAAGAGCTCGTCGGGGTCGACGTCGAGGCCGCGCGCCGTGAACCAGGAGCAGACGTTGCGGCAGTCGCGGTGCAGCAGCTCGGCGCCGAAGGGGTTGGCCACGAGGTCCACGACCTGGGGCAGGTCGATGATCACGAGGCGCCCGCCGTCGCTCGTTGTCTCGGGGTCGCCGTCGGGATCGTCGACGAGGCCGTCGACGAGGATGTTGTACGGCGAGAGGTCGCCGTGCGCCCAGCCGAGCCGCGCGACGACGCTCATCGCGTACCGCAGCTGCTCGAACCAGTCCGCGAGCTGCGCCCGGCCGGGACGGGTCCGGGCGAGGCGGGGTGCGGCCTCGACGGTGCCGTCCGCCGACTCGTGGCCCACGAACTCGAGCAGCAGCTCGGTGCCGTCGATCTGCACGGGGTAGGGCACGGGCGCCCCCGCGTCCCACAGGCGGGACAGGGCGAGGAACTCCGCGTCGGCCCACTGGGTCGCCGCGACGGCCCTGCCCCACGACGACTTGCGGTCCTCGACGGCGCGCTGGTCGCGGGTGCGGCGCACGCGGCGCCCGTCGGTGTACTCGCCGTCGCGGTGGAACTGGCGGTGGTCGCGGCCGCGGTACCGCTTGGCGGCGAGGAGGCTGCGGCGGGCCGGGTCGTCGGGCACGGCGCGCTCGACGAGGAAGACGTCCGCCTCCTTGCCGGTCTTGAGCACGCCGAGCTCGGTGTCGAGCGCGGCGTCGGCGGTGACGACCCAGCCCGGCCGCGGCTCGGGGCCGCGCTGGCCCTTGGTGACGGTGGTCCACGTGGACCACCGCTGGTCGGGTCCGGGCTCCACGGGGAGCTCGCCGCCCGCGTCGACCCCGAAGGGGACCACGGAGGACGGCGTGACGGGGGAGGGGGAAGGGGTGTGCTGGTGCACGCGAGACTCCTGCTCAGGTCGAGGAGCTCGGTCTCGGGCCCCTCAGGTTCGGGTGGTGTCCGCCCGCCGGAGGGTCTCCGGGAGGGCGCGCGCGACGACGTCGTCCATCGTTCTGCCCTCCTTCGCGTGCAGGCCCGCGCCGACCGCGTGCCGCCTGCGGGGAGCATGGCAGGCCCGCTCTCGGACGGTCCACGGTTTTTCCGGCCGGCCCGTGACGTCCCCGTCGGTCACGGACGGGGCACGCCTGGCGGGTGTCGTCCGTAGGCTGCGGGGATGGGGTTCGTGCCGGTGGTCGCGGGGTCGCGCGGGGTCGAGGACGTCCTCGTGCGCACCGCCCGCAGGCTGCGGACCACGACCACCCTGGTGCTCGCGCCCGGCGGCGTCGACGGCCGCCCCGCGCTCCTGGTCGACCCGGCGTGGGAGCCGGACGAGCTCGCGGGGATCGCCGACGAGGTGGGGGCGCGCGGCGGCCGGCTCGCCGCCGGGTACGCGACCCACGCGCACCACGACCACCTGCTGTGGCACCCGCGGCTCGGCCTCGACGTGCCGCGATGGGCCACCGCGCGGGCGGCGCGGGTCGCGCGGGCGCGGCGGGGGCGGTTGCTGGAGGAGGCGCGCGCCGACGCCGGACGCTACGGGGGAGCGGAGCACCCGGCCGAGGTGCTCGACCTCCTGGGGCGTGTCGACCCCGTGCCGGGGACCGGGTGCGCCGTCCCCGACCCGGACGGCGTCCTGCCGCCCACCGAGCTCGTGGTTCACGACGGCCACGCCCCCGGGCACGGGGCCCTCTGGCTTCCCCGCAGCGGCGTGCTCGTCGCGGGCGACGTGCTGAGCGACGTCGAGCTCCCGCTCCCGCTCGACGAGATCTCGGCGCCGGCCCCCGCGCCGGGCGACGCGGCGCGTGCCGTCGCGGACCATCTGGCCGCCCTGGACCGCCTGGCGCCGTACGCGGCCCGGTGCCACGCCGTCGTGCCGGGCCACGGGACGCCGACGACGGACGCGACGGCCCGCCTCGACGCGGACCGCCGCTACCTCGACGCGGTGCTCGCGGGCCGCGCCGTCGACGATCCGCGCCTGGCCCTGCCCGGGGCCGCGGCCGAGCACCGCCGGTTGCGGGCGGCCCTGACGGGGGACGGACCCGGCTGACCGGCGCGCGACGTGCCGGTCAGCCGCCGATAGCACCGGCCCAGGTCGTGACCTGCTCCCACACGGGTTGCGTGTCGAAGCCCATCTGCCCGAGGGCCGCCCAGGCCACCCCGACGACGGCGTAGAGGCTGACCGGTGTCATGACGAGCCACTCGCGCCACGAGCCGGCGTCGCCGAGGATCGGCAGCGAGAGGTTGCCGCCGTCACGCCACACGTCGTCGAAGGGCAGGACGCGGTAGCGCCGCACCCAGTACGGGGAGCGGAACTTCAGCGGCCACAGGAGGGGGACGCCGGCGGTCGTGACGAGGTCGCCCAGCACGTGCACGGTGCAGCCGAGCGCGACCGCCAGCGGCATCCAGTTCCACTCCTCGGGCGCGAACACGGCCACGCAGGCGGCCAGGAGCAGCGACAGCGTCCAGGTCCACCAGCGTCGGCCGCCCGTGACCTTCCAGGCGCGCAGCGCGAACGCGATGAGCAGGACCGCCATGATGCCGGGACCCACCAGCACCTCGCCGAAGGCCTCCGTGCTGATGGACACCATGCCCATCACCCAGGCGATCGCGGTGAAGACGGCGATGCCGAGGATCGAGTGGGTGCCGTTGCGGTGCCCGCCGGAGACGGTCGCGACGAGCTTCGTCACGCCCTCGGAGACCGGGGGGAGGGAGTGAGCGATGGTGCCGCTGTGGTGATCGGCGTCGGGCAGCAGCGCGGCGCCCGCGCAGACCAGCGCACCGGTCATCACGCCGACCTCCGAGACGGGGTGCCAGCCGAACGCGAACGGTGCCGTCGACGTGACCGCCACCCAGGCGGCCGCTCCCGACGCGGCGTGGTGCCCACCCATCATGACCTGCGGCGCTCCGTCCTCGGCGGCCGGTGCGCCGCTCGTCCCGTTCCTCACCCTTGACCGGTTGGTCCGGGCCGGGCAGGACGCTACACGCCGCCGCCGACGCGGGTGCCCGTGACCGGCGCCGGGTGGACGCGGTTTGCGAGAGCCCGCCCCCGCCGTGCTATGTTTTTCCCCGCACCGAGACGGCGCCGAGGCGCTGTCGAGGTCCACTCGTCCGGGTGGCGGAATGGCAGACGCGCTAGCTTGAGGTGCTAGTGCCCTTTATCGGGCGTGGGGGTTCAAGTCCCCCTCCGGACACTCGTTGAGACAGCGACGAACAAGCCCCCGGGGTCCACAACCCGGGGGCTTTTTCGTGCGCCCGTCCGTCATCCCGACGCGGCGAGCCCGTCGCGGAGGGCGGCGAGCGCCGCGCGGGTCTTCGTCTCCTGCGGGGCGCCGAGATCGACGCCCCGGCCAGCGAGGAACACCTTCGTCTCCGCAGCCGCCTGGAACGCCGCCGTCGGCGCCGCCTTGGTGGACAGCTCGAGGATGCGGTCGCCGTCCGGAAGGAACCACAGCTCGGCGGTCAGGCGCCGCGGCAGCCCCGGGTCCTCGAACCGCGCCTTGAGCAGCGTCGTCGGGCCCAGCACGTGCAGGTCGTCGAGGGCGACGCCGGCCGGCAGCCGGGGCTCGAGCAGCGCCCGCTGCGTCCGGTCGAGGAGACCTCCCAGGCGGCCGACGTCGCCGAGCAGCGCACGCACCTCGGCGTCGGGCAGGCGCCGCGTCGACGAGCAGGAGCAGGTGAACCCGGCGGGCGAGGCGTCCACCTCGACCTTGAAACCGTCGCTCCGGCGCAGGCGTCCGGGCACGTCCGCCGGCAGCATCGGGCGCACCTTGACCGTGAGGTCGCCGGGTCTGCGCTGGGTGCGCCGGGCCCGGACGACGAGGCCGGCGGCGGACAGGTCGAGCGTGGGGGTGTCGAGGAACGCGACCTGCCGGATCGTCGCGTCGAGCGCGTCGATGCCGAGGCGGTCGAGCACGCGGCGGTGGTCCGCGCCCGGGACGGTGAGCTTGAGCTCGACGGCGTCGACGTCGGGGAGCAGGGCGAGGACCGCGGCGAGGGTCTCGGCGTCGTACGCGGGCATCGGCGTCGACGGTGCGGTGGGCGCGGTGGGTGCGGGCGGCGGCGCGGTCGCCGGCTCCTCGAGCACGCCGTGGGGCTGCGGGGACGTCCCGGGCATGGTGGGCTCCTCCTGTCGCCGTGCGACGGCCTGCGTCCATCGTCGACCGGCGGCGCCCGTCGCGCACGGTCGGTCGGCACGGCGGAGGAGCTTCACCTGGGAATTCACCCGGTGGGCCGGCGCGCGGTGTCCTCCCGCGGCGCGCGGGTGCGGTGCGGCACACTGGGCGGACGAGCGGACGAGAGGAGCGCACGGGTGGCGAAGCGGGCGAGCGAGAACGTCCCGGCGTGGCTGCGGACGTCGGCCGGCTGGTCGTGGCGGCTCATCGCCCTGACCGCGGCGGTCGCGCTCGTGTTCTGGGCCACGGTGCAGGTGCAGCTGGTCTTCGTGGCCGTCTTCCTGGGCCTGGTGTTCGCCTCGGTGCTCAACCCCGTCGCCGACTTCTACGCCAAGGTCATGCCGCGCCCGCTGGCCACCGCGCTCGCGATCCTCAGCGCGTTCCTGGTGCTGGGCGGCCTCCTCACCTACGTGGTCGCGTCGGTGGCCGGCCAGTGGGAGAGGCTCGCGGGACAGTTCGACAACGGTGTGCAGCAGATCCTCCAGTACCTCGAGAGCGGGCCGTTCGGCCTGTCGGTCACCGTCGACCAGATCAACGAGTGGATCGACCAGGGCCGTCAGTGGTTGACGGAGAACACCGACTCGCTCGTCAGCCAGGCCGCGCAGAGCGCAGGCTCGGTGTTCGAGGGGTTCGCCGTCTTCGCCCTCGCGATCTTCTGCACGGTCTTCTTCGTCGCGTCGGGCGGCAAGATGTGGGGCTGGTTCCTCGGCCAGCTCCCGGAGCAGCACCGCTCCCGGTGGCAGGCCGCGGCCGGGGCAGGCTGGTACAGCTTCTCGGGCTACGCCCGCGGCACGGTCATCATCGCGTTCACCGACGGCGTCCTGGCGTTCATCCTGCTGACGATCCTCGGGGTGCCGCTCGCCGCGCCCCTGGCCGTGCTCGTGTTCATCGGCGCCTTCATCCCGCTGATCGGTGCGCCGCTGGCGATGATCATCGCCGCGGTCGTCGCGCTCGCGGCCAACGGGATCGTCACGGCCCTCATCGTCACGATCGGCATCGCGCTCATCGGCCAGCTCGAGGGGCACGTGCTGCAGCCCCTGATCATGGGCAAGCAGGTCGCGCTGCACCCGCTGGTGATCGGCATCGGCGTCACGGCGGGCACCGTGCTGGCGGGCATCCTGGGCGCGATCATCGCCGTGCCGCTCATGGCCGTCGCGTGGACCGTCTTCTCCACCCTGCGCGGAGACCGGGCGCACCCCGAGCTGGACGAGCCCACGGGGCCCCGCGCCGGCCCGCTCGCCGTCGCCCCCGTCATCCACCCGCCGGACCCCGGACCGGGCGGACGCGGGCGCGCCGACGGGGGCGACGAGCCGCCGGAGTCACCGGACGCCTAGCGTGAACGGCGCGGGCCGCGTGCCAGGATGCCCCGATGGAGCCGTTCGTCCTCGCCACCGACCGCGTCCGCCTGTCCGTCCCCACCGCTGCCGACGTCGACCGCATCGCCGAGGTCTGCGCCGACCCCGCCATCGCGCGGTGGACGACGGTCCCCGCGCCGTACACGCGGGACGACGCCGTGGGGTTCGTCGAGAGCTTCGTCGCCGACGGCTGGTCGCAGGAGAAGGACTTCACCTGGGCGGTCCGCGCCCCCGGCGACGTCGACGGCCCGGTGCTGGGCATGGTGGGCATGTCCCGCGAGGGCAGGCCCGGGGAGCAGCCGGCCGGGGAGCTGGGCTTCTGGTGCGCCCCGGACGCTCGCGGCCGCGGCCTGACGACGGAGGCGTCCAGGCTCGTCGTGGACTGGGCCGTCGACCCGGAGGGGCTGGGCCTCGCCGTCGTGCGCTGGCGCGCGAACGTGGGCAACTGGGCGTCCCGCCGCGTCGCCTGGAAGCTGGGCTTCCGGTACGAGGGCCTGCTGCGCCGCTTCGGCGCGCAGCGTGGGGTGCTGCAGGACTCGTGGGTGGCGTCGTACGTGCCCGGCGACCCCCGCACGCCCGGCGAGCCCTGGCCCGCGGAGGCGCCGGCGGCGTGACGCACGCCCGGTGGCATCGCGGTTGCCACCGGGGGTGCGGACGTGGCATGGTCGTCGGCGTCCCCGCGGCCTCCGCCGCGCGTGAGAGGGGACGGCTCCAGGACGAGAGGGCACCACAGCGATGACGGGCATCCGGACGACCGCCTGACGCGTCGACCCCGAGGCTCCCCGCCGGCGAACCGGCCCGGGGGAGCGGTGTCGGCGCACCCGCCGTCCGCCGTACCCCGCCTCCGCTGGAGCCCCTGCATGCCTCTCGTCACCCACCCCTCCGTCGTCCTGCGCGACCTCACCTTCTCGTGGCCCGACGGGGCCACCCCGATCGCCGGCGTGTCCGGCGCGTTCTCCCGCGGCCGCACCGGCCTCGTCGGCCTCAACGGCGCGGGCAAGTCCACCCTCCTGCGGCTCGTCGCGGGCCGGCTGCGGCCGACGTCCGGCGCGATCAGCGTGTCCGGCGTCGCCGACTATCTGCCGCAGCGGCTCACCCTCGACACGGACGCCACGGTCGCGGACCTGCTGGGCGTGCGGGACGTCGTCGACGCCGTGCGCGCCATCACCGACGGGACCGTGCCGGAAGACCGGCTCGCGGCACTGTTCGACGTCGTCGGGGACGGCTGGGACGTCGAGGAGCGTGCCCTCGCCGAGCTCGCCGCGACCGGGCTCCCGTCGGCCGACGGCGTGCTGGACCGCCCGGTCGGCACGCTGTCCGGGGGCGAGGCGATGCTCGTCGCCGTCACCGGGGTGCGCCTGCGCGGCGCGGACGTCGCCCTCCTCGACGAGCCCACCAACAACCTCGACGGCACCGCCCGCGAGGGCCTGCACGAGATCGTCCGCACCTGGCGGGGCGCGCTCGTGGTCGTCTCGCACGACCGGGAGCTGCTCGAGCTGGTCGACGAGACCGCGGAGCTGCGCACCGGCTCCCTCACGACGTACGGCGGCACCTACGCCCAGTACGAGGAGCACCTCGCCGCGCAGCAGGAGGCGGCCCGGGCCGCGCTGCGCGACGCCGAGCAGGTGCTGCGCCGGGAGAAGCGGGAGCGGATCAAGGCCGAGGAGCGCATCGCGCACTCCGAGCGCCGCGGTCGCAAGGACGTCGTCGAGCGCCGCTACGTCAAGGCGCAGATCAACGACCGGCGCAACTCCGCCGAGAAGTCGCAGGCCGCGCGCCGCGGTCAGGCCGCCGGGAAGGAGGCGGACGCGCGCGCGGCGGTCGAGGCCGCGGAGCTCTCGGTGCGCGAGGACGTCCGCATCGCCGTGGACCTGCCCGACCCGGACGTCCCCGCAGGACGGCGCCTCGCCGTCCTGACCGGCACCGACGGGCGGGAGGTCGTGCTCGCCGGCCCGGAGCGCGTGGCCCTGACCGGCCCGAACGGCGTCGGCAAGACGACGTTGCTCGAGCGGCTCGTCGGGGCGGCTCCGGCGGGGGACGGCGTCGGGACCGGGGCGGTCGCCGAGGCGCTCACCGACCGCGTGGGCTACCTGCCCCAGCGGCTCGACGTGCTCGACGACGACCAGACGGTGCTCGACGCCGTCCGCGCCGGTGCGCCCGAGCTGGCGCCCGGGGAGCTGCGCAACCGGCTCGCGCGCTTCCTCGTGCGCGGCGACCAGGTCGGCCGGCCGGTCGCGACGCTCTCCGGCGGCGAGCGGTTCCGGGTCGCGCTCGCGCGCCTGCTGCTCGCCGAACCCCCGGCCCAGCTGCTCGTCCTCGACGAGCCCACCAACAACCTCGACATCGCCAGCACGGACCAGCTCGTGCAGGCGCTGGCCGCCTACCGCGGCGGGCTGCTCGTGGTCAGCCACGACCGTTCGTTCCTCGGCCGGCTCGGCCTGGACGCCGAGCTGGTCCTGGCCGCGGACGGGACGCTCACCGAGCGGCGGTCGTAGCCGCCCCGCGAGCGCCCCGTCCGGGGTGGTGCGCCGGTCAGGAGCAGGCCAGCGCGCCGTCGGCCGGCGCCTGCCCGGACCCGACGAACCCGACGGTGACGCTCTGCCCGGCGCCGAGCTGCGCGGTCCACGCCACCGGGGTCACGACGCCGTTCGTCAGCTCGCCGCCCCAGATGTTCGTGGTGGTGATGCCGGCCGCGTCCACCCGCCAGGTGGAGAGGTCGGCGTCGCCGGCGGTGACGACGATCTGGCCCTGGTACCCGCCCGACCACGAGTTCGTCGTGGCGTAGGCCGCGGTGCACGCTCCCTCGGTCGGGCCCCCGTCGTCGATCGACGTGGTGAACGACGCCGGGGCCGTGGCGGCGGAGACCGCCCCGGTGTGGTCGTTGCGGGCTCGGACCGTGACCTCGTACGTCGAGCCGGGGTCGAGGCCCGTGAGGTCGACCATGGGCGAGCCGTCGGTGCTGGCGATCACGTCGCCCGACCCGGCGTCGAGCACGTCGTAGCCCGTGACGCACCCGGACCGGGAGACGCCCCACATGAGGTGCACCTGGGTGGCCCGCACGTCGTGGGCCATGACCTCGCCGGGCACGCCCGGGGCCTCGTCCGGGCAGGCGGCGGGAGGCTCCTCGGTCCCGGTGTCGTCGCCGATGCCCGTGACCTCCCCGTCGCCGCCGTCGAACTCCACGTCCGAGCAGCTGTAGAAGTTCTCGCTGCTGTCGGAGCGCACCCAGTGGGTGAACACGATGTGCTTGCCCGTGCGGTCCGCGGGCAGCGTGACGTCCCAGTAGTAGTAGTTGTCGCCCCCGGGTCCGCCGGTGTCCGGCGGGTCGGTCACCGTGTCGATCAGCTCGAGCTCCGCCCAGCCGAGCGGCTGGGTCGGGTCGAAGCCCTCGCGCGTCACGTAGACGTCGAACCGGCCCGGGTGCTCGGCCCAGTTGTTGTGCTGGAACTCGTACGTGGCTCCCGCGGTGAGGTGCGTCGTCGGCCAGTCGGTGCGCGGCGCGTTGAACGCGGAGAAGTCGTACGGGCCGCGGTCGCCGCCGGAGCAGATGGTGCCGTCGGGGACGTACCCCTCCGTGCGGCCGGCGCCGTTCGAGTCGAGGTTGCCGAACCAGTTGTAGTAGGCGTTAGGGCCGCCCTCGGCGAGCGCGTCGGCGCACGCGGGGTTGCCGGGGTCGAGCTGTCCCGTCGGGGTCTGGGCGTCCACCCAGCACAGGTACTGCCGGGAGCCGGGGAACACCTCGGCCCCGTGGGCGGCCGCCGGCTGCCCGACGGCGGCCACGAGGCCGACGGCGGCCAGCACGGTGGCCGCGAGGGATGCCGCGAGTCTTCGCATGATGGTCCTCCTCCTTGAGGTCTGCCTGAGGTCTGCCTGAGTCCTTCGACAGGTCGTGCGCACCGACGGTGGTCCACGGTGCGGACGTCGTCACCCCGGCTAAACGTTTCGCCGGCGGGCGCCGGTACGGTGTCGGGGTGACGTCCCAGCCCCTCGCCCCGCGCCCGAGCTCCTCGCCGTCGACGCCCGCGTCCGCGCACCCCACCGCCGAGCAGCAGGTCGTGGAGATCTGCCGTGACCTGCTGCGGATCGACACGTCCAACTACGGCAACGGCGAGGGGCCGGGGGAGCGGCGGGCGGCGGAGCTCGTCGCCGGCCTGCTCACCGAGGTGGGCCTCGAGGTGGAGCTGTTCGAGCCCGAGCCCGGTCGCACGTCGGTCGTCACCAGGCTCGAGGGCGCCGACCGGTCCCGGCCCGCGCTGGTGCTGCACGGGCACACGGACGTGGTCCCCGCGGCGGCGGACGACTGGTCGGTCGACCCGTTCGGGGGCGAGGAGATCGACGGGCTCCTGTGGGGCCGCGGCGCCGTGGACATGAAGGACATGGACGCGATGATCCTGGCGGTCGTGCGGCAGATGGTCCGCGAGGGCCGGCGGCCCGCCCGGGACGTCGTCGTCGCCTTCTTCGCCGACGAGGAGGCGGGCGGCGTGCGCGGCGCGCAGTGGGCGGTGCGGCACCGGCCCGAGCTCTTCGAGGGCGCCACCGAGGCGATCAGCGAGGTGGGCGGCTTCTCCGTGGAGGTCGGCGGGCGGCGCGCGTACCTGCTGCAGACGGCGGAGAAGGGGCTCGCCTGGCTGCGGCTGGTCGCCGACGGGCGCGCCGGGCACGGGTCGCAGGTGAACACGGAGAACGCCGTGACGGAGCTCGCGGCGGCGGTCGCCCGGATCGGCCAGCACCCCTGGCCGTACACGCTCACGCCCACGGTCGAGAGGCTGCTGCGCGGGGTGTCCGACCTCACGGGCCTGCCCTTCGACGGCGAGGACCCGGCCGCGGTCGACGCGCTCGTCGCCGCGCTGGGGCCCGCGGCGAAGTTCGTGGGCGCCACGGTGCGGCACACGTCCAACCCGACGCAGCTCGAGTCGGGCTACAAGGCGAACGTCATCCCCGGCCGGGCCGAGGCCACCGTCGACGTGCGCCTGCTGCCGGGGCACGAGGCGGAGGGCATGGCGACGCTGCGGGAGCTGGCCGGTCCGGGCGTGCGGGTCGAGCCGATCCACCAGGACACCGCGCTCGAGGTGCCCTTCTCCGGCGACCTCGTCGACTCGATGGTCGCGTCCCTCCTCGCCGAGGACCCCGGCGCCACGGTGCTGCCGTACACGCTGTCGGGAGGCACCGACAACAAGTCGCTGTCGCGCCTCGGCATCACCGGGTACGGGTTCGCCCCGTTGCGCCTGCCCGCCGACCTCGACTTCTCCGGCATGTTCCACGGCGTGGACGAGCGGGTGCCGGTCGAGTCGCTGCGCTTCGGCACCCGCGTGCTGGACCGGCTGCTGAGCGACTGCTGACGCGCCGCGCCGGTGCGGCCGGGCGCCGCCGTCAGCCGCCCAGCCGGGCGAGCAGCCGGCGGGTCTGGGCGACGTACCCGCCGCCGAAGAGCACGGCGTGCACCGCCAGCGGGTACAGCTGGTGCAGCGGCACCCGCTCGCGCCAGCCGCGGGCGAGCGGCCGCTCGGCCTCGTAACCGGCCAGGATCTCGTCCAGGTGGGGCGCCCCGAAGAGCGCGAGCATGGCGAGGTCGGCCTCCCGGTGCCCGCCGTGGGCCGCCGGGTCGACGAGCACCGCCTCGGCGGCCCCGCCGGGACCGCGGGACCAGAGCACGTTGCCCGACCACAGGTCGCCGTGCACGCGGGCGGGTTCCTCCCGCGCCGCGGGGCCCGCGAGGCGGCCGAGCCGCCCGCACACCCGCTCGACGGCCGTGGCGTCCTGCGCCGTGAGCACGCCGCGCTCCCGGCCCTGCGCGACGACGGGGCGCAGGCGGGCGTGCGCGTAGAACGCCGGCCAGTCGCCCCAGGTCCCTGCCACCAGGGGCAGCGGGTCGTCGAGCGGGCCGAAGTATCCGCAGTCGGCGCCGGGCGCCAGGACGCCGAACCCGGCGGCGCCCGCGCCGTGCAGGACGGCGAGCCTGCGGCCCAGGTCCCGTGCGGCGTCGGGCGTGGCGCGCACCTCGTCGACGCGCTCCAGGTCAAGGTGGTCCGGGCCGACGCCCAGCACCCGGACGACCCGCGGCCCGCCGGGCACGGCGAGCCAGCGCAGGCCGGCCGCCTCGGTGGTGAAGAACCCTGGCGGGGCGTGCGCCCGCGACTTGCGGAAGGTGTCGTCCACGGCCGCTGCGCGAGGTCAGAAGGTGGCGTTGACCTTGATGATCTTGCGGCGCAGCCACACGCGGCGCTCGCCACCCATGTACAGGCGGGTGCGCGCGAGCTCCCACCGGCCGTACTCGGCCTCGTCGGTGAGCATCTTGCGGGCGTCGGGGACGCTGACGCCGCGGTCGATGGTCAGCACGCGGTACTCGTACTGTCCGTGCTTGCGCCAGGCGGACGGCGCGCCAGAGCGCGCGTCCGACGGCGGCGTCGACGAGATCGGAGCCATCCGCTGTCCTCCCGAGGTGTGGCGGGCGGTTTTCGTCTGCCCATTGTGCCCCGCGGGGCGCTACGGTCAGAGCATGACCGCAGACCCGCGTGCCGCGCTGGACCGCTTCGTCGCCGCGCTGGAGGCCCACTACCACGCGGTGTCGACCCGTCGGGGTGACGACGACCCGGCGGTCGACGACGCCTACGAGGTCCTGGCCGACGC
This sequence comes from Isoptericola sp. NPDC019693, assembly GCF_044389085.1. NCBI lineage: Bacteria > Bacillati > Actinomycetota > Actinomycetes > Micrococcales > Promicromonosporaceae > Isoptericola > Isoptericola sp. NPDC019693. The sequence goes on along the minus strand of NZ_JBIRXP010000001.1, from coordinate 986,513 downwards.
GTTCGAGGTCTACGAGGACGCGCTGGCGCAGGTCTACTCCGAGGTGACGCCCTTCTTCCTCGACGACGGGGACGAAGACGACAGCGACGAGGACGACGGGGACGACGACGAAGACGACGACGAGGACGACCTCGACGCCGAGCTGGACACCGACCTCGAGGGCGACGACCTGTCCGCGTCGTCGGACGACCGTCCGGCCGACGCCCCCGGTCAGGCCTACCAGCGCTCGGGGTAGCCGATCTCCGGCGCCGAGACGTCGTCGAGCGCGCCGTGGACCTCGGCCGGCAGGTCGAGGTCGGTGGCGGCGAGCGACGCCCGCAGCTGCGCCGGCGTCCGCGCCCCCACGATCGCGCTCGCGACCGCGTCGCGGGCCAGCAGCCAGGCGAGGGCCACCTCGAGCGGCGCGCGCCCGAGCCCCTCGGCGGCGGTGGCCACCGCCTCGACCACGGACGACGCCGCGGCCTCCAGGTAGGGGTCGACGAAGGCGGCGAGGTGCGCCGACGCCGCTCGGGAGTCCGCCGGGATGGCCCGGCGGTACTTGCCGGTGAGCACGCCGCGGCCCAGCGGTGACCACGCCAGCAGGCCGAGGCCGAGGGCGTCGGCGGCAGGGGCGACGTCGCGCTCCACGCCGCGCTGCAGCAGCGAGTACTCGAGCTCCAGGGCGCTCAGGCCGGTGCCGTCGGCCTCCAGCAGCGTCGCGGCCCGCGCGGACGCCCAGCCGGGATGGTTGGAGAGACCGACGTAGCGCGCCCTGCCGGAGGACACCGCGAGCCGCAACGCCGACACGGTCTCCGCGAGCGGCGTCGACGGGTCGGGGCAGGCGACGAGGAACAGGTCCACGTGATCGGTGCCGAGGCGGGAGAGGGAGGCGTCGAGGTCGGCGAGCAGGCCCGCCCGCGACGCGTCGACCCGGGCACCCGACCGCCCGGCCCGCACTCCGCCCTTGGTGCACAGCACGACGTCGTCGCGGGAGACCTTGCCGTCCAGGAGGCTCCCGATGACGCGCTCCGCGTCCCCGTCGCCGTACGTCGCGGCGGTGTCGACGAGCGTGCCGCCCGCGTCGACGAAGTCGCGCAGCTGCTCCGCCGCGTCCAGGTCGTCGGTGTCCCGGCCCCAGGTCATCGTCCCCAGGCCCAGCTCGGACACGCGCAGGCCCGTGCGGCCCACCTGACGACGCTCCATGGCGTGCCAGGCTACCGGGAAACCTCGCAGGTCCGGGTAGTGTGACCGCCCGTGAATGCCTGGGAAGCGATCCTGCTCGGCCTGGTCCAGGGCCTGACCGAGTTCCTGCCGATCTCCTCGAGCGCGCACCTGCGCATCGTGGGGGAGCTGCTCGGCGGGACCGACCCCGGCGCCGCGTTCACCGCGATCACGCAGATCGGCACCGAGGCGGCCGTGCTGCTCTACTACCGCCGCACCATCCGGGACATCTGCGTCGCCTGGTGGAAGTCCCTCGTGGGCACCCACGGCCGCGACTGGCGCTCCCGGATGGGGGCGCACGACGACCAGGCCCGCATGGCCTGGTACATCGCGCTCGGCTCGATCCCGATCGGCGTGCTCGGGCTGCTCTTCCAGGACCAGATCGAGACGTACCTGCGCAACCTCTGGATCACCGTGACGACCCTCGTCGTCTTCGGCCTGCTGCTCGGCTGGGCGGACAAGGTCGGCCGCCGCACGCGCCGGCTCGACGAGCTCAACCCCAAGCGCGCGATCGGGTTCGGCTTCGCCCAGGCGCTCGCCCTCGTGCCGGGCGTGTCGCGCTCCGGCGGCACGATCACCGCCGGGCTGCTCATGGGCTTCACCCGCAAGGCCGCCGCCGACTACTCGTTCCTGCTCGCCATCCCCGCGGTGCTGCTGTCGGGCTTCTACCAGCTCGCCAAGTCCATGGGGGAGGACCCGGCCCCCGGGTCACCGGGAGCCGGCGCGACCCTGGTCGCGACGCTGGTGGCGTTCGTCGTCGGCTACGTCGTGATCATCGGGTTCCTCAAGCTCATCACCACGCACTCGTTCATGCCGTTCGTCTGGTACCGCCTCGGCCTCGCCGCCGTCGTCGTGGTCCTGCTCCTGACCGGCGTGCTCACCGCGGACGGCGGCATCGTCGTCTGACCCGGTGACGGCCTGGCGGCGGCCCGGTGATCTGGCCGCGCCGCAGGGCCGGTAGCCTGAGCGCGTGCGTTCCTGGCCCGCCCCGCAGATCCCCGAGCTCCCCGAACCGGCCGACGGCCGCCGCACCCCCGTCCGGGTGCACGACAGCACCACCGGACGGCTCGTGGACCCGGCCCCGGGGGGCACCGCCCGCTACTACGTCTGCGGGATCACCCCGTACGACGCGACCCACCTGGGGCACGCGAACACCTACCTGGCGTTCGACCTGCTGCACCGGGCGTGGCTCGACGCCGGCAAGGACGTGACGTTCGTCTCGAACGTCACCGACGTCGACGACCCGCTGCTGGAGCGCGCCGACGCCACCGGGGTCGACTGGCGGGACCTGGCCGCCGACCAGGTGGCGCTCTTCCGCGAGGACATGACGGCCCTCGGCATGGTGCCGCCCGCCACCTGGACGGGCGCGGTCGAGTCCGTGCCCGCGGTGGTGACCGCCGTCGAGCGGATGCTGGAGGAGGGCGTGGCCTACCGCGTCCCGGTCGAGCCGGGCGCGGGCGGGGACGACCCCTGTCTCGGCGACGTGTACGCCGACCTGTCCGCCGACCGCGACTTCGGTCAGGTGGCCCGCCTCGACCCGGAGGTCATGGCGGCCCTGTTCGCCGAGCGGGGCGGCGACCCGCAGCGGGAGGGCAAGAAGAACCCCCTCGACCCGCTGCTGTGGCGGCGCGAGCGCGTGGGGGAGCCCGCGTGGGACGGCGCGACGCTGGGCACCGGCCGCCCCGGCTGGCACATCGAGTGCGCGGTGATCGCCCGCGACGGGCTGGGCCTGCCGTTCGACCTGCAGGGCGGCGGAGCGGACCTGCTGTTCCCGCACCACGAGATGTCGACCTCGCACGACCGCCTCCTCGGGGGCGGCGGGGCGGGCGTGCACGTGCACGCCGGCCTGGTCGCGTACCAGGGCGAGAAGATGAGCAAGTCGCGCGGCAACCTCGTGTTCGTCTCCGCGCTGCGCCGCGCCGGCGTGGACCCGATGGCGATCCGGCTGGCCCTCCTCGCCCACCACTACCGCACCGAGTGGGAGTGGACCGAGGCCGACCTCGACGCCGGCGTGGCCCGGCTGGACCGGTGGCGGTCCGCGGTCTCGGGCAACGGCGGACCGGACGCGACCGCGACGCTGGCGGCCCTGCGCGCGGCGCTCGCGGACGACCTCGACGGACCCGCCGCGCTCGCCGCCGTCGACGCCTGGGCCGACGCCGCGCTGGCGCCCGGCCGCGACACCTCCGGCGACCACGAGGGCGCGCCCGGCGTCCTGGCGCGCGCGGTGAACGCGCTGCTCGGCGTCCGCCTCTGACCGGACAGGCCCTGCGTCAGCCCTTCTCGGGCCCCTTGTCGGTGCCCTTGTCCGTCCCCTTGTCGCCGCCGACGTCGCGCCGCCGCAGGTAGCGCTCGAACTCCCGGGCGATGGCCTCGCCGGTGGCCTCGGGCAGGTCGGCGGTGTCCTTCGCCTCCTCGAGCTGCTGCACGTACTCGGCGATCTCCGCGTCGTCGGACGCGAGCTCGTCGACGCCGTGCTGCCACGCCTCAGCGTCCTCCGGCAGGTCGCCGAGCGGCACCGGCGCGGCGATCAGCTCCTCGACGCGCGTGAGGATCGCGAGCGTGGCCTTGGGCGACGGCGGGTTGGCCACGTAGTGCGGCACGGCCGCCCACAGCGACACCGCCTGGAAGCCCCGCCGGTCGGCCTCGTGCTGCAGCACGCCCACGATGCCCGTCGGGCCCTCGTACGTGCTCGGCTCGACGTCGAGCACCGCCTGCAGGCCGGAGCTCTCCGTCGTGGCCGTCATCGGGATGGGGCGGGTGTGCGGCACGTCGGCCAGCAGCGCGCCCAGGGTCACCACGGTGCGGACGCCCAGCTCGGCGGCGAGGTCGAGGAGCTCGGCGCTGTACGAGCGCCAGCGGAACGAGGGCTCGATGCCGTGCACCAGCACCACGGTGCGGTCGGGCAGGTCGGCGACGGACACGGTCGTGGTGGGCCAGGTGATGGTGCGCACCCCGTCCGGCCCGGTCTCGATCACCGGACGGTTCACCTGGAAGTCGTGGTAGTCCTCGGGGTCGAGCTCGCGCACCTGACGGGCGTCCCACACGTGGGCGAGGTGGGCGAGGGCCGCCGTGGCGGCGCTGCCGGCGTCGTTCCACCCCTCGAACGCGGCGATCATCACGGTCTGCCGTGCGGCGTGGCGCCCGGTGGTCTCCGGCTCGGTCGTCATCCGTCCAGCGTATACAGCGTGGCCCGCGCCGCCGCCCGGCCCCGGGGTGTCCGGTCTCACGCGGACGGACGGGCGGGGGGACGGCGCCCGGTCCGTACGATGGACCGGTGCCCGAGACCTTCGCCCCTGCCCCGCCCAGCACCGTGCCGACCCTGCCCGCGGCCGTCCTGTGGGACATGGACGGCACGCTCGTGGACACCGAGCCGTACTGGATCCGTGCCGAGCACGAGCTCGTCGCCGAGCACGGCGGCACGTGGAGCCACGAGCAGGCGCTGCAGCTCGTCGGGAACGCGCTGACGGTCTCGGCCGCCATCCTGCGCGACCAGGGCGGCGTGGACCTGCCCGTCGACGAGATCGTCGAGCGGCTCCTCGGCCGCGTGGTCGAGCAGGTGCGCGAGCGGGTGCCGTGGCAGCCGGGCGCGCTGGAGCTCCTCACGTCGCTCGCCGACGCGGGCGTCCCGTGCGCGCTGGTGACGATGAGCTACGCGTCCTTCGCGGACGAGGTGGTCTCCCGAGCCCCCGCCGGCGTGTTCGCGACGCTGGTCACCGGTGACCAGGTGACGCGGGGCAAGCCGGACCCCGAGCCCTACCTCCTCGCGGCCGAGCGGCTCGGGGTGGACGCGGCCTCCTGCGTGGCCATCGAGGACTCGCCCACCGGTATCGCGTCGGCGCGGGCCGCGGGCATCGCGACGCTCGGCGTCGAGGCGGTCGTGCCCGTGCCGCAGCTGGACGGCCTCAGCCGCGCCGCGTCGCTGGAGTCGGTCGACGTCTCCACCCTCGCGCGCATCGGCGCCGGTGAGGTCGTGGACCTCACGTCCTGAGGGCGGGTCCCGCCGTCTCGTCCACCCCGAGCCGCTCGCGCAGCGCGCCCGGGGGGATCACGGGCGGCGTACCGCCGAACTCGGGGCAGAGCGCCTGGTGCGCGCACCAGCCGCACAGGCGGCTGCGCCGCGGACGCCAGTCGCCCGTCCGGGCGGCGTCCTGGATCGCCGACCACAGCGCGCGCACCTTGGTCTCCGTGGCCTCGAGCTGCCGCTCGACCGGCTCGGCGCGCAGCACCTGGCCGTCGCCCAGGTACAGCAGCTGGAGCACGCGCGGCACCTCGCCCCGCTCGCGCCACAGCACCAGGCCGTAGAAGCGCATCTGGAACAGCGCCGAGCCCTCGAAGCCCGGCCCGGGCGCGCGACCGGTCTTGTAGTCGACCACCCGCAGCGCGCCGTCCGGCGCGACGTCGAGCCGGTCCACGACGCCCCGCAGCACCGGCCCGTCGTCGAGCGAGGTCTCCACGCGCAGCTCCCGCGACGCGGGCTCCAGGCGGTTGGGGTCCTCCAGCGTGAAGTAGGTGCCCACGAGCCGGCGCGCCCGGCCGAGCCACGCCTCGGGCGTGGTTCCCGCCGCGTCGCCGTCCTCGTCGAACAGCGTCGCGTACCGCGGCTCGGCGTCCACGAGGCGCTCCCACTCGACCGGCAGCAGCGCGGTCGCGGCCTCGGGCGTGCGCTCGCCGCGCGGCGCGTCGTAGAGCCGCTCGAGCACGGCGTGCACCAGCGTGCCCCGTGCCGCGGCGGACGCGGGCGGCTCCGGCAGGCGGTCGACCACGCGGAACCGGAACAGCAGCGGGCAGCGCATGAAGTCGGCCGCACGCGACGGCGACAGCGCCGGGGCCCGCAGCGCCGTCGCGGACGGCTCCGGGGCGGCGGTCGTGGTCATGCGCGCCACCCTACGGCCGGGCGGTGACGGCCGGGCCCGAGGAGCCGCCGGCGGTGCCGCCCCGCGACCGGCACGCCGGGCGGCGCCCCGAGGGACGGGCCCGTGTCCCGTCGGGCCGGATAGCCTGGCCGGGTGACCTCTCGCTCCCGGGGATGGGTGGTCGGCCGCATCGCGGGCGCGCCCGTCCTCGTCACCCCCTCGTGGTTCTTCGGCGCCGTCGTCCTCACGCTCGTGTTCGCGCCTGCGGTGCGGACGTGGTTCGCACCGCAGCTGGCGACGTCGGCCGTCCTCGTCGTCGCGGGGGCGTTCGTGCTGCTGCTGTTCGCGTCCGTCTTCCTGCACGAGGTGGCCCACGCCCTCGTCGCGCGGTCGCGCGGGCACCGGGTCACGGAGATCGCGCTGACGCTGTGGGGCGGCCACACCGCCTACACCGGGTCCGGCGGGCGGCCGCTCGACGGCGCCCTGGTGGCCGTCGTCGGCCCGCTGACCAACCTCGTGCTCGCGGCCGCGTTCTGGGGCGCGTACCTGCTGCAGCCGGTCTCGTCGGTCGCGTCCGCGCTGCTCCTGGCCGGGGCGTTCTCGAACGCGTTCGTCGGGTTCTTCAACCTGGTGCCGGGGCTGCCGCTGGACGGCGGGCAGATCCTGGAGTCGATCGTCTGGGGGGCGACCGGCTCGCGCTCGCGGGGCACCCTCGTCGCCGGCTGGGCGGGTCGCGTCGTGGCCGTCGGCGTCCTCGTCGTGGCGCTGCTGTGGCCGTTGCTCGAGGGGCGCCGACCGTCGTGGGTGACGGTCGCGTGGGCGGCGATCATCGGCGCCTTCCTGTGGTCCGGCGCGGGCGAGGCCGTCAAGGGCGCGCAGGCCCGGGCCCGGGTCGCGGGGCTGTCCGCGCGAGGCCTGTCCGTGCCGGCGGTCGTGATCCCGGTCGCCGCCACGGTCGCCGGAGTCTCCGACGCCGCCGCGCAGCACCCCGGCGCGGTGGTGGCCGTCGTCGGTCCCGCCGGGGAGCCGGTCGGCTGGGTGGACCCGGGCGCGGTCGCGACCGTGCCCGCGGACCGGGCCGCCGCCACGCCGGTGGAGGCCGTCGTCGTGCCGTTCCCGCCGGGGTCGGCGGTGAGCCCCGACCTCGAGGGCGACGACCTCCTGGACCGCCTCGCCCACGGGTCCTCGGGCGCGCGGGTGGTCCCGGTCGTGGACGGCGGTCGCCTGACCGGCGTGCTCGACGTCGCGCGGGTCGCGGCCGCCCTGCGCGGGTAGCGGCCCGGCGCACGACACGGCGCACGACCCGGCGCACGTCTCGGCCGGTAGACTCGCCCGTCGTGACTTCCGCCGACGCCACCGCGCCCGAGAACCGCCCGACCGCCGACCCGGCCGCCGCCCCGGACGTGCGGCCGATCGCGCCGGGGACGGCCGGCGCCACCGGCGCGGACCTGCGCCGTGGGCCGCTGCGCGAGGGCGACCGGGTGCAGCTCACCGATCCCAAGGGGCGCCTGCACACCATCACGCTGAAGCCCGGCGGCACGTTCCACACGCACAAGGGCTACTTCCGCCACGAGGACCTCATCGGCCGCCCCGAGGGGTGGGTCGTGACCAACACGGCCGGCATCGAGTACCTCGCCCTGCGGCCGCTGCTGAGCGACTACGTGCTGTCGATGCCGCGGGGCGCCGCCGTCGTCTACCCCAAGGACGCGGGCCAGATCGTGCAGATGGCGGACATCTTCCCGGGAGCCCGCGTCGTCGAGGCGGGCGTCGGCTCCGGGGCGCTGACCATGTCGCTGCTGCGCGCCGTCGGCGACGCGGGCGAGCTGCACTCGATCGAGCGGCGCGAGGACTTCGCCGCGATCGCGCGCGGCAACGTCGAGTCGTTCTTCGGCGGGGAGCACCCGGCGTGGCGGCTGTCGGTCGGCGACCTCGCGGACGTGCTGCCCACCGTGGCGGAGCCGGGCAGCGTGGACCGCGTGGTCCTCGACATGCTCGCCCCCTGGGAGAACGTCGACCCGGTGGCCCGCGCGCTCGTGCCCGGCGGCGTGCTGATCTGCTACGTCGCGACCGCGACCCAGCTGTCGCGGACGGCCGAGGACCTGCGGGCCGACGGCCGGTTCGCCGAGCCGCAGGCGTGGGAGTCGATGGTGCGCGGCTGGCACCTGGAGGGCCTCGCGGTGCGCCCGCAGCACCGGATGATCGGGCACACCGGCTTCCTCGTCACGGCCCGCCGGCTGGCGGACGGGGTCACGCCGCCCGAGCGCACCCGTCGCCCGGCCAAGGGGTCCTACCCGGCCCCCGACGCCGAGTGGTCCGAGGAGGAGCTGGGCGAGCGCGCCGTGTCGGACAAGAAGATCCGGCGCGTGCGGCGCGACCTCGGGGTGGCTCCCGACGACGCCCAGGGCTGATCCGAGCCCGTCCCGGCCGGGCGCGCGCAGGTCACCGGGAGGTCTCGGTCGTGTGAACCTCGCGACCGGTCCGTGAAATGAACCCCCGGACACCCGCGTTGATGTCTAGGGTGCTGTACTCCGGGGGCACCTTCCCGCCCGGGAAGGTGGCCACCCGGGCCGCACGAGAGGGGATGCGATGTCCGACAACCCTGTCCGCCCGGAGCCTCGACCGGAGCAGCCGGCGCTGCCCACCGGGCCGAGCCACGACGCACAGCTCGCCCTCCTCGCCGCCAAGAACGAGCGTCTCGCCGAGGCGCTCCGCGCCGCCCGCGACCAGATCGTGGAGCTCAAGGGCCAGATCGACGAGCTCGCCAAGCCGCCGGGGACCTACGCCACCTTCCTCGCCGCGCACGACGACGGCTCCGTCGACATCTCGTCCGCGGGCCGCAAGATGCACGTCCAGGCGAGCCCGGGGCTCGACGTCGCCGAGCTGCGCCCGGGGCAGGAGGTCAAGCTCAACGAGGCCATGACCGTGGTCGAGGTCGGTGGCTACGAGCGCACCGGCGAGCTCGTCACGGTCAAGGAGGTGCTCGACGCCGAGCGGGTGCTCGTCGTCGGGCGCGCCGACGAGGAACGCGTCGTGCGCCTCGCCGGGTCGGTCGCGGACGCCGAGCTGCGGGTGGGGGACGCGCTGACGGTCGACCTGCGTAGCGGGTTCGTCTACGAGGTGGTGCCGAAGTCGGAGGTCGAGGAGCTCGTCCTCGAGGAGGTGCCCGACATCGCCTACGAGGACATCGGAGGGCTCGGCCCGCAGATCGAGCAGATCCGCGATGCCGTCGAGCTCCCCTTCTCCCACCCCGACCTCTTCCGCGAGCACGGGCTGCGGCCGCCGAAGGGCGTGCTGCTCTACGGCCCGCCCGGGTGCGGCAAGACGCTCATCGCCAAGGCCGTCGCGAGCTCGCTCGCGGGGATGGTCGCGACCGCGCGCGGCGGCGACCCGGAGGCGAAGAGCTACTTCCTCAACGTCAAGGGCCCGGAGCTGCTCAACAAGTACGTCGGCGAGACCGAGCGGCACATCCGCCTCATCTTCGCCCGGGCCCGGGAGAAGGCCACCCAGGGCGCCCCGGTCGTCGTGTTCTTCGACGAGATGGAGTCGCTGTTCCGCACGCGCGGCACGGGCCTCTCGTCGGACGTCGAGACGACGATCGTGCCGCAGCTGCTCGCCGAGATCGACGGCGTCGAGCGGCTCGACAACGTCATCGTCATCGGTGCGTCGAACCGCGAGGACATGATCGACCCCGCGATCCTGCGGCCGGGACGCCTGGACGTGAAGATCAAGATCGAGCGCCCGGACGCCGAGGGCGCCACCGAGATCTTCGGCAAGTACCTCACGCCCGAGCTGCCGATCCACCCGGACGACCTGGCCGAGCACGGCGGCAGCGAGTCCGAGGCCATCGGGGCGATGATCCGGAGCGTCGTCGAGCGGATGTACTCCGAGGACGAGGAGAACCAGTTCCTCGAGGTGACGTACGCCTCGGGCGACAAGGAGACGCTCTACTTCAAGGACTTCAACTCCGGCGCCATGATCCAGAACGTCGTGGACCGGGCCAAGAAGTCGGCGATCAAGGACCTGCTGGCCACCGGCCAGCGCGGCATCCGCGTGGAGCACCTGCTGTCGGCGTGCGTCGACGAGTTCAAGGAGAACGAGGACCTGCCCAACACCACCAACCCCGACGACTGGGCACGCATCAGCGGCAAGAAGGGCGAGCGCATCGTCTTCATCCGCACGATCGTCCAGAAGAAGGGTGGCGACGGGGCGCCGCGCACCATCGACACGGTGACGAGCACGGGGCAGTACCTGTAGTCCCACGAGATCGAGGTACCCGTCCCGAGGTCGACCCACCGTGCGTCGACCTCGAGACGGGTACCTCGATCTCGTCCGCGTCGACCTAGGGTGGGTGCCGTGAGCGTTCGTCGCGTGATGGGGATCGAGACCGAGTACGGCGTGCTGGCACCGGGGCGGCCCATGGCCAACCCGATGCTCATGAGCTCGCAGGTGGTCATGACGTACCGGGCGCTGGTGGCCAGCGCCGGGGCCCGCCCGCCGGCGCGTTGGGACTACGACGACGAGGACCCGCTGCAGGACGCCCGCGGGTTCCACCTCCAGCGCGCGTCGGCGCATCCCTCGCTCCTCACCGACGACCCGTCGCGGCCCGCCCCGTCCGGCCCCACGGCGCCGACGACGTCCGGCAGCACGCCGGCGTCCGCCCAGGTGGCCTCGGTGCCCGGCGCCCCCGGGGCGCGCGGGAGGTCGCGGGCCGCCCGGCAGGAGCCGGAGGAGGTGGAGCGGCCGGCGGTCGAGGACTACGACGACCCGAGCGCCGCCAACTGCATCCTCACCAACGGTGCGCGCCTCTACGTCGACCACGCCCACCCCGAGTACTCGTCGCCGGAGGTCACCGGGCCGCGCGACGGCGTGCTGTGGGACGTCGCGGGGGAGCGCGTCATGCTCGCGGCCGTGCGCTCGCTCGCCCAGGTGCCCGGGGGCGACGTGGTGCTCTACAAGAACAACGTGGACGGCAAGGGGGCCAGCTACGGCACCCACGAGAACTTCCTGGTCGACCGGGCGCTGCCGTTCGGCACGCTGGTCGAGCTGCTCACGCCGTTCCTCGTGACCCGCCAGGTGTTCGCGGGCTCCGGCCGGGTCGGGCTCGGCCCGACGGGCGCCGAGGCGGGCTTCCAGCTCTCCCAGCGCGCGGACTACATCGAGGCCGAGGTGGGTCTGGAGACCACCCTGCGCCGGCCGATCGTGAACACCCGCGACGAGCCGCACGCGGACCGTGCGCGGTGGCGCCGCCTGCACCTCATCATCGGCGACGCCAACCTCTTCGAGGTCGCGACCTACCTCAAGCTCGGCACCACCTCGCTGGTGCTGTGGGTGCTCGAGCACCTCGACGAGCTGGCCGAGGCCGGAGTGCCCGCCCGGGACGAGCTCGGCGCCCTGCGGCTCGTCGACCCGGTGGCGGACGTGCAGCGCGTGTCGCGCGACCTCTCGCTCGCCGCCCCGCTCGAGCTCGCCGACGGCCGCCGGCTCACGGCGCTCGAGATCCAGGAGGCGTACGTCGACGTCGTCGCCCGCTCGGTCGCGGCCCTCGGCACCTCGGGCGGCACGCCGGGAGGCGGACCCGGCGACCAACCCGGCGGCGAACCCGGCGATGAGGAGACTGCGGAGGTGCTCGACCGCTGGGCGTCGGTGCTCGGCCGGCTCGCGACCGACCCGGAGACGTGCGCGCGCGAGGTCGAGTGGGTCGCGAAGCGGCGGCTGCTCGAGCGGATGCGGGTGCGGGACGGCCTCGGCTGGGACCACCCGCGGCTCCACGCGCTGGACCTGCAGTGGACCGACGTGCGCCCCGAGCGGGGCGTCTACCACCGCCTGGTCGCCTCGGGCGCTGTCGAGCGTCTCGTGGACGAGGAGCGGGTGGCGGACGCGGTGCACCACGCGCCGGCGGACACGCGGGCGTGGTTCCGCGGCGAGGTAATGGCCCGGTACGCCGACCAGGTGTCCGCGGCGAGCTGGGACTCGGTGATCTTCGACGTCCCGGGGGCGGCGGCCCTGCAGCGGGTGCCCATGCTCGACCCCTCGCGCGGCACGCGCGCCCACATCGGCGCCCTCCTGGACGCCAGCCCCGACGCCGCGGCGCTCCTCAAGGGGCTGCGCGGCGAGGGGTGACCGGCGACGCGTCGTCCGCTCGGCGGCCTGACCGGCGGCGACGTCCCGCGCGCCCCGGGCACGGGTGCGCGGGTGGACTCGTTCAGCCCTGGGCGCAACCCGCGTGGACGTCACCGCGCGGTGTCGCCCGCAGCGCATAGGCTGGCGTCGCGAGACTCTCCCGGGGCTCCTTCTCGAGGGGCTCCGCAGCAGCGAAGGAGGCGGACCATGGCCGGTCAGGAACGGATCAACCCGCAGCACGAGGACCGTACGCCGGACGACGACGCGGACGCCCCCGCCCCGGTCGCCCCGGCGGCGACGGACCGGGACGCCGAGGTGGACTCCCTGCTGGAGGAGATCGACGAGGTCCTCGAGAGCAACGCCGAGTCGTTCGTGCGGGGCTTCGTCCAGAAGGGCGGTCAGTGAGCGCCCATGACCCACGCTGACACCTCGGGGCGGCTGCCGGACGCGTTCCTGCGCCCCGGCTCGTCCTCGTTCGTCGACTTCCTCGCGGGACACGCGCCCGACCTGCTGCCCGGGCGGCGCGACGTCGGGGGCACGGGCGCGCCCGCCGACGGTCTGGCGCCGCACGCGACCACCATCGTCGCCCTGACGTTCGGCTCGGACGACGGCGGCCGCGGCGTGATCATGGCGGGCGACCGCCGGGCCACGGCGGGCAACCTCATCGCCAGCCGGGAGATGGAGAAGGTCTTCGCCGCCGACGCCTACTCGGTGGTCGGCATCGCGGGGTCCGCGGGCGTGGCGATCGAGCTCGTGCGGCTCTTCCAGCTCGAGCTGGAGCACTACGAGAAGATCGAGGGGTCCTTGCTCTCCCTCGACGGCAAGGCCAACCGCCTGTCCACGATGATCCGCGGCAACCTGCCCCTCGCCCTGCAGGGCCTGGCGGTCGTGCCGCTGTTCGCGGGCTACGACCTGGACCGCGGGTACGGGCGGCTGTTCAGCTACGACGTCACCGGCGGACGGTACGAGGAGCACGACCACCACACCGTCGGCTCCGGCTCCGTGTTCGCGCGCGGCGCGCTGAAGAAGCTGTGGCGGCCGGGGCTCGACGCCGACGCGGCCGTCGGCGTCGCCGTGGAGGCGCTCTACGACGCCGCCGACGACGACAGCGCCACCGGCGGCCCGGACCCGGTGCGGCAGATCTGGCCCGTCGTGAACGTCGTGACCGTGGACGGCGTGCGGCGCGTGGCCGACGACGAGCTGTCCGCGACGGTCGAGCGGATCGTCGCCGAACGAGGGGCCGCCCACCGGGCCGCCCACGGAGACCGCCCCGCCGGTGGTGCCCGCAGCGGTGGCCAGGGGGGTGCACGCGCATGACCATGCCGTTCTACGTCTCGCCCGAGCAGCTGATGAAGGACCGGGCGGACTTCGCCCGCAAGGGCATCGCCCGGGGCCGGTCCGTCGTCGTGCTGGCGTACGAGGGCGGGATCGCCTTCGCGACGGAGAACCCGTCGCGCGCGCTGCACAAGATCTCGGAGATCTACGACCGCATCGCGTTCGCCGCGGTCGGCAAGTACAACGAGTTCGAGAACCTGCGGGTCGCGGGCGTGCGCTACGCGGACCTGCGCGGGTACTCCTACGACCGCACCGACGTCACCGCGCGCGGGCTCGCCAACGCCTACGCGCAGACGCTCGGCACCGTGTTCACCACGGAGTCCAAGCCGCTCGAGGTGGAGCTGGTCGTGGCCGAGGTCGGGGACACGCCGGCCGCCGACCAGATCTACCGGCTCTCCTACGACGGGTCGGTGGCCGACGAGCACGGGCACGTCGTCATGGGCGGCCAGGCCGAACAGCTGGGCGCCCGGGTCGCGGACGCCTGGCACGAGGGGATGACGCTGCCGCAGGTGCTCGCGCTCGCGGTGCGCACCCTGGGTGCCGTGGGGTCGGACGGGTCCGTCGCCGCCGAGGGGGAGGAGCGCGAGATCGCGCCCGCCGGCCTCGAGGTGGCGGTGCTGGAGCGTGCGGGCCGGCGGCGGGCGTTCCGCCGGCTCCAGGGCGGCGCGCTGGCGGGCCTGCTCGAGCAGGCCGGCGACTGAGCCGGGTCGGACAGCAGGATCGGCAGCAGGGTCGAGCGAGGGGAGACGTCGTGGACCGCAGGATCTTCGGTCTGGAGACCGAGTACGGGGTGACGTGCGCCGCGGACGACGGGCGCGGCCTGTCCGCGGACGAGGTGGCCCGCTACCTGTTCCGCAAGGTCGTGGCGTGGGGGCGGAGCTCGAACGTCTTCCTGCGCAACGGCTCGCGCCTCTACCTCGACGTGGGGTCGCACCCCGAGTACGCGACGGCGGAGTGCGACGACGTGCACCAGCTCGTCGCGTACGACCGCGGCGGCGAGCGCATCCTCGAGGGCCTGGTCGCCGACGCGCAGCAGCGGCTGGAGCACGAGGGCCTGTCCGGCAAGGTGCACCTGTTCAAGAACAACACCGACTCCGCGGGCAACTCCTACGGCTGCCACGAGAACTACCTCGTGCGCCGGCAGGGCGACTTCTCCCGCCTGTCCGAGGTGCTGGTCCCGTTCCTGATCACCCGCCAGGTGCTCACCGGCGCGGGCAAGGTCCTCGCCACCCCGCGGGGCGCCGTCTACTGCCTGTCCCAGCGCGCCGACCACATCTGGGAGGCCGTCTCCAGCGCCACGACCCGGTCGCGGCCCATCATCAACACGCGCGACGAGCCGCACGCCGACGCGGAGAGCTACCGGCGCCTGCACGTCATCGTCGGCGACTCGTCGATGGCGGAGCCGACGACGATGCTCAAGGTCGGCGCTACCGACCTGGTGCTGCGGCTCGTCGAGTCCGGGGTGCCGATGCGCGACCTCACCCTCGAGAACCCCATCCGCGCCATCCGCGAGATCAGCCACGACCGCACCGGCCTGCACCCCGTCCAGCTCGCCAACGGCCGCACCGCCACCGCCGTCGACATCCAGTGGGAGTACTTCCACCGTGTGCGCGAGCACGTGGACGCCCACGCCGGGGCGACCCCCGTGGTCAAGCAGGTCCTCGACCTGTGGGAGCGGGGCCTGCGGGCGCTGGAGTCGGGCGACCTGACGCTCGTGGACCGCGAGCTCGACTGGGTGATCAAGCTCAGGCTCATCGAGCGCTACCAGGCCAAGCACGACCTGGCCCTGGACGACCCGCGCATCGCCCGGCTCGACCTCGCCTACCACGACATCTCCCGCACGGAGGGGCTGTACAACCTGCTCGCCGCGCGCGGCATGGTGGAGCGCGTCGTCACCGACCTCGAGGTGTTCGAGTCCACGGCGGTGCCGCCGCCCACCACGCGGGCCAAGCTGCGCGGTGACTTCGTGCGGGCCGCGCAGGAGGCGCGCCGCGACTACACGGTCGACTGGGTGCACCTGAAGCTCAACGACCAGGCGCAGCGGACCGTGCTGTGCAAGGACCCGTTCAAGAGCGTGGACGAGCGCGTGGATCGGTTGATCGAGTCGATGTAGGGCCGGGGACGCGGGGCGCGGGAGCTTCTCCGCGCGGACGCGTTCACGGGCGCCAGGGCGCCCTCCACTTCGGGAGGGATACGTCCGCGCGGAGAAACTCCCGCGCCCCGCTCGGTGCACCGCCCCGGCGCCGTCGTGGGTGTGCACGCGCCGCGGCCTACGGCACGCCGTCGGCCTGCGGTCGTGCGCGGGGAGCGGACCGCTGGGCGGGCGTGGCCTGCAGCCGTGGCAGACTGTCGCGGTGCTCCGCCGTGCGACCCTGCTGATCTCTCTGCTGCTCGGTGGCGCGCTCGTGCTCGGCGGGTGCGGGTCGTCGGTGCTGGACGACCTCGGGGGCGGGCCGTCCGGGGTGCCGTCGGCGTCGCCCGTGCAGGTGTCGGGAGCGGTGGGCGAGCCGCCCGCACTCGAGTACGAGCAGCCCTACGACGTGGTGCAGGCGGGGGCCCGGACGGTGTGGCCCGGGTCCGGCGACCCCGTGGTGGACGGCGAGCCCGTGCTGCTCAACCTGTACGCCGAGGACGGGCGCGACGGGACCGTCATCTCGAGCACGTACATCGACGCGCCGGGCTGGTACACGATGTCCCCGGAGTCGCTCGGCTCCAACCTCTACGAGACGCTGCGCGGCCAGAAGGTCGGCGCGCGCATGCTCCTGCTCGAGGAGGACGGCGGGGTGCCCGTGATCCTCGTCGTCGACGTGCTCCCGACGCACGCCGCGGGGGCCGAGGTGGCCGTGGCCGACGGGCTGCCGACCGTCGAGCGCGGGCCCGACGGCGCGCCGGAGGTCACCGTGCCGAAGAAGGCCGACCCGCCCACCGACCTGCAGGTGCAGCCGCTGCTGCGGGGCACAGGACCGCAGGTGCAGGTCGGGCAGGTCGTCACGATGCGGTTCACCGCCGTGCGGTGGAGCGACGGCCGGCAGTTCGACACGACGTGGACCCCCGGGACGCGGCCGCAGTCCGCGACGATCGGCATCGGCCAGCTCGTCGACGGCCTCGACCAGGGGCTGATCGAGCAGACCGTGGGCTCCCAGGTGCTGCTCGTGGTCCCCCCGGGCCTCGGCTACGGTGGCACCAGCAGCGACCTCGCCGACGAGACCCTGGTCTACGTGGTGGACATCCTGGACGCGCACTTCCAGGTGACCGAGGAGGAGACTCCCGGCCAGGGCAAGGGCGACGACGGCGGCGACCCGGGACGGGACGCGCCCGAGGAGTAGTCCGGCGACCGGCCGGCGAGAGCAGCGACGAGAGCAACGAAGGAAGGGTGAGTCCCGCATGTCCGTGGCCGTCCGTGTGATCCCGTGCCTCGACGTCGACGACGGACGGGTCGTCAAGGGCGTCAACTTCACGAACCTGCGCGACGCGGGCGACCCCGTGGAGCTCGCCTCCCGGTACGACCGCGAGGGCGCCGACGAGGTGACGTTCCTCGACGTGTCCGCGTCCTCCGGGGACCGCGCCACGATGATCGACGTGGTGCGGCGCACCGCCGACCAGGTGTTCGTCCCCCTCACGGTGGGCGGCGGCGTGCGCTCGACCGACGACGTCGACCGGCTGCTGCGGGCGGGCGCGGACAAGGTCGGCGTGAACACCGCCGCCATCGCGCGACCCGAGCTGGTCGCGGAGATCGCGGCACGCTTCGGCCGCCAGGTGCTCACCCTGTCCGTCGACGCCCGCCGCGTCACCGGGGAGACCGTGACGGCGTCGGGCTACGAGGTCACCACGCACGGCGGACGCCGGGGCACCGGCATCGACGCGGTCGAGTGGGCCGCGCGCGCCGCCCACCTGGGCGCCGGGGAGATCCTGCTCAACTCCATGGACGCCGACGGCACCACCTCCGGCTTCGACCTGGACATGCTCGCCGCCGTGCGCGAGAAGGTCGACGTGCCGCTCGTCGCCTCGGGCGGCGCCGGGGTGCCGGAGCACTTCGTCGCCGCGGCCCGGGCCGGGGCCGACGCCGTGCTCGCCGCGAGCGTCTTCCACTTCGGCACGCTGACGGTCGGCCAGGTGAAGGCCGCGCTGGCCGAGGCGGGCATCGAGGTGAGGCAGTGAGCGCCTGCCGGTCCTGCCGATGAGCGGCAGACCCGTCCCCGCCGGCGCCCGCCGGCCCGGGGCAGGCCGGACGACCCTCACCGGGTCGAGGCTGCGTCGCTCCGCCACGCTCGTGTGGCGGGGGATGCGCTCCGAGCCCCGGCTGTACCTGCTGGCCGTGGGCGCCTCCGCGGTGTTCGGCGCCGCCACCGTGCTGGTGAGCCGGGCCGTCGGCTGGGCCACCGACGCGGTCGTCGTCCCGGCGGTCGCCGGGGACCCGGACGCCCGGTCGCGCATCTGGGTCGCGGGGCTCGTGCTCGCCGCCGTGGCGCTCACCCTCGCGCTCGGTGTCGCGGGGCGGCGCGTCTGGGCCGGCTACGGCTTCGCGGCGATCCAGGCGCACCACCGGCGGGGGCTGTCCCGGCAGTACCTGCGCCTGCCGGTGTCCTGGCACCGCGCGCACCCCGCCGGCCGCCTCCTGTCCGCGGCGAGCGCGGACGTCGAGGCCGCGACCGGGGTCTTCAACCCCCTCCCGTTCGCGCTCGGCGTCGTCGTGATGATCGCGGTGGCCGCGGCGATGCTCCTCGCGGTGGACGTGTGGCTGGCGGTCGCGGCCCTGCTGGTCGTCCCGGCCGCGGTCGCCGCCAACGTCGTCTTCCAGCGCCACATGACGCCGGCGGTGACGCGCGCGCAGCAGCTGCGCGCCGAGGTGGCGGACGTCGCGCACGAGTCGTTCGAGGGCGCGCTCCTCGTCACCTCGCTCGGCACGGCCGACCGGGAGGAGCACCGGTTCGCGGAGCGCACCGACGCGCTGCGGGCCGCCAACGTGCGGGTCGGCTCCGTCCGGGCCGTCTTCGACCCGGTCATCGAGCTGCTGCCGTCGCTCGGCACGCTGGCCGTGCTGGGCGTGGGCACCTGGCGGGCGTCGTCGGGGGCGGTCGACGCGGGCGACGTCGTCACGGCCGCCTACCTGCTCACGGTCATGGCGGTGCCGGTGCGCGCCTTCGGCTGGGTGCTGGGCGAGCTGCCGCGCGCCCTGGTCGGCTACGACCGCATCGCCGGCATCCTGGACGCCTCGTCGACGCTGGCACCCGGGTCCCGCCCGCTGCCCCGCACGACCGGCGGCCTCGGCGTGCGCCTCGAGTCCGTGGGGGTGGACGTCCCGGCGGCCGGCACCACGGTCACGCTGCTGGACGGCGTGGACCTCGACGTCGCGCCCGGGTCCACGGTCGCGGTCGTCGGTCGGACGGGGGCGGGCAAGACGACGCTGGTCTCGCTGCTCGCCCGCCTCAGCGACCCCTCCCGGGGCCGCGTCCTGCTCGACGGGGCCGACGTGCGCGACCTCGCCGCGGGCGAGATCCCCGCGCAGGTCGCGTTCGTGACGCAGCAGACGTTCGTCTTCGAGGACACGGTCCGCGCCAACGTGACGCTCGCCGACCCCGGCGACGACGGCGCCCCCGACGACGCCGCGGTCTGGGACGCGCTGCGCGTGGCCCGGGTGGACGACGTCGTGCGCGCGCTCCCCGGAGGGCTCGACGCGCCCCTCGGCGAGCGCGGCGCCAACCTGTCCGGCGGGCAGCGGCAGCGGCTCGCCGTCGCGCGAGCCCTGGTCCGCCGCCCGCGCCTGCTCGTCCTCGACGACGCGACGTCCGCCGTCGACCCGCGCGTCGAGGCGGAGATCCTCGGCTCCCTCGCGTCGGCGCGGGGCCCGGGCGCCGAGCAGGGCACGACCGTCGTCATGGTCGCCTACCGCATGTCGTCCGTGGCGCTCGCCGACGTCGTCGTGCACCTCGAGGGCGGGCGGGTGGTCGACGTGGGCCCGCACGCGGACCTCCTCGCGCGGGACGCCGGGTACCGCGAGCTCGCCACCGCCTACGAGCGCGAGACCGCGCGCCGCGCGCGCGAGCTGGCCGACGAGGCCGCCGCGGGCGAGGACCTGCAGGGGGCCGAGGAGCAGGAGGGGACACCGTGAGCGCGACCCGCATCGCCGCCGCCAGCGAGCTCGGCGTGCTCGCCACGCTCCGTCGCGGCGTGCAGATCTCCCCGCAGATCGTCGACGGCCTGTGGCTGACGCTCGCGCTCGCCGTCCTCGCGGCCGCGGGCCGGGTCGTCGTGCCGGTCGCGGTCCAGCGCACGATCGACGACGGGATCCTCGCCACGGGCGGCCCCGACGCCGGCCGGGTGGCCCTGCTGACCGGGCTCGCCGCGGGCGCCGTCGTCCTCGCGGGCCTGTGCACCGCCGTGGTGAACGTGCGCCTGTTCCGCCGCACCGAGGCCGGGCTCGCCGCGCTGCGCGTGCAGGCGTTCCGGCACGTGCACGACCTGTCCACCCTGGCCCAGGGCACCGAGCGCCGCGGCGCCCTGGTGTCGCGCGTGACGTCGGACGTCGACACCATCTCCCTGTTCGTGCAGTGGGGCGGTATCCAGCTCCTGGTCTCGACGCTGCAGGTGCTCGTGGCGACGGCGCTCATGGCGGTCTACTCGTGGCAGCTGACCCTGGTGGTCTGGGCCTGCTTCGTGCCCCTCTTCCTGGTGCTGCGGCGGGCCCAGGGCTCGGTGAACCGGGCCTACGCGGCGGTGCGGCAGGCGGTGGGCGCCATGCTCGGCGCGATCTCCGAGGCCGTCGTGGGAGCCGAGACGGTGCGGGCGTACGGCGTGGCCGCGCGCACCGGCCGGCGGGTCGACGCGGCGGTCGAGCGCACGCGCGCGACCCAGGCCCGCGCCCAGCTGCTGGTCTCGACCGTGTTCTCGAGCGGCGTGCTCGTCGCGAACCTGGTGCTCGCCGTCGTCGTGGTGGTGGGCACCCTGCTCGGCGTCGGCGGCGGGCTGACGGCGGGCCAGGTGGTCGCGTTCCTCTTCCTCGTGCAGCTCTTCACCGGGCCGGTGCAGCAGGCCACCGAGATCCTCAACGAGCTGCAGAACGCCGTCGCGGGCTGGCGCCGCGTGCTCGCCGTGCTCGAGACGCCCGTCGACGTGGCGGAGGCGGACGACGCCGTGCCGAGCACCCGGGGCCCGGCGGCGGTCACGCTGCGCGGCGTGCGCTTCGCCTATCCGGACGGGCCGGAGGTGCTGCACGGCGTGGACCTGGAGCTGCCCGCGCGGCGGAAGGTCGCCGTCGTCGGGCGGACGGGCTCCGGCAAGACGACCGTCGCCAAGCTGGTCGCCCGGCTCATGGACCCCACGGCCGGGGAGGTGCTGCTCGACGGCGTCGACCTGCGCCGCCTCACGCTCGCGTCGTTGCGCGAGCGCGTGGTGCTCGTGCCCCAGGAGGGCTTCCTGTTCGACGGCACGGTGGAGCAGAACGTCGCCTACGGGCTCCGGCCGGAGCCGCCGTCCGACCCGGGCGAGACGAGGGCGCGGGTCGGCGCGGCGGTCGAGGCGCTGGGCCTGGCGGACTGGGTGGCCGGGCTGCCGCAGGGCCTCGACACGCCCGTGGGCCAGCGCGGGGAGGCGCTCAGCGCGGGGGAGCGGCAGCTGGTCGCCATCGCGCGCGCCTACCTCGCGGCGCCGGACCTGCTGGTGCTCGACGAGGCCACCTCGGCGGTCGACCCCGCGGCCGAGGTGCGCATCGCGCGGGCGCTGGACTCGCTCACGTCCGGCCGGTCGACCATCACGATCGCGCACCGGCTGTCCACGGCGGAGGCGAGCGACCTCGTGGTCGTCGTCGACGACGGGCGCGTGGTCGAGGTCGGCGGGCACGCCGAGCTCGCGGCCGCGGGCGGCGTCTACGCGCGGATGCACGCGAGCTGGGTGGCGCAGACCCGCTGACGGCGGAGCCCGACCGCGGACCGAGCGCGGACCGCGCGTCCTGCGCCCCGCGGGGCGTGGGAAGATGCTCAGGTGCCCGATCTGACCGATGCTCCCGCCCTCGACCCCGCGATCGCCGACCGGCTCAAGCGGGACGAGCACGGCCTCGTCGCCGCCGTCGTGCAGCAGCACGACACGGGCGAGGTCCTCATGCTCGGCTGGATGGACGACGAGGCCCTGCGCCGCACCCTGACCGAGGGACGCGTGACGTTCTGGAGCCGGTCGCGCGCCGAGTACTGGCGCAAGGGCGACACCTCCGGGCACGTGCAGCTCGTCCGCTCGGTCGCGCTCGACTGCGACGGCGACGCGCTGCTCGTGCGCGTCCACCAGGTCGGGGCCGCGTGCCACACGGGGACCCGCACCTGCTTCGAGGCGGGCGGCGACCTGGGGGCCGTCGTCGGCCCCGACGCGACCGCCTGACCGCCCCGCGGCGCGCGCCCCGCCCGGGTCGCCCCGGCCGGTCCGGACCAGCCCGACCCCGACCCACCCAGAACCACCCAGACCAAACCAGACCAAGCCCGACCAGCCCGACGATCCTCAGGAGGACCGGTGACCACGCCCACCGTCGCGCAGCCCCACCCCGCCCCGCGCCCCGCCCCCGTGGCGGGCCCGTCGGAGCAGGACCTGGCGTGGGGCGCGACGTGGCCGGGGCTCGGGACGTTCCGTGCGCTGGCCACCGACCGCCGTGTGATCCCCGTGGTGCGCCGCGTGCTCGCGGACGACGTCACGCCGGTGGGTCTCTACCGCACGCTGGCCCAGGACCGCCCCGGCACCTTCGTGCTCGAGTCGGCGGAGTCGTCGGGCGGCTGGTCGCGCTGGTCGTTCGTGGGCGTCGACTCCCGTGCCACCCTGACGGCCTCGGGCGGGCGCGCCGTCTGGCACGGCGACGTCCCGGCCGGCATCCCGCACGAGGGGGACGTCGTCGAGGTGCTCGGCGCGGCGCTCGAGGCGCTCCGCACACCGCCGATCGAGGGGCTGCCCCCGCTGACCGGCGGGCTCACCGGCGCGCTCGGCTGGGACGTGGTGCGGCACTGGGAGCCCACGCTGCCCGCGGACGCCCCCGACGAGCTCGGCGTCCCGGAGGTGGCCCTGAGCCTCGCGACCGACCTGGTCGCGGTCGACCACCACACCGGCACGGCCTGGCTGATCGCCAACGCGATCAACGGGGACGGCACGGACGAGCGCGTCGACGAGGCGCACGCCGACGCCGTCGCCCGGCTCGACGCCATGCAGTCGCGGCTCGCCGCCCCGGCCCCCGCGGTCCCCACGGTGCTGCGGGGGGCGGACGAGGTGACCGAGCCCGCCCTGGAGTTCCGCTCCACGCGCGAGGAGTTCGAGGCCGCCGTGCGTGCCGGGCAGGAGGCGATCCGTGACGGCGAGGTGTTCCAGGTCGTGCTGTCCCAGCGCCTCGACCTGGACTGCCCGGCCGCCCCGCTGGACGTCTACCGGGCGCTGCGCACCATCAACCCGAGCCCGTACATGTACTACTTCCGGCTCACCGGCCCCGACGGGCGCGAGCTGTCCGTCGTGGGGTCCAGCCCGGAGACGCTGGTGAAGGTGACCGACGGCCACGTCACGACGTACCCGATCGCCGGGTCGCGGCCGCGCGGGGCGACGGTGGAGGAGGACGTGGCGCTCGGCGAGGAGCTGCTCGCCGACCCCAAGGAGCGCGCCGAGCACCTCATGCTCGTGGACCTGTCGCGCAACGACCTCGTCAAGGTCTGCGAGCCGACGTCGGTCGAGGTCGTCGAGTTCATGGCCACCCGCCGGTTCAGCCACATCATGCACCTGTGCTCCACCGTCGTCGGGCGGCTGCGGGCGGGCGCGACGGCGCTCGACACGCTGCGCGCGACCTTCCCCGCCGGCACCCTGTCCGGGGCGCCGAAGCCGCGGGCGATCGCCCTGATCGACGAGCTCGAGCCCGCGTCGCGCGGCATCTACGGCGGCACGGTGGGCTACTTCGACTTCGGGGGCAACATGGACATGGCCATCGCGATCCGCACCGCGTGCATCCGCGACGGCAGGGCCTGGGTGCAGGCCGGCGGCGGCATCGTCGCCGACTCGGTGCCCGCGCTCGAGTACGAGGAGTCGCGCAACAAGGCGGCCGCGGCGGTGCGCGCGGTCCAGCTGGCGGCGCGGTTCCGGGGGCTCTGAGCGGCATGGGCACGACGGACGGACAGGGCGGGCGAGCAGACATGGACGGCACGGGACACGCCACGCACGACGCCGACGGCGGCCGCTCGCCGGGCCGGGGGCCGCTCCGGTCGCGGTCGCGGGCGGTGTGGTCGGTGGTGGCGGTCGGCGGGCTCACGCTCGCGACGGCGTCCCCCACGTGGGTGAGCACGACGGTGGCGACGGCGCTCCAGCCGACGGTCGACATCGCGGTCACGGGCACGACGGCGGCGCCGGCCGTGGGAGCGGCCGCGCTCGTGATCGCGGCGGCCGGGGTCGCCCTCGCCATCGCCGGGCGCGTGGCGCGCTGGGTCGCGCTGGTCGTCGTCGCGCTCGCGGGGGCGCTCGCCGCCGCCTCGGCCGCGGCGGTGCTCCTCGACCCGCTCCCGGCCGCGACGACGGGGGCCTCGGCGACCGCCGGCGTGACGGACCTCACGTCGCCCGTCTCCGTCGCCGTCTGGCCCTGGCTGACGGTGGTGCTCGGGGCCGCGGCCGTGCTCGTCGCGGCGCTCGCGGCGGCGGGCGCACCCGCGTGGGGCGCCACCTCCGGGCGGCACGAGCGGGCGGACGCCGCCGCGGGCGCGGGTGCGCCCGACCCGCGCGCCGACGGGGCACCCGCCGGCGGCGCCGCGGCGGGCAACCACCAGGACGCCCCCGACGAGCCCGGCCGGCACGACCCCCACGACGCGTGGGACGCGCTCTCCCGGGGAACGGACCCGTCCGCGGACCGCTAGGCTGGGCCGCGCACCACGTCACGAAAGGGCATCACATTCCCATGACCGATAACCGCAACGCCGAGGTCGCCTACCTGCCCCCGGCCGTCCCGCCCACGAACCACGGCCACACGACCGCAGCGTGGACGGCGATGATCGGCATCATGCTGGGCGTGGCCGTCGGCGCCGTCGGGATGCTGCCCGATGTCCCCGACGCGGTGGTCTGGGTCGGCGCCGTCATCGTGGCCGCCTCGCTCGTGCTCGGCCTCGTGCTGCGCAACCTGGGCTTCGGTCAGCCCAAGGACGGCGTGACGCCGCGCCGGTCCTCGGCCGGCCACTGAGCCCGTGCCGGGGCGGACCTGAGCCCCGGCGGCACCACGACGGCGCGTCCCCGACGACGGGGGGCGCGCCGTCGCTGCGTCTCACGGTCGGAGACGTGTCAGGACCGGCCCGCGGACGGGCCTACGATGGCTGGCAGACGTCGGTGCGGCGTCAGGGGACGGGAGGCAGACCATGACGGTCCTGGAGGACATCGTCGCGGGGGTCCGCGAGGACCTCGCGGTGCGCCAGGCGCGGACGTCGCTCGACGAGCTCAAGGAGCGCGCGGCACGCGTGCCGGGCGCGCTCGAGTGCTGCAGCCGGCTGCTCTCGGAGGATCGCGTGGCCGTGATCGCCGAGGTGAAGCGGTCCAGCCCCAGCAAGGGCAGCCTGGCGTCGATCGCGGACCCGGCCGCGCTGGCCGAGGAGTACGCCAGCGGCGGGGCGAGCGCGATCTCCGTGCTGACGGAGCAGCGGCGGTTCGGCGGCTCCCTCGCCGACCTCGACGCCGTCCGGGCCCGCGTGGACGTGCCGGTGCTGCGCAAGGACTTCGTCGTCACGCCCTACCAGGTCTGGGAGGCGCGGGCGCACGGGGCGGACCTCGTGCTGCTCATCGTCGCGGCCCTCGAGCAGACCGTGCTGACGTCGCTGATCGAGCGGGTGCACTCGCTCGGCATGACGGCGCTGGTCGAGGCCCACACCGAGGACGAGGTGCGCCGGGCGCTCGACGCCGGGGCACGGGTGGTCGGCGTGAACGCGCGCGACCTCAAGACCCTCGAGGTCGACCGCACCACCTTCGCGCGGCTCGCCCCGCTCATCCCTGACGACGTGGTCCGCGTCGCCGAGTCCGGCGTCCGCGGCCCGCACGACGTCCTGGACTACGCCCGGTCCGGGGCGCACGCCGTGCTCGTGGGCGAGGCGCTCGTGACCGACGGCGCGCCGCGCCGGTCGGTGGCCGACCTGGTCGCGGCCGGGCAGCACCCGGCCCTGTGGTCGGTGCGCCCGGCGGCCCAGCCGTAACCCACCGCGCACCCACCGCGGCGCGCCGCCCGCGCGCTCGGCACCCGGCACAACACCCGGCACAACACCACACGGCACACCATCCCGACGGCGTCCTGGACGACGGTCGGCCGAGGCCCGGACGACGGGTACCCTCGGACGGCCCCTCGTGCAGAGCGCCGAGCGGTGGTGCCGACGAGAGACGGAGGACCCGTGCCCGACCAGCCCGTACGGGAGGCCCTGACCGACACCCTGGCGCACCAGGTGCTCGGGCGGCTCGCGGACGTCCAGGGCCCGTACTTCGGGCAGTTCGGCGGCCGCTTCGTGCCCGAGGCGCTCATCGCCGCGCTCGACGAGCTCGAGACCGAGTTCCGCAAGGCGCTCGGCGACCCGGCGTTCACCGACGAGCTGGCGCGTCTGCACCGCGAGTACACGGGCCGCCCCTCGCCGCTCACCGAGGTGCCGCGCTTCGCGGAGCACTGCGGGGGCGCGGAGGCGGGCCACCGGGTGTTCCTCAAGCGCGAGGACCTCAACCACACCGGGTCCCACAAGATCAACAACGTGCTCGGTCAGGCGCTGCTGGTCAAGCGCATGGGCAAGACGCGCGTGATCGCCGAGACGGGTGCCGGCCAGCACGGCGTCGCCACGGCCACCGCCGCCGCCCTGCTCGACCTCGAGTGCGTCGTCTACATGGGCGAGGAGGACACGCGGCGCCAGGCGCTGAACGTGGCCCGCATGCGCCTCCTGGGCGCCGAGGTGGTGCCCGTGACGATCGGGTCGCGCACGCTCAAGGACGCCATCAACGAGGCGCTGCGCGACTGGGTCGCCAACGTCGACTCCACGCACTACCTGCTCGGCACGGTCACCGGGCCGCACCCGTTCCCGGAGATGGTGCGCGAGTTCCACCGCATCATCGGCGAGGAGGCGCGCGAGCAGATCCTCGAGCGCACCGGCCGGCTGCCCGACGCCGTGGCGGCGTGCGTGGGCGGCGGCTCCAACGCCCTCGGCATCTTCAACGCCTTCCTCGACGACGAGGGCGTGTCGCTGCACGGCTTCGAGGCCGGGGGAGAGGGCATCGAGTCCGGGCGGCACGCGGCCCGCTTCTCCGGCGGGGCCCCGGGCGTGCTGCACGGCGCCCGCTCCTACCTGCTGCAGGACGACGACGGCCAGACGCTGCCGAGCCACTCGGTCTCGGCCGGCCTGGACTACCCGAGCGTCGGGCCCGCGCACTCCTGGCTGCACGACCTGGGCCGCGCCGACTACGAGCCCGTGACGGACGACGAGGCGATGGAGGCGTTCCGCCTGCTGTGCCGGACCGAGGGGATCATCCCCGCGATCGAGTCCGCGCACGCCCTCGCCGGCGCCCTCCGCCTCGGCCGCGAGGCCGCCGCGAGCGGACGCACCGGCCAGGTCATCCTGGTGAACCTGTCCGGCCGCGGGGACAAGGACGTGGCCACCGCGGCGCGGTGGTTCGGGCTCCTCGACGAGGAGCAGGCGACGGACGCCACGCCGGAGGGAGACCAGTGACCACGACCGACACCCCGCCCGCGACGGCACCGTCCGCCGGGTCGGCCACCGGAGCACGCCTCGACGCCCTGCGGGCCGAGGGGCGCGCGGCCCTGGTGGGCTACCTGCCCGTCGGCTTCCCCGACGTGGAGCGCTCGATCGAGGCCGTCCTGGCGACCGTGGACGCGGGCGCCGACGTCGTCGAGATCGGCGTGCCGTACACCGACCCCGTGATGGACGGCCCGGTCATCCAGCGTGCCGCGGAGGCCGCGCTCGCCGCCGGCACCCACGTCCGCGACGTGCTGCGCGTCGTCGAGGCCGTCGCCGAGCACTCCGGCGGTCGCGTGCCCGCCCTCGTGATGACGTACTGGAACCCGGTGCTGCGGTACGGGGTGGACGCCTTCGCGCGCGACCTCGCCGGTGCGGGGGGTGCCGGACTCATCACCCCCGACCTCATCCCCGACGAGGGCGCCGAATGGATCGCCGCGTCCGAGGCGCACGGCCTCGACCGCGTGTTCCTCGTCGCCCCGAGCTCGACGGCCGAGCGGCTCGCCCTCACGGCCCGCGCCTCGCGGGGCTTCGTCTACGCGGCGTCCACGATGGGCGTCACGGGCACCCGCGACCAGGTGGGGGACCGGGCCGAGCAGCTCGTCGCCGACACCCGCGCGGCGGGCGCCGACCACGTGTGCGTCGGGCTCGGCGTCTCGTCCGGCGACCAGGCCGCCGAGGTGGGCCGGTTCGCCGACGGCGTCATCGTCGGCTCGGCGCTGGTGCGGCCCCTGCTGGCCGACCGCCCCTGGGCCGACCGGCTCGACGCGCTGCGGTCGACCGTCGCGGACCTCGCCGACGGCGTGCGCCGCGCCCGCGGGGGGCCGGGGGCGTCCGCGTGACCGCGACCCTGCTGGCCTCCGCGGCGTCGGTGCAGGCAGCGATCCCCAGCCCGTCGCAGCACACCTGGTACCTCGGGCCGGTGCCGCTCCGCGCCTACGCGCTCGCCATCCTGGCGGGCATCGTCGTCGCGGTCTGGATCACCACCAGGCGTTGGGTGGCCCGGGGCGGCGACCCGGACGACGTGCTCGACATCGCGTTCTGGGCGGTGCCGTTCGGCATCGTGGGCGGCCGGATCTACCACGTCATCAGCACCCCCGAGCCGTACTGGGGCTCCGGCGGCGACCCCGTCCGGGCCCTGTACATCTGGGAGGGCGGCCTGGGGATCTGGGGCGCGGTCGCGCTCGGCGCCGTCGGCGCCTGGATCGGCTGCCGCCGCAAGGGCGTGCGCCTGAGCTCCTTCGCGGACGCGCTGGCGCCCGGCCTCCTCGTCGCGCAGGCGATCGGGCGCCTGGGCAACTGGTTCAACCAGGAGCTCTTCGGGGCGCCGACCACCCTGCCGTGGGGCCTCGAGGTCTCCCCGGAGGTCATCGAGCGCCTCAACGCCCAGACCGGCACCTCGTTCGCCGCGGGGACGCTGTTCCACCCGACGTTCCTGTACGAGCTGCTCTGGAACCTCGGGGCGGCCGCGCTTCTCGTCTGGCTCGACCGCCGGTACAGGCTCGGTCATGGGCGGGTATTCTGGGCCTACGTCGCGCTCTACACTCTGGGCAGGGTGTGGATCGAGATGCTCCGCATCGACACCGCCGAGCACGTGCTCGGGCTGCGTCTGAACGTGTGGACGTCGATCGTCGTGGGCCTGGGCGCCCTCGTCGCCTTCGTCGTCATCGGCCGGCGCCACCCGGGACGTGAGGACGGGGTGGAGCTGCCCGGTCGCAGCCGCGACCGGCAGGGAGAGGACCGTCGGCCCGGCGACGACCGGGACGGCACCGCGCCGGGTTCCCCGGCCGGCACCGAGAACGACACTGAGCCTGACACCGAGCTTGACACCACGAGCACCGCGCACGCCGGGGCCGCCGCAGGCGCCCCCGGCCGGGACGACGGCCGCGACAGCGGCGGCGGACCGCACCGTGCGGACGCGGGCGGACCCGGACCCGACCAGGGACCGGCCGACCGCGCCTGAGGCGACGCCGACCGGGGTACCACCCGGTCGGGGCCGCCTATGTTTCCGACGGGCCGACGATGTCCCGACCACCATTGAGCATGACGCGCCCGCGTGCGGGCGTGCAGGAGGACGGTGTTGATGACCACGCCGCAGCATCGGGTCGCGCGGCCCTCGGCCCAGGGCCTCTACGACCCCGCGTCGGAGCACGACGCGTGCGGTGTCGCGTTCGTCGCGACCCTGCGCGGGACGCCCGGCCGCGACATCGTGGACGCCGGCCTGACGGCCCTGCTGAACCTCGACCACCGCGGAGCGGTCGGCGCGGAGGAGAACAGCGGGGACGGGGCCGGCATCCTCACGCAGATCCCGGACGCCTTCGTCCGGGACGTCGTCGCGGCGGAGCTCCCGCCCGCCGGGCACTACGCGATCGGCATGGCGTTCCTGCCGCAGGACCGCGCGGAGGCCGACGCGGCCGCGCGCCGGTTCGAGGCGATCGCCGCGGAGGAGAAGCTCGACGTCCTCGCGTGGCGCGACGTGCCGGTCACGGCCGACCTGGTCGGCCCGACCGCTCGCGCCTCGATGCCCCTGTTCCGGCAGGTCGTCGTGGCGGACCCGTCGCGCGAGCTGTCGGGGCTCGAGCTCGACCGGCGGACCTATCGGCTGCGCAAGCGCGCGCAGAACGAGCTGGACCTGTTCCTCGCGTCCCTGTCGAGCCGCACCCTCACGTACAAGGGCATGCTCACGACGGCGCAGCTCGAGCCGTTCTTCCCCGACCTGAGCGACCCGCGGTACGCGTCCGAGATCGCCCTCGTCCACTCGCGGTTCTCCACGAACACGTTCCCGTCGTGGCCGCTCGCGCAGCCGTTCCGGCTCGTGGCGCACAACGGCGAGATCAACACCGTGCGCGGCAACCGCAACTGGATGGCGGCCCGCGAGAGCACCATGGCCAGCGAGGCCCTCGGCGACCTCGGCCCGCTGCTTCCCGTGTGCACGGAGGGGTCGAGCGACTCGGCCAGCTTCGACGAGGTGCTGGAGCTGCTGCACCTGTCGGGCCGCTCGCTGCCGCACGCCGTGCTGATGATGATCCCGGAGGCGTGGGAGAACCACGCCGAGATGGACCCGGCGCGGCGCGCGTTCTACCAGTACCACGCGAACCTCATGGAGCCGTGGGACGGTCCCGCCTGCCTCACGTTCACCGACGGCACCCTCATCGGCGCGGTCCTCGACCGCAACGGCCTGCGGCCGGGCCGCTACTGGGTCACGGAGGACGGCCTCGTCGTGCTCGCGTCGGAGGCCGGCGTCCTGGACATCGACCCCGCGACGATCGTGCGCAAGGGCCGTCTCGAGCCCGGGCGCATGTTCCTGGTCGACACGGCCCAGGGGCGCATCGTGGAGGACGACGAGCTCAAGTCGCAGCTCGCCGCCCAGCGGCCCTACGGCGAGTGGATCGCCGGCAACACGATCACGCTGGACTCGCTGCCGGAGCGCGAGCACGTCGCGCACTCGCCCGCGTCCGTCCAGCGCCGCCAGCGCGCCTTCGGGTACACCACCGAGGAGCTGAAGATCCTCCTCACGCCGATGGCGGACACCGGCGCGGAGGCCCTCGGGGCCATGGGCTCGGACACGCCGATCGCCGTCCTGTCGAGCCGCCCCCGGCTGCTGTTCGACTACTTCACGCAGATGTTCGCCCAGGTGACGAACCCGCCGCTGGACTCCATCCGCGAGCAGCTCGTCACGGCGATCGACAGCACCATCGGGCCCGAGCCGAACCTCCTCGAGGAGGTCGCCGACCACGCCCGCAAGCTCGACCTGCCGTTCCCGGTGCTCGACAACGACGAGCTCGCGAAGATCGTGCGCATCGACCGTGACCCCCGCCTGGAGGGCGAGTTCCGCGCCGGCATCGTGCGGGGTCTGTACGAGGTGTCGGGCGGCGGCAAGGCGCTGCAGGCCCGGCTCGAGGAGATCTTCGCGCAGGTCGACGCGGACATCGCGGCCGGCGTCACGCACGTCGTGCTGTCGGACCGTGACTCCGACTCCGAGCTGGCGCCGATCCCGTCGCTGCTCCTGACCAGCGCCGTGCACCACCACCTGCTGCGGCAGGGCACGCGCACCCGGATCTCGCTGGTCGTGGAGGCGGGGGACGTGCGCGAGGTGCACCACGTCGCGCTCCTCATCGGGTACGGCGCGGCCGCGGTGAACCCCTACCTCGCCATGGAGACGGTCGAGGACCTCGCGCTGCGCGGCTACCTCGCCGTCCCGCCCGAGAAGGCCGTCGCCAACCTCATCACCGCGCTCGGCAAGGGCGTGCTCAAGGTGATGAGCAAGATGGGCATCTCGACGATCATGTCCTACCGGGGCGCGCAGATCTTCGAGGCCGTCGGCCTCTCGCACGAGCTCGTCGACGACTACTTCACGGGCACCACGAGCCGCTTGGCGGGTATCGGCCTGGACGTCATCGCGGCCGAGGTCGCGGCGCGGCACGCCGAGGCGTACCCGGCGTCGGGCAACCACGCGGCGCACCAGCGGCTGACCAGCGGCGGCGAGTACCAGTGGCGCCGGGACGGCGAGGAGCACCTCTTCGACCCCGAGACGGTCTTCCGCCTGCAGCACGCGACCCGCACGGGGCGGATGGACATCTTCCGCCAGTACACGCGGCGCGTGGACGAGCAGTCCCGCCGGCTCATGACGCTGCGCGGCCTGCTGCGGTTCACCCCGGACCGCGAGCCGGTCCCGATCGACGAGGTCGAGCCCGTCGAGGAGATCGTCAAGCGGTTCAACACCGGCGCGATGTCGTACGGGTCGATCTCCGCCGAGGCGCACGAGACCCTCGCGATCGCCATGAACCGCCTCGGCGGACGGTCCAACACCGGTGAGGGCGGCGAGGACCCGGAGCGCCTGTACGACCCGGAGCGTCGCTCGCGGGTCAAGCAGATCGCGTCGGGCCGCTTCGGCGTGACGAGCGAGTACCTCACGAACGCCGACGACATCCAGATCAAGCTGGCCCAGGGCGCCAAGCCGGGCGAGGGCGGGCAGCTGCCCGGGCCCAAGGTGTACCCGTGGGTCGCGAAGACCCGGCACTCGACGCCCGGCGTGGGGCTCATCTCGCCGCCGCCGCACCACGACATCTACTCGATCGAGGACCTGGCGCAGCTCATCCACGACGCCAAGAACGCCAACCCGGCCGCGCGCGTGCACGTCAAGCTCGTGTCCGAGTTCGGCGTCGGCACCGTGGCGACGGGCGTGTCCAAGGCGCACGCGGACGTCGTGCTCATCTCCGGTCACGACGGCGGCACGGGCGCGAGCCCGCTGACGTCGCTCAAGCACGCGGGCACGCCGTGGGAGATCGGCCTGGCCGAGACGCAGCAGACGCTCGTGCTGAACAACCTGCGCGACCGCATCGTGGTGCAGGTCGACGGGCAGATGAAGACCGGTCGCGACGTCGTCGTGGCCGCGCTGCTCGGGGCCGAGGAGTTCGGCTTCGCGACGGCGCCGATGGTCGTCTCGGGCTGCGTCATGATGCGTGTCTGCCACCTGGACACCTGTCCCGTCGGCGTGGCGACGCAGAACCCGGAGCTGCGCAAGCGGTTCACGGGGAAGCCGGAGTTCGTCGTGAACTTCTTCGAGTTCATCGCGCAGGAGGTGCGCGAGCACCTCGCCTCGCTCGGCTTCCGGTCGCTCGAGGAGGCCGTCGGGCACGTCGAGGCGCTCGACACGCGCAAGGCGGTCGACCACTGGAAGGCGCAAGGTCTCGACCTCGCGCCGGTGCTCGCGGCCCCCGAGCCGGCGCCGGGCACCACGCTGCACCAGGTCGCCACCCAGGACCACGGCCTGGCCAAGGCGCTCGACAACCAGCTGATCGAGAAGGCGCGTCCCGCGCTCGAGGACGCGCTCCCGGTGCGGATCGAGCTGCCGGTGCGCAACGTCAACCGCACCGTGGGCACGATGCTCGGTCACGAGGTGACCAAGCGGTACCGCGGCGAGGGGCTGCCCGACGACACGATCGACGTCACCCTCACGGGCTCCGCCGGTCAGTCGCTCGGGGCGTTCCTGCCCCGCGGCGTCACGCTGCGGCTGTACGGCGACGCCAACGACTACGTCGGCAAGGGGCTGTCGGGCGGGCGGATCGTCGTCCGCCCCGATCGCTCTGCGGTGCTCGAGGGCGCAGCGAACGTCGTGGCGGGCAACGTCATCGGCTACGGCGCGACGTCGGGCGAGATCCTGCTGCGGGGCCGGGTGGGCGAGCGCTTCGCCGTGCGCAACTCCGGGGCGACGCTCGTCACCGAGGGCGTGGGCGACCACGGCTGCGAGTACATGACGGGCGGCACCGTGCTGGTGCTCGGCCCGACCGGCCGCAACTTCGGCGCGGGCATGTCGGGCGGCGTCGCGTACGTGCTCAACCTGCGCGACGTCGCGATGAACATCCAGGCCGTCTCGAGCGGTGAGCTCGAGGTGGGCCCCCTGGAGGACGCCGACTGGGACCGCGTCCGCGGCCTCCTGGAGCGGCACCTGGAGGAGACGGGGTCGCCGCTGGCGGCCGAGCTCCTCGAGGACGACGGTGCCCGGGCGCGGTTCTCGCGCGTCCTGCCCGCGGGCTGGGCCCGCGTGCGTGCCGCGCTGGCCGACGCCGAGGCCGCCGGGAAGACCCTGGGCGAGGGCGACGACTTCGACCCGGCGATGTGGGAGCAGATCATGGAGGTGGCGCGTGGCTGACCCCCGCGGATTCCTGAAGGTGCGGGAGCGTGAGCTCCCGCCGAACCGTCCCGTCGAGGTGCGGCTGCGTGACTGGAAGGACACGCACGCCCACCGCGAGGAGGGCCAGCCGTTCCTCAAGGAGCAGGCGGGCCGCTGCATGGACTGCGGCATCCCGTTCTGCCACCAGGGCTGCCCGCTCGGGAACCTCATCCCCGAGTGGAACGACCTGGTGTGGCGCGACCAGTGGGCCGACGCGATCGAGCGCCTGCACGCGACCAACAACTTCCCGGAGTTCACGGGGCGCGTCTGCCCGGCTCCCTGCGAGACGAGCTGCGTGCTGGGCATCAACCAGCCCGCGGTGACGATCAAGAACGTCGAGGTCTCGATCATCGACGAGGCGTTCGAGCGTGGCCTGGTCACGCCGCAGGTGCCCCAGCGGCTCACCGGCTCGACCGTGGCCGTGGTCGGCTCCGGGCCGGCGGGTCTCGCGGCCGCCCAGCAGCTCACCCGCGCCGGCCACACGGTCGTCGTGTACGAGCGGGACGACGCGATCGGCGGGCTGCTGCGCTACGGCATCCCCGACTTCAAGCTCGAGAAGCTGCACATCGACCGCCGCCTCGAGCAGATGGAGGCCGAGGGCACCCGCTTCCGCCCCGGCGTCGCGATCGGCCGCGACATCACCTGGGACGCGCTGCGCCGCCGGTTCGACGCCGTGGTCCTGGCCACCGGCGCCACCGTGCCGCGCGAGCTCGGGCTGCCGGGCCGCGAGCTCGGGGGCGTGCACTTCGCGATGGACTTCCTCACCCCGGCCAACAAGGCCGCGGCGGGGAACCCCGTCGAGGGCGCGCCGTCGGCCGCGGGCAAGCACGTCGTGATCATCGGCGGCGGCGACACGGGCTCGGACTGCCTCGGCACGTCGCTGCGGCAGGGCGCGGCGAGCGTCACCACCCTGGCGATCGGCAAGAAGCCGCCGCTCGAGCGTCCCGCGAACCAGCCGTGGCCGACCGACCCGATCGTCTTCGAGGTCTCGACCTCCCACGAGGAGGGCGGGGAGCGCAGCTACCTGGCCTCGACGGTAGAATTCGTGGGCGGCGAGGACGGGAACGTCCGGGCCCTCAAGGTCGCCGAGACCGAGTACCTGCCGGACGGCCGGCGGGTGCCGAAGGCGGGCACCGAGCGGGAGATCCCGGCGGACCTGGTCCTCATCGCGATGGGGTTCACCGGTCCCGAGACCGACGAGCTGGTGGCCCAGACCGGCGCGGAGCTCACGACGCGCGGGCTGGTGCGGCGCGGCGACGACTACGCCACCAGCCTGCCCGGCGTCTACGCGACGGGTGACGCGGGCCGGGGGCAGTCGCTGATCGTCTGGGCGATCGCCGAGGGCCGCGCGACGGCGGCCGCCGTGGACGCCTACCTGCAGGGCAGCTCCGAGCTGCCCGCGCCGGTGGGCCCGCGGACGGTCGCGCTGCGAGGATAAGAAGGACAACGACGAAGCAGTACCCGGGTGCCGTTCGGGCGCCCGGGCGCCGCCCCGGCTCGCGCCGGGGCGGATCGACGACGAGGCTGGAGACATGCGCAGAGCGAAGATCGTGTGCACCATCGGACCCGCGACCGCGTCCCCGACCAAGCTCCGTGAGCTGGTCGACGCGGGCATGGACGTGGCCCGGATCAACCGGAGCCACGGGGAGCAGGCGGAGCACGAGGCCGTCTACCGCGGTGTCCGAGAGGCGGCGAAGGAGTCCGGCCGCAACGTCGCAGTCCTCGTCGACCTGCAGGGTCCGAAGATCCGGCTCGGCCGGTTCGCGGGCGACCAGAAGCACGTCCTCAACGAGGGTGACACGTTCACCATCACCACCGAGGACGTGGAGGGCACCAAGGAGCTCGTCTCGACGACCCACAAGGGCCTGGCGGGCGACGCCCGCGTCGGCGACCCGCTCCTCATCGACGACGGCAAGGTGCGCGTGCGCGTCACCGCCGTCGAGGGCCCGCGGGTCGTGACGACCGTCGAGGTCGGCGGCCCGGTGTCCAACAACAAGGGCATCAACCTGCCCGGCGTCGCGGTCTCCGTGCCCGCGCTGTCGGAGAAGGACACCGACGACCTGCGCTGGGCGCTGCGCATGGGCGCGGACCTCATCGCGCTGTCGTTCGTGCGGTCCGCCAAGGACTACGACGACGTCGCGGCGATCATGGCGGAGGAGGGGCGCACCGTCCCCGTCATCGCCAAGATCGAGAAGCCGCAGGCCGTGGAGAACCTGGAGGAGGTCGTCGCAGCCTTCGACGGCTTCATGGTGGCTCGTGGCGACCTCGCCGTCGAGATGCCGCTGGAGCAGGTGCCGCTGGTGCAGAAGCGCATCGTGGAGCTGGCCCGCCGCAACGCCAAGCCGGTGATCGTCGCGACGCAGGTGCTGGAGTCGATGACCACCAGCCCGACGCCGACGCGCGCCGAGGCGTCGGACTGCGCCAACGCGGTGCTCGACGGCGCGGACGCGGTCATGCTGTCCGGCGAGACCAGCGTGGGCGACTACCCGATCATCACGGTCCAGACGATGGCCCGGATCATCACGGCTACCGAGGAGATGGGTCGCGAGCGCATCGCGCCGCTGGGCTCCTCGCCGCACACTCGCGGCGGTGTCATCACCCGCGCCGCCGCCGAGATCGGCGACTCGCTCGGCGTGAAGTACCTGGTGACGTTCACCCAGTCGGGCGACTCGGCGAAGCGCATGTCGCGCCTGCGCTCGGGCATCCCGCTGCTGGCGTTCACGCCGGAGGAGAGCGTGCGCAACGTCCTCGCCCTCACCTGGGGCACCACGACCTACCAGGTGCCGAAGGTCGAGAGCGTCGACGCGATGGTCGGCCAGGTGGACTCCACCCTGCGGGCGAACGGCCTCGCCGAGCCCGGCGACCGCGTCGTGATCGTCTCGGGCGCCCCCGTGGGCGTGCCCGGCACGACGAACTCGATCCTCGTGCACCAGGTGGGCAGCCACTCGGACGTCTGACGTCCCGGCGGCGTCCGCCGACGCACGACGGCCCGCATCCCCGGTGATCATGCCGGTGGGTGCGGGCCGTCGTCGTGCGGTCGTGGGGTGCCCCGGGTGGGATTCGAACCCACACTGGATCGGGTTTGAGCCGATTGCCTCTGCCGGTTGGGCTACCGGGGCGCCGGGCCCCATCGAACCACACGCGCAGGTCAGGCACCGAACCCGTCTCGCTGCGTCGGGGGACGCGACGAGGGCGCGCCGGCGCGGTGCCCCGCCGGCCCGGCCGGGGTGTGCGGGGGGTGCGTCGTATGCGTCACACCGGCCACGGGACGCGGCGCCCCGTGGCGACCACTAGGATGGACGGGTGACCGACGAGAAGCCCCACGACGCGAAGCCCGAGGCGACGGTGCCGCTCGACCTGCCGCCCCTGATCGACCAGGAGCCCGAGGCCCCGAAGACGCCGGAGCGACCCGCGCGTCGCGCGGTCGTCGTCGAGGACGAGGCCCTCATCCGGATGGACGTCGTCGAGACGCTCCGCGAGGCGGGGTTCGACGTCGTCGGCGAGGCGGGCGACGGCGAGACCGCCGTGCGGCTCGCCACCGAGCTCAAGCCCGACGTCGTCGTGATGGACGTCAAGATGCCCGAGCTGGACGGCATCTCGGCGGCCGAGCGCATCGGCAAGGCGCACGCCGCCCCGGTGGTCCTGCTGACCGCCTTCTCCCAGACGGAGCTGGTCGAGCGGGCGCGTGACGCCGGCGCGATGGCCTACGTGGTCAAGCCGTTCACCCCGGCGGACCTGCTCCCGGCGGTGGAGATCGCGATCTCCCGCTACCAGCAGATCGGCGCGCTCGAGGCCGAGGTCGCCGACCTCACCGAGCGCTTCGAGACCCGCAAGCGCGTGGACCGCGCGAAGGGTCTGCTCATGACCAAGATGGGTCTGAGCGAGCCGGAGTCCTTCCGCTGGATCCAGAAGACGTCGATGGACCGCCGCCTCACGATGCGCGAGGTCGCGGACGCCGTCATCGAGCAGGTCGGCGGAGCCTGATCCGCACCACGGTGGCCCGGTCGCAGGAGGAGTCCTGCGGCCGGGCCACCGCCCATTGTGCGCGGGCGACGGGGTCGCTATCGTCGCCTGGGTGTCGTGACCAATCTGTGATATTCATGCTTCAACGACCGTGACCCCGGGATGCCCCGGGTGGGCCCGGAGGACCCGGTGGGAAGGTGCCACCGCGGCCCGGGCGGGCGGTCGATCGTCGAGGAGGTGCCCATGCGTGCAGCGGTCGAGGTCCGGCCGGTCGAGCAGGACGACATGGTCGACGTCGCGCGCCTGGCGGAGCGTGCCGTCGAGGAGTCCCCGTCGGCCGCGCAGGGCACCCCTGCGGACGCCTCGCGCCTCCTGGAGCACCTGAGCGTGCTGCTGGGCGCGGGCGGGCAGGTGCTCGTCGCGAGCCACGAGGGCGAGATCTGCGGCTTCGCCGTGGTGCGTGTGATCGACCCGCTGCTGTTCGCGACGACGACGAGCCTGTACGTCGACGCCGTCTTCGTCAGCCCTTCGGCCCGCCGGCGGGGCGTCGGGCACGCCCTCCTCGCCGCCGCGGCCGCCGTGGCGGGGGAGCGCGGCGCGGAGAACGTCTACTGCGCGCCCGCCCCGGGCGCCCGCGGGATGCACCGCTTCCTCGCCCGGCTGGGCTTCGCGCCCACGTCGGGCCACCGCGTGGTGGCCACGGCGACGCTGCAGCGCCGCCTCGTCCAGGAGGACCCTCGCGCCACCCGCACGGCGGCCCGCGCAGGACGCCGCGAGGCGACCCGCGCGGCGATCGAGGACCTCGTCGCCCGCCGTCGGAGGGCACGGGCCGCCGGCCTCCCGACCGGACCGGTCGACCTGCGCGCCTTCCAGGCAGAGCGTGACGCCGCGCTCCGCGAGGCCGCCGAGCGGGCGGCAGAGCGCGGCGAGGACGTGGACGGGGCCGACGGCGTGACGCCGCTGGGTGCCGTGCCGCGCCGGAGCGCCGCGAGCGAGTCCGTCCCGTCCTGACCCGTCGTGACCCGTCCCGGCGTCAGCGGGCGTCGAGGATCATGCAGGTGAGCCGCGCGGTGCAGACGCGGCGGCCGTCGTCGTCGGTGACCGTGATCTCGTAGGCGGCGGTCGACCGGCCCAGGTGCAGGGCCGTGGCCACGCCGTGCACCGTCCCGGCGCGCACGCCGCGGTGGTGGGTCGCGTTGAGCTCCAGCCCGACCGCGGCCCGGCCCGGCCCGGCGTGCTCCTGTGCGGCGACGGAGGCGAGGGTCTCGGCGAGCGACGCCGTCGCGCCACCGTGCAGCAGGCCGGCGGGCTGCGTGTTGCCGGACACCGGCATGCTGCCGGCCGTGCGCTCGCCGCCCACCTCCGTGAGCCGGATCCCGAGCCGGTCGATCAGCGTGCCGTGCGCGGCGGCCGTCCACTCCTCGATGGTGCGGGGGAACCGGGGCGCGTCGGCGGTGGTGTCAGACATGGGCGATAGGTTGGCACCCGTGACGACCTCCGCGCGAACCGGGACCCGCCCACGCCTCCTGCTGATCGACGGCCACTCCATGGCGTACCGCGCGTTCTACGCGCTGCCGGACACGCTGGTCACGTCCAGCGGCCAGGTGACGAACGCCGTCTACGGGTTCACCTCGATGCTGACGAACCTGCTGCGCGACGAGCAGCCGACCCACGCCGCCGTCGCGTTCGACGCCGGGCGCGTGACGTTCCGCACCGAGCGGTTCCCCGAGTACAAGGGCAACCGCGACGCGACCCCCGAGGTGTTCCGCGGTCAGGTGCCGCTCATCAGGGAGGTCCTCGAGGCGCTGCGCATCCCGGCGCTGCAGCGCGAGGGCATCGAGGCGGACGACATCCTGGCCACCCTCGCGCGCGAGGGCCGCGAGGCGGGCTTCGACGTCCTGGTCTGCTCCGGCGACCGGGACTCGCTGCAGCTCGTCACCGAGGACGTCACCGTCCTGTACCCGAAGCGTGGCGTGTCGGAGCTGGCGCGGATGACCCCCGAGGCCGTCGCCGAGAAGTACGGCGTCCCGCCGGAGCAGTACCCCGACCTCGCGGCCCTCGTGGGGGAGTCGAGCGACAACCTGCCGGGGGTGCCGGGCGTCGGACCCAAGACGGCGGCCAAGTGGGTCACCACGTACGGGGGCCTGGAGCCGCTGCTCGAGCACGTCGACGAGCTCAAGGGCAAGGCGGCGGGGAACCTCCGCGAGGCCGTCGAGCAGGTCCGCCTCAACCGCGAGCTGAACCGGCTGCTGGACCAGGTGGAGCTGCCGCTCGCCGTCGGCGACCTCGGGCTCGCCGGATTCGACCGGGAGGCCGTCCACAGGGTCTCCGACACGCTGCAGTTCGGGGCGCTGCGCGACCGGCTGCTCGCCGCGGACCCGTCCGCGGAGCCGGTGCAGGCGGCCGAGGTCGCGGGCGTGCAGGTCGCGCTGGCGGCGCTCGAGCCGGGCGGCCTCGGCGCCTGGCTGGCCGCGCGGTCCGGCCGCCGGCTCGGGCTCGAGGTCACGGGGACACCGACGCCCGGGGCGGGAGACGCGTGGGACGTCGCGCTCGCCGACCACCACGACGGGGAGACCGCCGCGGCCGTCGTCGACCTGGCCGACGTGACGCCGGAGGACGAGCGCGCGCTGGCGACCTGGCTCGCCGACCCGGCGGCGGCGAAGATCGTGCACGGCGCCAAGGCGGCGTGGCACGAGCTCGCGGGGCGTGGTCTCGACCTGCGAGGCGTCGCCTTCGACACCGAGCTCGCGGCCTACCTCTGCTACCCCGACCAGCGCGGCTACGACCTCGCGGACCTCACGGTCCGCCTGCTCGGGCGGGAGCTGTCCGCGGGCGAGGCGCCCGACGCCGCAGGGCAGGGCGCCCTCGACCTCGCCCTCGACGGGGGCGACGACGACCCGCGGGCACGGCAGGCCGCCGTACGCGCGGCGGCGGTCGTCGACCTCGCGGAGGCGCTGGCCGGTCAGCTCGAGGACCGGGGTGCCGCGGGGCTGCTGACCGACCTGGAGCTGCCGCTGACGGTGGTGCTGGGGCGGATGGAGGCGACGGGGATCGCGGCGGACGTCGAGTACCTCACGGAGCTCGAGCGGCAGTTCGCGTCCATGGTCGCGGACGCCGCCGCGGACGCGTACGACGTGATCGGCCGGCAGGTGAACCTCGGCAGCCCGAAGCAGCTCCAGGAGGTTCTGTTCGACCAG
Organism: Isoptericola sp. NPDC019693; assembly: GCF_044389085.1. NCBI lineage: Bacteria > Bacillati > Actinomycetota > Actinomycetes > Micrococcales > Promicromonosporaceae > Isoptericola > Isoptericola sp. NPDC019693. The sequence goes on along the minus strand of NZ_JBIRXP010000001.1, from coordinate 945,472 downwards.
CTGGGGATGCCCAAGACCAAGAAGATCAAGACGGGCTACACCACGGACGCCGCGTCCCTGCAGGACCTCTACGTCAAGACGGAGCACCCGTTCCTCGAGCACCTCCTGGCGCACCGTGACGCGACCCGGCTGCGCTCCACGGTCGAGGGGCTGCTCAAGTCCGTCGCGCCGGACGGGCGGATCCACACCACGTTCCAGCAGACGATCGCGGCGACGGGCCGGCTGAGCTCCACCGACCCGAACCTCCAGAACATCCCGATCCGCACGGAGGAGGGCCGCCGCATCCGGCGCGCCTTCCGGGTGGGCGAGGGGTACGAGACGCTCCTGACGGCGGACTACAGCCAGATCGAGATGCGCATCATGGCCCACCTGTCCGGCGACGAGGGCCTGATCGAGGCCTTCCGCTCCGGCGAGGACCTGCACCGGTACGTGGGTTCCCGGGTGTTCGAGGTGGCCCCCGAGGCCGTCACCCCGGAGATGCGCTCGAAGATCAAGGCGATGAGCTACGGCCTCGCGTACGGCCTGAGCGCCTTCGGGCTGTCGCAGCAGCTGACGATCCCGACCGGGGAGGCGCAGTCGCTGATGGACGACTACTTCACGCGGTTCGGCGGCGTGCGCGACTACCTCACCGGGGTGGTCGAGGAGGCACGGGCGACCGGGTACACCGCCACGATCCTCGGCCGTCGCCGTTACCTGCCCGACCTCACGAGCGACAACCGGCAGCGGCGCCAGATGGCGGAGCGGATGGCGCTCAACGCGCCGATCCAGGGCAGCGCGGCCGACATCATCAAGGTCGCGATGCTCGGCGTGCAGCGGGAGCTGGACGAGCGTGGCCTCGCCTCGCGGCTGCTCCTGCAGGTGCACGACGAGCTCGTCGTCGAGGTGGCCCCGGGGGAGCGCGAGGCCGCGGAGGACGTGCTGCGCTCGCAGATGGGTGCGGCCGTGGAGCTGGACGTGCCCCTGGACGTCTCCGTCGGCGCCGGGGCGACCTGGCACGACGCGGGGCACTGACGGGCAGCGGGCGCTGACGGCGCGACGGGGGAAGCGGATGGGGCAGTGCGAGGGGGCGGCGGCGCCGGTCGGGCCCGTCCGTGTGGTCGCCGACCACGAGATCCCGTCCCGGGCGCCGGTGCGCGTCGCGCCGGGGGACGAGGTGCGCGTCGGTGACCGCGACGACACCTGGCCCGCGTTCGTCTTCGTCACGACGCAGGAAGGCAGCGGGTGGGTGCCCGAGCGGCACCTGGACGACGGGCGCCCGGTGGCGGTGGTCCGCACGGCGTACGACACCCAGGAGCTCGCGGTGACGGCGGGCGAGACCGTGGAGATGGCTGCCGACGACCCGGGGTCCGGGTGGAGCTGGTGCGTCGCCGGGGACGGTCGCGCGGGCTGGGTGCCGCACCGGGCGCTGGGCCGCGACTGAGCCGTTCCGCGGGCGGGCTCGGGGCGGTCCGCGAGGGGTCAGTCCTTGGTGGTGACGAAGATCGCGGTGCCCGGGAGCACGGCGCCGCGCTCCGGGCTCCAGCCGCCCCAGGTGGCGGTGTTCCAGCGGGGCCACTCGGGCTCGACGACGTCGCGCAGGCGCAGCCCGGCGGCGGCGACGTCGCGCACGTGGTCGCCGACGGTGCGGTGGTACTCGGCGTAGCGCACCTCCCCGAGGTCGTCGGTCTCGACGTAGGGGCGGCGGTCGAAGTACGAACGGTGCGCGGTGAGGCCGCGTGCGGTCGGGTCGTCGGGGAACGCCCAGCGCACGGGATGCGTCACGGAGAACACCCACCGGCCGCCGGGCCGCAGCACGCGGGCGGCCTCGGCATGCACCCGGGCCGCGTCCGCCACGAACGGGATGGCCCCGTACGAGGTGAACAGGACGTCGGCGCTGGCGGAGGCGAACGGGAGCGAGCGGGCGTCGGCCTGCACCAGCGGCACCTGCGTGCCGGTGGCGGTGTTGAGCCGGGCCGCGCCGGCGAGCATGCGTGCCGAGACGTCGGTGGCCACGACCCGGGCGCCCCGGCCGGCCAGCCAGCGCGAGCAGTGCGCCGCCCCGGCGCCGAGCTCGACGACCCGGGCGCCGTCGACGTCGCCGAGGAGGCCCGCCTCCGCCTCGGTGAGGCCCTCGGGACCCCACCGGAAGCCCGCGTCGCCGAGGAACTCCCCGTGCTCGGCGAGGTACTCGTCGGCGTTCTCGTCCCACCACCCGCGGGCGGCCGCGTTGCCGGCGTCGTCGGGGACGTCGTCGTACCCTGCGTGCGTGACGGGACGCGCCGCGGGAGGTTGATCGCTCACCCGGTCATGGTGGCACGGGGGCCGCGTTGACCCTTCGCCGGGGCGTCGATAAGATTGTCCGCGGTGCAGTGCGCCCGGGAACGTCCTGACGGTCGAGCCGCGTCGAGCGGATCGACCGTGGTGATGTCCGGTGCCCGCACCGCAGACCCTGTCCGCACTACGTCCTGTCCGCATCGGAGCATCTACTCAATGACCATCTCCACCACGAAGTCCGCCCCGCAGGTTGCCGTCAACGACATCGGCACCGAAGAGGACTTCCTTGCCGCCGTCGACGCCACCATCAAGTACTTCAACGATGGTGACATCGTGGAAGGCACGATCGTCAAGGTCGACCGCGACGAGGTCCTCCTCGACATCGGTTACAAGACGGAGGGCGTGATCCCGTCCCGGGAGCTCTCCATCAAGCACGACGTGGACCCGGGCGAGGTCGTCGCCGTGGGCGACGCCGTCGAGGCTCTCGTCCTCCAGAAGGAGGACAAGGAGGGTCGCCTGATCCTGTCGAAGAAGCGCGCCCAGTACGAGCGCGCCTGGGGCACGATCGAGAAGATCAAGGAGGAGGACGGCGTCGTCACCGGCACCGTCATCGAGGTCGTCAAGGGCGGCCTCATCCTCGACATCGGTCTTCGTGGCTTCCTCCCCGCCTCCCTCGTGGAGATGCGTCGCGTCCGCGACCTCGCGCCGTACGTCGGCAAGGAGATCGAGGCCAAGATCATCGAGCTCGACAAGAACCGCAACAACGTGGTCCTGTCGCGCCGTGCCTGGCTCGAGCAGACGCAGTCCGAGGTCCGCTCCACCTTCCTGCAGACGCTGCAGAAGGGCCAGGTGCGCCCCGGTGTCGTCTCCTCGATCGTCAACTTCGGTGCGTTCGTGGACCTCGGCGGCGTCGACGGTCTCGTGCACGTCTCGGAGCTGTCCTGGAAGCACATCGACCACCCGTCCGAGGTCGTCGAGGTGGGCCAGGAGGTCACCGTCGAGGTGCTCGACGTCGACCACGACCGCGAGCGTGTCTCCCTGTCGCTGAAGGCGACGCAGGAGGACCCGTGGCAGACCTTCGCCCGCACGCACGCCATCGGCCAGGTCGTGCCCGGCAAGGTCACGAAGCTCGTGCCGTTCGGTGCGTTCGTCCGCGTCGAGGACGGCATCGAGGGCCTGGTGCACATCTCCGAGCTGGCCGTCCGCCACGTCGAGCTGCCCGAGCAGGTCGTCAGCGTCGGTGCCGAGGTGTTCGTCAAGGTCATCGACATCGACCTCGAGCGTCGCCGCATCTCGCTGTCGCTCAAGCAGGCCAACGAGGGCATGGACCCGGAGTCCGAGGACTTCGACCCTGCGCTCTACGGCATGGCCGCCGAGTACGACGAGAACGGCGAGTACAAGTACCCCGAGGGCTTCGACCCGGAGACCAACGAGTGGCTCGAGGGCTTCGAGACGCAGCGCGAGGCCTGGGAGGCGGAGTACGCCAAGGCGCACGCCCGCTGGGAGTCGCACCGCGAGCAGGTCCGTGCGGCCATCGCGGCGGACGCCGACGCGGCCGTGAACGACGCGGTCCCCGGCGGCAGCTCCAGCAGCTCGTCGTCCTCCTCCTCCTACTCGTCGGCCCCGCCGGCGCAGGAGGCCGCGGGCACGCTCGCCTCGGACGAGGCGCTCGCCGCGCTCCGCGAGAAGCTCACCGGCAACTGATCGGCGACTGATCCGGCGGGTCGTCCACGACCCGCCGGGAGCCCACGGCGGCCCGTCACCCCTCGGGGTGGCGGGCCGCCGTCGTGCGTGCGGGTACCCCGGCGGGCAGCGCGTGGGGCACGGCGCGACCGACGACGGGACCGCGGCCGGCCCCGGTCCCGCCGCCAGGATCCGGGCCGGCCGCTACTCGGGCGCCGTCGTCCGGGCGTCCGCGAACTGCGTCGCGTAGAGCTCGGCGTACAGGCCGCCGGCGGCGAGCAGCTCGGCGTGCGTGCCGGTCTGCACGACGCGACCCTCGGCAAGGACGACGATCGCGTCCGCGGCACGGACGGTCGACAGGCGGTGGGCGATCACGAGGGACGTGCGCCCGGCGAGCGCCTGGTCGAGCGCGGCCTGCACGGCGGCCTCGGACTCGGAGTCGAGGTGCGCGGTCGCCTCGTCGAGGACAACGACGTCCGGCGCCTTGAGCAGCAGGCGTGCGATGGCGAGCCGCTGGCGCTCCCCGCCGGACAACCGGTAGCCGCGGTCGCCCACGACGGTCTCGACGCCCTCGGGCAGCCGGGCCACGAGGTCCCAGATCCGCGCCTGGCGCAGCGCCCTCTCGAGGTCGTCGTCCGACGCGTCGGGGCGGGCGAAGCGGAGGTTGGCGGCGACCGTGTCGTGGAACAGGTGCGCCTCCTGGGCGACGACGCCGACGGTGCCCCGCAGGGACGCCGAGGTGACGTCGCGGAGGTCCTGCCCGGCGATGCGGACGGTGCCCGACGTGGGGTCGTACAGCCGCGAGACGAGCTGGGACACGGTGGTCTTGCCCGCCCCGGACGGCCCGACCAGCGCGACCATGGCCCCGGCGGGCACGGAGAACGACACGTCGCGCAGGGTGTCGTCCGTCGGGTCGGACCGCAGGGTCGCGACCGACTCGAGCGAGGCGAGGGAGACCTCGTCGGCGCGGGGATAGCGGAACGTCACGTGGTCGAAGTCGACCGACGCGCCCCGGGAGGCCACGGCGGCCCGCAGGTCGGCGGCGCCGGGCTTCTCGGCGAGGGCCGGCTCCAGGTCGAGCACCTCGAGGACGCGCTCGAAGCTGACGAGCGCGGTCATCACGTCGACCTGCACGTTCGCCATGGCCGACAGCGGGCCGTAGAGCCGGCCGAGGTAGGCGGTGAGCGCCACGACGGTGCCGACGGTGAGCTCGCCCGCGATCGCCTGCAGCCCGCCCAGCCCGTAGACGAGCGCGATGGCGACGGACGCCAGGGTCGTCAGCCCGACGCGGAACCAGGTGCCGAGCAGCGCCGTGCGGACGCCGAGGTCACGCAGCCGGTGCACCTGGGCCGCGTACCGGGCACTCTCGGTCGCGGGGTCCCCGAACACCTTGACCAGGTGGGCGCCGGCCACGTTGAAGCGCTCGTTCATCATCTGCCCGGCGTCGGCGTTGAGGTCGTAGCCGGTGCGCGCCAGGGCGGCCAGACGGCGGCCGAACCACCGTGCCGGGAGGACGAACGCGGGCAGGAGCACGAGGGACACGAGCGTGAGCCGCCAGGACATGGCGAACATGGCGGCGAGGGTGAAGACGATCGTCAGGCTGTTGGACACCACCGTCTGCAGCGTGGAGGTGAACGCCTGCTGCGCGCCGAGGACGTCGCCGTTGAGACGCTGCACCAGGGCACCGGTGCGCGCCCGCGCGAAGAACGCGAGCGGCATCCGCTGGACGTGGTCGAACACGGCGGTCCGCAGGTCGAGGATGAGCCCCTCGCCGACGCGGGCCGACAACCACCGCTCCGCGACCGCCAGCACCGCGGAGGCCAGGGCGATGGCGACGGCCGCCACCGCCATCGACACGACCAGGGCACGGTCGTCGTGCGCGATGCCGTCGTCGATGAGCCGGCGGAACAGCAGCGGTGTCACGGCGCCCGCGCCCGCGCTGAGCATCAGCAGCCCGACGAACCCGGCGAGCTGGGCCCGGTACGGCCGGGCGAACGCGAGGATCCGCCGGAGGGTCGGCCCCGTCAGGCGCCGGTCGGTGACGGACGAGTCCTTCAGGTACGAGCGCATCATGCCGCCGCCCGCCATGCCATCTCCCCCTCGGACCGCGGTCGCGCGCCGCGGACGCTCATGGCGGGCAGCCTACGCCGGGGGCAGGATGGGCCCATGCTTCGCATCGGTCTCACGGGCGGCATCGCCGCAGGCAAGTCCGTCGTCGCGCGCCGCCTCGCCGAGCTGGGCGCCGTCGTGATCGACCACGACCTCCTCGCCCGGGAGGTCGTGGAACCCGGGACGGTCGGCCTCGACGAGGTCGTCGCGGCCTTCGGCGACGGCGTGCTCGCCGCCGACGGCTCGCTCGACCGGCCCGCGCTCGGGCGCCTCGTCTTCGACGACGCCGCCGCCCGGGAGCGGCTCGAGGGCATCCTGCACCCGGAGATCCGCCGCCTCGCGGCCGAGCGGGAGGCGCTCGCGGGGGCCGCGGACGACCGGGCCGTCGTCGTGCACGACATCCCGTTGCTGGTCGAGACCGGCCAGGCCGACCGGTTCCACCTGCTCGTGGTGGTCCACGCGCCGGCCGAGCAGCGGGTCGGCCGCCTCCTCGGGGGTCGGGGCCTCGACGACGCCTCCGCCCGCGCCCGGGTCGCGGCACAGGCGACGGACGACGAGCGGGCCGCCGTCGCGGACGTGGTGCTGGACGGCACGGGCACGGAGGACGGGCTGCGCGAGCAGGTCGACGCCCTCTGGGAGCGTCTGTGCGCGGAGGTCGACCAGGAGTCCGAGGCCGCGGCCGAGGCCTGACGGGGGCTCGCCCGTCGGGCGGGGGCCGACCGCAGGACGCGGGCCGGGTGCCGCCGCGAGACGCCCGGGCGGTGCGGTGTCGGGGGCGCGCCGTACGGTGGTGCCATGCGACCCGTGACCGACCTGCAGCGTGCGGTGGCCCCCTTCGAGGTGGTGTCCGAGTACCAGCCCTCCGGGGACCAGCCGACCGCCATCGCGGACCTCGCGTCCCGCGTGCAGGCGGGGGAGAAGGACGTGGTGCTGCTGGGCGCCACCGGGACGGGCAAGAGCGCGACGACCGCCTGGCTCATCGAGAAGCTGCAGCGTCCCACCCTCGTCATGGCGCCGAACAAGACCCTCGCGGCGCAGCTCGCCACCGAGTTCCGCGAGCTGCTGCCGAACAACGCCGTCGAGTACTTCGTCTCGTACTACGACTACTACCAGCCCGAGGCGTACATCGCGCAGACGGACACGTACATCGAGAAGGACTCGTCGATCAACGACGAGGTCGAGCGGCTGCGGCACTCGGCGACGTCGTCCTTGCTGACCCGTCGGGACGTCGTCGTGGTGGCGTCCGTGTCGTGCATCTACGGCCTGGGCACCCCGCAGGAGTACGTGGACCGCATGGTGCGCCTCGACGTCGGGGACGTGGTGGACCGCGACGACATGCTGCGGCGGTTCGTCCAGATGCAGTACACGCGCAACGACATGGCGTTCACGCGCGGCACCTTCCGGGTGCGCGGTGACACGGTGGAGATCATCCCCGTGTACGAGGAGCTGGCCGTGCGCATCGAGATGTTCGGCGACGAGATCGAGTCGATCCAGACGCTGCACCCGCTCACCGGCGAGGTGATCCGCAACGAGCAGAGCGTCTACCTGTTCCCGGCCACCCACTACGTGGCGGGGCCGGAGCGCATGGAGCGCGCGATCGCCGGGATCGAGACGGAGCTGGCGGACCGGCTCGCCGAGCTCGAGCGGCAGAACAAGCTGCTCGAGGCGCAGCGGCTGCGCATGCGCACCACGTACGACATCGAGATGATGCGCCAGATCGGCACCTGCAGCGGCATCGAGAACTACTCGCGGCACATCGACGGCCGCGAGCAGGGCTCCCCGCCGAACACCCTGCTCGACTACTTCCCCGAGGACTTCCTGCTCGTCATCGACGAGTCGCACCAGACCGTGCCGCAGATCGGCGCGATGTTCGAGGGCGACATGTCGCGCAAGCGGTCGCTGGTCGAGCACGGGTTCCGGCTGCCGAGCGCGATGGACAACCGGCCGCTGCGCTGGGAGGAGTTCGTCGAGCGGATCGGGCAGACGGTCTACCTCTCCGCCACGCCGGGCGACTACGAGCTGTCCATGTCGGACGGCGTGGTCGAGCAGGTCATCCGCCCGACGGGCCTCGTCGACCCGGAGGTGATCGTGAAGCCGACCACCGGCCAGATCGACGACCTCCTGCACGAGATCCGCGAGCGGGTCGACCGCGACGAGCGTGTGCTCGTCACGACCCTCACCAAGAAGATGGCCGAGGACCTCACCGACTACTTCCTCGAGAAGGACGTGCGGGTGCGCTACCTGCACTCCGAGGTCGACACGCTGCGGCGCGTCGAGCTGCTGCGCGAGCTGCGGCTGGGGGAGTACGACGTCCTGGTCGGCATCAACCTGCTGCGCGAGGGCCTCGACCTGCCCGAGGTGTCGCTCGTGGCGATCCTCGACGCCGACAAGGAGGGCTTCCTGCGCTCCGAGCGGTCGCTCATCCAGACGATCGGGCGCGCGGCCCGCAACGTCACCGGCCAGGTGCACATGTACGCGGACAAGATCACGCCCGCCATGCGGTACGCCCTCGACGAGACGGACCGGCGCCGGGCCAAGCAGGTCGCGTACAACACCGAGCACGGCATCGACCCGCAGCCGCTGCGCAAGAAGATCGCCGACGTCACCGACATGCTCGCCCGCGAGGACATCGACACGCAGGAGCTGCTGTCGGGCGGCTACCGCAAGGCGCCGTCGTCGGCCCAGGGCAAGGGGCGCGCCCCCGTGCCGGGCGGGCCGAAGGAGGGCGCCACCACGGGCAACCGTCTCGCCGGTGCCGCGGCGGGCGAGCTCGCGGAGCTGATCCAGGAGCTCAGCGACCAGATGCACGCGGCCGCGGCCGAGCTGCAGTTCGAGGTCGCCGCCCGGTTGCGCGACGAGATCGGCGGGCTGAAGAAGGAGCTGCGGCAGATGCAGGCCGCGACGGCCTGAGCGGCGCGGGGGGCCGTTCGGGCGCGTCTCCCGCGGGCGCGCCAGCCGGTCTGACACGTGCGGACGGCGGGCCCGGGGTCTCATGTAAGGTGTGCGGGTTGGAGGGGAGTACCCCGCCCACGGTGAGGTCGTCATCACGTCCGGCGCAGACGCCGGACCGGCCTCGTCGGCCCGGACATCAGGCTCGCAGCCGCTCCGGGTGGGGAAGACCTCCGGTGCTCAGTGCTACGTACCGGAGGTTTCCGCATGAACGTGCCCTTGTGGGTCTGGATCGTCACGATCGTCGTCATCCTCGCGATGCTCGCGGTCGACTACGTCGGCCACGTGCGCACCCCCCACGCCCCGACGCTGCGCGAGTCGGCGACCTGGTCGATCGTCTACGTGGCGATCGCCCTCGTCTTCGGCGTCATCGTCTGGATGGTGTGGGGCGGCACCTACGGCGGGGAGTACTTCGCCGGCTACATCACCGAGAAGAGTCTCTCGGTGGACAACCTGTTCGTCTTCGTCCTCATCATGACGAGCTTCCGGGTGCCCCGGGAGTACCAGCAGCGCGTGCTGCTCATCGGGATCACCATGGCGCTCGTGCTGCGCACCGTGTTCATCATGGCCGGCGCGGCGATCATCGCGAACTTCGCCTGGGTGTTCTACCTCTTCGGCGCGTTCCTCATCTGGACGGCGATCGCCCAGGCCCGCTCCGGCACGGAGCACGACGAGGAGTGGAACGAGAACGGGGTCCTGCGGCTGACCCGCCGCATCTTCCCGACCACGGACTCGTACGTCGGCGACCGCATGACCACGAAGATCGACGGCAAGCGCTACATCACGCCGATGCTCATCGTCATGGTCGCCATCGGCAGCGCCGACCTCCTCTTCGCGGTCGACTCGATCCCCGCCATCTTCGGCCTCACCCAGGAGACGTACCTCGTCTTCGCGGCCAACGCCTTCTCGCTGCTCGGTCTGCGCCAGCTGTACTTCCTGGTGGACGGGCTGCTCGACCGCCTCGTCTACCTCAACTACGGGCTCGCCGCGATCCTCGGTTTCATCGGTGTCAAGCTGCTCATCCACGCCCTGCACACCAACGAGCTGCCGTTCATCAACGGCGGCGAGCACGTGGAGCTCATCCCCGAGATCCCGACGTCCCTGTCGCTCGGCTTTATCGTGGTGACCCTGGCGGTCACCACCGTCCTGTCCCTCCTGCGCGACCGGCGCGACAAGCGCGTGCAGGCGGGGGCACTCACCGAGTCCCGTGAAGGAGACGTCGAGGCATGATCCACGAGCTGCCGGCCTGGTTCGAGTGGGCGTCGCTCGCGGCGCTGATCGTCCTGCTCGCGGTCGACCTGGCCATCGTCGGCAGACGGCCCCACGTGCCGAGCATGCGCGAGAGCGGCCTGTGGGTCGGCTTCTACGTGGCCCTGGCGCTGGTGTTCGGGCTGATCGTGCTCGCCGTGGGCGGCTCGGCCCCCGCGGGTGAGTTCTACGCCGGCTGGCTCACCGAGTACTCCCTGAGCGTCGACAACCTGTTCGTCTTCGTCATCATCATGTCGCGCTTCGCGGTGCCGAAGCGGCACCAGCAGATGGTGCTGATGGTCGGCATCATCATCGCGCTGGTGCTGCGTGGCGCGTTCATCCTCGCGGGCGCGGCGATCCTCGAGCAGTTCGTGTGGGTGTTCTACCTCTTCGGGGCGTTCCTCATCTACACGGCCGTGAAGCTGGTCGCGGGCGGTGACGAGGAGGAGGAGTTCAAGGAGAACGTCGCGATCCGTCTGCTGCGCCGCGTCCTGCCGGTGAGCAAGGAGTACGACGGCGCGAAGGTGCGCACGGTGGTCGACGGCAAGAAGCTGTTCACGCCGATGCTCGTGGTGTTCGTCGCGATCGGCTCGACCGACCTGCTGTTCGCGCTCGACTCGATCCCCGCGATCTTCGGGCTGACGAAGGACCCCTTCATCGTCTTCACCGCGAACATCTTCGCCCTCATGGGCCTGCGGCAGCTCTACTTCCTGCTCGGCGGGCTGCTGGAGCGGCTGGTGTACCTGCCGATCGCCCTGGCCGTCATCCTCGGGTTCATCGGCGTCAAGCTCATCCTCGAGGCGCTGCACACCAACACGCTCCCGTTCATCAACGGGGGCGAGCACGTCGCCTGGGCGCCGGAGATCCCGATCTGGCTCTCCCTGACCGTGATCCTCGGCTCGATCGCGATCGCGACCGTCGCGAGCCTGGCGAAGACGCGGCGCACGGCCGCCGTGGCCTCGAAGGAGCCGGCGTCCGACGACACGGTGGGGCCGACCTCCTCGGCAGCGTCCTCGGCGACGTCGCAGCCGCCGGCGCCGGAGGCGCACGACGGGGCTCCGGGGTCCGCTCCCACGTCCGCCGCGTCCGGGCCGGAAGCCCCCGGGCGCTGACGCCTCCGCGGGCCCGGGCGGTGTGCCGCCCGGGCCCGCGCTCGTCGGTACCGTCAGGCGGCGAAGCCGCCGATCACGGGGACGAACTCGCGCGCCGCGCGGTGCGCGACCAGGCCCTCGCGGCGCATGGGGTCGGCCGCGAGGAGCTCGAGCGCCGCGGTCGCGTCGTCGGCCTCGACGACGAGGAGCGCGCCTCCCGGCTCGCCGTCGGGCGTGGCGGGCAGCGGGCCGGAGACCCGCAGCGCGCCGTCCTCGTGCAGGCCGCGGAGGAACTCCCGGTGCTCGGGGCGGACCTCGGCGAGGCGGTCGGGGTCGGTGACGTAGACGTACGTGACGGCGTAGACGGACATGGCCGTATCCAAGCACCCGTCAGCGGCGGGGGACGCGGGCGTCCAGGGTGGCGGCGACGGCCCCCGGGTGTGACCGGTCAGGCACCGGAAAGCGCATAGAACGCCTGTACGAATGTCGGCGCGCCGACGTAGGATGCCCGGGTGAGCAACCGCCTCGTCATCTCCGGCGCCCGCGAGCACAACCTGCGCAACATCGAGCTCGATCTCCCGCGCGACGAGCTGATCGTCTTCACCGGCCTCTCCGGCTCGGGGAAGTCCTCCCTGGCGTTCGACACGATCTTCGCCGAGGGGCAGCGCCGCTACGTGGAGTCGCTCTCCGCGTACGCGCGCCAGTTCCTGGGCCAGATGGACAAGCCCGACGTCGACTTCATCGAGGGCCTCTCGCCCGCCGTGTCGATCGACCAGAAGTCCACCAACCGCAACCCCCGCTCGACCGTCGGCACGATCACCGAGGTCTACGACTACCTGCGCCTGCTGTTCGCACGCGCGGGGACGCAGCACTGCCCCGTGTGCGGGGAGCCGGTGCGCTCGCAGACGCCGCAGCAGATCGTCGACAAGCTCCTCGAGCTCCCGGAGGGCACGCGCTACCAGGTGCTCGCCCCGGTCGTGCGCGGGCGCAAGGGCGAGTACGCCGACCTGTTCGCCGAGCTGCAGACGCAGGGCTTCGCCCGCGCGCGGGTCGACGGCGAGGTGGTGCAGCTGACCAGCCCGCCCACGCTCGAGAAGAAGCTCAAGCACGACATCGAGGTGGTCGTCGACCGTCTCGTGTCGCGCGACGGCGTCCAGCGGCGCCTCACCGACTCCGTGGAGACCGCTCTGCGGCTCGCGGGCGGTCTGGTGATGGTCGAGCTGGTCGACGCCGACATCGACGACCTCGACCGGGTGCGCAAGTTCTCCGAGAAGCGGGCGTGCCCCAACGACCACCCGCTCGCGCTCGACGAGATCGAGCCGCGCACGTTCTCCTTCAACGCGCCGTACGGCGCGTGCCCGGAGTGCACGGGCATCGGCTTCCGGCTCGAGGTCGACCCCGACCTCGTGGTGCCGGACGAGGAGAAGACCCTGCGCGACGGCGCCGTGGTGCCGTGGGCGCTGACGTCGTCCGAGTACTTCGAGCGGGTGCTCTCCGCGCTGGCGGACGAGATGAGCTTCTCCATGGACGTGCCGTGGCGCGCGCTGCCGCAGCGCGCCCGGGACGCGATCCTGTTCGGCCGCAACCACCAGGTGCACGTGCGGTACAAGAACCGGTGGGGCCGCGAGCGGCAGTACTCGACGGGGTTCGAGGGTGCGGTGACTTTCCTGGAGCGCCGGCACCGGGAGACGGAGTCCGACTGGTCGAAGGAGAAGTACGAGGCGTACATGCGGGAGGTGCCGTGCCCGGTGTGCTCCGGGGCGCGCCTCAAGCCCGAGGTGCTCGCGGTCACCGTCGGCGGCAGGTCGATCTGGGACGTGTGCCGGCTGCCGATCGACGAGGCCAAGCACTTCCTCGACGGCCTCGAGCTGGGGGAGCGCGAGCGGGCCATCGCCGCCGAGGTGCTCAAGGAGATCCACGCCCGCCTGGGCTTCCTGGTGGACGTGGGCCTGCACTACCTGTCGCTCGAGCGCCCGGCGGGCACCCTGTCGGGCGGGGAGGCACAGCGCATCCGGCTCGCGACGCAGATCGGCTCCGGGCTGGTCGGCGTGCTGTACGTGCTCGACGAGCCGTCGATCGGGCTGCACCAGCGCGACAACCGTCGCCTCATCGAGACGCTGACCCGCCTGCGGGACCTCGGCAACACGCTGATCGTCGTCGAGCACGACGAGGACACCATCCGGGCCGCGGACTGGATCGTCGACGTCGGTCCCGGGGCCGGCGAGCACGGGGGCCGCGTCGTGCACTCCGGCGACTACGCCGGGCTGCTCGAGGCCGAGGGGTCCATGACCGGTGCCTACCTCTCGGGCCGACGCAGCATCGCGCTCCCGGCGGAGCGCCGCGCGACCGACCCGGCCCGCAAGGTTACGGTCGTCGGCGCCCGCGAGAACAACCTGCGGGGGATCGACGTGTCCTTCCCCCTCGGGGTGCTCACGGCCGTCACCGGGGTCTCGGGGTCGGGCAAGTCGACGCTCGTCAACTCGATCCTGCACACGGTGCTCGCCAACGAGCTCAACGGCGCGCGCCAGGTCGCGGGCCGGCACACCCGGGTCACCGGCGTGGACCAGCTCGACAAGGTGGTGCACGTCGACCAGGGGCCGATCGGGCGCACGCCGCGGTCGAACCCGGCCACGTACACGGGCGTCTGGGACCGGATCCGCAAGATCTTCGCGGAGACCGAGGAGGCCAAGGTCCGTGGCTACGGGCCGGGGCGGTTCTCCTTCAACGTCAAGGGCGGCCGCTGCGAGGCGTGCGCGGGCGACGGCACGCTGAAGATCGAGATGAACTTCCTGCCCGACGTCTACGTGCCGTGCGAGGTCTGCCACGGCGCGCGGTACAACCGCGAGACCCTCGAGGTGCACTTCAAGGGCAAGACGGTCGCGGACGTCCTGGACATGCCGATCGAGGAGGCCGCGGAGTTCTTCGCCGCGTTCCCGGCGATCTCGCGCTACCTCACCACGCTGGTCGAGGTGGGCCTCGGCTACGTCCGCCTCGGGCAGCCCGCGCCGACGCTCTCGGGCGGTGAGGCGCAGCGGGTCAAGCTCGCGAGCGAGCTGCAGAAGCGGTCGACCGGCCGCACGATCTACGTGCTCGACGAGCCGACCACCGGCCTGCACTTCGAGGACATCCGCAAGCTGCTCGGCGTCCTGCAGTCCCTGGTCGACAAGGGCAACACCGTGCTGGTGATCGAGCACAACCTCGACGTGATCAAGAGCGCGGACTGGATCGTCGACATGGGTCCGGAGGGCGGTTCCGGCGGCGGGACCGTCGTGGCCGAGGGCACGCCCGAGGTGGTCGCGCAGGTCGAGGCGAGCCACACGGGACGGTTCCTGGCGCCGATCCTCCAGGAGCACCCGGCCGTGCCCGTCGCGGCCTCGACGGCGCCGGCGCGGTCCGCCGCCGCGACCTCGGCGTCGTCGGCGCCCCGTACGCGGAGCTCGGCCAAGGGGTCGACGAAGGGGTCCACGAAGGGTTCCGGGAAGTCGGCGACGCCGGCGAAGGGCACGTCGAAGCGTTCTGGTAAGCGCAGCGCCGCCTGACGCCCTAGCGTGTGGCCATGGGTGCGCACCACAACTACGCCGTGACCGTCGCCTGGCCCGATGCCGCCGGGGCCGCCGCCGGCTCCGAGGCGCCGGGCACGACGTCCTACACGTCGTACTCCCGGAACCATACGGTCGCCGTCACGGGCAAGCCGCCGCTGCTCGGCAGCGCCGACCCCGCGTTCCGGGGCGACCCGGCGCGGCACAACCCCGAGGAGCTGTTCGTCGCGAGCCTGGCGCAGTGCCACATGCTGTGGTTCCTGCACCTGGCCGCCGAGCACGGTCTCGTGGTCCGCGAGTACACCGACGAGACGACCGGCACGATGCGGGTGGAGTCCCGGGGCGAGGGGCAGTTCACCGACGTCACGCTGCGGCCGCGGGTGACCGTCGACGCCGGCCCGGAGGCGACGGACGAGGCGGTGGCGGAGCTGCACCGCCGCGCGCACGCCCTGTGCTTCATCGCGCGGTCGGTCAACTTCTCCGTGCTCGTGGAGCCCGCGCCCGTACGGCTCGCGACCCCCGCCACGTAGGGTCCGCCCCGCCCCGGGGGCGATGTTCTGTACCAGTCCGGTCACACTGTCGTGTCGGCAGTTGACGTGGCGTCCGCACGTGAATATTTTCCACTCCATCCCTGTGGTGGATGGGAGATATTTCCGTGAGCGGTGCGGAACCCGCCGCAACGGCTCACCGTGGCGCGAGACGAGGAGGTCGGCGCAGGGATCGAGCGGGCAGAGCAGCACGGTTGACGGGGCGTCTCCCGACGCACCCTGACACGAAGGGCATCAACGACGATGACCAGCAACTTCACCACTGACCAGAGCAACATCACCCCCCAGCCCTCCCGCCGGTCGGTGCTCCGCGCCGTGATGTACACGGCCGCCGCCGTCCCGTTCGGCCTCCCTCTCGCGGCGTGCGCGACGGGCGGGGGAGGGGGCGAGGAGACGACCAGCGCCGCCCCGGGCGGGGAGAAGGACGCGAAGAACCCGTTCGGCATGGCGGAGAACACCACGGTCGACGCCGTGATCTTCGACGGCGGCTACGGCGTCGACTACGTCGAGTTCGCCGGCACGGTGCTCGCCGGGCTGCACTCCGGCTCGACCGTGAAGGTCTCGCCCTCGACCCAGATCGCCACCGAGCTGCAGCCGCGGTTCGTCGGCGGCAACCCGCCCGACCTCGTGGACAACTCGGGTGCCCAGTCGATCGGGTTCAACACGATCCTCGACCAGCTCGAGGACCTCACGGACATCATCGACGCCCCGAACGTCGAGGGCACGACCATCCGCGACACGCTGTACGAGGGCGTTCTCGCGCCCGGGACCTACGGGGACAAGTTCGCGGCCCTCAACTACGTGCTCACGGTCTACGGCGTCTGGTACTCGGGCAGCCTCTTCGAGAAGAACGGCTGGACGCCGCCGGCCACGTGGGAGGAGGCCAAGGCCCTCGGCGCGGAGGCGAAGCAGGCCGGCAAGTACCTGTTCCTGTGGGGGACCGAGGCCGCGACCTACTACCAGACCCTCGCGATCGAGTCGGCCATCAAGGAGGGGGGCGACGAGGTCCGGCTGGCGCTCGAGAACCTCAAGCCCGACTGCTGGTCCAACGACTCCCTGCAGGCCACCTTCACGATCATGAAGGAGATCATCGACGCCGGGTACTTCAAGCCCGGCGGGTCGGGCACGCAGTTCACCGCGGCACAGGCGCAGTGGAGCAACAAGCAGGAGGCGCTGCTGTACCCGTCGGGGTCCTGGATCGAGAACGAGATGAAGGACCAGACGGCGCCGGACTTCCAGATGAAGGGCGTCCCGAGCTTCTCGGTCACGTCGAGCCCGGCGATGCCGCCGACCGCGCTGCACTCGACGGCCGGCGAACCGTTCATCGTGCCCTCCCAGGCCAAGAGCGTCGCCGGTGGCAAGGAGCTCCTGCGGGTCATGCTCTCGAAGGAGGCCGCGACGAACTTCTCCAAGACGAAGCTCGCCCCGACCATCGTGAAGGACATCGTCCCCGCCGACGGGTTCGGGTCGACGGCGCTCGTGTCCCAGACGGAGATGCTCGGCGCGGCCGGGACCGACATCTTCACGTTCAACTTCGTCAACACGTACGGCATGAACCAGGAGCAGCTCCCGATCTGGAACTCCTTCCTCGACGGGAAGAAGTCGGTCGCGGACCTGACCAAGGAGCTGCAGGCGATCACGGACCGCATCGCGAACGACGACACGATCGACAAGATCGAGGTGTCATGACCGCCATCCCCGGCGCCGGGCAGATCCTGCCCTCCGGCGAGGGGGCTGCCGCGGGGCCCGGTGACGGGCCCCGCCGGCGGCGGGCCGGCGGGTGGTCGTTCGACACCGTGAGCTTCTTCGTCGTCTGCCTCGGGCTCCCGCTGGCGCTGTTCCTGGTCTTCGTGATCTGGCCGTTCGTCCAGGCCGCGTTCTACGCGCTCACGAACTGGTCGGGCTTCACCACCGAGTTCGACGTCGTGGGACTGGCCAACTTCACGACGCTGCTGCAGGACCCGCGGTTCGTCAACGCCGTCGGCAACAGCGTGATGTTCGGCCTGTTCATCCCGCTGGTCACCATCGCCATCGCGCTGACCTTCGCCATCCTCATCACGGTGGGCGGCTCGGCCAAGGGCCAGGTCCGGGGTGTGCGCGGGTCGGGCTTCTACCGGGTGGTGTCCCTGTTCCCCTACGTGATCCCCGCCATCGCCGTGGGCATCATGTGGCGCCTGATCCTCGACCCGAGCAACGGTCTGGTCAACGGGATCCTCACCGGGCTCGGGCTCGACCGGTTCCAGTCGTTCGCCTGGCTCGGGAACGTGGGCACCGCCATGCCCGTGACGATGTTCGTCGTCGTGTGGGGCTTCGTCGGCTTCTACATGCTGCTCTTCATCGCGGCGATCAAGGGCGTCCCGTCGGAGATCTACGAGGCCGCGCGGATCGACGGTGCCGGCCGGTGGCGGACGTCGTGGTCCATCACGCTGCCGCTCATCCGGGACAACGTGCAGACCGCCTACATCTACCTCGGGATCATCGCCCTCGACCTGTTCGTCTACGTGCAGGCGCTCAATCCGCAGGGCGGTCCCGACAACTCGACGCTCGTCATGTCCCAGCAGCTGTTCCGCACGGCCTTCACCGAGGGGAAGTTCGGCTACGCCAGCGCCATGGGCGTGGCGATGGCCGTCGTGACCCTGGTCTTCGCGGCGCTGGTGTTCACCGTGAACCGCCTCACCGGAGGCCGGAACGAGAGGGGTCGGGGATGACCGCCCACGCCCAGGCGATGCCCCGCTCGGCGCGCACCGTCGCGCGCACCGGGACCGTGCGCGCGGCCGGCCGCGGCGACCGCGTCGCGGCCGGGGTCTCCCACACCGTCCTCGTGATCTGGTGCATCCTCGTCATCGCACCGATGATCTGGGTGTTCATCGGCTCGTTCAAGACGAGCGCCGAGATCTTCGCGTCGCCGTTCTCGCTGCCGGCGCACTGGTCGTTCACCAACTACGAGAACGCGTGGGTCGACGCCCAGATCGGGCGGGCCTTCGTCAACACGATCATCGTGGTCGGGACCGCGCTGGTGCTCGTCATGCTCCTCGGGGCGATGTGCGCGTACGTGCTGGCCCGCTTCGAGTTCCCGGGGCGCCGGGCCATCTACTACCTGATGCTGGCCGGGCTGACGTTCCCGGTCTTCCTCGCGATCGTGCCACTGTTCTTCGTGCTCCAGAACGCGGGTCTGCTCGGCACGCTCCCGGGCCTGATCGTGGTCTACGTCGCGTTCGCGCTGCCGTTCACGGTGTTCTTCCTGTACGCGTTCTTCCGCGGGCTGCCCGACGACATCGCCGAGGCCGCGGCGATCGACGGCGCCGGCCACTGGCGGACGTTCTTCCAGGTGATGCTGCCGATGGCGACCCCGGGCATGGCGTCGGTGGCGATCTTCAACTTCCTGGGCCTGTGGAACCAGTTCATCCTGCCGATCGCGCTCAACCCGGACCAGCAGAACTACGTGCTGTCGCAGCGGTTGGCGGCGTTCGTGTCGTCGGCGGGGTACGCGGTGGACTTCGGCGCGATGTTCGCGGCCGTGGTGGTGACGATCGTGCCGGTGCTGATCGCCTACCTGATCTTCCAGCGCCAGCTCCAGGGGTCGGTCACGGCGGGCACGATGAAGTAGCTTCCGGACGCCGCACGGACCTGCGGCCGGGCGGCGTGGAGCGTCGGTGGCCTGACCTAGGCTGACGGACATGGCCGACCCAGCGACCTACCGCCCGAAGCCGGGGGAGATCCCCACGTCGCCCGGCGTCTACCGGTTCCGCGACGCGCACGGCCGCGTGATCTACGTGGGCAAGGCGAAGAACCTGCGGGCGCGGCTGTCGAACTACTTCCAGGACGTGGCGCACCTGCACCACCGCACGCAGAGCATGGTCACGACGGCGGCTTCGGTCGAGTGGACGGTCGTGGGCACCGAGGTCGAAGCGCTGGCGCTCGAGTACTCGTGGATCAAGGAGTACGACCCGCGGTTCAACGTGAAGTACCGCGACGACAAGTCGTACCCGTACCTCGCGGTGACGATGGCCGACGAGGTGCCGCGCGCCCAGGTGATGCGCGGCGCCAAGCGGCCCGGCACCCGGTACTTCGGGCCGTACGGCCACGCCTGGGCCATCCGCGAGACGCTCGACCTCCTGCTGCGCGTCTTCCCCGTCCGCACCTGCTCGGCCGGCGTCTACCGCCGCGCGCACCAGACCGGCCGTCCGTGCCTGCTGGGCTACATCGACAAGTGCTCCGCCCCGTGCGTCGGCCGGATCGGGATCGACGAGCACAAGCAGCTCGCCCAGGACTTCTGCGACTTCATGGCAGGCGACACGCAGCGGTTCGAGCGGCGGCTGACGGCGCGGATGAACGAGGCGGCGGCGTCCATGGAGTACGAGCAGGCCGCCCGCCTGCGCGACGACATCCAGGCGCTGCGCCGCGCCACGGAGAAGAACGCCGTCGTGCTCCCCGACGCGACCGACGCCGACGTCTTCGCGCTCGCGGGCGACGAGCTCGAGGCCGCCGTCCAGGTGTTCCACGTGCGCGGAGGGCGCATCCGCGGTCAGCGCGGCTGGGTCGTCGAGAAGGTCGAGGACGTCACCGACGCCGAGCTCGTCGAGCACCTGCTGCAGCAGGTGTACGGGGCCGTCGAGGACGCCCGTGCGGCGGCGGCCGAGGCCGACCTCGACACCGAGGGGCGCGCCGCGTCCCGCCGTGAGGTGCGCGACGCCGTCCCGCGCGAGGTGCTGGTGCCCGTGCTGCCCCCGGACCCCGAGCAGATGACGGCCTGGCTGACGGGCCTGCGGGGAGCGCGGGTCGAGCTGCGGGTGCCGCAGCGCGGCGACAAGCGCGAGCTCGCCGCCACCGTGAAGGCGAACGCCGAGCACGCGCTCGCGCTGCACCGCACGCGCCGTGCAGGTGACCTCACCACGCGCAGCCAGGCGCTCCGCGAGATCCAGGAGGCGCTGGCGCTGGAGTCGGCGCCGCTGCGCATCGAGTGCTACGACATCTCGCACACGCAGGGCACCTACCAGTCCGCGTCGATGGTGGTGTTCGAGGACGGGCTGCCGCGCAAGAGCGAGTACCGCACGTTCTCGGTCCGTGGCCCCGAGGGCGACGGCGCGCGCGACGACACCGCGGCCATGCACGAGGTGATCACGCGCCGGTTCCGTCGCTATCTGAGCGACCGGCTGGCCTCCGGCGACGTCGAGCTCGACGACAGCGACGACGGTGACGACGGTGACCACAGCGGGGGCCGCCCGCCGCGCGCGCCCGCCGGCCCGCGCTCCGGCGAGGTCCCCGCCGAGGAGCCGGGGGAGCGCAAGCGCTTCGCGTACCCGCCCAACCTCGTCGTGGTCGACGGCGGCCCGCCGCAGGTGGCCGCGGCGCAGCGCGCTCTCGACGAGCTCGGCGTCACCGACGTGGCGCTGTGCGGGCTCGCCAAGCGGCTCGAGGAGGTGTGGGTCCCGGGCGACGACTACCCGGTGATCCTGCAGCGCTCGTCCGAGGGGCTGTACCTGCTCCAGCGAGTCCGTGACGAGGCGCACCGGTTCGCCATCACGCAGCACCGGCGACGCCGGAGCAAGGGCATGGTGACGTCCGTCCTGGACGACGTGCCGGGCCTCGGGCCGGCGCGCCGCAAGGCGCTCCTGAGCACCTTCGGCTCGGTCAAGAAGCTGCGTGCGGCGAGCGTGGACGAGATCGCCCAGGTGCGTGGCATGGGCCGCCGCACCGCCGAGGCCGTCGTCGCCGCGCTCCGGAGCGACGCCCCGGCCCACGCCACCCCGGCCGACGACAACCCGGCCGACGACACCCCGGCGACCGCCGACCCTCGCACCACCGACGCGAACAGCGCGCCGACCAGCCAGGACGCCGCGCGCCCTGGCATGCTGGGCGCATGAGCGAGCCGGACCCCATCACCGTCCCGCAGGGCATCCCCGAGATCGAGGCCACCACGCCCGCCCCCGAGCAGGTCGAGCCCGAGGTGCTGATCATCACGGGCATGTCGGGCGCCGGCCGGTCGCGGGCCGCGGGCGTGCTGGAGGACCTCGACTGGTTCGTGGTCGACAACCTGCCGCCGATGATGATCGTGCCGCTCGTCGACCTCATGACCCGTGCGGGCTCCTCGGTCGAGCGCCTCGCCGTGGTGGTCGACGTGCGCGGCCGGGAGTACTTCGCCGAGCTCGCCCGGGTGCTCCAGCACCTGCGCGAGGCGGGCGTGAGCTACCGGATCCTGTTCCTCGACGCGCGCGACGACACGCTGGTGCGCCGGTACGAGAGCGTCCGCCGCCCGCACCCGCTGCAGGGCGAGGGGCGGATCCTCGACGGCATCGCCGAGGAGCGCCGCGCGCTCGCGTCGATCTCCGAGCGTGCGGACGTCGTCATCGACACCTCCGAGCTGTCCGTCCACGACCTCGCGCGGGAGGTGCGCGCGGCGGTCGCGGACGGTGCCCCCGACGCGCTGCGGGTGAACGTGCTGGCCTTCGGCTTCAAGTACGGGATCCCGCTCGACGCCGACCACGTCGTGGACGTCCGCTTCCTGGCGAACCCGTACTGGATCACCGAGCTGCGCCACCTCACGGGCCGGGACGCCCCGGTGCGGGAGTACGTCCTCGCCCGGCCCGGGGCGCGGGAGTTCGTGGACCGGTACGTCGCGGCGCTCGAGCCCGTCCTGGCCGGCTACCTGGCCGAGGAGAAGCGGTACGTGACGATCGCGGTCGGGTGCACCGGGGGCAAGCACCGCTCGGTCGCGATCGCGGGCGAGATCGCCAAGCGGCTGCGGGACGCGGGCCAGCGGGTCTCCCTCACGGCGCGCGACCTGGGGAAGGAGTGACGACGCCGGTCTCGAGCCCGGGGGCGCCGGCGGTGACGGCGCTCGGGGGAGGGCACGGCCTGTTCGCGAGCCTGTCCGCGCTGCGCCTGATGTCCGACCGGCTGACCGCCGTCGTGACCGTCGCGGACGACGGCGGGTCCTCGGGGCGGCTGCGCGACGAGCTCGACGTCCTCCCGCCCGGCGACCTGCGCATGGCGCTCGCGGCCCTGTGCGACGACTCGGAGTGGGGCCGCACCTGGAGCGACCTGCTGCAGCACCGGTTCGTCTCGGGCGGCAGCCTGGACAAGCACGCGATGGGCAACCTCATGATCGTCGCGCTGTGGGAGCTGCTCGGCGACACCGTGACCGGGCTCGACTGGGTCGGCAAGCTGCTCGGGGCGCGCGGTCGGGTGCTGCCGATGGCGTCCGTGCCCCTGGTCGTGGAGGCGGACGTGCGCGGCGACGGCCCGTCCCTGGAGACCGTCGTCGGGCAGAGCCGGGTCGCGCTGACCGAGGGCCGGATCGAGCAGCTGCGGCTGGTGCCTCCGGACCCGCCGGCGTGCCCGGAGGCGGTGGAGGCGGTGCGCGCCGCCGACTGGGTGGTGCTCGGCCCCGGCTCCTGGTACTCCTCGGTCCTCGTGCACCTGCTGGTGCCGGAGCTCGCCCGGGCGCTCCACGAGACCGACGCGCGGGTGTGCGTGACGCTGAACCTGGCGGCCGAGCGCGGGGAGACCCAGGGCCTCACGGCCACCGACCACCTCGAGGCGCTCTACCGGCACGCTCCGGGCCTGCGCGTCGACGCGGTGCTTGCCGACCCGTCCGCCGTCGAGGACGTGGACGAGCTCGCGACGGCCGCCGGAGCCGTGGGTGCCCGGCTCCTCATGCGCCAGGTCCGTCGCGGCGACGGGACGGCGCGGCACGACCCGCTGCGTCTCGCGGCGGCGTACCGGGACGTGTTCGAGGGCGTCTACGGGGACGTCTGACGGGGCGCCGCCCGCGTCGGGGGTGCTTGCCGCGCGTGGCAGGATGACGCCATGGCGCTGACGGCAGAGGTGAAGGACGAGCTCGCGCGGATCAAGGTGACCCGGACGTCGTGCCGCAAGGCGGAGGTCTCGGCGACGCTGCGCTTCTCCGGCGGGCTGCACATCATCTCGGGCCGCGTGGTGATCGAGGCGGAGCTGGACGACGAGGCGGCCGCGGCGCGGCTGCGACAGGCGATCACGGAGCTCTACGGGCACACGAGCGACCTGATCGTGGTGCAGGCCGGTGGGCTGCGCAAGAACAACCGGTACGTGGTGCGCGTGGTGCGCGACGGCGAGTCGCTCGCCCGCCAGACCGGGCTGCTGGACTCCCGGGGGCGGCCCGTGCGCGGGCTGGCCCCCGAGGTGGTCTCGGCGGGGGTCGCGGAGGCCGAGGCGGTGTGGCGCGGGGCGTTCCTCGCGCACGGCTCGCTCACGGAGCCGGGCCGGTCGATGGCCCTGGAGGTCACGTGCCCGGGGCCCGAGGCGGCGCTCGCGCTCGTCGGGGCCGCCCGGCGCCTCGGCGTGCAGGCGAAGTCGCGCGAGGTGCGCGGCGTGGACCGTGTCGTGGTGCGCGACGGCGAGGCGATCGGCGAGATCCTGCGGCGGATGGGCGCGGTGCGCACCCGCGAGGTCTGGGAGGAGCGGCGGGCGCGCCGGGAGGTGCGCGGCACGGCCAACCGGCTCGCGAACTTCGACGACGCGAACCTGCGCCGGTCGGCGCGGGCCGCCGTCGCGGCGGGCGCCCGGGTGCAGCGCGCCTTCGAGATCCTGGGGGAGGACGTGCCGGAGCACCTGCGCCAGGCGGGGGAGCTGCGCCTGGCGCACAAGCAGGCGTCGCTGGAGGAGCTCGGTCAGCTGGCCGAGCCGCCGCTGTCCAAGGACGCCGTCGCCGGCCGGATCCGCCGGCTCCTGTCCACCGCCGACAAGCGTGCCCTGGAGGTCGGCGTCCCGGACACGGAGTCCGGCCTCAGCCCGGACCTCCTCGACCTCTGACCCGCCCTGTCCGTATGGTCAGACCACATGTCTCACGGGGTCGCCGAGGGTCAGCGGCACGGCCGATTCGGGTATAGGCTCATTCCGTCAGGTGACGACGACGTGACCCGAGGCTGACCGCCCGGTGGAAGAACGTCGGGTGGTTCCGGGGTCACGACGTGAATCATCAGCACGCCCTTCACGGCGTGCGGAAGTCGGCATCAACCGTGTGCGCCGGGATCTCACCGGCGCGCCCTGAGGAGGGCAATCGTGACCATCCGCGTCGGGATCAACGGCTTCGGTCGGATCGGACGGAACTTCTACCGCGCTCTCGTGGAGTCGGGTGCGGACATCGAGGTCGTCGGCGTCAACGACCTGACCGACAACAAGACTCTGGCCCACCTGCTGAAGTACGACACGGTGCTGGGCCGCTTCCCGAAGTCGGTCGACTTCGACGACGACAACATCATCGTCGACGGCCAGAAGATCCGTGCGCTCGCCGAGCGCGACCCCGCGAACCTCCCCTGGGGCGAGCTGGGCGCGGACATCGTCATCGAGTCCACCGGTTTCTTCACCGACGCCACCAAGGCCAAGGCGCACATCGACGCCGGCGCCAAGAAGGTCATCATCTCCGCTCCGGCGAAGAACGAGGACGCGACCTTCGTGATGGGTGTGAACAACGACCAGTACGACCCGGCCGCGCACCACATCATCTCGAACGCGTCCTGCACGACGAACTGCCTCGCGCCGCTCGCCAAGGCCCTCAACGACTCGATCGGCATCGAGCGCGGCCTCATGACGACGATCCACGCGTACACCGGCGACCAGAACCTGCAGGACGGCCCCCACAAGGACCTCCGCCGCGCCCGCGCCGCCGCGCAGAACATCGTGCCGACCACCACGGGTGCCGCCAAGGCCGTCGCGCTGGTCCTCCCGGAGCTGAAGGGCAAGCTGGACGGCTACGCCCTGCGCGTCCCGGTCATCACCGGCTCGGCCACGGACCTCACCTTCGAGGCTCCGAAGGAGGTCACGGTCGAGGAGGTCAACGCCGCGGTCAAGGCCGCCGCCGAGGGCCCGCTCAAGGGTGTGCTCGAGTACGTCGAGGACGACATCGTCTCCACGGACATCGTCACCAACCCGCACCAGAGCATCTACGACGCGAAGCTCACCAAGGTGATCGGCAACCAGGTCAAGGTCGTCTCCTGGTACGACAACGAGTGGGGCTACTCCAACTCCCTCGTGTCGCTGACGGTCTTCGTCGGCGAGAAGCTCTGACGACTCCGGCGCCCGACACCGCTCGAGCGTGAGTCACGACGTCCGCGTGCGCGCCGAACTCCGGCCGCGCACGCGGACGTCGTCATGTACGGACCAGACCACCCCGGCCCGGCTGGTCGCGGACGCCTCACGGCCGTGCCGCACGCACCGGGCCCTGACGGACAGGTGTGCCCCATGAAGACCATCGACACCCTGGGCGAGCTGCGCGGCAAGCGCGTCCTCGTCCGCTCGGACTTCAACGTGCCGCTCGACGGCACCACCATCACGGACGACGGCCGGATCAAGGCCGCGCTGCCCACGCTGAAGCGCCTCACGGACGCCGGTGCGCGCGTCGTCGTGACGGCCCACCTCGGCCGCCCCAAGGGCGAGCCGAACCCCGACTACTCCCTCGCGCCCGTGGCCGCACGCCTCGGCGAGCTGCTGGGCCAGGACGTCGCCCTGGCCGGCGACGTGACGGGCCCGTCGGCCCAGGAGACCGTCGCCGCGCTGGCCGACGGCCAGGTGGCCCTCCTGGAGAACGTGCGCTTCGACGCCCGCGAGACCTCGAAGGTCGACGCCGAGCGCGAGGAGCTGGCGGGCGAGCTGGCCGCGCTGGCCGACGCCTTCGTGTCCGACGGCTTCGGCGTCGTGCACCGCAAGCAGGCGTCCGTCTACGACGTCGCGAAGCTGCTCCCCGCGGCAGCGGGCGACCTGGTCCTCAAGGAGGTCGAGGCGCTCTCGCGTGCGACCACCGACCCGCAGCGGCCGTACGCCGTCGTGCTGGGCGGCTCGAAGGTCTCCGACAAGCTCGGGGTCATCGAGAATCTCCTGACGAAGGCCGACCGGCTGCTCATCGGCGGTGGCATGGTCTTCACCTTCCTCGCGGCGCAGGGCCACTCCGTGGGCTCGTCGCTGCTCGAGTCCGACCAGGTGGACACCGTGAAGGGCTACCTCGCCCGGGCCGCCGAGTCGGGCGTGGAGATCGTCCTGCCGACCGACATCGTCGCCGCCGACTCGTTCGCCGCCGACGCGCCGCACCGCACGGTGCCGGCCGACCAGATCCCCGACGGCACGATGGGCCTCGACATCGGCCCCGAGTCCGGGGCACTGTTCGCCGCCCGGCTCGCCGACGCGAGGACCGTCGTGTGGAACGGCCCGATGGGTGTGTTCGAGTTCGACGCGTTCGCGGCGGGCACCCGCGCCGTCGCGCAGGGCATCGTCGACGCGACCGCGGCGGGCGCGTTCTCGATCGTGGGCGGCGGCGACTCGGCCGCGGCCGTGCGCGTGCTCGGGTTCGACGAGGCCGGCTTCAGCCACATCTCCACGGGCGGCGGCGCCAGCCTGGAGCTGCTCGAGGGCAAGGACCTCCCGGGCCTCGCCGTCCTCGCCGACTGACGCCGACCGACCGTCGACCGACCCTTCCCACCCAGCACGAGAGAACGGGAGCCCATCGTGGCCACCACCCGCACGCCCCTGATGGCGGGCAACTGGAAGATGAACCTGGACCACACCGAGGCGCTCGCCGCGGTGCAGAAGCTCGCGTGGACCCTCAAGGACGCGAAGCACGACTACGCGGCCGTCGAGGTGGCGGTGCTGCCGCCCTTCACGGACCTGCGGTCCGTGCAGACCCTGGTCGAGGCGGACAAGCTCGAGATCCGCTACGGCGCGCAGGACCTGTCCCGGCACGAGTCCGGTGCGTTCACCGGCGAGGTCTCGGGTGCGATGCTCGCCCGTCTCGGCGCCACGTACGTGGCGGTGGGCCACTCGGAGCGCCGCGAGTACCACGCGGAGAACGACGACCTGGTCAACGCCAAGGTCCGTGCCGCCTTCGCGCACGGGCTCGTCCCGATCCTGTGCGTGGGGGAGGGTCTCGACGTCCGCAAGGCCGGCGAGCAGGTGCCCTACACCCTCGCGCAGGTCGAGGCCGCGCTCGTGGACGTCCCGCGCGAGCAGGCTCTGCAGGTCGTCATCGCCTACGAGCCCGTCTGGGCGATCGGCACGGGCGAGGTCGCGACCCCGGAGGACGCGCAGGAGGTGTGCGGCGCCATCCGTCGCGTGCTGGCGGACGTCTACGACGCGGAGGTCGCCGACGCGGTGCGCGTGCTGTACGGCGGCTCCGTGAAGTCGGGCAACGTCGCGCAGATCATGGCGCAGCCCGACGTCGACGGCGCCCTCGTGGGCGGCGCGAGCCTCGACCCCGTCGAGTTCGCGAAGATCGCGCGCTACCAGTCGCACGTCGCCTGACGCGACACCCCACGGCGGGCCCGGGCCCGCACGACGGACGCCTCCTGGGATCGTCACCGGATGGAAACATCGGTGTTCGCCTCGGGAGGCGTCCGTCACTTACTCTTGACCCGGCCGGGACGACGTCCTGGTCGGGTGACGAACAGATGCCCGCCCCGCGGGCGGACGACGAACGAGGACAGCCGAGGACACCGTGGACGTTTTGCAGATCATCCTTCAGGTTCTCCTGGTGATCACCAGCGCCTTCCTGACCCTGCTCATCCTGATGCACAAGGGCAAGGGCGGCGGGCTGTCCGACATGTTCGGCGGGGGGATCTCGAGCGCGGCGGGCAGCTCCGGCGTCGCCGAGCGCAACCTCAACCGGATCACGGTGAGCTTTGCGCTCGTCTGGTTCGTCGTGATCGTGCTGCTCGGTCTCATCACGAAGGTGAGCTGAGCGAGCACGAGCACGACCATCACCGGCTCGGGCCCAGGCTCGGCCGGTGCGGGGGCACACGGGCCGGGCGCCAGCCGGGCCCGACGGTTCACGAAGATCGTCCGTGGGTGGCACACCCACTGAATCGAAGGTGAGGACGACAGGACGTGGCTACAGCCGGTCATGCGATCCGGGGCTCGCGCGTGGGTGCGGGTCCGCTGGGAGAGTCCGAGCGCGGCGAGGCGGCACCCCGGGTGCGGGTCTCCTACTGGTGCGCGAACGGGCACGAGACGACACCGAGCTTCTCGGCGAACGAGGACGTCGAGCCTCCGGAGTTCTGGGACTGTCCGCGCTGCGGCTTCCCCGCCGGGCTCGACGCGGCCAACCCGCCGTCGCCGGTGCGGAACGAGCCGTACAAGACGCACCTGGCGTACGTGAAGGAACGCCGCTCCGAGGAGGACGGTGCCGCCCTCCTCGAGGAGGCCCTCGCGACGTTGCGGGCGCGCCGGACGGGGCTGCGGCGGGCGAGCTGACGCCGCCCGCTCCCCGAGGACCCTGCTGCCGGACGTCCACCTGTCGAGACGGTGGCGCCGGGCGTAGTCTGGCCGCATGTTCGAGGAAGGTCAGCTCTACGCCCCCGTCACCGAGGACGAGCACGGCGTCACGGTGCACCTCACGGACGACCACCCCGGCGCGAACGACCCGGAGTACCGGCGCCGGCGCGAGGCCATCGCGGGCCCCGCGCTGCGCTGGTCGCCGGGCGACCCCGTGCCCCGCGTCGAGTACACGGACGCGGAGAACGAGATCTGGCGCACGGTGTGCACGGAGCTCGCCCCGAAGCACGAGCGACTGGCGATCCGCGGCTACCTCGAGGGCAAGGAAGCCCTCGGCCTGCCGACCGAGCGGGTGCCGCAGCTCGACGAGGTGAGCGCCGGCCTGGAGCCGCTCAGCGGGTTCCGGCTGCACCCGGCCGCGGGGCTCGTGCCGCTGGACCAGTTCTACGGCTCGCTCGCCGACGGCGTCTTCCACTCCACGCAGTACCTGCGCCACGGGTCGCAGCCCCTGTACACGCCCGAGCCGGACATCATCCACGAGGTCGTGGGCCACGGGAACCTGCTCGCGAACCCCGCGATCGCCGACGTGAAGCGCCGGGCGGGCGAGGCGGCGCGCCGGTGCGAGACCGCCGAGGGGCTCCAGTTCGTGGCGGACGTCTTCTGGTTCACGATCGAGTTCGGCGTGATGTACGAGGACGGGGAGCTGCGCGCCTACGGCGCCGGCCTGCTGTCCTCGTACGGCGAGATCGAGGAGTTCCGCGGCGCCACCATCCTGCCCCTCGACTTCTACTCGATGGGCACCGTGGAGTACGACATCTCGCACTACCAGCCCACCCTGTTCGCGTGCGACGGGATGAGCGAGCTCACCGAGCGCGTGGGGGAGTTCTTCGCGGAGTTCGACGACGAGACGCCCGCCCGGCTGCTCGCGGACCGCCACCGGTCGGCGAGCTAGCGCACGCACGCCTTCCGCGTGCCCGTGCGCCGTACGCACGCGAGGACGCGCCCGCGGTGAACCGGATGTTCACGCGGTGTTGGCCTGTCGGCCCGGAGCCGCCGCGATACTGTCCGCCAAGCGATGTCGTCCCCGCCCCCGTCGGTCGTGCCGGCGGCGTGCACCCGTGGAGGTCTCCCGTGCGCGTACTCCTGCGACGCCTGGCGCGCGGCGTCCCTCCCTCTCCTCGCCAGCGCCTCCGGCCGGGTGTCGCGCTTCCGCTCCCCGTCGACGTGGTCGACGGGGCGGTGCTGCTCGTCGGTCCGCACGACGAGCAGCCGCGACGCGCCATGATCGTCACCGACCCGGCGTCGGGCGGAATGGCGGCGACGGAGGCGCTCGCCTCGCGCCTCGAGGGGTTCGACGTGACCGTCGTGCGGGTGGGCGTCTCTCCGGAGCGTGACCGGGACCCCGCGCACGACTCCGTCACCGTGGTCGACGTCCCGGACCTTGCGGCCTGGGCCAGCGTGACTCGGCGGCTTCCTGCTCCCGACCTCGTGATCGACCTCACCGAGGACGGCAAGGACGTGCACGCCCGCGTGTGGCGCCGCGGCTTCCTGAACCTGCGGCAGGGCGGTGTCCACCTGGTGCGTCACCGCGCCGGCGCCGGGCCGTTGGAGGACTCGTGCGCCCGCGTGGTGCACAGGGCCGTCGGGGCTGTGGGCCGGGGGGTGGCGGAGAAGCTGCCGGACCCGCGCGACCGGGCCCTCGCGGCGTCGGTCGAGACGCTGACCCTCGCCCCCACCCACACGGTGGTGGTCAAGCGGGGCGTCCACCACCTCAAGGTGCGCGAGTCCGAGGTGGGGAAGGTCGTCGCAGGCCGGTCGAGCGACGTCACCGCACAGGTGGTGGCACGGCGTGCGGCGGGCACGCTCCGATCACCGACCCGGGTGCACGGTGCGCTCCCGCGGGACGGGGAGCTCGCCACGTCGGTGGCCTATCCGGCGGCGACGGTCCGGGTGTACGAGGGACCGGTGACCGTCGCGCCGCGAGGGCTCGTGCACGCTGCCGGGATGATCCTGCCGGAGTCGTTCAGGTACCCGTACGCCACGACGCTGACGAGCCCTGGGGCGGACGACGTCGACGCCGCCTTCGCACGGGTCCCCGCACGCCATCGCGCGGTCAGGCACCTGCCGGGCACGTACTTCCACCTGGACCCGTTCCTCGCCTCGCACTTCGGCCACCTCATGGTCGAGACCGTCCCCCGGCTGTGGGGCTGGGGACACGTGCGGGCGCTCTACCCCGACGCCAAGGTCATCCTCCAGGCGCGTACCCCCGGCGACCGGGTCAGCACCCTCGACCGTCGGCTGCTCGGCGCGTACGGGATCGACGCCGAGGACGTCGTCGTGGTCGACGGGCCGGTGCGCGTGGACCGGCTGGCGGGTGCCAGCCCGCTGCTGCACTACGCGGAGCCCTACTCGATCCATCCGTCGTTGGTGTCGACCTGGGACCGCCTCGCCGACACGCTCGTGCGGCCGGAGATCGAGGGCCACGGAGAGCGGATCTTCGTCTCGCGCCCGGCGGGCCGGATGAAGCGCGACTGCCGGAACACCGACGAGGTCGAGGAGATCTTCCGAGGCTTCGGGTTCACCGTCGTCCACCCCGAGGTGCTCTCGCTGCAGGAGCAGGCGTCCGCCTTCGCGCGGGCGAAGGTGATCGCAGGCTTCGGTGGCTCGGGGATGCTCAGCCTGATCTATGCCCGTCAGGTCGAGACCGTGATCGTGCTGAACCAGGAGGGGTACACCGCGCGCAACGAGTACGTCGTCTCCCTGCTGCTCGACTGCGACGTGCACTTCCTGTGGAGCGCCGGCGACGTGCCGCAGCCCGACGAGGGCTGGTCGAGCGAGGCGTTCTTCTCGGCGTGGGACTTCGACGTCGAACGGAACATCGACGAGCTCCGGGGGCTGCTCGGGTCGTCGTGACGTCCGGTGAGCGACCCGGTCGACCTCGCCGTCAGGCGGGCGTCGCCGCCGCGACGTCCAGCAGCCACAGCGTCCGCTCGGTGCCGCGGGCCCCGGCCGCCGGGACGTCGGTGACCGCCCCGCCGGCCAGGGCCGCAGCGGCCTGCTCCGCCTTCTCGGCTCCGGCAGCGACGACCCACACCTCGCGTGCGCGGCGGAGGGCGTCGAAGGTGAGGGAGACGCGCTCCGGCGGCGGCTTGGGCGAACCGTGCACCCCCACGGTCGCGCCGCCGGCCGCCAGGCCCTCGTGGCCGGGGAACAGCGACGCGACGTGCCCGTCCGGTCCCATGCCGAGCAGCAGCACGTCGAACTCCGGCACGGCCGGGCCCTCCGACGCGGAGGCGGGCTCCGCCGCCGCGGCGAGCTCGGCCGCGTAGGCCGCGGCCGACTGCTCGGGCGTCTCCACGGTGACGCCTTCGACGACGGCGCCGAGCGCCGGCATCGCGTGGAC
Source organism: Isoptericola sp. NPDC019693 (assembly GCF_044389085.1). Lineage (NCBI taxonomy): Bacteria > Bacillati > Actinomycetota > Actinomycetes > Micrococcales > Promicromonosporaceae > Isoptericola > Isoptericola sp. NPDC019693. Next base: position 913,413 of record NZ_JBIRXP010000001.1, on the reverse strand, counting down.
CTGTCCGGCGGGCAGACCGGAGTCAGCGACGAGCGCGTCCACCAGGGCGGCGCGGGCCTGGGTCTCGTTGCGGTCCGGGTAGCCGTCGGGCAGGAACCGCTCGTCGCCCCACCACAGGTGCACCCCAGACCAGTCCACGGCCGGTCGCAGCGGGCTCGCGGCCACGGCCTCGAGCGTCCTGATCCCCACGGTCCCGCCCGTGAGGACGGCGTGCACCGGGGTGCGGACCGACTGCGCGTCGAGCAGGCGGGTGAGCAGCCGGGCCGCGGCGGCCTCCGCGAGGACCGTGGCGTCGGGGTGGACGACGACGAGCGGCGCGCTCACGCCTTGGCCTTCGCCTTCGCCCGGACGGTCTCGACGCGCGTGAGGCCCTTGGTGAGCACCTCGCCGTAGAGCTCGTCGGGGTCGAGGCGCCGCAGCTCCTCGATGAGGGCCTCGCTCAGCGCGCGGATGGGCAGCGCCATCCGGCGCTCCGGCTTCTCGGGCTGCGTGATCGTCACGACGCGCCCGTCGGGGCGGTCGAGCACGATGGGCCCGCTCTTGCGCTCGAGCGTCACGCGGGTGATGGCGTCGTCGCTGTCCGTCCGCACGACCGTGGCGGGGCAGCGCAGGCGCTGACCGAGCCAGGCGGCCAGCAGGTCGAGGGACGTGTGCTGCTCCTGGCCCTCGACCGTCACCGCCGTGACGGGCTCGAACGGAGGCTGCTCCACCGCGGCCGCGATGAGCCCCCGCCACAGGGTGACGCGCGCCCACGCCAGGTCGGTGTCGCCCGGGCTGAACGTTCCCGCCAGGCGGTGCAGCATCGCGACCGGGTCGGCCGCCGTCGTCGTGTCCGTGATGCGGCGCTGGGCCATCGCGCCCATCGGGGACGCCGACGGGTCGTCCGGGCCGCCCGTCGGCCACCACACGACGATCGGGGCGTCGGGCAGCAGCAGGGGCATGACCAGGGTGTCCGGGTGGTCGAGCATCGGCCCGCCGGCGCGCAGCACGACCACCTCGGAGGCGCCCGCGTCGCCGCCGACGCGGATCTCGGCGTCGAGCCGCGGCGCGGAGCGGTCGCGCTGCGCGAGCGGCGCGACCACCACGACCCGGCAGGGGTGCTCGTGGCTGGCCTGGTTCGCGGCGCGGACGGAGTCCTCGATGTCGGCCTCCTCCGCAACGACGACGAGCGTGAGGACCCGGCCGAGCGCCACCGCGCCGCCCTCGTCGCGCAGGTGGGCGAGCCGCTTGCCGACCGCGTTCGTGGTCGTGTCCGGCATGTCGATGATCATCGGGGCTCTCCTGGGTGGATGAGGCTCGGGTGGGGGCGGCTCGCCGCGGCGCGCGCGTCGCCGTACGGGGCGGGGGCGGGCCTCACGGGCGCCGCCACGAGCGGCCGTCGCGGGCCATCATCTTGTCGGCGGACTCCGGGCCCCACGTGCCCGACGCGTACTGCTCCGGCTTGCCCTTGCCCGCCCAGTAGGCGGTCACCGGGTCGAGGATCTTCCAGGAGAGCTCGACCTCCTCGCGGGTCGGGAAGAGCGGCGGGTCGCCCAGGAGCACGTCGAGGATGAGGCGCTCGTAGGCCTCGGGGGAGGACTCGGTGAACGAGTGGCCGTACCCGAAGTCCATCGTGACGTCGCGGACCTCCATGGCGGTGCCGGGGACCTTGGCGCCGAAGCGCAGGGTGACGCCCTCGTCGGGCTGCACCCGGATGACCAGCGCGTTGTTGCCCAGGTCGGACGTGAGCGACGACTCGAAGGGCAGGTGCGGCGCCTTCTTGAAGACGACGGCGACCTCCGTCACGCGGCGGCCGAGGCGCTTGCCGGTGCGCAGGTAGAACGGCACGCCGGCCCAGCGCCGGTTGTCGATCTCGAGCTTCACGGCGGCGAACGTCTCGGTGGTGGAGTCGGGGTTGAAGCCCTCCTCCTCGAGGAACCCGACGACCTTCTCGCCGCCCTGCCACCCGGAGGCGTACTGCCCGCGGGCGGTGTGCCGGCCGAGGTCGCGGGGGAGGCGGACGGAGGACAGCGCCTTGATCTTCTCGGCGCGCAGGGCCTCGGCGTCGAAGTTGACCGGCTCCTCCATGGCGACGAGGGCCAGGAGCTGCAGCAGGTGGTTCTGGATGACGTCGCGGGCGGCGCCGATGCCGTCGTAGTAGCTCGCGCGGCCGCCGATGCCGATGTCCTCGGCCATCGTGATCTGCACGTGGTCGACGTAGTTGCTGTTCCACAGCGGCTCGAACATCTGGTTCGCGAACCGCAGGGCGAGGAGGTTCTGGACCGTCTCCTTGCCGAGGTAGTGGTCGATGCGGAAGACCGACTCCGGGTCGAAGACCTGGGAGACGACGGCGTCGAGCTCGCGCGCGCTCTCGAGGTCGTGCCCGAACGGCTTCTCGATGACGACGCGGCGCCACGCGTCCGGGGAGGACTTGGACAGCCCCGACTCGGACAGCTGCCGGCAGACCTGGGGGAACGCGCTGGGCGGCACGGACAGGTAGAAGGCGTGGTTGCCGCCGGTGCCGCGCTCGGCGTCGAGCTGCTCGACGGTCTGGCGAAGGCGCTCGAACGCCTCGTCGTCGTCGAACGACCCCTGCACGAAACGGATGCCCTCGGCGAGCTGGCGCCAGGTGGCCTCGCGGAAGGGCGTGCGGGCGTGCTCCTTGACGGCGTCGTGCACGACCTGCGCGAAGTCCTCGTCCTCCCAGTCGCGGCGGGCGAAGCCCGTCAGCGCGAACCCGGGCGGCAGCAGGCCGCGGTTGGCCAGGTCGTAGACGGCGGGCATGAGCTTCTTGCGGGACAGGTCGCCCGTGACCCCGAAGATCACGAGGCCGCTGGGCCCGGCGATGCGGGGCAGACGCAGGTCGAGGGGGTCGCGCAGGGGGTTGTGCTCGGCGGTGATCTTGGCCGGTCTCACGAGGTGGGCACCGTTCTTCGTCGTGCGGGCGGGAGGTGGTGCGGACCCGGGGGCGCCGTGGCGCCCCCGGGGGAGAGCTCAGGCGCCCTGGGCCTTCAGCCCGGCGGACGCGGTGTCCAGGAGCTCGGTCCAGGAGTCCTCGAACTTGCGGACGCCGTCCGTCTCGAGGTGGTCGGTGACCTCGGTGAGGGAGACGCCGAGGGCCTCGATGGTCTCGATGGTGCGGCGCGCCGCGCCCGCGGTGCCGCGGACCGTGTCGCCCGTGACGACGCCGTGGTCGGCGAACGCCTGCAGCGTCGGCTCGGGCATCGTGTTCACCACGCCGTCCGTGACCAGCTCGGAGACGTACAGGGTGTCGGAGTACTCCGGGTTCTTCACGCCCGTCGACGCCCACAGCGGCCGCTGCGGGTGCGCGCCGGACGCCGCGAGCGAACGCCACCGGTCCGTGCCCACGAACTGCTCGTAGGCCTCGAAGGCGAGGCGGGCGTTCGCGACGGCGGCCTGGCCGCGCAGGTCGAGGGCCTCGGGGGTGCCGATCTTCTCCAGGGCGGCGTCCACCGAGGAGTCGACCCGCGAGACGAAGAACGACGCCACCGATCCGACCGGGCCGAGGTCGATGCCGTCGGCGCGCGCCTGCTCGAGGCCGATCGCGAACGCCTCCATGACGGCGCGGTACCGCTCGATGGAGAAGATCAGGGTGACGTTGACGCTGATGCCCTGGGCGAGGGTCCGCGAGATCGCGTCCAGACCGGGCACGGTCGCGGGGATCTTGATGAAGACGTTCGGGCGGTCGACGGTGCGCCACAGCCGCTCGGCGACGACGACGGTCTTGTCGGCGTCGTACGCGAGGCGGGGGTCGACCTCGATCGACACGCGGCCGTCCACGCCGTCCGTGGCGTCGTAGACCGGGCGGAGGAGGTCGGCGGCGGCGCGGACGTCGTCGGTGGTGATCGTCTCGACGGCGGAGTCCACGTCGCTGCCGGCGAGCTCGGCCAGCTGCGCGTCGTACGCGTCGCCGCTGGAGAGCGCCTTGGCGAAGATCGTGGGGTTCGTCGTCACGCCGACGACGCCGCGCTCGGCGACGAGGGCCGCGAGGTTGCCGCTGCGCAGGCGCTCCCGCGACAGGTCGTCGAGCCAGATGGACACCCCGGCGCCGGTCAGGTCGGTGATCGGGGCGGGGACGGTGCTCTGCGTCATCGGACGTCCTTCCAGGTCGGAGACCCCCGCCGGCGATGTCTCGACGAGGGCCGGGTGGGGCGCCGCCGGGCGACGCCCCACCCTGGGAATCTACGAGCGCTCAGGCGGCGTCGCCAGCGCCGCGCACGGCGGCGAGCGACTCCCGGGCGGCGGCCGCGACGGCCTCCGCCGTGATCCCGAACTCCCGGTACAGCGTCTGGTAGTCGGCCGACGCTCCGTAATGCTCGAGCGAGACGCTGCGGCCGGCGTCACCGACCACGTCGCGCCAGCCCTGGGCGACGCCCGCCTCGACGGAGACGCGCGCCTTCACCGCGGACGGGAGCACCGACTCGCGGTACGCGGCGTCCTGCTTGTCGAACCACTCGCGGCTCGGCATGGACACGACGCGGGCGGCGATCCCCTCGGCGGCGAGCTGCTCGCGCGCCTGGACGGCGAGCTGCACCTCGGAGCCGGTGCCGACGAGGACGACGTCGGGTGCGCCGGTCTCGTCGTTCGTCGCGTCCAGCAGCGTGTACGCGCCCTTGAGGGTGCCCTCGGCGCCGGCGAAGCCGTCGGTGCCGCGCGGGAACGTCGGGACGTTCTGGCGGGTGAGCACGATGCCGGCGGGGTTGGCCGTGTTCTCGAGGATGCCGCGCCAGGCCCAGGCGGTCTCGTTCGCGTCCGCGGGGCGCACGACGTCGAGGCCGGGGATGGCGCGCAGCGCGGCGAGGTGCTCGACGGGCTGGTGCGTGGGGCCGTCCTCGCCCAGGCCGATGGAGTCGTGGGTCCACACGAACGTCGTCGGGATCTCCATGAGCGCCGCGAGGCGCACCGAGGCGCGCATGTAGTCCGCGAACTGCAGGAAGGTGCCGCCGTACGGGCGGGTGAGACCGTGCAGCACGATGCCGTTGAGGATCGCGCCCATGCCGTGCTCGCGGATGCCGAAGTGCAGGGTGCGCCCGTAGGGGTTGCCCGGGAACTTCTTGGTCGCGTGCTCGACGGGGATGAACGACGGCTCGCCGTCCATCGTGGTGTTGTTCGAGCCGGCGAGGTCGGCGGAGCCGCCCCACAGCTCGGGCAGCACGTCCTTGAGCGCGGTGAGCACCTTGCCGGAGGCGGCGCGGGTGGCGACACCCTTCTCGGAGGCCTCGAAGACGGGCAGCTCGTCGGTCCAGCCGGCGGGCAGCTCGTGCGCGGCGAGGCGGTCGAGCAGGGCGGCGCGCTCCGGGGCGGCGGTGCGCCACGCCTCGTACGAGCGGTCCCAGGCGGCGCGCTGGTCGGCCTGGCGCCCGGCGACGTCGCGGGTGTACTCGAGGACCTCGTCGTCGACCGCGAACGTGGCCTCCGGGTCCAGCCCGAGCGCGACCTTGAGGCCCGCGACCTCGTCGGCGCCCATCGCGGAGCCGTGGATGCCGCCGGTGTTCTGCTTGGTGGGCGACGGCCAGCCGATGATGGTGCGCAGCGCGATGAACGACGGGCGGTCGGTCTCGGCCTTCGCGGCCGCGATGGCCGCGGCGAGCGCGTCGACGTCCTCGGCGTAGCCGGTGCCGCCCTGCGTCCAGTCCACCCGCTGGGTGTGCCAGCCGTACGCGGCGTAGCGCGCGAGGGTGTCCTCGGTGAACGCGATGTCCGTGTCGTCCTCGATGGAGATCTTGTTGTCGTCCCAGATCACCACGAGGTTGCCGAGCTTCTGCGTGCCGGCGAGCGACGACGCCTCGGAGGTGACGCCCTCCTGCAGGTCGCCGTCGGAGGCGATGACGTACACGTGGTGGTCGAACGGCGACTCGCCGGGCGCGGCGTCGGGGTCCAGCAGACCCCGCTCGCGGCGGGCCGCGAACGCCATGCCGACGGCGGAGGCGAGGCCCTGGCCGAGCGGGCCGGTGGTGATCTCGACGCCGGGGGTGTGCCGGTACTCGGGGTGGCCGGGGGTCTGCGAGCCCCAGGTGCGCAGCGCCTCGAGGTCGTCCAGCTCCATGCCGTAGCCGGAGAGGAACAGCTGCAGGTACAGCGTGAGCGAGGAGTGGCCCGCGGAGAGGACGAACCGGTCACGACCGACCCAGTGCGGGTCGGAGGGGTCGTGCCGCATCGTCTTGCCGAACAGCAGGTACGCGGCGGGTGCCAGGGAGATGGCGGTGCCGGGGTGGCCGTTGCCGACCTTCTCGACGGCGTCGGCCGCCAGCGCCTTGATGGTCTTCACCGCGCGGTCGTCGAGCGAGCTCCACTCGAGCGGGGCGACGACGGGGTCGAACGCGTTCACAGATGTGCCTCTTTCCTGCCCGGAGCGAGCCCCGGGTGATTGCTGCTGCTCTGCCGGTACGGGGCGCCGTCGCGTCGGACGCCGCAGGGGGTCCTCGGGGGCGACGGCGGGGCACGGTGGCGCGGGGCCGGCCGGGGTGGACGGCCCGCAGTTCACCGTTGTGCAGCACCACCCTAGCGCCGAGCATTCCCGGCACGCCTGTCCCGGCACGGTTCGTCCCACCAGTTGAGCGGGGCGCCGCGCCCGCCGGAGGATGTCCGGGGAGATGACGCCTGCGCGGGCATTTCTCACAGCGCAGAGGGCGTCGCCCCGGCCGCCGTGACGCTGACCTCGGCGTACGATGAGGCGGCGACCGTCCCACGTCGCCCGAGCTCCCCGGACCCCCAGCCGAGAACGGACAAGCACGCGCGTGAGCACCACGAGCACCACGACGTCCCACCCCCAGGCGCCGACCCGCGCGGCCGTGCGGGCCGAGCGCGAGCGTGCCGATGCGGACCGGGCGGACCGCCGCGACGCGGACCAGGGCGGGGGCGCGCCGGGTGCCGGATGGCGTGACCGGCTCGGGGCGTACGTCGCGCTGACCAAGCCGCGCATCATCGAGCTGCTGCTCGTCACGACGCTGCCGACGATGATCCTGGCCGAGGGCGGTCTGCCGTCGCTGTGGCTGGTGCTGCTGACCCTCGTGGGCGGCACGCTCGCCGCCGCGTCGGCGAACGTCTTCAACTGCTACCTGGACCGCGACATCGACCAGGTGATGAACCGCACCAAGCGACGCCCCCTGGCCACGGGGGAGATCACCCCGCGGGCGGCCCTCGTGTTCGCCACCGTGCTCGGCGTGGTGTCGCTGCTGTGGTTCGCCCTGCTGGTCAACGTCCCGGCGGCGTGGCTCACCTTCGCGGCCATCGCGATCTACGTGGTCGGCTACACGATGATCCTCAAGCGGCGCACGCCCCAGAACATCGTGTGGGGCGGGATCGCGGGCTGCATGCCCGTCTTCATCGGCTGGGCCGCGGTGACGGAGTCGCTCAGCTGGGCCGCCGTGGCGCTCTTCGGCGTGATCTTCTTCTGGACGCCGCCGCACTACTGGCCGCTGTCCGTGAAGTTCAAGAAGGACTACGCCAACGCCGGCGTCCCGATGCTGCCGGTCGTCGCCACGGACCGCCGCGTGGCGGTCGAGATGGTCGCGCACACCGTCGCGATGATCGCCTGCTCGCTCGCGCTGATCCCGCTCGCCGGGATGTCCTGGTTCTACTCAGCGGTCGCGGTGGTGTCGGGCGGCTGGTTCCTCTGGCTCGTCATCGCGATGCTGCGCCGCGCGGACCACCCCGAGCGCGGCAAGCTCGGCGCGATGAAGGTCTTCCACGGCTCGATCACGTACCTCACGGTGCTCTTCATCGCCGTCGCGGTGGACGTCTTCCTGCCGTTCTGAGCCCACGGCGGCCCGCCGTCCCCGCCGGTTCCGCGCCGGCGGCCGCCGGCGTCCCGGGCGCCCGTCGCCGCGCCTCGGGCCCGGGCGTCACCGCCCCGGGGCATGATGTCCCGGTGCCCGACGTGTCGTCCGCCCCGCCCCTCCCGCCCGCCCTGGCGACCGCGCTGCAGGACTACCTGGCGCACCTCGGCGTGGAGCGCGGCCTCTCGGCCAACACCGTGGCGGCCTACCGCCGCGACCTGGGTCGCTACGCCCGGCACCTGCACGCGACCGGGCGCTCGGTGCTCGGCGACGTGGGGGAGCGGGACGTCGAGGAGTACGTGGTGGTGCTCCGCCAGGGGTCGGACGGCGGGGCGCCGCTCTCCCCGTCGTCGACGGCGCGCGCGCTCGCGGCGGTCCGTGGCTGGCACCGGTTCGCTCACGCCGAGGGCACCACGAGCGCCGACCCGGCGTCGCAGGTGCACGCCCCGAGCGCGCTGCGGCGGCTGCCGCACGCGCTGTCGATCGACGAGGTGGCCCGCCTGCTCGACGCGGCGGGCGCCGGGGACGGCCCGGTGCCGCTGCGCGACCGGGCGCTGCTCGAGCTGCTCTACTCCACCGGCGGCCGGATCAGCGAGGTGGTCGGGCTCGACGTCGACGACGTCGACGGTCTCCTCGACGCCGAGGGCGGGCGCGGCGGCGCTCCCGACGACGACGGCGTGCCGCGCGCGGGGTCCGTCCGCCTGCGCGGCAAGGGGGATAAGGAGCGCGTCGTGCCGGTCGGGTCGTACGCGCGCACGGCGCTGGAGGCGTACCTGGTGCGGGCGCGGGCGGCGCTCGCGGCGGCGGGCCGCGGGACCCCGGCGCTGTTCCTCAACACGCGCGGCGCGCGCCTGTCGCGACAGAGCGCCTGGTCGGTGCTGCAGGGCGCGGCGGAGGACGCGGGGCTGACCCAGCACGTGTCGCCGCACACGCTGCGGCACTCGTTCGCCACCCACCTGCTCGCCGGCGGGGCGGACGTGCGCGTGGTGCAGGAGCTGCTGGGGCACGCCTCGGTGACGACCACGCAGATCTACACGATGGTGACGCGCGACGCGCTGCGCGAGGTCTACGCCGCCGCCCACCCCCGAGCCCTCGGCTGAGCCCTTGCGGCGGTCCGGGCGGAAGGGCGGCGCGCCCGGCGTGCCGCCCTGGCCCCGGGAGGCCCTGGGGTAGCGTGACGCAGGTGAGCGAGGGACTCGGGAGCGACACCATGACGCAGACGACCACGAGCGACGCCTCACCGGCCGCGGTCACCGCGACCAGCCCCGTGCCGGGCAGTCCGGCCGGCGGGCCCGAGGAGCCGCGCACCGACGTCGTCGGGCGGCCCCTGCCCGACTTCCGCGACCCCGCGCCGCTGGCGTCCCACGGGCCCGCGCGCATCGTCGCGATGTGCAACCAGAAGGGCGGCGTCGGCAAGACCACCACGACGATCAACCTGGGCGCCGCGCTCGCCGAGTACGGCCGCCGCGTCCTCCTGGTCGACTTCGACCCGCAGGGCGCCGCCTCGGTGGGCGTCGGCGTCAGCCCGCACGACCTCGACCTCAGCGTCTACAACCTGCTCATGGAGCGCGACGTCAGCTACACCGACGTGCTGCAGCCCACGAACATCGAGGGCCTGGACGTGCTGCCCGCGAACATCGACCTGTCGGCCGCCGAGGTGCAGCTGGTCGGCGAGGTGGCCCGCGAGTCGGTGCTCGCCCGCGCGCTGCGCCCGGCCCTCGACGACTACGACGTGATCCTCGTGGACTGCCAGCCGTCGCTCGGCCTGCTCACGGTCAACGCCCTCACGGCCGCGCACGGCGTGCTCATCCCGCTGGAGTGCGAGTTCTTCGCCCTGCGCGGCGTCGCGCTGCTCGTGGAGACGATCGAGAAGGTGCGCGACCGGCTCAACCCCGCGCTGGAGATCGACGGCATCCTGCCGACCATGTACGACTCGCGCACCCTGCACTCGCGCGAGGTCGTGGCCCGCGTGCACGAGGCGTTCGGCGACACGCTGCTGCACACCGTCATCGGCCGCACCGTGAAGTTCCCCGACGCGTCGGTCGCGGCGGAGCCCATCACGAACTACGCCCCGACCCACGCCGGTGCGGCCGCGTACCGGCAGCTCGCGCGGGAGCTCGTCGCCCGTGGCGACGCCGCCTGACGTCGCCCCGGAGCAGGGCCCGGCGGTCGGCCCGGCCGACGGGTCCGAGTCTCGGCCGGGGTTCGAGGTGCACCTCGACAACTTCTCCGGCCCGTTCGACCTGCTGCTCTCCCTGATCGCGAAGCACGAGCTCGACGTCACCGAGGTGGCGCTCGCGGCCGTGACGGACGAGTTCGTCGCGCACATCCGTGCGGCCGACGAGGCCGCGCGCGAGGCGACCGCACGCGGCGAGGAGCACCCGTCGTGGGACCTCGGCACGGCGAGCGAGTTCCTCGTGATCGCGGCCACCCTGCTCGACCTCAAGGCCGCGCGGCTGCTGCCGGGGGTGGTCGAGGAGGACGCCGAGGACCTCGAGCTGCTGGAGGCCCGCGACCTGCTGTTCGCCCGGCTGCTGCAGTACCGGGCGTACAAGGAGGTCTCCCGGCTCTTCGCCGAGCGGCTCGAGACCGAGGGCCGCCGCGTCCCGCGGTCGGTCCCGCTCGAGCCGCATCTCACGGCGCTGCTGCCGGAGCTGGTGTGGACCCTCGACGGCGCGCGCCTCGCCGAGCTGGCGGCCAAGGCCCTGGAGCCCAGGCTTCCGCCCGTGGTCGGGCTCGACCATCTGCACGCCCCCGCGGTGAGCGTGCGGGAGCAGGCGGGCGTGGTGGCGCGCCGCCTGCGGCGCGAGCACGTCGCGACGTTCCGCGCCCTCGTGGCGGGGGAGGAGCGGCTCGTGGCCGTGGCGCGCTTCCTCGCGCTGCTGGAGCTGTTCCGCTCGGGGCGGGTGGCGTTCGAGCAGGCGACCGCCCTCGGTGAGCTCACCGTGCGGTGGACGGCAGGAGCCGGCGGCGACCGCGACGACAGCCGCGACGCCGATCACGACGACCCCGACGTCGAGGACGACGACGCGCTCGCGGCGGGGTTCGAGGAGTTCGACGGGACGCCGCCGGGACAGGACGACGGCGGGGGCGCGTCCCGGGCCGGTGGCGCAGGCGTGACGGAGGTCGTGGCATGACGCAGGGGACGGACGAGCGCGAGGACGCCGTCGAACCGGAGACCGAGACGGAGACCGGGTCGAGGGTCGGGTCGGAGGTCGAGGGCGCGCCGGCCGAGGTCGAGGTGGACGTCGACGACCTCCCGGGCGGGTTGCCGGCGGCGCTGGAGGCGGTGCTCATGGTCGCGGAGTCCCCGGTGCCCGTGGAGCGGCTCGCGGCGGGGGTCTCCCGGCCCGTGCAGGAGGTCGCCGGGGTGCTGGAGGACCTGGCGGCGGAGTACCGGGGCGAGACGGGCGGCCGGCCGCGGGGCTTCGAGCTGCGCGAGGGCGCCGAGGGCTGGCGCGTCTACTCGGCGCGCGCCCAGGCCGACGTCGTGGGCGCCTTCGTGCTCGAGGGGCAGTCGTCCCGCCTCAGCCAGGCGGCGCTGGAGACCCTCGCCGTCATCGCGTACCGCCAGCCCGTGACGCGCGGGCAGGTCTCGGCGGTGCGGGGGGTCAGCGTCGACGGTGTGGTGCGCACCCTGCTGGCGCGTGGCCTCATCGCGGAGACGGGCCAGGACCCGATGACCGGGGCGGTGCTCTTCGGCACGACGGGCGAGTTCCTCGACCGGATGGGCTGGGCGTCGCTCGACGCCCTGCCGCCGCTGGCCCCGCACCTGCCGGACGTGGGGGAGGCGATCGCCCTGGACCCGTCCTCGGCCCTCCGCAGCGGGCTGGCGGAGGACGGGCTCGGCGCCTGACGGTCGGTGGCCCGGCCGTCAGGCGCCCACGGCGGTGCCGACGCGGTGGCCGCCCGGGCCGTCGCTCGGGTCGTCAGGCGATCGTCGCGTCGACCGTGACGTCGACGTTCCCGCGCGTCGCGTTCGAGTACGGGCAGACCTGGTGCGCGGCGGCGACGAGGGCGTCGGCCGTGGCCTGGTCGACGCCGCCGAGCTCGGCGTGCAGGGCGACGGCGAGCCCGAACCCGCCCTCGGGCGTCGGGTGCAGCGAGACCTCGGCCACGACGGCGGAGTCGCTCACGGTGGCCTTCTCCCGCCGCGCGACGAGCTTCAGCGCGGAGTGGAAGCAGGCGGCGTACCCCGCGGCGAAGAGCTGCTCGGGGTTCGTGGCGCCGCCCGCGCCGCCCATCTCCTTGGGGATCGCGAGGTCGACGTCGAGCACCCCGTCGTCGGTCCGGGAGCGTCCGTCCCGACCGTCCCCGGTGGCCGTGGCGACTGCGGTGTAGATCGCGCTCATGATGTGCGCCCTCTCGGTAGAGTTACTAGTTCGTCTACTAGATCACGCGGCGCCCGTCGCCGCAAGCAGGCGCCCGTGGTGCGCCGGACATGAGAGGTTGGGCAGATGGAGACCAGCAGGCCCGAGGAACCGGCGCGCGGACCGGCCGGTCAGCCCCGCGGGCAGGGTCGTGGGCAGGGTCGTGGGCAGGTGCGCGAGCGGATCGTCGAGGCGGGCAGCGCGCTGTTCTACGCCGAGGGGGTCCGCGCGGTGAGCGCGGACAAGGTCATCGCGGCCGCCGGGGTGTCGAAGGTCACCTTCTACCGGCACTTCCCGACGAAGGACGACCTCGTCGTCGCGTACCTGGACGGGCTCGCCGCGACGGAGCGTGCGCGGCTGGAGGAGCTCCGGTCGCAGCACCCGGGCGACGCGGAGGGCACGCTCGAGGCGCTCGCGGGCGCCCTCGGCGAGGTGGCCCGGGGCGACCGGTTCCGCGGGTGCGCGTTCGTCAACGCCGGCGCCGAGTTCGCCGACCCCGCCCACCCCGTCCGCCGTGCGGTGGCCGGCCACCGGGCCTGGTACACGAGCTTCCTGGCGGCCGTCGCGCGCGACGGCGGCGCCGACGACCCGTCGGCGGCGGCCGCCGAGCTGATGATGCTGCGCGACGGGGCGATGGTGTGCGGGGACGTCGACGACGCGAGCGTCGTCGCGCCTCGCCTCGCCGCGGGCTTCGCCGCGGTGCTGGCCGCCCATCGACGGGGATGACCGGCGCGTCGGGCGGTGCACGGGCGGCCGTGTCGAGCAGGTCGGGACGGACCTGAGACAATCGGGCACCATGAGCACCGAACGCCGCGGCGGGAGCCGCCGCACCAGCCGTCCCCAGGGTCCCGCCGCCCAGCGCTCGCAGCGCGCGCGGCAGGCGCCGTCCCGTCGCCCCGCACCCCGCTCCGCCGCGCCGGACCGGGACGTGCACGTCGCCGACGGGGTCCGGCTGCAGAAGGTGCTCGCCCAGGCGGGCCTGGGCTCGCGGCGCAAGTGCGAGGAGCTCATCGCCGAGGGCCACGTCGAGGTGGACGGCGTGCTGGTGACGGAGCTCGGCGTCCGCGTCGACCCGGCGACCGCCGTCGTGCACGTGGACGGCATGCGCGTGCAGCTCGACACCTCGAAGATCACCCTCGCCCTGAACAAGCCCCTGGGCGTGGTCTCGACGATGAGCGACCCGGAGGGCCGCCCCACGCTCGCCGACCTGGTCAAGGACCGGCCGGAGCGGCTGTTCCACGTCGGCCGCCTCGACGCCGACAGCGAGGGCCTGCTGCTGCTCACCAACGACGGCGAGCTGGCGAACCGCCTCGCCCACCCGCGCTACGAGATCCGCAAGACGTACCTGGTCACCGTGTCGGGCGGCGAGTTCTACCCGCGTCACGCCAAGCAGCTCACGGACGGCGTCGAGCTCGAGGACGGCCTCGCGCGTGCCGACAAGGTCCGCGTGGTGGACTCCGTGCCCGGCGAGATCATGCTCGAGGTGGTGCTGCACGAGGGCCGCAACCGGATCGTGCGGCGCATGCTCGACGCCGTCGGTTTCCCGGTCACGCGGCTGGTGCGCACCCGCATCGGCCCCATCGCCCTGGGCGACCTGCGGGCCGGGCGCTCGCGGGTGCTCGGGCGCACCGAGCTCGGCACCCTCATGCGGGACGTCGACCTGTGAGCCCGGCGCTCCCGTTCGCCGCGGCCCCCGCCCGGGCTTAGGGCCCGGGAGCCCAGCAGGAGCCAGCAGTCCAGCAGTAGCCAGCAGTCCAGCAGTCCCGCGCGGCACCCCGCGCGACAACAGAAGGTGAGCACACGTGGTCGTCATCGCCGTCGACGGTCCCTCCGGGTCCGGCAAGTCCAGCGTCTCCAAGGCGGTGGCGTCCCGGCTGGGGCTCGCCTACCTCGACACGGGCGCGATGTACCGGGCCGCGACGCTGTGGTGCGTCGAGGGTGGCACCGACCTTGCCGACCAGGGCGCGGTGGCCGATGCCGTGCGTGCCATGCCGCTCGAGATGGGCGTCGACCCGGCCGCCCCGAGCGTGCACCTCGGCGGTCGCGACGTCGCGGCCGCGATCCGCACGACGGAGGTGTCCACCGCCGTCTCCCAGGTGGCGACCAACCTCGACGTGCGCGCCGAGCTCCGTCGCCGGCAGCGGGAGGCCATCGAGGCCGAGAGCGCCCCGGGCGGCTTCTCGGGCGGCCGGGGCATCGTCGCGGAGGGGCGCGACATCACGACCGTGGTCGCCCCGGACGCGGACGCCCGCGTCCTGCTCACCGCGAGCGAGGAGGCCCGCCTGCGCCGCCGGTCGCTCGAGGTGCACGGTGCGGCCGACGAGTCCGCCGTCGAGGCGACGCGCGACCAGGTGCTGCGCCGTGACCGTGACGACTCCACCGTGAGCCAGTTCCAGGTCGCGGCCGACGGCGTGGTCACGGTCGACTCGTCCGACCTCGACTTCGACCAGACGGTCGACGCCGTCCTCGCGGTCGTCGCGCAGGTCACCGCCTGACACGTCGTCGCGCCCGCCCGCGGACGCGGTGCCGGGGCCGGTGACGCGGGTCTCGTTCGTGACACGCCGCTCGGCCTGGGAGAATGGTGCGCATGACCACTCCCGCCGACGGCTCCGTGCCCGCTGCCGAGCCCACCGACGAGCCCACCGCCCCGCCCGCGCCCGGCGTCGCCGCGGCGCCCGCGGACCATGCGGACACCGAGGGCCGCGACGCCGTGGCGGAGGTCCTCGAGTCCGACGGTGATGACGAGGCGCGCGAGCGCGCGCTGCGTGCCGGGCTGGAGGACTTCGACCTCGACGAGGCCGACCGCGCCCTGCTGGACGCCGAGTGGGACGAGGAGGGCTCCGGACCGGGCGAGGCCCCGCTGCCGGTGCTCGCCGTCGTCGGGCGCCCGAACGTCGGCAAGTCGACGCTCGTCAACCGCATCCTCGGCCGCCGCGAGGCCGTCGTGGAGGACACCCCGGGCGTCACGCGCGACCGGGTGAGCTACTCGGGCGAGTGGTCGGGGCGCGAGTTCACGCTCGTGGACACGGGCGGCTGGGAGGTCGACGTCGCGGGCATCGAGTCGAAGGTCGCCGAGCAGGCGGAGGTCGCCGTCGAGCTGGCCGACGCCGTGATCTTCGTCGTCGACTCCACCGTCGGCGCGACGTCGACGGACGAGCGCGTCGTGGAGCTGCTGCGCCGCTCGGGCAAGCCCGTCGTGCTGTGCGCCAACAAGGTGGACGGCCCGTCGGGCGAGGCGGACGCCGCCTACCTGTGGTCCCTCGGCCTGGGCGAGCCGCACCCCGTCTCCGCGCTGCACGGCCGTGGCACCGGAGACCTCCTGGACGCCGCGATGAAGGTGCTGCCCGAGGTCTCCGAGCACGGTGAGCTGCGGCCCGCGGGCCCGCGCCGCGTCGCTCTCGTGGGTCGCCCCAACGTCGGCAAGTCGTCCCTGCTGAACAAGATCGCCGGCGCCGACCGCGTCGTCGTCGACGAGACCGCGGGCACCACGCGCGACCCGGTCGACGAGCTCGTCGAGATCAAGGGCGTGCCCTACTGGTTCGTCGACACCGCGGGCATCCGCCGCCGCGTGCACCAGACACGGGGCGCGGACTTCTACGCCTCGCTGCGCACGCAGGCGGCGATCGAGAAGGCCGAGGTGGCCGTCGTCCTGGTCGACGCGTCGCAGCCGATGACGGAGCAGGACACGCGGGTGATCTCGCAGGCGGTCGACGCGGGCCGTGCGCTCGTGATCGCGTACAACAAGTGGGACCTCATGGACGACGACCGTCGCCCGTACCTCGAGCGCGAGATCGAGAAGGACCTGGTGCAGGTGCAGTGGGCGCCGCGCGTCAACGTCTCCGCCCGCACCGGCTGGCACACCGACAAGCTGACCCGCGCGCTCGAGACGTCCCTCGAGTCGTGGGACACCCGCATCCCCACCGGCCGGCTGAACGCCTTCCTCGGTGAGCTCGTGGCCGCCCACCCGCACCCCCTGCGGGGCGGCAAGCAGCCGCGCATCCTGTTCGGCACGCAGGCCTCGACCCGCCCGCCGCGCTTCGTCATCTTCGCGACGGGGTTCCTCGAGGCGGGCTACCGCCGCTTCATCGAGCGACGCCTGCGCGAGACCTTCGGTTTCGAGGGGTCGCCCATCGAGATCAGCGTCCGCGTGCGGGAGAAGCGGCGTCGCTGACTCGCCGATGAGCTGCCGATGAGCTGCCGATGAGCTGCCGATGAGCACGGACCCGATGGCCCGTCGTGGTCGCCTGCTGCGCCTCGGCGCGGCGCGCGACACGTCGGCGGTGCGCCACCTGGTGACGTTCCTGGTGGTCGCGGTGGCGACGGTGCTGGTGACGAGGTTCCTGCTCGCCGCGTCCGGCTACCCGCAGGTGGGCGGAGGCGGGCTGCACGTCGCGCACGTGCTGTGGGGCGGGCTCGGCATGGCGCTCGCGGTGGTGGTGCTGCTCTCCTGGGTGGGACCGGCGCCGCGGTCGCTCGGGGCGGTGCTGGGCGGGGTCGGCTTCGGGCTGTTCGTCGACGAGATCGGCAAGTTCGTCACCTCGGACAACGACTACTTCTACGAGCCGACGGCAGCGCTCATCTACGCGGTCGTGGTGGTCCTCGTGCTCCTGGTCGAGGCCTTGCACGGCCGGCGGGCGCACCATCCCGCGGAGTACCTGGCCGTCGCGACCGACCGCGCCGTCGCCGGGGTGGCCGGCGGCTTCACGGACGCGGAGCGCGACGAGGCGCGCTCCCTGGTCGAGCGGGGCCGGGGCGAGCCGGCCGGCGACGAGGTGGCCGCCCTCGTGGAGGCCGTGCCGCGCGACGACGTGACCGTGCCCGACCCGGTGCGCTCCCTGGTCGTGCGGGTGTCGGCGTGGTTCGCCGGCGCCATGGAGCACCGGTGGGCGGCCGCGGTCGTCGTGGTGGCCGTGCTGGGCACCGGCGCGGGCTCGGTCGTCGTGGCGCTGCGGGTGCTGCTCGGGGGCGTCGCCGTCCCGGCCTGGGTGGGCGTGGGCATCCTCGGGGCCGTCGCCGTCACGGTGGCGTGCGTCGTGCGGGCCCTCGTCGTCGGGCCGGGGGACCACCGCGCCGGCGCCGTGTGGGTGCGCCGCGGGGTCCTCGTGAGCCTGCTGGTCACCCAGCTGCTCGCGTTCCGCGCCGTGCAGTGGGTGGCGGTCGCGGGGCTGGTGGTGGACCTCGTCGTGCTCGCCGCCCTCGGCGTCGCTCTCGGGCGGGACGACCAGCGCCGCGCCGCCGGGCCGCGGGCGCACTGACCGGCGCCGGACGACGCTCCCGCCCGTGAGACGTCCGCCACTCGGGCTTGCCAGGCCGACACGCGGCGTGGCACGGTCAGCGATGACGAGCGAATTGCTCGCGTGCTCTGGGGTCGGTGAAATTCCGAGCCGGCGGTGATAGTCCGCGACCCGGTCACAGCCTGTGACCGGTTGATCAGGTGAAACTCCTGGACCGACGGTCAAAGTCCGGATGGGAAGCGCACGCGACGGCTCCCCGTCCGGTCCGTCCCCCGGCCGCCTCGGCCGGCGTCGTCCGTCGTGACGACCCGTGACCGGTCGGCGCGAGCACGTCCGACCCCGCCTTCCTGCCCCGGGGTCCGCGACCGGACGACAGGGGCAGGACGGATGAGTGCCACCACGGCGGAGCGCGCCGCGATGCAGCGTGCGCTGGAGCTGGCCGCGCGGGTGCCGGCCCGCGGGCCCAACCCCCGGGTGGGCTGCGTGCTCCTCGACGCGGACGGTGCGACCGTCGCGGAGGGCTTCCACCGCGGCGCGGGCACGCCGCACGCGGAGGTCGAGGCCCTGCGCGGGGCGACCGAGGCCCGCGGCCCGGGCGGCGCCCGAGGCACCACCGCCGTCGTCACGCTCGAGCCCTGCAACCACCACGGCCGTACCGGCCCCTGCGTGGACGCGCTGCTGTCCGCCGGCGTCGCGCGCGTCGTGCACGCTCAGCACGACCCCAACCCTGCCGCCTCCGGCGGCGCCGCGCGCCTGCGTGCCGCAGGCGTCGAGGTGGTCGGGGGCGTCCTCGCCGACGAGGCCCGCGCCCTCAACGCCACCTGGACGCGCGCTCTGGAGCTCGGCCGCCCCGTCGTGACCTGGAAGGTCGCGAGCACGCTCGACGGGCGTTCCGCGGCCGCCGACGGCACGTCGCGCTGGATCACCGGGCGCGCCGCGCGGCAGGACGTGCACCGCCTGCGTGCCGGCGTGGACGCCGTCCTCGTCGGCACCGGCACGGCGCTCGCCGACGACCCCGACCTCACCGTGCGCCACGCCCCGCTGACGGGCCCGCAGCCCGACCGGGTCGTCGTCGGGCTGCGCGACCTGCCGGCGTCGTCCCGCCTCGCCCGCGCCGCCGCGGCGGGCGAGCCCGTGCTGCACCTGCGCACCCACGACCCCCACGAGGTCCTGGAGGTGCTCTGGTACCGCGAGCACCGCCACGTGCTGCTCGAGGGCGGGCCCGCCCTGGCGGCCGCGTTCTGGCGCGCCGGGCTGGTCGACGACGTCGTCGCGTACGTCGCGCCGGTGCTGCTCGGCGTGGGCGCGGCCGCGGTCGCGGACCTCGGCATCGGCACGATCGCCGACGCCGCGCGCCTCGACCTCCTCGACGTCGCCGTGCTGCCCCGGGACCCCGACGACCCCACCGACACCCCCACCGTGCGGCTCGCCCTGCGGCCGCGGAAGGAGCGCTGAGTCATGTTCACCGGAATCGTGGAGGAGCTCGGCACCGTCGTCGCCGTGCGCGAGCACGCCGACGGCGCCCGCCTCACCGTCGCGGCCACCACCGTGCTGGACGGCGTCCGGCTCGGCGACTCGATCGCCGTCGACGGGTGCTGCCTCACCGTCGCGGAGACCGGCGAGCACGACGGCCGAGCCACCTGGACCGCGGACCTCATGGCCGAGACGCTCGCTCGCACGAGCCTGGGCCTGCGGGAGCCCGGCGACCCCGTCAACCTCGAGCGGGCGCTCGCGGCGGACGGGCGCTTCGGCGGGCACGTCGTGCAGGGGCACGTCGACGGGGCAGGGACGGTGCTCGCGCGCACGCCGGGGACGCAGTGGGAGGTCGTCGAGATCGCGCTGCCCCCGGAGCTGGCGCGATACGTCGTGGCGCAGGGCTCGATCGCCGTCGACGGGGTGAGCCTCACCGTGGTCGACGCGGGGGACGACGCGTTCACCGTGAGCCTCATCCCCGAGACGCGGGCGCGCACGACCCTCGGCTCCCGCGCCGTGGGGGAGCGGGTCAACCTCGAGGTCGACGTGCTGAGCAAGTACGTGGAACGGCACCTCGCGCACGGCCTGGCGGCGGTCGGAGCCGCGTCGTGAGTGCCGTCGAGCGGGTCGAGCGCGCGATCGCGGACGTCGCGGCCGGCCGGCCCGTCGTCGTCGCGGACGACGCGGACCGGGAGAACGAGGGCGACCTCATCCTCGCCGCCGACGCCGCGACGCCGGAGCTCATGGGCTTCGTCGTGCGGCACACGAGCGGCCTCGTGTGCGTGGGGGTGGCGGGGGAGCAGCTCGACCGGCTCGGCCTGCCGCTCATGGTCGAGGCGAACCAGGACGCCTACCGCACGGCGTACACCGTGACGGTCGACGCCGCCACGGGCGTGACCACCGGCATCTCCGGAGCCGACCGGGCCCGGACCGCCCGCCTGCTCGCCGACCCGGCCGCCGCGCCCGCCGACCTCACCCGTCCGGGGCACGTGCTCCCGCTGCGGGCGCGTGCGGGGGGCGTGCTCGAGCGGCGCGGGCACACCGAGGCCGCCGTCGACCTCGCGCGCCTCGCCGGCCGCGGGGAGGCCGGCGTCCTCGCCGAGCTGGTGCACGACGACGGCACGATGATGCGACTGCCCGCGCTGCGGGACTTCGCCGCCGAGCACGGCCTCACCCTCATCAGCGTGGCCGACCTCGTCGCCTACCGGCGCGCCACCGAGTCGCTCGTCGAACGGGTCGCCGTCACGACCCTGCCCACCCGGCACGGCGAGCTCACCGCCGTCGCCTACCGGGACGTCCGCACGGGGAACGAGCACGTGGCACTGGTGGCCGGCGCGCTCGACGCCCTGGCCGACCCCGCCCGGGGGCCGGTGCTGGCGCGCGTGCACTCCGAGTGCCTCACCGGCGACGCGTTCGGCAGCCTGCGGTGCGACTGCGGGCCCCAGCTCGACGAGTCGCTGCGGCGCGTCGTGGCCGCGGGCCGTGGCGTCGTCGTCTACCTGCGCGGTCACGAGGGCCGGGGGATCGGCCTGGCCGCGAAGCTCGCCGCGTACGCGCTGCAGGACCACGGCCGGGACACCGTCGACGCGAACCTCGACCAGGGTCTGCCCGCGGACGCCCGCGACTACACCGCCGCCGCGCACGTGCTGCGCGACCTGGGCGTGCCGGGCGTGCGCCTGCTGACCAACAACCCCGCGAAGGTG
The DNA here is from genome assembly GCF_044389085.1 of Isoptericola sp. NPDC019693. Lineage (NCBI taxonomy): Bacteria > Bacillati > Actinomycetota > Actinomycetes > Micrococcales > Promicromonosporaceae > Isoptericola > Isoptericola sp. NPDC019693. The sequence goes on along the minus strand of NZ_JBIRXP010000001.1, from coordinate 892,855 downwards.
GACGGCCTGGCCGCCGGGGGAGCGGTCGTCGCCGAACGCCTGCCCCTCGCGCTGCCCGCCCACCCGCGCACGCTCGGCTACCTGCGCACCAAGCGCGACCGCATGGGCCACGACCTGCCCCACCTGACCGACGTCACCCACGACACCGGAGGAACCACGATGCACGACGACCTCTCCGCCCCCCACGCCGCGACCGCCGCGACGACCGTGGGAGCGGCCCGATGAGCGGCGCCGGTGCGCCGGCCGCGGCGCCGGTCGACTGCTCCGACCTGCGCGTCGCGGTCGTCGCCGCGAGCTGGCACCAGGTCGTGATGGACGGCCTGCTCGACGGCGCGCTGCGCGCCTGCGCGGACCACGCGGTCGCCGACCCGCGCGTCGTGCGCGTCCCCGGGTCGTTCGAGCTGCCCGTCGCCGCGCAGGCGCTCGCGGCCGCCGGGTACGACGCCGTCGTCGCGCTGGGGGTCGTGATCCGCGGCGGCACCCCGCACTTCGACTACGTGTGCGCCGCCGCGACCGACGGCCTGAACCGCGTGGCCCTCGACCACACCGTGCCGGTGGGCTTCGGACTCCTGACGTGCGACGACGAGCAGCAGGCCCTCGACCGCGCCGGGTTGGAGGGCTCGCACGAGGACAAGGGCTACGAGGCCACCGCCGCCGCGCTCGCCACCGCGCGCGTGCTCACCGAGATCCGTGGCCGCCGTCCCGCCGGTGTCGGCGTGGATGCAGGAGCAGTGTCCGACCTGGGGTAGTATTTCGGTCGGCCCTGCGGGGTGGCACTGCGGTGCCACAGGTGGGGTCGACGGGCTGTGGCGCAGCTTGGTAGCGCACTTGACTGGGGGTCAAGGGGTCGCAGGTTCAAATCCTGTCAGCCCGACAATGAAACGCCAGGTCAGACGGTTGTCTGGCCTGGCGTTTCGTCGTTCCTCGGGCGCTGGACAGCCACGCGGACAGCCACGGGTCAGCCGGACAGCCCCAGGTGGGCCGAGAGCAGTTCCACGGCGTCCCGTGACGCTTCCTCTGATACGTGCCCGTAGAGGTCCACGGTCGTGGTGATCGACTCGTGCCCGGCGGTGCGGGAGACGACCGAGAGAGGGACCCCAGCCACTGCCATGGCCGTGAGAGCGGTGTGCCTCAGCGTGTGCAGCGACCCCCCGACGTCGGCCTGGCGGGCGAGCGTTTCGAACGCGCGCGAGACGTTGCGGGGGTCCAACGGTGTGCCGGCCTCAGTCGTGAACACATGGCCGGTGTCGATCCACGACGGCCCGGCGGCCAGCCGCTCGGTGGCCTGCTGGCGGCGCTGAGCCCGCAAAGCCTCAGCGGCCGACGTGGACAGCGGGATCGTGCGCCAGCCGTTGGCGGTCTTGGGAGGCTGCACGACGAGGTGCCCACCCGTGCGCACCAGGGTGCCCCGCACTCGGAGTTCGCGAGCCTCCAGGTCTACGTGCTGCCAGCCAAGCGCCAAGGCCTCGCCTCGCCGTAGACCAGTGGTGACCATGACGCGCCAGAGGGGAGCCAGACGGTGCCCCTCGGCAGCCTGGAGGACGGTGGCGACCTGGGCGGGGGAGTAGTGCGCGGCCTCGGTCCGGGCGACCTTGGGGCGAGTCACGTCGCTGGCGGGATTTGTGGCCATGAGGCCGTCACGCACGGCGCCGTCAAGGACGGCGCGTAACACCGTCAGCGATTGCCGGCGGGTCGAGGCCGACCAACGTCCGGCCTCGTCCAGCGTGACCAGCCACCCCTCGACGTCACTCGGCCGCAGGTCGGCAAGGGCGACCCCGCCCAGATGCGGCAGCACACAGGAGCGCACCAGGGTGCGGTAGGTGTCCACGGTCGTGGCGCGGCGCCCCGATGCGGGCAGGACGGTTGCCGCCCAGTGCTTGGTCCAGGCCTCCAGCGTGACCCGTGAGTCACGCATAGGTGCGCCGGATTCGACCCGACCCTGTAGGGCGCGCATCGCTTCACGGGCCTCGCGCTGGGTACGCCGGACGGCGGTGACCCGGCGGCGCTCGCCGGTGCCGGGGTCGCGCACCGACACGGCCGCCACCCACTTGCCGTCCCGGCTGCGTCGGTACACCGACCCCTCGCCGTCTGCTCTTGCCATCGTCATGCCTCCGTTGCGTCGTGCGCCGCGATTCCGATTTCGCGGGCGAGTTCTCGGCCCACGCGGCGCACCGCGTGGGCCTGGTAGGCGCGCCATGAGGGCGTGCCCGGTTCGGGTGTCTCGGCGGCCTCGCGCACCAGTTCGTCACGCACCAGTGCGACGACGGCGGCGGCGTCGCTGGAGCCGAACCGCGACACCAGGGCCTCAGCCACACGGTCACGAGAGGCGGGAAACGACTCTGTGACCATGGCCGTCAACTGGTCCAGCCGTGCGTCGGCCTCGGCAGGGTCGTGCGCTTCCTCGCCGGGCCGCTGATCGTGGCGGCCCTGGAGCAGCAGTTCACCGACCAGACTTCCGTCGGCCAAGGTCAGGTGCCCGATGGTGAACGGCGGCTCCAGTAGTGCATCCATGGTGACGCCGGGGACCAGTGCGATGAGCGCCAGCAGGCGGTGAACGTCGATGGGCTGCTGGCCCGATTCGATGCGCGCCAGGGTTGCCACCTTGGTGGGCACCCCGGCGGCGGTGAGTCGCTGAGCCCAGGTGGCCTGGGTGGCCCCGGACGACTCGCGGAGCGCCCGCAGACGGGCAGCGATACGGCGTTCCACCGGTGGGGGCGTTGCTTGTTCTTCCGTCACGTTTCGTGACGCTACGCCGTGCATCCGTAAGGGTCAAGAATCCGAAGGCGTCAACTGTGGACGTGCGGAATGCGAAAGCCTAACGTGGCGCCCGAGCACATCGAACGGGACCACACAGAAGGGCACGGACTGATGGACACCACTACGACCCTGACCGACGCACGGCTCATCGAAGCCGACACCGTGGCGGCCCTGCTGCACCGGCACCCCGTGACGGTCCGCAAGAACCTGCGTGAGGGGGTGATCCCCGGTGTGAAGATCGGCGGGCGCTGGTACGTGAGTTCCCGCGTGCTGGACCGCCTGCTGGCGGGGGAGAGCGTCGCTGCCCTCGGGCCGGACAGCGCGGCGTGAGCGCGCGCCCCAGCAGACGGGAGGTTGGCGCCATGACCCGACACAAGATGGCCTCGGGGGCGGGCACCCCCGAGGCCGAGGACCACAGCAGCGACACCAGCCGAGGCGCGAGGCTTGTCCGCGTCCAGGCTAGCGACGCCCCGACCGGTCGCACAGCCCCAGGCGGCGACCACCCCCACGCTGGCAACATGCGCCGCATCGACCTGGAGCGCACCGCGCGCGCGGTGTGCCTCGGCTGCGGCTACGTCATCGACGGCACCGCCGCCACGGGCGCCGGCGCGAGCCACGCCCGGTCCCGGCGCCACGTCGTGCGCGTGGAGTGCGCCGTGACGTTCGTCCTGGTGCCGGCCGAGCATCTGGCCGAGACGCTCGGGGGTGGGCGGCCATGACCACGACGGCCGAACGCATTTGCCCCGACTGTGGGCGGCCGGTGAACGAGTTCACGGTGCGCATCGGGACGCACAAGGATTGCGTCCCCGTCGTCGGCGGCGAGCACCACGGCGACGAGGGCCACCGCGAGGGCGACGCCGGCGCGGGCGGCCCGTTCGCTTCCACCTGGCGCATGTACATGCGCAAGGGCTGGGCGCCGCTGCCCTTGCCGGCCGGTGAGAAGTCCCCACCACCGCCCGGCCTGACCGGCGCGGGCGGGCGCCGGATGCTTGCCGACGAGGCCGAGCGCGCCGCCGAGGATCGGCCGGGGAGAAATGTCGGCCTGTGGCCGCACGGCGAGTGGGTGGGCATCGACGCTGATTCGTACGTCAAGGACGGCGTGGACAAGCGCGGCGTGGAGAACCTGGAGGAACTGCGGGTCCGCAGCGGGTTGCCGCCCCTGCCGGCCACGTATCGATCCTCGGCCCGCACAGGCCTCACGGGCATCAGGTTCTTCCGCGTACCGCCGGGGTGGGAGCCGGCGGGCACCGGCCCATGCGCCGACGTGGAGTGGATACGGCGCGGGCATCGCTACGCCGTGGTGTTCCCCAGCACCAACCCCGAGGCAGCCGGGGCCACCTATCAGTGGTACGACCAGAAAGGGCGCGTGTGCGCCGAGCCTCCGGCGGTGTGGGACCTGCCTGCCCTGCCAGCCGAATGGATCGACCACTTCAGCCCGACCAAGGCCCAGGCTGAGGCGCGAGCCTCCCGTGCCCAGGCACGGGAGGCCGGGGAGGCCGGCATGGTCGGCCGGGAGGCGTGGGCCGCATCGGTCGGCGGCACCGACGAACCACCGTGCCGGAAGGTCATTCGGGTAGGTGAGCGCTACGTCCGCGCGCTGGAGGAAGGCGACGAGGGCTCACGGCACGACCTGACGCTGAGGGGGCTGCACGCGCTGGCCCGTGCAGCCACTGAGGGGCACCAGGGTGCGGCGGGAGCGGTGGAGGCCGTCGTGGAGGCGTACACAGCGGCCGTGGGGCCGGCACGCGCCCATGCGGGCGAGCACACCCCCGGCGGCACCGAGGTTGACCGGATGTTCACCGCGCACGTGTTCGAGCCGCGCCCAGACGGGCTGGACGATCCGTGCGCGGACGACCTGTGGAAGGACGGCCCCGTGACCGACGAGACGGGCGAGGGCGGCGAGTACATCGACGGGGACCTGGAGCGCGGGGCCACTGCCTCGGTCCCCATGGGGCGCCAGTTCGTCGCCAGACGGCTGGCCGGGCGCTACCGGCACGCCCCCGGCCTGGGCTGGCTGCACTACCGCGCCGGCTGCTGGTACCCCATGGGGGCCGACGGTGAGGCCAGGCTGACCGACCAGGCCATGCGGTTCGGCGCACAGGTAGCCAAGAAAGCGGTGGACACCGGAGCCGACTCCGAGACCATCAAGGCGCTGCTGCGGTACCGGGAGGCTGGTCGCGCCCGCGAACTGGTCATCGTGGCCCGCACCGACGTTCGCGTGCACACCAGCGCCGGCGACCTGGACGCCCACCCCCACCTGTTGTGCGTGGCCAACGGCGTGGTGGACCTGCGCACCGGCGAACTGCTGGCCCACGACCCTGGGCTGCTGCTCACCCGCACGACTGGCGTCCGGTACGTCGCCGGTGCCGAGCACCCCCTATGGGCGCGGGCGCTGGAATGTCTCCCCCCAGCCCTCAGGGACTACCTCCAGGCCCGGCTCGGGCAGGGCATCACGGGCGAGCCGCCGGACGACGACGCGCTGGCGATCCTCCACGGCGGTGGGAGCAACGGGAAGTCCACCGTGCTGGACGGCGTGGCCGCTGCTCTCGGGGGGCACTGCACGGTCGTGTCCAAGCGCGTCCTGCTGGCCGGGGCGGGCGAGCACCCGACCGAGCTGATGGCCCTGAGGGGGGCGCGCCTGGCGTTCCTGGAGGAACTGACCGAGACCGGCGGCGGCCGGATCAACGTCGGGCGGCTCAAGGACGTGGCCGGCACCGGGCAGATGACCGCCCGGCTGATCCGTCAGGATTCGGTGACGTGGACCGTCTCGCACACCCTGATAGCGACGACCAACACCCTGCCCACCGTCGTGGAGACCGACGACGGCACGTGGCGGCGGTTGCTGGTCATCCCGTTCCGCGCGCACTACCTCAAGCCCCACGAGCCCGACGAGCCGGGCGGCCTGCGGGGTGACCCCGACGTGAGGCACGCCGTCCGGCACGCCACGGGGGCGCTCGCCGAGGCGATCCTGGCGTGGGTCGTCGCCGGCGCCGTCGATTGGTACAAGGCAGGCCGCCGCCTGCCCGACCCGCCGGCCAACGTCGTGGAGGCCGTCGGCGCCTGGCGGACGACCTCGGATGTCCTACTGGCGTTCGCGGAGGAACGCCTGGCACCCAGCCCCGAGGGGTTCGTGCCGACCACGAACGTGCTCAGGTGGGCCAACGCTTACCTGGAGTCGATGGGGCACCAGCACCTGGCGGCCCGGACGTTCGTCCCCCGGTTCCTCGCTACAGCCTGGGCACGCCGCTACCACATCACCGATGACCGCCGACGGCTAGACGGGAGGCAGGTGCGGGGGTTCGCCGGCCTCATCGGGCAGGCGGAGCCGCCGCCGGCGGTCGAAGACCTGCTCTGACGTTTTCGCAGGTCACAGCATTCTGTGCCACATGTGCCAGGTGGAATCGGTGACGCCTTAGAAATTACCTCCGCGTGAGTTACCGGTTCGACCTGGCACATGTGGCACAGCCCAGCGGGGCAGCCTCGGCGGAATCTCTCTGCACGCCCCCGAGCACGCCGGCCCGTTTCGGGCGGGGTGAAGTTTCTAGCCGAGTCTCGCGCGCACACCTTGGCGGTGCCACCGTCGATCCATGAAGGCACGGGGGCCGATCATCGCCGTGGTCGTCGTTGCGGCGGCCGTCGGCTGGTACTGGTGGGACACCGAGCAGACGAACCGCGAGATTCACGAGCACTTCACGACTGAGTTGCGCGAGGCCTGCGACGCCGTGAGTCAGGTCGGCGGGGGCAGTTACAGCATCGCCGCCAACGTGCTGGTGTTCGGTGACTTTGCCCTGGCCGTCCGAGGGTTCGAGGTGGAGCCCGACCCGAGCGTGGATCGTATGTGGGAGGCCGCCCGGCGTCTGGACGAGTTGTACGTGGAGGTCCAGGAACGCGCGGCGACGGCCGACGAGGCCGCCGAGGCAGATGCGCTCACGGACACCGTGAACGACGACCGAGGCACCGCCGTGGGGCTGTACTGCGACCCTGCAACCCTCATGCCCTAGGCGCCCGCCCGCGCCCGCTTCTCTCCGCACATCCTGGTGCTCCGCCATTCCTTCCAATCCCACGTAGTCCGATGGACACTGTGGGAATAGACCAGGACGCCGCCGCCCCGGCCCCGTGGGCGGTCACAGCCAGGGAGGCCGTATGAGCACCGCCGAACACCAGCCCGACGACGCCAGGCCTCCCGCACCACCGGCACCCCACCCCCTTAACCACGTCGGCCTCAGCGGCGAGGAAGCCGAGGCGCTGGCCGTGCGGGCCGCGACGGTCCACGTCGCTCACGCGCCCTTCCCGGACACTACGACGGCCGAGGCCAGCGCGCACCGAGCGTTCGAGGCTGTGCTGAGGCAGTGCGCCTGCCCTGAATCAGCCGTCCTGGTGCTGCGGCGCCCGAGCGGGCGCGTAGAGGCCCTGGAGCACCACCACACCGACCCCACCTGCCCCGTGGTGCTGGCAGCCGGGCACCCCGAACTGGAGACGACGCCGTGACGGCCACGAAGAAGACCACCAAGCCCAGCACCACGACGACGAGCACGAGGAACGCCCGTCCGCTGACCCCGGCCGAGGCCGCCTACCGCACGCGCGCCGACGAGCCCGACGAGGCCGTGCGCGCCCGAGCCCGTCGCGCGGCCGCCGGCGAGGCCAACCGGGCCGCCCGGTCCCATGACCCCTGGCCGCCCGTGCGCGAGCGCAACGAGGCCGGCGTGGTGCGTACCGAGGCCGTCGGCCGGCTGCTGCCCGGCCAGCAGCGCGGCCAGGTGGACGTGCGGGACGTAGACCGATGAGCACCCGCGCCGAGCAGCCCCAGCATCCCCCGCACCGGCGCACCGTGCTGGCCGAGCCGGCCACCGTCGCCACCAACGCCCCGGCCCGGCACATCGACGTCACGGGCGACCACATCGAACTACTGGCCGTGCCCTGGGGCACGTTCACCGTGGCCGACCGGCTGCCCGGCGACGACACCGCCACGGTCTACCGCGAGACCTGGGACGCCGCCAGCGTCAGGGTCCCGACCAAGCCACTGCGCCTGGCCCTGCACCACGACGTGACTCACCTTGCCGGGGTGCTGACCCGCTGGGAGTCCAGGGCTGACGGGCTGTTCGCCTACGGCCGGTTGTCCGGCTCACGGGAGGACAAGGAACGGGTGCGCGCCTACGTGGCCGACGGGCTGACCCAAGAGGTGTCCGTGGGATTCATCGGCACCGAGGACGACGAGTGGGCACCCCCACCGACCGGGACCCGTAACGGGCTGGCCAGCGTTCGGCGCGTCGGGGTGCCGCTGCGGGAGGTGTCCCTGGTGCACCGGGCGGCGCTGGACGGGGCGCGCGTGCTGCGGCTGACGAGCCAGGACTACGCCGCTGCCCAGGCCGCCGCCGAGGCCTCGGCCCGCCGCACCCAGGTACTAGCTGAAGCCGAGGAAGCCCTACGCGGCCCGGTCGGCAGCCGCCAGCGATTCGCCCACGACACCCGCGACGAGCACCGCGCGGCCCTGGCCCGGCAGGCGGCCGAGCGGCGCGCGGCCATCCTGGCCGATACCGACGCCATCGTGCCCACCGAGGAACTGAGGGCCAGGCTGACCCCGCCACCCCCACCCCCGCCGCCGGCCGAGGTGACCCCCTGGACCGGCGTGCCCGACCACGAGGTGGTGGCCCGCCAGCGCGAGGCCCTGGACATCTTCCAGATGACCGGCGGCCGAGACCTGAGCGCGTGGCACCGCTACACCGACGCCCAGGCCGAGGCGACCCGGCGCGGCCTGGAGTAGCCACCCCTTAGACCACGGCGCCCCTGGCCGGAGCACATCCATCCCATAGCGGGGGCGGCGGCCCGGCCGGGGGCGTCGTGCCACACCCCACCCCCTCGGCAGGCACCCCACCCCCCTGCTGCGATGACCACCCCCTGCCTCAGCAGCGGCGCCCCCGGTTGGACGCACCCCGTACACACGGGAACACCCCGGTCACCTACACCCGGTCAGGCAACCTGCCACTCGGCGTTGTAGCCCGGCCGCCCAGCCAACGGGGCGGCCAGCGCCTTCAACGCGAAGAACAGCCCATCAAGGCGCCCCGAGATGCGCTCAAGGGTCGGAGGGCCGTCCGGGACGGGCGCCTCTGGCACGAGTGCGTTGCCGTAGTGCGGGTGCTCGCGGAAGTCGGCCAGGTCGTCCTCGTAGGCCGTCAGCACCAGCCGCGCCGCCTCGGGGTCGGGGAGCGCGTCCAGGTTGGCGCGTACGAAATCGGGCAGGGCGTCAATGTCTCTAGGTTCCATCGCTCCATGCTGGCGCGTCGCGTGCGCCGCGTCGCCGGTGCCACCGGGTGGTTTTTTGAGCGAGGGGGGCCGGGCAGCCCCGAGCCAGTGGTTTTCTGTCCGCAAGTAATCAAATGGTCAAGGACTTGGGCCGATGCCTGACGAGGCAAGCCAGGGCGGGCCGATGGCCACGGATCGGGGCCGGCGCGGGGTGAATGTCCGGTCTACCTCGGGCCGGAAGGGCACGGCCCTCCTAGCATCCGACGATGGACCGCTACCCCAGCCCGTTCGACCCGACCTCCCATTCCTTCCCGCGCCGGGTCGCAGAGTGGCTCGCCGCCGGCGGAGTCAGCGGACTGCTCGCCCTACTCATCGCGAGGGACGGGGCACCGCCCGCCGCCTGGGTGCTGGCGGGCGCCGTGACGGTCGCGGGGTTCGTGTTCGTCGTCCACGACGATCGGCGGCTCAGGCGGCTGGACGAGCGAGCCTGGGATACCGACCAGTGGCACCTGCTGCGCGACAACGAGTACCGCCGACGGGAGGGGGTCTTCCTCACTCACACCGCCACCCCCGCGCAGGTGCCCGGCGGGAGCGACGACGGGCGACAGTGGTGGACGGTCAGCGTCCAATTGGTCCAGCACAAGGACGGCCCGCTCAGCGCCGGCACGGTCAAGGAGGTCGAATACTCGTTCGGCCGCCAGTTCACGGAAGGTCCGGTGAAGACACAGAGCCCTCGGGATGGCTTCCGCTACGAAACGAGCGCGCACGGCCCCCTGTTGGTGCTGGCGCGGGTGGTGTTCAAGAACCGGCTGAAGCGCCCGTTGATCGTGGAGCGGTACGTGGACCTGCCCTTGGCCGATTTCCGCTAGTCGTTGTGGTCATTGGACAGCCACGTGGACAGCCACGCGGCCCCGTGCGCGCGCTTTCGCGGGATTTCGCGATCCTTCCTCGGGTGTTCGTTAGTGCAGGTCAGGCCCAATATTGCGTTGCGTTCGGCGTCGTCGCGATTCGTGCTCGGAATACCTGGGGGTCAAGGGGTCGCAGGTTCAAATCCTGTCAGCCCGACCAGCACACGACGAGAGGCTCGGACCGCGAGACGGTCCGAGCCTCTCGTCGTCTCCGTCGGACGTGCGCCGCTCGGTGCAGGGTGCGCTCGCGACGACGCCAGTGACGGGTGACGATGGCCGCGAGCGGGACGCGAGCGCTGCCAGGTGCGGGCACGGCACGCGGTACGGGTCCCGGACGAGCCGACGGCGGCGGGAGATCCTCGATGTGCACGGGAATCCGGTTCACTGACGGGGAGGGCAGCGTCTACCTGGCGCGAAACCTCGACTGGACGAGCGGGTACGGCCAGCAGGTGGTGATCACCCCGACGGGATTCGCGCCGAGCTCGCCGTTCGGCGCCGTCCCCGACATCAAGCACGCGACCATCGGCATGGGCATCGTCCAGGAGGCGACGCCGCTCTACTTCGACTGCGGGAACGACGCCGGGCTGGCGGTCGCCGGGCTGAACTTCCCGGGGTATGCGGAGTACGCCCCCGGGCCCGTCGACGGTGCCGTCAACGTGGCGGCGTTCGAGTTCCCGCTGTGGGTGTGCTCGCAGTTCGCGGGCGTGGACGAGGTCGAGGCCGCGCTGCGCGACGTGGTCGTCGTCGACCGGCCGATCAACGACACGTACCCGAGCTCGCTGCTGCACTGGATCATCGCCGACCGTACGCGCGCCGTCGTGGTGGAGCACACGGGCGACGGCATGCACGTCTTCGACGACGACGTCGACGTCCTGACGAACCAGCCCGGCTTCGCCTGGCACCACGAGAACCTGCGCAACTACCTCAACACCTCGCCGGAGTTCCCCCCGGAGGCCACCCTGGGCCGTGCACGGCTCGGCCCGTTCGGCCCGGGGTCGCACATGCGCGGGATCCCCGGCGACTACTACTCCCCGTCCCGGTTCGTGCGTGCGGCCTACGTGAACGCCCACTACCCCGTGAAGGGGAGCGAGGAGGAGAACGTCAGCCGGGCCTTCCACACGCTGCAGCAGGTCGCGATGGTGGACGGCTGTGCGGCCATGGGGTCGGGGGAGTTCGAGATCACCGTGTACACCGGTCTCTTCTCGTCCAGGACGGCGACCTACTACTGGAACACCTACGACGACCCGACGATCCGCAGCGTCGCCATGGCCGCGCACCCGACCGACGGCACCGAGCTCGTCCGCGCGTGAGCCGTGGCAGGGAGGGCTGCCGCACGGTGCGTGGCGCCGCCGATCGCGGCGTGGCGCGTCACGCTGCCGGTCAGGGGTCGCCGTCCACCGTCGTGCTCAGCGGTTCACCGTCCGGGCCGAGCGGTTCGACGAGGGTGACGGCCTCGGAGTCCGGGTCGATCCAGCGCTGATAGCCAGGGCCGGTCCGGGCGGTCTCGAAGCGCACCGCGATGCGGCCGTCGTCGCCGACGCGCACGACCCATCCGCGTCCGTCGCCGGCGGTCTCGACGTCGAGGCCCGGGACGACGGTGGCGGCCGTCGCCCGGACGGGGCCGGTCACCGGTGGCGGCGCGGCCACGGCCTCGCCGCCGTCCGGGTCGTCGGCTTGGCCGGGGCTCTCCGCCACCTCCGGAAGGTCCGGGCCGAGCGGCAGCATGAGCTGCGCGTGCTCGGACAGCCCGTGGAACGCGACGCCGAGGAGGCGGACCGGCTCGGTGACGTCGGCGAGCCGCAGCGCTCGGTGGGCTGCGTCGCGCAGGGCGGCCTCGTCGGTGGTGGGGCGGGACAGGGTGACCGAGCGGGTCAGGGTCGTGAACGAGGCGAGCCGTACCTTGACGACGACGGTGCGCGCCGCTGCGGCGTGCCGGTCGAGGCGCGCGAGCGCGGCGTCGACGACGGGGTCGAGGGCCGCGGCGATCGCGGCGTGGCCGTGCAGGTCGGTGTCGAAGGTGTGCTCCGCGCCGGCGGACTTGCGCTCGCGCACGGTGGTGACGGGGCGGTCGTCCCAGCCGCGCGCGATGCGGAACAGGTTGGTCCCGCCGGCCTCGCCGGCGATCAGGCGCAGCGTGTCGAGCGGCTGGCGGCGCAGGTCGGCGACCGTGCGGACCCCGAGGCCGTCCAGGCGCGCCGCGGAGACCGGGCCCACGCCCCACAGGGCGCGCACGGGCAGGTCGAGCAGGAACGCGTCCTCCTCCTCGGCGTCGACGACCCGGACCCCGCCGGGCTTCGCGGCCTCGGAGGCGAGCTTGGCGACGAGCTTGGAGCGACCGAGGCCGATCGAGACCGGCAGGCCGCTGAGCTCGCGGGCCCGCTCGCGGATCGTGCGCGCGAGCTCGTCGAGGTCGGTCAGCGGCCGGGTGGCGGCGGTGAGGTCGGCGAAGGCCTCGTCGATGCTCACGGGCTCGACGAGGTCGGTGAGCTCGCGCAGCGCGGTCATGATCCGGTCCGAGTAGGCCGCGTACGCGGCGAACCGCGGCACGACGACGATCGTCGAGGCCGGGCACAGCCGTCGTGCCTGCTCCATCGGCATCGCGGAGCGCGCGCCGTACTGCCGGGCCTCGTACGACGCGGTGGCCACGACGCTGCGCGGCCCGACGCCGCCGACCAGCACGGGTCTCCCGCGCAACGACGGTCGTTGGTGCTGCTCGACGGCCGCGAAGAACGCGTCCGCGTCCAGGTGCGCGACCGTCGGACGGGCACGCAGCACCGGAGCGTGCAGCACGCGGTCGGGGATCACCTCCCTACTGTGCCGGAGCCGACCGACACGGCGTGCCCGCCCTCGTGACCGCCGGGGCCGGCACCCCGTCGACGTGTTCAGCGAGGATGCGGCAGAATCTTGACCTCAGGTAGTCGATCAGCTCAGGAGGGCGCGGGGTGGTGACCAGGTCTGCCGCGACGATGCGGGACGTGGCCGGGCGCGCTGGAGTGTCCATCAAGACGGTCTCCAACGTGATCAATGACTTCCCCATGGTCCGGCAGGAGACGCGTGCTCGCGTCGAGGCGGCCATCGCGGAGCTCGGGTACCAGGTGAACATCACCGCCCGGAACCTGCGGCGCGGCCGCACGGGCATGGTGGGCCTGGCGGTGCCGGAGCTCAACGTGCCGTACTTCGCGGAGCTCGCGGACTCGGTGATGAAGGCCGCCGACGCCCACGGCATGAGCGTGCTCATCGAGCAGACCGGCGCCGAGCGGGAGAGGGAGCTGGCGGTGCTCGGGTCGGAGCTGCGCCTGGTCACGGACGGGCTGATGTACTCGCCGCTCGCGCTGGGACAGGAAGACATCGAGCACCTGGACGTCAACTATCCGCTCGTGCTCCTGGGGGAGCGGATGTTCGGCGGGCCCAACGACCACGTGACCATGTCCAACGTGGAGGGCGCGCGCACGGCGACCCGGCACCTGATCGAGCTCGGGCGCCGGCGGATCGCGGTGATCGGCAGCCATCCGGGCGAGGTGGTGGGCTCGGCGGCGCTGCGCCTGGAGGGCTACCGGCTCGCGCTGCAGGACGCGGGCCTGCCGTTCGACCCGGCGCTCCTGGCGGAGGCCGGGCCGTGGCACCTCAAGACCGGCGCGGACGCGATGAACGCCCTGTTCGACTCGGGGGTGCACCTGGACGCGGTGTTCGGGTTCAACGACGCGATGGCGATCGGCGCGCTGCACGTGCTGCACCAGCGCCGGGTCCGGGTGCCCGAGGAGGTCGCGGTCATCGGGTTCGACGCCGTGCAGGAGTCGGAGTACATGTTCCCCCCGCTGTCGACGATCGACCCGGGTCGTGAGGAGATCGCCGAGACCGCGGTCCGCATGCTGAAGGAGCGGATCGGCGGGTACGACGGCGCACCGCGCCTGGTGCTGACACAGCAGCACGTGGTCGCTCGCACCTCGACCATCGGGTGAAACTCCGCCACGGAGGGGCCCGGCGTGGATTCGTCCGCCGGGCCCCGGCCTCGTCCCGCTGACGGCCGGCCCGACGAGCCGCGGAACTTGCATCGTTGCAAGTCAGCGTGCGTTTCGAGGGATCGTCGTCGGCCCGACCCGCCGGCGCGCGCCTCGGTTCGTCGGCATTGATGCAGGTCGTCGCACTATTTGGTGAGCGAATCACGATTCGATCACACCCGTTGTCCCCGGATGTGGCCTGCGTTACATTCCCTTCCATCGTTGTAAGCGACGAGGCGTTCCGCACGGTGGCGGGCGTACCGCACACGGAAGTGCGCCTCGTCGACAGAGACGGAACCGGGACGATCGACCCATTGATCGAGGAGGATCAGATGTACTTTCGTTCACGCAGGTTCATGGCCATCGGAGCGGTCGCGGCCGCGGCCGCGCTGTCACTGAGCGCCTGCTCGGGCGGCTCGGGCTCCGGCGACTCGGACTCGGGCGGGCCCACCGACATCCTGCTGTGGCACGGCTACACCGAGGCCGACGGCAAGGTGCTGGACAAGATCGTCGCCGCGTACAACGAGTCGCAGGACCAGTGCGTCGTGAAGTCCGAGCCCCTCGCCTGGACCTCGATCTCCGAGAAGCTCCTCACGAGCCTCGGCGCCGGCAACGGCCCCAACCTCGTCGTGCAGGGCGTCGACACCGGCCTCGGCTACGCGGACCAGGGCGCGTTCCTCTCGCAGCAGGCGTTCTACGACGACACCGAGACCTACCCCAGCTCGACCGCGTACTACGACGCGATGGCCAGCCAGGTCACGTGGGACGGCGAGACGTACGGCGTGCCGATGGGCGTCACGCCCTTCGCGGTCTACTTCAACCCGGAGCTGTGGAAGGCGGCCGGCCTCACCGAGGCCGACTACCCGACCACCGTCGAGGAGCTGATCGACGTCGCGCACAAGCTGACGATCGACGAGAACGACGACGGGACGCCCGAGCAGTACGGCCTGGCGCTGCAGGACATGGACGCCGGCATGCTCTCGACGATGCTGCACTCCGGCGGCGGCGACTTCATCACCGACGGCAAGCAGTACATCGACTCGCCCGAGAACGTCGCGACCATGACCGAGTGGCAGAAGGTCTGGCAGGACGGCGTCAGCCCGACCGGCCTGGACAACACGGCCGCGATGGAGCTGTTCGGCTCCGGCCGTGCCGCGATGATCTACAACGGCCCGTGGGAGATCACCTCCGCCGACTCGTTCGGCATCGACGTCGGCATGTTCCACTGGCCGAGCGACTGGGTGGCCGGCGTCTACAACTACTGGTACGCCACCTCGATGAACGACACCGACGAGGAGATGGCCTGCTCGTTCGGCTTCGAGGACTTCTGGAACTCGCAGGAGCAGCAGGTCGTGTGGACGGAGTCCTACTACCCGCCGAACCGCAACGACATCCCCGAGGACCAGTTCGCGTACCCGATCATCGCCGACCTGGCGAAGGCCTCGGGCCACTCGTTCTACTACGCCACGGGCATCTCGACCACGGTGACGGACATCACCAAGGAGACGGACGCGATGACGACGCAGATCGCGAAGGGCGGGAACGTCCAGGATCTGCTCACCAGCACCGCCGCGAAGGTGGACGGCTACCTCTCCAACGAGTGACGGGACGGTGGACCGGCCGGGCGCGCCCGGCCGGTCCACCGGGTACCCGTCCGGACCCTCCCCGAAGGAAGGTGTCGTCGCAGTGTCCGAAGAAGTGATCTACAAGTCGTCCAGGTGGTCGATCACCCGGGCGAACGACTCCCGGTCCTCGTCGCCGGTGACCCGACGCAGACCCAAGGCGCAGGGCAGGCGGATGCGCGCCGGGATCGCGTTCCTGCTCCCGGCCCTGGTGATCCTGGCGATCTGGGTTTTCTACCCGACGTTCTACGCGCTGTGGATCTCGTTCACCGACTCCACCGGGCTCAACCAGCCGGAGTTCATCGGGCTCGACAACTACGCCCGGATCTTCACGGACGCCGACACCCGTGGCGCGATCGTCAACACCCTGGTGTACGCGGTGGCCTTCACGCCGCTGGTGATCGCCACGGCGATCGCGATGGCGCTCCTGCTGAACCGCAAGGACCTGGTGATGCGCGGGTTCTTCCGGACCGTGGTGTTCCTGCCGTTCATCATCTCGATGGCGGTGGCCGCGCTGTCGTTCAGCTTCCTGCTCGACGCGAGCACGGGCCTCCTGCCGTACTGGTTCCAGCAGGTGTTCGGCAGGACGATGCCGGACCTCCTGAACTCGACGACCTGGGCGATGCCGACCGTCATCTTCGTGGCCGTGTGGAAGACCTTCGGGTACTTCATGGTCATCTTCATCGCCGGGCTCCAGGGCATCCCCGCGGAGCAGCACGAGGCGGCCCACCTGGACGGCGCAGGGGCGTGGGGCCGGTTCTGGCACGTCACGCTGCCGGGCCTGCGCCCGACGCTGACCTACGTCATCATCCTGGCTGCCAACTTCGGCTTCCAGGCGTTCGACCAGATCTACATCATGACGGGCGGCGGGCCCGAGCGGAGCACCGAGACGATCGTCTACCGCGTCTACACCGAGGGCTTCGCCAGCTTCAAGCAGGGGTACGCGTCCTCGCTGTCGTTCGTCCTCATGGCGATCACGATGATCGTCGGTGTCATCCAGCTGACCATCAACAAGCGTCAGGAAAGGGACATCGCATGAGCGCGATCACCTTCCCCGGGAAGACGGCCCCACAGCGCTCCGTGCGCTGGCGGCCGGCCAGCAGCATCCACCGCAGCACCCTGGCGGGCAGGTTGAGCGCGTTCCTGCTCGCGACCGTCGCGGCCGTCATCTGCGCCTTCCCGCTGCTGATCATCGTCATCACGGCGTTCTCGCCCCAGTCCGAGGTGCTCTCCTACCCGCCGCAGCTGCTGCCGAACAACTGGACGCTCGAGAACTTCCCGGGCGTGTTCGAACGCATCCCCGTCGGGACCCAGCTCTGGAACACCGTCCAGATGTCGGTGATCGTCACCGCCCTGTCGCTGCTGCTGAACTCGCTGGCGGCCTACGCCCTGGCGTGCATCGACTTCAAGGGCCGCGGCCTGATCCTCGGGATCCTCGTGGCGACGATCATGATCCCGTTCCAGTCGCTGCTGATCCCGCTGTACTCGATGCTGTCGGACCTCGGCTGGATCGGCACGATGATCGGCCTGACGATCCCGCGTGCCTCCGACGTCGCCGGGATCTTCCTGCTGAGGCAGTTCTTCGTCTCGATCCCGCGCGACCTCGACAACGCGGCCCGCATCGACGGCGCCTCGGAGTTCCGGATCTACTGGAACATCGTCCTGCCGAACGCGAAGGCCGGGCTGCTCACCCTCGGCATGTTCAACTTCATCGGCAACTGGAACGACATGATCTGGCCGATGACGATGACGAACAGCGCCGAGGACCGGACCCTCACCGCGGGGCTGGCCCTGCTGAACGGCACCGAGCAGGGAATCATCCCCTACGGCGTGTCCATGGCAGGCTCCCTGATCTCCGTGATCCCGCTGATCGTCGTGTTCGCCATCGTCCAGCGGCGCTTCATCGAGGGCGTCGCGTCGTCCGGCATCAAGGGCTGAGCGCCCTCCCGTCGTCACCCCACCATCGCAGTCCGACCGGCGCGCCGCGGGAACCACCCGTCCCGCGGCGCGCTGCCCGGCATGCCGTACGCGCGGCCCGTCCGCCCGTCCACGCGACCTCGAAGGAGGCCAGACATGAGCACGCAGGCGAAGGACGCCCACCCGCCGACACCGCTCCCGCCGTTCGCGGTGGGTGTCGGGATCGAGGACACGTTCGTCGTCGAGCCCGTCGCCGGCCGACGCCCGCTCGACGAGTACGTCCTGACCGACCACGACCGGCGCTGGCGCGAGGACGTCGAGCTGCTGGTGGCGAGCGGCGCCGACCAGATCCGCTGGGGCGTGCCGTGGTACCGGGTGCACCCCGCACCGCACCGGTTCGACTTCTCCTGGACCGACGAGGTGCTCGAGGCCCTGGGGGAGAGCGGCGTCGAGGTGATCCTCGACCTGGTGCACTACGGCACGCCGGGGTGGCTGAAGGGCTCGTTCGCCGACCCCGGCTACCCGGCGGCGCTCGCGGACCTCGCCGTCGCGATGGTGCAGCGCTACCCGCAGGTCACGGTCGTCACCCCCACCAACGAGCCGTCGGTGACGGCGGAGCGGTGCGGCGAGGACGGCCTCTGGCCCCCGCACCTGGAGGGCGACGCCGGCTACCTGCAGGTCCTCCTGGGCGTCGCCCGGGGCGTGGTCGGCGCTCAGCGGGCCGTCGCCGCGGTGCGGCCCGACATCACGTTCTGGCACGTGGAGGCGTCGCGCCGGTTCGTCGTCCCGGGCGACGGGCCGTCCGCCGGCGCGGCGTGGGCGGAGCGCGCCGCGCACCTGCGCGAGCGCGTGTTCCTCCACCAGGACCTCGTCACGGGCCGCGTCGACGACCGGCACCCGCTGGCGGCGCACCTGCGTGCGCACGGCGTCGGCGACGACGACCTCGCCTGGTTCGCCGAGCACGCGGTGCGCCCCGACGTGCTGGGCGTCAACTACTACCCCCACGTCTCGACCGTGGACGTCGGCGGCCACCCGCTCGTCCTGCCCGACGGCGGGCCGCGCCCGTCGTCGTGGCCGGTCACGTACGCGGGGACGGACGCGCTCGAGGACCTGCTGCGCACCTGGCACGCGCGCTACCCCGAGGCGCCGCTCGCGCTCACCGAGACGGGCGACCCCGGCCCGATCGAGCGTCGCGTGGACTGGGTGCACGCGTCGATGGACGTCGTGCAGAAGCTGCGCGCCGAGGGCCTGCCCCTCGTCGGCTGGACGTGGTGGGCGCTGATCGACTTCCTGCTCTGGGACTACCGCGAGGGCAGCGCGCCCCCGCCGGAGTACCTGCTGCAGCACGGCCTGTGGGACCTCGTGCCGGACGGGACCCGGCCGGACGGCCTGCCCTCGTACGCCCGGGTCCGCACCGCCGCGGCCGACGCGTTCGCGGACGTCGCGGCACGGTACGGCCGCGCTGCGGTCGGCGCCGGGACGGCCGGTGACCGGCGATGAGCGCCCCCGACGTCGACATCACCGTCGTCCACTCCGGCAGCGTGGGCGAGGCGGGCGCGATGTACTCGCGCCTGCTGTCCACCGACCCGCAGGGTCCGCACGCGGGCGCGATGCTGCTGACGTGCGAGCTCCGCCTGGGCGTGGCGGACCCGGCGGGGCCCGTCTTCCCCGTGTGGCGCTCGCAGGACGGCGGCAGGACCTGGGGCGAGCACGCCCGCGTGGCTGACCACCTCGGCCGGGGCAACCGCTACCAGCCGGTGGTCTACGAGCTGCCGGGCGACGTCGCCCACCTGCGCCGCGGCGACCTGCTGCTGGCCGGCAACGCGATCCCGGGCGACGGCTCCACCACCACGATCACGCTGTACTCCTCCACGGACGGCGGCGCGACGTGGCAGTTCGAGTCGGTGGTCGACTCGGGCGGTCCCGCCCTGTACGACCCGTCGCGCACGTCGACGACGACGTCGATCTGGGAGCCGGAGCTCGTGCTGGTCGACGGCGTGCTCGCGGTGTACTTCGCCGACGAGCGGGAGAAGCACCGCGGCATGCTCCAGGTGATCTCCCGCCGCACCACGACCGACCTGCGCACCTGGACCGACGTCGAGACCGTGGCGGGCGTGCCCGACCGCTACCGGCGCCCCGGCATGTTCGTCGCCACCGGGCCGCTGCCCGACGGCACCTACCGGGCGGTGGTCGAGTACGTCGGCCCGGCGGAGGTGCCGATCCACCTGCGGTCGTCGCGCGACGGCGTCGACTGGGGGGACCCGGCCGAGGCCGGCCCGCTGCTCGTGTCGCGGGAAGGGGTGGTGCTGTCCGGGACGCCGAACCTGGCGTGGACGCCCGACGGCGCCGGCGGCGCGACGATCGTCGCGACGGCGCGGCACTCCTGGCTCGACGGCACGGAGGCCAACCATGCGCTCGTCAGCGACGACCTCGGCGAGACGTGGAGCGCGATGCGCCTCCCGGTGGACGCCGTGCGGCACGTGCGCGGCGACTCCTCGGGGTACTCGCAGGCCGTGCGCTGGAACGCCGCCGGCGAGCTGGTGCAGGCGACCACGGTCCGCAACGCGGCCGGCAGCCATGACGTCGTCGTCGCGGTGGTGCGGGGCGACTGGCGCGCACGGATCGGCGTCCTGTGACGAGCGGCAACGACGAAGGGAGGGCGCGATGAAGCGTCGATGGACCGAGGACGAGATCTGGGACTGGTACACCGGCCGGGACTGGATCACCGGGATGAACTGGATCCCCAGCGGGGCGATCCACGGTGCGCTGTGGCTGCTGCAGGAGCACGAGCACGACGTCGCCTGGCGTGACGCCGCCCGGGAGATCGCGCTGGCGCACGGGTACGGCATCAACTCCGTCCGCTTCTACCTGCCGTTCGAGGTGTGGCAACACGAGCCGGACGCGTTCTTCGCCCACCTGGACCAGCTGCTCGACCTGCTCGGCTCGTACGGGATGACGATGATGCCGGTGCTGTTCAACGACTGCTCGGTGCCCCGGCACCGGTGGTCGCCCGCCCGGCTCGGGCCGCAGCCCGAGCCCGAGCCCGGCTACTTCGGAGGCTCGTCCGAGTCGCCGTTCGACGACGACGTGCAGGGCGGCGGGATCGTCGGGTACGTGCTGACCGACGAGCCCGAGCTCGAGCCGACGTTCCGCCGCTGGGTCGACGAGCTGGCCGCACGGTACGGCCAGGACGAGCGGATCGTGGTCTGGAACGTCTGGAACGAGATCGGCAACTCGACGCGCGGCGACAGGTCGCTGCCCATGATGGAGAAGGTGTTCGCCTGGCTGCGGGAGGCCGACGTGAGCCAGCCGCTGACGGCGGAGATCTGGGGCGTCGGCGCCGCCGACGCGTACGAGTGGCTGCTCGACCCGTGCCGGCTCCAGCCCGTCGAGGAGCGTGCGATCGAGCTGTCGGACATCGTGTCGTTCCACTACTACGGGGACTACTCGCACGCCAAGGACCTCGTGCGGTTCCTCGAACGGTACGGGCGGCCGCTGCTCAACACCGAGTGGATGCACCGCCCCTACCGCAGCACCATCGAGACGCATCTGCCGCTGTGGAAGCGGGAGGGCGTCGGGAGCTACTTCTTCGGCTTCGTGAACGGCAAGGCGCAGTTCAACCACGTGTGGGAGTTCATCAAGCCGCTGCCCGGCATCGACACGAGGCTGTGGATGCACGACGTCGTGCACTCCGACTTCACGCCCTACGACCCCGACGAGATCGAGGTGCTACGGGCCTGCAACCTCCCACCGTCGCGGCCGGTCAGGCAGGTGCGGCGATGACGCGGCTGGGGATCGAGCACCCGCCGCAGGGGTGGAACAGCTGGGACTGCTTCGGGACCACGGTGACCGAGGACGAGGTCCTCGCGAACGCCGAGGTCATGGCCCGCAGGCTGCTGCCCGTCGGCTACGACACGGTCGTCGTGGACATCGACTGGTACGACCCGACGGCGCGCTCGCACGGGTACCAGGAGGGCGCACCCTTCGAGGTCGACGCGCACGGGTACCCGGCCCCGGCGCCCGGCCGGTTTCCGTCCGCCGCGGGCGGCGCGGGGTTCGCGCCCCTCGCCGACAAGGTGCACGCCCTCGGCCTGCGGTTCGGCGTGCACCTGATGCGCGGCATCCCCCGGCGCGCGGTCGAGCTCGACCTGCCGGTGCTGGGCACGGGGTGGACGGCGGCGCAGATCGCCGACACCTCCTCGACGTGCGCGTGGCACCCCGGCTACTTCGGGCTGGACCACTCGCACCCGGGGGCGCAGGCCTACCTGGACGGCTTCGCCGCCCTGCTCGCGTCGTGGGGGCTGGACTACCTGAAGATCGACGACATGCTGGCGCCGTACCACGCCGACGCCATCGAGGCGTGGCGCACGGCCCTGGACCGGTCCGGACGGCCGGTCGTGCTGTCCCTGTCGCCCGGGACCGCCCTGTCGACGGCGCACCTTCCCCACCTGCGCCGCCACGCGGACCTGTGGCGCATCAGCAACGACCTGTGGGACCGGTGGAGCGACGTCGAGGAGCAGTTCGGCCGCCTCGCGCGGTGGGCGCCCCTGCAGTCGCCGAGCGGCTGGGCGGACGCGGACATGCTCCCGCTGGGGCGGATCGGCCTGCGGGCCGAGCGCGGCGAGCCCCGGGACTCCCTGCTCACGCCCGACGAGCAGCGCACGCTGCTGACGCTGTGGGCCATGGCGCGCTCCCCGTTCATGATCGGCGGCCACCTGCCCGAGACGGACGACGGGACGATCGAGCGGCTGGCCAACCCAGCCGTCGCCCGGGTCCTGCGCGAGTCCGTCGACGGCGCCGAGATGTGGCGCGAGCGCGACGTCGAGCGCGGCGACGGTGACGTCGTCGTGTGGGCCGCCCGGGAGGCGCACGGCCCGGCGCGCTTCGCCGCCGTGTTCTGGACCGGCCCGACCTCCCACCAGGTGACCGTGGCGCTGCAGGACGTCCTCGGGGACGCCGTCGTCGCGCGGGAGGCCGCGTGGACCGCGCACGACCTGTGGGACGCCGGTGTCGTCGGCGTCCGCCCGGACCTCACCCTCGTGCTCGACGTCCCGGCGCACGGTGTGCGCTGGCTCGAGCTCACCCGATCCTGAAGCGCGACGAAGCGAGGAAGCATCATGACCACTGCCCGTCTCACCATCGACCCCGCGTTCCGTGTGGGCCCCGTCCGACGCCGCACCTTCGGCTCCTTCGTCGAGCACCTCGGCCGGTCGGTCTACAGCGGCATCCACGACCCGGAGCACCCGACCGCCGACGCCGACGGCTTCCGCAAGGACGTCGTCGAGATGGTCAAGGAGCTGGGCGTCTCCACGGTGCGCTACCCGGGCGGCAACTTCGTGTCCGGCTACCGCTGGGAGGACGGCGTCGGACCGGTGGAGCAGCGGCCGCGCCGCCTCGACCTGGCGTGGCACTCGACCGAGCCGAACCTCGTCGGCACCGACGAGTTCATGCGCTGGTGCGCCCAGGCCGGCGTCGAGCCAATGATGGCGGTGAACCTGGGCACCCGCGGCGTGCAGGAGGCGCTCGACCTGCTCGAGTACTGCAACGTCCCCGGCGGCACCTACTGGTCCGACCTGCGCCGGGCCAACGGCGCCCCCGAGCCGTACCGCGTCAAGATGTGGTGCCTGGGCAACGAGATGGACGGCCCGTGGCAGACCGGCCACAAGACGCCCGAGGAGTACGGGCGGCTCGCCGCCGAGACCGCGCGGGCGATGCGGCAGATCCAGCCCGACCTCGAGCTGGTCGCATGCGGCTCGTCGCAGTCGTCGATGCCGACGTTCGGCGAGTGGGAGCGGATCGTGCTCACCGAGGCGTACGAGCAGGTCGACTACGTCTCCGCGCACGCCTACTACTGGGAGGAGGACGGCGATCTCGGCTCGTTCCTCGCCTCGGCCGTCGACATGGACCACTTCGTCGCCTCGGTCGCGGCGACCGCCGACGCCGTCCGTGCACGGCTCAAGACGGACAAGCGGATCCACATCTCCTTCGACGAGTGGAACGTCTGGTACCAGAAGCGCGCCGAGTCGAGGCCGCCGTCGGGCGACGACTGGCCGGTGGCGCCCGTGCTGCTGGAGGACCGGTACAACGTCGCCGACGCCGTGGTGGTGGGCAACCTGCTCATCTCGCTGCTGCGGAACTCCGACCGGGTGCACGCCGCGTCGCTGGCACAGCTGGTGAACGTCATCGCCCCGATGATGACCGAGCCGGGCGGGCGGCTGTGGAAGCAGACGACGTTCCACCCGTTCGCGCTGACGTCGAACCACGCCGCGGGGGAGGTCCTGCAGGTCGCGCTCGAGACGCCGACGTACGAGACGGCACGGTTCGGCGACGCGCCCCTCGTGGACGCGGCGGCGACCTGGGACGAGCAGACCGGCGAGCTCGTGGCGTTCGTCGTGAACCGGTCGGTGACCGAGGAGGTCCGCCTCGAGGCCGACCTGCGCTCGGTGCCGGGGCTGCGCGTCGTCGAGGCGGTCACCCTCTCCAACCCGGACGTGTACTGGTCGGCGACGGCCGACGACGACGACTCGGTCGCACCGCGGGCGAACGACACCGCCGCGATCGCCGACGGGCACCTGACCGCCACGCTGCCGGCGGTGTCCTGGTCGATGATCCGGCTCGCCCGATGAGACGCACGCCCCGGCGGGCCGCCGCGACGCTCGCCGGGGCGGTGTCCGTGGTGCTGCTCGCGGCCTGCGGCGCCGACCCGGTCGCGGGGACCGTCGTCCCCGTCGAGGGCGACGTCGAGGTGCACGACCCCTCGCTCGTCGTCGACGGCGAGGACTGGTGGGTCTTCTCCACCGGGAACCTGACCAAGGGCCTCGGCGCGATCCAGGTGCGGCACTCCGTCGACGGCAACGCCTGGACGTACGAGGGCGAGGTGCTCCCGGACGACCGACCGGCGTGGCAGCAGGAGGCGGTTCCCGGCGTCACCAACCTGTGGGCCCCGGAGGTCGTGGAGCACGACGGCACCTGGTACCTCTACTACGCCGCGTCGACGTTCGGGTCGAACACCTCGGCCATCGGCCTCATGACGTCCGACGAGCTGGGGGCCGACGTCGCGTGGCAGGACCGGGGGATCGTCTGGCAGTCGTCGGCGGGCGACGGCTACAACGCGATCGACCCGGCCGTGGTGACCGACGAGGACGGCACCCCGTGGATGGCGTTCGGGTCGTTCTGGGGCGGGATCCAGCTGGTCGAGCTGTCGTGGCCGAGCGGGATGCCGGTCGAGGGCGGCGAGCCGCAGGTGATCGCCAGCCGCGGTGACGCGACGAACGCGATCGAGGCCCCGGCGCTGCTGCACCACGGCGGGTACTGGTACCTCTTCGTCTCCAAGGACTCGTGCTGCCAGGGCACGGACAGCACCTACCACGTCGAGGTCGGCCGCGCGGAGGACATCACGGGCCCGTACGTGGACGCCGAGGGGGACTCGCTGCTCGAGGACGGCGGCACCCCCGTGCTGGACGCCGTCGGCGACATGATCGGCCCGGGCGGCGAGTCGGTCGCCGTCGGCGGCGGCGACGAGCTGCTCGGGTTCCACTTCTACGACGGCGCGGACGGCGGCACGCCCACGCTGGCGATCCGCAGCCTCGCGTGGACGGACGCGGGCTGGCCCGTCGCCATGACCGTCGACGAGCAGGAGAGCCTGACGTCCCGGCCCGGGGCGTGAGCCCCGGCCTCCGGAAAGAGCTGCGCGCGGCGGGCACGGTGTCGGCAGGCTCGGGCATCATGGTCGCGTGCCCGACGACGCCCGTGCCGGACTCCGGGTGACCCCTGCCCTCGTCATCCCCACGCAGGAGCTGACCTGGCGGTTCTCGCGCTCCTCGGGGCCCGGCGGTCAGGGCGTCAACACGGCGGACTCACGCGTCGAGCTGTCCTGGGACGTCGGGGCCTCGGCGGTCCTCTCCGCGGCGCAGCGGGCGCGGGTCCTCGAGCGGCTCGGCCGGCGGGCACCCGGCGGGGTGCTGACCGTGGTGGCGTCCGAGCACCGCGCCCAGCTGCGCAACCGTGACGCCGCACGGGTCCGGCTGGCGGCGCTCGTCGCGGACGCCCTGGCGCCGCCCGGGCCCCGACGTCGCCCGACGCGCCCGACCCGTGGCTCTGTGGAGCGGCGCATCGACGCGAAGAAGCGGCGCTCGGGGGTCAAGCGGATGCGGCGGCCACCCCAGGACTAATCGGCGCCGCGGTCGGGTGCGCCCATGTCGCCGGTGGCGGGCACGCCGTCGGCGAGCCCGTAATGGAGGTACACGGTGCCGCTCGGCCCCGCGGCGGGTGGCTCGAGGAGCGTGAGGTTGGTGGGCACCTCGCCGCCGTCGAACACCTTCTTCCCGACGCCGAGCACGATGGGGTGCACCCACAGGTCGATGCGGTCGAAGAGCTTCTCGTGCAGGAGGGTCTGCACGAGGTCGAGGCTGCCGACCACCCGGACGTGCTCGTGCCGGTCGCGGACCTCCCGCACGGCGGCGGGCAGGTCCGGCCCGAGCTGGGTGGAGCCTGCCCACGAGAGGTCCGGGGTGCCGCGGGAGGCGACGTACTTCGGGATGCTGTTGAACAGGGTCGCGATGTCGCCGTCCTGGCCGCCGCCGCTCTGGTGCGGCCAGTAGGCGGCGAAGATGTCGTACGTGCGCCGCCCCAGCAGGAGGGCGTCCGTGCCCTCGCCGTAGGCGGCGTCGATCTGCTGCCCGGCGACCTCGTCGATCAAGGGGGCCTGCCAGCCGCCGAACGGGAAGCCCTCCGGGTCCTCGTCGGGGCCGCCGGGCGCCTGGGCGACGAGGTCGAGGGTGGCGAACAGCTCGAGGTGGATCAGTCCCATGATGTCCTCCCGGGGTCGTCCGGCCCGGACGGTCGGCCGGCTCAGGGTGCAGACCGGGGTGGTCCCGCGAACTCATCGGAGCAGAAACCTTCCACTGTGAGGTTTTGGGGGTAGGCTCGTCCACGGCTTCCGGCGCGCTGCGACGTACTTCTGTATGGGCATCGACGGAAGTCGGACCGCAGACCACGCGAAGGAGCCCCAGATGCCCATCACGTCCGTGCAGCTGTACTCGCTGCGGGATGCCATCGCCGCCGACCTGGACGCCGCCGTCGCGCGCGTGCGCGAGATCGGGTACGAGCACGTCGAGCCGTACGCGTTCGTCGAGCGCGTCGCCGACTTCGAGCGTGCGTTCGCCGCCACCGGCCTGGCCGCGCCGTCCGGCCACGCCGGCGTCATCGACGCCGCCGAGCCGGACGTCGTCTTCGACGCCGCCGCGCGCCTCGGCATCGGGATCGTCATCGACCCGTTCGTCCCCACCGAGCGGTGGCAGACGGCGGACGACGCGAAGAAGCTCGCCGAGCGCGTCAACGAGCTGACGGTCCGTGCCGCCGGCCACGGCCTGCGCTTCGGCTACCACAACCACCAGTGGGAGTTCACCAACAAGGTCGACGGCCGCGCCGTCTTCGAGATCTTCGCCGAGCACCTCGACCCCGAGGCCGTGCTCGAGGTCGACACCTTCTGGGCCACCGTCGGCGGCGCCGACGCCCCCGCGGTGCTCAAGACGCTCGGCGACCGCGTCGTCGCGATCCACGTCA
Source organism: Isoptericola sp. NPDC019693 (assembly GCF_044389085.1). Classification (NCBI taxonomy): domain Bacteria; kingdom Bacillati; phylum Actinomycetota; class Actinomycetes; order Micrococcales; family Promicromonosporaceae; genus Isoptericola; species Isoptericola sp. NPDC019693. The sequence goes on along the minus strand of NZ_JBIRXP010000001.1, from coordinate 865,849 downwards.
AGGACGGCGAGGTGTCGGGCGACATCGCCACCGTGCTCCCGTCCAGCGAGAGCGCCCTCGACGTGCCGCCGGCCCTCAAGGCCGCGTACGAGAACCAGGTGCCCGCCGGTCAGGGCGACGTCGACGTGCCGGCGATCCTCTCCGCCGCGCCGCAGGCCATCCGCGTCGTGGAGTTCGACTCCTACGCGGGCGACGTCTTCGAGGGCGTCGCCGCGTCCCTCGCCTGGCTGAAGGAGAACGACAAGTGAGCCGCGTGGGCGTCGGCATCATCGGTGCCGGGAACATCTCCACGCAGTACCTCGAGAACCTCACGCAGTTCGCGGACGTCGAGGTCCGGATGGTGGCCGACGTGCTGCTCGACCGCGCGAGCGCGCAGGCGGAGGCCTACGGGGTCGCGTCGTCGGGCACGGTCGAGGAGCTGCTGGCCCGCGACGACATCGAGATCGTCGTCAACCTGACGATCCCGGCCGTGCACGCCGAGGTCGGGCACCAGATCGTCGCGGCCGGAAAGCACGTGTGGAGCGAGAAGCCGATCGCGACCGACCACGCGTCGGCCGCGGCGCTGCTGGCCGCCGCCGAGGCGAAGGGGCTGCGCGTCGCGTGCGCCCCGGACACCGTGCTCGGCGCGGGCATCCAGTCCGCGCTGCGCGCCATCGCCCGCGGGGACATCGGCGAGCCGCTGACGGCGACCACGATGTTCCACGTGCCCGGCCCGGAGGCGTGGCACCCGGACCCCGACTTCCTGTACGCGACGGGCGCCGGGCCGCTGTTCGACATGGGCCCGTACTACGTGACGACGCTGGTGCACGCGCTCGGCGCGACGTCGCACGTGCAGGCCGTGTCGTCGAAGTCGCTCGAGAAGCGCACGATCGCCTCCGGCCCGCGCGCCGGCGCGACGTTCCCCGTCGAGGTGCCCACCCACCACGCCGCCCTGATCCAGTTCGCGGGCGGGCAGTCGGCGCAGTCGACGTTCTCGTTCCAGCACGCCCTGCCCCGCGCCGGCTTCGTCGAGGTCAACGGCACGACCGGCACGATCGTGCTGCCCGACCCGAACGTCTTCGACGGGGACTCGACCCTGTGGCGGTACGGCCAGGACGAGCCCGAGACGATCGCGGCCACCGGCTCCACCTGGGGCCGCGGCACCGGCGTGGTCGAGCTGGCCCGCGCGATCCGCGAGGGGCGTCCCGAGCGGGCGTCCGGCGCCGTCGCGCTGCACGTGCTCGACGTGCTCCTCGCGATCCGCGACGCCGCAGAGTCCGGCACGGGCGTCGACGTCGCCTCCACGGTCGACGCACCGCCGCCGCTGGCGGAGGACTTCGACCCGGCGGCGTCGACCTTCTGACGCCACCCGGGGCGGGGGGGCCGGGTCCTGCGGGACCCGGCCCCTCGTCGTGTCAGGACGCGGCAGGGGGCGGCGGCACCAGCCGCTCGAGCAGCTCCAGCACCCGCGCACCGTCCACGGCGTCCGGGTCGAGGAGCCACTGCACCTGGATGCCGTCGGAGGCCGCGATCGCGAGCGCGGCCAGGTCGCCGGCGTCGATGCCCGGGTCGATCAGCCCGGCCTCCTGGTCGGCCCGCACGCGCGCGGCGAGCTCGCCGCGGATGCGGGCGAATCGCTCGCGGAAGAACTCGCGCGTCACCGGGTGGCCCTCGCCCGCGGCGTCGCCGGCGAGGGTCGTGTAGAGCTGCACCAGCCCCGGGACCTCGCGGTTGAGCACGGCGCTCTTGCGCATCCCGCCGACCACGGACTCGGGCGGGCCGCCCGTCTCACCGCGCTGGACCTCGTGCTCGTGGTAGACGGCCACGAGCAGGTCGTCCCGCGAGGGGAAGTAGTGCCGCAACGTGGCGTGCGAGACGCCGACCGCGTCGGCGACGGACCGGAGCGAGGACGCGTCGACACCGTGCTCCGCGACCATCCGCAGCACCTGGTCCAGGATCTGCGCCCTCCGGGCCGTTCCCTTCGCGTACCCGCGCCGGGGCGCCGCGTCCTGCCCTGCGTCCTGGGGTGCGCTCACGCGGCCAACCTACCGATATTCGCTGGGGCAGGACGTGGACCCGGTGCTAGGTTCGGCGCCGCCGGCAGGATCTCCCTGCCGTCGCCACCCACCCAGGAGGGTCCCGTGCCCTACGCGTCGAGCGACCGTCAGGCCGACACCGGCCGGCGTCCCGTCGTGCCCGCGCGGTCCCTCCGCGCGGGCACGCTCGGGAACGAGCACAAGCGCCCCGAGGGCGGGAGCACGGCCTGAGCGACACCTGAGTCAGGCCACCCGAGCCGCCCCTGGGACCGTGTCCCGAGGGCGGCTCTCGCCGTTCTGTCGGCGGAAACCCACGACGGTGCCGGTGAGGCGCCGTCCCGACGAATCGCTTCACGCACCCACCAGGAGGGGGTGCTCACCATGACCGAGAACCCGACCGAGACGACCGGGGCGACCACGGCGTCCCACGCCTTTCCCGTCCCGCTGAGCGGCGCGCGTGCCGACACCCTGATGTGGGCCCACGAGCACGACGTCGAGCCCGCGGCGCTCGCCCAGCTGCGCAACATCGCGGCCCTGCCGTGGGTCGAGGGCGTCCGCGTCATGCCCGACGTCCACCTCGGCAAGGGCGCGACCGTCGGGTCCGTCATCGCCATGCGCGACGCCGTCTCGCCGAACGCGGTGGGTGTCGACATCGGTTGCGGCATGATCGGCGTGCGCACCTCGCTGACCGTCGAGGACCTGCCCGACGACCTCGGTCCGATCCGGTCCCGGATCGAGGCCGCCATCCCGGTCGGCTTTCACGCCCACGACCACCCGATCGACCCGCACCGGCTGCGCTCGATCTCCGGCACCGGGCCGGCGGAGGTCGCGCGGGGCGCCGACGCGTTCTGGTCGCGCTTCGACGGCCTGCACGGGCGCGTCTCCGACCTCGAGGGACGGGCGCGCCGCCAGCTCGGAACGCTTGGCGGAGGCAACCATTTTGCGGAGGTCTGCGCCGATACAGCCGGTACGGTCTGGCTCCAGCTCCACTCCGGGTCGCGCAACATCGGCAAGACCCTGGCTGAGCAGCACGTGGCCGTCGCGAAGCGGCTGGAGCACAACCAGGGGCTCGTCGACCGCGAGCTGGCGGTCTTCCTCGGCGGCACGCCCGAGATGGACGCCTACCTCGCCGACCTGTGGTGGGCGCAGGAGTACGCGGCACGGTCGCGGGCGGTGATGATGACCCTGGTCGTGGACGCCGTGCGCGCCTCCTTCCCCGGGCGGGAGATCCGGTTCGACGAGGCCGTGAACGTCCACCACAACTACGTGGCGGTCGAGCGGATCGACGGCCAGGAGCTGGTCGTGACCCGCAAGGGGGCGATCCGGGCCGGCCGGGGCGACCTCGGGCTGATCCCAGGATCGATGGGGACCGGGTCCTACATCGTCCGCGGACTCGGGAACCCGGAGTCGTACTGGTCGGCGTCGCACGGCGCAGGGCGGCGGATGTCGCGGACGCGGGCGAAGCGGACCTTCACCCTGGACGACCTCGCCGCGCAGACGGCAGGGATCGAGTGCCGCAAGGACGCCGGGGTGCTGGACGAGATCCCGGGCGCCTACAAGGACCTCGACGCGGTGATCGCCGCGCAGTCCGACCTCGTCGAGGTCGTCGCCCGGCTCCGCACGCTGCTCTGCGTCAAGGGCTGACGGCACGATCCAGGCACCCGCGCCCGGCCGGCGAGACCTCGTGAGGTCCCGCCGGCCGACGGGGGCGTGCGCGTCAGAAGTCGAAGTCGCCGATGTTGTCCTTGTTGAAGCGGTAGGGGTCGCCGAGCAGCACGGTCGCGTCGGCGTCGACGGTGAAGTCGCCGAGCTTGCCCGCGGTGAAGGAGTCGCCCTCGGCCCCGGTGATGGTGCCCTCGACCAGCGCGTCCGCCGCGAACGCGGCGAGGTAGCCGAGGTCCTCCGGGTTCCACAGCGCGAACTCGGTGACCGTGCCGTCCTCGACGTACTCGCGCATCTGGTTGGGCGTGCCGAGGCCGGTGACGGCGACCTTGCCCTTGGCGTCCGACGTCGAGACGTACCGGGCCGCCGCGGCGATGCCCACGGTGGTGGGCGAGATGATGCCCTTGAGGTCCGGGTGCGACTGCAGCAGCGCCGCCGTCTTGTCGAACGAGGTCTGGTCGTCGTCGTTGCCGTAGACGGTGTCCACCAGGGTGATGTCGGGGTGGTTGTCGGCCAGGTCCTTCTCCATGAGCTCGATCCACGCGTTCTGGTTCGTGGCGTTGGCACTCGCGGAGAGGATCGCGACCTCGCCGGAGTCGCCGATCTGCTCGGCGATCATGTCGACCTGCACCTTGGCGATGCCCTCGGCGGACGCCTGGTTGACGAACAGGTCGCGGCACGCCGGGTCGGTGTCGGAGTCGAAGGTCACGACCTTCGTGCCGGCCGTCCGGGCCTCGTCGAGCGCGTCGCAGATCGCCTTCGGGTCGTTGGCCGACACGATGAGCGCCTTGGTGCCCTGCTGGGCGGCAGTGTTGATGAAGGGCACCTGCGCGTCGGGCGTGGCGGTGTCCGGCCCGACCTCCGAGAAGGAGCCGCCGAACTCCCCGGTGGCGGCCTTCGCGCCCTTGGTGCTGGTGTCGAAGTACGGGTTGCCGAGGTTCTTCGGCAGCATGACGACCGAGACGTCGCCGCCCCCGCCTCCGCTCTCGCCCCCGCCGCCGTCTTCGCCGCCGGACGAGCACCCGGCGAGAGCCAGTGCTGCGGTCATCGCGAGGGCCGCAAGGGCGGCCGACCGCTGGTTCGTGAGCTTCATCGTTCTTCCTTTCCGACGGGCCGCGGGGTGGTCGGGCGCCGGCGCCGGACGAACCAGGCGGTGACGCTCGGGGAGATCACCGACAGCACGAGGAGCGCGCCGATGATGATGTTGATGACGTTGACGGTGACGCTCTCCAGCCGCAGGGCGCTGGAGACGACGCCGATGAGCAGCACGCCGGCGAGCACCCCGTGCAGCGCGCCGCGGCCGCCGAAGATCGACACGCCGCCGAGCAGGACGGCCGCGACCACCTGCAGCTCCATGCCCGTCGCGTTGTCGCCGCGCGCGCTGCCGTAGCGGAGGGTGAAGAACACCCCGGCGAAGGCCGCGACCGTGCCGGTGAGGACGAAGAGCACGAGCTTGGTCCGGGCCACGCCCACGCCGCTGAACCGCGCGGTGTCGGCGCTGAGGCCGATGTCGTAGACCCCGCGGCCGAACGGCGTGAAGTGCAGCAGCACGACGAAGACGGCGGCCAGCACGACGATCGGGACGAGCACGACCGGAAGCTGGGTCTCTCCGACGCGTGCGGTGGCGAGGTCGGTCCATGCCTCGGGGAAGTCCGTGACCGCCTTGGTGCCCAGCAGCCCCACCGCGACGCCGCGGTACAGGGCGAGGGTGCCGATGGTCACGGCGAGCGAAGGCAGCCCGACGAACGCGACGAGGAAGCCGTTGAGGGCGCCGCATGCGAGCCCCACGAGCAGCGCGGCGCCGGCGGCGGCCGGTACCGACCAGCCCGCCTCGACGAGAAGACCGACGGTCACGCTGGAGAGCCCCACCACGGAGGCGACCGACAGGTCGATCTCCCCGGTGATGATCACGAGGGTCATCGGCAGCGCGATGAGCAGGATCGGCGCGGTGTCGAGCACGAGGTAGGGCAGGGTCAGCGGGCCGCGGAAGTTGTCCACGTACTGCAGCGAGAGCGCGACGACGACCACGAGCAGCGCGATGATCCCGACCTCGCGGGTGAGCAGGGCGCGCTGCCACCAGGGGCGTGCGTGGGCGGCGTACGCGCGCCCGGTCCGTTCCGGGCGTTCCGTGGTCGTCATCGGGCATCCCTCGCTCGGACGAGTCGCCGGGCCGTGCGGTTCGCGAGCACCCGGTCCAGCACGATCGCGCCGATGATGAGGACGCCGACCACGGCCTGCTGCCAGAAGTCGGGGATGCCGAGGATCGGCAGGGCGCGGTTGATCGTCACCAGCAGGACGGCGCCGAGCGCGGCGCCCCAGACCGTGCCGCTGCCGCCGAAGATGGCGACCCCGCCGATGACGGCGGCGGCGACGGCCTGCAGCTCGGTGCCGAGGCCGGCGCCAGAGCTGATCGTGCCGTAGCGGGCGGCGAACATGATGCCGGCGAGCCCGGCCAGCGCGCCCGAGAGCACGAACGCGCCGATCACCCGGCGGCGCAGGGGTAGGCCGCACAGCACCGCGGCCTCGGGCTCGGAGCCGATCGCGTACAGCTCGCGCCCGCTGCGGGCGGTGTGGAGGTAGTAGCCCACGGCGGCGAGCACGACGAGCGCGACGACCGTCAGGACGGGCACCGTCAGCACGGTCCTCGTCCCGAGGGCGAGAAAGGTGCCGGGCAGGTCGGACGCGTTGACCCGGTCGCTGCCGGCCCACGTGAGGACGACCCCCCGGTACACGTACAGCGTGCCGAGGGTGATCACGAGCGCGGGGACGCGGCCCAGGCCCACGAGCAGGCCGTTGACGAGCCCGAGGGCCGCCCCTGCCAGCATCGCGACGAGGAATACCACCGGCACGGGCAGGTCAGGGTTCGCGATGAACAGCCGTCCGCTGAGGTAGGCGGTGAGCGCCAGGACCGACCCCACCGACAGGTCGACGTTGCGGGTGATGATGACGACCGCCTGACCCACCGCGAGCACCACCAGCACGGACGGCGTCAGGAGCAGGTCGCGCCAGCTGTTGGGGCTGAGCAGGAAGCTGTCGTTCGCGGCGGTCGCGGCCGCGACCACGGCGAGCAGGACGAGGCCGATGGCGAGCTCGCGGGAGCGGAGCACCGTGCGCCAGGCGCGCCGGGCGGGGGAGAGGCGGCTGGGTTCCACCAGCTGCTCGGTCACGGGCCCGGTCACGGCTGGTGCTCCAGGGTGGCGGTGGCGGCGTGCATCACGGCCTCCGGGGTGGCGTCGGCGCGCGGCAGCTCGGCGGTGACGCGGCCCTCCGCGACGACGAGCACGCGGTCGGCCATGCCGAGGACCTCGGGCAGCTCGGAAGAGATCATGAGGATCGCCATGCCCTGCCCGGCGAGCTCCGACAGCAGCCGGTGCACCTCGGCCTTGGTGCCGACGTCGATGCCGCGGGTGGGCTCGTCGATGATCAGCAGGGTCGGCGTCGTCGCCAGCCACTTGGCGATCACGACCTTCTGCTGGTTCCCGCCGCTCATCGTGCTGCCGTGCATGTCCAGCGCGTTGGTCTTGACCTCGAGCCGCGACGCCCAGGGCGCGGCGGCGTCGGCCTCGCGCCAGGACGTGAGCATCCCGAGCCGGGCGATCCGGGACCGGATCGCGGCGGTGACGTTCCGCGCGACCGTCGAGTCCGTGACCAGGCCCTGCTGGCGGCGGTCCTCCGGCACCAGCGCCATCCCGGCCCGGACCGCCGCGCGCGGGCTGCGGGGCGGCACCGGGCGGCCGTCGAGGCGCACGCTGCCGGCGTCGTAGGGGTCGACACCGAACACGGCCCGGGCGATCTCGCTGCGACCGGCGCCCACGAGCCCGGCGAGGGCGACGATCTCCCCGGCCCGGACGTCGAACGAGACGTCGTGGAAGACGCCGGCGCGCTGCAGCCCTCGCACCTCGAGCCGGACGTCGCCGATCGGCGCGGGGACCTTCGGGTACAGGTCGTCGACGGTGCGTCCGACCATGTGCGTCACCACCTCGCTGACGGAGGTGTCGGCGATCGCCGCGGTGGCGACGTACTCGCCGTCGCGCAGCACCGTGACCGCGTCGCACAGCTCGAAGACCTCGTCGAGGCGGTGCGAGATGAACACCAGGGCCCGGCCCTCGTCGCGCAGGCCGCGGGCCACCTGGAACAACCGGCGCACCTCGTGCCCGGACAGTGCGGCGGTGGGCTCGTCCATGACGAGCACGGTCGCGTCGAGGGACATCGCCTTGGCGATCTCGATGATCTGCTGGTCGGCGATCGACAGTCCTTCCGCGGGGCGCAGGGGATCGAGGGTGACCCCCAGCCGCGCGAAGAGCGCGGCGGCGTGCTCGCGCATCGCCCGGCGGTCGACCCGGCGCCCGCGCCGCAGCGGGTGGCGGCCCATGAAGATGTTCTCCATGACGCTGAGGTCGGGGAACAGGGTGGGTTCCTGGTAGATCACCGCGACGCCCGCCGCCCGCGCCTCGGCGGTGGTCGTGAAGTCGACGTCGAGCCCGTGCAGGCGGAACGTGCCGGTGTCGCGGCGGTACAGGCCGGAGAGGATCTTCACCAGGGTCGACTTGCCGGCGCCGTTCTCGCCGACGAGGGCGTGGATCGTGCCGCCGTCGACGCTCAGCGCGCCGGACCGCAGCGCGGCGACGGGGCCGAACGACTTGCGCACGCCCCGCAGCTCGAGCACGGGCCCTTCCGGTGGGCTCGCCATGGGCCGCTCCCTCCGACGTCGTTGTCGCGAGTGATGCCTAAAAACGATTCAAAGAACCTGTCACAGCACGCTATTCGCCCCCGGCGCGCAGCGTCAACGCGCCGTTCCGGATCGTGTCGATGTCGTGACAGGCGCGTCGTCGTCCCTCGCCTGCGCTCGACGTGCGCCGGGGGCGTGCTCGCGCGGCTCAGACCGTATGAGGTGACCGCTCGTCGGTGAGTGGTTGCGGGCCGCGCGGCAAGGCGTGGACCGGGGCTCACGACCAGTGGTGTGCACCGCGTCCGGTTCGACCTGCCCGGCACCGCCGCGGTGCACCGGCTGTGGTGCCAGCGCGGGATCTCCACCCTCACCGCGTTCGCCCTCGCGGTCGAGATCGGCGACTGGGACCGGTTCACCGGCGCCTCGATCGGATCGTTCCTCGGCCTTGTCCCCACTGAGCACCGCTGGGGCGTCGACGCCGCCCGCGGTAAGAGAGCACACCGTCGCGACCACCGTGATCGCCCGCGAACTCGCCGGCTGGTGCTGGTCCCTGGCCACCCTCGAGCGCACGCCCATGACCTGATCCGACCAACCGTGACGTGCCCTGACGTTCCTGCCGGCGCGCAGCGCGAGGAGCGACCCGCGAAAGGGCTGTGAGCAGCAACCTCGGTTGCCACGCTCGGCCTCAGACACCCAGGCAGCACGCTCCCGTCGGGTCCCGGTCATGCGGTGACCGACCCGCGCATATCAGTCTCGACCACGCGTCGCCAAGACACGCTCGACCGGCATGGGCCCAAGGACAAGACGAGGCTCCACCCGATCAGCTCCCGACCGGGTGGGGCCTCACCATGCCCTTTGACAGAACCTGACCACAGATCAGTCCTCGTCGAGCCAGGCCTGCACCTGGGCGTGGTCGGGCATGCGCGCGTCGCCGATGACGTGCGGGACGACCCGCGAGTAGTAGTCGGTGACCGGGCCGTCGGACTCGCGCACGAGACACCCCGCGGACCGGCCGCCGACGACCCAGGACCCCAGCACCACGCGGTTGCCGTCGAAGTCCGGCAGGCGTGTGTACTGCTGGTACACGAGCGGCTGGTCGCCGTAGGAGCCGTCGTTGACCTGCTCGAGGTCGTCGGCGTGCACGTGCACGTTGTCGCCCTCGCGGCCCCACAGCGGCTTGGCGACCCACTCGGTGAGGTCGCGCGGCTCCCCGAGGTAGGCGGGCAGCAGGTTCGGATGACCGGGGAACAGCTCCCACAGCACGGGCAGGATCGCCTTGGTGGACAGCAGGAGCTTCCATGGGGGCTCGATCCACCGAGTGGGGCGGTGCTCGTGCCCGCCCAGCAGGTGGGCGCCGAACTCCTCGCCCAGCATGTCCTCCCACGGGTAGAGCTTGAACGCGGCGTGCACGGTGAGGTCGTAGTCGTCCACGAACCGCTGCCCGCGGGGGTCGTCGTCCCAGCCGAGCTTCTCGATCGGGTGCCCGTAGGTGGCCAGCCCGGCGCTCGCGGCGGTGTCCCGCAGGTAGGTGACGGTCATCTCCTCCTCGCCGGAGTCGTCGGCGGTGGAGTGCAAGAAGTGCACGCCCTGCGGGTAGCGCCCGGCCTCGGCGGCCTCGCCCCACCACCGCACCAGGCGGTCGTGCACGGAGTTCCACTGGTCGTAGCGGGGGAACACGTCCTCGAGCCAGCGCCACTGCGCGACGGCGGTCTCCACGAGGCCGGTGGGGGTGTCGCCGTTGATCTCGAGCATCTTGGCGGGCGCGGTGCCGTCGTAGGCGAGGTCGAAGCGCGCGTACAGAGACGGGTCGCGCCGGTCGAGCGACTCCCGCGCGAGGGCGAGCGCGCCGGAGGGGAGGGCCAGGTCGGCGTCGGAGTAGCGCCGGAGCATCTCCCGGGCCGCCTCGAGGCACATGCCGTACAGCTCCTCGGTGGCGGCCTCCAGCCGCTCCACCTCGGCCATCGTGAAGTCGTACCAGGCCGACTCGTTCCAGTAGGCGACCTCGCCCTCCTCCCCGTGCAGCCCCGTCGTCGGCGTGACGGGGAAGACGAGACCCTGCGAGACCACCGTCTCGCGCCACCCGGGGCGCGGGGCGATCGGGTGTCGGCGCATCAGGCGATGCTGGCCACGACGACGAGCGCGACGGCGACGATCACGCCCGCGCTCACGCCGGCGAGGGGCACCACCGGCCCGGGCGCGCTGACCTCCTCGCCCAGCGTCCCCGGCGTGACGAGGTCCACCAACCGCCACGCGAGCGACTGGAGCAGCACGCCCAGCACGCTGAACGCCACGGTCCACGCGAGCGCGGCCCCGAACGCCGCGTCGGCGTTGGACCAGATGGCGGTGAAGACGATCGCGCCCTGCGCGACCATCCAGGTCGCGGCGACGAGCGCGGCCGAGTGCGACACGCGCAGGTGCTCGCCCAGCCGGCCCGGGGTCAGCAGGTCCAGCACGAACCAGGAGGCGACGAGCACGAGCGTCCCGACGAGGCAGTAGGCGACGCCGAAGCCCAGGGCGGGCAGGAGTTCGGTCATGGCGGAGGAGGTCTCCTTCGGTGCGGGGCGAGGGGTGAGGGACGAGCCGTGCGGGCGTCAGGAGCCGACGTGGCCGCTGCCGCCGAAGCCGCCGCGGGTGATCGTGCCGCCGTCCGCGTCGACGCCGCCCTTGGCGGAGGTGCCGGACAGCCGGGTGGAGTCGAAGCTGCCGGAGCTCGTGGCGTAGGAGGCGCCGACGGCGGGAGCGCGCCCGCCGGAGCGCAGGTAGTACCAGTAGAAGCCGGACGCCGGTGTGCCGCTGCCGTGGTAGTCGTCGTCCTCGTCGCAGCGGTCGTCGTCGACCCGCAGCTGGGTCTCGGGGTCCACGCAGATCGCGCGGTTGTCCGCCGACTGCGAGCTGCAGCCGGTCAGGGATGCCGCCACGACGGCGGTCACGCCCAGCGTGACCGAGGCGCTGCGCATGCGACGGACGGGGGAAGTCACGGGTGGTCCTCCTGCGGGACGGGACGGGGGCGGGACGAGGCGGGCACGCCCGCGGAACGGACGAGCGGCGCGCCGGCGACGACCGAGACGGCGACGACGAGCAGCGAGACCCCGCTGAGGTCGAGCGCCGACAGCACGAGGACCGTGCCGAAGACCAGGGCCGCGACGGCCGGCACGACGACGCGCCACAGCGGCCGTACGCCGACGCCGTCGGCGTACGGGAAGCGGATCGTGGCGACCGAGGTGGCCAGGTAGTAGGCGGCCACGAGCACCGAGGTCGCGGCGACGGAGTCGGCGAGGACGGCGTCGGACAGCAGGACGAGCAGGACGTAGATCGCCGTGGCGACCGCCGTGAAGACCCACGTGGCGGTGGACGGGGTGCCGAACCGTGGCGACACGTCCGCGAGGCGTGGCGAGCCGACGCCGTCGCGCCCCATGGACAGCATCGTGCGCGTGGTGGGCAGGATGGTGGTCTGCGCGGACGCCAGCGCGGACAGGAGCACGGCGGCCACGAGCACCTTGCCGCCGGTGGTGCCGAGCAGGTCGCCGGCGAGCACGGCGAAGAAGTCGTCGTCGGCGACGGCGGCGAGGCGGTCGGCGCCCGACCAGCTGATCGCGGACCACGTCACGACGACGTACAGGAGCACGAGGACGGCGTTGGCGGCGAGCGCGGCGGCGCCCGGGGTGCGGCGCGGGTCGTCGGACTCCTCGTTCGTGGAGAAGGACGAGTCCCACCCCCAGTAGAGGAAGACGGCGGCGAGGAACGCGGTGGTCCACCCGCCGACGCCGCCCTCCCCGCCCGCCTGGAGGGTGGGCCAGGCGAGGTGGTCGGCCCGTGCCAGCGCGCGGCCCGCGAACCACAGGAGCGCGACGAGCTCGAACCCGACGAGCACCAGCTGCAGCCGGGCGGCCACCTGGACGCCGCGGTAGGCGAGCCAGGCCATCCCGGCGAGGCACGCGGCGCCCGCGACGGCCTGGGCGACGCGCGAGCCCGCGAGGTCGCTCGCGCCCACCAGGTCGAACGCGTAGACGGCGCTCACCTGGGCGAGGTTGGCCATGACCAGCAGGCACGCGGCGATGGTGAGCCACCCGGCCATCGCGCCCGCGCGCGGGCCGAGGGCTCGCTGCACCCAGGCGTACGTGGTGCCGCAGTCGGGCAGCTCGCGGTTGAGCTCGCGGAAGCACAGGGCGACGAGCACGACCGGCACGGCGGAGAGCACCAGGGCCGTGGGGGCGGCCGTGCCGACGGCGGCGACCAGGAGCCCGACGCTCACGGCGAGCGAGTACGCCGGTGAGGTGGAGGCGACGCCGAAGACCGTCGAGCCGAGCCGACCCACCGCCCCCGCCCGGAGGCGTCCCGCCGGGGCGGACGGCCCGAGCGTCGGCGGCCGCTCCCCGCGAACGTCGTCGACGTCGCCGCCGCGACCCACCCGCTGCACCACGTCGGACCCCTTCGCGCCGTACGCCCCTCGGTCGCATCCCTCGGACGAGGGGTCGCAGACGGCGCGGGCGGAAGCATAGGGGGGCCGCGCGCGCCGTGTCGATCCTGTTCAGGAGCGCGGGCGACCGACGCTCGCCGTGCGTGCATCGGCGTGGCGGCGTACCACGGAGCATGCCTTCGACGCAGAGCGGCGCGACGACGCTGAGGACCATCACGACCGACATCCCGGCGCGTCTCGACCGGCTCCCGTGGGCGCGATGGCACTGGATGATCGTGATCGGGCTGGGCACGGTCTGGATCCTCGACGGGCTCGAGGTGACGATCGTCGGCAACCTGTCCGACGCGCTCAAGGGGGAGACCGGCCTCGGCCTCACGAGCGCGGACATCGGGCTGGCCGGCGCGGTCTACGTCACCGGGTCGTGCCTCGGAGCCCTGGTCTTCGGCCAGCTCACCGACCGGTTCGGCCGCAAACGGCTGTTCATCCTCACGCTGCTCGTGTACCTCGTGGGCACGGTGCTCACGGCGTTCTCGATGAACCCCCTGTACTACTTCGCGATGCGGTTCGTCACGGGACTCGGGATCGGCGGGGAGTACGCGGCGGTGAACTCGGCGATCGACGAGCTCATCCCGGCGAAGTACCGCGGGCGGATCGACATCGCGATCAACGGGTCGTACTGGGTGGGCGCGGCGGGCGGCGCGCTCCTGACCATCCCGCTGCTGAACCCGGAGCTGATCCCGGCCTGGCTGGGGTGGCGGCTGTGCTTCGCGCTCGGGGCCGTGCTGGGGCTGTGCGTCCTCTTCGTGCGCCGCAACGTCCCGGAGAGCCCCCGGTGGCTGTTCATCCACGGCCGCGAGCGGGACAGCGAGCGCATCGTGTCCGGCATCGAGGAGCGCGTGGCGCGCGAGGACGGCGTCGAGCTGGCCGAGCCCGAGGGCACCCTCACGGTGAAGCAGCGGCACACCGTGAGCCTCGCGCGCGTCGCCCGCACCGTGTTCACCGAGTACCCGCGGCGGACGGTGCTGTGCCTGGCCCTGTTCGTGGGCCAGGCCTTCCTGTACAACGCGTTCTTCTTCACGTTCGGCGACACCCTGCAGACGTTCCTCGGCGTGGGTCAGACCGGCACGTACATCGCCCTCTTCGCGGTGAGCAACTTCCTGGGAGCCCTCGCCCTGGGGCCGCTCTTCGACAAGGTGGGCCGCGTGCGGATGATCTCCGGCACCTACATCGTCTCCGGCGTCCTGCTCGCGGTCGCCGGCCTGATGCTCGGCGGCCTGACGGCGTGGACGCTGACGTTCTTCGGGATGGCGATCTTCTTCGTCGCGTCGGCGGGCGCGAGCTCGGCCTACCTCACCGCGAGCGAGGTGTTCCCGATGGAGACCCGTGCGCTGTGCATCGCGTTCTTCTACGCCGTCGGCACCGCGGTCGGCGGCATCACGGGGCCGCTGCTCTTCGGCCGCCTGATCGAGTCGGCGAGCCAGGCGCAGGACATCTCCGGCATCGCCGTGGGCTACTACATCGGTGCCGCGCTGATGATCGGCGGCGGGGTGGTGGCGATGTTCCTCGGTGTCGGGGCCGAGCGGAGGTCCCTGGAGGACGTGGCGACGCCGCTGTCCGCGCAGGACGCCGAGCACGATGCCGCGCGCGAGGGGGACGGGTGAGCGCGCCGCAGGAGCCCGCACGTCGCTGACCAGCCGATTGGGACGAGTAATACCCCCCGGGGTATTCTCGTCCCATGATCGACAGCACCGCCACCCCAGCCGCCGCCACGCCCGTGCGCCGACGGATCGTCGTCGTCGGGGGAGTGGCCGGCGGCATGAGCTTCGCCGCCCGCGCCCGGCGTCTCGACGAGACCGCCGAGATCGTCGTGCTCGAGCGCGGCCCGCACGTCTCGTTCGCGAACTGCGGCCTCCCGTACCACGTGGGCGGCGAGATCCCCGACGCCGACCGGCTCCTCGTGCAGACCCCGGCGTCCCTGCGCGCCGCCCTCGCCCTCGACGTCCGCACGGGCCACGACGTGACGGCGCTCGACACCGACCGACGTGTCGTCACCGCGGCCACCGCCGACGGCGTCGTCGAGCTCCCGTACGACGCCCTCGTGCTGTCGCCGGGAGCGCGCGCCGTGCGCCCGCCGATCGACGGGCTCGGTTCCGCACGGGTGCGCACCCTGCGCACCGTGGACGACGCCCGGGCGCTGCGGGAGCGCGTGCAGGGCGGGGCTCGCCGCGCCGTCGTGCTCGGTGCCGGGTTCATCGGCGTCGAGGCCGCCGAGGCGCTCGCGGCCGCCGGCCTCGAGGTCACCCTCGTCGAGCTCGGGCCCCACGTGCTGCCGCCGCTGGAGGACGAGGTCGCGCACCCCGTCACCCAGGAGCTGCGCCGCCTCGGCGTGGCCGTGCGGACCGGGGTCGCCGCCGAGGCCGTCGAGGCCGGGGCCGACGAGGACGTCGTCGTGCTGGGCGACGGCAGCCGGGTGCCGGCCGACGTCGTGGTGCTGTCGGTCGGCGTGCGACCCGACACGGAGGCGTTCGAGGCCGCCGGGCTGGAGTGCGAGCGCGGTGCGATCGTCGTCGACGAGCACGGCCGTACCTCCGCCCCGGGCGTGTGGGCCGTCGGCGACGCGGTCGTGCAGGCCGACGCCGTCACGGGCCTCCGGCGCCCGGTCGCCCTGGCCGGCCCCGCCAACCGTGCCGGTCGGCTGGTCGCCGACGACGTCGTCCGCCCGGGCACGGCCCGCCCCCTGCCCGCACCCCTGGGCACGGCGATCGTGCGGGTCGGCGGGCTGACCGCGGCCACCACCGGGGCCAACCGGGCCGCGCTGACGACCGCCGGGCTCGCCTTCCGCACCCTGCACCTGCACCCGAACCAGCACGCCGGGTACTTCCCGGGCGCGAGCCAGGTGCACCTCGTGCTGCACGTGCGCGAGGACGACGGGCTGCTGCTCGGGGCCCAGGCCGTCGGCCAAGACGGCGTCGACAAGCGGATCGACGTGCTGGCGACCGCGCTGCGCGCGGGCATGGCGGTCGACGACCTGATCGACCTCGACCTCGCGTACGCGCCGCCCTACGGCCAGGCGAAGGACGCCGTCAACCTCGCCGGCATGGTCGGCGCGAACGTGCTCGACGGCACCCTGCGCCTCTGGTACGCCCAGGACCTCGACGACGTCCTGACCGACGCGCTCGTGCTCGACGTGCGGACCCCGCAGGAGGTCGCCACGGGCCACCTGCCCGGGGCGCTGCTCGTGCCGCACACCGAGCTGCGCGGGCGCCTCGACGAGGTCCGGGAGGCCGCCGCCGGGCGGCCCGTGCGCGTCCTGTGCGCCTCCGGCGTGCGGTCGGCGATCGCTCACCGGGTGCTCGCGCAGGCGGGGTTCGACTCCGCCTCCCTGTCCGGCGGCACGCTCACCCTGCGCGCCGTCCTCGGCGACCGCGCCGACGACCTGCTCGTGGTGCCCGCACCGGCCCACGCCTGACCACGCCTGACCTCGCCCCGCCCGCCCGACACGGAGGACTCCGATGCTCACCACCGACACCGACGCCCAGCGCCGCATCGCCAACCGGCTGCGCCGCGCGCGCGGCCAGCTGAACGCCGTCATCGAGGCCGTCGAGGAGGGCCGCTCCTGCCGCGACGTGGTCACCCAGCTCTCCGCCGTCTCGGCGGCGCTGGACCGCGCCGGCTTCGCCGTCATCTCGACGGCGATGAAGGAGTGCCTCGCCGACCCGGACGCCGGCTCCGGCGAGGACGGCCTGACGACGGAGGAGCTGGAGAAGCTCTTCCTCACGCTGGCCTGAGCCGGCGGAGGCGCCGCCTCGCCGTCGCACGACCCCACCGCATCACCCATCGAAGGAGAAGCCCACCGTGTGTTACCCCGTCACCTGCAAGACCTGCGGCAAGACGACCTGGAAGGGCTGCGGCCAGCACGTGGACGACGTGCGCCGTTCCGTGCCCGCCGGCCAGTGGTGCCCCGGCCACGACGACGAGCCGTCGTCGGGTGACCGATCCGGCTTCCTCGCGCGACTGTTCGGCCGCTGACGGCCGCGTCCTCGTGGGCGATGTCGAGAACCGTGAGCCGGCTTCGTCCCGGGGACGAGAGGCGGTGACAAGCACCGCCCGCGAGGACAGGATGAAGCCATGGCCAAGTACCTGCTGCTGAAGCACTACCGCGGCAACCCGGAGCCGGTGCCCGGCACCGACGTGCCGATGGACCGGTGGACGCCCGACGAGGTCACCGCGCACCTGGAGTTCATGGGCCGGATGATCGAGGACCTCAAGGAGCGCGGCGAGTTCGTGGACGCCCAGGCGCTCTCGCCGCGCGGGGACTTCGTCCGGTACGACGGCGAGGGTCGGCCGCCGGTCACGGACGGGCCGTTCGCGGAGACCAAGGACCTCATCGCCGGGTGGATGGCGATCGACGTCGACTCCCAGGACCGGGCGTACGAGGCGGCGGCGCACTTGTCGTCCGCGCCGGGCCCGGGCGGGCGCCCGCTGCACGAGTGGATCGAGGTGCGCCCGTTCCTCACCGACAACGCCGAGGTCACGGGGTGAACCAGCCCTCCCGCCCGGGCACCGGGTGGGACGAGACGCTGAGAGGCCTGGGCCCCCAGGTCCTCGGCGTCCTCGTCCGCCGGGGCGCGGACTTCGCGACGGCCGAGGACGCCGTGCAGGAGGCGCTCCTGGAGGCGGTGCGGCGCTGGGACGCCCCGGGCGCCGCACCGACGGACCCCAAGGGCTGGCTCGTGACCGTCGCGTGGCGCAAGTTCGTCGACGCGCGCCGCTCGGCGGCGTCGCGGGCGCAGCGCGAGATCCGCGTGACGCTCGAGCCGCCGCCCGGCCCGACGGAGCACGAGGACGACACGCTGCTGCTGCTCAGCCGGTGCTGCCACCCGGCGCTCACCCCGGCCTCGTCGGTGGCCCTCACGCTGCGCGCTGTCGGCGGGCTGACGACGGCGCAGATCGCGCGGGCCTTCCTCGTGCCCGAGGCGACGATGGCGCAGCGCATCTCGCGGGCGAAGAAGACGGTGGCAGGGGAGCGGTTCGTCGAGCCCGGGGACGTGCGCGCCGTGCTGCGCGTGCTCTACCTCGTCTTCAACGAGGGCTTCACGGGCAGCCCGGCGGACGGCGTCGATCTCGCGGCCGAGGCGATCCGGCTCACGCGCCAGCTCGTCGCGGCGGTGCCCGAGGACGCCGAGGCCGCAGGGCTGCTGGCGCTCCTGCTGCTCCACCACGCGCGCCGCGACGCCCGCACGACGGCCGCGGGGGAGCTGGTGCCCCTCGACCGGCAGGAACGCACCCGCTGGGACACGGCAGCCATCGCGGAGGGCGTCGCCCTGCTGCAGGGCGCCCTGGCGCGCGACCGGCTCGGGCCCTACCAGGCGCAGGCCGCGATCGCGGCCCTGCACGACGACGCCGCGACCGCGGGCGAGACCGACTGGCCGCAGATCCTCGAGTGGTACGACGAGCTGGTGCGGCTCGAGCCGCGCAACCCCGTGGTGGCGCTCAACCGGGCCGTCGCCGTCGGGCACGTCGACGGGCCGCTCGCCGGCCTGCGTCTCGTGGAGGCGCTCCCCGCCGACCTCCCGCGCCGCGACGCCGCGGCCGCGTACCTGCACGAGCAGGCCGGGAACCTCGACGACGCGGCGCGGCGCTACGCGGTGGCCGCCGACGCGGCCACGAGCTCGGCCGAGCGCACGCACCTGACTTCGCAGGCCGCGCGCGTGCGGCAGGGGGCCCGCTGACCCCTACGGCCCGGTGGGCAGGCCGAGCCGGTACCAGCGCGGCGACGTGCGGTTCATCGGGAAGCCGAGCCCCGCGGTGTCGGCGGCCCGCACGTCGAGCAGGTCCCAGCCGTCGAACGCGGCGGTGACCTCTGCCTCGGACACGCCCTCGACCAGACGCTGCCAGCGCGACGGGCCGAACGCGAGCATGAGCAGCGTCGCGCCGGGGCGGGCGCACGCGGTCACGCCCCGCGCCTCGGCGCCCCGCCGGGCGGCGTCGAGCCCCTGGAAGCAGCCCACGTCGAGGAACAGGTCGAAGGTGCCGAGGCCGGAGGCGTCCAGGGCCGTCACGTCGCCGACCTCGAAGCGCACGCCCGGCGCGCGCCGGCGCGCCTCCTCGATCGCCCGGGGGACCACGTCGACGCCGACGGCGTCCCATCCGCGGCGGGCGAGCTCCGGCGTGTACGTTCCGCGGCCGCAGCCGAGGTCGAGAGCCCGCCCCGGCGGCCGGGGGCGACCCTCCTCCTCGCGGTCGAGCACCGCCGACACGTCGGCCCAGGCCGCGCGCGCGGACCGCTCCCACGGGGTGATGCCGAACCGGTACATGCGCGCGTACCTGCGCGCGGAGGCTCCTGGCGTGGGTCGCGTCCTGGGCATCGGGGCCTCCGTCGGCGTCCGGTCAGTGGCGGCCGGTCAGCCGCACTCGTCGCAGATGCCGGTGCCCGGCAGCGCGGTGAAGCAGGTGGGGCAGATCTTGAGCTCGGGCTCGGGGACCGCAGCCTTGCGGGGCGTGGTGCTCGCCGCCTTCCGCCGCGGGGCGGCCTGCTTGCGCGCGGGAGCCGGCGCCGCCGAGGCGGGCGCCGTGGCGACGAAGCCGTGCTTGCGCAGGATGGCGGCGTCGTCGCACTTGGCGTCGACGAGGTCCTCCGCGCGGGCGGGGAAGCCGGTCGCGTACTTGTGCGCGACGCCGAGCACCGCCTTGGAGTCGTACGTGCGCTCCTCGTGGACGAACGTGTGGGCCGGGGTGGGGGTGAACCCGTAGACGCCGACGAAGGCGTCGGGCCCGCGGTCGTCGTACTCCTCGATCGCCCGGAGGATGTGCTGGCGCGTCACGCTCGAGAAGGTAGCCACGGGATCAGGTTAGCCGTGCCGGAGGCGCCCACCGACCGTCCGGGGGCGACTGTGGCGAGGACCGCACGGGAACGCGCCCGCGCGCCGACCGCGGCCGTCCCCGGGCCCCGGCCACGCCGCGGCCGTGGGACGCCGGGCCCGCCCCGGCGCCCGTCCGCATAGAATCGATTCGTGCGCCGGAAAGCCCTTGCCAGCACGTCCGACCAACCCCTGCTCGACGGCCAGCGGCCGGTGCGGTCGCTGCTGCGCCTGCTCGGCACCCAACCGCGTCGCATGGCGGTCGCGCTGACGGCCTTCGCGGTCAAGGAGACGCCGCTGTGGTTCCTGCCGGTCATCACCGGTGCTGTGATCGACATCGTGGCCGAGGGCGGCACGGTGTCCTCGGTGCTGGTCTGGTTCGCGGTCGCGGTGGTGCTGCTGGCGCAGAACTACCCGAACCATCTCGTGTACACCCGCAACTTCATGACCGTCGTGCGCGGCACCGGCGCCACCCTGCGCAACGCGCTCGTCGAGCGGCTCCAGGCGCTATCCATCGGCTACCACACCCGCGCGAGCTCGGCCGTCGTGCAGAGCAAGGTGGTGCGCGACGTCGAGAACGTGGAGCTGATGCTGCAGCAGGTCACGCACCCGCTGCTGTCGGCCACCATGGTGATGATCGGCGCCGTGACGATGACCGCGATCAAGGTGCCCGAGTTCCTGCCGGTCTACGCCCTGGCCATCCCGACCGCCCTGCTGATCCGGCGCACGATGTCGCGCCGTTCGCAGGCCCGCAACGAGGAGTTCCGGCGCGAGATCGAGGGGTTCTCGTCGCGCGTCGGCGAGATGGCCTCCCTCATCCCCGTGACGCGTGCCCACGGCCTGGAGCGCACGGCGGTCTCGCGGGTGGCCGACGGCGCGGACGAGGTCCGCCGCGCGGCGCTGCGCCTCGACCTGCTCAACGGGCGCGTGGCGTCCGTGTCGTGGGTCGCGATGCAGCTGCTCGGGGTGTGCTGCCTCGTCCTGGCCGCCGTGGTCTCGCTCACCGGGTTCATCCCCGTGACACCCGGCGAGGTCGTGCTGCTGTCCACCTACTTCGGCCTCCTGACCCAGGGCCTGACCCAGGTGCTCAACCTGGTGCCGGTGACGGCGCGGGGCGTGGAGTCGGTGCGGTCGATCGCGGAGGTGCTCGCCGAGCCCGACCTGGAGCGCAACGAGGGACGTCGCCAGGTCGACGAGGTGCGCGGGCACCTGCGGCTCGAGCACGTCTCGCACCGGTACGAGGACGCCGTCGAGGACGCCCTGCACGACGTCGACCTCGAGGTCCGCGAGGGCGAGACGGTCGCCTTCGTCGGGCCGTCCGGCTCGGGCAAGTCCACGCTGCTCAACCTCGTGCTCGGGTTCGTGCGCCCCACCTCCGGCCGCCTCCTGCTCGACGGCGCGGACATGTCCGCGCTCGACCTGCGCACGGTGCGCCGGTTCGTGTCCGTCGTGCCGCAGGAGTCGGTGCTCTTCGAGGGCACCATCCGCGAGAACGTCGCGTACGGGCTCGACACCGGCGGCGAGGACCCGGCGGCGACCGACGAGCGAGTCCGGGCCGCGCTGCGCGACGCCAACGCGCTGGACTTCGTCGAGGCCCAGCCCGACGGGTGGGACACCGTGGTGGGGCAGCGCGGCGCGCGGCTGTCAGGCGGGCAGCGCCAGCGGCTCGCGATCGCCCGCGCGCTGGTGCGCGACCCCCGCATCCTCTTCCTCGACGAGGCCACCAGCGCGCTCGACCCGGAGGCGGAGGCCGTCGTCCGCGACGCCCTCGACCGGCTCATGCGCGACCGCACGACCCTCGTCGTGGCGCACCGGCTGTCCACCGTGCGGGCCGCCGACCGCATCGTCGTGCTCGAGCACGGCCGCGTCGTCGAGGTCGGCGACCACGACGAGCTGCTGCGGCGCGGCGGCCGGTACGCCGCCCTGCACGCCGCGCAGGCGGGTGCGGCCTAGTGGCCCGCTCCGGCGGCGGCACGCAGCGTGGGCAGGGCGGCGACCACCTCGTCGAGCTCGCGCAGCGCGGCAGCGCCCGAGGACAGCACCACCACGAACTCCGTGACGCCCGCGGCGGCGTACCGCTCCACCAGGGCCGGGAGGGCGGCGAGGGGGTGCTCGCGCAGCCGCAGCTGCACCGTGCGCCGGATCTGTGCCGGGTCGCGCCCGACGTCCGCACAGTGGCGCTCGAGCACCTCGCCGAGCGCGGCCACCTGCTCGGGTGTGCTGGACGTGTCGTTCCACGCGTCCGCGTACTGCGCGACCAGCCGCAGGGTGCGCCGCGGCCCGGAACCTCCCACCCAGATCGGGGGGTGCGGGCGCTGCACCGGCTTGGGCTCCGCGACCGCGTCGACCAGGCGGTAGTGCGCGCCGTCGAAGGTGGTGCGGGGCCGCTCCCACAGCGAGGTGAGGACCTGCAGGGCCTCCTCGAGGCGGTCCATCCGGGTCCGCACGCTGCCGAGGTCGAGGCCGTACATGGTGTGCTCGTGCTCGTTCCAGCCGGCGCCGATCCCGAGCTCGAGCCGCCCGCCCGAGAGGTGGTCGACCGTCGTGGCCAGCTTGGCCAGCATCACCGGGTGGCGGTAGGAGTTGCCGGACACCATGCAGCCGATCCGCACCCGCGAGGTGGCCACGGCCATCGCCGCCTGCATGGCCCACGCGTCGAAGATCGGGCGGTCGTCGTCCGCGCCCAAGGAGGCGAGATGGTCCATCACCCACACGTGGTCGAACCCGGCCTGGTCGGCCACCTGCCACACCTGGCGGAAGGTCTCGACGGGGGCGTCCTGCGTGAGCTTCACCCCGAAGCGGAGCGGCTTGCCGGGGTCGGTGCGCGGGTCGGTGCGCGCGTCGGAGCGCGGGGTCATGAGCCCATCCTGCCGGGGGAGGGCGCATGGTGACCATCCACGACGTGGCGCGGCACGTCGGCGTCTCCGCCGCCACCGTCTCCAACTTCCTCAACCGCCCCGAGAAGGTCGCGCCCGCCACGACGGCGCGCATCCGCGCCGCGGTGGAGCAGCTGGGCTTCGTGCCGAGCCTGTCCGCCCGGCAGCTGCGGTGGCAGCGCTCCGGCATCGTGGGCGTGTCGGTGATCAACGCGTCCAACCCGTTCTTCGCCGACGTCGTGACCGCCGTCGAGCGCGTGGTCGCGGGGGCGGACCTCACCCTCGTGACGGGGAGCACGCACGAGTCCCCCGAGCAGCAGGAGCGCCTCGTCGCGCTGTTCGAGCAGCTGCGCTTCGACGGCATGGTCGTGGCGCCGCACGACACCCAGATGGCCGCGCTGACGGCGCGCAAGGAGCGGGGCAGCCCGGTCGTGGTGGTCGACCAGCAGGACCCGACGGGCCGCCTGTCGACCGTCTCCCTGCGGCACCATGAGGGAGGCCGGGTGGCCGCGCAGCACCTCGTGGACGGCGGACGGCGCCGGCTGCTCGCCGCCACCGGCCGGGCGCGGGTGCAGCAGGTGCGGCGCCGGCTCGAGGGCATGCACCAGGTCGTCGACGGCACGCCGGGCGCGACGCTCGAGGTCGTGCACTCTGACGACCTGGGCGTGCCCGAGGGCGCTGAGGTGGGGCGCCGGATCGCCGCCGCGGCGCCGGACGAGCGGCCCGACGCCGTCCTCGCGGGCAACGACATGCACGCGCTCGGCCTGCTGCGCGCGCTCCTGGACGGCGGGGTGCGGGTGCCCGAGGACGTCGCGCTCGTCGGCTACGACGACATCCCGTTCGCCACCACCGGCGCCGTCCCGCTCACCACGGTGCGCCAGCCCGCCGAGGCCATCGGCACCACCGCCGCCGAGATCCTGCTGCGCGAGATCGACGACCCCGCCGCCGCGCCGCAGGAGGTGCTCTACGACCCCGAGCTCGTGGTGCGCGCGAGCAGCTGACGACCGGGCCCGCCGCGGCCCGGGCGTCAGCCCACCGCGGGGTCGCCCTCCAGCAGCGTCAGGTACGGGGCGATCGCCGGGAACACCCACAGGAACAGGGCGGCCACCACGGCGGCGACCAGCACCAGCGACTGCAGCACCCGCCAGAACAGGTTGCCCGGCAGGTGACGGAAGATCCACGCGTACATGTCGTCTCTCGTTCTCGTCGAGGTCTCGTCGACTCTCAGCGGACCTGCTCGGGCGTGCCGTCGGCGCGGTCCATCCAGCCGACGAACGTCGCGTACGTGATCCAGCGGTGGTCGTTGCCGAACTCGCCCAGGGTGAGCGAGTGGCAGGTGGTGAGCGTCAGCATCCGTTCGGTCGGCTTCTGGTCCGGGTGGTGCGGCACCGGCGCCACGACGTCCACCTGGTCGGGCGTGACGATCTCGTGGTCGGTGACCTCGTAGACGTACCAGGTCGTCGCCGTCTCGACGATGATCTGGTCGCCCTCGTCCAGCTTGTCCACGTGCCGGAACGAGTTGCCGTGCGTGCGGCGGTGCCCGGCGAGCGCGAAGTTGCCGACTTCGCCCACCTGCTGCGACGTCTCGTAGTGCCCCGCCATCGCGCGGTCGAGCACGTCCATGCCCGTGCCCTCCGCGATCGGCATGGCGTTGTTCGTCAGCCCGTACCACGCGGGCACGATGAGAGTGCCGATCGTCTCCCCGTACCCCACCGGGTCCGGCACGGGCGGGTCGTCCGTGCGCAGCTCGGCGGGCTCGGGGTTGGCGGGCGGCAGGGTCGCCTCGAACTCCTGCATCACCTGCTGCGCCTGCGCCGTGGCCTCGACGGACGTCCACCACAGCTGCCACACGACGAACAGCCCCAGCACCACCCCGAGGGTGATGAGGATCTCGCCGATGCCGCCCACGACGGCGCTGCCGGCGCCGCGGCTCCGGCGGGGTCGGGCGTGGGTGGGAGTCGTCACGTGCGCGATGCTACGTGGTCACCGCGGTCGTGGGAGCCTGGGCCCATGACCAGCGACGACGGCGCGCTGCAGGAGGCCGGTCAGGGCGGGAGGCCGGCGCGGCTGCGGCGGCGGTGGGACCGCGAGGCGGCGGGGTACGACCGGGCCTTCGCGGCCGCCGAGCGGCGCCTGTTCCCGGGGCTGCGGCGGCACCTGTGCGCGCTGGCAGAGGGACGCACCCTCGAGGTCGCCGTCGGCACCGGCCTCAACCTCGAGCACTACCCGGCCGCGGTCACCCGCCCGGCGGTCGGCACCCGCGCGGGCGGCTTCGTCGGGGTCGACCAGAGCGCCGGCATGCTGGACGTCGCGCGCCGTCGGGCGGAGCGTCTCGGCCTCGGCATCGACCCCGGCTCCGACCTGCGCCAGGGCGACGCGCAGGCCCTCGACCTGCCGGACGCGTCGTTCGACACCGTCGTGTGCACCTTCTCGCTGTGCGGCATCGCCGACGAGCGGGCGGCCCTGGCCGAGATGACGCGCGTGCTGCGCCCCGGCGGCCTGCTGCTCCTCGCCGACCACGTGGTGTCCAGCGCCTGGCCGCTGCGGGCGCTCCAGGCGCTCGCGGACGCGGTGAGCGTGCCCGTGGCCGGGGAGCACTTCCGGCGTCGGCCGATGCGCTGGGTGCTCGAGCGGGGGCTCGCGGTCGAGGAGCACGCGCGCACGCGAGCGGGCGTCGTCGAGCACGTGGCGGCGCGGCTGCCGGTGCCCGGGCCGCACGACGTCAGCCGCTGACGTCGAAAGAGCTGTCCCCGACCGGCGGCACGTCCTCGACGTCCACGGCGGTCACGTGCGCGCCGAGCGGGCCCTGACGCAGGAAGGCGAGCATCGCGTCCACCGCGTCGGGTGAGCCCTCGACCTCCGCCTCGACCGTGCCGTCGGGGAGGTTGCGCACGACGCCGCCGACACCCGCGCGGCGGGCGGCCTCGCGCGTCGCCCAGCGGAAACCCACGCCCTGCACGCGCCCGTGCACCCGCACGCGTCGCCGCACCCTGGTGGTCATCAGTCCTCCCGCGCCCGTCGTGCCGGCGGCGTCAGTCGAAGATGTCGCCGATGTCCCCGATGTCGTCCAGGATGCCGCCCAGCACCATCCCGCCGAGGACGGCGCCGAAGACGTCCGAGCCGCTGCGCCCGCCGGGGCGCCGAGCGCCCTGCCAGCCGTACCCGCGGTCGTACCCACGGTCGTGCCCGCCGGTGTTGTAGCCGCCGTCCCAGCGCTGGCCGTGCCCGGAGCGCGCGATGTCGCGGTGGGCGAGAGTCGCGGCCTCGGCGGCGAGCGCGGCGCCCCGCCGGGCGGCGGCGACCGCACGCTCGGGGTCCTCGGCGCTGCGCGCCTGCGCGACCTCCCGCTCGGCCTCCGCCAGGCGGGTGCGGGCGTCGGGCCCCACGGGGGCGCGGTAGTCGTCGACGACGGAGCGTGCCGCCGCGAGCTGCCGCTCGGCGTCGTCGAGCGCGGGCCCGAGATGGGACGCCGCCCGTCGGGCACGCTCGTCGCGCTCCGCCCGCTCGGCCACGGCGTCGTCGAGGGCGGTGTTGGCCTCACGGACCCGGGTGAGCGATCCGACCGGGTCGCCGGGCTCGCCGGGCGCGGGCAGGGCGGACAGGGCGTCCTCGAGCGCCACGACCGCGCCGTCGATCCGGCCCGCGCGCTGGGCCGCCGGGAGGGCGCGCGCCTCGGCGAGCTCGGCACGGGACTCCGCGACGATCGCGCCGAGCGCGGCCTCCGCGCGCAGCGCCTCGGCCTCGTAGTCGTCGACGGCGCGCAGCAGCCCCTCGGCGCGGCGCACGGCCTCCTCCGCCGCGCGGGCCGCGGCCCCGGCCTCGGCGACCTGCTGCGTCGTGAGGCGCTTGCGGGCCGCCGCGGTGCTGCGGGCGGCGAACTCGAGCAGCCGCTCGGCCTGGTCGGGGTTGTCGGCCACGGGCAGCAGCGCACGCTCGGCGTACTGGCCCCGCAGCCGCTCGAGGTCGCCGCGCGCGGCGGGCACGACCTCGCGCACCCGCGCCAGCTCGGCGTCGACGCGGTCGACCGCGTCGGGGGTCGAGCGGACGGTCTGCCGCAGGGTCGCGAGGCCTCGGTCGAGCTCGTCCAGCGACGCGTCGGCCGACCGGCAGAGGTCGACGACGCGGGCCGACCACTCGCGCCGCTGCTGGTCAGTGTCCGGGACGTGGTCGTGCAGGAGCTGGTTGAGGTGGAACGCCTCGGCGAGGCGCTCGCGGGCCCGGCGGAGGGTGGGCGCGAGCTCGCGCGTCTCCCGGTCACCGAGCTCGGCCTGCGCGAACGCGAGCTCGTCCTCGGCGAGCCGGGCGCGCTCGTCGGCCCGCACCAGGGCGGAGCCGGCCTCCACGCCGAGCCGCTGGAGCTCGGCCTCGAGGTCCTGAGCCCGTCCGCGCGCCGCCTTGCGGCGACGCACCACCCAGAACGCGACTGCCGTGACCAGCACGACCACCACGACCAGGCCCGTCACGATCCCGACGATCTGCCCCGCATCCATGCTCGGCATCGTAGGCGGCCCGGGCCGGGTGCGGGGACGCCCCGACCGTGAGCCGGGCCACCGGGCCCGCGCCTGAGCTGTCAGGGCCAGGGCGGCGTCTACCCGCCGCTGGCCCTGACAGCTCGCCGGATCGCGCGGTGCGTCAGTCGCGGCGACGCGCGAGGCGCAGCGCCACGAGCACCGCCGCGCCCGCGAGCACGACGACGCCGCCCGCGATGCCGAGCACCACGACCAGCTCCGACGCGCCGTCGTCCGACGCCGTGACCGACTCCGTGCCCGACCCGGCGCTCGCGTCGGCACCGCCGTCCGCGTCGGTCGCGCCGGCGTCGCCGCCCGCGGGAGCGGCGCCGCACGGGGTCGCGTCCGCGGCGGGGACCGCAGGCTCGGTCCCGGCCGGCGGGTCGTAGGTGAACGAGAACCCGCCGCTCGTGGGGTGCCCGTCCGCCGACACGATCCGCCAGTCGACGGTGTACTCGCCGCCCTCGCCCAGCGCGACGGGCACGGACACGGTGCGGTCCTGCGTCGTCGGGCACCCGACGGCATGGTCCGTGCCCTCGGCGTCGGTCACCGTGACGACCGTGCTGGAGCCGTCCGCGGACAGCTCGAGCACGACGTCGTCGAACGTCACGTCGACCGACTCCGGCGGCTCGGTCACGGTCGAACCCGTGGCCGGCACCGTGTCGACGACGACGTTGTGGGCGCTCGCGGGCGCCGCCGCGGCGACCGTCCCGGCGGCGGCGAGTCCGAGGGCCAGGGCGAGCGTCCCGCCCGCCGCCAGAGCGCGTCGCGGGGCGCGGTGGCCGCCCCCGGCCGTCACCGCTGCTCCGGGCCGGACGACCCGGCGGTGGCACGGGTGCGCGCCAGGGCGACGACGCCGGTGACGGCGCCCACGAGCCCGAGGCCCAGGCCCGCCGCGCCCAGCGCCAGCGGGAGCGTCGTGGAACCGCCGTCGTCCGCCGCGGCCTGACCGCCCGCGCCGGCACCTGCGGAGCCGGTGGTGGACGACGCCGCACCGTGCCCGTCGTGCCCACCGTCCTCGGTGGCGGGCACGACCTGCAGGACGGGGGCGGGGTGCTCGGGCTCGGCGTCGCCGGACGCCGCCTGGTCCCAGGCGACGACCTCGCCGTCGGAGTAGGTCTGGGTCGCCGGCAGGAGGATCTCCTCGACGCCCTCGGGAACGGCCCCGGCCGACACGCTGAACCGGAGGAACTCGCCCGGCGCGATGCCGGCGTCGGGGTCGTCGGCCGTCCACTCGATGCTTGCCGGGGCCTCGGTGACGGTGGTGCCGTGCACCTCGACCGGCTCGGGCAGCGGAGCCCGGGTGACCTCGGCGGTCCACCCCGGCACGGGCTCGACGGACACGCTGGTGAACGGGGTGTCGGCGGGCAGGTCGATCTGCACGGCGGTCGTCGAGGCCTCGGCGGACTCGTTGGGGACCTTGAAGGTCAGGGTGGCGTACGACCCGGCCTCGGCCGCGTCGGGGGTGACGGTCACGTGCGCCGAGGCCGCGGCCGCGCCGAGGACGAGGGCGGGCAGGCTGAGGGCGGCGGCGCCGGCGAGACGGCGCGCGCGGAGGGCAGGGGTGATCGTGGACATGGGTGCTTCTGCTCCTGGCTGTCAGGGTGCTGTCAGGTCTGGACGTGTCGTGGGACGACGAGGGGCCTGCCCTCGTCCGACGACGGACCAGGGCAGGTTCAGGCGGCGCGCGCGAGGGCGCCCACGGGCGACGGCGGCCCTCGTGGCGGGGTGCGTCGCAGGGCGCGGGCCGGGCGAGGGCGCCAGGCCGGGCGGACGACGACGGTGCGCTCGCGGACGACGAGCGGCACCCCGGCGCTGAGCACCAGGACGGCGACGTGCCGCAGGTGGCCGGCGACGTTGACGGCGGCGCGGTCGCCCGCCGCGATCAGGAGCGCGGTGAGCAGCACCGCGGCGGCGTGCGCGACGAGCATCCAGGAGGTGGTGGCGGCGTCGTCCGCGTGGTGCAGGTGCAGGCCTGTGGCGGGCGGGAGGGAGCCCGGGCCCAGGGCATGCAGGGCGTGACCGTCCAGCGCCGCGGGGGAGCCGCCGGCGTGCGGTGCCGCCGGCCCGGCCGCGCCGAGCACGGACAGCCCGGTGTGCTGCACGAGCTGCAGCGCGACCATCGCGGGCAGCAGACGCCGCAGCGTCAGCCGGCGGCGGGCGGTCCACACCGCGAACGGCGCCGTGAGCGCCAGCACGACGAACCAGGCGAGGGGTGCCCCGGGCAGCGCGCCGCCGGCCAGGAGGTGGGCGGCGGCCGCGATGCTGAGCGTCGTGCCGGCGACGAGGAGCTCGCGCACACGACGGACGACCACGGACACCCCCGCACCCTACCGTGCGGGTGGGCGACGGCCGCGGGAGGTCGGGGCGGAGGTCTGCGCGGGCGACCGGGCGAGGGGGAGAGGGCCCGGCGGCGTCGTCCGGACAAGGTCCCCGGCAGCGTCCCGACGCCGCACCGGCGCCGTCCGGCGCGGCCGGGCGGGCCTCCGGCACGCGAGGGCCGGACGTCCGGCGACGCCCGCGCTGACCTGGGTTACGGTGGGCCGCACGACACGGGGTGCGTCCCGGCCGGTCATCGCTGCGACATCGTCGCGGCCGGCCGGCGGGGCGCTGAGAACACACCCGTCGAACCTGATCTAGCTCGAACTAGCGAAGGGATGTCGACATGCGTGCGCGCGCACCTGAAGACAGCTCCGCCGGCAGCGCCGGCACCACCGTTCCCGCCCCCGCCGCCCCGTCGGTGCCGCCGAGAGGCTCCCGCCCCCGCGTGCTGGCCGTCGCGGGCTCCGACCCCTCCGGGGGTGCGGGGATCCAGGCTGACCTGAAGTCGATCGCGGCCGCGGGCGGCTACGGGATGGCCGCCGTCACGGCGCTGACCGTGCAGAACACCCGCGGGGTGCGGGACGTGCACGTGCCGCCCGCCGCGTTCCTCGCCGCCCAGCTCGACGCCGTCAGCGACGACGTGGCCGTCGACGCGGTGAAGATCGGGATGCTCGCGTCGGCCCCGGTGGCCCGGGCCGTGGCGGCCTGGCTCGACGGCCTCCCGCACGACGCGTCCGGCCCCTCCGGCACGGCAGGGCGCCCCGCCGTCGTGCTCGACCCGGTGATGGTCGCGACCAGCGGCGACCGGCTGCTCGACCCGGCCGCCGAGGACGCGGTGCGGGACCTGCTCGGCCGCGTGGACGTGGTGACGCCGAACCTCCCCGAGCTCGCGGCCCTCGCACAGGAGCCTCCGGCGGCGAGCTGGCCCGCCGTCCTCGACCAGGCGCAGCGGCTGGCGGCCCGGCACGGGATCCTCGTGGTGGCGAAGGGCGGCCACCTGCGCCCCGACGAGGCCGACGGGCCGCCGGCCGGGGCCCCGGACGCCCTCGTCGGGCCGCAGGGCGTGCTCGTCGAGCTGCAGGGACCGCGCGTGCCCAGCTCCTCGACCCACGGCACGGGCTGCTCGCTGTCCAGCGGGCTGGCCGCGCGGTACGCCCGCACGGGCGACTGGGCCGAGGCGCTGCGGGGCACCAAGACGTGGCTCACCGCGGCGATCCGGGCGGGGGAGGGCCTGCGGGTCGGTCGCGGGAACGGCCCCGTGGACCACCTGGTGGGCCTGCGCGCCGGCGCGGTGGAGCAGCCCGCGACGTCGCCCGCGACGGGCGCGGGGACCGCGCCAGGGGACGGCCAGGGGGACGGGCAGGGGGAGGACGTCGTCGCGCGGTGGTGGGACGACGCGGCGGGCGTGCGTGCCGCGATCGACGGCCTGGCCTTCGTCCGGTCGCTGGGCGACGGGACCCTCGACGCCGCGCACTTCCGCGCCTACCTGGAGCAGGACGCGCTCTACCTGCGCGACTACGCCCGCTGCCTGGCCCGGGCGAGCGAGCTCGCGCCGACGCGGGCGGAGCAGGCCTTCTGGGCCGGCGGCGCGCACGGTGCGCTGGTCACCGAGCTCGACCTGCACACGCGCTGGCTGGGCGGGGAGCCGCAGGACGTGCCCACCAGCCCGACGACGGCGGCCTATCTCGACCACCTGCGCGCGGCCGGCGACGACTACGCCACCCTCGTGGCCGCCGTCCTGCCCTGCTACTGGATCTACCAGGACGTGGGGGAGCGCCTGGCCGCACGCAACCGTCCGGACCACCCGTACGCGGCGTGGCTGGGCACCTACGCGGACGACGCCTTCGCCGACGCGACGCGCGAGGCGGTCGCGATCCTGCGCCGGGCCGCCGCGGCGGCCGACGCGCCCACCCGCGACCGGATGGCGGCGGCGTTCCGCGCGGCCTGCGAGCACGAGCTCGCCTTCTTCGACCAGACCGGCCTGCCCCGCGCGGCGAGCGAGGCGGGCGACGCCGCAGGTGCCCCCGCCGGTCCCGGGCGCGTCGTCGGGCGCGTCGCGGTGGCCTGACCGCGGGCCCGTCGGGGTTCCCGCCGTCGCGCACGCTCTCGGGCGCGACGGCGGGATCTCGCGGGGGTAAGCGGTATCCCGAGTTCGCGGCGCACCGCGTGATCCGGGCAAGCGTGTCGGGGGCGAGTGACAGAATGGATGTGATGCCCGACACGAAGCGCACTTCGCGCAGCCGCAGCCGAGGCGCCCGCCGCGCCGATCCCTCCGAAAGTCCCAGGAGGAGCCCCGCCTCCTCCGCCCCCCGACCTCCCGCCGCGCCCGGCACCCCGCCGGGTCGCGCCGAGGGCCCGCCGGGCCGCCCGGGCGACGCCGCCCCCGCGCCTGGCGCCCCCTCGGCCCCCGCCCCTGCGGGCTCCGAGCTCTCCACGTTCGCGTCCGTGCGCCGGCTCTACCCGTACGTCCGGCCCGCGGTGCCGCGCATGGTCGGCGGCCTCTTCTCGGCGCTCGGCGCGAGCCTCGCGGCGCTGGCGATCCCGCGCGTGCTGCAGGCCCTCGTCGAGGGCCCGCTCGCCGAGGGCGCGGCCGCCCACGACCTCGGCGCCCTCGTGGTGCCCGTCCTCCTCGTGCTCGTGCTGGGCGTCGCCGAGGCGGGGTTCGTGCTGCTGCGCCGCAACCTCGTGATGTACCCGGGCACCCGGGTCGAGGCCGAGCTGCGGATGGCGCTGTTCCGCCACCTGCAGGACCTGCCCGTCGCGTTCCACGACCGGTGGCCCGGCGGCCAGCTGCTGAGCCGCATCATGGGCGACCTCGGCCTGCTGCGCCGGTGGCTGGTCTTCGGCCTGCTGCAGCTCGTCGTCAGCATCGTGACGATCGTGGTCGGGGTCGGCATCCTGCTGGCCACCGCCGGTTGGCTGGGACTCGTCTACCTCGCCGGCGCGATCCCCGTGACCGTCATCGCGTTCCGCTTCTCGCGGCGCTACCGCGTCATCGCGCGCCTCTCGCAGGACCAGTCGGGCGACCTGGCCACCACGGTCGAGGAGTCCGTGCACGGCATCCGGGTGCTCAAGGCGTTCGGCCGCGGGCGCGACGCGCTGGACTCGTTCACCGACCAGGCGGAGGAGCTGCGGCGCACGGAGATCCGCAAGGCGGGCAACCAGGCCACGGTCACCACGTCGCTGCAGCTCATCCCCGAGGTCACGCTGGCCGTCTGCCTCGTGCTCGGCACCGTGCTCGCCGCCCAGGGGCAGATCACCGTCGGCAGCCTCGTCGCCTTCTTCCTGACGACCGCCGTCATCAACGGACCGGTCGTCGACCTCGGCATGACGCTCTCGATGACGCTCAACGCCCGCACCGCCGTCGACCGCTTCTTCGAGGTGATGGAGACCCCGAACCCGCTGGCTAACCCCGCCGACCCGGTAGAGCCCGGCCCGGCGCGCGGCCACGTCGAGCTGCGGGACGTGACCTTCCGCTACGAGGACGCGGCGCGCCCGGTGCTCGAGCACGTCGACCTCGAGCTCCCCGTCGGCACGACCACCGCGCTCGTCGGGCTCACAGGCTCGGGCAAGTCCACGCTCGCGATGGTGGTGCCGCGCATCTTCGACGTCACCGGCGGCGAGGTGCTGCTCGACGGCGTGGACGTGCGCCGGCTGCGACGCCACGACGTACGCCGCGCGGTCGCGGTCGCGTTCGAGGACCCCACGCTGTTCTCCGCGTCGGTGCGCGACAACGTGCTGCTCGGCGTCCCCGAGGCCGGCCCCGACGCCGTGCCGGAGGAGGAGCGCGAGCGGCGCCTGCACGAGGCGCTCGAGGTGGCGCAGGCGGGCTTCGTCGCCGACCTGCCGCGCGGCGTCGAGACCCGCATCGGGGAGGAAGGGCTGTCCCTGTCCGGCGGGCAGCGGCAGCGGCTCGCGCTCGCGCGGGCGATCGCGGCGCGCCCCGCCGTGCTCGTGCTCGACGACCCGCTGTCCGCGCTCGACGTCGCCACCGAGGAGGCCGTCACCACGCGCCTGCGCGACGTCCTCGACGGGACGACGAGCCTCGTCATCGCGCACCGTCCGTCCACCGTGGCGCTCGCCGACCGTGTCGCCGTGCTGCAGGACGGCCGGATCACGGCCGTGGGCACGCACCGCGACCTGCTCGCCACCGACGCCCACTACCGGCACGTCATCTCCAGCCTGGAGCAGGACTGGGAGGAGTGCGCCGAGCACGCCGACCAGGAGGAACCTGACCACGACCGGACCGCGCAGGCCCAGACCGCGCAGGCCCAGGCCGCGCAGGACGAGAAGGAGGCACAGCGGTGAGCCGCCCCAGCACGCCGGAACCGTCCCGGCCCACGTCGTCCCCGCCCCAGGACGGCGACCGTCGCCGCCCCACCGACGCGACGTCGGACGACGCCACCCGGCTCGACGCCGAGGCGTCGCGCGCCGTCCGGTCCCGCTCCCTGCGCCTCCTGGGCGGCCTCCTGCGGCCACGGCGTGGCGCCCTCACGCTCGCGGGCCTCCTGGTGGTGGTCTCCACCCTCGGCCAGGTGGCCGGGCCGTGGCTCGTGTCGCTGGCCATCGACTCCGCCGTGCCCGACCTGAGGGCCGGCGACGTCGGCACCCTCGTCCTGGTCGGTGCCACCTACCTGCTCGCCGCGGTCGTCGGCGGGCTGTGCGCCGGCGCGTACGTCCGCCAGGCCGCCCGCATCGCGCAGGGCGTGCTGCTCGACCTGCGCCGGCGCGTCTTCCGGCACACCCAGCTGCTGAGCCTGGAGTTCCACGAGTCGTACACGTCCGGCCGCATCATCAGCCGCCAGACGTCGGACCTCGAGGCGCTGCGCGAGCTGCTCGACGGCGGGCTCACCGGCGTCGTCTCCTCGCTCATGCTGATGATCTTCACCGGTCTGAGCCTGTTCCTGCTGGACTGGCGCTCGGGCCTCGTGCTCGCGGTGGCGCTCGTGCCGGCCTGGCTGCTCACCCGGTGGTTCCAGAAGCGCTCGCAGGTGTTCTACCGCGAGCAGCGCACCACGTCCGCGCGGCTCATCGTGAAGTTCGTCGAGACGATGACCGGGATGCGGGCCGTGCAGGCGTTCCGCCGCGAGTCGACCACGGAGGCCGAGTACGGCCTGCTCAGCGAGCAGTACCGGGACGCCAACCTCAACACCATGGGGCTCAACGGCCGCTACCAGCCGGGCCTGGTGCTCATCGGGAACGTGGCGGTCGCGGTCGCGCTCGCGATCGGCGGCTGGCGCGTCTACTCCGGCGGCCTGGACGTCGGCGTGCTCGTGGCGGCGCTGCTGTACGTGAAGCGGTTCTTCCAGCCGATCCAGCAGCTCGGGAACTTCTACAACTCCTTCCAGTCCGCCACGGCGGCGCTCGAGAAGGTCTCCGGCCTGCTGGCCGAGGAGCCGACCGTCGTCGAACCGCGCCGTCCCGTGGCGCTGCCGCACGCGCGCGGCGCCCTGCGGCTGGACCACGTCACCTTCCGCTACGGCGACGGCCCCGTCGTCCTGCCCGACCTGGACCTCACGATCCCGGCGGGGCAGACGGTGGCGCTGGTCGGCACGACGGGCGCGGGCAAGTCCACGCTCGCCAAGCTCGTGACCCGGTTCTACGACGCGAGCGAGGGGCGCGTGCAGCTCGACGGCGTGGACGTGCGCGACCTGTCGACCACCGACCTGCGGCGCGCCGTGGTCATGGTGACGCAGGAGGCGTACCTGTTCAGCGGGTCGGTGCGGGAGAACATCGCCCTCGGGCGGCCCGGCGCCTCGCAGGCGGACATCGAGGCCGCCGCACGGGCGGTCGGGGCGCACGAGTTCATCCTCGACATGCCCGACGGGTACGACACCGACGTCAACAAGCGCGGTGGCCGCGTCTCGGCCGGGCAGCGGCAGCTGCTGTCGTTCGCGCGGGCCTTCCTGGCGGACCCGGCGGTGCTGGTGCTCGACGAGGCGACCTCGTCCCTCGACATCCCGGGCGAGCGGCTGGTGCAGCACGGCCTGCAGACCCTGCTGGCCGACCGCACGGCCATCATCATCGCCCACCGGCTGTCGACCGTCGCCATCGCCGACCGCGTGCTCGTCATGGAGCACGGGCGCGTGATCGAGGACGGCACGCCCGACGAGCTGGCGGCGGGGGACGGGCACTACGCCGCGCTCAACGCCGCGTGGCAGGACTCGCTCGTGTAGCCGGCGTGGGGCCGAAACCGTCGGTGCGGGACGGGCCGGCCGAGAGGTTCTTCGCGGGGACGCGTTCACGGGCGCCAGGGCGCCCTCCACTTCGGGAGGGATACGTCCCCGCGAAGAACCTCTCGGCCGACCCGTCCGCCCATGACTCGCGGCGGGTGGTCGATCAGGCCGGCGAGGTAGCGCCCGCGCGTGGGCGCGGCGGCCGGCCGGTGTCGTCTCAGCGCCGTCCTCGGCGCGACAGGAGCGCGAGGTCCACCGGGTCGACGATCGTCTCGAGCTCGTCGCGTACCCACCAGTCGCCCGTCCGACGGCGTTCGTCCGGCGTCGTGTACCGGTAGCGGAACAGGCGCATCCGCACCCAGCGGGGGCGCGCGCCGTCGAACGGGTCGCGTCGCAGCAGCCGCAGCGTCGCGGGGTCGGCCTCCAGCAGCCGCAGGCACAGCCGCGGGATCCACGGCCCCGAGGCGCCCAGGGGCACGAACCACAGCACCCAGTCGAGCCGCAGGTGGTACGGCGCGACCTGCGGCGGCCTGCGACCGACGTCGCCCGGCTTGCCGCGGAAGGCGTACTCGCGCCAGTCGCCGGGCCCGGGCCGCTCGGCGAGCGTGCCCTCGACGATCACCTCGTCGCGCCGCCGGGTCACGCTGCCGAACGCGCCGTACGCGTTCACCAGGCGCAGCGGCTCGAAGCTCGCGTTCATCCGCTGGTGCCGGGAGGCGAGGTTCAGCGCGGGGCGGACCGACAGCACCCCCAGGACGACGACGACGGCGCTCGCGGCCACGAGATAGGCGGGCGGGACGCCGGGGGTCGGGGCGGGCGTGGCCGCCGCCGGTCCGAGGGCGCCGAGCAGCGCGCGCCACACGCCGTCGGACACCATCGACGCACCCAGCACGATCGCGGCCCAGTTCAGCCACGCGAAGTTGCCGGTGAGCACGAGCCAGCCCTGGGTCACGACGACGACGCCGCCGGCCACGCTGGGCAGCGGCTGCGGCAGCCACAGCAGCCAGGGCACGAGCAGCTGCGTGACGTGGTTGCCCACCACCTCCGTGCGGTGCCACCAGCGCGGCAGGTGGTGGGCGTGCCAGGAGAGCGGCCCGGGCATCGGCTGCGTCTCGTGGTGGTGGTCGAGGGCGGTGAGGTCGCGCCACGCCCGGTCGCCGCGCCACTTGATCAGGCCGGCGCCGAGCTCCAGCCGGAACAGCAGCCAGCGCGCGGCGAGCACCAGCAGGAACGGCACGGGGACGGCGGGGGAGCCGAACCACGCGGCGAGGAACGCGAGCTCGCACAGCAGCGACTCCCAGCCGAACGCGTAGAACCGCTGCCCGACGGAGACGATCGAGAGGTAGCCCGCCCACAGCACGAGCAGGACCCCGGTCGTGACCCACCACGGCCCGGTCTGCGGCAGCCCCACCAGTACGGCGGCGCCTCCCGCGGTCCCGAGCACCCCCACGACGACCAGCAGGCGGTCGGAGTAGTACAGGTGGAACAACGACGGCGCGTCGCGGAACCGCACCTGTGCGGTGAACCGCCGCACCGGGAGCAGCCCGTGGTCGCCGAGCAGGGGACGGAACTGGCCCAGGGCCTGGAGGAAAGCCAGGCACAGCAGCGCGCCGGTGCCGCGCTGCAGCACCTCGCGGGCGACGTCGTAGTCGACGGTGGCCCACCAGCCGCCGAGCAGGTCCGGCTGCCACGCCAGCTCCTCGGGCACTCCTCCACGCTAGTCGCGGGCGGCGTCGCCCGCCTCGACCAGACGCTGCACGAGGGCGTGGGCCGCCGGGGTCGGCGCGCCGACGGTGAGGGCGAGGACCTCACGGGTGGCGCCGGGCAGGGGGTGCGCCACGACGTCCGGGTTCCGGTGGGCGCGCAGGGCGAGCGAGGGCAGCAGGCTCACGCCGGCCCCGGACGCCACCAGGGCCTGCACGGCCACGTAGTCGTCCGTCTCGAACGCGATGCGCGGTGCGTACCCCGCGGCGGCGCAGCGGGCCACCAGGTCCGCGCGGCACCGCTCGCACCCCGCGATCCAGGCGGCGTCGCGCAGGTCGGCCAGCGACGTCGCACCGTCGCCCTGCCCCGCCCCGGCCCCCGCACCGTCCGCCCGCCGGACCAGGGTGATCGGCTCGGAGTGCACCTCGGTGACCTCGAAACGCGACAGGTCCATCGCGGGCCGGGCGTGCGGGGCATCGGTGTGCCGGAAGACGAGGGCGACGTCGACGTCGCCGGCCTGCAGCGCCGCGACCGCCTCGGGCGGCTCCGCCTCGACGAGCCCGACGCTCAGCCCGGGGTGCGCGGCCCGCAGCCCGGCGACGGCGGCGGGCACGAGCGTCGCCAGCGCGGACGGGAACGCGGCGAGCCGCGCCCGCCCCGCGCGGAGCCCCGCCAGGGCGTCGAGCTCGCGACGGGCGCCCTCCACGCGCCCGAGGATCTCCTCCGCGCGGGCGGCGAGCAGACGGCCCGCCTCCGTGAGGCGGACGCCGCGCCCCGCGCGCTGCAGGAGCGCGATCCCGGCCTCGGCCTCGAGCCGCGCGAGGTGGTGGCTGACCGACGGCTGGGCGTAGTGCAGCTCGCGCGCGGCGGCGGTCACCGAGCCGGTGCGGGCGACGGCTGCCAGGACGCGCAGCCGCGTGAGGTCCAGGTGGGGCGGGGGAGCGGGGTCGACGGACACGGGGTCAGCCTACGACGACGCATCGGCCGTATCGATGCCTGGCAGTCAGAACAGGCATTGGACCTATCGGTCGGCCCCCGGTGATCCTGAGGTGATGACGACGATCCCGCAGCCCGTCCCCGAGGAGCCCGCGCCCCCGACGATGCGCGACGTGCTGGCCGCGGCCCGCCGCGTCGACGGGCTCGTCGTCCGCACGCCCGCCCTGGCGCACCCCGAGCTGGACCGCGCCGTCGCCGCGGCGGGCGCCGTGGGCGCGAGCCTCGTCGTCAAGCACGAGAACCTGCAGCACACGGGCGCGTTCAAGGTGCGCGGCGCGCTCAACCTGCTGCTCGGCCTCGACGACGAGGCGCGCCGGCGCGGCATCGTCGCCTACTCGACCGGGAACCACGCCCAGGCGCTCGCGCACGCCGCCCGGCACACCGGCACCGCCTGCACGATCGTCATGCCGCGCCACCCGAACCCGCTGAAGGAACGAGCCGTGCGCGACCTCGGCGCCGACGTGGTGCTGGACGGCGAGACCTTCGACGATGCCCGGGTGCGTGCCGGCGCGGTGGCCGCGGCCACGGGAGCGCGCCTCGTCGGCGCCGCCAACGAGCCGGTCCTCGTCGCGGGCGTGGCCACCGCGACCCTCGAGCTCCTGGAGCAGGCGCCCGACCTCGACGTCCTCGTCGTCCCGGTGGGCGGCGGCTCGGGGGCCGCGGCCGCCTGTCTCGTCGCGGGCGCGCTCGCCCCCGGCCTGCGCGTGATCGCCGTGCAGGCCGCCGCGTCCCCGGCCGCCCACGACTCGTGGCGCGCGGGGGAGCTGCGCACCGCGGCGAACGCCACGCGCGCCGAAGGGCTCGCCGTCGGCTGCGGCTTCGCCCTCACCCAGGCCGTGCTGCGCGAGCGCCTGACGGACTTCCTGCTCGTCGACGACGACGCCATCACCGCCGCCCAGCGCCTCTACCTCACCGGCGCCCGGACCGTCGCCGAGGGGGCCGGCGCCGCCGCCCTGGGCGCCGTCCTCACGCACCCCGCCGCATTCGCGGGGCGCCGGGTCGGCGTCGTCTGCTCGGGCGGCAACGCCAGCGAGGTCGAGCTGCGCAGGGCGCTCGTCGGCTGAGGGAAGGCCGGACCGCCGCACGCGTCGACAGGTGCGGGCCCATCGCCCGGGGATACGCTGCCGGGCATGGCCCGCTACTTCGACGTCCACCCGGTCGACCCGCAGCCCCGGGCGATGGGGCAGGTCGTCGCGCTGCTGAACGACGGGGGGCTCATCGCCTACCCCACCGACTCCGGGTACGCGCTCGGCTGCCGCGTCGGCCAGCACGACGGCACCGAGCGGATCCGCCAGATCCGCCACCTCGACGCCGGACACCACTTCACCCTGGTGTGCGCCGACTTCGCGCAGCTCGGCCAGCTCGTGCGGCTCGACAACACCGCCTTCCGCGCGATCAAGGCCGCCACCCCCGGGCCGTACACGTTCATCCTCCCCGCCACCCCGGAGGTGCCGCGGCGCCTCGCGCACCCCAAGAAGAAGACCATCGGCGTGCGCATCCCCGACTCGCGGGTCGTGCAGGCGCTGCTGCGCGAGCTCGGCGAGCCCCTGCTGTCGTCCACGCTCATCCTGCCGGGCGCCGAGCAGCCCCTCACCGACGGCTGGCAGGCCAAGGAGGAGCTCGACCACGTCGTCGACGCCGTCGTGGACGCCGGCGAGGTGCTGCCCGAGCCCACCACCGTCGTCGACTGGTCCGAGGGCTACCCCGAGGTCGTCCGCGGCGGAGCCGGGGACCCGTCCCGCTTCGAGTAGAGACCTGCGAGCGGCCGGACGCGCCGACCAGCCGGAGCGCACGCGGTTAGGGTGCTGCTCATGAGCGACCGCGGACTTGCCCTGGCCCGATCCAAGATGCAGGCGGAGGGCGTCGCCCCCGCCGCGATCGAGACCTTCACCCGCTTCTACCACCTGCTCGAGTCCGGCGAGACGGGCCTCGTGCGCGAGGCGGACGTCGAGCCCCTCACCGACCTGCCGCGGCACGCCGACCTCGCGGTCTCCGACGCCGACGCCGAGGCGGCCCTCGCACGCACCGCCATCATCAAGCTCAACGGCGGGCTCGGGACCTCCATGGGGATGGACCGGGCGAAGTCGCTGCTCACGGTGCGCGACGACGCCCCCGCCGACCGCTCCGGCGAGGCGGGCGGTACGGAGTCGCTCACGTTCCTCGACGTCATCGTGCGCCAGGTGCGCGCCGCCCGGGCGGCCACGGGTGCCCGTCTGCCGCTGGTGCTGATGAACTCGTTCCGCACCCGCGACGACACCCTCGCAGCCCTCGCCCCCTACGACGACCTCGCCGTCGACGGCCTGCCGGTGGACTTCCTGCAGAACCGCGAGCCCAAGCTGCGCGCCGACACCCTCGAGCCGGTCGAGTGGCCCGCCGACCCCTCGCTCGAGTGGTGCCCGCCCGGGCACGGCGACCTGTACCCCGCCCTGCACGCGTCCGGCGTCGTGCGGGCGCTCCTGGACGCGGGCTTCAGGTACGCCAGCGTCTCCAACTCCGACAACCTCGGCGCCGCCCCCGACGGGGCGATCGCGGCCTGGTTCGCGGCGTCCGGGGCCCCCTACGCGGCCGAGATGTGCCTCAAGACGCCCGCGGACGTCAAGGGCGGGCAGCTCGTGGTGCGCAAGAGCGACGGCCGCATCGTGCAGCGCGAGACGGCGCAGACGCACCCGGACGACGTCGACATCTCCCTCGACCCGACGGTGCACCGGTACTTCCACACCAACAACCTCTGGTTCGACCTCGAGGCGCTCGCGGCCGAGCTCGACCGCACCGGCGGGGTGCTCGAGCTGCCGCTGATCCGCAACGAGAAGACCGTGGACCCGACCGATCCGTCGTCGCCCGCCGTCGTGCAGATCGAGTCCGCCATGGGCGCGGCCGTGGCCGTGTTCGAGGGCGCGACGGCGATCGAGGTGGGGCGCGAGCGCTTCCTGCCGGTCAAGACGACGAGCGACCTGCTGCTCATGCGGTCCGACGTCTACGAGCTCACCGGCGACTACCGCCTGGTGGCCCAGGTCGACGCCCCGCTGGTGAAGCTCTCGAAGACCTACAAGCAGATCGCGGGCTTCGACGAGCGCTTCGCCCAGGGCGCGCCGTCGCTGCGGGCGGCGTCGTCGCTCACCGTCGACGGCGACTGGACCTTCGGCGCCGGCGTCCGCGCAGAGGGCGACGCGGCGCTGGCGGACGCGGGCGAGCCCGCCACCGTGCCCGACGGCGCGACCGTCACCGCGGACGGCGTCACCTCCTGAGGTGTTGTGAGCGCGATTTCGGGGACAATCCGCGCCCGGATAGTCCCCGAAATCGCGCTCACAACACGTGGGCGGGGAGGTCGACGACGCGGTCGGCGCCGGGAACGGGGGCGAGGGCGCCCGCCGAGGCCGCGGCGAGGTCGTCGCGCAGGCGGGGGAGCGCGGCCGGCGGCACCAGCAGGGCGAGCCGCGCGACGGCGGCGTACGTCGGCTGCTCGAGCACGGCGCCGTGCTGCCCCGCCCAGTCGCGCAGCAGGTGGTCGACGCGGCCGGCGTCGGCGTGCGGCACGTCGATCGTGACCTCGGTGAGCACCTCGCGGCGTCGGAGCACCCCCGCCGACGCCGCGACGTCCAGCGCCTCCGCGACCGCGCCCGAGTAGGCCCGCACCAGGCCGCCGGCGCCGAGGAGGACGCCGCCGAAGTAGCGCGTCACGACCGCCACGACGTCGGTGAGCTCCCGTCGTCGCAGCACCTCCAGCATGGGCACGCCGGCGGTGCCCGAGGGCTCGCCGTCGTCGGAGGAGCGCTGCTGGTCGGCGCGCGTGCCGACCACCAGGGCCACGCAGTGGTGGCGGGCGTCCCAGTGCTCCTTGCGGAGCCGGGCGACGACGGCGTCGGCGGCCTCGACCGAGGGGGCCGGGGCGAGATGA
Organism: Isoptericola sp. NPDC019693; assembly: GCF_044389085.1. NCBI lineage: Bacteria > Bacillati > Actinomycetota > Actinomycetes > Micrococcales > Promicromonosporaceae > Isoptericola > Isoptericola sp. NPDC019693. The sequence continues at coordinate 823,749 of NZ_JBIRXP010000001.1, read as the reverse complement.
GCGAGAAGCGCGACTTCTTGACGACCAGCTCGTGGTCGACGGGGGCGGCGAGCGTGCCCGGGAGCGCGGGAGGGGAGGGGCTGTCGGGTCGGCTCACCGCACGAGGCTACGACGGCCGTCGACACGCCGAGCGACCTCCGGAGAAAAAGTGTGCCAAGCGCCAGGATGGACCCATGACGCAGAGCAGGAACGGGGCCTCCGCCCCGGAGAGTGACGCCCCTGCTGCGGCGCCCGTCACCCGGTACCCGCGCCCCACGGTCTCGCTGGACGAGGCGGAGTGGGTCTGGCGCGAGCTGTCCGTGGAGGCGCTGCGCCCCGGCGGGAAGCCCGAGGTGGTGCGCCTGGCGGTGATCGCGGGGCTCACCCGGGCGACGGGCGCGCGCTACGGCGACCTGCTGCGGGTGCGGGCGGAGGACCTCGATCTGGGGCCGGAGCCGGCTGCGGCCGCCCGGCGTGGCCGGGTCGGCGGCGCGCGGGACCCGGGGGAGGGGAGGGTCCTGCTGCGCCACGGCAAGCACCGGACGCTGCGCGAGCACCGGCTGCCGCCCGAGGTGGTGCTGCTGCTGCGGCACTGGATGGTCGTGCGGGAGGAGCTCGCCGCCGAGCTGGAGGGCTCGGTGCCGCGCGCGCTGCTGCTCACCGTGCACCACACGCACGACAACGGCACGACGGTCGCGAGCGGGCTGCCGATCACACGGCAGGGGCTGGTGCTCTCGTGGCGGCGCTTCGCCCATCGCACCAACGCGCGCTACGGGGCGGTCCGGGCGCCGCTGCCGACGCGGTTCGAGCAGGTGCGCAGGGCGTGGGTGGACGCGGGCGTGCCGGACCTGGGCCGGGAGCTGGTGCCCCCGGGCGAGGGTGTCGAGCAGGTCGATGAGCAGCCCGGTGAGGACGCGATCTCCATCATCCGCGAAAAATAGTGTGTCACGCGCCTTGAAACACCAGGTATTGCCGCGAACGGCTCACCGACCGGGGCCCAGAGAGCGGGGTCGCCGGCGCGTCTCCTGAGGGCCGACCCGGGACGACGGTCAGGCGGTGGCGGTGGCGGTGGCGATGCCCAGCAACGGCGCCCCGGGGGAGTGCGACGGCAGCTCGTGGAAGCCGTACCGGTCGTAGAACGCCCGCGCCCGGCTGTTGGCCGGGTCCATCCCGAGGTGGACGCCGGGCACCCCGCGCTCGGCGAGCGCGGCGCGCAGCGTGTCCATGAGGCGGCGGCCGAGACCGCGCCCCTGGTTCTCGGGCAGGAGATCGATGTGCAGGTGCGCCGGATACCGGTCGAGCTCCTCGGCGCTGATGCCGCGCACCATGCGGCCCGGGTCCTTGCCGGCGTCGAGCAGGGCGGCCTCGGAGAACGCGGGCTCCCGGCCCGCGGGCGCGGCCCCCGCCCGCGGGTGGCGCTCGGCGAACCCCGGCGCCCAGGCGCGCTCCCACCACGAGACGAAGGCGCGGGTGTCGGCCACGGCGATCACGTACCCGGTCAGGCGGCCGTCGTCGACACGCAGGACGTCGTCGGCCGGGTCGGCGGGCCGAGGGTCCGCGGCGAGCTCGTCGTCCGGCCGGACGACGACGAACGCGAGCTCGGGCGAGTGGTCGACGTAGGGGAGCGCGAACACCTCGGGCATGAGGAGGTCGTCGGAGTAGAGGCCGCGGGCGTCGGCCCCGCCCGCGGCGGTGCGGACGCAGACCTCGGCGACGGCGGCTCGGTCGGTGGCGCGGTAGGGACGGATCACGGCCTCATCATGCCGGAGGGGCGCCGCCCGCCGGTGCGGACGGCGCCCCTCCGGTGCCGGGACGTCGGGCGAGGCCGGGCTACTTCTTCTTCCGAGCCGTCGTGGTCCTGCTCGAGGCGGTCTTCGCGGCGGCGGTCCTGCCCGCGGCGGCCTTCTGCGCGGCGCCCTTCTCGGTGGTGGCCCCTGCGGTCGAGAGATCGCCGCCGGCGCTCTCGAGGTGGGCGCGGACGAACCAGTGGAACAGCTCGAGCTCGTGCAGGTGGCCGATGAGCAGGTCGTTGGTCACGTCGTCGAGGGGCTCGGTGTCCTTCGCGGCCTTGCGGTGCGCGGTGATGACGCCCTCGTAGACCTCGTCCAGGGCTCCGAGGTGCTCGATGGCGGAGGCCCGGCGCAGGGAGTAGTCGTCCCAGGTGCGCGTCGCGACGAGAGCACCCGGCGTGCCGACCGGCGAGACACCGAGGGTCGCGATGCGCTCGGCCACCGCGTCCGTCATGGCGCGGACCGCGTCGACCTGCGGGTCGAGCATCTCGTGCACCGCGATGAAGTGCGGGCCCACCACGTTCCAGTGCACGTGCTTGAGGGTCAGGTGGAGGTCGGTCAGGGAGTTGAGCCGCTCCTGCAGGATGGCGGCCACCTTCGCGCCCTGCTGGGTCGTGAGCGAGGGCACCGTATAGCGCGGGGTGTTGCGGTCAGCCATCGGGGAGTCTCCGTCCTCGTGCGTTCGACGTCGGGTCGGCGCGGCCGTGAGGTCAGCGCGCCTCGCCATCGTCGCGCCGGACGGCGGTCCACGCGAGCGCGGCCAGGGCCGCCACCCCGAGGGCCACGAGCCACGGCACCTCGCGGCCGGCCACCGCCCAGGCCGCGCCCCCGGCCATGAGCGCGACCGCGACGAGGACCCCGTCGCGCGCGAGGCCGTGCCGCAGGGCGGCGATCTCCACGCGCTCCGTCGCGGCGACGTGGGACGCCCACCACCCGAGCCGTGTCACCACGTACGCGAGGGGGGCGAGCCACAGCACGGCCGGGTCGAAAGGTGCCGCGCCGGACCCGAGCAGCTCGAGCGCCGCGGTCACGAGGGCGACGTGCGCGGGCGCGGGACCGGGGCGGACCGCGGCCCACACGGTGACGACCCCGGTGATGAGGACGAGCAGCTCGGTGAGGAGGTGGGCCCGCGTGCCGGCTGCGGCCACGAGCACGGCCACGGCGACGACGAAGGCGGCCCGCAGCGTCCAGCCGGGCACCCGGCGCCCGGTCGTCACGCCGACGACCGGCAGCGGGCGCCCGGTGGCGTACCGCGACCGCCACCAGGCCCGGACCCGGGCGGGCAGGGTGCGGCTCATCGCGCCCCCACGGCGCCGCGCCGGTGCCGTTCGTCGGCGCGGACCAACGCCTCGAGGCGGAGGGCCGCCTCCTGGCGGGCGTCGCCCGCCCAGCGCACGACGGGCACGCCCTCGGCCACCATGCGGTGCAGCCGGTCGTCCCGCTCGGCCCGTGTGACGCGCCACGCGAGGCGCATGTGCTCCTCGCGCGCCCCGCGCACGTCGGGCAGGGTGTCGACCAGGACGACGGGGTGGCCGACGGAGCGCCAGGCGCGCACCAGCGCGAGCGGCTCGTCGTCAAGCACGGTGCTGAACAGGTACACCACGGCGTCGGCGGGCACCTGCGGGGCCCGCAACCGCCGGTCGGGGCTGCCGACCGGGCTGCTCAGCGCGAGCGCGTGCAGCACGCGTCGCAGATGGCGGCGGCCCGCAGCGGGCGGGAGCGGGCGCCGCCGTCGTCCGAGGTCGTCCACCCCGACGCGGTCGCCCGCCGCGACGAGCGCGCCCGCCACGGAGGCCGCGGCGTGCCGCGCGAGGTCGAGGGACGTGGGCTCGTCCACGCGCTGCGGTCCGGTTCCGCGCCAGGTGCGCAGGTCGGGCCCGACGTCGTCGCGCGAGTCGACGACGAGCACGGCGGTCGCCTCGGCCGTGGCGTAGGTCCGGCGCACGTACAGGGTCGACAGGTCCGGGGAGCGCCGCGCGGTGGTGCGCCAGTCGATGCGGCGCAGCCGGTCGCCGGGTGCGAACGGGTGCACGTCGCGCAGCTCGTCGCCGTCGCCGAGGCGGCGGGACGTGTGCGGGCCGGTGAGCCCGCGCAGCCGGCGCGGCACGGGGACCCGCTGGAGCGGCATGGCGGTGGGGAGCACGAGCCGGTCGGGTGCGGCGACGGAGACCGGGTCCTCCGCGACGGTGCCGCCCGCACCGTAGCCCCGCGCGTCGACGTGGAAGGTGCGCTGCGGGCCGGTGCGGACGGTGCTCAGGCTGAGCGGCAGGTCGCGCGGGGTCGCGGCGACGACGACCCCGGCCGTGCGGTGGCCGGGTGCGGAGACGCGGGCGTGGAGGAGCTCGCTCCCGGGCGCGGGGGCGAGGCGCAGCACGGCGGTGAGCTCGCCGGGGGCGGCGGCGCGGGCGGTCGGCTCGATCGTGACCCCGGTGCCGTGCCGCGGCACGGCCGTGCGCCACGCCCCCGGGCGGCCGGCCCACAGCGCGCCGAGGAGCGGGGCGACGCCGAGCAGCGCGACGTCGGCCCGCCCGGTGAGCAGGCCCAGGGCGAGCACGAGGACGCCGGCGCCGAGGCCCGCGGCCGCCTGGGGGCTGCGTCGCCAGGCCGCCGGGGTAGTTCCCGTCGGGCTGTCGGGCATCAGGGCCTCACCCCTGCCGTCCGACCGTGGCGGGCCCCGGCACGGAGGCGAGGAGCTCGGTCACGACGTCCTGGGCGCGGACCGCCGAGGCCCAGGCGGTCGGCGTGAGGGTGAGGCGGTGCGCGAGCACCGGGACGGCCACGCGCTTGACGTCCTCCGGCAGGACGAAGTCGCGACCGTCCAGCACGGCGACCGCGCGGGCCAGGAGCAGGAGGTTCTGCGAGCCGCGGGGCGAGGCCCCGACCTCGAGCGCACCGTGGGTGCGGGTGGCGGCGGCGAGGTCGACGCAGTAGCCGGCGACGTCGGGGTCCACCTCGGTGGTCTCGACCCCGGCCTGCATGCCGCGCACGGTCGCGGCGTCGACGACGGCGCGCACGGGTGCCGCCTCCTGGCGCCGCGCCACCCGGCGCAGCAGCACGTCCTGCTCCTGAGCCCGGTCCGGGTAGCCCACCTCGAGGCGCACCATGAAGCGGTCGAGCTGCGCCTCCGGGAGGGGATACGTGCCCTCGTACTCCACGGGGTTCGACGTGGCCATGACGTGGAACGGGCTCGGCAGCGGCCGGGAGGCTCCGTCGACCGAGACCTGGCGCTCCGCCATCGCCTCGAGGAGCGCGGACTGCGTCTTGGGCGGGGTGCGGTTGACCTCGTCGGCGAGGAAGAGCCCCGTGAACACCGGGCCCGGGCGGAAGACGAACTCACGGCTCACGGGGTCGAACACCGACGAGCCGGTGATGTCGCTGGGCAGCAGGTCGGGGGTGCACTGCAGGCGGGCGAAGTCGAGGCCGAGCGCGGTGGCCAGCGACCGCGCCGCGAGCGTCTTGCCGAGTCCGGGCACGTCCTCGAACAGCACGTGCCCGCCGGCGAGCACGGTGGCGAGCGCGAGCTCGAGCGTGCCGCGCATGCCGACGACCGCGGTGGCGACCTCGTCGAGGACGCGGCGGCCGAGGGCGGCCACCTCGGGGACGGGAAGGGGGTGCGCGGGGTCGTCGGTCATCTCTCGGGCCTTCCTTCGGGACGGGCGGTGGACGGTGCGTCGGACGGTGCGGAGGAGTGCGGGCCGGCCGGCATCGCGTCGAGGGCGTCTAGCCAGCGGTGCACCTCGCCGCGGCTCACGGGACGGCTCGTGGTGAGGCCGTGGACGACGTCGGCCCCCAGGAGGCTCGCGGCGGCAGCAGGTCCGCCCGGTGCGGCGAGGTCCACACCGCGCTCGGCGAGCCGGTCCGCGGCGAGGTCGCGGACGCGGCGCAGCACCCGGTCGCCCACGGCGCCGCTGCGGGTGAACGTGGCCCAGCCGAGCTCGCTGACGTCGTTGCGGGCGCCCTCGCGACGGTCGTGCACGACGTCCGGCCACGGCGTCTCCTCGCCGTCGTCGAGACGTCGCCACAGGGCGACCGTCGTCCCGGCGACGACGACGAGCAGCGCGGCGTGCAGCAGGTCGAGCACCCCGGTGAGGGTGAGTGCCACGCAGGCCGCGAGCGCCGGGAGGCCGACGGTGAGGAGGGCGCGCAGAGGCGGGGTGCGCGGGGTGTGCTTCCGGGTCATGGGTGCGGGGAGGTGTCGAGGGCGCGGGCGATGCGGGAGAGCGCGGTGCGGGCGGCGTGGACGGCGTCGGGAGCCACGGGCCGGTCGGTGAAGCGGGCGTGCTGGTAGAGGCGGCGGAGGGTGTCGACGTCGGTGGCGGGGACGGTGCGTCCGTCGTGGCGGTGGGCGGTGAGCAGGCGTGCGGTGAACTCGGTGGTGGTCTGGGCGGGGTCGCGTCGGGTGCCGTGCTCGGCGGCGGCGTCCTCGAGGGCGACCCAGGCGGCGACGACGGCGTCGTGGGGGGTGGCGGCGGCGTCGATGCGGGCGAGGGCGGTGGTGACGGCGTCCTGGAGCTCGGGGAGGGGAAGGTCGGCGACGGTGGCGGTGGTGGCGTGGCCGGGGGTGAGGTCGTCGGCGTCGTCGTCCTCCTCGGGGGTGGCGAGGGCGCGGACGGCGCGTCGGGCGAGGAGCCACAGGAGGACGGCGACGAGGAGGGCGCCGGCGACGGAGAGGGCGACGACGATCCAGGTGATGACGTCGGTGGACGGGGGTTCCTGGTCGCTGGGGACGAGCTGGCCGGGCCGGCGGTCGACGACGGGGTCGCTGGCGGTGGGGGCGGGGAGTGCCACGTCGGGGAGGCTGAACCGCCAGGGGGTGGCGGTGGCGGCGCCGAGGACGACGAGGAGCGCGAGGGTCGCGGCGGCGAGCGGTGCGAGGGTGCGCCGTGCGGCGGCGCGGCGGGTCCGCGTCGGTGGGGCCATGCGCTGACGCTATCGGCTGGTGGTGTCCTCGTGGGTGAGGTGGGTGGCGTGGATCCCGGCGACGGCGGCGGTGACGAAGGCGGCGGGGTCGCCGTCGAGGGACCGGCCCATGGTGGACAGGCGGGCGGGGGAGCGGCGCAGGGCGTCGAGGAGGGCGGCGTCGGCGGGGACGTCGTGGAGCCGGTGGCGGGCGGGGGCGGCGGTGAGGGTGGTGGCCTGCTCGCGGACCTGGCGGGTGAGGTCTGTTCCCCAGGCGGGGAGTGCCTCGAGGTCGGGGGTCGGCAGGGGGACGGGGACGTCGGCGGCGGCGAGCGCCACGCGGCCGTAGGCGGTGAGGCTGTGGTGGGAGACGCCGCGGTGCCGGTCGCGGGGGTCGGCGCCGGAGACGCGGAGGGAGGCGACGGGCCGGCCGCCGAGGGTGGCGGCGGCGTTGACGGCCTCGCCGGCGGCGACGCCGGAGAACCCCCAACGGGTGCCGGTGCCGAGGTTGCCGGGGCCCTGGGCGAGGACGACGAGGTCGGCGCCGGCGACGTGGCGGGCGGCGAGGAGGCCGGTGTGCACGGTGACGGCCTCGAGGTCGCCGCCGAACGCCTGGCCGACGGTGACGGTGGTGTGGAGCCAGCCGGTGTCGCGCAGGGTGGCGACGGTGCGGGAGAAGGCGGCGGGCAGGGCGCCGCCGTCGGTCATGACGTAGGCGACGCGGGGGTGGGGCCGGCCGGCGAGCTCGGCGGCGTGGCGGGCGCCGGCGACGACGGCGGGGAGCGCGGAGTGCAGGTCGGCGACGACGACGGGCATCCCGGCGAGGTCGTCGGCGTCGCGGAGGGTGTCGTGGTGGTCGGACTCCTGCTCGTCGACGCCGAGGACCATGGCCTGCAGGGGGGTGTAGCGCGCCTTGACGAGGTGCCCGGGGCCGGTCTGCGGGTCGGCGGGCAGGGTGGTGGCGGCGTCGCCGGCGGGGCCGACGACGAGGGCGTACCCGCCGGTGCCGAGGCCGCGGGCGAGGGCGGAGACGTTGACCAGGAGCCGGTCGCCGACGTCGGGGTCGCCGACGAGGGTGGTGTAGGCGAGCCCGCGGACCTCCCAGGGCGCGGTGGTGAGGTCGCGCGACGGCAGGGGGGCGTCGAGGCGGAGGGTGACCTCGCGGGCGCCGGTCCAGGCGGCGCCGCGGGCGGTGACGGTGCCGGTGCGCCAGGTGACGTGCCCGGTGGGGGTGCTGTGCCGGCCGTCGGGCTGGCCGTCGGGCTGGCCGGCGCGGGGCGTGCGGGGCTGGGGCGGGTTCGGCGCTGTCGTCACCCGTGGAAGGCTACCGGCGACTAAGTTGGTGGCGATGCCAGCGAACCCTGCGGTCCCGGCTGCTGCCGAGCCTCCCGATCCCGCGCCGTCGTCGCGGGGCACCCCGCCCGCCGAACGCCTCCTGAACCTCGTCATCGCCCTGGTGAACACGAGCGCGTCGATGACGAAGCAGCAGGTGCGCGGTGGTGTGGCCGGGTACGGTGACGCGCCGTCGACGGAGGCGTTCGAGCGGATGTTCGAGCGGGACAAGGACACGTTGCGGGCGCTGGGGATCCCGATCGTCACGGTGGACGCGGGTGGGCACAGCGACGAGGTCGGGTACCGGATCGACAACGACGCGTACGCGCTGGGCGCGGTGGACCTGACGCCGGCGGAGCTGGGCGTGGTGGCGCTGGCGGCGCAGCTGTGGTCGGACAAGACGCTGCGCACGGACATGTCGCGGGCGATGACGAAGCTGCGGGCGGCGGGGGCCGGGGAGGTCGCGGCGGACGCGGTGGCCGGGCTGGCGCCGCGGGTGCGGGCGGCGGGCGACGCGTACGTGCCGCTGCTGGAGGCGGTCTCGGAGCGCCGGGACGTGTCGTTCCGGTACCGGGCGGCGAGCACGGGTCAGGAGCTGACGCGGCACGTGGAGCCGTGGCGCATCGCGGCGCGCGGCAGCGGCTGGTACCTGGTCGGCTTCGACCGGGCGCGCGGGGCGGCGCGGGTGTTCCGGCTGTCGCGGATCTCGGGCAAGGTGCGCGTGGGGTCGCAGGCGGGGGCGTTCGACGTCCCGCAGGCCGTGGACGTCGACGCGATGCTGGGGGAGCGGGTCGGGGTGCTGCAGCGGGCCGTGCTCGCCGTCGTGCCGGAGCGGGCGCAGGCGCTGCGGGCGCGGGCGCTGCCGGGGGGCGACGGACCCGGGGAGGGCCGGCGGGACGGCCGGGACGTGCTCGAGGTGGAGTTCCGCAGCCTGTCGGCGTTCGCGGACGAGGTGGCGGGGTACGGGCCCGCGGTCGTGGTGCTGCGCCCGGCCCGGCTGCGCGAGGACGTGCTGCGGCGGCTGGCGGCGGCCGCGACGCTCGACGGCACTGACGACGGCGACCCTGACGGTGCTGCGGGTGTGACGGGTGACGAGGGTGACGACGCGGTGAGGGAGGGTTCGCATGGCTGAGCGGGCCGACGACCGGCTGGTGCGGCTGCTCGGGCTGGTCGCGTACCTCGACGGCGCCGGGCCGGTGCGGGTGGAGGAGCTCGCCGACCGGTTCGGGGTCACCCCGCGGCAGGTGCGCGAGGACGTGGACGCCCTGTGGGTGTCGGGCACCCCCGGGTACATGCCCGACGACCTCATCGACTTCGACGCGTTCTCCCTCGAGGACGGCGTCGTGACCCTCACGCAGGCGCGCGGAATGACGCGCCCCCTGCGCCTGGGCACCCGGGAGGCGGTCGCGCTCGTCGCCGCGCTGAGGGCCATGCACGCGTCCCCGGCGGTGCAGGCGGACCGGCGCCGGGCCGCCGTCGTGGCGTCGGCGCTGGACAAGCTGACGGCCGCGACGGGAGAGGCTGCCGGTGCCGTGGACGTGCAGCTCGAGGGCGACGGCGACCCGCAGGTGGTCGCGGCCGTCACGACCGCGCTGGCCGAGGGCCGCCGCCTGCACCTGCGGTACGTCAACGCCGCCGACGTCACGACCGAGCGGGACGTCGACCCGCTGCGGCTGCTCACCCAGGACGGCGCCATGTACCTCGTGGGCTGGTGCCTGCGCGTGGACGGGCGCCGCACCTTCCGGGTCGACCGGATCCTCGACGCCCGCGTCCTGGACGAGCCGGTCGCCGAGCGCGACGCCGCCGTCGCCGGCGACCTGGGCGCCGACGTGTGGGCGTCCGTCGCGCACCGCGGCGCCCCCGCGGCGACGCTGCGGCTCGCGTCCGCGGCCCGCTGGGTCGCGGAGGAGGTGCCCGCCGAGTCCGTGCGCGACCTGCCGGACGGCACGGTCGAGGTGCGCCTGCGCGTGACCAACCCGGCGTGGCTGCGGCGGCTGCTGCTCGCGAACGCGCCCGACGTCGTGGCCGTCGACCCGCCCGACGTCGCCCGCGACGTCGCGCAGTCCGCCCGGGCCGCGCTCGCCGCGTACGCCTCGACCACCGCCGACGAGCCCGGCACCCGGCACGACGGGTCCGGCGACGGGTCCGGCGCACCCCCGGCCGGGGACGACGGGCCCGGCGCCACGAAGACCGTAGGCTGACCCGCATGTGGGGCTGGATCTGGGCCGGGCTCGTCGTCGCGACCCTGGTGGGCGCGTTCTTCCTGGGGCGTCACCTGTGGCGGGCGGGGGTGCGCGCGCTGCGCGAGGCCACCCGTGCCGGGGAGGTGCTCGGGTCCGCCGCCGACCGCATCTCCGCCGCGGTCGCCGAGGCGGAGGCGCACCGCGCCGACACCTCGCCCACCCTCTTCGACGACCCCGTGGTGCTGCGCGAACGCGTGGCCCGGCGTCGCCGGCTCAAGGCCGAGCGGTCCGCGGCACGCCGCGAGCGCCAGGCGGCCACGTGGCGGCGCTGGGGGACCGGGAGCTGGGTGGCCGCCCGCACCGCCGACAAGGCGTCGCACGCGGCCCTGCGGTCCCGCACCCCGGCGCGCAGGAGCTAGTGCCCGCACCCGCCGCGCACGGTCGTCACCTGAACGTCACCGTCACGGACCGGGAGACCCACTAGGGTTGACCCCGACACACCCCCGCCCACGGGCGGACGAGAACGAGGAGCCATTCTCATGGGCATGCTCAAGCCCTGGCACATCATCGTGCTGGTGGTCGTGATCCTGCTGCTGTTCGGGGCGCGCAGGCTCCCTGACCTGGCGCGCAGCGTCGGCCAGTCGCTGAAGATCTTCAAGAAGGAGGTCAAGGACCTCACCGACGACGGCAACCCGGGCGACTCGAACGAGCCGCCGGCCGACACCACGTCGCGGTCCACCGGCACCGCCTCCTCGTCGACGTCGACGTCGGCGAACGCCCCGGCCACGGGCGACGGCGAGCAGATCCCGGGTCTGATCGACCCGAAGCAGCCGCGGGCCTAGTCGGTGCCCGGACAGTCCCGGGACCCCGAGGGGCGCATGCCCCTGCGCGAGCACCTGCTGGAGCTGCGCAAGCGGCTCTTCCTCGCCGCGTGCGGCCTCGTGGTGGGTGCCGCCGCCGGATGGGTCCTGTACGAACCGCTGCTCGCGGCGCTGCAGGCCCCCCTGTCGGCGGCGGCGCAGGAGCAGGGCAAGACGATCGCGCTCAACTTCACGGGCATGGCGTCGGCGCTCGACATGAAGGTCAAGGTCTCCCTCTTCCTCGGCGTCATCGTCACGTGCCCGTGGTGGCTCTACCAGCTGTGGTCCTTCGTGACCCCCGGCCTGACGAAGCGGGAGAAGGGGTACGCCTACGGGTTCCTCGGCGCCGCGGTGCCCCTCTTCCTCGGCGGTGCCGCGCTGGCGTGGTGGGTGCTGCCGCACGCCGTCGACATCCTGGCCGGCTTCGTGCCCGAGGGGGCGGTGAACTTCACCGACGCCCAGGGGTACCTCAGCTTCGTCATGCGCCTGGTGCTGGCGTTCGGCATCGCGTTCGTGTCGCCGGTGTTCCTCGTCGGGCTGAACATGGCCGGCGTGCTGCGGCACGAGACCCTCGCGAAGGGCTGGCGGTGGGCCGTGCTCATCGCCTTCGTGTTCGCGGCGGTGATGACGCCGACGCCGGACGCCCTGACGATGATCTTCGTCGCGCTGCCGATCTGCGTGCTGTACTTCGGCGCCCTCGGCCTGTGCCTGCTGCACGACCGGCGTGCCGACAAGCGCAGGGTCGCCCCCACTGTCTGAGCCCGGCCTGCACGGGGCGGCCCGCCCGCGCCGCCTCGGCGTGGTCGTCAACCCGACGGCGGGCAGGGGGCGCGCCGTGCACGCCGGCGCGGGCGTCCTGGCCGGGCTGCGCCGGGCGGGCCACGACGTCGTCGACCTGTCCGGCCCGGACGCCGACGCGGCTCTCGCCCGGGCACGGGCTGCCGTCGACGGCACGGGCGGCACGGGCGTGGACGCGCTCGTCGTGGTCGGCGGCGACGGCATGGTCCACCTCGGCGCGCAGGCCGTGGCGGGCACGGACGTCCCCCTCGGCATCGTGCCCGTGGGCACGGGCAACGACTTCGCCGCGACGCTCGGGCTGCCCGTGCGCGATCCTGGCGCGGCGGGCGTCGCGCTGTGCCGGGCGCTGGACGCCGGCGCCGCCGGGCGGCGCCCGGTGGACGCGGCCCTGGTCACCGGGCCGGGTCTCGTCAGTCCCGGTTCCGGCGCCGACCAGGGTGCCGGCCGCGCCGACGGCCCGAGGTGGGTGGCGGGCGCGGTCTCCGCGGGGCTCGACGCGGCGGTGAACGCCCGCGCCAACCGGCTGCGGCACCCGCGCGGCAGCGCCCGGTACACCGTGGCCGCCGCGCTCGAGCTGGTGCGCTACCGCCCCTGGTCGTACCGGCTCACGTTCGACGGCGTCGCCGACGGCCCGGCAGGGCTCCGCTCGGGTGCCGGCTCCGCGCTGCACCTGCGTCCCGGGCCCGGGGGCACCGCGACCTGGTCGGGCCGCGCGGCCCTCGTCGCCGCGGCCAACGGGCCGCAGATCGGCGGGGGCATCCGCGTCGCCCCGGCGGCCTCCCTCGACGACGGCCTGCTCGACGTGCTCGTCGCGACCGACCTGTCGCGGGCGGGCGCCCTCGCCGTCTTCCCGAGCATGTTCACCGGCTCTCACGTGCGACGCCGCAAGGTCCACGTCGTGCGGGCGCGCGCCGTGACGATCGAGCCCGGCCCCGACGCCTGGGTCGCGGGCGAGCGGCCCCTGCCGGTCGCGCACGCCGACGGCGAGCGGCTCGGGCCGCTGCCGCTGCGGGTGGAGGTGCGGGCCCGCGCCCTGCAGGTGCTGGTCGCGCCGCGCTGAGCGCGCCCCGGCGTCGACCGGGCGTCACAGCGCTCGCGCGGCGGTCCTCGCGCGTCGGGACCGACGCCTAGGCTGGCGGCATGACCCCCCGTTCCCGTCCCGGCTCCGGCCCGCGCGCCGGCTCGCCCGACGGCACCGAGAACCTCAGCCCCGCCGAGCGGTACGCCGCCTCCCGGGCCCGCAGCAGCCGCGACCGGGCCGACGCCGAGGGCGAGCTCCGGCTGTTCCGCCAGGAGGTCGGGTTCGAGCTCGACCCGTTCCAGGTGGACGCGTGCGTCGCGCTCGAGGAGGGACGCGGGGTGCTGGTCGCCGCCCCCACGGGCGCGGGAAAGACGGTGGTGGGGGAGTTCGCCGTCCACCTCGCGCTCGCCCGCGGCGGCAAGGCGTTCTACACGACGCCGATCAAGGCCCTGAGCAACCAGAAGTACACCGACCTGGTCGCCCGGCACGGGACGGCGAACGTCGGCCTGCTCACGGGGGACACGTCCATCAACGCGGGCGCGCCCGTGGTCGTGATGACCACGGAGGTGCTGCGCAACATGCTGTACGCGGGGTCGTCCGCGCTCGACGGGCTCGCGTACGTCGTCATGGACGAGGTGCACTACCTCGCCGACCGGTTCCGCGGACCGGTGTGGGAGGAGGTCATCATCCACCTGCCCGACCACGTGCAGCTCGTCTCCCTGTCCGCGACGGTGTCCAACGCGGAGGAGTTCGGCGACTGGCTCGCCACCGTGCGCGGCGACACCGCCGTGGTGGTCAGCGAGCGCCGCCCGGTGCCGCTGTGGCAGCACGTGGTCGTCTCGGCGCCGGAGCCGCGCGGCGTGCCGCGCCTCATGGACCTGTACGCCGGGCACGTGGACCCCACCGACCCGGGCACGAACCCGCCGATCAACCCGGACCTGCAGGCGATGTTCCGCACCTCGGCGCGGGCCGAGTCGTCGCACGGGTCGTCGCACGGCAGGCACGGTCACCGCGGGCGGGGCGACCGCGGCTACCGGGGCCGCGGGGGCAACCGCCCGGGCGGCGGCGGGCCGGTCGCGCACCGCCGCACGCCGCCGCGGTTCGCCGTCGTCGACTCCCTGGACGCGGACGCGCTGCTGCCGGCGATCTACTTCATCTTCTCGCGCGCGGGCTGCGACGGGGCGGTGCAGCAGTGCCTGCGCGCGGGGCTGCGCCTCACGGACGCCGCGGAGGAGGCGCAGATCCGGCGGGTGGTGGAGGAGCGCACGGCCACGATCCCGGCCGAGGACCTCGACGTGCTCGGGTACTGGCCGTGGGCGGAGTCCCTCGCCCGCGGGATCGCCGCGCACCACGCGGGCATGCTGCCCGTGTTCAAGGAGACCGTGGAGGAGCTGTTCTCCCGCGGGCTGGTGAAGGTGGTGTTCGCGACCGAGACGCTCGCGCTGGGCATCAACATGCCGGCGCGGTCGGTGGTGCTGGAGAAGCTCGTGAAGTGGGACGGCACCGCCCACCAGCCGGTGACGCCGGGGGAGTACACGCAGCTGACCGGGCGGGCGGGCCGCCGGGGGATCGACGTCGAGGGGCACGCCGTCGTCGTCGACCACACGGGCCTGGACCCGGTGGCGCTGGCCGGCCTGGCGTCCAAGCGCCTGTACCCGCTGCGCTCCAGCTTCCGGCCCACGTACAACATGGCCGTCAACTTGGTGGGCCAGGTGGGGCGCGAGCGGGCCCGCGACGTGCTGGAGACGAGCTTCGCGCAGTTCCAGGCTGACCGCGGCGTGGTGGGTCTGGCGAAGCAGGCGCAGGCGCACGCGGAGGCCATGGAGGGGTATGCCGCGTCGATGGCGTGCGACCGTGGCGACTTCGCGGAGTACATGGGGCTGCGGCGCGCGATCAAGGAGCGGGAGAAGGACCTGTCGCGGGCGGCGTCGGGGGCGCGGCGCGCGGACGCGGTCGCCTCGTTCGAGAGGCTGCGGCGCGGTGACGTGGTCGAGGTGCCGTCGGGTCGGCGTCGCGGGTACGTCGTCGTGCTGGACCCGGGGCGCGACGACCGCGGGTTCGACGGGCCGCGCCCCACCGTCCTGACGCAGGAGAAGCAGGTCAAGAAGCTGACCCTCGCCGACGCCCCCGGCGGCGTGCAGGTGGTCACGACCGTGCGGATCCCGAAGGCGTTCAACCCGCGCCGCCCCGACCAGCGGCGCGACCTGGCCTCGAGCCTGCGCAACGCCCTCGGGGCGTTCTCCGGCGACGGCGGCTCGGGGCGGCACCCGGGCCGGCGCGGCGGCCCGTCGGGCGGGGGGCAGGGCCGGCGCGCGGACGCGGCGTCCGACGCCGAGCTGCGGCGCCTGCGCGCGGCGCTGCGCGCCCACCCGTGCCACGGCTGCCCGGACCGCGACGACCACGCCCGGTGGGCGGAGCGGTGGGAGCGGCTGCGCGCCGAGCACGACCAGCTCGTGCGGCGGGTGGAGGGGCGCACCGGCACGATCGCGCGCACCTTCGACCGCACCTGCGAGGTGCTGACGCGGCTGGGCTACCTGGCGCGCACCGACCACACCGACTCTGGCGCCACGTCGTCGGACCGCGAGGGCACGGCTCCGGGGTCGCTGGCGGTCACCGACGACGGCCGCTGGCTGGGCCGCCTGTACGCGGAGGACGACCTGCTGCTCGCGGAGTGCCTGCGCCGCGGCATCTGGGACGACCTGGACGCGCCGGGGCTGGCGGCGGCCGTGTCGACGGTCGTGTACTCGGGGCGCCGGGAGGAGGCGTCCGAGCCGTTCGTCCCGGGTGGCCCGCACGGGCGGCTCGCCCAGGTGCTGGACGCCACGACGCGGGCCTGGTCCGAGGTGACCGACCTCGAGGCGCAGCACCAGCTGGAGGCGACCGGCCCCCTGGACCTGGGGCTGGTGGCGCCGGTGCACCGGTGGGCGTCCGGCAAGAACCTCGACGCGGTGCTGCGGGGCACGGACGTGGCGGCCGGTGACTTCGTGCGGTGGTGCAAGCAGGTGCTCGACGTGCTCGACCAGCTGGCGAAGGCGGCACCACGCCCGGCCCTGCGCGCCACGGCCCGCAAGGCGCAGACCGCGGTGCTGCGCGGGGTGGTCGCGTACTCCAGCGTCTGACCGGTCGGCCACCACGCGCCCGGATGTGAGGAACCCGTGCCCCCCGTGTGGGGGTGCGGTGGGCGGTCGTGCCCGGCGGTGCCATAGAGTGCAGGCCGTGACGTCCACCCTGTACCGCAACGGAGTCGTCCACTCGCCCGCCGACCCGTTCGCCGAGGCCCTGCTGGTCGACGACGGCGTGGTGACGTGGCTCGGCGCGGAGGACACCGCCGCCGGGCTCGCGGCTCGCGCCGACCGCGTGATCGACCTCGACGGCGCGCTCGTGGCCCCCGGGTTCGTCGACGCGCACGTGCACCTGCTCGAGACGGGCCTCGCGGCCGAGTCGGTCGACCTCACCGCGGCCGGCGGGGTGACGTCGCTCGCCGAGGCGCTCGACGCCCTCGCCCGGGGCGCGCGCGAGCTCGACGCGGCCGACCCCGGCGGCGAGGAGGTGCTGCTGGCGTTCGGGTGGGACGAGCAGGCCTGGCCCGAGCGGCGCGCCCCCACGGCGGACGAGCTGGACGCCGCCTGCGGCGGGCGGCGCGTGTACGCGGCCCGCGTCGACGGGCACTCCGCCGTCGTGTCCGGGTCGTTCGCCCGCACGGTCGGCCTCGACCGGGCCGCGGGCTGGGAGCCGTCCGGGATGGTCACCTCCGACGCCCATCACGCCGCGGCGGCCGCCGTGCGACAGGTGTCGCCCGCGCGCCGCACCCGCGCCTACCGGCGGGCCCTCGCCGACGCCGCCGCGCGCGGCATCGTCGGGGTGCACGAGATGAGCGAGCCGAACATGGACACCCGCGAGGGCCTCGCCGAGCTCGTGGGGCTCACCGCGGACCCGGCGGGCGCCCTGCCGCACGTCGTCGCCTACCGGGGCGAGCTGTGCGCGACGGCGGACGACGCCCGGCAGATGCTCGCCGAGCTGCCGTTCCTCACCGGCATCGCCGGCGACCTGTGCGCGGACGGCTCGATCGGGTCCCGCACGGCGGCGCTGCGCCACCCCTACAGCGACCTGCTGGCCGGCCCGGGCGGCGCCGAGACCTCGGGCCGCCTCTTCCTCACGGGCGAGGACGTCGCCGCGCACCTGGCCGCCTGCTCGGCCGCCGGGACGCAGGGCGGGTTCCACGTCATCGGCGACCGCGCCATGGACGAGGTGGTGCGCGGGCTGGAGCTGGCCGCCACCGAGCACGGGGCGAGCCTGCTGCGCTCCGGCCACCACCGCCTCGAGCACGCCCTGTTCGTGGACGCGTCCGCCCTGGCCGCGCTGCTGCTGTACGGGGTGGCGCTGTCCGTGCAGCCCGCGTTCGACGCCGCCTGGGGCGGCAGCCACGGCATGTACGCGGCCCGGCTGGGCCCCGGCCGCGCGTCGACCCTGTCGCCGTTCGCCGACCTCGCCGGCGCGGGCGTGCCGCTCGCGTTCGGCTCCGACACCCCCGTCACCCCGCTCGACCCGTGGCAGGCGGTGCGCGCCACCCTCACCCACGAGGACGCCATGCAGCGCATCTCCGCGCGCGCGGCGTTCCGCGCGCACACCCGCGGCGGGTGGCGGCTCGCCGGGCTCGACCACACCGGCGCGGGCGAGCTGCGCGTCGGCGCCCCCGCACACCTGGCCGTGTGGCGGGCCGACACCCTGTCCGTACAGGCCCCCGGGGACCGCCTGTCGGCGTGGAACCCCGAGGCTCGCGCCGGGCAGCCGCTGCTGCCCGACCTGTCCGAGGGCGAGCCCGACCCCGTGTGCCTGCAGACCGTGCGCGACGGCGTCGTCCTGCACGACACCTTCGACTGACCCCCGGCCGTCCCGTGCCTCCGAGCAAGCGATCCGTCGCGGGAACGACCGGCTTCCCGCGACGGATCGCCTGCTCGAAGGGTTCCCGGCAGCCCGGCCACGGCGCCGGGTCACGTACCCTGCGGGGGTGTTGCACGTGAGCCCGAGCCCGGTCGAGGAGCCCTCCGGCGCAGGAGCCGGCCCCGACGACGCCGACGGCCGTGACGCCGGACGAGACGGGGTCGCCGCGCCGCGCACGAAGGCGCCCACCGGCCGGTGGGCGAGCCGCCCCGCGACGCTGCTGCTCGCGGTCGCGGCGGGTGCCGCGCTGTGGGCGTCGTTCCCCGACGTCGGTGCGTGGCCGCTAGCGTTCGTGGGCGTGGCGCTGCTGTTCGCCGCCCTGCGCCGCGACGGCCGCCGGGCGGCGGGCTGGAACTTCCTCGTCGGCCTGGTCGCCGGCCTGACGTTCTGGTTGCCGCACATCTGGTGGGCGAACTTCGCCACCGACACCGTCCCGTGGGTGGCGTTGTCGGTGCTGGAGACCCTGTTCCTCGCCGCGTTCGGCTCGCTGTGGACGTGGGCGCGCCGCTGGGGGCGGGTACGGCGCCACCCCGCCGCCCAGGCCGCCGTCTTCGCCGTCGTCTTCGTCGCGGTGGAGCAGTGGCGCTCCGAGATCCCGTTCGGCGGGTTCCCCTGGGGGCGCCTGGCCTGGGCGATGGCCGGCGCGCCGACCGGTCGCGCCGCCTGGCTGGGCGGCACCACCCTGGTGTCCCTGCTCGTGGCCGCGGCGGGCGTGCTGCTCGCGCTCGCGGTCGGGCGCCTGCTGCGTGCCCGGTGGCGCCCCGCCGGGCACGGCACGGGGCACGGCAGCGGGGACGGCACCCCGGGCGTGGCGCGACGTCGTGCGGCCGCGAGCGCCGGTGCGTTCGTCCTGGCCGCGGCGGCGCTGGTGACCGGTCCGCTGCTGCTGCCCCTGGCGCACGACCCGGGCACCCGTGAGGTGACGGACGCCGACGACCCGGGTCACCGGGGCACGGTGGTCGACGCGGGCACGGGGACCGCGCAGGCGGGGGTGCTGCGGGCCGGGGCGGTGCAGGGCAACGTGTCCGAGCCGGGCGAGGGGTCGTTCGCGAACCGGGCGGAGGTGCTGAACAACCACCTGGCGGGCACGTACGCGATCGCGGACGAACAGGCGGCGGGTGCGTTCGGCGACGGTCCGGGTGACGCGGTCGACGTGGTGCTGTGGCCGGAGAACGGCTCGGACCTGGACCCGCAGACGACGCCGGAGGTGGGTGCGGCGATCGACGACGCGGCGCGGGCGGTGGGCGCGCCGATCCTCGTGGGTGCGCAGGAGTGGCCGGACACGGGCGGGCGGTACAACGTGGCCCTGCTGTGGGAGCCCGGGCAGGGGGTCACCCAGCGGTACGCGAAGCAGCACCCGGCGCCGTTCGGCGAGTACATCCCGATCCGGGGCTTCGTGCGCCTGTTCAGCGCCCAGGTGGACCGGGTGACGACGGACATGATCCCCGGCACGGAGCCGGCGGTGGTCGACCTGCCGGTGGACGGTGCGGCGATCGGGCACGGCACGGGGGAGACGACGGTGCCGATGGCGACGGTGATCTGCTTCGAGGTGGCGTACGACGAGATCGTGCGCGACGCCGTGCAGCGCGGCGCGCAGGTGCTCGTGGTGCCGACGAACAACGCGTCGTTCGGGTACACGGCGGAGTCGACGCAGCAGCTCGCGATGACGCGGTTGCAGGCGATCACGACGGGCCGGGCGGCGGTGCAGGTCTCGACGGTGGGGGTGAGCGGCGTCGTCGCCCCGGACGGGACGCTCGTGGCGCGCACGCAGCTGTTCACGCCCGACCACTGGGTGGCGGACCTGCCCCTGCGCACGGAGCTCACGCCGGCGGTGCGGGCGGGCTACTGGCCGGGCTGGGCCGTGGGCGCGGTGGCGGTCGTGCTCGTCGTGGGCGGGATCGTGTCGGCGGTGCGCGCGCGGCGCGGCTGAAACCGCCGGCTGAACCGCCGACAGGGGGGCGGAGACACGCCGAAGGGCGGGCACCCGGTGGGGTGCCCGCCCTTCGGCGTGTGCGTGGGGCCGCGCGTCAGGCGCTGCGGCGCAGCTTGCCGGCCCGCAGCAGCTCGAGGCGCTCGTCGAGGAGCTCCTCCAGCTCGGAGACGGTGCGGCGCTCGAGCAGCATGTCCCAGTGGGTGCGCTGGGGCTTGGTGGCCTTCGGCTCGGGCTTCTCGGCGTCGCGCAGGAGCGCCTCCTCGCCGCACCGGCACTCCCACACCGGCGGCACCTCGGCCTCGGTGGAGAAGGGCAGGATGATGGTGTGGCCGTTGGGGCAGTCGTAGTGCGCCTGGAACCGCGGGGCGAAGTCCACGCCCTCGTCGGACTCCATGCTCTTGCTGCCGATGCTCATGCCGCGCAGGGACCGGTCGGGCATGTCGTCCTCCTGGAGGTCGGTGGGAATGGGCCTGAGGTTCCAACGCGGCCCTGCCGGGGGTTGTTCCGGCGGTCCGTGAAGGTCCCGTGAAGCACGGTCCACTCCGGGTGCCGGAGACACGGCAGGATGTTGTGGACGCGGCGTCGCCAAACCCCAGGGTTGCCAGTCGGCGAGCCGTGCGCAACTTGAGACCGCCCGGCGGGCGTCCTTTGTGCGCGACGTCACCCGTGCCGCCCCGTCGGCGGCGGGAACAACGCGGCGGGGTGCACGGTTCACCGCCATGTACATGCAAACGCATGGACCTAGGATCGGTCCCGGGTCCACCAGCCACCAGGAGCAGGGAGCGCAGCCGTGCAGTTCGGAATCTTCTCCGTCAGCGACGTCACCACCGACCCCACGACGGGCCACACCCCGGACGACACTGAGCGGGTGCGCAACATGCTCACCATCGCCCGGCACGCCGACGAGGCGGGCCTGGACGTCTACGCCACGGGCGAGCACCACAACCCGCCGTTCGTCGCGTCCTCGCCCACGACGATGCTCGGCTACCTCGCCGGCGTCACCAAGAACATCACGCTGTCGACCGCGACCACGCTCATCACGACGAACGACCCGGTGCGCCTCGCCGAGGAGTACGCGATGCTCCAGGTCATCTCCGACGGACGCATGGACCTCATGATGGGCCGCGGCAACACCGGCCCCGTGTACCCGTGGTTCGGGCAGGACATCCGTCAGGGCATCCCGCTCGCCGTCGAGAACTACGCGCTGCTGCGCCGGCTGTGGACCGAGGACGTCGTCGACTGGGAGGGCAAGTTCCGCACCCCGCTGCAGGGCTTCACCTCCACCCCGCGCCCGCTGGACGGCGTGCCGCCGTTCGTGTGGCACGGCTCGATCCGCAGCCCCGAGATCGCCGAGCAGGCCGCGTTCTACGGCGACGGGTTCCTGCACAACAACATCTTCTGGCCGATGCACCACACGCGGCAGATGGTGCGGTTCTACCGTCAGCGCTTCGAGCACTACGGGCACGGGCGCGCCGACCAGGCGATCGTCGGGCTCGGCGGGCAGGTGTTCATGCGCAAGCGGTCCCAGGACGCGTGGAACGAGTTCCGGCCCTACTTCGACGAGGCGCCCGTGTACGGGCACGGCCCGTCGATGGAGGACTTCACGCGCGAGACGCCGCTGACCGTCGGCTCGCCGCAGCAGGTGATCGACCGGTACGCGTCGTTCGTCGACGAGGTGGGCTACTACCAGCGCCAGCTGTTCCTCGTGGACCACGCGGGCCTGCCGCTGAAGACCGTGCTGGAGCAGATCGACCTGCTCGGCGAGGAGGTCGTGCCCGAGCTGCGCAAGATCGCCGAGGCCAAGCGCCCCGCCGAGGACGTGCCCCTGAACCCGCCGACGCACGCGGAGCGGGTCGCCGCCGCCCGCGCGGCGGGCGAGGCCGGCGCCACCCACGTCGGCGACACCGCCGACCCGTACACCGGTACCGTTGCCGAGGGCACCCAGCCCGCCGGCGCCCGCACGACCGGCACCACCCAGCAGGAGGCTCGAGCATGACCACCCCGTTCACCCCGCAGGCCCCCGGCAGCGGGGGCGGCGAGCGCACCCTCGCCGTCGTCTCGGCGGGGCTGTCGCAGCCGTCCTCGACACGGCTGCTGGCGGACCGGCTCGCGGACGCGACGGTGCGCGAGCTCGAGGACGCCGGGCACACGGTGCGGGTGACCACGATCGAGCTGCGCGACCTCGCGCACGCCGTCGTCGACGCGATGCTCACCCGGTTCCCCACCGGCGACCTGGCCCGCGCGCTGGAGACCGTGACGGGCGCCGACGGGCTCATCGCCGTCTCGCCCGTGTTCACCACGAGCTACTCGGGGCTGTTCAAGTCCTTCTGGGACGTCGTCGACCCCGACTCCGTGACGGGCATGCCCGTGCTGCTCGGCGCCACCGGCGGCACCGCCCGCCACTCCCTGGCGCTGGAGTACACGATGCGGCCGCTGTTCACCTACCTGCGCGCCGACGTCGTGCCGACCAGCGTGTTCGCCGCCACCGACGACTGGGCCGCGAGCGCCGACGACCCGGGTGCGGGCCTGCCGAAGCGCATCGGGCGCGCGGGGCGCGAGCTGGCGCAGCGGGTCGCCCGCCGGGAGAACGACGGGCCGGTCGACCCGTTCGCCGCGACGCCGAGCTTCACCGAGCTCCTCGGCGGCAGCTGACCCGACCAGCACGCGCACGGGCCCGGCCCGGGGTGCGGACGCCCGTCCGACGACGGTGCCCGACGCCCTAGGCTGGGCCCATGCGCGTTCTGGTCTCCGGCGGTGCCGGCTACATCGGCTCCCACACGGTCCTGTCCCTCGTGGCCTCCGGGCATGACGTCGTCGTCGTGGACGACTTCTCCAACAGCAAGCCCACGGTGATGGGCCGGGTGGAGTCGCTGTCGGGCGTGCACGTGCCGGTGCACGCGATCGACCTCACGGACGCGGAGAAGACCGAGCGCCTGTTCGCGCACGAGAAGTTCGACGCGGTCGTGCACTTCGCGGGCCTCAAGGCCGTGGGGGAGTCGGTGGCCAAGCCGCTGGAGTACTACCGCAACAACCTCGACTCCACGCTGTCGCTGCTGGAGGCGATGCGCCGCCACGACGTGTCGCGGCTGGTGTTCTCCTCCTCGGCCACCGTGTACGGGGAGAAGGCGCCCGTGCCCTACCGCGAGGACTACGACTTCCTGTCGTCGTCGTCGCCGTACGGGCAGACGAAGGTGATGATCGAGCGGATCATGGCCGACGCCGCGGCGGCCACGGACGGCCTGCGGGTGGCGCTGCTGCGCTACTTCAACCCCGTGGGGGCGCACCCGTCGGGGCAGATCGGGGAGGACCCGCAGGGCATCCCGAACAACCTCATGCCGTTCCTGGCGCAGGTCGCCGTCGGCAAGCGCGACAAGCTGGTCGTGTTCGGGGACGACTACCCGACCACGGACGGCACGTGCGAGCGCGACTACCTGCACGTCGAGGACCTCGCCGCCGGGCACGTGGCCGCGCTGGACCACCTGGAAGCGATGGTCGAGCCCGTGCGCGCGTTCAACCTCGGCACGGGCACGGGCACTTCGGTGCTGCAGATGCTGCACGCCTTCGAGCGGGCCGTGGGCCGCGAGCTGCCGTACGAGGTCGGGCCGCGCCGCGCCGGCGACCTCGCCGCGTTCTGGGCCGACCCCACCCGCGCGCAGACCGAGCTGGGCTGGCGGGCCGTGAAGACCATCGACGACATGTGCGCCGACACCTGGCGCTGGCAGTCGGAGAACCCGCAGGGCTTCCCCGGCGCCTGAGCCGCCCGCCCGGGCGCCCTTGCGCGGCGCGTGCGGCCGCGCCACGATGACCCCATGCCCGCCTCGACCTCCGACGACGCGACGCGGCGCCCCCACCCGCGGTGGGACCCGGGCGCCCGCTACCGGCCGTCGGCGCTCGCGGGCCTGCCGTCGCCGCGGCCCGCTGCCCTCGTGCCGGGCACGGCCCAGGCGACCACCCCTCGAGGAGCGTCGTCGGCAGACGCCTCGGCGCCCCGGCTGACCGGCCGGCTGCGGCGTGGCCCGGCCGCCCGCACGGCCGTGTTCGACCGTGACCTGTGGCGGCCCGTGCAGCACGTGACCACGGGGCTGGTGCGCGTCGTCGGGCGCGCCCTGGGCCGCTGACCGGTCGGCGCGCCACGCGTGTCACGACGTGAGCTGGTCGTGCTCGGCACCGCGAGCATGGTGCCGACCCGCACGCGCAACCACAACGGGTACGTCCTGTTCTTCGACGACGCGGCGATCCTGTTCGACCCCGGCGAAGGCACCCAGCGTCAGATGACCCTGGCGGGCGTCTCCGCGACCGACCTGACCCGCATCGCGATCACCCACCTGCACGGCGACCACTCCCTGGGCCTGGCCGGCGTCGCGCAGCGGCTGTCGGGGGACCAGGTGCGGCACACCGTGCCGGTCTCCTTCCCGGCGTCCGGCGAGCCGTGGGTGCGCCACCTGCTCGACGCGAGCGCCTACGACCACCACGAGCGCGTCGCCCTGCAACCCGTGTCGTTCGCGCCCCAGGGCCGGGACGCCGGCGGCCCCGCGCCCGTCGTGACGCTGCCGCGCGTGGACGGCGAGCGCGGGGCCGGCCTCGGCGCGCCGGTGCTCAGCGCCCGGCCGCTGGACCACCGGATCGACGCGGTCGGCTACCGCCTCGACGAGCCGGACGGCGTGTCCCTGGACCCGGCGGCGCTCGCCGCCGCCGGCGTGCCGCCCGGCCCGCAGGTCGGGCGGCTGCTGCGCGACGGCGTCCTCGTGCTGGACGACGGCCGCACCGTGCACCGCGACGCGGTCTCGGTGCCCCGCCGCGGGCAGTCGGTCGCGTTCGTCATGGACACCCGCCTGTGCGACGCCGTCGGCGAGCTCGCCGACGGCGTCGACCTGCTGGTGATCGAGTCGACGTTCCTGCACCGCGACGCCGAGCTCGCCGCCCGGTGGGCCCACCTCACCTGCCGGCAGGCGGCGATCGTCGCCTCCCGCGCCGGGGTGCGCCACCTCGTGCTCACGCACTTCTCCCAGCGCTACCGGGTGCCCGACGAGCTGCCGGCCGCGTTCGAGCACGAGGCACGCGAGGTGTACGACGGCGGCCTCACCGTCGCGGCCGACCTCGACCGCGTCCCCCTCCCGCCGCGCCACCGATCCTGACGCCCCGGTTGCGGGCGCGATTTCGGGGACAACAGGGCCCGTCATTGTCCCCGAAATCGCGCCCACAACGAGGTGCGGCTAGAGGACGGTGGCGACGTCGACGTGCTCGAGGGAGTGCGCCTCCGCCACGCCGGCGTTGGTGACGCGCCCGTCGTGCACGTTGAGGCCGTGCGCCAGCACGGGGTCGCGGCGCAGCGCCTCGCGCCAGCCGTGGTCCGCGAGCGCCACGGCGTAGGGCAGGGTCACGTTCGTCAGCGCGTACGTGGACGTGCGGGGCACGGCGCCTGGCATGTTCGCCACGCAGTAGAAGACGGTGTCGTGCACGGCGAACGTGGGGTCGGCGTGGGTGGTGGGGCGCGAGTCCTCGAAGCAGCCGCCCTGGTCGATGGCGATGTCCACCAGGACGGCGCCGGGGCGCATGCGTGCCACGAGGTCGTTCGGCACCAGCACGGGCGCCTTGGCGCCGGGGACGAGGACGGCGCCGATCACCAGGTCGGCCTCCAGCACGGCCTCGGCGAGCGTGAGCCGGTTCGAGGCGAGCGTCTGCACCCGTCCGCCGAACTCACGGTCGGCGGACCTGAGCGCGTCGGCGCTGGTGTCCAGGAGGGTGACGCGCGCGCCGAGGCCGACGGCGATGCGGGCGGCGTTCATGCCCGACACCCCCGCCCCGACGATCACCACGTGCCCGGCGGGCACGCCCGGCACCCCGCCGAGCAGCACGCCGCGCCCGCCCGCGGCGCGCAGCAGGGTGGCGGCGCCGACCTGCGGGGCGAGCCGCCCGGCGACCTCCGACATCGGCGCCAGCAGCGGGAGCCGCCCGTCGGGGGTCTGCACCGTCTCGTACGCCACGGCGGTCACGTCGCGTGCCAGCAGCTCCTCGGTGAGCGCCTTGTCCGCCGCGAGGTGCAGGTAGGTGAACAGCGTCAGCCCCGGCCGCAGCCGGTGGTACTCCTGCGCGACGGGCTCCTTGACCTTGAGGACCGTCTGCGCGCTGGCCCACACCTCGTCGGCGTCCGCGACGACGTCGGCACCCGCGGTGCGGTACTCCTCGTCGGTGATCGCGGAGCCGGCCCCGGCGCCCGCCTCCACCACGACGTCGTGCCCGCGGGAGGCGAGCTCGTGCACGCCGGCCGGCGTGATCGCCACCCGGTACTCGTGGTTCTTGACTTCCCTCGGGACGCCGATGCGCATGGTGAGTCCGCCTTCGTGGCTCGGCACCGGCCCTCGGCTCGTGGCCGGGAGACGGCGGGTGCGTGACGCGGGGCGTGTGACCCCGCTCACGTCCCAGTCTGCCGGGCTGATTCGGCACGACGCCATGAATCCGTACATCCTTCGATAGATTCGCAGGATGTCGACGCAACGCCCGGCTCGGCCCGGGGTACGCCAGCCGCGAGCGAAGGACGTTCGATCCGGGGACCAGCGAGGCCGGGACGTCGGTCCGGACCCCTCGTGGGGTCTCGAACGCCGCGGCCCGGCCCCCGCCCGGCTGGACGACGTCGACCAGCGGCTCCTCGCGGCGCTCGCGGCCGACGCCCGCCTCCCGAACAACGCGCTCGCCGCGCGCGCGGGCGTGGCACCCTCCACGGCGCTGACGCGGGTGCGGCAGCTGCGCGAGCGGGGCGTGATCCGCGGCTTCCACGCCGACGTCGACCCCGCGCGCACCGGGCACCCCCTGCAGGCGATGATCGCGGTGCAGATGCGCGGCGCGGCCCGCACCCGCCTCAGCGGCTACCTGCAGCGCCTCGCCGAGCTGCCCGGGGTGCTGAACGTCTTCCTGCTGGGCGGCGCGCACGACTTCTTCGTGCACGTGGCCGCGGCGGACTCCGACGCCCTGAACGAGTTCGTCATCGAGCACCTGTCCACGGACCCGGACGTGGCGCTCACCGAGACCAACCTCATCTTCCAGCACGCGCGGGCGAGCTGGTACTGAACGTCGGCCTGGCGCCGCCGGTCAGCGGCGGGACCCGAGCCAGCGCTCCAGCTCGACGGCGAGCGCGACGGGCGCGTCGAGCTGCACCAGGTGCCCGGCGTCCGGGACCAGCCGCACGTCGGCGTGCGGGATGGCATCCGCCAGCCTGCGCGCCCGGTCCGGCGGGATCCACTGGTCCTGCTCGCCCCACAGCACGCGCACGGGGACGTCGAGGCCGCCCAGCAGCGGCTCGAGCTCGGCGGTGTACCGCTCGTCGGCCTGCGCGACCTGCCGGTAGAACGCCCCCTGCCCGGCCTCGTCCGTCCACGGGGCGACGAGCGCGGCCAGGTGCTCCGCCCGCAGCGGGTGGTGCGCGGCCGTGCGCACGTACGCCTCCAGCGCGCCCCGGTGCACGGCGGCGGGGACGGCCGCGAAGACGTCGGCGTGCTCACGCACCAGCGCGAAGTACGGCGAGCCCCACGGGCGCAGCGCCACCACGTCCACGAGGCACAGCGACGCGTACCGGGCGCCGTGCAGCAGCGCGGCGCGCAGGCTCACCGCGCCGCCGTAGTCGTGCGCGACGACGTGCGGCAGCGGCGGCTCGCCCGAGTCGGCACCGTCAGCACCGTCGGCGCCGTCGCCCGCCCACCCGTCGCGCCAGGACGCCAGCAGGGCAGCGAACGCCTCACCCTGCGTGCCCAGGTCGACGTCGTGCGCGGGCTCCTTCGACGAGGCGCCGTAGCCGGGCATGTCCCACAGGTGCACGGTGAACTCGGCGGCCAGGGCGCGGGCGTACGGCTCCCACAACCACGACGACCACGGCGTGCCGTGGCAGAACACCAGCGGCGGGCCGGAGCCGAACGCCGTCCAGGCGATCTGTCGGCCCCGCCACGGGAACCGTCGCTCCAGCAGCGTCGCCGGCGCGCCCACGGTCGTGGGCGCGCCGGCGGGCGCGCTGGTGGGCGTCGCGGGGGTCGGGGCGGTAGCGGTCATCGCCCGAGGCTAGGCCGCGGGGCCGGCCACCGCCCCCGCGACGCGGGTCGCACCCCGCCCAGCCCCGGCCGTGAGGTCGAGGGTGCGGAACACGCTGCACGGGTCGGGCAGGTAGGAGCCGAACGGCCCGCAGGGCACGAACCCGTGCCGCGCGTACAGGCGCCGCGCGGCCGCGAAGTACTCCTGCGGGCCCGTCTCCAGGCTCACCGCCGCGTACCCGCGCTCGCGGGCCAGCGTCACGAGCCGCTCCAGGACGGCGCCCGCCACGCCGCGCCCCCGCGCGGGACGGGCCGTGCGCATCGACTTCACCTCGCCCTGCCCCGGGCAGACGGCGGTGGTGGGCGTCAGCTCGCTCAGGGCGCCGCATCCCAGCAACGTCCCGTCGGCGTCGCGCGCCGTCAGGAACGTCACCGAGTCGACCAGCAGGCCGCCCAGGTCCAGGGCGTGCACGGACTCCGCGGGGGAGGTGGCGTGCATGTCGGCCAGGTGCTCGTCCAGCAGGGCACGCACGTCGGCGCGGTCGGGGGACTCGGGGGCGATGATCACCCCCGGATTCTCGCCCGCGGGTGTTTCACGCAGATGTCGGTCAGGGGGCGTGGACCGTGGGGTCGTCGCGCAGCACGTCCAGCAGCAGCGCCAGCACCGCGTCCGGCCGTTCCAGCACGGGCAGGTGCCCCGCCCACCCCAGCGCGGACAGCTCCGCGCCCGGCACCTCGTGCGCCACGTGCCGCGCGCACGCCTGCAGGGCGTCCATGTCGTGCCCACCCTCGACGACGAACGTCGGCACCCGGATGCCCGCGAGGTCGACCGCCACCCCGTCCGGGCCGGGCTCCGGCGACCCCGCGGCGCTCGCGGCCGCGTCGGCGGCCAGCTGCACCTCGAACGCCCGGCGCTGCATGGTCGCGAGCGCCTCGCGGGCGGCGTCGTCGGCGTCGGGCCCGAGCCACGTCGTCACGTTGAGCCGCACCGCACCCTCGACGTCACCCGCGGCCAGCAGGCGGGCCTCCTCGGCGTCGAACGCGTCGGACGCCTCGGTGTCGGGCACGCCGGGCGCCGCGGGGCACAGCAGCACGAGCTCGCGCACCCGGCCGGGGTGCGCCGTCGCGAGCTCGAGCGCCACCTTGCCGCCGAACGACGACCCCACCACGGCCGCGTCGGCGACGCCGAGCGTGTCGAGCAGGGCGACGACGTCGCCCGCGTTGGTGTAGCGGTGGCCGTCGGTGGGCAGCGGCGAGTCGCCGAAGCCGCGCAGGTCCGGCCGCAGGACCCGGAACCGGTGCGCCAGCGCGGGGGCCACGGCGTCCCACATGCGCCGGTCCGCCACCCCGGCGTGCAGCAGGACGACGGCGGGGGAGCCGGGGTCACCGGCGACGTCGTGAGCGAGAGTCATGCGCCCAGGCTAGGCGCGCGCCTCACCCAGGCACGAGGTCAGGCACGAGGTTTCGGGCGCCCGCCGCGCGAACCGCCCGCGCCGCGGAGATGACCGCGGAGACGATCGGCGGGACGATCGGGAGGACGCCCCGGGAAGCACCCGGGCCCGCTGGAGGTTGACGACCCCGTGAAGCACCTCGGATTCCTGTCCTTCGGCCACTGGACGCCGCACCCGCAGTCCGCCACCCGCTCGGCGTCCGACGCCCTGCTGCAGTCGATCGACCTCGCCGTGGCGGCCGAGGAGCTCGGCGCCGACGGCGCGTACTTCCGGGTGCACCACTTCGCCCGGCAGCTCGCCTCCCCGTTCCCCCTGCTCGCCGCCGTCGGCGCGCGCACGAGCCGCATCGAGATCGGCACCGCCGTCATCGACATGCGCTACGAGAACCCCCTGTACCTGGCCGAGGACGCCGGCGCCGCCGACCTCATCGCCGGCGGCAGGCTGCAGCTCGGCATCAGCCGCGGGTCACCCGAGCAGGTCGTCGACGGCTTCCGACACTTCGGGCACGAGCCGCGCCCCGGGGAGTCGGACGCCGACATGGCCCGCCGCCACACCGCCCGGTTCCTCGAGGTGCTCGACGGGGCGGGCTTCGCCGAGCCCAACCCGCGCCCCATGTTCCCCAACCCGCCCGGCCTGCTGCGCGTCGAGCCGCACTCCGAGGGCCTGCGCGAACGGATCTGGTGGGGTGCCGGCACGCGCGCCACCGCCGAGTGGACTGCCGCCCAGGGGATGAACCTCATGAGCTCCACGCTCCTGTCCGAGGACACCGGGGTGCCGTTCCACCGCCTGCAGGCCGAACAGATCCGGCGCTTCCGTGACGCCTGGGCCGCCGCCGGTCACGGGTGGGAACCCCGCGTGTCCGTCTCGCGCAGCGTCTTCCCCATCACCGACGAACGCGACCGCACCTACTTCGGCCTCGAGACCGCCAGCACCGACCAGGTCGGCGTCCTCGAGGGCGTCCGCGCCCGCTTCGGCAAGACGTACGCCGGCGAGATCGACCGCGTGGTGGCCGACCTCGCCGAGGACGAGGCCGTCGCCGCGGCCGACACCCTCCTGCTCACCGTGCCCAACCAGCTCGGCGTCGAGTACAACGCCCACGTCATCGAGAACGTCGTCCGGCACGTCGCGCCCGCCCTCGGCTGGCGCTGAGGCTCAGCCCGCCCCGCCCACCAGGTCCTCCACCACCGGGGGAGAGGTGCGGTAGTCGCCCCAGCGCGCCCACCGCACCACCACCCGCACCACCACGATGCCCGGGTCGTCCAACGACGCCGCGAACTGCGGGAACGCCGCCCGGTACGCGGCCGCGCACCGGACCCGGGCGGCTCCCGACGGTTCGTCCGCCACACCCTGCAGCTGGAGCGTCGTGCCGCCCGGGCCGCCCACGACCACCGCCACCCGCGGGTCGCGCCGCAGGTTCGCCACCTTGCGGGACCCCTCCCGCGCGTCGA
This sequence comes from Isoptericola sp. NPDC019693, assembly GCF_044389085.1. Lineage (NCBI taxonomy): Bacteria > Bacillati > Actinomycetota > Actinomycetes > Micrococcales > Promicromonosporaceae > Isoptericola > Isoptericola sp. NPDC019693. The sequence continues at coordinate 793,099 of NZ_JBIRXP010000001.1, read as the reverse complement.
AGACCAGCTCGCCCCGCGCCGTCACCGCCAACGTCAGGTACGCGGCCTGCGGGCCACCGTCCGGGCCCAGCGTCGACACCACCCCGTCGCCCACCGCCCGCACGTGCTCGACCACCCGCTCCAGCGCAGCACCCGACAGGCCCGACGACGTCATGCGCGCGACCCTAGCGGGCACCACGCACCCCGACAGGCACCGCCGCGTCCACCACCCTCACCAGCGCCGGCACGGCCCGGCCCCGGTCCACCACGTGCACCTCCGACCACCCACCGGCCGCACCGCCACCCGAGACCGCGACCAGCCCCGCACGCTGCGCCGCCCACCGCCGCCAGTGCCGCGCGAACGCCCGCGACCGCACCACCCGGCCCCGCGCCTCCTGCCCCGACAACGCCTCGTCGCGCCCCACGTCGACCATCACCAGCACCGGACGCCACCCCGCCCGCCGCGCCAGGCACGCCCACCACCGCCGCCGCGCCCGCGACGTCGCCGGGTCGTGCACCACCAGCACCCCCGCACCGTCACCTGCACCGACACCCGCACGGCAGCCACCATCCACGCCCTCCCACGGGCCCCTCAGCACCGCCCGCACCACCCCCACCAGGTGACGCACGTGCACCACCGGCCGGTACACCGCGTACGGCACCCCGCGCGGCACCCGACCCCGCAGCTCACGACGCGCCGCCTCGCTGTCCAGCACCCGCACCCCCGGACGCAACCCCGCCACCCACGCGAGCGCCGTGCTCTTGCCCGCCCCCGGCACACCACCCACCAGCACGAACGTCCCCGTCCCGGCGCCCCGCACCGTCACGTCCTCCCGCACCAACGCCGTCATGCGGTGCTCTCACCCCTCCTCGTACCGAACCCTCGTCGCCCGCCACCCGGCGGGGCGCCCAGCGTGCCAGGCCCGCATGAGCGCCAGATGAGACCGCACCCGCCCGGTGGCACGATGCGGAACATGGCCCGCACCACCCTCCTCGGCACCGACCTGCCCCTCGTCGCCGCCCCCATGGCCGGAGGCCCCACCACCCTCGACCTCCTGTCCGCCACCACCGAGGCCGGCGCCCTCGCCTTCCTCGCCGGCGGCTACCAGACCCCCCAGGCCCTCGCCGACCAGATCCGCCACGCCCACCAGCGCACCCACACCTTCGGCGTCAACCTCTTCGTCCCCTCCACGACGCCCGCGCCCGACCCGGCGGCGCTCGCGGCCTACGCCCACCGGATCGCGCCGGACGCCGCGGCGCACGGCGTCGACCTCGACGCCGTGCTGGCCGCCCTGCCCGCGGCCGACGACGACGGCTGGGCGGCGAAGGTCGACCTGCTGCGCCGCGACCCCGTGCCCGTCGTGTCGTTCACGTTCGGACCCCCGCCTGCGGCGGACGTCGCGGCCCTGCGCGCGGCAGGCTCCGTCGTCCTGGTCACGGTCACGACCCCGCAGGAGGCCGCGGCGGCCACGGAGCTGGGCGCGGACGGCCTCGTGGTGCAGGGACCGCGCGCGGGCGGGCACAGCGGCACCTGGGACCCCGCCCGCACCGTCGGCGACGGCACGACCACCGACGTCGTCGCCGCCGTCGTGGCGCGCACCCACCTCCCGGTGATCGCCGCCGGGGGAGTGGACGACGCCCCCGCCGTCGCCGCCCTGCTGCGGGCCGGGGCACAGGCGGTCGCCGTCGGCACCCTCCTGCTGCGCACCGACGAGGCCGGCACCACCCGCACCCACCGGGACGCCCTCGCCGACCCCCGGTTCCCGACGACGGCGATGACCCGCGCGTTCACGGGCCGCCCGGCCCGCGCCCTCGTCAACGGGTTCCTCACCCGCCACGACGCGCACGCCCCGGACGCCTACCCGCAGGTGCACCACCTCACCCGCGAGCTGCGCCGCCGTGCGGCCGCCGCCGGGGACGCCGCCCGGCTGCACCTGTGGGCGGGGACCGGCCACCGCAGCGCAGCCACCGGCCCCGCCGCCGACGTCGTCCGGGCGCTCGCCGCCCGCCTGTGACGGGCGCGCGGCGCCGCCGCGACCCCGCGCCGGTTCGCTAGGTTGCCGTCATGGACGCCACCTGGGACCCGCCGACCGTGCTGCAGGCCGCCGCCGAGTGGTCCTGGGTGCCGCCCGACGCGCAGTGCGTCGTCACGGACGTCACCCTAACCCGCTGGCCGGCCTGGGCGCAGGGTCGCGTCGTCCTCACCGGAATCGCGTCCACCCGGGCCCCTGAGGACGTCCTGCGCGGGGCCGTCGAGCAGGCGCGCGCCTGGGGCAGCGACACCCTCGGCGTCTGGGTCTCGGCCAGCAGCACCCCGGACCTGACCGACCTGCTGCTCGCCCGCGGCGCGCGGCTGGAGGACACCGTGGACGTGCTCGCCCGCGACCTCGACCCCGCGCACCTCGAGCACGACGTGCCGCCCCGGCCCGACAGGCGGCTCGAGGTGCGACGGGTGACCGCCGTGGACGGGCTGCGCGACGCCGACCGCGTCGACACCGCCGTGTGGGACCAGCAGCCCATGGACGACGAGCGCCTCGCCGTCGCCGCGCGCACCCTGCTCGCCGACGACAGCCGCGAGCTCCGCGTCGTCGCCTACCAGGACGGCGAACCCGTGGCCTCCGCCGGCGTCACCCTCGCGGCGGCGCCGCGGCCGGAGCTGGGCGTCGTGGCCCGGCTGTGGGGCGCAGGCACCGTGCCCCACCGTCGTGGGCGTGGCGCGTACCGCGCCGTGCTCGAGGAACGGCTGCGCCTGTCCGTCGCCGCGGGGGCGTCGCTCGCGCTCGTCAAGGGGCGGGTCAGCACCTCCGCCCGCATCCTGCGCAAGGCCGGGTTCGCACGCTACGGCGAGGAGCACTACTACCGGCTCGCGCTCTGACCCGGCGGCGGCACGAAGGCTGCCGCCGCGAGGCTCGCACCGCTCGACGAGGAGGACGGACGTGACAACAGCTTCAGCAGGCAGGTTCGAGGGCCGCGTCGCGCTGGTCACCGGCGGCGCCCACGGGATCGGTGCGGCGACCGTGCGCCGCCTGCACGCCGAGGGCGCCACCGTCGTGGTCGCGGACCTCGACGTCGACGCCGCGCAGCGCGCCGTCGACGCCCTGCCCGACGGGCGCACCGGTACCGCCGCGTCGGCCGTCGCCTGCGACATCACCGACACGGCGTCGGTCGAGCGCGCCGTGTCCACGACGCTCGACCGGCACGACCGCCTGGACGTACTCGTCGGCGTGGCCGGCGGCACCGGCGTGCACCCCGGCCTCCTCGACGGGATGGACGACACCACCTGGGCCGCCGGCGTCGACCTCAACCTGGCCGGCCCGGCCCGCTGCGTCCGCGCCGCGGCCCCACACCTGCCGCGCGGCGGCGCGATCGTGCTGGTCGGATCCGTCAACGGCCTCCAGGCGTTCGGCGACGAGGACTACTCGGCGGCGAAGGCCGGGCTCGTGTCCCTGGCGCAGAACCTGGCGGTGCGCCTCGGCGGACGCGGCGTGCGGATCAACGTCGTCGCCCCCGGTACCGTCCGCACCCGCTCGTGGGACCAGCGCACCGACCCGGACCGGCTCGCGTCGCTGTACCCGCTCGGCCGGATCGGCGAGCCCGACGACGTCGCCGCCGCGATCGCGTTCCTGGCCTCCGACGACGCGGCCTGGATCACCGGCGTCACCCTGCCGGTCGACGGCGGCGTCCTCGCGGGCCCCGTCGCGCGGTTCGAGTCCCTCGGGGGTGGGGGAGAGCGCTGACATCGCTCCGGCCGGCAGACAGGCGTATCGCGTGGACGCTCCCGCGTGATGTCACCGATCGTTGACATCACGTCGAATGTTGCTTAGCGTTGACATTCCTCGGGATGTCGGCGCTCGCTGACATGGCATCGGGGCAGGGGAGGGGAGTCCATGATCGTCGCCAACGCCGAGCAGCTGGGGGCCCTGCTGCGCCAGGCCCGCAAGGACAAGGGCATGACGCAGGCGCAGCTGGCCGCCGCCGTCGACGTGTCCCGGCAGTGGGTCATCGCCGCGGAGGCGGGAGCGCCGACGGCGCGGCTCGACCTCGTGCTCGACGCGCTGCGCGCCGTCGATCTCGTCGTCGACGTCGGACCTGACGAGCCCGACGACGCCCTCGACGCCGTGCTGGGCCGCGCCCGTGGCTGAGCGCAGGACCCGCGCCGCCGCAGGGCGTGCCGCTGACCGGCTCGACGTCTGGCTCGACGGCGCCCACGCGGGCACCCTCGTCCGCGACCGTGGCGGGGACGTCACGTTCGCGTACACGCCGTCCTACCAGGCGCTGCGGTCCGCGCCGTCGCTCTCGGTGAGCATGCCCCGGCACGTCGCCGAGCACGGCGCGGACGTGGCCATGCCCTGGATCGACAACCTCCTGCCGGACAACGACACGGTGCGCGCCCGCTGGGCCGCGCAGTTCGACGAGCGGCGCCCGACGGCGTTCAACCTGCTGCGGCACATGGGGGCCGACTGCGCGGGCGCCGTCCAGGTGGTGCCTGCGGGAGAAGAGCCGCGCGACGGCGCGGGCGCCCGCCCCCTCGGCACCCGGGAGATCGCCGCGCACCTGCGCGAGCTACGGGCGGACGACGCCTCGTGGGCGTTCGAGCACCACGGCGGGCGGTTCTCGCTCGGAGGCCAGCAGGGCAAGTTCGCCCTGGCTCGCGCGGCCGACGGGTCGTGGCACCAGCCCACCGGCCGGGGCGCCAGCACCCACATCTTCAAGATCGGCGTCGACGGCATCGCGCACTCCGCGGCCGCGGAGCTCGTCACCATGCGCGCGGCGCGCGCCCTCGGGCTGCCTGTCGCCGCCGTCGAGTCCGCGTGGTTCGAGGACCAGGCGGCCGTCGTGGTCGAGCGGTTCGACCGGCTGGTGACCCGTGACGGCGGTGCGCGCCGGCTGCACCAGGAGGACATGTGCCAGGCGCTCGGCCTGTGGCGGTCGGCGAAGTACGAGGCCGACGGCGGCCCCGGCGTGCGCGACCTCGCCCGGCTCGTGGCCCGTGCCGTCGACCGCCGCGACCTCGCCCGGTCGCGCGACGACCTCGCGCGCACCGTCGTCTTCAACTGGGTGGCCGCCGGGACCGACGCGCACGCCAAGAACCTCGCGCTGCTGCACGTCGGCGCCCGCACCGCGCTCGCCCCGCTGTACGACCTGGTCAGCGCGAGCCTGCTGTGGCCGGCCGACGAGATCCGGTTCAAGGGGCGCCTCGCCATGAAGCTCGGTGGCGAGTACCGCCTGCGCGCGCTGGGGCCACGGCACGTCGAGCGTGCCGCCACCGACCTCGGGGTCGACGGCGGCTGGCTCGCCGACGTCGCCGCCGCGTACGCCGCGGCCTGGCCGGACGCCGTCAGGGACGCCGTGGCGCACGAGCGCACCCTGGTGCCCGCCGACGTCGCGGGGGAGTTCGTCGACCGGGCCGCCGCGCGCGCCGCGGACGTCGTCCGCGCGCTCGGCGCGAGCGGCGGGGGAGCGGCCCCCGCTCCGGCGCCTGGCGCCACCTGGGTGCCCGCGCACGAGCGGTCCGGTCGCGCCGTCGCCGGCCACTGGCGAGCCCGCCCGGGGCGGTGATCGCGGGGCCTCAGGAATTCGCTGTTCGTCGGTGCCGGCCTCGGAGAGAATCCACCATGCTCACCCTCGAGGAGATCTTTCCGCCGTTCGCCCTGCGCGTCGCCTGCGGGCCCGTCGAGCTGCGCGTCCTGCGCGACGACGACCTGCCCGAGCTCGTCGAGCTGGTGCGCGGCGGCATCGAGGACCCGGACCTGCCCATGCCGTTCCTGCTGGACTGGCACGCGCAGCCGTTCTCCGTCGGCGCGCCGGACGGGTTCCCGACCACGTCGCTGGCGTGGTGGTGGGCGCAGCGGGCGACGTTCACACCCGGGGAGTGGCGGCTCGCGCTGGCGGTGCGGCGTGACGGGGCGCTCGTCGGCATGCAGGACCTGCACGCCAGGTCGTTCGCGCACACCGGCGTCGTCAGCACGGGGTCGTGGTTGGGCCGGGCGCACCACGGGATCGGCACGGGCACGCTGATGCGCCAGCTGGCCGTCGGGTTCGCGTTCGACGAGCTCGGGGCGCAGCGGTGCGAGTCGGGATACGTGGTGGGCAACCACGCCTCGGCGGCCGTCAGCCGCAAGGTCGGGTACGCGGACAACGGGCGGCACCGGATCGTGCAGCGCACCCGCCAGGGCACCCACGGCGTCGACGAGCAGCGTGTGGTCGTGACGCCGGAGACGTTCGTGCGGCCGGGCACCGAGGTCGTCGTGGAGGGTGCGGACGTGCTGCGCCGGTTCCTGGGCATCGAGCGAGGCGCCGAGGAACCCCGGACGAACGGCTAGTGGGGCGGGCCCCGAGGTGCGACCTCCTGGGGGCGCCGCCGGTGGCAGACTGTCGGAGCATGACGCACCTGCGCGCACGCACGACGACCGCGATCGCGGCGGCGGCTCTGGCGGCGGTGGCGGCCGGCTGCTCGAGCGGTGACGCCCCAGGATCGGCTTCCTGCGCCGCGCCAGAGCTGTCATGGGCCCAGCAGGCGGCCTCGCCGGGTGAGCTGGTGACGCTCCAGGGGACGGCGATGGTGGTGGGCTGCGACGATACCGGCGCCGGCGACCCGGAACGCCCGATGCGCATCACGTCGACACAGATGTTCGTCGACGGCGAGGCTCGCCCTGCGCCGAAGGTCGACGACGAGGTCGTCGCCACGGACTCCGGACAGCTCCAGCTGCAGGTCGCGGTGCCCGACGATGCTCCTGACGGCGCCGTGCTGACGGTCGAGGTCACCGAGAGCGAGGGTGCCGTCGTCCGCTCCGGCGAGCTCGCCGTCGCCGGCGAGGGCGCGTAGAGGTCCGGCTAGGGTCGGCCTCGTGACCGACGCCAACCCCGCTGCACTGCGTCCGCACGATCCGCGATGGCTGCCCCGTGCGGCGGCCTGGTTGGACCGGATCGCAGGAGCGTTGGGCGACCTGCCAGGAGGTGGCACGGCGGCGTTCGATCACATCGGCTCGACGTCCGTCCCCGGCCTTGCGGCCAAGCCCTACGTCGACCTACAGGTCCGGATCGACCCGTTGCCGGGGGAGGAGCCGCTGCAGGAGCGGCTTCGACCGCTGGGCCTCGTGCGCTCCCACGGCTCGCGGCGCGACTCACCGGGGGTGTACGCCGACCTGCCGCGCGGCGGGGACAGCCGGGTGCCTGCGGACGTGTGGGAGAAGCGCCTGTACATCCATCCCCAGCAGAACCTGATCCTGCACGTGCGGCGCACGGACTCGTCGTGGGGCCTGTACACGGTCTGGTTCCGCGACTGGCTCCGTGAGCACGCGAGTGCTCGTGCCCGGTACGAGACGACCAAGAGGCGCCTGTCCGCGCAGAACGCCGGCAAGAGCGACTACGACGACTACACGCTCGCCAAGAGTGCGTTCTTCGACGAGGTCGAGCAGGAGTTCGTCTCCTGGGCGAAGTCACGCCCACGCTGACCGTCATCCCGAGGCACGGGGGCTCACACAGTCCGTGCTGTCGGTGAACCGATAATGCACATTATGTCATTACGAGTGAAGGAAGCGGCCCAGCACCCCTCCCTCGTGGACGTCGGACGGCAGCCCCGACGCTCGCCACCGACACACGACTCCAGCGGTCGGCGCACGCTCGACGGCTGTTCGTCGACCGGATCAGGACTCGGCACGGGCGCGCTGGACGATCAGGTCGCGACAGCAGCCACCAGGACCCGTGGTGCGACGTCGTCCAGCGGCCCGGCGGCGTCGCCCAGCCATGACGTCGCGTGACGTCGCGTGATGTCGCCGGCTCGCGCGCCGACCACCGTTACGTCTCGCGTTCCTCGTGCGCCTGGCCGAGCTCTCGCGTGACTCGTCCCACCAGGACGCGTGTCGAACCCGCCCGGCGCCGTGCGAGACCGACCGCCGCGCCCGGCTTCCCCGCGTGATCCGATCCCCCGGGTGGCCCGGCAGGCCGTCCCAGGGCACGCTGTGCGGATCGGGCCACCGGACCACGCCCCGGCCCGGCCCGACCAGAACGAGCTCTCGCCATGCGGGCCGACCCGCGGTAGAGTGATTCGGACATACACCCCAAACCATTGTGTATGACACAACACAGTTGTTTCAGGCAGGTCCCGCCTTCCTGCGCCGTGACACGCACAGGCGCCCTCGAGCCCCCTCCTCCGGCGGCCTCGCCGTGTTCCCTGTCGGACGGCGGACCTACGGTGAGTGTCATGGCCACTCCCCCCGGCGGGCTCGCGTTCTGCGTCTTCCCCACCGCGATCGGGCACTGCGCCCTCGTGTGGCGTGCGCCTGGCGTCGTCGTGGGCACCGCACTCCCCCATGACTCGGCGCAGCAGACCCGCGACGCCATCAGGGGGCGGTACCCGACCGCGCGCGAGGCCGTCCCGGCCTCTGCGCTCGCCGCCGCCGTGGCGGGCGTGGTCAGCCTCCTCGAGACCGGTGGCGGCGACCTGTCCGGCGTCGACCTCGACCTCACCGCCGTCCCGGACTTCGACCGCCGCGTGTACGAGGCGGTGCGCACCATCCCGGCCGGCGAAACCCTCACCTACGGCGAGGTGGCAGCGCGGCTCGGCGCCCCCGGCGCAGCACAGGCGGTGGGCCAGGCCCTGGGACGCAACCCCTTCCCGCCGATCGTGCCGTGCCACCGGGTGCTCGCGGCAGGGCGCCAGGTCGGCGGGTTCTCCGCTCGCGGCGGGCGGCGCACCAAGCTGCGCATGCTCGAGGCCGAGGGCGTGCACCTCGAGCACCCCACCCTCTTCGACGTCTGAGCCCGCCTCTCCCCCACGACGCCGGGCTGCAGGCCTTCCCGTACGCCCCGGCGCGGGACGACGTCACTCGCTCAGCGTGTGGCCATGGGCCGGCCTCCCCCGGAGAGCCATGAGCCCGACAGGGTCGGCCACGGCGTGCGGGTGCATGGCCGCGAGCGCCGCCTGCAGACGGACGCGCACGGCAGACGCAGACGCCGGGGCTCCCGCACCCGTCAATCGGCGTCCCCTGGAGGCGATGCTGGGTCCCCACGTGGCGACGCTCCCTACGTGGGCCTGCGCAGCGAGACCCGGTGGCACGACGCTCGTCCAGGAGGACTCCGTGTGGCGTGTGTGCTGCGGCCCTTTCCGGCAGGGCTCGTGGACGCGATCGATGGCCCGGAGTCGTCCTGGCACGCGGCAGCTCGTTGCGAAACGTCCGCGAGCGCCCTGTCCTCCTCGCTGGCGACGCCGGACACCCGTGCGACCGCCGTCGAGTCTCCCTCCACGCCGGTGGGGGCGCTGGTAGACGCACGCATGTCGCCTGGTGGGCGGGGCGACGAGCTGCCGGCCGACCCCACGGCGCTCGCGGCCGTCCTGGGCTCGGCCCGTCCGCGCCAGCGGGCCGGGGTCGCAGCCTGACGTGCACGGAGGGTCCGGCGGGCGCCGGGAGGGTCGTGTCGGTGCGCCCGCCTAGCCTGGTCCCGTGGTCGCCCCTCCCCGTCTGAACCGCCTCACGGTGGCCGCGGCCGCCGACCGTTATCTCGCGTCGGTGCAGGTGGAGAGCGTGCGCGGGGTCCTGTCCCCCGCCACGGCGCGCAGCTACGAGCGGGACGTGCGGGAGTTCGCCGCGCTGGTCGGCGAGGCCCGCGTGCTGGACGACGTGACCGGCGAGGACGTCGACGACGCGCTGGTGCGCTACCAGGCCAGTCCGGACGGCCGGTACCGGGACCCGGGGCGCAAGGGCGCTCCCGGGCGGTCGGTCGCGACGGTCAACCGGTTCCGCCAGTCGGTGAGCCGGTTCTTCGCGCACGCGGCCCGGCAGTGCTGGGTGCAGGCGGACCCGATGCAGTGGGCCGCCCCGCCGGCGCGTTCCCGGGACCGCCTGCGGGTGGAGCGCACGGCGCTGTCGGCGTCGGCGGCGGGCGCGCTGCTGCAGGCGTCGGCCGTGCCCGACCGGCCCGCACCCGCGCCGGGTGCCGGCGCGCGTTCCTCGCGCTCGGACCAGGCGTTGGCGCTGCGGGACCGGCTGGTGGTCGCGCTGCTCCTCGTGCTGGGCCCTCGGGTGTCGGAGCTGGCGCGGGCCGACGTCGCGGACTTCACGCGAGAGCCGGAGGAGACGCGGTGGCGGATCGTCGGCAAGGGCGGCTCGACCCGGACCGTCGCGTTGTCCGCGCCCCTGGCGGCGGCGCTCGAGGAGTACCTGCACGAGCTGCGGCCGCGGCTCGCCGCCCGGCGGCCTGACGACCCGGACGCGCAGCGCGCCCTGCTGCTCACCTGGCGGGGCCGGCGCGTCGACACACAGGCGGTGCGTGCCCTGCTGGCGCGTGCCGTGGAGCGCATGCCCGCCCCGTACCGGCGGCCGGCGACGCCCCACGCGCTGCGGCACACCACCGCCACGCTGCTGGTGGCCGAGGGCTGGGACGTCAAGGTCGTCGCGGAGCTGCTGGGTCACCGGTCGATCGCCACCACGGGCGTGTACCTGGACCGGATCGAAGGCGAGCTCGCCGCGGCGATCCGGTCGCACCCCCTCTCGGCGGGGCTCGTGGTCCCCGGTGCGACAGCGGCCGAGGCACCGCCGCAGGAGGCTGGAGCGAGCCCGGATGCGGGTGACATCAGCGACGTACCCGACAGTTCGTCGAGCATTGCCGACGCCCCGTGGCTACGGTGAGCCCGTGCCGCCTCGCCTCCCCCGCCTCCGCCAGCCCGTCCGCATCCAGTTCGACTGGCCCGCCCTGCGCCGGTACGCGACCCGGGGCGCCGTCCTGGCCGCCGCGGTCCCCGTCGCTGCGGCGGCGACGGTGATGGGGCTCGAGCGGTTCCGCCGCCACCAGTACCCGCTGGACAAGCCGTTCCCCACGGCGCCCCCGTCGTCCACCGACATCGAGGACACGACCGCGACGCTCTACACGTACGGGGCGGACCTGTACGACGCGATGCTCGAGGCGATCCGCGGCGCGCAGCGGGAGATCTTCCTGGAGACGTACATCTGGAAGGACGACGAGGTCGGGCGCCGGTTCAAGGAGGCCCTGGTGGAGGCGGCCGCGCGCGGGGTGGCGGTCTACGTCGTCTACGACGGCTTCGCGAACCTCGTGATCTCGCGGCGCTTCTACGACCTTCCGGGGGTGCACGTGCTGCGCTTCCCCGCGATGCGTCCGGGTCTGCTGATGCTGGACGTGCGCCGCTCGGGCCGCGACCACCGCAAGATCCTCGTCGTGGACGACGAGACCGCGTTCGTCGGCGGGTACAACATCGGGTCCCTGTACGCGACGCAGTGGCGGGACACGCACCTGCGCCTGACGGGCCCGTCGGCGTGGGAGCTGCGGAACGCCTTCGTCGACTTCTGGAACCGGTGGCGGGGGCCGCGGCTGCCCGTGCTGCAGGACGTCGGGTCCTCGCTGTGGCTGCCCGAGCTGCGCGCGGCGCGCAACGCGCCCTCCGAGCTCGTCTTCCCCATCCGGGGCCTCTACCTCGACGCGATCGACCGCGCCTGCTCGCACGTGTACATCACGCAGGCGTACTTCATCCCGGACGAGGACATCCAGGCGGGGCTCCTGGCCGCGGCGGCGCGCGGAGTGGACGTGCGTGTCCTCGTGCCGGAGCGGTCGAACCACGTGGTGGCCGACTGGCTCGCCCGCGGGCACTACTCGACGCTGCTGCGCGGAGGGGTGCGGATCTTCCTGTACCAGGGGGCGATGATCCACGCGAAGACCGCGACCATCGACGGGCGCTGGACCACCGTCGGCACGGCCAACATCGACCGGCTGAGCCTCACGGGCAACTACGAGATCAACCTCGAGGTCGTGCACGTCGGGCTCGCGGACCAGCTCGAGGACGCCTTCCGCATGGACCAGTCGAACTCCCGCGAGCTGACGCTCGGCGAGTGGCAGCACCGGCACCCGCTGTCGAAGGTGGCCGAGCGGCTCATGTCGCCGCTGCGGCCCCTCCTCTGAGGCGTCCCCGAGCTCGACCGCTCATGGACGGCTCCGGGTTTCGGCCGGGGCAGTACGGGGGGCGGTGGTCAGCCGGCGGAGCGGGCGCGACGCCGGGCGGCGAGCTCGTCGCCCTCGTGCGCGGCGGGCTCCTCGTCCTCCAGGGACTCGGTCGGCATCTCGGACAGCGTGCCCTCGATGTCGCGCCACACGCGGCCGACCGCGATGCCGAAGACGCCCTGGCCGCCCTGGACGAGGTCGACGACCTCGTCGGGGGACGTGCACTCGTAGACGGAGGCGCCGTCGCTCATCAGCGTGATCTGCGCGAGGTCCTCGACGCCGCGCTCACGCAGGTGCGTCACGGCGCTGCGGATCTGGTGCAGGGAGACGCCGGTGTCGAGCAGTCGCTTGACGACCTTGAGGACGAGGATGTCGCGGAAGCTGTACAGGCGGTGCGTGCCGGAGCCCGTCGCGGGCCGGATGGACGGTTCGACGAGGCCGGTGCGCGCCCAGTAGTCGAGCTGGCGGTAGGTGATCCCCGCGACCCGGCACGCCGTGGTGCCGCGGTACCCGGTGGCGGCGTCCTGCTCCGTGAGGTCCTCGCCGAAGAGGAGCCCCTGGGCGCCGTGCGGCACCGAAGCACCCGTGGGGACGCTTGCCTCACCGCTGCTGTTCACTGTGCCTCCTGGTGTTCGACTCCACGCTAGGACGCCCCTGGGGGGTCGTCAACGACGTCGGCGCCGAGCGGGACCGCGTGTCGCGCCGCCCTGCCCCGCCGCCGGGACCTGCGCTCGCCCCTCACCGGCGGTCTTCACTCTCGACCAGCACTTGAGGGTTCGGCACCCCACGGTAGCCGAGTCTGACCGTCAACCGGAGGTCGAGGGTCGGGTCGGGCGTGGCGGACGGCCGCGTCCGGCGCGTCGCTCCTGCCTCCGGGTGTCGCGTCCGGGCTGGTCAGGGTGGCGCGTCGTCCGGCCGGTCCCCGCCGTTCGGGGGCGTGCCGGGCTCGTGCGGCCCGCCGGGCGCGGTGAAGTCGGCGGCCGTCGCGTGGTCGAGGAAGTCGCGGAACTTCTCGACCTCGCGCTGCTGCTCGACGTCCACCACCTCGACGCCGGCGACGGCGACCACCTCGGCCGAGCAGAGCACCGGGCTGCCCGTGCGCACGGCCAGCGCGATCGCGTCGGACGCGCGGGAGTCGAGCCGGGTGCCGTTCGACAGGACCAGCTCGGCGAAGAACACGCCGCCGTCGAGCGCCACGATCTCGACGCGCTCGAGCTCCACCCCCACCGCGCCGAGCAGGTCGCGCAGCAGGTCGTGCGTCATGGGGCGGGGGGTGACGAGCCCGGCCTGCGCCATCGCGATGGCGGACGCCTCGCGCGCCCCGATGACGATGGGGACCGCGAGGTTCGCTGCGGCGTCGAGGAGCAGCACGACGATCTCCTGGTCGTGCTGCTGCTGCCGCACCCCGAGGACCTCCACCGGGACCATCGGTGCGTCGCTCGCGTCGTCGGGTTCCACCGATCCACGGTACGTCCGCGACGTGCCGCACGTCGCCCCGGGAGCGAGCCCGATCTCAGCGAGACGGCCCGGAGCTCGAGGCGCGGGGGCGCTACGTCAGACGAGGTCGCTCGAACCCTGCCGCACCCAGGTCGAGTGCAGGCGGGCGAGGAGCTCGCCCACCTCGGCGGCGAGCTCGGCGCCCTGGGCGCGGGCCGAGGGGGTCTGCTGGCTGCGGTACGGGGCCACGAGCTGGTCGACCAGGCCCACGTGCCGGTCCGCCGACGCGCGCAGCGACCGCAGGTGCCGCGGCTCGATGCCGTGCTCCGCGAGCCGGGCGGCGATCCGCACCACGTCGGGTGCGCCGTCGTCCAGCCGGCTGCCCGACCGGGCCTGCAGCACGCCCCCGGACACGAGCTCCTGGACGAACCCGGCGGACGTGCCGGTCGCCTCGGCGACGCTCTCCACGGTCCAGCGCCGGCGGGAGACCTCGCTCGGCGGGGTCGCCTCGGCGAGCCGTGGCGCGGGTCCGGGGGCGGGCTCCCCCGCGTCCATGTCGGCGAGGCGTTCCTTGATGACCTTCAGCGGCAGGTAGGAGTCCCGCTGCTCGGTGAGGACGAACCGTAGGCGCTCCACGTCGGCCGGGCTGTACTGCCGGTAGCCGGACGGCGTGCGCACGGGGTCGATCAGGCCCTGGTCCTCGAGGAACCGCAGCTTGGAGTGCGAGACGGACGGGAACTCCGGGCCCAGCTGCGCGAGGACGTCGGAGATCCGCATCGTCGCCTGGCGCGAGATCCCCCGCGGCCACGGTTCGGGCGCGCCGGCGGGATCCTCGCCCTGCGCGGCCTGCGCCGCCGTCACGACGCGGGCGCCTGCGGGTCCCGCGGCGCCTGCGGGCTGGCGTGGAACGACATGCGGAACTTGCCGATCTGCACCTCGTCGCCCGTGGTCAGCGGCGTCGCGTCGATACGCTCCCGGTTGACGTACGTGCCGTTGAGGGAGCCGATGTCGCGGACGACGAAGCGGTCACCCTCGCGGGCGAACTCCGCGTGCTTGCGCGACACGGTCACGTCGTCCAGGAAGATGTCCGCCTGCTCGCTGCGGCCCGCGACGGCCCGGTCGGAGTCCAGCAGGAAACGCTCGCCCACCGCGCCGGAGCCGTACTGCACCACCAGGAGCGCCGAGTGCCGGGGCAGTGCCGCGACGGCCGCGGCCTCCTCGGCGGTGAGCGGGATCCGGAACGCCTGCTCCTCCGCGGGCGCGCCCACACGCCCCAGGTGCGCGGTGGTGTCCGCGGCCGCCTGGTGCGGCGGAAGAGAGCGGGGGTCCGTCATCAGTCCTCCTGTGAGGTCGGGCCGGTGGGTCGGGCGACGCTGCCGACCGGGACCGGGATGCGGGCCCCGGGTGGTCGACCGTGCGTCCGACGTGCGCCGTCGTCCGACAAACCTACCCCGAGCGGGGCACGGGCGGGAAGCCCGCCCACCGCGGGCCGGCCACGTCGAGGCAGGTCCGGGCCCTCTCGGGGCCACCTCGGGGCCTGCTCAGGGCTGCGCGGGCACCGCTCCGGGCACCGTCAGTCGCGTGCGCGCTCCGGCTGGGCGTGCTCGGGTTCCTGCGGGGGCGTCACCGCCGTGATCTTTACCTCGTCCTCGCGGGCGGTCGACGCCTCGGCCCCCGCCGTGCGGACCGTCGCGAGGGCGCCGCCCGGGATCTCCAGCGCACGGTCCATCGTCTCGGGGTCGCCGATGACGGTCCACTCGTACGGGGAGGACAGCGCGGTGCCGTCGACGACGATCGCGCCGCCCTCGTCCTCGAACCAGGTCGACGTCACCAGACGCACCCCGTTGAGCTCGACGACCTCCGCGCCCGCGTTGCGCAGCTCCTCCAGCACGTTGAACATCTGGGACGCCTTCAGCGCGCCGGCCGGGTCCTGGACCGTGACACGCACGCCCGGCCCCTGCGCCGGCAGGCGCCCCGACAGGATCCCCTCGGACTCCGCTCGCTGCTCGGCGAGCTCGAGCGCCGAGCGCGCCTGCCCGGTGCCCGACTCCAGCTCGTCGCGCGTCGCCTCCAGACCCGACACCTCGTCGCCCAGCTGCTGCGCGCGGTCCGTGACCTCGTCGAGCAGGCGCACCAGGTCCTCCTGCCGCGCCGAGGACAGCTGGTCCGACGCCGACTGCTGCACCTGCACGACCAGCGCGAAGCCCAGCGCGGCGCACAGCACGCCCGCCAGCACCTGGGAGCGGCTCGCCCGGGGTCGCAGCGCCGCGCCGAGCCGACGCCATCCGCTCGCCGCGGTCTCCTCGCCGTCCGCGGGCGCGTGGTCGGCGCCCGGACCTGACGCCGCGCCCGGGACGGGCACGGTCTCCGTCTCGTGCTCGCCCCCGGGGGTGTGCTCGTGCCCGGGGGCGTCACGAGGCCCGTCCTCAGGACCGCTCCCGGCCGGCGCCTCCGCGGGGGTGGGCGCGGCCGGCACCTCGTCCACGGGGACCTGGTCGACGGGTTCCTCGTCCGCAGGGGGCGCGGGCACCGCGGTGGCGGGGTGTGGTTCGTCAGGGGCGGAGGCCGCGTCGGCAGGTTCGGTCGCCTCCGGGGGCGACTCCGGCGCGGGTTCGCCCTCGTCCTCGTCCGTGCCCTTGTCCTGCGGGACGGCGTCGCCGGGCTCGCTCGCACTGTCGGCCGTCCCGGCGTCGCCGGCCGGCCCGTCGTGGCGCGCCTCGTCGTCCGGCGGGGTGGTGCCGTCACCGGCCGCCTCATCGGGCTCGTCTCCGGGCTCGTCTGCGCGTGTCGACGTCGCAGGCTCCCGGGCGTCCTCAGGCCCGTCGTCCGTCGCAGGCCGGCCGTCGGGCACCACGGCGCTCGCGGAGGCCTCGCCACCCTCGCGGTCCTCGCGCTCGTCGGCGTCGGAGGGCGGCGGCCCGCCGGGCAGGGCGGCGTCCGGGTCGGTCTCGGTGCCGGGGACGTCGGGGGTCTCGGGGCGCTCGCCCCTCGGGTCGCTCATCCGCCGCTCACGCCTTGAACAGGTGGCGGCGGATCGCCGCCGCGTTCGAGAAGATCCGGATGCCCAGCACCACCACGACCGCGGTCGACAGCTGCGCGCCCACGCCCAGCTGGTCGCCGAGGAACACGATGAACGCCGCGACCACGACGTTCGACAGGAACGACACCAGGAACACCTTGTCGTCGAACAGACCGTCGAGCTTGGCCCGCAGGCCCCCGAACAGGGCGTCCAGCGCCGCCACCACCGCGATCGGCAGGTAGGGCTGCAACGCCACCGGCACCGTCGGCTGCAGCACCAGACCGGCGACTACGCCGATCACGAGCCCGATCGCGGCGATCATGAGCGTTCCTCCTCGGTGTCGGACGACGACGTCCCCTGCGACGTCCCCGGCGATGTGCTCTCTCGTGCCCCCTGCGGTGCCCCCTGGGCGTCGTCACCCGGCTGCGACGACTCCCCCGCCCCCACCGGCGACGCGTACCGCAGGGTCTGGTTCCCCACGCCCGGCAGCTCCAGGTCGCTCTGCGGGGTCACGCTCGACCCGATCCCGTAGCGCGACCCCAACAGCTGCAGGTACGCCGGGGCGCCGGAGCGAGCGTACGCGGTCTGCAGGTCGTCGGGGTCACCGATCGCCCGGACCACGTAGGTGGGGCCCGGCAGCGGCACCAGGTCCACCAGGATCGCGTCGCCGGCGTTCCGGATCGCCGACAGCGACGTCAGCCGCTGGTCGTCCACCGAGACCGCCTCGGCGCCCGCCGCCCACAGGGCGTTCACCACCATCTGCACGTCCGCGTCCCGCACCCGGGCGCTCGCGTCCGGGTCGGACTGCGACTGCGCGGCGTCGCCGTCCGACAGGGAGACCACCAGGCCCGGCCCGCTCACCGCGGCCGACCCGCTGACCACCCCGTCGCGGCGCAACGTCTCCAGCAGGCCCGGGTCCTCGCTGGCCAGCGCGGTGTGCTGCAGCTCCTCGATCTCGTCGCTCAACGCCACCGACCGGGACTGCAGGGCCTCGACCTCCGCACGCCGGTCCACGATCTGGTCCTCGAGCACCTCGCGCGCCGCGGCCACCTCGGCCTGCGGCGCCCGCAGCTGCCGCGCCGCCGACACCGTCAGCAGGCCGAGCACCGCCGCGAGCACCAGCAGCAGCACGACCGAGAGCCCACGCCGTCCCGTCGGCCGGCCGGCCCGCGCCGCCGCAGCACGCCGCTCGGCCTCCTCGGCGTACCCCGGGTCCAGAGGCTTCTCCATCACCTCGACCAGCAGGGTCATCGACTCGTCGGGGCGACGTCGCCCCCGGGCACGCTCGGGTGCGGGCGTCGGCGCCGTCACGCCTCACCCTCCGTACCCTCGGCGGCGGGCCCGGCGCTCGCGGACCCCACCAGCGTCCGCGCCTGCCGCACGTACTGCACGCCCGCCACCCAGTAGAGACCCACGCCCCACCACGTGAACGCCCAGCCCACGACGTGCGCGGCCGCGCCGAGCCCACCCGGCGCCGTCGCCAGGAGGAGCAGCGGGAACGCGTACAGGAGCGCGAACGTCCCGGCCTTGCCCACGAAGCTCACCGGCAGGGGCCCGTACCCGTGCCGTGCGAGCACCGGCAGCAGGCACGCGAGCATCAGGTCCCGGGCAACGATCACCACGAGGATCCACAACGGGATCACGTCCCGCCAGGTCAGCCCGATCAGGGTGACGAAGATGAACAGACGGTCCGCCGCCGGGTCGAGCATCTGCCCCAGGCGTGTCACCTGGTGCAGGCGCCGGGCCAGCACGCCGTCGAGCCAGTCCGTGAACCCGGAGAAGGCCAGGACACCCAGGGCCCACACGTCCTCGCCCACCACGATCAGCACCGCGAACACCGGCACCAGCGCCAGACGCAGCAAGCTCACCAGGTTCGGGATCGTGAAGACCCGGCTGCTGATCTCCTGGCCCTCCTGCACGGGCACATCCTACGCACGCGCCCCGCGCCCAGTGGCCGAACTCACCGGCACCCGCCGGACCGCACACGGCCCGGCCCGGTAGACTGGCACGAACTTCGGAGTTCGTCGTGCCTCCCGCGTGTTCGTTGTGCCCCGCTCAGAGCGGGGCTGGTGTGTGTCCGGGACCGAGCGACCGCGCCGCCGCCTCAGGCGGCGCAGGACTCCTCCCCCACCACCCACAGAACGGTGACCGCCTTGAGCACCCCTGACTCCACCCTGCCCACCGGACAGTCCACCGAGCAGGACCCGACCTTCGCCGACCTCGGCCTCCCCGCACCGCTGCAGGCCGCCGTCGACGACCTCGGCTTCACGACGCCGTCGCCCATCCAGGCGCGCGCCATTCCCGAGCTCCTCGCCGGCCGCGACATCACCGGCGTCGCCCAGACCGGCACCGGCAAGACCGCCGCCTTCGGCATCCCGCTGCTCGCCGCCCTCGACCCGCAAGCCTCCGTCGCCGGCGGGCACGTGCAGGCCCTCGTGCTCGCCCCCACCCGTGAGCTCGCGCTCCAGGTCGCCGAGGCCGTCGAGTCGTTCGCCACCCACCTGCCCGGGGTGCGCGTCACCTCCGTGTACGGCGGCTCCCCCTACCAGCCGCAGCAGCGCGCCCTGCGCGACGGCGTGCACGTCGTCGTCGGCACCCCCGGCCGCGTCATGGACCACCTCGAGCGGGGCACCCTCTCCCTCGACGGCGTCAAGTTCCTCGTCCTCGACGAGGCCGACGAGATGCTCCGCATGGGCTTCGCCGAGGACGTCGAGACGATCTTCGGCCAGGCGCCCGCGAAGCGACAGGTCGCCCTGTTCTCCGCGACCATGCCGCCCGCCATCCGCGCCGTCGCCGAGACCCACCTCACCGACCCCGTCGCGATCGCCGTCTCCCGCCAGTCCTCCACCGTGTCGACCGTCGAGCAGACCTACGCCGTCGTGCCCTTCCGGCACAAGATCGGCTCCCTCGTCCGGGTGCTCGCCACCTCCGACGCCGACGCCACCATCGTCTTCACCCGAACCCGCAAGGACGCCGAGGAGGTCGGCGCCGCCCTCGTGGAGCGCGGCACCTCCGCCGCCACCATCTCCGGCGACGTCGCCCAGAAGGAGCGCGAGAAGATCGTCGAGCGCCTCAAGTCCGGCGCCCTCGACGTCCTCGTCGCCACCGACGTCGCCGCCCGCGGCCTCGACGTCGACCGCATCGGCCTCGTCGTCAACTTCGACATCCCCCGCGAGCCCGAGGCCTACGTGCACCGCATCGGGCGCACCGGCCGCGCCGGACGCACCGGCCGCGCCCTGTCGTTCGTCACCCCCCACGAGCGCGGCAAGCTCAAGCACATCGAGCGGACCATCCGCACCACCCTCACCGAGGTGGAGATCCCCTCGCCGCGCGACGTGTCCGAGCACCGGGCCCGCCGCCTCCTCGACGCCGTCGGCACGCGCATCGAGGCCGGCCGCCTCGACCTGTACACGCGGATGCTCCAGGAGCGCGCCGCCACCGCGGCCGCCACGGACACCGCGGACACCGACGGCACGCCGGCTCCTGCGGCGACCGACGACGACGCCCTGCAGGTCGCGGCAGCCCTCCTGGCGCTCGCGGTCGGGGACGACGGCCCGCAGCAGCGCGCCGCGCAGGAGGAGCACGAGCGCGAGCGGGCCGAGGCCAAGGGCGGGCGCACCCGCGAGACGCACCGCGCCGAGCGGACCGAGCGCGACGGCGACCGCACCGGCCGCCACCCCCGCTCCGACCGTGACGACCGGGGCCGCGGCATCCGCCGTCCCGCCGCCGGCACGCGCTACCGCATCTCCGTCGGGCACACGCACGGCGCGCAGCCGCGCGGCATCGTCGGGGCGCTCACGCACGAGGGCGGCCTGTCGGGCAGCGACATCGGCAAGATCGACATCTTCGGCAACTTCTCCCTGGTCGACATCACGCGACCGCTCGACGACGCCGACATGAACCGCATCGGCCGCGCCCACGTGGCCGGCAAGGCGCTCCGCATCTCCGTCGACAAGGGCGCGCCCGAGCGCCGTGCCCCGCGCACCGAGCGGCCCCGCACCGACCGTCGTCCGGCCCGCACGGCCTGACCGGGAGGGGCACGGCCCCACGACACGACGAAGCCCGCGAGCCGCACGGCTCGCGGGCTTCGTCATGCGCCCCGGGCTCCCCGCGACGGGTCAGGTGCGGTCGGGCGCCTCGCCCAGGCTCACGACGAGCGACCGCAGCCTGCGCGCCTCCGCCATCCCCCGCTCGCCGTCGGCGCGCTGGATGCCCATCACGGCGATCGTCCCGCCGTCGGCGAGGTCGAGCCGCACCCACGGATCGTTCGGGCCGAGGCGCACCTCGACGATCTCGGGCCACGCGAGCGTCCGGGAACGGACGAGGTTGCGCACGCGCAGGCCCTGCTCGGACGGCGACGCGTGCACGCCGCCGAGCCGCCACAGCAACCAGGTGACACCGAGCGCGAAGACCACGAACGAGATCTTGTTCACCGCGGCAGCGCCCATCGGGCCGCTCGAGCCGAGGCCCACCACGACGCTCCCGACGGCGGCGACGACCCAGACGAACCACGCCGCGACCTGGCCCCACAGCGGGCGGAACGTGCGGAACCGTGAGGTGCTCATGCGCACCACGCTGCCACCGGGGGTGCCTGCTCGACAGGTCGGCGGGCACCGACCCGGCGGGTCACAGCCGGCTGGCGTGGATGGAGGTCACGATGATGCCGCGCGCCCCCACCTCGTACAGCGCGTCCATGACGCGGTTCGTCTCGGACCGCTTCACCATCGACCGCACGGCCGCCGACTCGCCGTTGTGCAACGGCGACACGGTCGGCGACTCGAACCCGGGGGTCACCGCCACCGCCGCGTCGACCAGCTCCATCGGCACGTCGTAGTCCATGAGCACGTACTCGTGCGCGGTGATCACGCCCTGCAGGCGGCGGGTGAGGACGTCCAGCCCGGCGGGCTCCGCCACGCCGCTGCGGCGGATGAGCAGTGCCTCCGAGCGCAGGATCGGCTCGCCGAAGACCTCCAGCCCGGCGGCTCGCAGCGTGGTGCCCGTCTCGACGACGTCGGCGATGACGTCCGCCACGCCGAGGCGCACGGAGCTCTCCACCGCACCGTCGAGGTGCACCACGGCCGACGGCTCGATCCCCCGCTCGCGCAGGTAGGAGCGGACCAGCGTGTCGTACGACGACGCCACCCGGCGGCCGTTGATCTGCTCGACGTCCGTGATCGTCCCCGCCGGGGCCGCGAAGCGGAACGTCGACGCGGCGAAGCCCAGCGGCAGGTGCTCGACGGCGTCCGCGCCGGAGTCCAGCAGCAGGTCGCGACCGGTGATGCCGACGTCGACGGTGCCGGACCCGACGTACACCGCGACGTCGCGCGGGCGCAGGAAGAAGAACTCGGCGCCGTTGTCGGGGTCGGCGAGCACGAGCTCACGGGTGTCGCGGCGCTGGCGGTAGCCCGCCTCGCGCAGCATGTCGGAGGCCGGGACGGACAGGGAGCCCTTGTTGGGGACGGCGATACGGAGCACTGGGTTACCTCGCTTTGATCAGGTCGGGTCGTGTCGGGCGGCTGGGCGCGCGCGACGGACGACGGGGCCGCACCGTGACGGTGCGGCCCCGGTCCGGGCGCTCACAGATGCGCGTACACGTCCTCGAGCGTCAGCCCCTTGGCCACCATCAGCACCTGCAGGTGGTACAGCAGCTGGGAGATCTCCTCGGCGGCGGCCTCGTCGGTCTCGTGCTCGGCGGCCATCCAGACCTCGGCCGCCTCCTCCACGATCTTCTTCCCGATCGCATGCACGCCGGCGTCCAGCTCGGCGACGGTCCCCGACCCGGCGGGGCGGGTCGCGGCCTTCTCGGTCAGCTCGGCGAACAGGGAGTCGAACGTCTTCACCCGGACAGCCTAGACGGCGGGACCCCTCGCCCAGGCCGGGGTTTCGTTCCTCGGGACGGTGAGCTGCTGCTGTTCAGGACGCTTGGCACACTATTTTTAGACGAACACAGAAGCGACGACCCCGCTCGACGAGACCCCCTCTCCGCGCCGGCGCCGTCAGTGGCCGTGCGCCGACGCGAGCTCCCGCAGCGCCGCGATCTCCGCCGGGACGTCCTCCGCCCCGTACACCGCCGAGCCCGCCACGAAGACGTTCGCCCCCGCGTCGGCCGCGCGGTCGATCGTCTCGCGGGACACTCCGCCGTCCACCTGGATCCAGACGTCCAGCCCCGACTCCCCCACCGCCTGCCGCGCCCGCCGGATCTTCGGCAGCGTGCCGTCGATGAACGACTGGCCGCCGAACCCCGGCTCTACCGTCATGACGAGGATCATGTCGATCTCCGGCAGGAGGTCGAGGAACGGCTCCACGGGCGTGGCCGGCCGCAGCGCGACGCCCGCCCGCGCGCCGAGGCGCCGCAGCTCGCGCGCCAGGCGCACGGGCGCCGTGGCGGCCTCCGCGTGGAACGTCACCGAGGCGGCCCCCGCCTCCGCGTACGCCGGGGCCCAGCGGTCCGGGTCGTCGATCATCAGGTGCGCGTCGATCGGCACCGGCGAGACCTGCGACAGGCGCTCGAACACCGGCAGGCCCAGCGTGAGGTTCGGCACGAAGTGGTTGTCCATGACGTCCACGTGGGCGTAGTCCGCGGTGGCGATGGCCCCCAGGTCGCGTTCGAGGTTCGCGAAGTCGGCCGACAGGATGCTCGGGTTGATCAGCGCAGGCATGCGCCCAGCCTAGGCGCGGCAGCCACTACGCTCGCCCCGTGCCACCGATCCCCTCCCCCGCCGGGCCGGCCCCGTCGGCCGCGTCCTCCGCCGCCCGGCCGGTCGTCCGCGCCGCCCAGACCGACGACCTCCCCGCGGTCGCGGCCATCCTGGAGCCCTACGTGAGCGGCACGGCGGTCACGTTCGACGAGCAGCCCCCGGACCTCACCGCCTGGCGTCAGCGCCTGGCCGACCTCGCCGCCCGCGGGTTGCCCTTCCTGGTGGCCGAGCTCGACGGCGAGGTCGTCGGCTACGCGTACGTCTCCCCGTGGCGCCCCAAGGCCGCCTACCGGTACACGGTGGAGGACACGATCTACCTGGCGCCCGGGGCGCAGGGCCGCGGCGTCGGCACCCGGCTCCTGTCCGCCCTGCTCGACGCGTGCTCGCTGGCCGGCGTGCGGCAGGTCGTCGCCGTCGTGGCCGACGACCCCGCCGCCGCGGGCTCGCTGCCGCTGCACCGCCGGCTGGGCTTCGAGGTCGCGGGCGTGCTGCGCGACGTCGGTGTGAAGCACGGGCGCTCCGTCAGCACGATGCTGCTGCAGCGCTCCCTGGCCTGACGGGCCCCCGACGCCTTAGGAGGGCAGCCCGGCACGGAGCGCCTCCGTACGCGCCTCGACGGTCCGCCACGCCTGCGGCCCCACGCCCGGGTGGGCGCCGCGGTCGATCTCCTCGAGCCCCGTGCGCAGGCCGTCCAGCGTGGCCGCCACGGCACGCAGCGCGCGCCGACGCGGCAGGCCCCACGACACGCCCTCCGCGACGAGGTGCTCGGCCGTGATCCGGTCCATGTCGCGCTCCCCCGACACGTCCATCGCGAAGACGCGCGACGCGTGCGCGTGGTGCAGGTGCATGGAGACGTCGTAGGCGGGGGCGAGCGCGACGGTGCCGTCCGCACGCCGGAGCATCGAGACGTTCTTCGCGTGCGCGTCGGTGTTCCCGACGGCCAGGTTCAGCGTGGTGAGCGCGAGCAGCGGGTCGGGCCGGGCGCCGTCGTCGCGCAGCACGCGGGCGATCCGCGCGAGCGACGGCAGCGCGCGCCCGTGCTGGAACTTGCGCTCCGGGTCGCGGGTGCTGATGCCGAGCGCCTGCGCCGCGTCCTCCTGGTGCACGCGCCGCTGGCCGCCCGGGGCCGCCGGGTCCGGCACCCGGTCGTACCGGGAGACGACGATCGCGCGGACGTCGTCGAACGTGACCACCTCGGCGTCGATCGTCGTGAGGCCCACCCGGCGGGCCAGGTCGAGCGCGGCGGCCTCCGTGTCGACGAGGTCGGCCGTCGGCGAGCCCGCCTCCCGCGCCACCTTGAGGATGTGCGTCGTCGGCTGCGTGGGCGACGCCCGCAGCCAGCCGTGCTCGTCGCGTACCAGGCCGATCTTGGGCTCCATGCCCGGCAAGGAGCTCGTGAGGTGCTGCGCCCGGCCCTGGCCGCCGGCCCGCGCCACGCTCTCGTGCAGGAGGCGGGCGACGCCCGCGTCGTCGAGCCGCCGGGTGGGGCGCGTCTCGGGCTCCGGGGTCACGCCGGGCTCGACGAACGTCAGCGCCCCTACCGTGTCGCCGCCGTACGCGCGGAAGAACGCGACCGCGTCGTCGGGGTCGACACCCGCGTCCATGGCCATGTGCGCGCGCACGCGCCCCTCCGGCATGAGTCCGTCGAGCCAGGCGGACACCCGCGCGGGCGCGGGCGGCTCGGCCGGCTCGATCGGGAGCAGGTGGGACAGGATCCGTGCCCCGTCGCCCCAGCGCCGAGGGGCGCCGTCGTCCCACTCGAGCTCGACCCGCGGCGTCTCGCGGCCGAGGTCGCGCGCGGTGAAGCGGGCGATCCGCGCCCCGTAGAGCCAGGCGTCGATCTGCGTCATGCGTCCTGCTCCCGCTCGACGAGCCGCACGTCGACGCCCAGCTCGTCGAAGATCTCGAAGAGGCGCGTGATGTACAGGTTGTCCACGCCCGCCTCGACCTCGGAGACGTACTGGCGCGTCAGGCCCAGCTCGTCCGCGAGCGCCGTCTGGCTGATGCCGCGGCGGCGGCGGACGGTGCGCGCGAAGCGCCCGAGGTCTCGGGCGCTGCGTGCGGGGGTCCAGGGGGTGGGCTGGGCCATGACGGCTCCTGATGTCGGATTATTCTTCCTCAACCAAGAGGAAGAATAATCTTCCATCCGGCCAGATGCAAGGATCTTCTTCCAGTGGGGGCGGGCCGACTCAGCCGATGCGGCGCAGCAGCGTGAGGTGCATCGCGTCGGTGCCGTGCACGTGCGGCCACAGCTGGACGTCCAGGCCGTGCACGCCTCCGTCGTCGGCCCCCAGGTCGATGTCCGCACCGGGCACCAGCGCGGCACGCAGCGCCGACCGGGCGTCGAGGCGTTCCGCGTCGTCCCGGCGGCGCAGCACGTCGTCCACGACCAGCCGGGTCTCGGCCAGGTGCGGGGAGCAGGTGACGTAGGCGACGACGCCGCCCGGGCGCACCGCGTCCAGGGCGGAGCCGAGCAGCTCGCGCTGCAGCACGGTGAGGGTCCCGAGGTCGGCCGGGGTGCGGCGCCACCGCGACTCGGGGCGCCGGCGCAGGGCGCCGAGCCCGGTGCAGGGTGCGTCCACCAGCACACGGTCGTAGGCCCCGGGCTCCTCGTCGCCGAGCTCGCGCCCGTCGCCCGTGCGCACGCGCTCCACGACACCCCCGGGGACGGCCCGCAGGGCACGTTCGACGAGCCGGGCGCGGTGCGGCTGCACCTCGTTCGCGACGAGGGCGGCTCCCCGCTCCCCCGCCAGCGCCGCAAGGAGGGCCGCCTTGCCGCCCGGTCCGGCGCAGAGGTCGAGCCAGCGGGCGTCGGGCCCCTCCAGCGGCGCGTCGGCGAGGGCCAGGGTGACGAGCTGGGAACCCTCGTCCTGCACGCCCACGAGCCCCTCGGTGACAGCCGGGAGACCGGCCGGGTCGCTGCCTCCCGCGAGCACTGTCGCGGTGGGAGCCCACCGGCCCGGCTCGAGGCGCACGTCGGCCTCGGCCGCCTGCCGGGACAGCTCCTGCGCGGACGCCAGGCCCGGGCGCGCGACCAGCGTGACGCGGGGCGCGGCGTTGTCGGCGTCGAGCAGGTCGGCGACCTCGTCCGGGCTGCGCCCGTGGCCCGCGAGCGCCTCGCGCAGGGCGCGGGTGATCCACACGGGGTGCGAGCCGGTCGTGGCGAGCGCGGTGACGGGGTCGGGCGCCTCGTCGGTGAGCCGGGCCAGCCAGTCCTCGAGGGAGGTGCGCCCGACGGCCCGCAGGACGGCGTTGACCATCTGCGCGGGGCCGGCGCCGACGCGGTCGCGGGCGAGGGCGACGGTCTCGGAGACGGCGGCGTGGGAGGGCACGCGCATGCCGAGGAGCTGGTGGGTGCCGAGCCGCAGGACGTCGAGCACCTCGGGGTCGAGCTGGTCGAGGGGTCGGGTCACGCAGTGCGCGAGGATCGCGTCGTAGCGGCCCCGCAGGCGCAGGGTGCCGTAGGCGAGCTCGGTGGCGAACGCGGCGTCGCGTCCGGAGATGCGGCGCTCGCGCAGCAGGGGCGGGAGCACGAGGTTGGCGTAGGCGTCGGAGCCGTCCACCTGGCGCAGGACGTCGTAGGCGGCGGTGCGGGCGGGGTCGGTGCGGCGGCGCCGCTCGCCGGGAGCCTGGGCGCTGCGGTGCGTCTCGCCGCGGGAGCGGGCGGCGCCGCGCTGCCTGCCCTTGCTGTCGCGCTGCCCGTCGCGGGCGCGTGCCTGGTCCTGGCCCCGTTCCTGGCCTCGTTCGTGACCCCGGTCGCGCCCGGCGCCCGGGCCGCGTCGCTCGGCGCTCATCGGGCGTCCTGCCCGAGGCGCGGGGCCGCCTGCCCGGCGTCGCCGGTGAACAGGCCGCGGGCGCCGCGCGCCCAGTCGGCGGCGGGCATGGGCTTCTTGCCGACGGGCTGCACGTGCCCGAGGGCGACGGCGTGGGTCGCGGTCCCGACGAGGACCTCCTTCTTGCCGGCGCGGACCTCCCCCGGGGCGAGGTCGGTCACCTCGGGGCGGGGGGTCACCGGGCCGAGGCCGAGACGGGCGCCGGGGGCGGCGTCGAGCCCGGGGGTGGACGGCACGGTGGTCCACGCCCCGGGGGCGGGGGTGACGGCGCGCACGCGGCGGTCGACGGCGAGCGCCGGGTCGTCCCAGCGGACGCGGGCGTCGTCGGTCGTGACCTTGGGGGCGAGGGAGGCGCCGTCGGAGGGCTGCGGCTGCGGGGCGAGGCTGCCGTCCTCGAGCGCGTCGAGGGTCGCGACGAGCAGGTCGGCGCCGCTGGCGGCCAGCCGGCCCAGCAGGTCGCCCGACGTGTCGCGGGGGCGGATCGTCTCGGTGGTGGTGCCGAGCACCGGGCCGGTGTCCATGCCCTCGTCGAGGAGGAAGGTCGTGGCTCCCGTGACCTCGTCGCCCGTGAGCACGGCGTGCTGCACGGGGGCGGCTCCGCGCCACGCGGGCAGGACGGAGAAGTGCAGGTTGACCCAGCCGAGCCGCGGGACGGCGAGCACGTCGGGGCGCAGCAGGTGCCCGTAGGCCACGACGGGCGCGGCGTCGACGTCGAGCTCCCGCAGCCGGGCCAGGAAGTCCTCCCCGCGCGGGGGGTCGGTGAGGACGGGGATGCCGGCCTCCTCCGCCGCGAGCCGTACCGGGCTGGGCACGAGGCGGCGGCCGCGGCCGGCGGGCGCGTCGGCCCGGGTCAGGACGGCCACGACCTCGTGGCGTGACGCCAGGAGGGCACGGAGGGACGGGACGGCGGGTTCGGGGGTTCCGGCGAAGAGCAGACGCACCACCCGATCGTAGTCGGGTCGGTGGTGCTGCCCGCGAGCGCCCGTGCCGGGTGCCTGGCTCGACTCGGCCGGTACGCGTCAGGCGGTGCGAGTCACGGTACGAGTCAGGCGGCGAGGGGCAGGCCGTGCGCGCGCAGCGCGGCCCGGAGCGCGGTGCTGTCCGTGAACCGCACCGTGCGGAACCCGAGCCGGTCCGCGGCGGCGACGTTGGCCGGGCTGTCGTCGACGAAGACGGCGCGCGCCGGGTCGACGTCGTGCGTGGCCGCGAGGTGGCGGAAGATCGCCGGGTCGGGCTTCGCGAGGCGGACCTGCCCGGAGACCACGACGTGCTCCATGCGGGTCGTGGCGGGCGCGACGCGGGCGGCGTGGGGGAAGAGCTCGGCGGACCAGTTGGTGAGCCCGAGGAGGCGCACCCCGGCGGCGTGGAGCTCCTCGACCAGCTCGGCCGAGCCCGGGACGGGGCCCGTCAGGGTGCCGGCGAAGCCGTCGACGTACTCGTCGAGCAGGGGCAGCAGGTGGGGGCGGTCCGCGAGGCTCGCGCGGGCGTCGGCCCAGCTGCGGCCGGCGTCCTGGGCGCGGTTGAACGCGGGGAAGTCGATCTCCGTCATCCAGGCGTCGACCTCGGC
This sequence comes from Isoptericola sp. NPDC019693, assembly GCF_044389085.1. NCBI lineage: Bacteria > Bacillati > Actinomycetota > Actinomycetes > Micrococcales > Promicromonosporaceae > Isoptericola > Isoptericola sp. NPDC019693. Next base: position 764,617 of record NZ_JBIRXP010000001.1, on the reverse strand, counting down.
GCGCGGCCTGTCGGGGAACGCCCCGTACGGGTCCCAGCCCACGAGCACGTTCCCGAAGTCGAGCACCACGGTGTCGACTCGGCTGCCTGCGGGGTCGTCGGCCATCAGAGCATCTCCTTGGGGTCGACCTGCACGCGCACGGAGCCGCCCTCCCGCCGGGCGGAGCGGACGGCGAGGGAGGCGCGGAGCTGGGCGGCGAGCTCCCCGCCCTGGGCGAGCGGCACGCGCAGCACCGTGCGCACCTGGGGCTCGAGCGTGGCGCCCCGGCGGGGGTCGGCGTCGGGCTGCTCGACCGGCCCGAGGACCGTGTCGGGGCCGGCGAGCGCGACCCGGGCGACGACGGCGTCCACGGCCCCGCGGTCCCCGGTGACGGCTGCGACGCGGACGGCGGGCGGCAGCGCGAGCTCGCGACGCTCGGCGAGCTCGCGGTCGGCCAGGCCCGCGGGGTCGTAGCGCACCAGGGCGCCCGTGGGCGTGGGGGCCGCGTCGCCGACGAGCAGCACCTGCCCGCCGGCGCGGGCGGGGTGCACGAGCGCGGCGGCGGCGAGCCAGCGGTGCAGGGCCTCGGTGGCGGTGGCGAGCCCGGTGCCCGCGGTGGCGACGGCGGCGTCGAGCAGGAGCGCGACGGCATACCCCCCGTCGGCGACGGGCTCGGCGCCGGGGGTCGCGACGACCAGGGCAGGCTCCGCCCCGACGCGGTCGAGCACTCCGCCGGGGGCCGACGAGGCGGACACGCGCACGGGGGTGCCGGCGAAGGCGCGCCCGAGCTCCTCCGCGGTCCGGTCGGACCCGACGCGCACCGCACGCAGGCGGGTGTCGCCGCACTCCTCGCAGCGCCAGCCGCCGGCGAGGCGGCCGCACCAGGAGCACTGCGGCGCGCTGCCGGAGCGGGTCATGCCGAGGGGTCCGTGGCAGGCGGCGCAGCGTGCGGCGGTGCGGCACCGGGCGCACGCCACGACGGGCAGGTAGCCGGTGCGCGGCACCTGCACGAGGACGGGCCCCCGGGTCAGCCCGTCGCGCGCGGCACGCCAGGCGGCGGTCGGCAGACGGGCGGCCGCGCCCGGGCCCTCGGCGGCGAGCTCGACGGACGTCAGGGCGCGCACGCGCGGCGCCCGCGCGCGCAGGACGTCCCGCGGCACCGCGATCTCGCGGGCCCACCCGGAGGCAAGCAGGGCCTGCGCCTGCACCGTCCGGCCCGGGGAGCCGAGCAGGTAGGCGGCACCCTCCAGGTCGCTGCGCAGGGCCAGCACGTCGCGCGCGTGCGGGTAGGGCGCGTGCGGCTCGGCGAGCGTGTCCTCGCCGTCGCCCCACAGGACGACGAGCCCGAGGTCGGGCACCGGCGCGAACATCGCGGCCCGCGTCCCGACCACGACGTCCGCGAGGCCGTGCCGGGCGCGCAGGAAGGCGCGATAGCGCGGGGCCGGGCCGTCGTCGGCGAGCAGCCGGACCACGTCGTCGAGCCCGGCCCCCGCCAGCGCGGTGGCGACGCGCTCGACGTCCCGGGCGTCCGGCACCACGACCAGGGCACGGCGCCCGCCGGCCACGGTGGCGCGCGCCGCCTGCGCCACCGCGTCCGCCCAGTGCGGCACGTGCGCCGGCGAGTCGTCGGACGGCGGCGCCAGCCCGGGCAGCGGTGTCCACACGGCGCGCGGCGCCTGCCCCGCCAGCACGTGCCGGCAGAACGCCTCCCCGCCGAGGTAGGCCTCCCACGCCGCCGTGGACCCCGGCGGGACGGTCCGCACGGCCCGCGGTGCGGCCGGACGTCCCGCGGGGCCTCCAGGAGCGTCCTGGTCCTCCTCGGGGGCGTCCTGCGCGCCGTCGTGGGCGCCGTCCTGGGCATCGCCTGTCGCGTCGACCGTCACGTCCTCACGGACGGCCTGCGCCGACGTCTCGTCGGGCTGCGCCAGGGCGGCGAGCACCTCCTTCTCGACGCGGGCGTGCCGGGGCGGCACCGCGAGGCGCAGCACGTCGGCGAGGGTGCCCGCGTACCGGTCCGCGACGGCGCGGGCCAGCCGCAGCACCTGCTGCGAGAGCACGGGGTCGGCCGAGACGACGCGCTTGAGCGGCACGAGGCGCCCGTCGTGGTCGGACGTCTCCCGACGCTCCACCACGTACCCCGCCACCTCCTGGGGCCCGAACCGGGCCCGCACCCGCACGCCCGGCCGCGCGTCGTCGGCCATCGGCGCCGGCACCAGGTAGTCGTACGGGCGGTCCAGGTGAGCGGGCTGCAGGTCGAGCACCACCCGCGCGACGGGCAGCTCCTCGGCGACGGGCGTGGCCCCCAGTGCCGCCTTCGCGCCCTTCCCGGTCTTTCGGCGCCCCTTCTGCCCTGCGTCTCGCGGGGCCGGGACGTCGTCGAGCCCGAGCAGCGCGGGCTGCTCGGGCTCGGAGGTCTCAGTCACAGTGCTATCCCATCACGCCCCACGGACGCTCCCGAGCGGTCTTTCGACACGCTCAACCACCGAGGCGGTGCGATGACAGGAGAGCGTGGCGGGGAGGTTCTTTCGCGGGGACGTATCCCTCCCGAAGTGGAGGGCGCCCTGGCGCCCGTGAACGCGTCCCCGCGAAAGGACCTTCCCACCACGTGGCCCCCAGCGAGGTGACGACGTCGAGCGAAACCTCAGACAGCCGCCCGCAGCGCGTCGACGCGGTCGGTGCGCTCCCAGGTGAACCCGGGCAGGTCGCGCCCGAAGTGGCCGTAGGCGGCCGTCTGCGCGTACACGGGGCGCAGCAGGTCGAGGTCGCGGATGATCGCCGCCGGTCGCAGGTCGAACACGGACTCGATGGCGGCCGCGATCCGGTCGGTGGGCACCGTCTCGGTGCCGAACGTCTCGACGTACAGACCCACCGGGTGCGCCTTGCCGATCGCGTACGCGACCTGCACCTCGCACCGGCGGGCCAGCCCCGCGGCCACGACGTTTTTGGCGACCCAGCGCATGGCGTACGCGGCGGACCGGTCGACCTTCGACGGGTCCTTGCCGGAGAAGGCGCCGCCGCCGTGGCGGGCCATGCCCCCGTAGGTGTCGACGATGATCTTGCGGCCGGTGAGCCCGGCGTCGCCCTGCGGCCCGCCGACGACGAACTTGCCGGTCGGGTTGACGATGAGGCGCGCGTCGGCCGTCTCGACGCCGGTCTCCTGCGCCACCTGGGCCAGGACGGGGGCGATGACGACGTCCGCGACCTCGCGCTGGAGCTTCTCCTGGACGATGTCGGCGTCGTGCTGGGTGGACAGCACGACGGTGTCGATGCGGACCGGGCGGTCCCCGTCGTACGCGACCGTCACCTGCGTCTTGCCGTCGGGACGCAGCCCGGGCAGCTCGCCCGAGCGGCGCACGGCCGACAGTCGCTCGGCGAGCCGGTGCGACGTCCAGATCGGCAGCGGCATCAGCGACGGCGTCTCGTCCGTGGCGTACCCGAACATCAGGCCCTGGTCGCCCGCGCCCTGCGCGTCGAGGGGGTCGCGGTCGAGGCCCGGGCCGGAGGCGTCGTCGCGCTCCTCGAGGCTCTTGTCGACGCCCTGCGCGATGTCGGGCGACTGCTGACCGATCGACACGGACACGCCGCAGGAGTCGCCGTCGAACCCGATCGCGGACGACGTGTAGCCGATGCGGCGCACGACCTCGCGCACGATCTGCGGGATCTCCACGTACGCGTCGGTGGTGACCTCTCCGGCCACGTGCACGAGGCCGGTGGTCACCATCGTCTCGACCGCCACGCGGGAGCGGGGGTCCTGCGCCAGCAGGGCGTCCAGGATCGCGTCGGAGATCTGGTCGCACACCTTGTCCGGGTGGCCCTCGGTCACGGACTCGGACGTGAAGAGGCGCAGCGCATCGGTCATGGCGGACAGCCTACGGGCAGCAGCCCGCGCGTCCAGGCTCCAGCGTCGGGGAATGTCTCACATGCTGGGTGAATCTCAGATGCCGGGCAGTGCCTTCGTCACGGCGTCCCAGATCGCGTCGGCGACCTCGCGCTTCGACCCGGCGGCCTCGATCACGACCTCGCCGCGGCCGTCGAGCACCGTGACCTCGTTCGTCGCGGCGCCGAAGCCGCGCCCGCGCCCCACGGCGTTCACGGCGAGCAGGTCGGCGCCCTTGCGCAGGGCCTTGCGGCGGCCGTGCTCGAGCACGGAACCGTCCGCGTCCCCCGTCTCGGCGGCGAAGCCGACGACGAGCTGGCCCGCGCGCAGCCGGTCGTGCGCGAGCTCGGCGAGCACGTCCGGGTTCTCCACCAGGGCGATCGGTGCCGGGCCGGTGCCCGCCACCTTCTTGATCTTGGCGCCGGGGACGTCGGCAGGCCGGAAGTCGGCGACCGCCGCGGCCATCACGACCACGTCCGCGTCCGCGGCGCCGGCGCGCACGGCGTCGCGCAGCTCGGCCGTGGACTCCACGGGCACGACGTCGACCCCCGCCGCGCGCGCGGCCGCGCACACGGCGTCGTCCAGGTTGGCGGCCACGAGCGTGACGGAGGCGCCGCGGGCGCGGGCGGCCTCGGCCAGCGCGGCGCCCTGGCGCCCGCTGGACCGGTTGCCGATGAAGCGCACCGGGTCGATCGGCTCGCGGGTGCCGCCGGCGGACACGACGACGGCACGTCCCGCGAGGTCGCCGTGCCGGCCGCCGCCCGGCGCACCCGGCACGTCGTCCGCGGCACGCGCTGCGGCCTCGAGGGCGACGCGGGCGATCTCCTCCGGCTCGGGCAGCCGTCCGGGCCCGGTGTCGGCGCCCGTGAGCCGGCCGCTGGCCGGCTCGACCACGACCACGCCGCGCTCGCGCAGGGTCGCGACGTTGGCGCGGGTGGCGGGGTGCTCCCACATCTCGGTGTGCATGGCGGGCGCCATCACCACCGGGCAGCGGGCCGTGAGCAGCGTCGACGTGAGGAGGTCGTCCGCCCGGCCGGTGGCGGCCCGCGCGAGCAGGTCCGCCGTGGCGGGCGCGACGACGACGAGATCGGCGCCCTGGCCCAGGGCCACGTGCGGCACGTGCGCGACGTCCTCGAAGACCTCGTCGGTGACGGGCTCCCCGGACAGCGCCTCGAACGTCGGCGCGCCGACGAACCGCAGGGCCGACGCGGTCGGGATCACCCGCACCGCGTGCCCCTCCTCGCGCAGCAGCCGCAGCAGCAGCACGGCCTTGTAGGCGGCGATGCCGCCGCTCACGCCGAGCAGGATCCTCATCGCGTGCTACCTCGTCACCGCGGGTCGTGGCCGGTCAGCGCCGGCCAAGGCGTCAGAAGGTGATCTCGTCGCCGGGGTCGGCGACCGGCTCCGGGGCGGCCGCGGGCTTCTCCTCGACCGGGGTCGACGTCAGCAGGCCCTCGTTGATCTCGCGCATGGCGATGGAGAGCGGCTTCTCCTGGTTGCGGGTCTCGACGAGCGGGCCCACGTTCTCGAGCAGGCCCTCGTTGAGCTGCGAGTAGTAGGCGTTGATCTGGCGGGCACGCTGGGACGCGTACAGCACGAGGCCGTACTTCGAGTCGGTGCGCTCGAGCAGCTCGTCGATGGGCGGGTCGGTGATGCCGATGGGCTGGGCCACGGTTCCGGCCATGGGTCACACTCCAGACAAAGTTCGGTGACGAGACGTCAGGGGGTCAGCGGTCCATCCTACCCGCGCTCGGGCTCGGCTCCACAGCCGACGACCTACGACGCCACCTGGGGAGCGGCGGACGTCACACCCATCAGGCGCGCGAGCCGGTCGGTGGCGTGGGTGACGTCGTCGTTGACGATCGTCACGTCGAACTCGGGCTCGGCGGCCAGCTCGGTGCGCGCCGTGCGCAGGCGCCGCTCGCGCTCCTCCGCGTCCTCGGTGCCCCGGCCCACCAGCCGCCGCACGAGCTCGTCGAAGCTCGGCGGGGCGAGGAACACGAACTGCGCGGCGAGCCCCCGCGACGCGACGGCCTCCCGCACCTGACGGGCCCCCTGCAGGTCGATCTCCAGCAGGGTGGGCACCCCGGCGGCGAGGTGCTCCTCGACCGGGCCGCGGGGCGTCCCGTACCGGTGCCGGCCGTGCACGACCGCCCACTCGAGCATCTCGCCCGCGGCGACCATCCGGTCGAACTCCTCCGGCGAGACGAACAGGTAGTGCACGCCGTCGACCTCGCCGGGGCGCGGCGGCCGCGTCGTCGCCGACACCGACAGCCACACCTGCGGGTACCGCCCGCGGACGTCGGCGGAGACGGTGCCCTTGCCGACGGCCGTCGGCCCGGCCAGCACGGTCAGCCGGGCGGGGTTCGCCCCCGCGTCCGCGGCCGGGGCGGCGGGATCTTGCTGCGTTGCCGGACGGCCGGCGGGTGGTGCGGAAATGTCAGCCAAACCTCTCGATGAGCGCCGAAGCCTGGTGCGGCCCGAGGCCGCGGACCCGGCGGGTCTCGGCGATCCCGATCTCCTCCATGATCGCCCGGGCCTTCACCTTACCGACCCCGGGCAGCGACTCGAGCAGCGAGACGACCTTGAGCTTGCCCACGACGTCGTCCTTCTGCCCCTGCTCGATCACGTCCTTGAGGGAGCCCTGGGAATACTTCAACCGATTCTTGATCTCCGCGCGGACGCGCCGAGCCTCGGCCGCCTTCTCGAGGGCCGCAGCACGCTGTTCCGGGGTGAGAGGGGGGAGAGCCACGCAAGTCACCTACTCTGTCGGTCCGCCTGTGAGGGAACTGCTCCCTCGAAAGTAGCCACGACCTGCGAAGGCGGCAATCCGTAGCGCCCGACCACCCCTCGCCCGACCGGGAGGAAAGCGGCATACGGGGCAGGACATCGTCGCAGGTCCGGCGCCTGGGCGAAAAAACCTGCACCCGTTTGTGCCCCGAGACCTACGGTCGGGTGATGCCGAGCACCCCGGAGAACGCCCCGGACGCCATCGAGCTCCCCGTCGAGGACGCGGTCGAGGACGGGTGGTTCCCGGAGAGCGTCGCCGCCCGCTACGACTCTTCCGGCGACGCCGAGTTCGACCCGGCGGTCGTCGCACGCACGGTCGACGTGCTCGCCGGCCTGGCCGGCGACGGCGCCGCGCTCGAGCTCGCCGTCGGCACGGGCCGGGTCGCCGCTCCCCTCGCGCGACGCGGGGTGCCCGTGCACGGGATCGAGCTGTCCCGCGCGATGGCGGCGCGCGTCGCCGGCAAGCCCGGGGGCGAGCGGGTGACGGTGACGATCGGGGACATGACGAGCACCCGGGTGCCGGGCGAGTTCGCCGTCGCCTACCTGGTGTTCAACACGATCGGGAACGTCACCACGCAGGACGGCCAGGTGGACTGCTTCCGCACCGCGGCGGCGCACCTGCGCCCCGGCGGCCACTTCGTGGTCGAGGTCGGCGTCCCGCCGCTGCGCCGCATGCCGCCCGGCCAGGACACCGTGCCGTTCGCGGTCGCGCCGGACGACGCCGGCGGCGGGTACGCGGGCTTCGACCGGATCGACGTGGTCACCCAGCGGTTCACGTCGAACCACGTGACCGTCGGGCCGGACGGCACCGGGCGCTTCCGGTGGCTGCCGTTCCGGTACGTCTGGCCCGCCGAGCTGGACCTCATGGCGCGGATCGCCGGCATGCGGCTGGTGCACCGCTGGGCGGACTGGGACGGCACGCCGTTCACCGCCGACAGCGAGCGGCACGTCTCCGTGTGGCAGGTCACCGGCGCCTGACGCGGGACGACGACGACAGGTACGACGACGGGCCCGCCCCCCCGTGGGAACGGACCCGTCGCGGTCGTCCGGCGTCAGGGACGCAGCGCCGCCCGCGCGTCGGCGACGGCGGCCGCGGCGGCCGCGCGCAGCCCCTCGGCGTCGGGCCCGGCCGCGAGGACGCCCCGGGACGACGACGCGAGCACCTGGCGCCGCGCGTCGCCGAAGGCCGAGGCGAGCTCCCGCTCCCCCGCGCCCTGGGCGCCGACGCCAGGCGCCAGCAGCGGGCCGCGCACGGCCACGAGGTCCGTCCCGGTCTGCCGCGCGGCGTCGCCGACCGTGGCGCCCACGACGAGACCCACCGACCCCATCGGCAGCCCCTCGGCGACGGCGCCCGCGTTCAGCGCGGCCGCCTGGGCGGCCACCGACGCCGCGACGCTCGCGCCGTCGGGCCCCACGGCGTGCTGGACCTCGCGCCCCTCCTTGTTGGAGGTGAGGCACAGGACGAAGATCCCGCGCCCCGTGCTGGCCGCCAGCTCGGCGGCCGGGGCCAGCGACCCGAAGCCCAGGTACGGCGACACCGTCACCGCGTCGCCCGCGAGGGGGGAGCCGTCGGCCAGGAAGGCGTCCGCGTAGGCGCCCATGGTCGACCCGATGTCGCCCCGCTTGGCGTCGACGATCGTCAGGGTGCCGACCGCCCGGGAGGCGGCGATGACGTCCTCCAGCGCGGCGACGCCGGCGGAGCCGTGCCGCTCGAAGAACGCGGCCTGCGGCTTGAGGGCCGCGACCCGCCCGCCGAGCGCGTCCACGACGCGCAGCCCGAACTCGCGCACGCCCGCGGCGTCGTCGCCCAGCCCCCACGCCGCCAGCAGCGACGCGTGCGGGTCGATCCCCACGCACAGGGGGCCGTGGGCGTCCATCGCCGCGGCGAGGCGGGCACCGAACGGCGTCGCGGTCACGCGGGCACCCCCGCCGTGGTCGCGGCGCCGAGCCGCTCGCGCGTCGCCGTCGTGTGCTCCTGCAGGCTCGCGACGTCGAACGGGCCCCCGCGCACCGCCTCGATGCCCTGCACCGCCGCGGCGAGCTGGTCCACCGTGGTGATCATCGGCTTGTCGGCGGCCGTCGTGGCGGCACGGATCTCGTACCCGTCGGCTCGCGCGCCCTGGCCGGAGGGCGAGTTGACCACGAGGTCCACGTCGCCGTCCGTGATGAGGTCCACGATCGTGGGCTCGCCGTCGGCGCCCCGGCCCTGCGAGAACTTGCGCACCACGGTGCTGCCGATGCCGTTGCGGCGCAGCACCTGCGCGGTGCCGGACGTGGCGAGCACCTCGAAGCCCAGCTCGGCGAGCCGCTTCACGGGGAAGATGATCGAGCGCTTGTCGCGGTCGGCGACCGACACGAACACCCGACCCGCGGTCGGCAGACCACCGAACGCGGCGGCCTGCGACTTCGCGAACGCGTGCGGGAAGTCCTTGTCGAAGCCCATGACCTCGCCCGTGGAGCGCATCTCCGGGCCGAGCACGGTGTCGACGACCTGGCCCTCGGCGGTGCGGAACCGCTTGAAGGGCAGCACGGCCTCCTTGACGGCCAGCGGCGCACCCAGGTCGAGCGTGCCACCGTCGCCCTCGGCGGGCAGGACGCCCGCCGCGCGCAGCTCGGCGATCGACTCGCCGACCATGACCCGGGCCGCGGCCTTGGCCATCGAGGTGCCCGTCGCCTTGGACACGAACGGCACGGTGCGCGACGCGCGCGGGTTCGCCTCCAGGACGTACAGGACGTCCGAGACGAGCGCGTACTGCACGTTGAGCAGGCCGCGGACGCCGACGCCCTTCGCGATCGCCTCGGTGGAGCGGCGGATCCGCTCGATCTCGGCGGTCGACAGGGAGACGGGCGGCAGCACGCAGGCCGAGTCGCCCGAGTGGATGCCGGCCTCCTCGATGTGCTCCATCACGCCGCCGAGGAACATCTCCTCGCCGTCGTACAGGGCGTCGACGTCGATCTCCATCGCGTCGTCGAGGAAGCGGTCGATGAGCAGCGGGGCGGGCAGCAGGCCGCCCGCCGTGCGCTCGTCCGCCGCGGCCGCCTCGAGGGCGCGCTCCACGTACTCGGTGAGCTGCTCCTCGGAGTACACGATCTCCATGCCGCGGCCGCCCAGCACGTACGACGGGCGCACCAGGACCGGGTAGCCGATCGTCTCGGCGACCTCGCGGGCCTGGCCCAGCGAGCGGGCCGTGCCGAACGCGGGGGCCGGCAGGCCGGCGTCGAGCAGGACCTGGCCGAAGATGCCACGGTCCTCCGCGGCGTCGATGGCCTCGGGCGAGGTGCCGAGGATCGGCACGCCCGCGTCGGCGAGCCGCTGCGCGAGCGCGAGCGGCGTCTGCCCGCCGAGCTGCACGATGACGCCCTTGACGGGGCCGGCGGCGAGCTCCGCCTCGTAGACCTCGAGGACGTCCTCGAACGTGAGCGGCTCGAAGTACAGCCGGTCGGAGGTGTCGTAGTCCGTCGAGACGGTCTCCGGGTTGCAGTTGACCATGACGGTCTCGTACCGCTCCGAGAGGGTCAGGGCCGCGTGCACGCACGAGTAGTCGAACTCGATGCCCTGCCCGATGCGGTTCGGGCCGGACCCCAGGATGATGACGGCCTCGCGCTCACGGGGCGCGACCTCGGTCTCCTCGTCGTAGGACGAGTAGTGGTACGGCGTGCGGGCCGCGAACTCGGCGGCGCACGTGTCGACCGTCTTGTAGACCGGGCGCACGCCGAGGGCGCGCCGCACCTCGCGGACGGTCGCCTCCCCCGCCGGGCCCATGCCGCGCAGCCGTGCGACCTGCACGTCGGACAGGCCGTGCCGCTTCGCGCGGCGCAGCACGTCCTCGGTGAGGGTCGGGCCGGCGGCGACCTCGGCGGCCACCTCGTTCATCAGCAGGATCTGGTCGAGGAACCAGGGGTCGATCTTGGTCGCGTCGAACACGGCCTCGAGCGTCGTGTGCCCGGCGACGACGGCGCGCAGCGCCTGCTGCACGCCGACCATGCGGTGCTCGGTGGGGCGGACGATCTCGGCCAGCAGCTGGTCCAGCTCGGCACCCGACGGCGCGGCGCCGTCCCAGTGGAACGAGACCCCGCCCTTGTCGATGGAGCGCAGGGCCTTGCCGAGCGCCTCGGTGAAGTTGCGGCCCAGCGCCATGGCCTCACCCACCGACTTCATGGTCGTGGTGAGCGTGGGGTCGGCGGCCGGGAACTTCTCGAACGCGAAGCGGGGCACCTTGACGACCACGTAGTCGAGCGTGGGCTCGAAGCTCGCGGGCGTGACGCGCGTGATGTCGTTGGGGATCTCGTCGAGCGTGTAGCCGACGGCGAGCTTGGCCGCGATCTTCGCGATCGGGAAGCCGGTCGCCTTCGACGCCAGGGCCGAGGAGCGCGACACGCGCGGGTTCATCTCGATGACGATGATGCGCCCGGTGTCCGGGTCGACGGCGAACTGGATGTTGCAGCCGCCGGTGTCGACGCCGACCTCGCGGATCACGGCGATGCCGATGTCGCGCAGCTTCTGGTACTCGCGGTCGGTCAGCGTCATCGCGGGGGCGACGGTCACCGAGTCACCGGTGTGCACGCCGACCGGGTCGACGTTCTCGATCGAGCAGACGACCACGACGTTGTCGTCCTTGTCGCGCATGAGCTCGAGCTCGTACTCCTTCCAGCCGAGGATCGACTCCTCCAGGAGCACCTCGGTGGTCGGCGAGTAGTGCAGGCCCTGGCCGACGATGCGGCGCAGCTCGCGCTCGTCGTACGCGAACCCGGAGCCCAGGCCGCCCATGGTGAACGACGGGCGCACGACCATCGGGTAGCCGAGGTCCGCGGCGGCCGCGACGGCCTCCTCGACGGTGTGCACGATCACGGAGCGGGCGGACTCGCCGCCGCACTTCTCGACGACGTCCTTGAACTGCTGGCGGTCCTCGCCCTTCTGGATGGCGGGGATGTTCGCGCCGATGAGCTCGACGTCGTACTGCTCGAGGACGCCGGCCTCGTCCAGGGCGATGGCGGCGTTGAGCGCCGTCTGCCCGCCCAGGGTCGGCAGGAGGGCGTCGGGACGCTCCTTGGCGATGATCGACGTGAGCACCTCGGTGGTGATCGGCTCGACGTAGGTGGCGTCGGCGAACTCCGGGTCGGTCATGATCGTGGCCGGGTTCGAGTTCACGAGGACGACGCGCAGGCCCTCCTCCTTGAGCACGCGGCAGGCCTGCGTGCCGGAGTAGTCGAACTCGCAGGCCTGGCCGATGACGATCGGGCCGGAGCCGATGACCAGGACGGAGGAGAGGTCGGAACGGCGGGGCATCAGTTCTCCTTCAGCGCGGCCAGCGTGGCGGCGGGGACGGTCACGGGCTCGCGGGTCGTCATGAGGTCGACGAAGCGGTCGAAGAGGTAGGCGCTGTCGTGCGGGCCGGCGGCGGCCTCGGGGTGGTACTGCACCGAGAACGCCGGCACGTCGAGCGCGGTCAGCCCCTCGACCACCTGGTCGTTGAGGCCGACGTGGGACACGATGACGCGGCCGTAGGTGCGGCCGTCGCCGCGCTCGGCGTCGTGCGGCGCGGTGGACACGGCGTCGAGGGGCGCGTCGACGGCGAAGCCGTGGTTGTGCGCCGTGACCTCGACCTTGCCCGTGGTGCGGTCCATGACGGGCTGGTTGATGCCGCGGTGGCCGTACCCCAGCTTGTAGGTGCCGTACCCGAGGGCGCGGCCGAGGAGCTGGTTGCCGAAGCAGATGCCGAAGAACGGGATGCCGCGGTCGAGCACGGCGCGCAGCAGCTCGATCTCGTGGGTGGCCGAGGACGGGTCGCCGGGGCCGTTCGAGAAGAACACGCCGGTGGGCGAGCCGTCGGTCGGCAGCAGGGCCTCGATGTCGGCGATCGTGGCCGACTGGGGCACGACGTGCACGCGCACGCCCCGCTGCGCGAGGCGCGCGGGGGTCATGGCCTTGATGCCGAGGTCGACGGCGACGACCGTCGCGAGCGGGGCCTGCCCGGCGAACTCGCCCGAGGGCTCGACGACGTACGCCTGGTCGGTCGTGACCTCCGGGGAGAGGTTGGCGCCGGCCATCTGCGGGGAGGCCTGCACCTCGGCGACCAGCTCGGGCACCGACCGCTCGACGAGCGTGCCGCCGGCGACCTCGCGCACCAGAGCGTCGCCCGAGAAGATCCCGGCGCGCATGACGCCCAGCTCGCGCAGGTGGCGGGTCAGCTTGCGGGTGTCGACGTCGCTGATGCCCACGATCCCCTGGGCGGCGAGCTCCTCCTCGAGGGAGCGGTCCGCGCGCCAGGAGGACATGCGTCGCGCGGGGTCGCGCAGCACGTAGCCGGCGACCCAGATCTTGCCGGACTCCGGGTCCTCGTCGTTGATGCCGGTGTTCCCGACGTGCGGGGCCGTCATCACGACGATCTGCCGGTGGTAGGAGGGGTCGGTGAGCGTCTCCTGGTAGCCGGTCATGCCGGTGGAGAAGACGATCTCGCCGAAGGTGGCGCCGCGGGCGCCGTAGGCGCGGCCGCGGGCGACGGTGCCGTCCTCGAGCACGAGGAGGGCCGCGTGCGGCACGGGCGCGGGGCTCGGCACGGGGCTCGGTGCGGCGCTGGTCAGGGAGCTGGAGGTCACTGCTCGTCCTTCGGTGCGGGGGCGGAGGTCATGAGGTGGCGCACGGCGTCGACCAGGCGGGAGCGGTCGGGCGCGAGGCGGGTGCGCAGGCCGGTGTCGAGGGCGGCCGCCGGCACGCCGTCGCGCTCGGGGTCCTCCCAGGTCACGACGACGAGGCCGTCGGCGCCGACGTACTTGCCGGCCATGCCGGGGGCCAGGCCGACGCCGCGCAGGGCGGACACCGGCGCGAACACGTCGGGGGCGCCGTCGCGCTCGACCAGGACGCCGGCGTCGTGCACCGACACGCGGGCGGTGGAGCGGTCACCCAGGTGGTGGGCGCCGACGCGGGCCAGCCAGTCCCCGGCGAGCGTCGAGGAGACGTACGTGGCGTCGAGGGGGCCGAGGCGCAGCGCGCCGAGGTCCTCGGGCACCTCCGGGGGCACGGGCACCGTGTCCCGGGTGCGGGCCGCGAGCCGGCGCCGGCCGGCGAGGACCACGAGCAGGAGCAGGACGCCGATCACGACCCAGATCCCGACGGCCACGGGCATGGGGAGGTTCATCGCGCCCCTCCCCGTGCGCCGGCGGTCGCGGGCTCGACCGGTGCGCCGTCGAGCACGGTGGCACGGCCGCGCAGGAAGGTCGCCACCACGCGGCCGGGGAGCTCCCGGCCCGCGAACGGCGTGTTGCCGCTCGCGGTGGCCTGCGCGGCGCCGTCGACGGTGCGCGTGGCGGCAGGGTCCACCAGGGTGAGGTTCGCGGGCTCGCCCGCCTCGAGGGGGCGCCCGTGCGCCTCGTCGATCCGCCCGATGCGAGCGGGGTTGACCGACAGCACCCGGGCGACGTCGGCCCAGGTCAGCCGGCCCGTGTCGACCATGGTCTGCTGGACGACCGAGAGCGCCGTCTCGAGGCCCGTCATGCCGAACGCCGCCGCGCCCCACTCGCAGTCCTTGTCCTCGCGGGTGTGCGGGGCGTGGTCGGTGGCGACGATGTCGATGGTGCCGTCGGCCAGGCCGGCGCGCACCGCCTCGACGTCCGCGGCGGTGCGCAGCGGCGGGTTCACCTTGTAGGTCGGGTCGTAGGTGCGGGCCAGCTCGTCCGTGAGGATCAGGTGGTGCGGCGTCACCTCCGCGGTGACGTCGATGCCGCGGCCCTTGGCCCAGCGCACGATCTCGACGGACCCGGCGGTGGACAGGTGGCACACGTGCAGCCGTGAGCCGACGTGCTCGGCGAGCAGCACGTCCCGGGCGATGATCGCCTCCTCGGCGACGGCGGGCCAGCCGGCCAGGCCGATCTCGGCCGAGACGACGCCCTCGTTCATCTGGGCGCCCTCGGTGAGGCGCGGCTCCTGGGCGTGCTGCGCGACGACGCCGCCGAACGCCTTGACGTACTCGAGCGCGCGGCGCATGAGGATCGGGTCGTGCACGCACTTGCCGTCGTCGGAGAACACCCGGACGCGGGCGGCGGAGTCGGCCATCGCGCCGAGCTCGGCGAGGCGCTCGCCGCCGAGACCCACGGTCACGGCGCCGACCGGGTGCACGTCGACCCAGCCGGCCTCCTGGCCCAGGCGCCACACCTGCTCGACGACGCCGGCGGTGTCGGCGACCGGCGACGTGTTCGCCATGGCGTGCACGGCGGTGAACCCGCCGGCCGCAGCCGCGCGGGTGCCGGAGGCGACCGTCTCGGCGTCCTCCCGGCCGGGCTCGCGCAGGTGGGTGTGCAGGTCGACCAGGCCGGGCAGCAGCACGTGGCCGTCGGCCGCGATCTCCACGACGTCGCCGCCGGCGGGCACGTCGGCGGTGCCGGGCACCGCGACCTGGGCGATCACGCCGTCCGCCAGGACGACGTCGGCGGGCTCGCCACCGAGCGGGCGGGCCCCGCGCAGGACGTAGGTGGTGGTCACAGGGCGGTCCCTTCGGTGGTGCTCATGACAGGGGCGGGCAGAGGGGCGGGTGCAGCGGCGGACGAGGCGGTGCCGGACAGCAGCAGGTAGAGCGAGGCCATGCGCACGGCGACGCCGTTCGCGACCTGCTCGACGATGACGGCACGGTCGGAGTCCGCCGCCTCGGCGGAGATCTCCAGCCCGCGGTTCATCGGGCCCGGGTGCATGACGATCGCGTGCTCGGGCAGCAGCGCCAGGCGGCGGCCGTCGAGGCCGAAGTAGCGCGTGTACTCGAGCGGGCTCGGGAAGAAGGCCCCCGCTCCCCCGGACATCCGCTCGCGCTGCACGCGCAGCATCATCACGGCGTCCGGCTGCCAGTCGGCCAGGGTGGCGTCCAGGTCGTACGAGGTGCGGCAGGGCCACGCCTCGACCCCGACCGGCAGGAGCGTGGGGGGCGACACGAGCGTCACCTCGGCGCCGAGCGTGCGCAGCAGCCACACGTTGGCGCGCGCGACGCGCGAGTGCAGCACGTCGCCCACGATCGCGACCTTGACGCCCGCGAGGTCCGCGCCGACGCCGTCGTCCCCGCCGCGGCGCAGGCCACCGCCGCGACCGCCGAGGTGGCGGCGGATGGTGTACGCGTCGAGGAGCGCCTGGGTGGGGTGCATGTGGGTGCCGTCGCCGGCGTTGAGCACGGCCGCGTCGAGCCAGCCGGCATGGGCGAGCTGGTAGGGGGCGCCCGAGGCCCAGTGGCGCACCACCACGGCGTCCGCTCCCATGGCGTGCAGGGTGAGCGCGGTGTCCTTCAGGGACTCGCCCTTGGAGACGCTCGACCCCTTGGCCGAGAAGTTGATGACGTCCGCGGACAGCCGCTTGGCGGCCGTCTCGAAGGAGATCCGGGTGCGGGTCGAGTCCTCGAAGAACAGGTTGACCACGGTGCGGCCGCGCAGCGTCGGCAGCTTCTTGATCTCGCGGGACTGCGTCGCGGCCATCTGCGCGGCGGTGTCCAGGAGCTCGATCGCCTCGTCCCGGGCGAGGTCGGCGGTGGAGAGCAGGTGCTTCATCGTTCGCCCCCCTCGCCCGGCAGCGCGGTGCCGGGCTCGCGCCCGCTGATCACCACGGCGTCCGACCCGTCCACCTCCGCGAGCAGCACGCGCACGCGTTCCGACTGGGCGGTGGGGAGGTTCTTGCCCACGAAGTCGGGGCGGATGGGCAGCTCGCGGTGCCCGCGGTCCACCAGGCAGGCGAGCCGGACGGCCTGCGGGCGGCCGAGGTCGCCGATGGCGTCGAGCGCCGCACGGATCGTGCGGCCGGAGAAGAGGACGTCGTCCACCAGGACGACGGTCTTGCCCTCGATCCCGGCGGTGGGCAGCCGGGTGACGCCGACGGCGCGGGTGGGCTGCCGGCGCAGGTCGTCGCGGTACATCGTGACGTCGAGCTCGCCGAGGTCGCGCTCCGGGTCGAAGGCGGGGTCGATGCTCGCGAGCCGCTGCGCGAGACGCGCGGCGAGCGTGACCCCGCGGGTGGGGATGCCGAGCAGGACGACGTCCTGGGCCCCCTTGGCGCGCTCGACGATCTCGTGCGCGATGCGGGTGAGGGCGCGGGCGACGTCGCTCGCGCCGAGCACGACCGTCCCGTCCGGGACGTCGGGCTGGTCGGGTGTTCCGGGCATACCGGTGCCAGCAGCCACTGGCGACCTCCTTCTCCGCCTCACGGGACGGTGTTAAAGGGTGTCGGTGTTACGTGTCGAGGGTGCCGGAGGGCTTCACCTCCGACGCCGCCCACTGTATCCCGTCGACGGGCCGCAGCCCGGAGGCCTGCCCACCATGCGGGCGCGGTCTGCGTCACACCTGCCGGGGCGGGCCGGCCGGCGGACCAGCGGGTGCGCCAAGGGGGCGGGGACCCCGGTCCGGGATCCCCGCCCCCTGGCGTGCCACGACCTCGCGGCGAGGTCAGATGAGCAGCGTCGGCTTGATGTCGACGAGCCGGCCCAGCAGGCCGTTGACGAACGACGGCGAGTCGTCCGTCGAGAGCTGCCCGGCGAGGTCGACCGCCTCGTCCACCGCGACGGCGTCGGGGACGTCGTCGTTGTACAGCAGCTCCCAGGTGCCGATGCGCAGGAGCGCGCGGTCGACGGCGGGCATCCGCTCGACCGTCCACCCCTGCGAGTAGGTGGCCAGGAGCTCGTCGATCCGCTCGCGGTGGGCGGCGACGCCCTCGACGAGGTCGACCGTGTACTGCGGCACCGCGGCCTCGGTGTGCGGCTCGATCACCCGGTCGGCGACGAGCACCTGCGGGTCGATCCCGCGCTGCTCCGCCTCGAAGAGGATGTCGACGGCGCGCTTGCGCGCCTTGGTCCGTGCGCCCATGTCAGTCGGCGCCCGTCAGTCGTTCACGCGGCCCAGGTACGACCCGTCACGCGTGTCGACCTTGACCTTGGTGCCCTGCTCGAGGAACAGCGGGACCTGGATCTCCGCGCCCGTCTCGAGCGTGGCGGGCTTGGTGCCGCCGGTGGAGCGGTCGCCCTGCAGGCCGGGCTCCGTGTAGGTGATCTCGAGGACCACCGACGACGGGAGCTCGACGTACAGCGGCGTGCCGTCGTTGGAGGCGACCATGATGTTCATGCCCTCGAGCATGTAGTTGGCCGCGTCGCCGACGGTGGCGGCGGGCACGGTGATCTGGTCGTAGGTGTCGGTGTCCATGAAGACGTAGTCGGCGCCGTCCATGTACAGGTACTGGAAGTCGCGGCGGTCCACGTTCGCGGTCTCGATCTTGATGCCCGCGTTGAAGGTCTTGTCGACCGTCTTGCCCGACACGACGTTCTTCATCTTGGTGCGGACGAACGCGCCACCCTTGCCCGGCTTGACGTGCTGGAACTCGATGATCGTCCAGAGCTGACCGTCGATGCGGAGCACGGTGCCGTTCTTGATGTCGTTGGAGGTAGCCACGTTTCTTGTTCGTCCTCAGGGTCGGGTGCGGTCGGGTGCTGAGCGGATGTCGTGCGGAATTCGACGTGCCGGGCCGCAGAGGGCCCGGAACATTCTACAGCGCGACCAGCAGCGCGTGCCCCGCGACACCCAGCGCCGCCGACCACGCGAGCGACGCCAGGGTGCCCACGACGAACCGCTCGCTGGCCACGGGGTGCTCGCGCAGCTCCGGGAAGCGCCCGAGGCCCTTGACGGCCACGACGACGGCCACGCCCTCGGGGTAGCCGGCCAGCAGCGCACCCGTGACGCACAGCCGCTCGAGCAGCCCGATCCACGTGCCGCCGCGCAGCACGGCCACGGCCTCCGCCGCCACCTGCGGCTCACGCTCGGCGTGCCGGAGCACCCAGGGCACGAGCCACGCCCCGCCGCCGACGCTCGCCGCGAGACCGACCACCCAGACGGCGACGTCCGCCAGCAACGCTGCGATGCTCATCGTGCGCGCCCCTCCCCTGCTCCGTCGTGCGTACCGGCCGTGTCCGCACCCGCGTCCGCAGCCGTGTCCGCACCCGTGTCCACGTCGGCATCGTCGTCCACGTCACCGACAGCGTCACCCGCTCCGACCGCATCGTCCCCGTCGGGGTCCGAGCCCGCCCCCCGCAGCAGGCGCGCCGCGAGCGGGCGGGCGGCGGCGTCCTCGGCCCACAGCGCGGCGCGCAGCCGCTGGCTCACCGCCTGCTCGCTCACGCCCAGGGCCGCCGCCGACGCCCGCTGCGGCGCCGGGCCGCGCTGCGCCGCGAGGGTGTCGACCGCCTCCCATCCTGCCGCGGACCGGCGCGCGACCACGGCACCGAGCAGGTGCAGCAGCGCCTGTGCGTCGGCGGCGACCGTCGCGCGCGGTTCCTCGTCCGGCCCTACGACGGCCAGGGGCACGCTGCCCCGGCCGCGGCGCTTCGCCCGCTCGACCGCGAGGCGGGCCCGCACGAACGCCGGGCCGGACGCCGCCCGGGAGGCCTCGGGCAGCGGCCGGTCGACCGCACCGAGCCCCACCCCGACGGCCCACCCGCCGTCGCGCACGAGGTCGAGGACGAGGTCGACGGCCAGGGCTGCGCCGGCGTCGTCGGCGGCCAGCACGCCCTGGAGCTCGTCCCCCACCGTGCGGTCGAAGGGCAGGACGACACCCGCCCGGCCTGCCGACCGCGCCGCGACGAGCTCCAGCGCCTCGGGCACGCGGTCGCGCGCGCGAGTGCTGCCCCGCTGGTCCGCCGTCACCACGATCACGACTCAACCCTAGAGCCTTGTACGAGGCTGCTCAAGGGCACTCGCTAGATATCCTTCTAGCCCTCAGCCTTGTCTGCCTGGACTTCAGGCCTGGAGCTTGTGCGCCACCGCGCCGAGCGCCAGGCGGTAGGAGTCGAAACCGAAGCCGGCGATCGTGCCCGTCGCGATCCCCGCGACCACCGAGTAGTGCCGGAACGACTCGCGGGAGGCGGGGTTCGACAGGTGCACCTCGACGAGCAGCAGCCCGGCCGTCGTGACCTGGGCGGCGGCGTCGCGCAGCGCGTAGCTGTAGTGGGTGAACGCGGCGGGGTTGAGCACCACGTGCGCACCGGCGTCCACGGCCTCGTGCAGCCAGCCCACGAGCTGCGACTCGTCGTCGGTCTGGCGCACGTCGACGGTGACGCCCAGCTCGCTCCCCCAGACGGCGGCCTCCCGCTCGAGCTCTGCCATGGAGGCGTGACCGTAGATCTCGGGCTCGCGCACGCCGAGCCGACCGAGGTTGGGACCGTTGAGGACGAGGACGTGAGTCATGGCCCGAGGGTACGGCGGCCACCGCCGCCGCGTCCCCGGCGTCCGCGGCCCCGCCCGTCAGCGAGCGCCGGGCCGGTCCGGCTCGTCGACGAGCAGCCGGCGCGGCCCCGGGCCGTCGTCGCCGAGGGCGTCGTGCGGGTTGGCGAGCACGCACCGGCTCAGCGACAGGCACCCGCACCCGATGCAGTCCGTGAGGTCGTCGCGGAGCCGCTCGAGCTGGCCGATCCGCGCGTCGAGGTCCGCACGCCAGGCCGTGGACAGGCGTTCCCAGTCGCGGACGTTCGGGGCGCGGTCCGCGGGGAGGGTGCCGAGCGCCTCGGCGATGCGTGCCAGCGGGATGCCGACCCGCTGGGACACCCGGATGAACGAGACCCGGCGCAGGACGTCCCTGCGGTAGCGGCGCTGGTTCCCCGACGTCCGGCGGCTCGCGATGAGCCCGCGGCGCTCGTAGAAGTGCAGCGCGGACACGGCGACGCCGCTGCGCGCGGACACCTCGCCCACCGTCAGCTCGACCTGGTCCCACGGGACCCGCTCCGTCGCGTGCTCCGGCACGATCGTCACCCCTCCTGCGTGCTGCGGCCTGGCGACCCTTGACCTCAACCATAGTTCGGGTCGAAGCATGGCGGCATGGAGCCACCCGCAAGCCAGGAGACCGCCCGCACGGGCCCCGTCACGAATTCCGTGGCTTTCCCGTCGGGTGTCCGTGATGCTGCCGATGAGGATCCGGTCCCCGCTCGGTCCACCTGGGGACGGCGCCCGCCCGGCACCCCCGCACGGTCCACCCGACGACGAGGAGCAACGATGTCCCAGTCCCCCGTTCCCCCCACCCGTCCCCCGACCGGTGACGTCACCCTCGACGCGCTGAGGGACGCCCTCGGGGACGCGTCCCCCGTGCTCGAACCCGTGGACGACGGCTACGGCGCCGCCCTCGCCATCGAGCAGGGCGGGGTCGAGCGACGCCCCGCGGCGGTCGTCCGGCCCGCCGGCACGGACGCGGTCGCCCGGGCCGTCCGGTACGCCCGCGACGCGGGCGCCGAGGTCTCCGTCCGTTCGGGAGGGCACTCCGTCTTCGGGCTCGGTGCCGGGGACGGTGCGCTCACCCTCGACCTGCGCGGACTGGACTCGATCGAGCTCGACGTCGACGGCCGCACCGCCTGGGCCGGCGGCGGCATCACCGCGGGCGCGTACTCCCGCGCCGTCGGGGAGCACGGCCTCGCGACCCCGTTCGGCGACACCGGGTCGGTGGGCGTCGGCGGGATCACCCTGGGCGGCGGCATCGGGCTGCTGTCGCGCTCCCTGGGCATGACCGTCGACAGCCTCCTCGGCGCCGAGGTGGTGACCGCGGACGGCGAGGTGGTGCGCACCGACGCCGACCACGAGCCCGACCTGTTCTGGGCGCTGCGCGGCGGCGGCGGCAACTTCGGCGTCGTGACCCGGTTCCGCTTCGCGCTGCACGAGGTGTCGCAGGTGGTCGGCGGGGTGCTCCTCATGCCGGGCACGCCCGAGGCGGTCGCCGGCGTGGTCGCCGCCGCGGACGCCGCGCCCCCGGAGCTCACGATGGTCGTCATGGTGATGCCGGCACCCCCGATGCCGATGATCCCTGCCGAGTGGCACGGGCGCCTCGTGGTGATGGCGAACGCCTGCTGGTCCGGCCCGGTCGAGCAGGCCGACGCCGCCCTGGCGCCGTTGCGCGACGTCGCGGGCCGAGCCGGCGGCGCCCTGCTGGACGGCCTGCGCACCGCGCCCTACCCCACCCTGCTGGAGGGCGGGCCGCAGGGCGGTCCCGTCGTCGCCACCGGACGGCCCTTCCTCGCCGACGGGCTCGACGGCGACGCCGCGGCGCACCTGGTCGAGCAGCTCGAGGGGTCGGACGCCCTGATGCGCGCCGTCCAGCTGCGCGTGCTCGGCGGTGCGGTCGCCGACGTCCCCACCGACGCGACGGCCTACGCCCACCGGTCCGCCCGCGTGGTGGGCAACGTTGCCGCCGTCGCGCGCGACGCGGCCACCGCCGCCGGGTACACGCCCTGGGTCGACTCGCTCGCCGACCGGCTCCGCGGGAGCGCCGGGACGTACGCGAACTTCTGCCTCGACGGCGGCATCGACGTGGCGCGCGCCGCCTACCCCGGGGCCACCTGGGACAGGCTGCGCGACGTCAAGCGCCGCTACGACCCCCAGAACGTGTTCCGCGGCAACGTCAACGTCCCGCCGGCGTAGCAGCCCGGCGGGACGTGGGTCACCGCGCCCGCGCGTCGATCTCGTCGCGGCGCGCGAGCACCATCCGGTCGACGACGTCGTCCGGCAGCGGTGCGTCCGGCTGGAAGGAGACGGACCCCTTGGTAGTGCGGAACCCGTCCAGGTCGCCCGCGAGCGCCGCGACGACGTCCGGGCTGAACGGGTAGAGGCCGACGTGCGTGCGCGTGACGACGGCGCTCACCAGCGGGCTGCCGCGGTAGCGCAGCGCCGGCATGCCGTAGCTGCGGCCCTCCTCCGCGTCGGGCACGAGCGCGCGGGCACGGTCGTACACGCGCGCCACGGCGTCACGCTCCGGCCCGGACAGGGTGGTCAGGTACTCCTCGACGTCGCCCACCGGACCATCGTGCGGCGTGCGGCGGCCCACCGCACCCGGCGTGCCGTCACGTCCCGGCGCGCCACGCCGTCGGCAGTGCAGGGCGACGGCGGTGCAGGCCGCCGCTGTGCAGGGGGCACGAGTCGCTCCGGAGGGGAAGGATCGCAGCATGTCACGGACGGAGAGGGCCGCAGGAGGACGCACGGGCCGCAGGCGGGGTGCGTCGCCCACCGACCTGGAGGACCTGCGCCGGGTGGCGTTCGGCGCCGCGTACCGGATGCTCGGCAGCGTCACGGAGGCGGAGGACGTCGCCCAGGACGCCATGCTGCGGGTAGCGCCGGCCGGGACCGTGGACGTGGCGGTGGTGAACCCTGCCGCGTACACGACGACGGTCGCGACGCGGATCGCGCTGGACGTGCTGCGCTCGGCGCGGGTGCGGCGTGAGTCGTACGTGGGCGAGTGGGTGCCCGAGCCCCTCGTGGGCGACGTGGTGGCCGCCGGGTCGGCGGGGCGGGAGGCCGCCGCGCACGCCGAGCTGGCCGACGACCTGTCGACGGCCTTCCTCGTGCTCCTGGAGACCCTGACGCCGGCGGAGCGTGCTGCGTTCCTGCTGCACGACGTGTTCGGTTACCCCCACCGGGAGTCGGCCCAGGTGATCGGGACGACGGAGCTGGCGGCGCGGCAGCTCGCGTCGCGGGCCCGGCGCCGGGTGGCGGCGCGCAGGGAGGCCGAGCACGCGTCGGGGCCGCCCCCGGCCCGGGACGACCCGCATGCGGCGGAGCTGGTGCGCCGGTTCATCGCCGCCACCGAGGAGGGTGACGTCGACGCCCTGGTCGCCCTGCTGGCCGACGACGTCGCGCTCACGGGCGACGGCGGCGGCAACGTGCCCGCGGGGTTCGCCGTGTCGCGGCCGGTGTCGGGGAACGTGGCGGTCGCCAGGCTGCTGTCGGGCTTCGCGAGGCGGGGCGCGCCGGCGCGGCTGGAGCCGACGTCGGTGAACGGCGGGCCGGGGATGATCGCGTACGCCGACGCGTCCGTGGGCGGCGGCGTCATCGGCACGTACGCCCTGCGGGTGGAGAACGGGCGCATCACCAGGATCGACGGCGTCATCAACCCGGACAAGCTGCGTCACCTGGCGCCGCTGGCCGACCTGGAGGCCGTCGCGGCGGAGATCAGGGCCGCGGGGCGACGGCGCCGGGCTCCGCGGGCTCCGGGCGGCCCACCGTTACCTTGAGCATGAGCACGAGGCCCACGAGGATCACGGCGACGATGCCCAGGGTGCCCCAGATGGTGGCCCCCGTGAGCGCGATGACCAGCGTCCACATCGAGGGCGCGAGGAAGGAGACCGCACGCCCCGTGGTGGCGTAGAGGCCGAAGACCTCCGACTCCCGCCCGGCCGGCGCGACCCGGGCGAGCAGGGAGCGCGACGCGGCCTGCGCGGGCCCGACGAAGCAGGTCAGCGCGAGCCCCGCCACCCAGAACACCAGGGCGCCGAACGGGTGCAGCGCGACGACGAGCAGCCCGCACGCCACGAGCCCGGTGAGCGAGCCGATGATGACGGCGCGCGGGCCGAACCGGTCGTCCAGGCGGCCGGCGGCGATGGTGCTGAGGCCGGCGAGCAGGTTGGCCGCGATGCCGAACGCGATCACCGCGTCGGGGCTGAAGCGGAACGAGACGGCGGCGATCACGGCGCCGAACGTGAACACCGCGGACAGCCCGTCGCGGTAGACGGCGCTGGCGAGCAGGAACCAGAACGTGGGCCGCTCGTGGCGGTACAGGGCGACGACGTCGCGCACCAGGACGACGTAGCCCTTGAAGAACCCGACGCGGGGTCGGTCCTCGGCGGGCGGCGCCTCGGGCACCCACCGGAACAGGGGCCAGGCGAAGGCCACGGCCCACAGGGCGCACCCGACGGCGATGACCCGGTAGGCGAGGCCGTCGCCGGTGGGCATGCCCCACCAGTCGAACGTCTGCGCCACCACCACGAGGACGAGCGCGACGATCCCGCCGAGGTAGCCCAGGCCCCACCCGAGCCCTGACACGCGGCCCACCGTGGCGCGGGTGGACACCTGGACCAGCATGGCGTTGTAGTTGACGCCGGCGATCTCGCTCGCGACGCTGCCGAGCGACACGAGCGCGGCGCCGAGCACGAACCAGGCCGGGTCGGCACGGACGGCGAAGAGCGCCGCCATGGCCAGGACCATGACGGCGGTCGCGCCGCCCACCCAGGCCTTGCGCCTCCCCTCGACGTCGGCGCGGCGCCCCAGCACGGGGGCGAGGAGCGCGACGAGCAGCCCGCCGATGGTGATCCAGAGCCCCAGGCCGCTGGTGAGGCCGGCGAGCGCCCGCTCGTGCACCGGGTCGTCGGCCGGCAGGGCGGCCACCTCGGGCGCGAGGAAGGCGTCGCTCGTGAGGTACAGCGCCGTGAAGACGAACGTGACGATCACGGTGTTGAAGGGCTGGGTGGCCCAGTCCCACAGGGCCCACGACACCACCTGCCGGCGCGGTACCGGGGCGTCGGCGTGCCCTCGCCCCGTCGCGGCGTCGTGCTGCGGCCCGTGCGGGGGCCGGGTGCCCCCCGGGGGCGCGGCGGTCGTACCGTCGGGGGCGGTGGGGTCCGGCACGGCCGGTCGGGCGCTCATGAGGCGCAGTCTGCCGGACGCGCGTGCCCGGCGGGAGGGGTACGACGGCGCGCCGTGGCCGAACCCGGCGGTGACGGCCGTGCCCGAGCCCCGCTGGGGCGGCGCGGTTACGATCGCGCCGTGCACGCGCCCTCCCCGCCCCCGTCCCGGCGCACCGCCCTCGACGAGGGCTGGCTGGCCGACCGGCTCCTGGGCGCCGACTTCGAGGAACGTCCGCTGGGGCCGGCGACGCTGGTGCGGGCCGCCGAACGACCGACCCGGGCGCGCGCCGTCGTGCTGCACGTGCACGGGTACAACGACTACTTCTTCCAGGCCCACCTGGCGCGGGCCCTGGTGGCCGCGGGGTACGTGTTCTGCGCGCTCGACCTCCGACGCGCGGGACGGTCGCTGCTCGCCGGCGGCGCGGGCGCCGACGACCCGCTCCCCCCGCACTACGTCGCGAGCCTGCGCGAGGCCGGGGCGGACCTGTCCGCCGCCGCGCGCGCCGTCCGCGACCTCGACCCGGGCCTGCCGCTCGTGGTGCACGCGCACTCCACGGGCGGGCTGAGCGCGGCGCTGTGGGCGCACGCCGTCCGCGAGGACCCGGCGCACGCACCCGACGTCCTGGTGCTGGACTCGCCGTTCTTCTCCATCAGCGGCTCCCGGCTCGCCGACGCGGGCCGGTCGGCGGTGCTCGAGGTGCTGGGGCGCCGCCGCCCGCTCGCGGTCGTCAGCGCGAACCCCTCCGTCTACGCCGCGCACCAGCACACCGCCCGCGGCGGCCGCTGGGACTTCGACACGACGCTCAAGCGCCCCGAGGGGCTCCCCGCTCGCGCGGGCTGGCTCCGCACCGTCACCCGGGCGCAGGCGCGGCTCGCGCGCGGCCTCGCCGTGCCCGGACCGGTCCTGGTCGCGCGCAGCGACTCCTCCGGCCCCGACCGGGCCGACAACCCCCGCCTCGACGCGCAGGACACCGTGCTCGACGTCGGCAGGATCGCGGCCCTGACGCCCCGGGTCGGGGCCGACACGACCGCGCTCGTCGTGCCCGGCGGCGTGCACGACCTCGCCCTGTCCGCCGACGCTCCCCGGCAGGCCTACCTCGACGGCGTCCTGACATGGCTCGACGACCGCCTGCCGCGCGTCCGTCCTGCGCCGACCGCGACCCGCCACCCCACCGACGTCACGCCCGTCGGCACGCTCGAGGACGAGGAGCAGCCGTGAGACCCCGCCCCGCCCACCCCTACCTCGACCCCCGCGCCGCCGACGGGCGCCCGCTGCCCGTGCTGGCGCTGGCGCACCGCGGCTTCTCGCACGGCCGGGAGAACCTGGAGAACTCCCTGGCCGCCTTCGCGGCGGCGGTCGACCTGGGCTTCCGGTACGTCGAGACCGACGCG
Organism: Isoptericola sp. NPDC019693; assembly: GCF_044389085.1. Classification (NCBI taxonomy): domain Bacteria; kingdom Bacillati; phylum Actinomycetota; class Actinomycetes; order Micrococcales; family Promicromonosporaceae; genus Isoptericola; species Isoptericola sp. NPDC019693. The sequence continues at coordinate 738,199 of NZ_JBIRXP010000001.1, read as the reverse complement.
CACGGCACCGCCGACGGCGTGGCCGTCGCCCTGCACGACGCCTCCCTCGACCGCACCACCGACGCGACCGGCCGCGTGGCCGAGCTGCCCTGGTCGGTCGTGCGGCACGCGCGCATCGGCGGCAGCGAGCCCGTGCCCCGCCTCGACGACGTGCTCGGCACCTGGCCCGACCTGCGGGTCAACGTCGACGTCAAGGAGGACTCGGGGATCGAGCCCACGGCAGCGGCGATCCAGCGCACGAACGCGCACGACCGTGTCTGCGTCACGTCGTTCGACGACCGGCGCCGCCGCGCGACGCTGGCGCGGCTGTCGCGCCCGGTCGCGACCTCCGCCGGACGCCGCGAGGTGGCGCGCTTCCTCGCCGGCGCCCGCCTCCGCGTGGACGCGGTCTCCCGGCGCGCGCTGCGCGACGTGGACGCCCTGCAGGTCCCCGTGGCCGAGGGGCGCCTGCCCGTGGTCGACGCCGCGACCGTCGCCGCCGCCCACCGCGCCGGACGCCAGGTGCACGTGTGGACGATCAACACCCCCGGGGAGATGGGCCGTCTGCTCGACCTCGGCGTCGACGGCATCGTCACGGACCGCGCCGACCTGCTGCGCGACGTGCTCGTCGCGCGCGGCCTGTGGGGCTGAGCGCCCGCCCCTCGACGAGGCGCCGTCGCCCCCGGGGCGTCAGGCGCGGCCGGGCCCGGCGCCGCCTCCCGAGCCGAGCGCCGCGAGCTCGACGCCGCACGTCGCGCGCACCACGTCCTGCCCGCTCGCGGTGAGGCGCAGCCCACGGCCGGCCGTCCGCGCCACCCACCCCGCGTCGAGGAAGCGCGTGCCCACGGCGGCGCCGAGGGCCCCGGCGAGGTGCACCCGGCGCTCCGTCCAGTCCAGGCAGGCCCGGGTCGTCGGACGGCGCGCCGCCAGCGCGCCGTCCACGTCCACGCCGAGCCCGCGCATCCCGTCGGCCCCGGCACCGGTGAGGGCCAGGACCTCCCGGTCCGCCAGCCAGCCCTGCGCGACCCACGCCTCGGCCAGGCCCACGCCGAGGCGTCCCGCCAGGTGGTCGTAGCAGAACCGTGCCGTCGCCAGGCGGTCGGCCTCCCTGCTGCGCCGCAGCCCGACCCGGGGCGCGGGGGCCGGCGCCGCCAGGGTTCCGAGCGCCTCGAGGGCCGCGGCCACCCGGGGCCCCGCGAGCGCGTAGTACCGGTGCCGGCCGCGGGCCCGGCCGGTCACCAGCCCCGCGGAGACGAGGACCGCCAGGTGCTCCGACGCGGCCGACGCGCCCACCCCGGCGGCGCGCGCCAGCTCGCCCGCGGGGCGCGCGGTGCCGTCCATGAGCAGCCCGATCATCACCGAGCGCGCCGGCGCGGACAGCGCCCGCCCCACCTCGGTGAAGTCACGGTCGCGACCCTGCCCGGCCACGCCGTCACGCCTCGCGACCCGGGCCCCACCGCCGGGTGCCTCGCCGCCCGCCGCTGCATCACCGTCCATGGCCCGACGATACGGCGACGACGCTTCGGCCGACGCCGAACCGTCCCGGGGCTACCGTCGGCGCATGAGCATCCCGGACGCCCCCGCCCCGCAGGACCTCGAGGTCCTCCTGCCCCGCACCCCGGGCGCGCTGGCCGACCTCGGCGAGGCCCTGGGGCGTGCCGGCGTCAGCCTGGAGGGCGGCGGCGTCACCACCCTCGACGGCGGCCGCGTGGCCCACTTCCTCGTCGACGACGGACCGCGCGCCCTCGCCGCCCTCGCCGCGGCGGGGATCGGCCCCGCCGTCGCGCGCGGCGTCGTCACGACCCGTCTCGCCCAGGACGTGCCGGGTCAGATGGGCACCTTCGCACGCCGGCTCGCCGACGCGGGCGTCACCGTCGAGCACCTGTACAGCGACCACGACGGCAACCTCGTGCTGCTCGTCGCGGACGAGGACGTCCCACGGTGCCGGGACGTCGTGCGCGCGTGGGACGCCGAGCGGGCGACGACCCGGGAGGCGCACCCCGGCCGCTGAGGCGGGACGCCTGCCGGTCCGCCGGAGGCTGGTCCGCTCGGGACTGCCAGAGGCCGGACTGCTAGAGGCCGAGCTGCTAGAGGCCGAGCTGGACCGTCACCCCCGGCCGGCCCGCGGGCGGCTCCTTCGAGATCTCCGCGTACGCGGCGGCGAGCAGCGTCGGGTCCGGGCCCTCGAGGCGCGTCGGCCTCGCGACGTCGTCGAGCACGACGAAGCGCAGCAGGTTGCCGCGCGTCTTCTTGTCGCGCTGCATCGCGGCGAGCAGCTTGTCCCAGCGGTCGCCGCGGTAGGTCGTGGGGAGCCCGAGCGACTCGAGGATCGCGCGGTGCCTGTCCACGACGGCGTCGTCGAGCTTGCCGCCGAGGCGCGCCAGCTCGGCCGCGAAGACCATCCCGACGGCGACCGCCGCGCCGTGGCGCAGCTGGTAGCGCTCGGTGAGCTCGATCGCGTGGCCCAGGGTGTGCCCGTAGTTGAGGATCTCCCGCAGCCCCTGCTCCGTGAGGTCCTCCCCCACCACGCGGGCCTTGACGCGCACCGACCGCTCGATGAGCTCGGTCAGCACGGCCCAGGTCTCGGGCGTGGTGTCCGAGCCCTTCCAGTCGCGCAGCTCGTCGGCGTGCTCCTCGACCAGCTCGAGGATGCGCGGGTCGGCGATGAAGCCGGTCTTGACGACCTCCGCCATGCCGGCCACGAGATCCCAGCGGTCGAGGGACTCCAGGGCCGCGAGGTCGCACAGCACCCCCGCGGGCGGGTGGAAGGCGCCCACGAGGTTCTTGCCCTCGGCCGTGTTGATGCCGGTCTTCCCGCCGACGGCCGCGTCGACCATCGCCAGCAGCGTGGTCGGCACGTGCACGACCTTGATGCCCCGCAGCCAGGTGGCCGCGACGAACCCGGCGAGGTCCGTCGTCGCGCCGCCGCCGACGGAGACGATCGCGTCCGACCGCGTGAAGTCGGCCTGGCCCAGCACCTGCCAGCAGAACGCCGCCACCTGGGCGGTCTTCTGCTCCTCGGCGTCCGGCAGCTCGACGGCGAAGGCCTCGTAACCCTGGGCCACGAGGTCCTCCCGGACCGTCTCCCCGGTGGCCTGCAGCGAGGCCGGGTGCATGACGAGCACCCGTCGCACCCCCTCCCCGAGCAGGCTCGGGAGCTCGCCGAGCAGGTGTCGACCGACGACGACGTCGTAGGACGGGGCTTCGTTCGTGCTGCCCTGCACGGTCACGCGGACCGTCATGACTGGACCTCCTGTGCTGATGTGCCTGCGGCCGTGTCGTGCCCGGCCGCGTCCTGCGTCGTGCGTCGGCCCGTGACGCCCGCGTGCACCTGCGCGGCGACCTCCTGCGGGGGCCGCTCGTCCGAGACGACGTGCACCGTGGCGAGCCGCTCGTAGGTGGGCCGCCGGGCCTGCATGAGCTCGACCCAGCGCGCCCGCGGGTTGCCCACGAGCAGCGGGCGGGACTGGTTGAAGCCGACGCGGGGTGCCGCGTGCGCGAGGGAGACGTCGAGGAAGACGACGGTGCCGCCGCCCGCGACGTAGCCCTCGAGCGCCCGCTGGGTGTGCTCGTCCATCACCGCGCCGCCGCCGAGGGCGAGGACCCCGGGGTGGCACGCCAGGGCCGTGGTGACGGCCTCGCGCTCCAGCTCGCGGAAGTGCGGCTCGCCGTCCTCCACGAAGATCTCGGCGACCGGCTTGCCGGCCGTCTCCTCGACGTCCGCGTCCGTGTCGCGGAACGCGACGCCGAGCCGTTGCGCGAGCAGCCGGCCCACGGTCGTCTTGCCGCTGCCGGGCGGGCCGATGAGGACGGCGCGCGGGACGCCCGCGCTCATCGCAGCAGCTCGGGGATGGCGGCGAGGTAGGCCTCGGCGTTGCGGCGCACCTCGGCCACCGAGTCCCCGCCGAACTTCTCCACGACGGCCTGCGCGAGCTCGAGCGCCACCATCGCCTCGGCGACCACGGCGGCGGGCGGCACCGCGCACACGTCCGAGCGCTGGTGGTGCGCCGTGACGGCCTCGCCCGTCGCGACGTCCACCGTGGCCAGCGCCCGGGGCACCGTGGAGATGGGCTTCATCGCGGCGCGCACGCGCAGCACCTCGCCGTTCGACATGCCGCCCTCGATGCCGCCCGCGCGGTTGGAGCGCCGGTGGATGTGGCCGTCCCCGCCGCGCTCGATCTCGTCGTGCGCGGCCGAGCCGCGGCGGCGCGCGGTGCGGAAGCCGTCGCCGACCTCGACACCCTTGATCGCCTGGATGCCCATGAGAGCGCCCGCCAGGCGGGCGTCGAGCCGGCGGTCGCCCTGCACGTAGCTGCCGAGCCCGGTGGGCACGTCGTAGGCGAGCACCTCGACGACGCCGCCGAGGGTGTCGCCGTCCTTGCGGCACTCGTCGATCTCGGCGACCATCGCCGCGCTGGTCGTGGCGTCGAAGCAGCGCACCGGGTCGGCGTCGAGCGCGGCCACGTCGTCCGGGCCGGGCAGCTCGGCGCCCTCGGGGACCTCGACCGGGCCGATCGCCACGACGTGGGAGACGAGCCGCACCCCGACCGCCTGCTCGAGGAACTTCGCGGCGACCAGGCCCAGGGCGACACGGGTCGCGGTCTCGCGGGCCGACGCGCGCTCCAGCACGGGGCGCGCGTCGTCGAAGCCGTACTTGCGCATCCCGACGAGGTCCGCATGACCGGGGCGAGGACGGGTGAGCGGTCGGTTGCGCGCGATCTCGCGCTCGTCACCGGTGCCGGCGTCGACGAGCAGCGCCTCGCGGTCGACGGGGTCCGGCGACATGACGTCGGTCCACTTGGGCCACTCGGTGTTGCCGATCTCGAAGGACAGCGGGCCGCCCTGCGTGACGCCGTGGCGCAGGCCGCCGAGCACGCGCACCGCGTCCTGCTCGAACTTCATGCGGGCGCCGCGGCCGTACCCGAGACGGCGGCGGGCGAGCGCCGCCTGGATGTCCGCGGTCACCACCTCGACGCCGGCGGGCAGGCCCTCCAGCACCCCGACGAGTGACGGACCGTGCGACTCCCCCGACGTCATCCAGCGCAGCATGCCTGCGATTCTTCCACGCCCGCGGCGAGGGTCGGTCCGATGGTCAGGGTGCGGACGCCGGGGCCCCCAGGACCCGCGCGAGGGCGTCGTCCATGGCACCGACCGGCGCGGGACGACCCGTCATGAGCCGCACCTGCTCCACCGCCTGGTGCAGCAGCATCCGTTCGCCCCCGACGACGGTGCCGCCCGCGTCCGCCCAGGCCGCGGACAGCGCCGTGGGGCGCGGGTCGTAGACGACGTCGAGCAGCACCCCCGAGGGGGCGCTGCCCTGGGCGGCCAGGGCAGCCGCCACCGGGTCTGCGGCGTAGGCCGGCATGGTGGAGATCACGACGTCGGCCTCCCGCAGCGCGCCGAGCGACGCCGTCGGGTCGAGGACCTCGAAGCGCGGGGTCACGCCCATGCGCGCCGCCGCCTCCTGGAGCCCGGCCGTCCGGCCGAGGGAGCGCACCAGGACGCGCGGCGTCGTGCAGCCGAGCTCGCCCAGCGCCGCAAGGGTCGACGCGGCGGTGGCGCCGCCGCCGAGGACGACGGCGCTCTGCGCGCCGGCGCTCGCGCCGCGCCCCTGGGCGGCGAAGCCCTCGCGCAGGGCGGTGACCAGGCCGTAGACGTCCGTGTTGGTGCCGGTGAGGGTCACCCCGCACCGTGCCGGGCCGACGAGCACCGTGTTCACGGCGCCGACCGCGACGGCGAGCGGGTCCACGTGGTCCACCAGGTCCATGACCGCGTGCTTGAGGGGCATCGTGACGCTCAGCCCGGCCCAGCCGAGGTCCAGCCCGCGCACGAGGGCGGGAAGGTCCTCGACCGTGGTGTCGATCGCGGAGTACTCCCAGCCCTCCAGGGCGAGCGCGTCGTACGCGGCGGTGTGCAGGACGGGCGAGAGGGAGTGCGCGACGGGATGGCCCAGCACCGCCGCGCGTCGAAGGACGGTCATGTCAGCCGGCGTTCTCCGAGGCCCACTTCTGGTACTCGGCGCGGAACTCGAGGAACTCCTGGTAGTTGTCCGTGAACTTGGTCTCGCCCGTGTCCAGGTTCACCGTCACGTACCAGTTCCAGCTGCCCTCCGGCGGGTCGAGGACGGCTTCGACCGACGCCTGCCCGGGGTTGGCGATGGGCGTGGGCGGCAGCCCTGTGTTCTTGCGCGAGTTGTACGGGTCGCTCGCGTCCGCGAACTCGGACTTGGTGATCTGGTCCGCCGGCTTGCCGAGCCCGTAGGAGTTGATGGCGTCCAGGTACAGGGCCTCGCCCCGGTCCAGCCGGTTCTCGATCACGCGCGCGACCTCGCCCCGATAGTCGTCCGGCGCTTCCTTCTCGACGAGCGACGCCTTGTTCAGGACGTCCTGCCAGTCGGACTTCTCGACCCCGAGCGACTCCAGCTCCTTCTTCGTCTGGTCGACCATGGCCGTGAGCAGCGTCGTGGCGTCGTCGCCCGGCTGCACGGTGTACGTCTTCGGGAACAGCCAGCCCTCGGCGTTGCCGTCCGCCTGCTTCGGCAGCCCGAAGGAGGCCGGGTCCTCCAGCGCCTTCTCGAGCTCGTCCGCCGTGATCGTGGTGACGGACCCCACCCGCTCCACGATCTGCGCGACGGTGTACCCCTCGGGGATGGTCACGTTCGTCTGCAGCTTCTCGTTCTTCACCAGCGCGGCGACGGCGTCGGACGCCTTCATCTCGGCCTGCAGCTGGTAGGTGCCGGGCTGGATGCCCGCGGCGGCGGGGTTCTGACCGAACGCGTCGGTGAACGCGCCGACGCTCGCGACGACCCCGGCCTCCTGGAGCACGGTGCCCATCTGGCCGCCCGTGGCGCCCTCGGGGATGACGACCTCGACGGGGTCGCCGCCCGGGCCCGGGTAGTCGTCGTTCTGCGCGCCGATGAAGGGCAGGTCGCCGACCAGCGAGTCCATGCGGTCCCAGAGCAGGTAGGCACCCGCACCCACGAACCCGAGCACCACCACCAGCACCACCGCGGTGCGCTGCCGGCGGCGGCGCTTGCGCTTGGCGGCGGCCCTCCGGCCGGCGGCCGAGCGACGCCGCGAGGGTGCCGCGGGCGCCTCCTGGAGGGCGGGGTGCTCGAAGAGGTCCGTCACGCCGGGTTCTTCCTTCTGACAGGGCCTGGGGTGGGCACGATGGGTCGGCTGCTGCTGTCCGGGCTGGTCAGGCGCCCGGTCGCTGCTGCTCGACGAGCTCGCCGGCGCGCTCCCCCGCCGACCGCTCCACGTCGAGTGCAGATTGCAGAATGATAACGGCTGCGGCCTGGTCGACGACAGACCGGTGTGTCTTGGTGCGTCGCCCCGCCGAGCGCAGCTGCGCGTGCGCCGTCACGGTCGTCATCCGCTCGTCGACCAGACGCACCTCGACGGGCGCGACGGTCGCCGCCAGCCGGGTCGCGAACTCGCGCGCGTCCGCCGTCGCCGCACCCTCCGCGCCGGACAGGTGGCGCGGCAGCCCCACGTACACGACCGCGGCGAACCGGTCGTCGACCTCCGCCGCGATGCGGGCCACGTCGGGCGTCACCGCCGGGGCCCCGTCGGCGCGCGCGGGCACGTCCAGCACCCGCGGCACGGTCTCGACCGGCGTCGCGACGAGGCCGTCGGGGTCGCTGCCCGCGAGCCCGATGCGCGCCTTGCCGACGTCGACCCCGAGCCGCGCGCCCCGCGGGAGACCGCGGGGCGCGCCCTGCTGCGGCGACGGTCCCGTCACGCGCCCGCCTGCGCCGCGCGCACGCCCTCGGCCACGCCGGACAGGGCCGCCGGGAGCGCGGACGCGTCGGTGCCGCCGCCCTGGGCCAGGTCCGGCTTGCCGCCGCCCCCGCCGCCGAGGGTCTTCGCCGCGGCCTTGACGAAGTCACCGGCCCGCAGGCCGGCGTCCCGAGCACCCGCGTTGGTGGCCACGACCACCAGGGGGCGCCCGCCCGCGACGCCGCCGACGGCGACGAGCACCGGCTCCGCGTCGCCCAGGCGGCCGCGCACGTCGAGCGCCAGAGCGCGCAGGTCGTCCGCGGAGGCCACCTCGCCGGCGTCGTGCGCCACGACGCGGACCTCGCCGACGCGCTCCGCCTGCGCGGCGAGGGTGCCCGCGGCGGCGAGGATCCGCTCCTGGCGCATCCCGGCGAGCTCCTTCTCCGTCTCCTTGAGGCGGGTCAGGAGCGAGCCCACGCGGTCGGCGAGCTCGTCCGGGCGCGCCCCCAGCAGCCCGGTGAGCTGGCCCACCAGGGCGTGCTCCTTGGCCTGGAAGCCGTACGCTCCGTCGCCCACGAGGGCGTCCACGCGGCGCACGCCGGAGCCGATCGACGCCTCGCCGAGCAGCGCGACGCGGCCGACCTCGCCGGTCGCCTTGACGTGCGTGCCGCCGCACAGCTCGCGCGACCAGTCGCCGCCGATCGACACGACGCGCACGGTGTCCCCGTACTTCTCGCCGAACAGCGCCATGGCGCCCAGCTCGCGGGCGCGGGCGATCGGCATCGTCGCGTCGGTCACCTCGAGGTTCTCGGTGAGGCGTGCGTTCACGCGCTCCTCGATCTCGCCCAGCGCGTCCGCCGCCACCGGCGTCGGCGAGCGGAAGTCGAAGCGCACGCGGCTCGGGGCGTTCTCCGACCCGGCCTGGGTGCGGTCCGGGCCGACCATCTCGTGCAGGGCCTTGTGGATCATGTGCGTGGCCGAGTGGGCGCGGCTGATCGCGACGCGGCGCGCGACGTCGATCGTCGCGGTGCCGGGGTCGCCCAGCGCGACCGTGCCCTCCACCAGGCGGCCGCGGTGCACGGACAGGCCCTTGACCGGGCGCTGCACGTCGTCGACCTCGATGGTCGCGCCGCCGTCGAGCACGATCGTGCCCTGGTCGGCGAGCTGGCCGCCCGCCTCGGCGTAGAACGGCGTGCGGTCCAGGACGACCTCGACGTCGGCGGGCGCCGTCGCCGCGGGGGCCGGCACGCCGTCGACCAGCAGGCCGGCGACCGACACGGCGGCCTCCGTGTCGGTGTACCCGAGGAACTCCACCGGCGCGGTGAGCTCCTTGGTCAGGGTCTCGTACGAGCGCAGGTCCGCGTGGCCCGTCTTCTTGGCGAGCGCGTCGGCGCGGGCGCGCTGCTTCTGCTCCGCCATGAGGTCGCGGAACGCCTTCTCGTCCACGTGCACGCCCTGCTCGGCCGCCATCTCGAGCGTGAGGTCGATCGGGAAGCCGTAGGTGTCGTGCAGCTGGAACGCCTCCGCGCCGCCGAGCACCGGCGTGCCGCCGTCCGCACCCTCCGCGGCACGCGACTTCGCGCGGCCCACGGCCGTGTCCAGGATGGTCGTCCCCTGCGCGAGCGTGCGGCGGAACGCGTCCTCCTCCGCGTACGCGACGTCGCTGATGCGGCCGAAGTCGGCCTCCAGCTCCGGGTAGGACGCCTTCATCGCGTCCTTCGACACCGGCAGCAGCGACGGCAGCGCGACCTCGTCGACGCCGAGCAGGCGCACCGCGCGCACGGCGCGGCGGACGAGCCGGCGCAGCACGTAGCCGCGCCCCTCGTTCGACGGGCGCACCCCGTCACCGATGACCATGAGCGACGACCGCACGTGGTCCGCGACGACGCGCATCCGCACGTCGTCCTCCGGGTCGGCGCCGTAGCGCTTGCCCGTCAGCTCCTCCACGCGCGCGATGACCGGGTACACCTCGTCGATCTCGTAGAGGTTCTCCTTGCCCTGCAGCAGGTAGGCGATCCGCTCCAGCCCGGCGCCGGTGTCGATGCTCTTGTGCTCGAGCTCGCCCAGCAGCGGGTAGTTCTTGCCCTGGCCCTCGCCGCGCACGAACTGGTCGAACACGAGGTTCCAGATCTCCAGGTAGCGGTCGCCGCCCGGGTCGACCGTGCCGCCGACGGCGTCCGGCCCGTAGGCCGGGCCGCGGTCGTAGTGCCACTCGGCGCACGGGCCGGCCGGGCCGGGCTGGCCCGTGTCCCAGAAGTTCTCCTCGCGGGGAAGGCGCACGACGTGCTTCGGGTCGAGCCCGACGCCCTTCGTCAGCGCCTCGTAGGCCTCGGCGTCCTCCTCCCAGATGGTCACCCAGAGCCGGTCGCCGTCGAGCCCGTAGCCGCCCTTGCCCTGCTCGGTGGTGAGCAGCTCCCAGGCGAAGTCGATGGCCTCGCGCTTGAAGTAGTCGCCGAACGAGAAGTTGCCGTTCATCTGGAAGAACGTGCCGTGCCGCGTGGTGCGGCCCACGTTCTCGATGTCGTTGGTGCGGATGCACTTCTGCACGCTCGCGACCCGGGGCCACGGCGCCGGCTCGGTGCCGAGGATGTAGGGGATGAACGGCACCATGCCCGCGATCGTGAACAGGATCGAGGGGTCCGGCGAGACCAGCGGTGCGCTGGGCACGATCGCGTGGTCCTTCGACTCGAAGTAGTCGAGCCAACGCTTGCGGATCTCGGCGGTGCGCATGGTGTCCTTCATTGAGGTCGAGAGTGAGGTCGAGGCTGACGGGCGGGACGAGCGGGTGGGCGCCGTCGTGGCGGCGGCCGTCCCCTATTCTCGCGCCCGCCGGGGGATGGTCGGAACGAGATCTCGCGGAGCGGGTACGAGGCGGAGCGGGTGCTAGAACGAGTACCCGAGGTCGGCCTCGTCGGCCGCGATCTCGGCTTCGGGGTCGGGGTGACGGTCCGGTGCCGTCGCCGCGTGCCGTGCGCGGCCGGGCCCGCCGCGCAGGTCGGCGGGCCGCAGACCGCTCGCGCGGACGTCGTCCGGGTCCGGCTGCCCCTCGGCCAGGAGGGCCGCGGTGAGCTCGGCCTCGCGGGCGGTGCGGGCCTGGGTGAACTCGCGCCGGAACGTGGCGACGAACGTCTCCGCCCGCCGTCCCGCGTCCTGCGCCGCCCGCTCCGCGCGGTCGACGACGGCCTCGGGCGCGTACTGCGCCACGATCTTGCGTCCCCGCTGGACGACGACGACCGTCACCACGACACCGACGCCGACCCAGAACAGCCGGCGCATCAGCGACCGGCCTTCGGCGCGTCGCCGCCGGACCGGGAGGCCCGCGCGAACGCCTGGCGGACGCCGTAGGAGAACGCGGCGACCTTCACCAGGGGGCGACCGAGCGTCGAGGCGTACAGGCCGGCCAGCGCCGACACGTTCTCGCTGACCTGTGCCGCCGACGTCGTGATCGTGTCCACCTTGACCAGCTGGTCGTTGGTGGAGGCGACCGTGGTCGCCGCCTCGTCGAGGATCGGCACGGAGTGCTCCGTGACCTCGCGGATGGAGCGCGTCGCCTCGTCGAGCACACGCCCCAGCTTCACCAGCGGGATCGCGAGCAGGCCCACGAGCAGCACGAACGCGACGGCCGCGATGAGCCCGGCCACGTCACCCATCGACATCAGATCTCTCCTCGCACAGGCGTCAGACGGTCGGTCGTCACCCTATCCCGGGTGACCGGCTGCGAACGGCGGACGCCCCGCCCCCCGCGAGGCGGGTGACGGGGCGTCCGGGGTGCAGGTCCGCGAGCGGTGCGGACCGGCGCGCGTGAGAGGTCAGCGCGCGTAGAACTCGACCACGAGCTGCACCTCGCAGGTCACGGGGACCTCGGCGCGCTTCGGCTTGCGGGTCAGCGTGGCCGACAGCTTCTCGAGGTTCACCTCGAGGTAGCCCGGGACGGCCGGCAGGACGTCGCGGTGCGCGCCGGCGGCGGCGACCTGGAACGGCGTCGTGGTCTGCGACTTCGGCTTGACCTGGATCGTCTGGCCCGGCTTCACGCGGAACGACGGACGGTCGACGATCTTGCCGTCCACCAGGATGTGGCGGTGCGTCACGGCCTGGCGGGCCTGCAGCATCGTGCGGCCGAAGCCGGCGCGCAGCACGAGCGCGTCCAGACGCGTCTCGAGGTCCTCGACCATGACCTCACCGGTCAGGCCCGGGTGCTTGCGGGCGTCCTCGTAGACCTTGAGGAGCTGCTTCTCGCGCAGCATGTACTGGGCGCGCAGACGCTGCTTCTCGCGGAGGCGGACCGCGTAGTCCGACTCGGTGCGGCGGCGGGCGCGGCCGTGCTCACCCGGGGGGTACGGGCGCTTCTCGAAGTGGCGGACGGCCTTCGGGGTCAGCGCGAGGCCGAGCTTGCGGCTCAGGCGGACCTGGCGGCGCGACTTGGTGACAGCGGTCACTGGTTGCTTCCTGTCCTGTGGTGATGGATGAGGTCACACCCGACGTCCACCCCGTGCGGGGAGGTCTCTCGGGTGCGGGACCAGCCGATGGAGCTCCCGCGCGGGGCGGGTGCTCACGGGGCCGAGGTCCCAGGCGGTCGCCGGAAACGGCAACCGCAGCATCTTACCGCATCCCGCGGGGCGTCCCGGCCCTCCGGCAGACCGCCCACACCTCCCGCGGCGAGGTCTTGTCGCCGGCGACGCGCTGCCGGTTGACTGTGCACCGCCGGCACGGCGCCGGCACGTCGCCCGAAGGAGTCGCCAGGATGCCCTCCCCCGTCACGCTCTCGCCCCGCTCCGCCGAGGTGGTCCGCTCCACCCTGCCCGTGGTCGAGGACTCCATCGACGACATCACCACGATCTTCTACCGGACGCTCCTGGACGAGCACCCCGGGCTGCTCGGGGCGATGTTCTCCCCCGAGCGCATCGCCGACGGCACGCAGCAGCGGGCGCTCGCGGCCGCGATCACCTCGTGCGCGGCGATGCTCGTCGCCGACGAGGAGGCCGACCCCCGCGACGTCCTGGCGCCGGTCGCCCGGCGGCACCGCGCCGTCGGCGTGGAGCCCGCCCAGTACGAGGTGGTGCACCAGCACCTGTTCGCGGCCATCGTCGCCGTGCTGGGCGACGCGGTGACGCCGGAGGTGGCGGCCGCATGGGACGAGGTCTACCGGACCATGGCGGGCACGCTGATCGAGCTCGAGACGGCGTGACGCCCGGTCGCCGACCGGGTGCCCGGGTCAGGCGCCGTCGAGGATCTGCCTGATCCGCGCCACCCGGTCGGTGACCTGCTTCTCGAAGCCGCGGTCGGTCGGGTCGTAGTAGCGCCGTCCGGCCAGCTCGTCGGGGAGGTACTGCTGCGCCGCGATGGCGTGCGGCGCGTCGTGCGCGTACCGGTAGCCCTTGCCGTGGCCGAGCCCCTCGGCGCCCGCGTAGTGCGCGTCTCGCAGGTGCGGCGGCACCACGCCGACCTTGCCCGCGCGCACGTCCGCCAGCGCCGCGTCGATCCCCTGGTACGCCCGGTTCGACTTCGGCGCGGTCGCCAGGTGGACGACCGCCTCGGCCAGGACGATCCGACCCTCCGGCATGCCGATGAGCTGCACGGCCTGCGCCGCCGCCACCGCGGTCTGCAGCGCGGACGGGTCGGCCATGCCGACGTCCTCGGCCGCGGAGATCACCAGCCGCCGTGCGATGAAGCGCGGGTCCTCGCCCGCCGCCACCATGCGCGCCAGGTAGTGCAGGGCGGCGTCCACGTCCGAGCCGCGGATCGACTTGATGAACGCGGAGACGACGTCGTAGTGCTGGTCGCCGTCCCGGTCGTACCGGACGGCGGCGACGTCGACCGCGCGCTCGACCGTGTCCAGGTCCACGGCCACCGGGTCGCCCAGGTCGCGGCCGGGGGCGGCGTCGGCCAGCGCCGCCCCGGCAGCCGCCTCCAGGATGGTCAGCGCCTTGCGCGCGTCCCCGCCCGCCATGCGCACGAGCTGGTCCTCGGCGTCGTCAGCCAGCGCGACGGCGCCGTCCAGGCCGCGCTCGTCAGCCACCGCACGGCGCACGAGCGCGCGGACGTCGTCAGCGGTGAGCGGTCTGAGCGTGAGGAGCAGGGAGCGGCTCAGCAGCGGGGAGTTCACCGAGAACGACGGGTTCTCGGTGGTGGCGGCCACGAGGGTGACCCAGCGGTTCTCGACGCTCGGCAGGAGGGCGTCCTGCTGCGTCTTGGAGAAGCGGTGCACCTCGTCGATGAAGAGCACGGTCTCCTCGCCGCCGGTGGCGAGGCGGCGGCGGGCGTCCTCGACGACCTGGCGCACCTCCTTCACGCCCGCCGTCACCGCGGAGAGCTCGACGAACCGCCGGCCGGACACCGTCGCCACCAGGTACGCCAGCGTGGTCTTGCCGACGCCGGGCGGCCCCCAGAGGATCACCGACCCCGGCGCCGCCCGGCGGGCGGACTCGTCGTCCGGCTCGACGAGCCGGCGCAGCGGCGAGCCCGGCACGAGCAGGTGCGCCTGGCCCGCGACCTCGTCGAGGGCGGCCGGGCGCATGCGCACGGCGAGGGGGGCGCTCGGGCCGGTGCGCCCGGTCGCCGGCGTGCCGCGGTTGCCGGTGAGCGCGGCGTCGAACAGGTCCATGCCGACCAGCCTACGGAGCGCCACCCACGCTGCCGGCCCGGTCCCGACCCCTGCTGCTGTGACGTGGGTCGCCCTAGGCTGAGCCGCATGGACGCGGACGTCGTGGTCGTCGGGGCAGGACCCACGGGGCTGCTCCTGGCCGGGGACCTCGCCCGCGACGGCGCGCGGGTCGTCGTGGTCGAGAAGCGGCCCGCCGACCTGAGCAACCTCACCCGGGCGTTCGCGGTGCACGCGCGGACCCTCGAGGCGCTCGACGCCCGGGGGCTCGCGGACGCGCTGCTCCCCACCGGACGGGCCGTCCGCCGGATCCGGGTGTTCGGCCGCGTCGACGTGCGGCTCGACACCCTGCCGGGACGGTTCCCGTTCGTGCTGGTCACCCCGCAGTACGAGGTGGAGCGCCTGCTGCGCCGCCGGGCGGAGGACGCCGGCGCGACGTTCCGGCACGGACTGCGCGTCTCCGGCGTCGACCAGCGCGACGACGGCGCCACCGTGGTGGCGGTCGAGGAGCCCGGTGGCGCGGCGAAGGAGCCCGTCCGGCTTCGCGCACCGTGGGTGGTCGGCGCCGACGGCGTGCGCTCGACGGTGCGGACGGCCGCCGGTCTGCCGTTCCCCGGGGAGACGGTGATCCGCGCGATGGTGCTGGCGGACGTCCGTCTGACCCGCCCGCCCGAGGACGCCCTGACGGTCGCGTCGGCCGGCGGGGCCCTGGGGTTCCTCGCCCCGTTCGGCGGCGACCGGTACCGCTTCATCGGCTGGGACGAGACCCTCGACCCCGGGGACGACGGGCCGGTGGACCTCGACGAGGTCCGCGCCCTCGCGCGGGCGACGCTCGGCGACGACCACGGCATGGCCGAGCTGCGGTTCGCCACCCGGTTCGCGGCCGACGAGCGCCAGGTGCCCCGCTACCGCGCCGGACGCGTGCTCCTCGCGGGCGACGCCGCGCACGCGCACAGCCCGGCGGGAGGCCTCGGCATGAACACCGGCCTGCAGGACGCCGCGAACCTGTCCTGGCGCCTCGCCGCCGTGGTCCGCGGGGCGGACGACGCGGTGCTCGACGGGTACTCGGCCGAGCGCCACCCCGTCGGTGCCCAGGTGCTGCGCACCAGCGGCACGATCCTCCGCCTCGCCACGGACCGGGGACGCGGGGCCGCCGTCGTGCGGGCGGCCGGGGCCGTGCTGCTGGGCCGGGCCGCCCCCGTGCGGCGGCGGGCGGCCGGGGCCGTCTCGGCCCTCGGGGTGCGGTACCCGGCCCCGCCCGGTGCGCACCCCGCCGCCGGGCGCCGCGTGCCGGACCTGCCGCTGGCTCCCGGCCCGGCGGGGTCCCGGGTGGCGGAGGCGCTGCGCGCCGGCCGCTTCGTGCTCGTCGCGCCGCGGTCCGGGCCCCCGGCGGACGTGCCCCGTGCCCCCGGCGAGCTCGACGCCGACGACCGGCTCGTCGTCCGCCGCGCCGACGGCCACGACGCGACCCTGCTCGTGCGGCCCGACGGCTATCTCGCCGACGCCCGGCCGCTGGGAGCGGGTCGGGCGGCTCGCGTCGGGCGCCAGCTCTCGAACCGCTGCGCGAGCGTGAAGCCCAGCCGGGCGTAGACGCGGCGCGCGGCGTCGTTGTGGGCGTACATCCCGAGGGTCACCATGGCGACCTCCTCGAGCCCGGCCCTCGTGGCGGCCGCCGTCACGGCGGCCGCGATCCCGCGGCCCCGCCACGCGGGGTCGGTCCCGATCGAGCCGAGCACCCACGGCTGGCCGGGCACCCGCCGCGACGCGCCCGCGACGCCGCGCAGCACGCCGTCGTCGCCGCGCCAGCCCCACCAGCGCGCCCGCGGCTCGTGGGGCGACAGCTCGCCGTGGGGGTTCGCCGTCGCGAGCGCGCGGGCGACCTCGTCGCCCGACCCGGGACCGACGAGCTCGGTCACGCGGTCCTGCCCGGGCTGCTCGCCCGGCGCCACGGTCGTGCCGAACCAGTCCCACGCGCCGCCGGGCGCGCGGTCGAAGGGCGCGGGGGCACCGACCCCACCGGGGGTCAGCACCGACAGCGCCGCGTGGGTCCCGCGGGGCAGGGACGCGCGCCGCACCCCCATGGCGTCACCCGACGACCGCAGCTCGTCGCGGGCCCTCAGCAGCAGGCGTGCGGCGGCGCCGGGGGTGCCCACGCCGAGCAGGCTCGCGCCCGTCCCGTCGGCCTCGACCGCGAAGGGTCGTGCGCCGTCGGTCCGCTCGCGCCAGCGCAGGCGCACGAGGAACGCCTCGTCGTCCCACCACGCGTGGCTGGCGTCCCACCCGTGGTAGGCGTGCTCGGCGACCACCACGGGGTGGCGCGCCCAGCGGTCGGGCAGGCTCGCCCCGGCCATGTCGGTGACCGGGGCGAGGCCGTGCCCGTCGAGAGCGAGCGTCACGCCCCCGCGGACGGGGCCGGCGCGTCGTCCTGCGGCACGGCGTCGACGCCGGCCTCCTTGCGCTGCTCCGGGGTGATGGGGGCCGGCGCCTCGGTGAGCGGGTCGTAGCCGCCGCCCGACTTGGGGAACGCGATGACGTCGCGGATCGACGCCGACTTCGTCAGCAGCGCGACGATGCGGTCCCAGCCGAACGCGATGCCGCCGTGCGGCGGGGCGCCGAACTTGAAGGCGTCGAGGAGGAAGCCGAACTTCTCCTGCGCCTCCTCGGGGCCGATGCCCATGACGTCGAACACGCGCTCCTGCACGTCGCGGCGGTGGATACGGATCGAGCCGCCGCCGATCTCGTTGCCGTTGCAGACGATGTCGTAGGCGTACGCCAGCGCGTTGCCCGGGTCCGACTCGAAGCTGTCGACCCACTCGGGCTTGGGCGACGTGAACGC
Organism: Isoptericola sp. NPDC019693; assembly: GCF_044389085.1. Classification (NCBI taxonomy): domain Bacteria; kingdom Bacillati; phylum Actinomycetota; class Actinomycetes; order Micrococcales; family Promicromonosporaceae; genus Isoptericola; species Isoptericola sp. NPDC019693. Next base: position 721,065 of record NZ_JBIRXP010000001.1, on the reverse strand, counting down.
GTGGTGCACGGCGGTCCAGGCGGAGTGGCCGAGGTCGACGTCGTCGTCCTCGCCGGTCGGCTTGAACAGCGGCGCGTCGACGACCCACACGAACGCCCAGGCGTCCTCGTCGACCTGCCCCGTGCGGTGCGCGATCTCCAGGCGGGCGGCGCCCAGGAGCGCGCGCGCCTCGGCGGTCTTGCCGGCGGCGAAGAACACCGCGTCGCCGGGCTGCGCACCCGTGGCGGCGGCGAGGCCCTCACGCTCGGCGTCGGACAGGTTCTTGGCGACCGGGCCGCCCAGCGTGCCGTCCTCGCCGTACGTCACGTACGCGAGTCCCTTGGCGCCGCGCTGCTTGGCCCACTCCTGCCAGGCGTCGAACTGGCGGCGCGGCTGCGAGGCGCCGCCGGTCATGACGACGGCGCCCACGTACTCCGCCTGGAAGACGCGGAACGGCGTCTCGGAGAAGTAGTCGGTGAGCTCGACGAGCGGGTTGCCGAAGCGCAGGTCCGGCTTGTCCGTGCCGTACAGGCGCATCGCCTCGGCGTACGTCATGCGGGCGATCGGCGTCGGGATCTCGACGTCGATCAGCTTCCACAGCGCGACGAGGATCTGCTCGGCCAGCGCGATGACGTCGTCCTGGTCGACGAAGCTCAGCTCGACGTCCAGCTGCGTGAACTCGGGCTGGCGGTCGGCCCGGAAGTCCTCGTCCCGGTAGCAGCGGGCGATCTGGTAGTAGCGCTCCAGGCCGCCGACCATGAGCAGCTGCTTGAACAGCTGCGGGCTCTGCGGCAGCGCGTACCAGGAGCCCGGCGCCAGGCGGGCCGGGACCAGGAAGTCGCGAGCCCCTTCGGGCGTCGAGCGGGTGAGGGTGGGCGTCTCGACCTCGACGAAGTCGTGCTCGTCCAGCACGCGCCGGGCCGCCTGGTTCGCCTTCCCGCGCAGCCGCAGGGCGTGCGCCTGGCTCGGGCGGCGGATGTCGAGGTAGCGGTGCTTGAGGCGCGCCTCCTCGCCGATCGTCTCCGTGTCGGCCAGCGCCGTGGAGACCTGGAACGGCAGCGGGGCCGACTCGTTGAGGACCACGACCTCCTTCGCCACGACCTCGATCTCGCCGGTGGCGAGGTTCGGGTTGGCGTTGCCCTCCGGGCGGCGACCGACCTCGCCCGTCACCTGCAGCACGAACTCGGCGCGCAGCGGGTGGGCCACGGACTCGTCGCGGATGACGACCTGGGAGATGCCCGAGGCGTCGCGCAGGTCGATGAAGGCCACTCCTCCGTGATCCCGGCGGCGATCGACCCACCCGGTGAGGGTGACGGTCTGACCGATGTGCTCGGCCCGCAGAGAGCCGGCCGTGTGGGTGCGGAGCACGGAGAGGTCCTTTCGTGACGTGTGGTGTGGGCTCGTGGTGCCGTCGTCCCGGTGCCCGGCCGGGAGACGGTCGTGCCCGCGGGCACGACGTGGCGAGTTTAGTCGCTGCACCCGGACGGGCGTCCGCAGTTTTCCGGTCCCGGGGTCCACCGGGGACCGCCTGGCGTGTTGCCGTGCTCACACACGGCGCCGTCACGACCCGCGACGACGCTCACCCGACCCCGCGAGAGGGGCGTCAGAAGAGCACCTGCTCGATCCCGGCGGCCGCGACCTCGAGCCCTCCGCCGTCGACGGGCATGCCGTCGAGGGCGCCTCCCGTGCGCCACCGCCCCGCACGGCCGTCGTGCCCCGCTGCCGAGGCGGCCGCGACGATCGAGCCCGCCGGGTAGTCACCGTCGTCGTGCGGTCGCAGCTCGTCGGCGTAGCGGCCGGTCGCGCCCGACCGCGCGCGGTGCCCGGAGGACCCGAAGCCGCGCTCGGCGAGCAACGGCTCGACCCGGTCCCACAGCCACTGCCGATAGGCCTCCAGGGCGTACGTGCCGCGGGCGTACACGCGCCCGTACCCGGCCACCGCCCGGGGGTGCTCACGCTCGAGCCACTGCAGGTACCACTCCCGCGTGCCCGGCTTGAGGTGCAGCGGCACGACCGTGACGCCCGTGGCGCCGGCGTCCGCGACCGCGTCGAGCAGGCGCCGCAGGTGGTCCCGCGAGTCGGTGAGCCACGGCAGCACCGGGGCCACCATGACGCCGCACGGCAGCCCCGCCGCCCGCACGGCCCGGATGAGGTCGAGCCGCGCCCTCGGGGTCGGGGTGCCGGGCTCGACGGACTGCTGCAGCTCCTCGTCGGCGAACGCCAGCGAGACGCCGAGGCCGACCTCCACGCGGCGCGCCGCCTCGGCGATCAGGGGCAGGTCGCGCCGCAGCAACGTGCCCTTCGTGAGGATCGAGAAGGGTGTGCCCGAGTCCGCGAGCGCCCCGATGATCCCCGGCATGAGGCGGTAGCGGCCCTCGGCCCGCTGGTAGGGGTCGGTGTTGGTCCCGAGCGCGACGGGCTCCCGCTGCCAGGACGGCCGCGCCAGCTCGGCGCGCAGCACCGCGTCCACGTTCATCTTGACGACGACCTGGGAGTCGAAGTCCCGGCCGGCGTCGAGGTCGAGGTACTCGTGCGTGGGGCGCGCGAAACAGTTGTGCGAGACGACACCGTTCGCGACGAAGTCTCCGGTGCCCGTCGTGATGTCGATCATGTCCTGCTCGAAGCCCAGGTCCTCCACGGCCGTCACCCGCAGCCCGTCCCCCGCCACCGCGGCCATGCCGGCCGCCGCCCGGACGGCCGAGTCGCCCGGCCCTGGGCCGACGAGCCGGTCGTGCGTCGTGAGGAACGGCCGCCCTCGCAGGTCGGTCAGGTCGCGTGCCACGTGCACCCAGCCACGGCCGTCGCTGAGGAACCGGTGGTCGTCGCTCGCGACGACCCGCGTGCCGTCGGCCAGCGTGACGCGGTGCGCGCGCCGGCGGGTCGTCCACCACGCGAGCACCGTGGTCTCCGCGTACCGGCGTCGCCCTTGCTCGTCGAGCTCCGTCCCGACGACGGCGTCCCCGACCCGGAGGTCGCGGATCGGGACCTGCCGCCCGTCCGTCATCAGCACGAGCGTCTCCGGGCTCAGGCAGTAGCGGCACGCATGGCTGCACCCGCGGTACGGGTTGACCGTCCAGCCGAACGGCATCTTCGACGCCGCGGGAACCTTCGACAGCGCGCTCTTGGCGAGCACCTCGTGGAACGCGACGTCGGCGAACTCGGGGGTCCGGACCGTGCGCACGAGCCCGAGCCGCGCCAGCCCCGCGCGCTCCAGCCCGGGCAGGGCGCCGTCGTCCGCGCCGACCGTCTGACCTTCCCATCTCACCCGGTTATTCGAACACGCGTTCGAGTCCGCTGTCCAGCCCCGGCGCGCACGCCGGTCAGCGGCGGAGCCTCGCGAGGGCCCGGCGGCCCCGTTCCCCCCACGGCAGCGGGCGCCCGGCCACCTCCGCGAGCAGCACCCCGACCGTGTCCAGGGCAGCCGCGGTCACCTCGCGCTGCGGGGGCTTGTCGGGGTCGGTCCAGTCCTCGCCCGGCGGGGCGGGCAGCAGGTCGTCCAGGTCGCCGTGAACGGTGACGTCCTGGTCGCGCAGCCAGGCGACCCAGGTCGCGCTGAGGTCCGCCACCCACGGGTGGTCCTCGGGCCCCACGGCGATGGGGGTCGACCGCCGCGGGGCGAGCGCGTCGCCGGCGACGATGCCGTCGACGATCGGCGAGAGGGCGCCGCCCCGCCGCACCTCCTCGCCGAGCCGGCGGTTGAGCCCGCGCAGCACCTGCGCCTCGGGGACACCGACGGAGGCGTTGGACCGCTCGGCCTCCCGCGGCGCCCACGCGGGGTCGACCTGGACGGCGTCCAGGAACCGGAGCCAGAGCGCGTCCCCGGCACCGCCCGGGGGCGGGGCCGTCACGACGTGGACGCGCGACGCAGGCAGGCCGGCGGCCCACACGCCCAGCACGTGGGTGGGGTCGAGGGACCTCAGGAACACGGACCGGCCGGCCCTCGCGCGGTCGAGGTAGGCGCGCAGGGTCGTCGTCGCGCCGAACTTCAGCGTCTCCTGCCATCCGCTGGCGAGCCCTCGCGCGAGGTCGCGGACGGTGAGCACCACCTGCACCTCGGCACCCGTCGCCGCCAGGTCGGCGAGCACCCGGTCCGCCTGCCCCTGGTCCGCCCTCGCCAGCAGCTCGTGGCTGACGACGACGTCGCCCCGCGTGCGTCGCACCTGGCGCACGAGGCGGTCCCACGCGCCGTCCAGGCGCCGCGGGTCGACGCCGTGGCGCGCACCCGTGACGTCCAGGGCGGCCCAGTAGTGCAGGCGCGGCTCGCCCAGCGGACCGCTCGGGTACAGCACGCCGTGCCGTCGCAGGTCACGGCGGTTCGCGTGGAGACGCGACTGCAGGTAGGTCGTGCCCGACTTGGGCGCGCCCACGTGCAGGAAGACTCGGTTCGGCATGGCACCCAGCGTCGCACGACGCCCTGTGCGGACCCTGGAGCGGCGACGCTGGAGCGGCGGGGAGACGTGCGGAGGGCCGCCCTCCGGTCACAGCGCGAGCGAGACCCCCGCCCGCGACGTGGCGAAGAGGCCGCCCGCGCCCTGGGGCGTGAGCACCGGAAGGGGCGCGGTGTCGAGGTCGGCCGAGCGGTAGCGCTTGAGGTCGCCCTGGTAGACCACGGTGCCCGGCACGTCCAGCAGGGTCTGCGGTCGCACCCTCCAGCGGGGGACGCCCAGGTCGCACACGCCCGCGTCGCGCAGCACGTGGTAGACGAACTCGGAGCAGAAGAACCGCCGGTCGTCCTCCGACCCGCGGCCGAGGAGACCGGTCACGAGGCCGGGCGCGTTGTAGGCGTAGGTGTGGCCGTCGAGCAGGAACTCCGCGACCCGGGCGCCCACGGCGTCGCGCTGCCGGGGGGTGACGGGGACCTCGAGGACGACGCCCGGCAGGGTGTCCATCCCCTGGTAGAGCTCGTCGTCGAGGCGCTCGCGCTTGAAGCAGCCGACGAACGGGTTGGACGCGCGGCGGCGACCGAAGCTGAACATGAGCTCGAGGTCGGCGTCGAGGGCCAGTGCCGCGTGCGTGTACTCGTCCCGGGTCGCGAGGCGGATCGTCCGCGACAGGACGGTGCTGCTGCGGGACAGGACCACATAGATGCTCACGGCGGTCACCGTACCGTTCCGCGGAGGCCGTCCGGCCAGGTCAGCGGCGAGATCAGGGTGAAAGTCAGGGACGCCTCAGGGTGCACGGGGGACAACCCCCGTGGGCCTGCCCGATCAGTCCGGCGCGCGGGCGGGGTCCACCCTTCGGCGCCGGTCCCCCGCCGCCACCCCGACCCGAGGAGTCCCCCGTGATCATCGTCCAGCGCGGCTTCAGCAGCTTCTCCGTCGACGACGTCGACGCCGCCGAGTCGTTCTACCGGGACGTCGTGGGGCTGGGCGTGCGGCGCACGCCCATGGGGCTCGAGCTGGACGTCCCCGGCGGTCCTGCCGTCTTCGTGTACCCGAAGGGCGAGGCCCACGAGCCGGCGAGCCACACCGTGCTCAACCTCGTCGTGCCCGACGTCGCCGCCGCGGCGGCGCAGCTGCACGCGGCCGGCGTCGACCTCGTGCGCTACCCGGGGTTCGCGCAGGACGCCGACGGCGTCGTGCGCAGCGCCGACCCGCGCCAGGGCCCGACCATCGGATGGTTCCGGGACACCGCGCGCAACGTCGTCGCGCTCATCGAGGACTGAGGCTCACTCCGCGGCGACGGGCACGACGCGCGGGAACAGGTCGTCCGCCGGCGGCGCCCAGGTCGCGGCGTCGGCGTCCACCTGCTCGCCCGAGCGGATGTCCTTCACCGCACCCGCCAGGACGGCCGGGTCGGCGCCGTCCTCCCCAGGCTGCGCCGGGAACCACACGAACGGGATGCCGCGCCGGTCGGCGACCTTGATCTGCTTGCCGAACTTCGCCGCCGTCGGCGCGACGTCCGCCGGCACGCCCCGGGCGCGCAGCGCCGCCGCGACCGCGTCGGAGCGGTCGCGGTGCGCCTCGTCGGTGACCGCGACCAGGACGGCGGTCGGCACGCCACGCGTCGCGGCGACCAGGCCCGCGGACAGGAGTCTGGAGACCAGGCGGGAGACGCCGATGGACAGGCCGACGCCCGGGTAGGTGTTCTTGCCGTCCGACGCGAGCGTGTCGTAGCGCCCGCCCGAGCAGATCGAGCCGAGCTGCTCGTGCCCGACCAGCACGGTCTCGTAGACCGACCCGGTGTAGTAGTCGAGGCCGCGCGCGATCTTCAGGTCCGCGACCACCACGCCGGGCGCGCGCCGCGCGGCCGCCTCGATCAGCGCGGCCAGCTCGCCCAGACCGGTCTCGAGGAGCTCCGTGGCCGCGCCGTAGGACACCGCGAGCGCCCGGACCCTGTCGACCACGGACGTGTCCGCGCCGGAGATCGCGGCGAGCTCGAGGCAGCCCTTGGCCTGCTCGGGCGTGGCGCCCTGCTCGGCCTGCAGGAGCTCGGCCACCGCCTCCGGGCCGATCTTGTCGAGCTTGTCGACCTGCCGCAGCACGCCCTCGACGTCGTCGAGCCCCAGCCCGCGGTAGAAGCCCTCCGCGACCTTCCGGTTGTTCACGAGGATCCGCACCTCGGGCACACCGACGTCGCGCAGCGCCCCGAGCGCCTCGGCCATCACCAGGGGCAGCTCGACCTCGTAGTGGTAGGGCAGCTCGCCCGCGCCGACGACGTCGATGTCCGCCTGGACGAACTCGCGGAAGCGGCCGTCCTGGGGGCGCTCGCCGCGCCACACCTTCTGGATCTGGTAGCGCTTGAAGGGGAACGCGAGCCGGCCGGCGTTCTCGAGCACGTAGCGCGCGAACGGCACGGTGAGGTCGAAGTGCAGCCCGAGCTGCTTCTCGGGCTGGTTCCCGGCGCCCTCGCCGTCGGGCTCCTCCTGGAGCCTGCGCAGCACGTAGACCTCCTTGGAGGTCTCCCCCTTGCGCAGCAGCTGGTCGAGCGGCTCCACGGCCCGCGTCTCGATGCCGGCGAACCCGTGCAGCTCGAACGTGCGCCGCAGCGTGTCGAGGACGTGCTGCTCGACGACGCGGCCGTCGGGGAGCCATTCGGGGAAGCCGGAGAGGGGGGTGGGGCGTGCCATGGGCCCCATCTTCCCAGACGTCGGGGCCGCCGCGGGACCTCGCCCGGGCGCCTCGCGGCCAGATCAGCGCAGGTGCGGGCGCAGGTACGGGTTGGTCGCGAGCTCACGCCCCACGGTGGTGGTCGGCCCGTGCCCGGGCACGACGCCGAGGTCCGGGTCGAGGCCGGCGACGACGTCGCGCAGCGTGCGGGCCATGGTGGCGGGGTCACCGCCCGGCAGGTCGGTGCGGCCGACCCCGCCCGCGAAGAGCACGTCGCCCGCCAGGACGACGCCGGGCCCCTCGCCGCCGTCACCGCCACGATCCCCGCCGTGCCCCGGCACGACGAGCAGCGTGGAGCCCTCCGTGTGGCCCGGGGCGTGCAGCGTCCGCAGCCGCACCGTGCCCGCGACGAGCTCGCCGGCGCCGTCCGTGCCGACCTCGAGCGGCTCCACGACGGCGGGCGTGCGGTAGTCCTCCGCCCGCCGGCCCGTGCCCGCGAGCGCCTGCGCGAGGGCGCTGCTCACCCCGGGGTCCGCGTCGCCCGACCCCGCGGCCAGGCCCAGCGTGCCGAACGGGTCCGCGAGGCGGTAGGCGTCCGCGGGATGGATGCGCAGGGGCACCCCGTACCGGTCGCACAGCTCCGCCGCGTCCCACGTGTGGTCGACGTGGCCATGGGTGGCGACGACGGCGCGCGGGACGAGGCCCCGCTCGGCGACCAGCCGTTCGACCTCGGGGGCGACGCCCGCCCCCGCGTCCACGAGCACGCAGTCGGCGTCCCGGCCGGTGGCACCGGCGACGACGACGCAGCAGTTGGTGGCGAAGACGGGCGCGACGACGAGGAGGATCTGCACGGCGCCACGCTAGCGGCCGGCGCCCACCACCGGGGCCGCGCGGGCCCTGCGGGTGTGACCTGCGTCCCGGCCTCTAGACTGTCCTCCGCGCGCGGGAGTGCCGTGCGCGGGGGACGAGGCGAGGAGGACCGCGCGTTGGCGGCCACCAAGCGCGAGCGTGAGTACGCCCGCAAGCGGCAGGAGAAGTGGGAGCAGCGGCAGGCGCAGGCGCGCGCCCGGAGGCAGCGCACCTTCGCGATCGTGGCGATCGTGGCGGTCCTCGCCCTGGTGGGCGGCGGCCTGGTCGTCGCGAACCTCGGCAGCACCGCCGACCCTGCCGCGTCGTCGGCGCCGCAGGCCGCGGGCGACTGCCCGGCGGTGCAGCCGGGCGCCCGCTCCGGCGGGGACCTGCCCGACCCGTCCGCCGCCGAGGACCGCACGTGGGCCGCGACCCTCGACCTGTGCACCGGGGCGGGCGAGTCGCAGGTGACCGTGGAGCTGGACGGCGCCGCAGCGCCCCAGGCCGTCGCGAGCTTCGTGTCCCTGGCACAGCAGGGCTACTTCGACGACACGGCCTGCCACCGCCTCACCACCCAGGGCATCTTCGTCCTGCAGTGCGGCGACCCGACGGCGACCGGGACCGGTGACCCCGGGTACTCCTACGGCCCGATCGAGAACGCCCCGAAGGACGACGTCTACCCCGCCGGGACCCTCGCGATGGCCCGCCAGGGCGGCAACGGCGAGTCGATGGGCTCGCAGTTCTTCATCGTGTACCAGGATTCGACCATCCCGTCCGACACCGCGGGCGGGTACACGGTGCTCGGCACCGTCACGTCCGGCCTGGACGCCGTCCAGGCAGTCGCTGACGCGGGCGTCGAGGGAGGGGCCGGCGACGGCTCCCCCGCGAGCCCCGTCATCATCGAAGGAGTGGAGACCCAGTGAGCGAGAGCACCCCCGGCTCGACCGGCCCCGAGGAGACCGTGGCCGGCACCGAGGAGACGGCCGAGACTCCATCGCAGACGACCCCGGACGAGGCGACCCCGTCGGCTCCCGCGGCGGACCCGCAGCCCTCCGCGGACGGGACCGCCCAGGCGGACCCCGCCGGCGAGGCCACTCCGTCGGGCCCCGCCGGCGAGGCCACGGAGCCGACCCCCGAGGCCCAGCCCGAGGCCGACGCCGCGCCGACGCCGGCACCCGCCGAGCCTGCCGGACCGGCAGACATCGCGGAGCCCGCCGAGCCCACCGAGCCTGCCGAGCCGGCAGACACCGCGGAGGCCGCACCGGCCGAGCCGGCCCCGGCACCCGCGCCGGCGGCGCCGAAGCCCTCGGGCGTGCCGAAGCCGCCGCGCCCGGGCGCGCCCAAGCCGTCGGCGCTGCGCCGCCCGGCCGCCCCCACGCCCGCCGACATGCCCCCGGCGGAGCCCACCACGCCCGTGGCCCCGGTCGTCCCCCCGGCGCTGGACGCCGCCGCCGCGGCAGCGGCGGAGGCCTTCGGCCGCGTGGACGAGGACGGCACCGTGTTCGTGCGCGAGGCCGCCGGCGAGCGCCAGGTCGGGCAGTTCCCGGGCGTGGAGGCCTCGGAGGCCATGAGCCTCTACGTGCGCCGCTACCTCGACCTCGACGCGAAGGTCGCGCTGTTCGAGACGCGCCTGGACAGCGCCGACCTGTCGGTGCGCGAGATCGACCAGACGCTGGCCAAGCTCGCGGAGGAGACGGGCGAGCCCGCCGCCGTGGGCGACCTGGACGCCCTGCGCGCCCGCGTCGAGGGCCTCCGGGCGCGGGCGGCGGAGCGCCGTGCCGCGCTCGAGCAGGAGCGCGCGGCCGCCAAGGCCGAGGCCGTCGCCGCCCGCACCGCGATCGTCGAGGCCGCGGAGAAGATCGCCGCCACCGACCCGGGCAAGATGCAGTGGCGCCCGGCCGGCGAGGAGCTGCGCGGCCTCCTGGACCGGTGGAAGGAGGCCCAGCGCAGCGGGCCGCGCATCGACCGGCCCTCGGAGGAGGCGCTCTGGAAGCGGTTCAGCCACGCGCGCACGGCCTTCGACCGCGAGCGACGGCACTTCTTCGCCGACCTCGAGCAGCGCAACTCCGCGGCCAAGTCGGCCAAGGAGAAGCTGGTCGCCGAGGCGGAGGCCCTGCAGACCAGCACCGACTGGGGCGCGACGGCCGCCGCGTACCGCGACCTCATGGCGCAGTGGAAGGCCGCCGGGCGGGCCAGCCGCAAGGACGACGACGCGCTCTGGGCCCGGTTCCGGGCGGCTCAGGACGCCTTCTTCGGCGCCCGTGACGCCGAGAACGCCGCGATCGACGCCGAGTACGGGAAGAACCTCGAGGTCAAGGAGGCGCTCCTCGTCGAGGCGGAGGCCCTCCTGCCGGTCAAGGACCTCGTCGCGGCGAAGGAGAAGCTGCGCGACCTCCAGGACCGCTGGGAGGAGGCCGGCAAGGTGCCGCGCGCCGACATCCAGCGCGTCGAGGGCCGCATGCGTGCCGTCGAGACGGCCGTCCGCAACGCCGAGCAGGCCCGCTGGGACCGCACCAACCCGGAGACCCGCGCGCGGGCCGAGGGCGCGGCGGCCCAGCTCGAGGCCGCCATCGAGGGGCTCGAGCGCGACCTGGACAAGGCGCGCGAGTCGGGTGACGCGCAGCGTGTCGAGGAGGCCGAGACGGCGCTCGCCGCGCGGCGTGCCTGGCTCGAGCAGGTCGTCCGCGCCGCGGAGGACACCCGGGGCTGAGCCGGCGGACGGGTGCGGCCGTCCGGGGACACCGGCCGGCGCGCGCCCGACGATCCACAGGCAGCACCCCGGAGGGGCTCACGACCGGATAGGTTCCCGGTCGTGAGCCCCTTCGCCGTCCTCCCCGTGCCAGCGGCCGCGCCCGGCGGGCGCGAGCGCGACGCCCCCGGCGGCACGTGCCGGCTCGACGCGCTGCTCACGCCGCCGCGCCCGCACCCCGGGCCGCTGGTCCGCCCGGCGGACGTCGGCGGGCGGGCGGCGTGGGACGTCCTGGTGCGCGACGGCGCCCTCGAGGTGCTGCGGGGCGACGCGGCCGTCGTCGCCGGGGCCGTGGTGACCCCCGGCCTGCGGGCCGGTCTCCTGGCCGGTGCGCTGCCCGGCGGAGCCGTGGCCGCCGGGCGCACCGCGGCGTGGGTGCACGCCGGCCGCGCCGCGGGCGCCCGGTCACCGGACCACCTCGACGTCGCCTATCCGGCCGGCGGGCACCGGCCCGACCTCTGGGGCGCCGGACTCGTGTGGCAGGCGCCCCTGCTGCGCGACGACACGGTCACGCTGGTGGGCGTGCGCGTCACCGCGCCGCTGCGGACCGTCGTCGACGTCGCGGTGCACGTCCCCGGCGACGAGGACGCAGCCCTCACCGCCCGCGCCGTCGCGGTCGCCTGCGACCTGGACCTCGCCGACGCGGCCGCGCTGCTGGAGCGCCGCGCCCGCGTCGTCGGACGGCCGCGGGCCCGTCGGGTGCTGGCCCGGGCCGCCGCCCTCCGTGCGGCGTCCGCCGCGCTGCCCTAGGTTGAGCCGCATGGCCTCCGCCGCACCCGCCGTCGAGCTCGACGCCGCTGGCCGCGCCGTGCGCGTCTCCAGCCCGGACCGTGTCGTCTTCCCCGAGCTGGACGACCGGCCCGGGCTCACGAAGCGCGAGATCGTCGAGTACTTCCTGTCCGTGGGCGACGGCATCCTCGGCGCCCTGCTGCACCGGCCCACCACCCTCGAGCGCTGGCCGAAGGGCTGGTGGCCCGAGGCGGTCATGGCGACGCGCGCCGACAACCGGGGCGACGCGTTCTACCAGAAGCGCCTCCCGAAGGGCGCTCCCGACTGGGTCGAGACCGCCACCATCGCCTTCCCCAGCGGGCGCACCGCCGACGAGGTGGCGCCCACCGAGCTCGCCGTCGTCGCCTGGGCCGCGAACCTCGGCACCCTCACGTTCCACCCCTGGCCGGTGCGACGCGACGAAGTCGAGGCGGTCGACCAGTTGCGCGTCGACCTCGACCCGCAGCCCGGCACGACCTTCGACGACGCCGCGTCCGTCGCGCCGCACCTGCGCGAGCTGCTCACCGAGCTGGGGCTCACCGGCTACCCGAAGACGTCGGGCGGGCGCGGCCTGCACGTCTTCGTGCCGCTCGCGCCCCGCTGGTCGTTCCAGCAGGCGCGCCGCGCCACGATCGCGATCGGACGGGAGCTGGAGCGCCGCCTGCCCGACCAGGTCACGACGAAGTGGTGGAAGGAGGAGCGGGGCTCGAAGATCTTCGTCGACTACAACCAGATGGCGCGCGACCGCACCATCGCCTCCGCGTACTCCGTCCGGGCGAACCCGCGTGCCACCGTCTCGACGCCGCTGGAGTGGGACGAGGTCGGCGAGGTGCACCCGGACGACTTCGACGTCACGACCGTGCCCGCCCGGTTCGCCGAGCGGGGCGACCTGTTCGCCGCCCTGCGCGCCGACCGCGACCCGGCGCTGGACTGCTCCCTCGACGACGCGCTCGAGCTCGCCCGGCGCGACGAGGAGGAGCACGGGCTCGGCGACCTGCCGTACCCGCCGGAGTACCCCAAGATGCCGGGCGAGCCGAAGCGCGTGCAGCCCAGCCGGGACACCGACCGCAAGCGGGGCTGACCCCGCCCGCGATCACGCGCGGGTGTAGCGCAGGAAGACCGACCCGTCACCCAGCGGCACGCACTCGGCACGCGTGAGGTCGGCCTGCCAGCCCTCCGGGAGCAGGCCCAGCCCCCCGCCGGCGACGTGGGGCACCACGCGGACCGTCAGCTCGTCGACCAGCCCGGCGCGCAGCGCCGTCGCGGCCGTCGTCGGGCCGGAGACCTCCACGACGCCGTCGGTCCCGGCCACGATCTGGGCCAGACGGTCGGGGGTGAGCCGCGGCTCGAGCGTGGTCCGGGGAGCGTCCACGACGGCCCCCTCGGCCACGAGGCCGTCGGAGCAGACCACCTTGTCGATCCCCCGCCAGATCTCGGCGAACTCGTCCGAGGCCGCGCTCTGCCCGAGCTCCCACGTGTCCCACACGCGCATGGCGTCGTACATGTGGCGCCCCACGACGAAGGTCCGCGCGTCCCGGACCCGGTCGTTGATGAACGCGTGCACGGCGTCGTCCGGCGCGCCCCAGTCGAAGTCGCCCGACGCGTCGGCCACGTAGCCGTCGAGCGAGCAGCTCATCAGTCCGTACCTGAGTGTTCCCATGCCCCCCAGACCCGCCCCGGGCCCCGAACTCATCGCCCGGAGCCTGAGCCGGCGTCACGCGTGCGGGCTCAGGCGGTGCCCGGCGCCCCGGGCAGGAGGTCCGCCAGGTCGTAGCCGACCGGCTCCTCGAGCTGCGCGTACGTGCACGACGACGGCTCGCGGTCGGGCCTCCAGCGCTTGAACTGCGCGGTGTGCCGGAAGCGCGAGCCCTCCATGTGGTCGTACCCGACCTCGATCACCCGCTCGACGCGCAGCGGCGTGAACGACAGGTCCTTGCCGGCGCTCCAGCGCGACTGCGCGCCCGGACGCCGCTCCCCCGCGCTGCCGTCCGCGACGGCGGGGTCCTGCCAGTCGGCCCAGGGGTGCGCCGCGGCGTCGGCCGTCCCCGGCTCGACGACGAGCGGGGCCAGCTCGGCGTGCAGGGCCGCGCGGCGCGCCGCCGGGAACGACGCCGACACCCCCACGAACTGCAGGCTCGTGGGGTCGTCGGGCTCCGCGTACAGGCCCAGCAGCAGCGAGCCGATGAGCGGCGCGTCGGGCGTCGAGGTCTTGTGCAGCCGGTAGCCGGCGAGGACGACGTCGGCCGTGCGGGCGTGCTTGATCTTCAGCAGGGCCCGCTTGTTCGGCTGGTACGGGTCGTCGAGCCGCTTCGCGACGACTCCGTCGAGGCCCGCTCCCTCGAAGGCCCGGAACCAGTCGCGCGCGACGGCGGCGTCCTGCGTCCGGGGCGTGGCGTGCACCCGCGGGCCGCCGAGGCCCAGCCCGTCGAGCACGGCGAGCCGGTCACGCAGGGGACGCCCGGACAGGTCGTCGTCCCCGAGGGCGAGGACGTCGAAGACGACGAGGCTCGCGGGCGTCTCGGAGGCGAGCATCCGCACCCGCGACTCGGCGGGGTGGATCCGCTGCCCGAGCGCGTCGAAGTCCAGGTGCGCGGCCGACCCGGCCCCCGTGGTCGCCGGGTCCCCCGGGCGGGCGACCACGATCTCGCCGTCGACCACGCACCGCTCCGGCAGCGCGTCGAGCACCGCGTCGACCACGTCCGGGAAGTAGCGCTGCATCGGCCGGCCGTTGCGGGAGTCGATCCGCACCTCGTCACCGTCGCGGAACACCAGCGCACGGAACCCGTCCCACTTCGGCTCGTACACCCAGGCCGACCCGCCGTCGGGCTGGTCCGGGACCTCGGGCACCGACCTGGCGAGCATGGGCAGCACCGGCGGTTCGAGCGGCAGCGTCATGCACGCGAACCTACTCCGCGAGGTCGCGGCCTGCCCGCCGCGTCGCCGTGCGGGTCAGAGCCTTCCGCCGGTCAGGGCCTCGTGCCGGTCAGACGTCTGCGGACTCCTGGTGCACGTCCGCCGCCCGCGTCCCGGTGATCCGGTACACGTCGAACACCCCGTCCACCTTCCGCACCGCGCTGAGCACCTGCTGCAGGTGGCCGGGCTCCGCCATCTCGAAGACGAACTTCGACAGCGCGATCCGGTCGGACGACGTCGAGACTGTCGCCGACAGGATGTTCACGTGGTAGTCCGACAGCACCTTCGTGACGTCGGACAGCAGCCGCGACCGGTCGAGCGCCTCGACCTGGATCTGCACCAGGAACATCGTGTTCGCGCCGGTCGTCCAGGACACGTCGACCATGCGCTCGGGCTGCGCCTTGGCCAGCTGCTCCGCGTTGGCGCAGTCCGCGCGGTGCACGCTCACGCCCGCGCCGCGCGTCACGAAGCCGACGATCGAGTCCCCGGGCACCGGGGTGCAGCACTTGGCGAGCTTCACCCAGATGTCGTCCACGCCCTTGACGACCACGCCCGGGTCGCCGGTCCGGCCGCGCCGGGAGGGCCGGCCCGGGGCCGCGACCTCGGCCGCGTCCTCCTCCGTCCCCTCCTCGCCGCCCAGCGACTTGACCAGCAGGTCGACGACGTGCGGCGCCGACGCGTGCCCCTCGCCGACCGCCGCGTACAGCGCGGAGACGTCGGCGTAGCGCAGGTCGTTCGCGAGCCCGACGAGGGCCTCGTGGCTCAGCAGGCGTTGGATCGGCAGGTTCTGCTTGCGCATCGCCTTCGTGATGGCGTCCTTGCCCTGCTCGATCGCCTCCTCGCGCCGCTCCTTGGTGAACCACTGGCGGATCTTGTTGCGGGCGCGCGCGGACTTGACGAAGGCGAGCCAGTCGCGCGACGGGCCCGCCGACTCGGCCTTCGACGTGAGGATGTCGACCGTGTCGCCGTTCTGCAGCGTGGAGTCCAGCGGCACGAGGCGCCCGTTGACGCGCGCGCCCATCGTGCGGTGGCCCACCTCGGTGTGCACCGAGTACGCGAAGTCGACCGGCGTGGCCCCGGCGGGCAGCGCCATCACCTCGCCCTTCGGCGTGAAGACGTACACCTCCGCGCCACCGATCTCGTAGCGCAGGGAGTCGAGGAACTCGCTCGGGTCGGCGGTCTCCCGCTGCCAGTCCACGAGCTGGCGCAACCACGCCATGTCGTTGGCGCGCGGGTCCTCCGACACCGTCTTGCCGGCCGGCGCCATCTGCTTGTACTTCCAGTGCGCCGCGACGCCGTACTCCGCACGGCGGTGCATGTCGTGCGTGCGGATCTGGATCTCGACCGGCTTGCCGCCCGGGCCCACGACCGTCGTGTGCAACGACTGGTACATGTTGAACTTCGGCATCGCGATGTAGTCCTTGAACCGGCCCGGGACCGGGTTCCAGCGCGCGTGGAGCGCGCCCAGCACCGCGTAGCAGTCGCGCACGGTGTCCACGAGGACGCGCGTGCCGACCAGGTCGTAGATCTCCGCGAAGTCGTGCCCGCGCACGATCATCTTCTGGTAGATCGAGTAGTAGTGCTTGGGCCGGCCCGTGACCGTGGCCCTGATCTTGGCGCTGCGCAGGTCGGCGGAGATCTGCTCGCGCACCACCGACAGGTACTCCTCGCGCGCCGGGGCCCGCTCCGCCACCAGGTGCACGATCTCGTCGTACACCTTGGGGTACAGGGTCTGGAAGGACAGGTCCTCCAGCTCCCACTTGATGGTGTTCATGCCCAGCCGGTGCGCCAGCGGGGCGTAGATCTCCAGCGTCTCGCGCGCCTTGCGCTGCGCCGACGTCCCCGACACGTACTTCCAGGTGCGGGCGTTGTGCAGCCGGTCGGCGAGCTTGATGACCAGCACGCGGATGTCCTTGGCCATCGCCACGACCATCTTGCGCACGGTCTCCGCCTGGGCGGCGTCGCCGTACTTCACCTTGTCCAGCTTGGTGACGCCGTCGACGAGCATGGCGATCTCCTCGCCGTACTCCCGCGTCAGCTCGTCGAGCCCGTAGTCGGTGTCCTCGACCGTGTCGTGCAGCAGGGCGGCCGCCAGCGTCGCGCCGTCGAACCCGAGCTCGGCCAGGATCGTCGCGACGGCGACCGGGTGCGTGATGTACGGGTCACCGGACTTGCGCTCCTGGCCCCGGTGGCACCGCTCGGCCGTCGCGTAGGCGCGCTCGAGGACCGACAGGTCGGACTTCGGGTGGTTGGTGCGCACGGCCTGGAGCACCGGCTCCAGCGCGGGCGTCGTGGGCGGGGCGCCGCGCACCCCGAGGCGCACGAGCCTGTTGCGCACGCTCCGCCCGGACCCCGGACCCCGGCCCGGCGTCGACGCCTGGCCGGACGTCCCCTGGGGCGCGGCGGCGGCGCGCGCGACCTTCGTCTCGTCGCTCATCTGCGCCTCCTTCCGCAACCACCGCGGGGTCGCCGTCGGCCGGGACGGCAAGTCTACGACTCCACGCGCAGCAGAGCCTCGACCGTCCGCCCGGCCAGCCTGTCGCGTCCGCCCAGGCCCGCGAGCTCGAGCAGGAACGCGAGGGCGACCACCTGACCGCCCGACCGCTCCACGAGCTCGGCCGCTGCGCGCGCCGTGCCGCCCGTCGCGAGCACGTCGTCGACCAGGAGAACACGCGCCCCCGCCTCGAGTGTTCCCGTGCGCAGCTCGATCGCCGCCGAGCCGTACTCGAGGTCGTAGTCGACGCGCTCCACCGGGGGCGGCAGCTTGCCCGCCTTGCGCAGCGGCAGGAACCCGACGCCGAGCCGCGTGGCCAGCGGCGCGCCCAGGAGGAAGCCGCGCGCCTCCATCCCCGCGACGACGTCCACCCCGCCGTCGGCGTCCACGACCCCGGCGAACGCCTCCACGACGTCCGCCAGCGCCGCGCCGTCCGCCAGCAGCGGGGTGATGTCGCGGAACACCACCGGCGGGTGCGGGTAGTCCGGCACGTCGCGGATCAGCGCGCGCACCTCCGCGGCGCGGGCGGCGCCGAGCCCGCCCAGGCCGTCGACGACGATGTCGTCCACGATGCTGCTCCTCGTGTCGTCCGCGGCGCCGCCCGCCGTCCCGTCCATCACGCTCACCGCCGGCCTCAGCGACCGCGCTTGCGGCGCGGCTGGGCCTGGTTGCCCTGGTGCTGGCCGGGGATCAGCTGCGCGGAGCCGGTCGTGTACGCCGCGACCTCGGCCTCGTGACCGCCCTCGGCCACCAGGCCGGCGCGCTCCTCGAGGACCGCCTTGGTGTGCGCGCCGATCTTCGGCTCCCGCTCGCGCAGGGCGACGTCGAGCGGCGTCGCGAGGAAGAGCGACGACGCCGCACCGACCGCGATACCGACGAACAGCGACAGCGACAGGTCGCGCAGCGTGCCCGCGCCCAGCAGGAAGGCACCGACGAAGAGGATGCTCGCCACCGGCAGGAGCGCCACGACCGAGGTGTTGATCGAGCGCACCAGCGTCTGGTTCACCGCCAGGTTGGCCCGCTCGGCGTAGGTGCTGCGGGTCTGCGTGAGCACGTCCGCCGTGTTCTCGCGGACCTTGTCGAACACGACCATCTTGTCGTAGAGCGAGAAGCCCAGGATGGTGAGGAAGCCGATGATGGTCGACGGCGTGACCTCCCAGCCGATCGCCGCGTAGACGCCGGCCGAGATGAGCAGGTCCCCGAGCATCGCCACGATGGCCGCCACGGACATCCGCCAGGCGCGGAAGTACACGGCCATGAACAGCGCCGCGGCCACGACGAACACGACGGTGCCCCACAGCGCGCGCGTCGAGACGCCGGCGCCCCAGGTGGGACCGACGAACGACGTCGTCACGGCGGACTCGTCGACGCCGTACGCCTCGGCGAGGCCGGTGACGAGCTGCGCCTCCTGCTCGGCGGTCACCTCCTCGGTCTGCACGCGTACCGCCGACCCGCCCACGATCGCCACGCGGGGCTCCTCGCTCGGGAGCACCTCGTGCACGGTGTCGATCGCCACCTGCTGCTCGGTGGAGGTCACGTCGTTGACCGTGAACTCCGTACCGCCCCGGAAGTCGATGCCGAGGGTGAGGCCCTTGACGAGGATGACGGCGATCGAGGCGATCGCAAGGATCCCCGCCACCGTGAACCAGCGCTTGCGGCGCTGCACGATCGGGTAGGACCGCCGGCCCGTGTAGAGGTCGTTGCCCCACTGGGCGAATCGCATGCGGGCCATCAGCGGCTCTCCTCGTTCGTGCCGGAGTGGTTCTCACCGGTCGCCGAGGGCGATCCGTCGTCCGGTCCGGCGCCCGGTCCCGTGTCCGCCTGCTCGGCGGCGGCCCGACGCTCGGCCGCGCGACGCTCGGCGATCGTCAGCCGGCGCCCGGAGGCGTCGGTGACCGGGGCCGCCGGCGCCTGGCGCGCCCCGCTGTGCACGGGCTCCGCCACCACGCGCTCGCCACCCGCGTCGGCGGCGTCCGAGGCCGCGGCGGTGGGTGCGCCCCCCGCGGCGGCGGGCTGCGGTGTCCGGACGCGCCCTGCTCCCACGTACCGGGGGCCGAGGCCCGCGCGCAGGCGCTCGGGCGACAGGCCCGACCAGAGGTGACCGTCCCGGAAGAACGGGATCTTGGTGAGGACCACCATCATCGGATGCGTGAACCAGAACACGACGGCGACGTCGATGATCGTCGTCAGGCCCAGGGTGAACGCGAAGCCCTGCACGCCGCCCACGGCCAGGAAGTACAGGATGATCGCGGAGATCAGGTTGACCGCCTTGGCGGCGAGGACCGTGCGGCGGGCGCGCACCCAGCCGCGCTCGACGGCGTAGGCCAGGGTCCTGCCGTCACGTAGCTCGTCGCGGATGCGTTCGAAGTACACGATGAACGAGTCCGCGGTGAAACCGATCGCGACGATCAGTCCGGCGACGCCCGCGAGCGAGAGCCGGTAGCCCATCCCCCACGAGAGCAGGGCGATCGACGCGTACGTGATCAGACCCGCGACCACGAGCGACGCGACCGTCAGCAGGCCGAGGGTGCGGTACTGCAGCAGCGAGTACACGACGACGAGCGCGAGGCCGATCAGGCCGGCGATGAGGCCGTTGCGCAGCTGCTCGGAGCCGAGGGTCGCGGAGATGACCTCCTGGCTCTCCACCGTGTACTGCACCGGCAGGGCGCCGAAGCTCAGCTGGTTGGCCAGCGTGGCCGCCGTGTCCCGGGTGAACGAGCCGGAGATCGTCGCCTGGCCGTTGGAGATGATGACGCCCGGGTCCAGGGAGGGCGCCGAGACGACGAGGCCGTCCAGGACGATGGCGAACTGGTTGCGCGGCGCCTCGAGGCCCTGCAGACGCGTCGTGGTCTCGCGGAACTCGCGCGTGCCCACCGTGTCGAAGTTGAGGAAGACGCCCCACTCGTTGGTGGTCGTGCCGTTCGCGCCCGGCACCAGGCCGGAGCTGGCCGACGAGATGTGGACGCCGTCGACCTCCATCGGGCCGAGGATGTACTTCATCCCGTCCTGCTCGCCGCAGGTGACCAGGGGCTTGTCCGGGTCGTCCCCGCCGCCGCCCTTGAGGTTGGCCGGGTCGGTGCAGTCGAGCTCCTCGAACTGCTTCTGGATCTCGGGGGTGATCTGCGCCAGGTCGCTCGGGTCGGACGCCGCCGCGGCGTCCTCGCCCTCGGGCGTCGCCGACGGCGACGGGTCGGCACCCTCGCCCGACGTCTCGGTGGCGGTCGCCGTCGGCGTGGCCGAGGGGTCCGTGTCCGCCGGGACGGTCAGCGGCGCCCCCGCGCCCTTGCCGCTCGGGGTGTCGCCGGCGTCGGTGGCCGCGTCGTCCGCGGCGGCGTCGTCCGCGCCGTCCCCTGCGGCACCGTCACCGGCGTCCGGAGAGGCCGACGGCTGCGGCGTCGGCATGCCCGCGGCGTACGTCAGCACGGGGCGGAAACGCATCTGCGCGGGCTGCGAGATGAGGTCGATGGTCTCCTGCGACACCTCGCCGGGGATGCCCACGACGATGTTCTGGGAGCCCTGCGCGGTGATCTCCGCCTCGGACACGCCCGAGGAGTCGATGCGCTGGCGGATGACGTTGATCGACTCGTCGATCGTCGCCGAGGTCACCTGCGACCCGTCGGTGGTGTCCGCCTTGAGGATCAGCTGCGTGCCGCCCTGCAGGTCGAGCGCGAGCCCCGGGGCCCAGCTCGCGCCGTCGGGGTTGCTGTCCGACTTGGCGTCCCAGAAGACGCCGGCGCCGACGGCGAGGAACGGCAGGACGATCGTCAGGATCGTGAAGACCACGAGGGTGCGTACCGGACGCGACCGCTTCGTGCGTGAGTTCGCCAACTTCTGTCTCTTCCCGTCTGCGCGCCGCCCCGGGGTCGACGCGTGATGGCGCCGGCCGGGATCACCCCGACCGGCGCGTCGTCAGGCCGACGGGCGCGAACGCCCGCCGACCCATGTCGCTGGTGCTGTCACTTCGCTGCTGTCACTTGGTGGTGCCGGCCTCGCCCTCGTCACGACGCTGCTGCTCCCGGTACTCCCGCTGCGCGGTGTCCAGGCTCGACAGGTCGTCGGGGACGTCGATGTGACCGTCGCCGGAGGTGATCGTACCGGTCGCGGAGGACTCGGTTGTGACGTCGGTCTCGTCGGTCGCCTCGGCGGGCTCCTCGACGGGCGTGTCGACGCGCTTGGCGATGGCCGCGCGCAGCCAGCGGGTCTGCGCGCCGCCGGGGACCGTCTCGATGGTGACGGTGTCGGTCGTCTCGTCGATCTCCACGACCGTGCCGAACAGGCCCGAACCGGTCATGACCTCCTGGCCCGGCGCGAGCTGCGACCGGAACTCGGCCTGCTGCTTCTGCTGCTTGCGCGTCCGCGAGCTCATGAAGAACATGAGCCCGGCGAGGACCACGAAGAGGATGATGAGTTCCACGGAGCGTCCTTGTCTGTCGCTGCCCGACGGTCGACCGACTGCCGGGCGTCGGGGCGCACCGGTCGGCGCGCCGGCGCAGGGTCCTGCGCACACGGGCCCCAACGAGCACGGCACCCGTCGAGTTCCGGCCCCGGGGCCGTCCGCGGCCGGGGGGGCGTTCCCAGTCTACTGGGGTGTCACGGCGTCGCCGTCGGCCCCGCCGGTCCCGTCGAACAGCGTGCCGCCGAGCGGCGCGCCCCACGCGCCGGGCGGGGGCTCGAGGCCGAGGTGCTCCCACGCCGCCTGCGTCGCGACCCGCCCTCGCGGGGTGCGTCCCAGCAGGCCCTCGCGCACGAGGTACGGCTCCGCGACCGTCTCGACGGTGTCCGGCTCCTCCCCCACGGTCATCGCGAGCGTGCCCAGGCCGACGGGACCGCCGGCGAACCGGCGGCAGACCGCGTCGAGCACCGCACGGTCCAACCGGTCCAGGCCGATCGGGTCGACCTCGTAGACCTCGAGCGCGGCGCGGGCCGCGCGCAGGTCGAGGCTGCCGTCGCCGCGCACCTGCGCCCAGTCCCGCACGCGGCGCAGCAGGCGGTTCGCGATGCGGGGGGTGCCGCGCGAGCGGCCGGCGATCTCGTGCGCCGCGGCGTGCTGGATGTCCACGCCCAGCAGCCCCGCGGACCGGGTGATGACCCGCTCGAGCTCGTGGGCGTCGTAGAAGTCGAGGTGGCCCGTGAAGCCGAACCGGTCGCGCAGCGGGGCGGGCAGCAGCCCGGACCGCGTCGTCGCGCCGACGACGGTGAACGGCGGCAGCGCGAGCGGGATGGCGCTCGCCCCCGCGCCCTTGCCCACGACGACGTCGACGCGGAAGTCCTCCATCGCGACGTACAGCAGCTCCTCGGCGGGCCGGGCGAGGCGGTGGATCTCGTCGATGAACAGGACCTCGCCCTCCTCGAGCGAGGAGAGCACCGCCGCCAGGTCGCCCGCGTGCTGGATCGCGGGCCCGCTCGTGACGCGCAACGAGGTGCCGAGCTCGGCGGCGATGATCATCGCCAGCGTCGTCTTGCCGAGGCCCGGCGGGCCGGACAGGAGCACGTGGTCGGGTGCCGCGTCGCGCGCCAGGGCCGCCTGGAGCACGAGGGAGAGCTGGTCCCGCACGACCCGCTGCCCGACGAACTCGTCGAGCTTCTTGGGCCGCAGCGCCGCCTCGGCAGCGCGCTCGACGTCGTCCGCGGAGGACGTGACCAGGCGCTCCCCGCCGTACTCGGGGTCCGCCTCAACCACGGCGTCCGCCCAGGGAGCGCAACGCCGCGCGGAGGGTGGCCGAGACGTCGACGGGGCCGCCGTCCTCGGCGCCCTCGCCGGCCTCGGCGAGCACCCGGTCGACGGTGTCCTGCGCGACCTTCGTCGGCCAGCCCAGGCCGACCAGCGCCTCGACCACCTGCTCGCGAGCCGGGTCCCCCGTCGCGGCGGGGACCGCCGGGGCGGCCTCGTCCGGGCCGCCCGCCGCGGGGGCGCCCAGCTTGCCGCCGAGCTCGAGCACCAGCCGCTGCGCGCTCTTGGGGCCGACGCCGGGCACCCGGCGCAGGGCGGCCAGGTCCTCGGTGGCGACGGCGCGACGCAGCGCGTCGGGCGTGAGCACGGCGAGCATGGCCAGCGCGATGCGGGGGCCGACCCCGGACACGGACTGGGCGGTCTCGAACACCTCCCGCTCGTCCGCCTCGGCGAAGCCGAACACCGTCATCGAGTCCTCGCGGACGACCAGCGTGGTGTGCAGCTGGGCCCGCTCCCCCACCCGGAGGCCGGCGAGCGTGCCGGGGGTGGCGTGCACGAGGTACCCGACGCCGCCGACGTCGAGCACGGCCCGCTCGAGCGTCACGTGCGTGACCGTACCGGTCAGGGAGGCGATCACCGTGGTCCTTCCGTCGAGCTGGCATCCGTCGAGCGCCCGGGCGGCGTCGAACACCCGTACGAGGCGTCACTGTAACAACCGGCACCCACGCCGGGGCGGCGACACACGACGCCGGGGACCCTCCGGGGCGACCTCAGCGCCGGGCGCGGGAGGGCGCCCCGCGGTGGGACCCGGTGCGCGCGGTGCGCTCGGCCGCGGCCCAGGCCCGCTGGGCGGGGGTGAGCTCGTTCCGCTCGCCGCCCTGCAGCGCACCCGACGGCCGCCACAGGTGCGTGACGGCGAGGGCGAGCGCGTCGGCGGCGTCGGCCGGCCGCGGCAGCTCGTCGAGCCCGAGGATTCGCGCGATCATGCGCTGCACCTGCTCCTTGTCCGCGCGGCCGGACCCGGTGACCGCGGCCTTGACCTCGCTGGGCGTGTGCATCGCGACCGGCACGCCGCGCCGGGCCGCCGCGACCATCGCCAGGCCGGCCACCTGCGCCGTGCCCATCACCGTGCCGAGGTTGTTCTGGGCGAACACGCGCTCCACGGCCACCACGTCGGGCACCGTGCGCTCGAGCCACTCGTCCAGCCCCTCGGCGATGCGCAGCAGCCGCAGGTCCACGCTCAGCTCCGGCTCGCTGCGCACGACGCCGACGTCGACCATGCGGGCCCTGCGGCCCGGCAGCGAGTCGACGACGCCGACACCGCACCGGGTCAGCCCCGGGTCCACCCCCAGCACGCGCACGCCGTCACCCTCTCACGCGTCCCGCCGAGGTAGCTCGATCCACGCCGAAACAGTTCGAGCCTCCGCGAGGTAGTGGTCCGGACCACTACCTCGCGGAGGCTCGAACTACCTCGGCGTGAGGTCACTCGTCGTCGAGGGCCGCCATGACCTCGTCGGAGGCGTCGAAGTTCGCGTAGACGTTCTGCACGTCGTCGCTGTCCTCCAGCGCGTCGATGAGGCGCATGATCTTGCGCGCGCCCTCGACGTCGACCTCGACCTCCATGGACGGGTGCCAGATGGAGTCGGCGGAGTCGTACTCGATGCCCGCCTCCTGGATGGCGGTGCGCACGGCCACGAGGTCCGTGGCCTCGGAGAGGACCTCGATGACGTCGCCCTCGTCGCTGACCTCCTCGGCGCCCGCGTCGAGCGCGGCGAGCATGACGTCGTCCTCGGTGACGCCCTCGGCCTTGGGCACCACCACGAGGCCCTTGCGGGAGAACAGGTAGGACACCGAGCCCGGGTCGGCCAGGTTGCCGCCGTTGCGCGAGAACGCGAGGCGCACCTCGGAGGCGGCGCGGTTCTTGTTGTCGGTGAGGCACTCGACGAGGACGGCGATGCCGTTCGCGCCGTAGCCCTCGTACATGATCGTCTGGTAGTCGACCGCGTCGGCGCCCTCGCCGGAGCCGCGCTTGACCGCACGGTCGATGTTGTCGTTCGGGACCGACGACTTCTTCGCCTTCTGGATGGCGTCGAACAGCGTCGGGTTGCCGGCAGGGTCGCCGCCGCCCGTGCGCGCGGCGACCTCGATGTTCTTGATCAGCTTCGCGAAAAGCTTGCCGCGCTTGGCGTCGATCGCCGCCTTCTTGTGCTTGGTCGTGGCCCACTTGGAGTGACCTGACATGCGCTCCCTAACTCCTTCGCGATGCTTGGACGAGCCGGACGAACAGCCCGTGCACGCGCGCGTCCCCCGTGATCTCCGGGTGGAACGCGGTGGCGAGCAGCCGTCCCTGACGTGCTGCGACGATCTTACCGGCGGCGGGCCCCACCGTGGAGCCGTCCGCCCAGCGGTCCGGGATGCGGGCGAGCACCTCGACGTCCGGGCCTGCCTCCTCGACCCAGGGCGCGCGGATGAACGCGGTACGCACGGGGCGGCCGCCGGCGACGTCCGAGACGCCCGCGACCTGCAGGTCCGCCTCGAACGAGTCGACCTGCCGCCCGAACGCGTTGCGCCGCACGAGGACGTCCATCCCGCCCAGCGTGCGCTGGTCGGCGGTGCCGCCCTCGATGCGGTCGGCGAGCAGGATCATGCCCGCGCACGAGCCGAACACGGGCAGTCCCTCGCCGATCAGTCGCCGCAGCGGGTCGGCGAGCTCGAACAGCCGCAGCAGCTTGTCGATGGTGGTCGACTCGCCCCCGGGCAGCACGAGCCCGTCGACGGCGTCCAGCTCGGCGGGGCGGCGCACGCTCACCGCGCGGGCGCCGGCCTGCTCGAGGGCGGCGGTGTGCTCGCGCACGTCGCCCTGGAGGGCGAGGACGCCGATCGTCGTGGTCACCGGGGCAGTGTAGGTGGCCCGCGCGGCCCGGCACCCCTCCGTTCAGGTGCAGGTGCCCAGCACGCCCGCGGTGATCGAGTACCGGCGCGTGTTCGACCACGCGGAGGTCCAGGTGACGCTCGTGAACACGCGGTCCGCGCGGACCCGCGCCGTCCCGTTGGTCACCGCCCCGGTCACCGCGTGGGTGGTCGTCCCCGCGGCCACCTGTGTCAGCGTGTTCCCGCCCGGCCCGGAGCCGAACGTGTAGCGCGTGGCCCCGGAGGCGGCGGTCCAGTTGAACGTCACCGACGCGATGCCGAGCAGGCCGCACGTCAGGTTCGTCGGGGCCGGCACGGTGGCGGCGCCCACGGCCCCGCTGGTCACCGTGCCCGTGTCGTTCCACGACGTGCCCGGGATCGTCGCCGCGAGCGCCACGGACACGCCGCCGCTCTGGCCCTGGGTGGTGGAGGGGGCCGTGGTCGACACCGCCACCGCCACGCACAGCGACGCCGTGCCGCCCGCGGGGACGGTCGCGGTGCCGCCGTTCCCCGCGCCGCAGCCGGTCCCCGTGTCCGCCGCGCCGAACGACGCGCTGGTCGTGAACGCCGTGCCGAGCGTCCCGGTCCGGGACGTCGTCGCGGTCACCGTGGCCGGCCGCGAGCCGCCGTTGCGCACCGTGACGAGCTCGGAGGCGCCGGAGCCCGGCACCGCCGCCGTGAGGGTGAGGGCCGGCAGGCTCACCGTGCCGCCGCGACCGACGAGGCCGTTGCCGAGGCCCGCGACCTGCACGTCCACCGTCGCGGCCGCGAGGCGGTTCGTCGGGGCCGTCGCGGTGCCGGTCGCGCGCCACCAGGCCCACGCCGCCCCGCTGCCGGCGAGCACCACGGCCATCGCCGTCACCACCAGCACGGCGACCCGGCGCACCCCGGTCGCCCGCCGGGCACGACCCCGGGCGGCGTGCTGCGCCCGCTCACCCACGACCCGGACCTCCCCGGCGACCGACCGCCCGTAGCGCCGCGCCCGCCGCGACGGCCCCCGCCGCGGCGAGCAGCACGACCACGGCGGCGCCGCCCGTGCGGGCGAGGCCGCCCTCGGCGAGCGGACGGGCCCCCGCGAGCGCCGCGGCGCGCTCGTCCTCGCCCTCGCCCTCGCCCTCGCCGGCCAGGGTCACCACCACGTCGAGGGGAGCCGTGGCGCCCTCGACCTCGTCGCCCGCCGTCGCCGCGAGGGTCACCTCCAGCGCGACGGGAAGCACCTCCGACTCGGCGACACGCACCGGTACCGGCCCCTCGGCCGCCGACCAGGGCGCGTCCGCCGCGCGGACGCGCACGTCGAGGGCGTCGGCAAGGGCGGCGTCGGCGGCGTCCCCCTCGCCGTGCTCGACCGCCACGGCCACCGCGCCGTGCGCCGGGCCCGGGCCGTCGTTGCGCACGAGCAGCACGCTGCGCCTGGTCTCCCCGGGCACCCAGGCCGTGGCGTCGAACAGGGGCGTGGCGAGCTCGCTCGACCACCGGCGTCCGTCCACGCTCAGCGCGACGCCGCCGGGGTCGTCCGCCCCTGCCGCCGAGGCGGGGACGCCGGCCACGAGGACCGCGCCCAGCGCGGCCACCGGCGCGAGGTCGCGTCGCACGGCCGCGACGGGCCGACGAGCCAGCGCCGTCATGGCCTCTCCTCCGGCGCCCGCCCGCGGGTGGTCCCGGCCGGCGCCGACCCCTCGTCGGGCCACCAGGTCGCCAGCCCGTCCGACCTGTCCGACGCATGCGGCACGGGCGGCACTGGCGGCACTGGCGGCACTGGCGGCACTGATGACTCAGGGCGCCGTCGGCGCCGGTCGCGCACCTCGCCCGCGACCAGCCACCCGGCGTAGCCGAGGAGCGCGAGCGCGACGACCGTGCTCAGCGTCCGCCGCTGGTCGGGCGTGCCGAGCCCCATCACCCGGCCCAGCTGGGGCACCGCGTACCAGAGCACGCCGCGCACCTGCACGGCCCGCACCGGCTGCGGGTCGCTCACCTCGTTCGCGTCGCCCCGGGTGAGCAGGGTGCGCTCGCCGGCGGCGGTCGTCCCCAGGCCCACGACGCGGTGGGTCACCACGGTGGGGTCGCCGGAACGCAGCTGGTAGGTGACCACCTGACCGGTCGTGATCGTCTCGACGTCCGCCGGGCGCGTCACGACGAGCGTGCCGACGTCGAGCGCGGGCCGCATCGAGCCGGTCGCGACGCCGTAGGGGGTCGCGCCCCCGAGCCGGGGGATCACGACGACGAGCAGGAGCGCCCCGCCCGCCACCAGCAGGACGGCCCCGGCGAGGACGCGCCCGAGCACGCGCCGCACGCCGGCGCCCGGGCGCGGTGGTGCCGCGTCCACGCCGCGCTCAGGGTGCGGGGACGACGTGCGCCTGCGTGACCTGGACCGTGACGTCCTCGAGCGCGGCGGTCAGCGCCTGCGTGTCGTTCGCCGCGGCGGTGTCGAACGCCGCCTCGAGGTTGACCACGAGCGGGTCCGACGCGCCCACGGGGACGGGGTCGGTCAGCGGGAGCGCGAGCGTCTCGCCGGCCAGCGTCGCGGAGGTGAGGCTCAGGTCGAGCGCGGCGGTGAGGGCGTTGTCCTCGCCCCACGACGGCGCCGAGACGGTGATCTCGCCGAGGGCGAGGTGGTCCCCGGTGCCCCCGACCGTCAGGGAACAGGTCGTCGTCACCGTGTCGCCCGGCACGATGCCGTCCGTCACGGGCCCGCCGCCGTCGAGGGTCCAGTCCCCGCACGTCCCGTCGGTCATGGTGAGGGTGCCCGCGGTCACGTCCGTGCCCGTCGAGGTCCCCTGGGCGGTCCAGTACGCGATGGTCTGGGCCCCACCGACCAGCAGGACGGCGGCACCTCCCGTCGCGATCGCTGCCTTCGTCAGTCGGTTCACGTCGATGCCCCCCGGTGCTCCGTGCACTCGTCCGCACGTCGGTGTGCAGGACGCGGATGCCATCGACCGTAACGAAAGGATGCCCAGGGCGCGCGTCGTCACCCGGTGGCGTCGTCGAGCTCCTCCGGGTCGGCGGGCTCGTCGTCGTACTGGGTGCCGAGGTGGCGCACGGTGCCGTCCCAGCCGCGCGCCAGCGCGTCGACGAGGTCCGGCAGCACGGACGGGAACACCTCGCGCGTCTCGGCCCGCAGCTGCGCCGTCGTGAGCCAGCGCATCTCGTCGAGCACGTCGCGCTCGACGGGCGTCCAGCCGGCGTCGGTCGGCTCGTGGCCGCCGTCGACGCGGGCGAGGAAGAAGACCTCGTCCTGGCGGCACGTCTCCGCGAGGAACCGGAAGATGCCGGCCCGGGTCAGCACGGGGCCCACCAGGTCGGTGGGCGCGAGGGCGAGCCCCGCCTCCTCGCGCAGCTCGCGCAGCGCGGCGTCGACCTCGCTCTCGCCCGCGTCGATGCCGCCGCCGACGGTGAACCACCACGACCGCTCGGGCTGGTCGGCGTCGTGGCCGCGCACCAGCAGCACGCGGTCCGCGTCGTCGAGCACGATGACGCGCGCGGCGCGCCGCCGGCGCAGCCCGTCCGGCCCGACCGCCCAGTCGTCCCCGAGGGCCGGGGTCACGGCAGCAGCCCCGCCAGGCGCACCGATCCCGGCCCGGCCTCGACGTCGGGGTCCACGGCTGACGGGGAGGGTGCATCCATGCCGCTCATGGTAGCCACGAGCGAGACCTCGACGACTCCACCTCCGTGCTCCCGAAGGAGCACCGCGGTGAACCAGGGCGACCCCTCACCGGCGGGGCTTCACCCGCTTCGTCGGGAGGGCCGTGAGCGGATCCTCCGGCCAGGGATGGCGGGGGTAGCGGGCTCGCAGGTCTGCTCGGACCTGGGGGTAGCCCTGCCTCCAGAAGGAGGCGAGGTCGCTCGTGATCGCCGCCGGTCGCCCCGCGGGCGACAGCAGGTGCAGGACGACCGGGACGCGGCCGTCCGCGACGGCCGGGACGGTGGTCCAGCCGAAGACCTCCTGCAGCTTCACGGCGAGGACCGGCGGTTCGACGCCGTGGTACGCGAGCCGGACCTCGGAGCCCGACGGGACCTGGAGCCGTTCCGGTGCCAGCTCACCGAAGCGGGTCGCCGCGGGCCACGGCAGGAGACGGCGGAGCGCCGAGGTCACGTCGATGCGGGCCAGGTCGCGCGAGCCTCGCACCGAGGCGAGCTCCGTCCCCAGCCAGGCGTCGAGGTCGGCCAGCAGCGCCTCGTCGTCGACCGCGGGCCACGGGGCCCCGAGGTGGGCGTGGCAGAACGCGAGCCGCTCCCGCAGGGCGAGCGCGGACTCCGACCAGCGCAGCACGGACAGGCCGCTGCGCCGGATGCCGTCGCGCACGGCCGCCTGGACGAGCAGCGGGTCGGGGTCGGTCAGCGGGACGTCGCCCAGCACGATCGCGCCGAGCGCCTCGACACGGCGCGTCACGATCCGGCCGTCGTCCCAGCGGATCTGGTCGGTGCTCGACACGAGATCGCCGGCGACGTCCCGCGCGGTCTCCTCGTCGATCGGCGCCGCGGACCGGATCCTGGCGTCGGCGCGACCGGGTGCCCGGTCGGCGACCGCGACCGCCAGCCAGGCGGTGCCCCGCAACGCCGACCGCGGGTCCAGCGCGGCGCCGGTGCCGCCGGACATCTGGTAGGTGGCCGACCCGGCGCCCCGGGCCCGCGCGATCCGGTCCGGGTAAGCCAGCCCCACCACGGTCCCCACCGCGAGATCGTCCGGCACCCCGTGCGCCCCCCGGCCGGTCGGCCCACCCGACGGGTCGCCCGTCGGCGCGCCGCGGCCGAGGCGCCGCGTCTCCTCGCGCCAGCGGGCCGTCGCCGCGCGGTCGTCACCACGGCGGAGGGCTCGCAGGCGTGCCGGGAGGTCGTCGCCGAAGGTGCGTCCCGCGTCGTCCGAGAGCATCGCGACGATCTCGCGCGCCCGGTCGGCGCCGACCCGCGGGGCCCCGTCCAGCAGCGCACGAGCGAGGCGAGGATGTGCCCCGACCGCCCGCATCCGCCGCCCCCGCTCCGTGATCCGGCCGTCGTCGTCGACCGCCTCGATGCGGCGCAGCAGTGCGGTGGCCGCCGTCATCGCGGGCGCGGGCGGCGCCTCGAGCAACGTCAGACCGGCCCCCGCAGGCGCACCCCAGGCCGCGAGGTCGAGGGCGAAGGCCGCCAGGTCGGCGACCGCGATCTCCGGCGCCGCATGCTCGTCGAGGCGCACGTGGTCCGTGGCGGACCAGCAGCGGTAGACCCGGCCCGGCGCCTCCCGCCCCGCGCGGCCCGCCCGTTGGTCGGCCGACGATCTCGAGACCCGGCAGGTGACCAGCGTCCCGAGACCACGGGACTGGTCGGTCCGCGGCTCCCGGGCCAGACCCGCGTCGACCACGACCCTGACCCCGGGCACGGTCAGCGAGCTCTCCGCCACCGACGTCGTCACCACGACCCGACGCACGGTGGACGGCAGCAGCGCCCGCTCCTGCTCGGCCCTGGACTGGCGGCCGAACAGCGGAAGGACGTGGAGGTCATGAAGGTCGGACAGCCGGCGGACCGTCCCGTCGATCTCGGCCTCCCCCGGGACGAACACGAGGACGTCGCCGTCGTTCTCCGCCAGCGCGCGCCGGACGACGGTCTCGACGTGGTCCAGCAGGCGCGGGTCGACGCGACCACCGGGGAGCAGCGGCGTGGGCAACGGCGGGGGGACCCACTCGGTCGCCACGTCGAACAGCGCGGCGGTCGCCGTGACCACGGGGGCCGGGACGTCCGTGCCGAGCGCGCGGCTCAGCCCGACCGTGTCCGCGGTGGCCGAGGTCGCGACGACGGCCAGGTCGTCCCGAAGGTTCGCCCGGACGTCGACGAGGAGCGCGAGCAGGAGGTCGGCGTCCAGGTGCCGCTCGTGGCACTCGTCGATCACGATCGCCGTGACACCCGGCAGCTCCGGGTCCTGCTGCAGCCGGCGCACGAGGAGCCCCGTCGTCACCACCTCGACGCGCAGCCCCTTGCCGCCGGTGCGCTCGCCGCGCATCGCGTAGCCGACCTGCTGCCCGAGCGGCTCGCCGACCAGCGTCGCCAGCCGGGTCGCGGCCGCACGCGTGGCCATCCGGCGCGGCTCGGCGACGATGATCGTGCCGCCGAGCGCGTCGGCCAGGGCCAGGGGCAGCAACGAGGTCTTCCCCGAGCCGGGCGGCGCGACCAGCACCGCGGCGCCGCTCGACCGCACCGCGTCGACGGTGGCAGGCAGGACCGCCCGGACCGGCAGGTCCGCACCCGGCACCGAAGGTTCAGGGAGCAGCACGCCCCGACACTAGTCGAGCGCGACCAGGGGCCCCGCGGACGCGATGCCGGCGGGACCCCTGGTCGCGGTCGGAGCTGGTGGTTACCAGCCGCGCTCCGCCAGGCGCACCGGCGCCGGCTCGGCCTCGACGTTGATGCCGACCATGGCCTCGCCGAGCCCGCGGGACACCTTGGCGACGACGTCGGGGTCGTCGTGGAAGGTCGTGGCCTGCACGATCGCCTTCGCGCGCGCGACGGGGTCGCCCGACTTGAAGATGCCGGAGCCGACGAACACGCCCTCGGCGCCGAGCTGCATCATCATCGCGGCGTCCGCCGGGGTGGCGATGCCGCCCGCGGTGAACAGCACCACCGGGAGCTTCCCGGCGCGGGCGACCTCGGCCACGAGCTCGTACGGGGCCTGCAGCTCCTTGGCCGCGACGAACAGCTCGTCCTCGGGCAGCGAGGTCAGGCGGCGGATCTGCGCGCGGATCTGGCGCATGTGCGTGGTCGCGTTGGAGACGTCGCCGGTGCCGGCCTCGCCCTTGGAGCGGATCATCGCCGCGCCCTCGGTGATGCGGCGCAGCGCCTCGCCGAGGTTGGTGGCGCCGCACACGAACGGCACGGTGAACTGCCACTTGTCGATGTGGTTGGCGTAGTCGGCGGGGGTGAGCACCTCCGACTCGTCGATGTAGTCGACGCCCAGGGACTGCAGCACCTGCGCCTCGACGAAGTGGCCGATGCGCGCCTTCGCCATCACCGGGATCGAGACGGCGTCGATGATGCCGTCGATCATGTCGGGGTCGCTCATGCGGGCGACCCCGCCCTGCGAGCGGATGTCGGCGGGCACCCGCTCCAGGGCCATGACGGCGACGGCGCCGGCGTCCTCGGCGATCCTCGCCTGCTCGGGCGTGACGACGTCCATGATGACGCCGCCCTTGAGCATCTCGGCCATGCCGCGCTTGACGCGGGCGGTGCCCACCTCGCCCGCGGTGATCCGGCCGTCGCTGCCGCTGGTCTCGCTCAACGCAACCTCGCTCGTGTCGCAGTGGGACGCGTGACCGCTGTCACGCGTCTTCCATCCTAGTTCCGGCCTCACGACCCGGTGAGGCCCTCCGGCATCTGGTCGTCCAGCTCGACCGTGCGCGGCAGCGCCGCGTGCCCCGACAGCCGCAGGAGGCGCACGTACCAGGTGCGTCGTGCG
The DNA here is from genome assembly GCF_044389085.1 of Isoptericola sp. NPDC019693. NCBI lineage: Bacteria > Bacillati > Actinomycetota > Actinomycetes > Micrococcales > Promicromonosporaceae > Isoptericola > Isoptericola sp. NPDC019693. The sequence continues at coordinate 688,263 of NZ_JBIRXP010000001.1, read as the reverse complement.
CGCCGCGCCTGGGCGACGGCCTCGTTGTGGAACCGGCGGGCCAGCTGGGCGCGGTACCAGGCCGCCGAGAGCTGTCCGACCAGCTCGTCGCCGTCAGGCTCCCGGCGCAGCTCGCCGAGCGCCTCGTCGTCGCCGAGCGCCGAGCGCAGCGTCGCGGACAGCTCGCTCTCGGCACGCTCGCGCTCGGCCCCGAGACCCTCGAGCGCGAGCTCCGCGCCCGGCGCGGGCGGGGCGGCGTCTTCCACGGCGGCGAACGCGGCGTCGGCCACGAGCACGGCGCCCGCCGGGTCGAGCAGCCCCGACGAGGCCAGGTCGATCGCGGCCCCCGCCCGGCGCGCCAGCTGGGCCTGCAGGGCGATGCGCGACGCGATCACCTTGCGGTGCAGCCGGTCCAGCCGCGACGCCGAGATCCAGGCGAGCCAGACCACCACGGCCGCGACCACGAGGACGAGGAGCGCGAGCTCGGACCAGGTCATGCGCCCTCACCTCCGGCGGCACGCCGCGTGCGCAGCCAGCCGACGGCGCTCTCCGTCCGCGTCGGGGCGACCGGCGACCCGAGCGCCTCCCCCGCCGCGACGGCCATCTCGTACACGGCGAGCACCTGCGAGGTCACCGCGGACCAGTCGAAGCGGCGCACGAACGCCGAGGCCCGCTCCCGTCGTTCCTGCGTCCCCGCGGCGTCGCCCAGGGACGCGAGGATCGCGCGGGCCAGGTCGTCGGGCTCGCCGGTGCGGAACAGCCGCCCGGCGGCGCCCTCGTCCAGCACCCGACGGAAGGCGCCGAGGTCGCTGGCCACGACGCCGGCGCCGGCGCTCATGGCCTCGACGAGCACGATGCCGAAGCTCTCGCCCCCGGTCTGCGGGGCGATGTACAGGTCCGCGGACGCGAGCAGCGACGCCTTGTCCTCGTCGCTCACACCGCCGAGGAACTCGAACGAGCCGGCGTGCGGGCCGAGGGCCTCCAACGCCGCGTCGCGCCCGTCGTCGCCCTTGCCCGCCACGAGGAAGCGCGCCCCCGGCACCTGCGCGAGCACCTGCGGCGCGGCCGCGGCGAGCACCTGCAGGCCCTTGCGCGGCTCGTCCAGCCTGCCGAGGAACGCGATCGTCGGCGCCTCGGCGGTGCCGCGCCACCGGTCGGACGGCTCGGCGGCCGCGAACGTGTCCACGTAGACGCCGTTCGGGATGACCACCGCGTCGCCCCCCATGTGGTCGACGAGGGTGCGGCGAGCGTCCTCGGAGACCGCGATCCGCGCCGCGATCTTCTCCAGCGACTGGCGCAGCAGCGGGTACGCGACCTGGAGCGCCCGCGATCTCGTCTGGGACGTGTGGAACGTGGCCACCACGGGCCCCTCGGCCGACCACAGGGCGAGCATGGACAGGCTGGGCACCATCGGCTCGTGGACGTGCACGACGTCGAACTGCCCCGCCTCCAGCCAGCGCCGCACCCGGGCCGCGGTGCGGGGGCCGAACGTCAGCCGCGCCACCGAGCCGTTGTAGCGCACCGGCACGGCGCGGCCCGCCGGCGTGACGACGTCCGGCACCGGGGTGTCGTCGTCGGCCGGCGCGAGCACGGAGACGTGGTGCCCGGCGTCCTGCAGCGCGCCGGCGAGGTCGCGCACGTGGAACTGCACCCCGCCCGGCGCGTCGAACGAGTACGGGCACACGATCCCGACGCGCAGCGGGCGCGACGGCGCGGCGACGGCGGCGCCGTCGGGCACGGCGCTCACGCCTCCCCCGCCTCGGCCTTGGTGCGCGCGTAGCGCTCGGCGTCGAGGTCGTCGACGAAGACCCGCTGCAGCATGTGCCAGTCCTGCGTGGACTCCTGGAGGGTGACCGCCACCGCGTCGACCCAGCCCTGCGTCATGCGCGCCACGCGCTCCTTGCGGTGCAGGCCGGAGTCGTCGGGCACGGGGACCGCGGGGTAGAAGCGGATGACGATGCCCCAGGCGGTCCCGGCCGCGCGCCGGCGCTCGCCCGTGAGCGGCTCGTAGGTGATGCCCACGGGCACCAGCGGCACCTTGGCCGCGAGGGCCAAGGCGGCGGGACCCGCGGCCACGCGGGCCCGGTGCCCGCACAGGTCCACCTCGACGCCCGACGCCGTGAGGTCGCGGTCGGCCAGCAGCGGGACGATGGTCCCGCCCTTGCTCGCGCCGCGCACGAGGTTGCGGAAGACGTCGGGGTCGCCGAGCGGCAGGACGTCGATGCCGATCGAGCGGCGGAACTCGACGAACTCGACGAACAGCTCCTCGGGCTTGAGCCGCTCCGCGACGGTGAGGACCGGGGCGATGTGCGGCGTCGCGTACGCGCCCGCCAGGTCCCAGTTGCCCAGGTGGGCCAGCGCGAGCGAGACGCCCTGACCGTCGGCCACCGGTCCCCCGACGTGCTCGTACCCCTCCACCCGGACCCGGGCGGTCACCTGCTGCGGGGTCGCGCCCTGCAGGGTGAACGCCTCGCGGAAGTAGCGCATGTACGAACGCATGCCCGCGCGGGTCAGGCGGCGCAGCCCGGGCGCGTCGAGGTCGGGCCGCACCCGCGCGTAGTTCGCCTCGAGCCGGCGCACCCCCTCCGTACGGCGCAGCCACGTGAGGTCGGCGACGACGGTGAACGCCGCCCGCAGCACGGGCTCCGGGAGCTTCGGCGCGTGGCGCCAGGCGAACGTGTACAGGCGGGCGACGTCGATCCGCATCAGGCCTCCGGGTTCGGGTCGGTTCGGTGGTCCGCGGCCTGGGGCCCGGCGTCGCGCACCGTACCCGCCAGCTGCCTGCGCACCGTCGAGACGCGCTGGACGACGGTGACGAGGCTGGCGGCGGCGAGCACGGTCAGCGCGATCACCGTGACGAGCAGCGGCAGCCCCACCTGCGTGAAGGCCACCGCCACGAGGGCCACGACGAGCCGGTCGGTGCGCTCCGCGATGCCGACGGCGGCCGTCGCGCCGACGCTCTCGGCCCGGGCGCGGGCGTAGGGCACCACGGACCCGAGCACGAGGCAGGCCAGCGACGCGACGATCCCCCACGTGTCGTACGGCAGCTCCGGGTGCAGCACGAACCACAGCGTGATGCCCGCGAACACGGCGCCGTCGGAGATCCGGTCGAGGGTCGAGTCGAGGAACGCGCCCCACGGCCCGGTGCGGCCCGACAGCCGCGCCATGACGCCGTCCATCGAGTCCGCGAGGGCGAAGAGTCCGATGAGGACGCCGCCGAGCAGCACGTGCCCGGTGGGCAGCAGCGTGAGCGCGAGGACGACCACGACGACCGTGCCGGCGATCGTCACCGCGTCCGGCGACACCCCGAGCCGCAGGAGCGCCCGTGCGGGCGGGGTGAACAGCCGTTGCATCGTCGCCCGCAGGCCTCCGAGCATCAGCGCGCCCCGTCGTGCCGGGACCCGGTGCCGGCCGCCGGCCAGGCCGCGGCGAGCCGCGCGCGCGTGCTGGACAGGAGCTCCGGCAGCGCCTTGGTCTGCCCGACGACGGGCAGGAAGTTGGCGTCGCCGAGCCAGCGCGGCACGACGTGCTGGTGCAGGTGCGCCGCGATGCCCGCGCCCGCGACCTCGCCCTGGTTCATGCCGATGTTGAAGCCGGCGGGCCCGTAGACCGCGGTGAGCGTGCGGACGGCCGTCTGGGTCATTGCGGCGAGCTCGGCCGTCTCGGACCCGGTGAGGTCGACGTATCCCGACACGTGCCGGTACGGCAGCACCATGAGGTGCCCCGAGTTGTACGGGTACAGGTTCAGCACCGCGTAGCACTCGGCCCCGCGGGCGACGACGAGTCCCGACTCGTCGTCGCCCGCCGGGATCCGGCAGAACGGGCACTGCGCCACCGACCCGTCGGCGGGCTTGTCCTGCCCGCCGATGTAGACCATGCGGTGGGGCGTCCACAGCCGCTGGAGCCCGTCCTCGGGCGGGCCGAAGTCGCCCGCCGGGACGGTCGTCGGGCCCTGCTCCCCCTCGTGTCCGGACATCGGCGCCCCGCTCAGACCTGGGCGCGGTCGCGCACGGCCGCGACGATGCGCTCGATCGCGTCGGCGACGGGCACCGTGTTCTCCTGGGTGCCGTCGCGGAACCGGAAGGACACGGCCCCGGCCTCGACGTCCTCGCCGCCCGCGATGAGCACGAAGGGCACCTTCTCCTTCGACGCGTTGCGGATCTTCTTGCCGAAGCGGTCGTCGGACAGGTCCACCTCGGCGCGGATCCCGCGAGCCGTGAGCTGTGCGACGACGTCCTTGAGGTAGTCGTCGAACGCCTCGGCGACGGGCACGGCGAGCACCTGGACGGGCGCGAGCCAGGCCGGGAAGAGCCCCGCGTAGTGCTCGATGAGCACGCCCATGAACCGCTCGATCGAGCCGAACTTCGCGGAGTGGATCATCACCGGCTGCTGCTTGGTGCCGTCGGCCGCCGTGTACTCCAGGCCGAAGCCCTTCGGCTGGTTGAAGTCGTACTGCACGGTGCCCATCTGCCAGGTGCGGCCGATGGCGTCCTTGGCCTGGACGGAGATCTTGGGCCCGTAGAACGCGGCGCCGCCCGGGTCGGCGACCAGCTCGAGGCCGGAGGCGACCGCGACCTCCTCGAGCACCGCGGTGGCCTTGGCCCAGTCCTCGTCGGAGCCGACGAACTTGTCCTTCTTCTTGTCGTCGCGCGTCGACAGCTCCAGGTAGAAGTCGTCCAGCCCGAAGTCGCGCAGCACCGACAGCATGAAGTCCAGCAAATGCTTGACCTCGGCCGGCGCCTGCTCGGGGGTGACGTAGGAGTGCGAGTCGTCCTGGGTCAGGCCGCGCACGCGCGTCAGGCCCTGCACCACGCCCGACTTCTCGTACCGGTACACGGACCCGAACTCGAAGAGGCGGATCGGCAGCTCACGGTAGGAGCGCCCCCGGCTCGAGAAGATCAGGTTGTGCATCGGGCAGTTCATCGCCTTGAGGCGGTAGCGGCCGTGGTCGCCGACGTCCTCGAGGTCCAGCGGCGGGAACATCGTGTCGCCGTAGTACGGCAGGTGGCCCGACGTGTAGAACAGCTCTTCCTTGGTGATGTGCGGCGTGCCGACGTAGGAGAAGCCCTCCTCGATGTGGCGCTGGCGGACGTAGTCCTCCATGACCCGCTTGATCACGCCGCCCTTGGGGTGGAACAGCGGCAGGCCGGAGCCGACCTCGTCGTGGAACGAGAACAGGTCCATCTCGGACCCGATGCGGCGGTGGTCGCGGCGCTCGGCCTCGGCCAGGCGCTCGAGGTACGCCTTGAGCTCGTCCTTGGTGGGCCAGGCGGTGCCGTAGACGCGCTGCAGCATCGGGTTCTTCTCGCTGCCGCGCCAGTACGCCGCGGCGTTGCGCATGAGCTGCACGCCGTTGCCGATGAGGCGGGTGCTGGGCAGGTGCGGACCGCGGCACAGGTCCTTCCAGACCACGGTCTCGCTCTCGCGGCCGGCGCCCCGGACGTTGTCGTAGATCGTCAGCTCGCCGCCGCCGACCTCGACGGACGACCCGTCGTCGTCCGAGGAACCGCCCTTGAGGCCGATGAGCTCCAGCTTGTAGGGCTCGTCGGCCAGCTCGGCCCGCGCCTCGTCCTCGGTGACGACGCGGCGGCGGAAGGTCTGGCCCTCCCGGATGATGCGCGCCATCGCCTTGTCGAGCGCCTTGAGGTCCTCCGGGGTGAACGGCGTGGCGACGTCGAAGTCGTAGTAGAAGCCGTCGGTCACGGGCGGGCCGATGCCGAGCTTGGCGTCCGGGTTGACCTGCTGTACCGCCTGGGCCAGGACGTGCGCGGCGCTGTGGCGCAGCACGGCGAGACCGTCGGGCGAGCCGATCGTCACGGGCTCGACGACGGTGCCGGGCGCCAGGTCGCGCGAGAGGTCCAGCAGCTCGCCGTCGACGCGCATCACGACGACGTCCTTGCGGTCCGCGAAGAGCTCCGTGCCCGTCGTCGGCGTCTGCACCGTCACCTGGTCGGCGTCGTCGGGGTGAGGTGGCATCGGCGAGGCGACGTCGGACACGTGCTGCTCCTTGCGGTTCGTGGGCGCTGCGGTGGGGCACGGGCAGCGCCTGGGCGGGACCGCCCGGGGCCTGGGCCGCCGGGCACGGTCGTGGGGCGCCACCGTCGGTGACGCCCCACGATCGTACTCATCCGCGCGGGCCGGGCCCGCGCCACGCGCCGTCGGACGGCGGCCGGACCCGGTCAGGCGCCGGGGCGGGGACCAGGGCGGGGGCCGGGCCGGGGGCCGGGGCTGGCGGCGGGCCCGTCGTCATTGTGCTTCTTGGCCTCCGCGGCCGCCTTGTCGACGTACCCGTCCACGCTGTCGGGCGTCGCCTTCTTGACCTGTTCCGCGGCCTTCTCGATGTTCTCGTCCGTCGCGAGGTCCTTGAGCTTGTCCTTGGCCTTGTCGAACAGGCCGCCCAGACCCGAGCTCTCGCTCATGCTGCTCCCCCTTCGGCTCCGGCCGGCCCGGTGCCGACCGTCGTCCAGACCATCACAGCCACCCCGCGCGCGCGACCGCTGCCGCCCGCGATCCGGGCGGATGCTGCGGCGACCGGTCGCCCGGGCACACTTTGTGAAGGACTTCACAAGAATTGACGGCGCAGGTCAGACGCTGTGGTCATACCATAGAGACGGCACCGAGAACGGAGCCATCCAGACCGGCCGCACACGCTGCGACCCGGACCCGGAGGGGACCATGACCACCACCCGCACCACCCAGCGACCGGTACGCATCATCGGCCTCGTCGCGCTGATCGCCGGCATCGTGATGATCGGGGCCGGAGCCGCCACGTGGGCCACCGTGAGCTCGCAGCTCGCCGCCCAGGACATCACCGTCTCCGAGGACGCCGCGTTCCTCGGCGGAGCGACGGTGGAGGGCCCGCTCTCCGCGTACGCCCAGGCGCAGGTCATCGACAAGCACGCGCTCGAGGCCACGGGCGGCCAGACCTACGCCCAGCTCGAGCAGGACGACCCGCTGCGCGCCACCGCGATGAACGCCTCGTTCCTGCGGGCCTCGCTGTTCACCTCCGTGGTCGCCTACGGCGTGAGCGCCCTGGTGATGGGTCTCGGCCTCCTGTTCGGCCTCATGGGCTGGTCGCTGCGCCGCCTCGCCGCCGAGCCCGCCGTCGCCACCGCGACCGTGCCCTCCGCCACGGCGGCCCGCACCCGGCTCAACCCGGCGGTCTGACCCGCCGCGCCACCCCGGCGACACCCCGCACGGCCCGCCCTCCCGTCCCGGGACGGCGGGCCGTCGCGCGCCCCGGGCGGCGCGGCCGGTCCCGCGCACCACCCGCCGGCGTGCGCCACGATGGACCGGTGCCCGCCGCCCCGTCATCCGACTCCCCCGACTACCCGGCCGCCGCGCGCACCGCGCCGTCGCTGGCGGCCCTCGACGCCCACCTGGTGGAGTGCCGCGCCTGCCCCCGCCTCGTCGCCTGGCGGGAGGAGGTCGCCCGCGAGCGCCGCGCCGCGTTCCGCGACGAGCACTACTGGGGCCGCCCCGTCCCGGGCTTCGGCGACCCGGCCGCGCGCGTCGTCGTCGTGGGGCTCGCCCCCGCGGCGCACGGCGCCAACCGGACGGGCCGCATGTTCACGGGCGACCGCAGCGGCGACTTCCTGTTCGCCGCCATGCACCGCACCGGGTTCGCCAACCAGGCGACGTCGGTCGCGGCCGACGACGGCCTGGAGCTGCGCGACATCCGGGTCACCGCCCCCGTCCGCTGCGCGCCGCCCGCGAACCGGCCCACCCCGCAGGAGCGCCGCCGCTGCGCCCCGTACCTGGCCCGGGAGATCGAGCTGGTGGGCTCCGGGGTGCGCGTGGCCGTCGCGCTCGGCGGCATCGGCTGGCAGGCGCTCCTGACAACGCTCGCGGAGCAGGGCTGGGACGTGCCGCGCCCACGGCCGCCGTTCTCCCACGGAGCCGAGGTGACGCTCGCCCGCACGGGCGGGCCCGGCGCCGCCGCGGACACGGATACGGATACGGACACGGACACGGACACGGACACGGGCGACCCCTCCCCCACGCTCACCGTGCTGGGCTGCTTCCACGTCTCGCAGCAGAACACGTTCACCGGCCGCCTCACGCCGGACATGCTCGACGCCGTCCTGCGCCGCGCCCGCGCGCTCGCGGGCGCCTGACCCGCGATCGGCAGCGAGCCGACGGGGGCCGCACGAAAAGGACGAGGCTCCCGCACGGCCTCCCGGCTAGGGTCACGACGTGACCGTGACCATCCTCACCGGACCGCCCGGCGCGGGGAAGACGACCGTCGCCGCGCTCCTCGGGGCCGCCGGCGCCGCCGTTGGCGCGAGTGCCGCTGGTGCCCGCCCCACCGTGACCCTCACCACCGACACCTTCTACCGGTCGATCACCACCGGGTTCGTGCCGCCGTACCTCGCCGGGTCGCAGCGGCAGAACGAGGTCGTCGCCGAGGCCGTCGTCGCGGCCACGAGCGCCTACGCCCGCGGCGGCTACGACGTCGTGCTCGACGGCGTCGTCGGCCCGTGGTTCCTGCCCCCGTTCCGTGCGGCGGCGGCGCGGGAGGGCTGGGACCTCGCGTACGTCGTCCTGCGTCCCGACCTCGACACGACGCTCGCCCGGGCCACGGGCCGCGCCGACGCCGAGCTGCGCGACCCCGCGGCCGTGCGCAGCATGCACGCCGCGCTCGCCGACCTCGGCGAGCTCGAGCCGCACGTCCGCGACACGACCGGCGAGGAGCCCGCCGCCACGGCCGCCGCGGTGCGGACGGCGCTCGACGGGGGCGCGTACCGGCTGTCCGCCCCGGCCGCAGACCTCCCGGCGGACGAGCGCGTCGACCCGCCGCTGCGTGCCGACGAGACGACCACGCTGCGCGCCTTCCTCGACTACCACCGCGACACCCTGCGCCGGAAGACCGCCGGGCTCGGCGCCGAGCAGCTGCGCACCCCGCTGCCGCCCAGCACCATGACGCTCGGCGGGCTGCTCAAGCACCTCGCCTACGTCGAGACGAGCTGGTTCCTCGAGGTCTACGACGGCGGCGCGCCCCTGGCGCCGTTCGACACCACGGACTGGGACGCCGACCCCGACTGGGAGTGGCACAGCGCCTCACTGGACTCCCCCGAGGACCTGCGACGGCTGTTCGACGCCGCCGTCGACGCCGCCGACCGGTCGATCGACGCGGCGCTCGCGGCCGGTGGGCTGGACGGCACGTCGGCCCGCGAGTCCGGGCGGGAGGGCGAGGGCACGTTCAGCCTGCGCTGGATCCTCGTGCACATGATCGAGGAGTACGCGAGGCACAACGGTCACGCCGACCTGCTACGCGAGGCGCTGGACGGCGCGACCGGGGAGTGACGCGGGCCCGCGCCGGCGTCAGGCGGCCGCGGCGCGCGCCCGGTCGCGGGCCTCGCGGCGCGGCCGGAGGAGGAACTGCTCGGTCGTGTACCCGACGACGACCGCGACGATCACGACCGGCGCCATCGCCGGCGCACCCGTCCCCAGCAGCATGACCACCAGCACCGTCGAGGAGACGGGGAACGGCAGCGTCGCCGCCGTCGCCGCTCCCATGCCGGCCGCCAGGGCCGGGACGGCGCCGTACCCGGGCAGGTCGGCGGCGAGGACGCCGGCGGCCGCGCCCAGCAGGACGGCGGGGAAGATGGGGCCGCCGCGCAGGGTGCCGAGGGAGACCGCGTAGGCGACGCCCTTGAGCGCGAGCAGGGCGACCAGGGCGCCGGCCCCCCACGCCGCCGGGTCCGCCGCGAGCGTCGGCAGCAGCGCCTGGCCCGAGAGCGCGACCTCCTCGGGCGAACGACCCGTCGCCAGGGCGTAGGCCGACGCGCAGACCGCGACCACCAGCGCCCCGACGACGGCCGCGGTGAAGGGCCGCCCCGCCGCCCGGCGCGCGACCGCCTCGCCCAGGCGGTGCACCAGCCGGACCAGGACCGCGACGAGCACGGCCACCGGGAGGGTCCACAGCACGTCGCCGACGTCCGGCCGGGCCGGGGCGTCCACGTCGGGCAGCGCCAGCGACGCGATCTCGAGGCCGGTCCACGTGCCCATGCCGGTGAACACCAGCGCGCCGACGCCGGAGGCCGCCAGGCTCGGCAGCACGACGGCGGCGAGCCGGGCGCCGGTCACGCCGGTCATCGCCGACGCCTCGACGACGAACACCGCCCCGACCACGGGGCTGCCGAAGATCGCCGAGAGCGCCGCGGCGGAGCCGGCCACCGCGAGGACCTGGCGCGCCGGGTCGCCGAGGCGCGCGTCCCACGGCCGCACGAGGACGAGGGCCAGCGCCGCGCCGATCGCCAGCAGGGGGGCCTCGGGGCCCAGCGCGACACCGAGCGGGAGGCCGGCCAGCGCGGCGAGGAGGACGCCGGGCACGTGCGACGCGGGCACCGGGCCGAGGCTCAGCCCGTGCACCGGGAGGTGGCCGCCCTGGCCCGGGAGCGAGCGCACCGCGACGCCGACCATGACACCCGCCACCGCCAGCCACGGCAGCGGCCACCACCAGGGAGGTCCGTCGAAACCCCACTCCTGCGGCAGCGTCTCCCACACCAGGTGCGTGAGCTCGTGCAGGACCGCGAGGAACAGGAAGGCCGCCACCGACACCGGGATGCCGAGCAGCGCGCACACACCGAGGAACCTCGCCCACGGCCGGCGCGTGGTCGGGTTGTCGGCGTCTGCGGCGGCGGTCACGGCGGCTCCTCGGGGTGGGCGGGACGCGGGGCAGGATCCTCGATCAGCCGAGGAGCTTGGCCTTCGCCGCGGCGAACTCGGCGTCGGACAGGACTCCCGCCGCCTTGAGGTCACCCAGCTGCGTGAGCTTCGCGATGAGGTCGTCGGCCGGCGGCGTCGCGGCGACCTGGGCCTGCTGCTGCGCCTGCTGGGCCTGGTACTGCTGGGCCTGCTGCTGCTGGGCCCAGGCCTGCTCCTGCGCCTGCTGGGCCTGGTACTGCTGGGCCTCGTACTGCTGCTGCTCGCGCGAGGCGGCACGGCGGTTCATCGCCCTGCTGGTCGCGTTCGCCGTCCCGGTGATCACGGCCGTGCGGGCCATCGTGCCGATCAGGCCGGGCCGGCCCATCCGTCGCAGAGGGGGCATGTCAGCTCTCCTTCTCGATCTCGTCGGTGAGGGCGTCGATCGCCTCCGCCGGCACGCGCGTCCAGTCGAGCACCTGCCCGCCGGCGCCGCGCACGGCGTCGCCGAGGCCGCGCGCCCACGCGTGCTCGAACACCAGCATCCCGACGGCGGAGCCCGGCGCGAGGTCGGCGGCGATGTCCTCGACGTCCTCGGCCGCGAGCAGCCCGGCGGGCTCGCCCACGATGCGGGCCAGCTCGTCGGCGCCGCTGTCGCTCGCCTCGAGCCACTCGACCGAGCCGTCGTCGCCCTTGCGCACGACCAGCGCGTCGAGCACGTCGATCGTGCCGGCGTCGGCCAGCCGCCCCAGCTCCGCGATGATCTCGCCCTTGAAGTCGCTGCGGGGGAACTCGATGAGCACGAGCTCCACGGGTCCACTGGGTCGCATGTCCTGCCTCTCGGTCAGCCTGTCGGCGACGGCGGTCGTGGCGAGGCTTCCCGCCGCTGCCCGTCCTGCGGACACTGTGGCACCGCTGCGCGCCGACCGCATGCCGGGCGGGGCAAGTCACCCCGCTCCTTCGTTCCGGGGGCGAAATCGCAGGTCATCCGCCACGATGAGCCGTGACCGCGGCGGCCACGGAGATCCGGCGCGGGGGGACGGAGGGCGACGCGATGACGCAGCGGGACGAGACCGGGCCACGCGGCCGCTCCGCCCCTGGAGACCCCGCCGGGAGCACCATGAGCCGGCGGGTCGAGCTCGCCGCCACCGTGCTGCTCGCGCTCGCGACCGTCGTCACGGCGTGGTCGGCGTTCCAGGCCACCAAGTGGTCGGGCGTGCAGGCCAACAGCTACGCCGCCGCGGGGGCGGCCCGGGCCGAGTCCACGCGCGCGTCCACGGAGGCCGGTCAGCTCACGGTGATGGACGTGACGGCGTTCGCGTCCTGGATCGACGCCGTCGCCGCGGAGACCCGCGCGGGGCGGGACTCCGGGCTCTCCGACGACGGCACCTACGCGCCCGTGGACGGGACGGAGTCCGAGTTCCTGTACACGCGGTTCCGGCCCGAGATGGTGCCCGCGTTCGACGCCTGGGTCGCCGCGGACCCGTTCCATGACGACACCGCGCCGCGCACGCCGTTCCTCCTGCCCGAGTACCGGCTCGAGGCCCAGGAGCGCGCCGACGCCGAGCTCGACCGCGCCGAGGACCTGTCGGCCACCGCCCGCCAGGCGAATCAGTACGGCGACAACTACGTGCTGACGTCGATCCTGTTCGCCTCCGTCGCCCTGTTCGCCGCGCTGAGCACCAAGCTCGCGCACCGCACGGCGCGGCGCGGGCTGCTCGGCGTCGCCGCGGTGCTGTTCGTGGCGTCCACCGCGGTCGTCCTGACGTTCCCGAAGGAGCTGTAGGGCGGGGCGGGGCGGGCCGGGCCTCAGCCCGCGGCCGCCCCGCACGACCCGCGCACGGTGAGGCGCGGCAGCAGCGCGACGTGCCGCGGTGACCCCTGCGCCCCGGGCACCTCGCCGCCCTCGTCCCCCACGATCCGCCCGACGAGCAGGCGCAGGGCCTCCCGGCCCAGCTCCCGCCGCGGCGGGGTCACCGTCGTCAGCGGGACGACGGCGAGCTCCGCGTTCTCGTCGTCGTACGCCACCACGGCGAGGTCCTCGGGCACGCGAAGGCCACGGTCCAGCGCCGCCTCGACGAGCCGGGCCGCGTGGTCGTCGGTGTGCACGAGCACCGCGCGCGTGCCGGTCTCGCGGCACCGGTCGAGGAGCGCGCCCAGCTCTCGCGCGAGCCCGGCGGGGTCGCCCTCGCCCTTGGGCAGCGAGACGTCCGGACCGGGCGCGACGCCGAGCCGCGAGACCGCGGTCGCGAAGCCCTCGCGCACGTGCGGCGCGGTCGGTGTCCGGTCGTAGACCGCCAGACCGATGCGACGGTGGCCGAGCCCGGCGAGGTGCTCCACCGCGAGGACGGCGCCGTGCGCGTGGTCGGACCGCACCTGGTCGAGCTCGCTCAGGGCGGTGAGCCCGTCGACGCGCCGCTCCACCACGACCACCGGCACGGGCACCGACCGCAGCCAGGCCGCGAGCTCCTCCGGCGACCGGTCCCGGGTGGTGGGGGCGACGACGATCCCCTGGACGCCCAGCCCGACGAGCCGGTCCACCTGAGCGGCCTCGACCTCGGGGCGGTAGTGCGAGACGCCGAGCACCAGGCGGACGTGGAGGCTGGGGGCGAGCGCCTCCATGCCGCGCACGAGCGGCGGGAAGTGCACGGTGGAGCTCGGCACCACGACGCCCACCAGCACGCGGGCGGCCTGCGGCTCGCGCGCCGAGCGCAGGGCCACGGCCCCACCGTGCACGCGGGCCAGGCGCCCGGCCCGGTCGAGCTCGACGATGTCGCGCCGGATCGTCACCTCGGCGACGCCGAGCGCCGCGGCAGCCTCCGCCGAGCGGACGCTCCCGCGCAGCTCCACCTCGCGCAGCAGGTACTCGTGCCGGGCCGTGGGCAGGTGCATGGGTCCTCCGTCGTCGTCGAGCGGGCCGGGTCAGGCCGGCGACAGGCCGTGACGAAGCAGCACCGTAGCGGACGATGTCCGAGGATGACCGGAAATGTTCGACCCTTCCCCGGCTCTCGACCGCTGCGCGAGGATGCCGGGGTGACACCCGCCGCGACGCCGCCCCTCAGCACCTCGAGCCCGACCGACGTTCCCGGAAAGAGGCCCGCAGAGACACCGGGAGCACTCCCGGGAGCACGCCCGGTCGCGACCACGGGAGCCCCGTCGAGCGGGACGGCGGCCGACCGCCGCCTCGCGCCCGCGCGTCGCTGGACGCGCGCGCAGTGGCTCGCGACCGCCGACGACCTGCTCGACGCGGTGCGCCCCTACGCGTCGCCGGGCGGCGCGCTCCTGACGCTCCCCGGCCCCGTGAGCGGGTCCGGGGTGTGGAGCGACGGGCTCGAGGGGTACGCGCGCACGTTCCTGCTCGCGGCGTTCCGCCTGCACGGCGAGGACGGCCGCGACCCGCACGGGCTGCTGGAGCGCTACGCGGACGGGCTGCGGCACGGCACGGACCCGGCGGGGAGCGAGCGCTGGCCGCGCGTCGACGAGCGGCGCCAGGCCGTGGTCGAGGCGGCGTCCGTGGCGATCGGCCTCTCGGAGACGAGGCCCTGGCTGTGGGACCGGCTCGACGACGGCACCCGGCAGCGCACCGTCGACTGGCTGGCCGGCGTGGTCGGCACCCGCGGGTACACGAACAACTGGTTGTGGTTCCAGAACGTGATCGAGGCGTTCCTGGCGAGCGTCGGCGGCCCGTGGGAGCAGGCCGACCTCGACCACAACGCCGAGACCGCGGAGTCGCTGTACGTGGGCGGCGGCTGGTACTCCGACGGCCGGGGCCGCGGCGGGCGCCGCCAGAACTTCGACCACTACGCGGGGTGGGCGTGGCACGTCTACCCGCTGCTGCACGCCCGGATCCAGGGGCGCCCGCTCGACGACGTGCACGCCGGGCGCCTGCGCGCCTTCCTCGACCAGGCCGTCCACCTGGTCGGTGCGCACGGGGCCCCGATGCTGCAGGGGCGCTCGGTGACCTACCGGCACGCCGTGCTCGGCCCGTTCTGGGCGGGCGCCGTCGCCGACGCGACGCCCTTGTCCCCCGGGGCCACCCGGGCCCTCACGGCCGCGGTGGCCGAGCACTTCGACGCCGCCGGCGCCGTCGACGACCGAGGGCTCCTCCCGGTCGGCTGGCACCGCCGGTACGACCGGGTGCGCCAGCTGTACACGGGCGGCTCGTCGCCCTACTGGGCGAGCAAGGGCTTCCTCGGCCTCCTGCTCGGGGCGGACCACCCCGTCTGGACGGCGGCGCCGGAGCTGCCCGAGGCCTGGCACGAGCCGCACGCCGTGGCGATGCAGGCGCCCGGCTGGCTGGTCAGCGCGACCCCCGCGGACGGGATCGTGCGCCTGCTCAACCACGGCTCCGACCGTGCGATCGAGCACGCGCTGTCTCCCCGCGCCGACGACCCGTTCTACCGCCGCCTCTCCTACTCGGGGTCGGCGTCGCCGCAGCTCGGGGCCGGCGACGTGGCCGCCCCGCTCGACTCCCACACCGCGCTCCTGGACGCCCGGGGGCTGCCGTCCCACCGCGACGGCGTCGAGCGCGTGCACCTGGACGACGCCGTGGCCGTGTCCCGGTCCCGCGTCTGCTGGCTGGACGTGCCCGGCGGCCCGGGGACCGACGCCGGCCCGACGGGCGACCTGCCGGGCGGCGCGGCGCCGGGGGCTGCCGGGCCGGGCGACGACGCCGGCTGGGCCGGCCTGCGTCGGGGACCGGTGCTCACGACCGCCTCGGTCGTGCACGGCGCGGACGAGGTGCGCCTGGCGTGGTGGACGCCCGCCTCGACCGCGGTGCCCGGCCGCGCGCCGGAGCCGGGCACGACGGCGGACGACCTCGACCGGGACGCCGCGTGGCCCGCCGACACCGGGCCGTGGCGGCTGCACGTGGGCGGGTGGGCGCTCGCGGCCGGACGGGAGGGCGCGCTGTCCGTCGAGCGGAGCGCCGACCGCTCGGGCACCTTCGTGCGGGTCGTCCGCGACGACGGGACGTCGTCGCGCGTGCGCGCCCTGGACGTCACGACCGAGGGCGGTCCCTCCGGGTCCGGGGCCGGCGCCACGCCGGAGGAGCCGCAGGACACACCGCCGGGCACGCCGCCGGGCACGCGGACCGTCCTGGACACCGCCGGCGCGGCCCGCCGGACGGGCTCGGACCCGTTGGGCTCGGCGTCCGCCGTGCCGTGGCTGCGCACGTCCTCGCCGGTCGAGGCCGGTGCGGTGGTCGCCGCGCTCGTGGTCCTGACGGGCGCGGACGACACCCCGCGCCGGCCCGCCCCCGTGGTGCGGGTGCGCCGCGGGGCGCACGGCGGCCCACCTGCCGGCGTCGAGGTGCGGTGGCCGGACGGCCGCGTCGACGCGGTGCCGACGGGCGCCGTCCCGACGCGCTCCGGGGCCGCGTCGTGACCCGGCTGCGCGCGGCCTTCGCCATGCGCCACGCGGACCTCGTGCCCGAGCTGTTCGACGACGCCGCGACCGCCCGGCTGCGCGCGGTGGCCGACGTGGCCGAGGGGGTGCTCACGCCGGACGCGCTCGGCGGTGCCGGTGCCCGGACGCGCGAGGGGGCCGGCGAGGTCCTCGGGGAGGTGGACGTGCTCCTCACGGGCTGGGGCGCGCCCCGGCTCGACGACGCCCTGCTGCGGCGTGCTCCCCGGCTGCGCGCCGTCGTGCACGCCGCCGGCTCGGTGAAGCCGATCGTCACCCCCGAGCTGTGGGAGCGCGGCGTGCGCGTGTCCAGCGCGGCCGCCGCGAACGCCCGCCCGGTGGCCGAGTACACGCTCGCGACGGTGCTGCTGGCGGGCAAGCGCGTCCTCGAGGCGGCCGACGCGTTCGCGGCCCGTCGCCGGTTCGACGGCTGGGAGCTGCCCGCACCGCTGGGCAACCACGGCCTGACGGTCGGGGTCGTCGGGGCGTCCCGCATCGGCCGGCAGGTGATGCGCCTGCTGGCACCGTTCGACGTCGAGGTCCTTCTGCACGACCCGTGGGTCGACGCCGACGCGGCACGCGCCCTCGGGGCCACGGCGGCCACCCTCGACGATCTCGTGCGGGCGAGCGACGTCGTGACCGTGCACGCCCCCGACCTGCCGGAGACCTACCGGATGATCGGGGCGCGGCAGCTCGCCCTCATGCCGGACGCGGCGACGCTGGTGAACACCGCGCGCGGGCGTCTCGTCGACACCCCGGCCCTCACCCGCGAGGTGCTGGCGGGCAGGCTGCGCGCCGTCCTCGACGTCACCGACCCCGAGCCGCTGCCCGCCGACCACGCCCTGTGGGACGCTCCCGGGGCGCTGCTCACGCCGCACGTCGCCGGGTCGCTGGGCAACGAGCTGCGCCGCCTCGGCGACCTCGCCGTCGGCGAGGTCGAGCTCCTGGCGGCGGGGGCGCCGCTCGGCCACGAGGTGCTCCCGGAGCAGCTCGGGACGACCGCCTGACCCGGGGCGCCCGCCGGGGCGTCCGGTTTTGCGCGTTTCACGATCGGTTGCTCGATCTCCTCGCACGATGGGCCCGTCCGCCGACGGACAACGCACCCACCGTCACGAAGGAGTGACCCACCGTGGTCGACGTCAGCCGCCGTACCGTCCTCACCTCCGCCCTCACCGCCGGCGCGGTCGCCGCGCTCAGCGCGCGCACCGCGAGCGCCGCCCCGGCGGGGTCCCCGCTCCCCCTCGCCCTCACCGGGCACGACCCGGTCGACGTCCGCTGGCTGGAGGGCGGCGCTCCCGCCGCCCTCGCCGGGGGCGCCACCTGGGGCGTGCCCTGGCCGCGCGGCGCGCTGGCCGGCGACCAGTCCTTCGCCCTGTCGACGGCGGCCGGCGAGGCCGTGCCGGTGCAGACCTGGCCCACCGCGTGGTGGCCCGACGGCTCCGTGAAGTGGACCGCGCATGCCGTGAGCGAGTCCGCCCCCCGCGCCGAGACCTACCGGCTCGCGCCCGGTGCGCCCGCGCGGGGGCAGCACACGATCACCGTGCAGGAGAACCCGGGCCGCGTCGTCGTGGACACCGGTGTCGTCCAGGTCGAGTTCGGGCGCCAGGGCGACAAGGTGGTGCGCGCGATCCGCCGCGGCGGCGACGTCGTCGCCAAGGACGGGCGGCTCGTCGTCCAGCGCCAGGACTCTCCCGACACCGACCGCGGCGCGAAGGTCGCCTTCGAGGAGTTCACCGGCACGGTCCAGAAGGTCACCGTCGAGCAGTCCGGGCCCGTGCGCGCCGTCGTCAAGGTCGAGGGGAAGCACCGCAAGGGACGCCGCGAGTGGCTGCCCTTCGTGCTGCGCTTCGCCCTGTTCGCCGGGTCGGACGGGATCCGCCTGGTGCACACGTTCATCTTCGACGGTGACGAGGACTCGGACTTCGTCACGGGTCTGGGCGTGCGCTTCACGGTCCCGATGCGCGGCGAGCTGTACGACCGGCACGTGCGCTTCGCCGGCCCCGACGGTGGCGTCCTCGCCGAGGCGGTGCGGGGCGTCACCGGCATGCGCCGCGACCCCGGCGCCGCGGTCCGGGCCGCGCAGGTCGCCGGGGAGGCGCTGCCCGACCCCGCCACCTGGGACCAGCGGGTCACCTCGCGCCTGCACTGGATCCCCGCGTGGGGCGACCACAGCCTGTCGCAGCTCACCGCGCACGGGTTCGAGATCCGCAAGCGTACGGAGGCCGGGCACTCCTGGGTGCGGGTCGACGCGGGGGGACGTGCGCCCGGGCTGGGCTACGTCGGCACGCCGTCGGGCGGGCTCGCCTTCGGGATGCGCCACTTCTGGCAGCTGCACCCCACCGAGCTGGAGATCACCGGCGCCGCGACCGACGAGGCCGACGCGACCGTCTGGATGTGGTCACCGCGCGCCGAGGCGATGGACCTGCGCTTCTACCACGACGGCATGGGCCAGGACACCTACCCCGAGCAGCTCGACGCGCAGGAGATCACCTACGAGGACTACGAGCCCGGCTTCGGCACGCCCTACGGCGTCGCACGCACCACCGAGCTGATGTTCTGGGCGCTGGCCGCGACCCCGACCGCGGCACGCTTCGCCCAGCTCGCGGAGGCGACCGCCACCCCGCCCCTGCCCGCGAGCAGCCCGGCGCACAACCACTCGGCGGGCGTGTTCGGGTCCTGGTCGCCCGTCGACCGGTCCACCCCGGCGAGGTCCACGATCGAGGACCGCCTCGACGCGATCCACCGCTACCACCTGGAGCAGGTGGACCAGCGCTCCTGGTACGGGTTCTGGGACTACGGCGACGTCATGCACTCCTACGACGGCGACCGGCACCAGTGGCGGTACGACGTCGGCGGGTACGCGTGGGACAACTCGGAGCTGTCCACGGACCTCTGGCTCTGGTACCACTACCTGCGCACCGGCGACGCGCAGGCCTTCCGGTTCGCCGAGGCCATGAGCCGGCACACGGGAGAGGTGGACCAGTACCACCTGGGCGAGTGGAAGGGCCTGGGCACCCGCCACGGCGTGCAGCACTGGGGCGACTCCGCCAAGCAGGTGCGCATCAGCAACGCCAACTACCGCCGCTTCGTCTACTTCCTCACCGGCGACGAGCGGTCCGGGGACCTGCTGCGCGAGCTGGTCGACTCCGACCGCACCTACCTCGTGCTCAACGCGGGCCGCAAGATCGACGGCTCCACCGGCGACTACGACCCCGATCCCACCGCCCTCCCGCTGAGCAAGACCACCGACTGGGGTGCCATCGCGGGTGCGTGGCTCACCGAGTGGGAGCGCGACGGCGACCCGCGGGCCCGCGAGCGCCTCCTGGCGAGCGCCCGGTCGATCGCGGCGCTGCCGAACGCCTGGGTGCAGGCGGACGCGACCTACGACCTGGAGACCGCGACCTTCACCTCGGGCCCCGACAAGACGGTCTCCGTGGGCAGCCTCAGCTCCGTCTTCGGGCTCGTCGAGGTCATGACGGAGCTGCTCGACCTGGTCGACGAGCCCGACGTCGAGGCCCGCTGGGTCGAGTTCTGCCGGCTGTACAACGGGACCAAGGCCGAGCAGGCGGAGGCCTCGGGCAAGGACTGGGGCAACCTCAACCTGCGGCAGGCCTACTCGCGGGCGACCGCCTACGCCGCCGTCCGGCTCGACGACGACGCGCTCGCCGCCCGCGCCTGGAAGGAGCTCGCGACCGGGCACGCCGGGTACCCGGACGACATGGACTGGGGCACGCACCGGATCGAGCCGCCCGCGGTGCTGCGTGCGGTCGACGAGGCCGGTTTCTCGTCCAACGCGTCCGCGCAGTACGGGCTCGCCGCGATCCAGTGCCTGGCCCTCGTCGGGGAGAAGCTGCCGTGAGCGCCCGGCGACGCCCGGGCCGGGTCGTGACCGCGGCGTGCTGCGCGCTCGCCGCCGGCACCGCGCTGGCGGGCCCGGCCGCGCACGCGGCCGGGCGTCCGGGCCTCGACGGGCCGCGCCCGGACCCCGCGCTGCTCGAGCGGTGCACCGGGGCCGGGCCGGTCGTGTGCACGTACCCCGAGCTGCCGCCCGGCCACTACGACGTCACGGTCATGCTGGGCGACCGGCACGGCCCGGCCGGCACCGAGGTGCAGACGGAGGCCCGGCGGCTCATGGTCGCCCAGGTCGACACCGCCGACGGCGAGCTGGCCCGTCGCACGTTCACCGTCAACGTGCGCGACCCCGAGAGCCAGCAGAACCAGCCGGCCGGCGAGGGCACCCCCGGGCTCACCCTCACGTTCACCGGCGACGCCCGCACGTCGCCGGGATCGGGATCCGGCCCGCCGACGAGCGCGCGCCGCGCCTGGCGCTGCTCGGCGACTCCACCGTCACCGACCAGGGCGGGGCCCCGTACACCGGCTGGGGCCAGCGGCTGCCCGCGCACCTCGGTCTCGGGGTGAGCGTGGTCAACCACTCCGGCTCCGGGGAGAGCACGGTCTCGGTGCTGGCCAAGCCAGAGATGTTCGACGCCCTGGTGCCGCAGCTGCGCCCCGGCGACGTCACGCTCGTGCAGCTCGCGCACAACGACAAGACGACGACGGCCGCGCAGTACCGCGCCAACCTCACGCAGATCGTGGAGCGCGTCCGGGCCACCGGCGCGACACCCGTGCTCGTCACCCCGATCGTCCGGCTCCGGTTCGACGGCGACCAGCTGAACTCCACGGGCCTCATCGAGACCGCGGCCGGCAGCCTTCCCCAGCACGTCCGCGACGTCGCCGCCGACCTCGACGTCGACCTCATCGACCTCACCGCCCTGAGCGAGGAGCTGGTCGAGGGACTTGGCCCCGTCGACGCCCAGCCGATCTACCTCGTGCGGGAGAACGGCGACCGCACCCACACGTCGTGGTACGGCGCCGGCGTGTACGCCGACCTCGTCGCGGCCGAGCTGCGCACGCTCGGCCTCGTGCCCGAGAGGTACTGGCGCTGACCCGCACCGGTGCGCGGGCGCGTCAGACCCGCCCGCGCACCGGCGTGCTCCCGCCTCCCGTGCCGCCGTCGGGCATGACCATCTCGGCACGCACACCGAGGAGTCGCACCTCGCGGCCGGGCTCCAGGCCGGCCGCGAGGTCGAGCACCGCGGCGGTCACCTCCTCCAGGGAGCGCGTCGGCGCCGGCAGCTTGCGCGAGAGCGTCCGCGTGAAGAACGGCGCGTAGCGCACCTTCAGGCCCACCCGGAACACCGCCCGCCCCTCGGCCTCGGTGTCCGCGTGCGCCTGCGCGGCCAGCTCGCGCAGAGCCGCCTCGACCTGTCCCGGCGTCGTGAGGTTGCGCTGGTACGTGGTCTCCCGGCTGTGCCCGCGAGCCACCCACGGGGTGTCGTCCACGACGGCGGAACCCTGCCCGCGGCCCAGCTCGCCGTACCAGGCGCCCATGCGCGGCCCGAACTCGCCGACCAGGTCCGCCTCGTCCGCGGCGGCGAGCTGCGCCACCGTGTCGAAGCCCAGCCCCGCCAGACGTCGCGACACCCGCGCGCCCACGCCCCACAGGTCGCCGGTGGGCCGCTCCCCCATCACCTCGGACCAGGTCTGCGCGCAGAGGCGGTAGACGCCTGCCGGCTTCCCGAACCCCGTCGCGATCTTCGCGCGGATCTTGTTGTCACCGATGCCGACCGAGCAGTGCAGCCCGCTCGCGTCGAGCACCGCCCGCTGCGCGCGGCGGGCGAACGCCTCCGGGTCCTCGCCGTCGTACCCCAGGAACGCCTCGTCCCAGCCGAGGACCTCCACCACCGTGCCGAGGCCGCGCAGCGCCTCCATGACCTGCGCGCTGGCCGCGTCGTACGCCTCCCGGTCCACCGGCAGGACCACCGCCTCCGGGACCTTGCGGACCGCGACCCGCAGGGGCATCCCCGACCGGACGCCGTGGGCCCGCGCCTCGTACGACGCCGTGGAGACCACGGTGCGCTCGGCCGGGTCGCCGCGGCCCCCGACGATCACCGGACGCCCGGCGAGCTCCGGGCGCCGCAGGACCTCGACCGCGGCCAGGAACTGGTCGAGGTCGACGTGCAGCACCCAGCGGAAGCGGCGCGCGCCCATGCCCCCGAGTGTGCGTCACCGCCCCGGCACCACGCCGCCCGAGGGCGAGGCGGGCGGGTGAGGACCGGGCGAAAACGTGCGGCGGGCGCATCGGTGGGCACGGCAGGGCCTCTCTCCCAGGGCGACCACCCCCGGGTCGCCCCTCCCCGGAAAGCGAGCACCACCATGTCCGTGTCCACCCCGACCCACCGCCCCACGTCGTCGTACCGCACCGCCGGTGCCACCCGAGCCCCGGGCGCTCCCGCGCGCCGCCTCCCGAACGCGCTCGCCCAGCAGGTGGCGCTGCGCCTCGACGTCGCCGTCTCCGCGCTGGCCCGGTTCCTCACCCGTTGGTCGGTGCCGGCGCTGCGCGTCGCGCTCGGCCTCGTGTTCCTCGGCTTCGGCGTCCTGAAGTTCTTCCCCGGCGCCAGCCCGGCCGAGGAGATCGCCGGCCGCACCGTCGAGACCCTCACCTTCGGCCTCGTGCCCGCGACCACGGCCGTGATCCTGGTCGCCGTGATGGAGACGTTCATCGGGCTCACCCTCGTCACGGGCCGGCTGCTGCGCGTCGGTGTCGTCGTGCTCGCCGTCGCCATGGTGGGCATCCTGTCGCCCGTCGCCCTGTTCGGCGACGAGCTGTTCGGGCACGGCATGACGCTGCTCGGCCAGTACGTCCTCAAGGACGTCGTCCTCGTCGCAGGGGGCGCGGTCGTGGCCGCCGCCTCGCTCGGCGCCCGCCTGCGCCTGGAGGCCTGACCGCGGCACGCCCGCACGCTCCCCCGACCGGGGGCCGCCGCCCACACGGGTGGCGGCCCCCAGTCGTGTCGTCGCGCCCCGACGCCTCGCCGTGGACGTCCCGGCGTCCGGATCGTGAGAAGTTCCGGGAGCAGCCTGGCGTTCCGCGACACGGCTGCTATACCTCCGCCCCAGGTCACGAGCCCCAGCGCGAAGCCCCGGCTGGCTGGGCAGCAACCCCACGTCACGGCGGGGTGCTCCGGGAGATGACCAGGCCGCCGGCCGGCCCGTCCGCGGGCCGAGACGCCGCGCGGCAAGCGTGATCGACGGACTGCGAGGTACATCCCATGACCGACCCCACCCGACCCTCCGCCGCCTCCGTAGTGGTGGTCTCCGGCAACCCGCGCGAGGGCTCGCGCACCCTGGCCGCGGCCGAGGCCGCCGGGCGCCGGATCGCCGAGCTGCTCGGCACCGACGACGTCACCACGATCGAGCTCGCGGCGTTCGCGGGCGAGATCCTCACCCCGGACCGCCCCTCCGCGGACGAGGCGAAGGAGCGCCTCGCGCGCGCCACCGTCGCCGTCGTCGCGACCCCGGTCTACAAGGCCTCCTACACCGGCCTGCTCAAGTCCTTCCTCGACCTCTACGGGCCCGACGGGCTCGCCGGGGTCGTCGTCGTGCCGCTCGTCGTGTCCGGCAACCCCGCCCACGCCCTCGCGGGCGAGGTGCACCTGCGTCCGGTCCTGGTGGAGCTCGGCGCCGTCGTGCCCACCCGCTCCCTCACGCTCACCGAGGCCCAGCTGACCGACCTCGGCGCGGCCCTCGACCCGTGGTTCGCCCGCTGGGCGGCACCGCTGCGCCGGGCCGCCGGGACCGCCGCGGCCACCGCCGAGCTGACAGGAGCCGCCCGGTGAGCACCGACCACACCGACCTGTCCGCCGCGCTGACCGGCATGGAGGAGCTCCTGGCCGAGCAGGACGAGCCCCAGCTGTCCCCCGACGAGTTCAAGACGGTCTTCCGCCAGCACCCCGCGGGCGTCGCCGTCGTCGCGCTCGAGCACGACGGGCGGCCCGTCGGGTTCACCGCCACGTCCGTGATCTCCGTCTCCGCGGCGCCGCCGCTCCTGGCGTTCTCCCTGGCGTCCACGTCGTCGTCCTGGCCCGCGGTCTCGCAGGCCAGGACGCTGGCGATCAGCTTCCTCGCCGACCACCAGGACGACGTCTCCGCCCGGTTCGCCACGAGCGGCATCGACAGGTTCGCGGCCGGCGGCTGGACCGCCCTGCCGTCGGGAGAACCCGTCGTCGACGGAGCCGTGTCGTGGGTGCGCGCCCGCGTCATCCAGCGCACCCCCGTGGGCGACAGCTACCTCGTCTCGCTGCGCGCCCTGCAGTCCGGGTCGGACGACGCCTCACCGCTCGTCTACCTCGACCGCACCTACCACCGCCTCGGCGACGAGTCCGCGATCTGAGCACGGAGACACCATGACCACCACCACGACCAGCACACCCTTCCTCGTCGGGCTCGACGTCGACGGCACGGGAGCGCACCCGGCGGCCGCCGCGGCCAGCGGGCTCCCCGCCGCGGAGCTCGTCTCGGCCACCCGGCTCGCACGCACCGTGCGGCACGCCGAGAACGCCGGCGTCACCTTCGCCACGTTCGCCGACGCCCTGCTGCCCGCCGTCAACGGGTCGCCGTCCGCGGCGCGGCTCGACGCCGTGACCCGAGCGGCGTTCGTCTCACGCACCACCACCGCCATCGGCCTGGTGCCCCAGGTGCCGACCACCTATCCCGAGCCGTTCCACGTCGCGACCCAGCTCGCGTCCCTCGACATCGCCGCCGCCGGCCGCGGCGGCTGGCTCGCGGCCGTCACCCGCACCCCGCAGGCGGCCGACGCGTACGGCCGCGAGCCGGTGGCCGACCTCGCTGCCGAGGCGCGCGACGTCGTCCAGGTCGTGCGCGACCTCTGGGACTCCTGGGAGGACGACGCCGTGATCCGCGACGTCGCCACCGGCCGTTATGTCGACCGCGACCGCCTCCACCACGTCGACTTCGTCGGCGGGTCGTTCTCCGTCAAGGGGCCCCTCATCACGCCCCGCCCGCCGCAGGGCCAGCTCGTCGTCCTGGCGGCGGCCGGGGACGTGGCGCCGTCGGTGCGCGACGAACCGTTGGTCGACGTCGCGCTCGTCGGCGGCCCGGACGTCGCGTCCGTCCGCGCCGCGGCGCGGGCCGCCACCGGCCACGAGCCCCACGGCGCCGCCCGCGCCGTCGTCGACCTGGAGGTCGTGCTCGACGCCGGCGGCCGGTCGGCCGCCGCCCGGCTCGCGGAGCTCGACGCCGCCGCCCCCGCGGGGGCACGCACCGACTGGGGCACGGGCGCGCTGCGGTACGCCGGCGACGCCACCGGCCTCGCCGCCCTCCTCGCGGAGCTCGCCGTCTCGGACGACGTGGCCGGCGTGCGCCTGCTGCCCGCCGTGCTCGACACGGACCTGCCCGCGCTCGCCGCCGTGGTGCTGCCCGCGCTGCGTGCCGCCCGGCTCACCGCGGCGCCCCGCTCGGGCGCCACCCTGCGCGAGGCCCTCGGCCTGCCGCGCCCCGCCAACCGCTACGACACCCGCACCCGCGCCGCGCTGCCCGCGGCCGCGCACGCCTGAGGAACCCGCGATGCCCACCAGCCAGACCACCAGCCCGACCACCGGCGTCCCGGACGCCCCGCTCACCCGGCCGCACGCCCAGGTGCACTTCGGCGTCTTCTTCCAGGGCGTCAACCACACCACAATCTGGTCCGACCCCGACTCCGGGTCGCAGACCGACTTCGCCTCGTTCGAGCGCGTGGTCCGCACCGCCGAGCGCGGCCTCTTCGACGCGTTCTTCCTCGGCGAGGGGCTGCGCCTGCGCGAGACCCGCGGCCGCGTCCACGACCTCGACGTGGTCGGCCGCCCCGACGCGATCACCCAGCTCGCGGCGCTCGCGGCGATCACGGAGCGCATCGGCCTCGTCGCCACCCAGAACACGACCTACCACGACCCGGCCGACCTGGCCCGCCGCCTCGCGAGCCTCGACGTCCTGTCCGGCGGCCGGGCCGCGTGGAACGTCGTGACGACCGACAACGCGTGGACCGGGGAGAACTTCCGCCGCGGCGGCTACCTCGACCACGCCGACCGCTACGAGCGGGCCGCGGCCGTGCTGGCCGTCGCGCGCGGGGTCTGGGACGCGTTCGGGGACGACGGCGCCGCACCGGGACCGGTCGCCCGCGTGTCGGTCCCCGGGGTGGACCTGCGCACGCCCCGCGACCTCGTCCTCGACGTGTCCACGCCCCGCAGCCCGCAGGGCCACCCGGTGATCTTCCAGGCCGGCGACTCGCCCCAGGGGCGGGACTTCGCCGCCGCCCACGCCGACGTGATCTTCTCCCGGCACGGCGCCGTGCTCGCCGACGCGCTCGAGTTCGCCGCCGACGTGCGGCGGCGGGTCGTCGCGGCGGGCCGGCCGGAGGGCGACGTGAAGATCTTCCCCGGCACGGCGATCGTCGTCGGCGACACGCCCGCCGAGGCCGAGGAGAAGGCCCGCTGGGTGCGCAGCGCCCAGGTCACCCCGGCCACCGCGCTCTCGATCGTCGGCACCATCTGGGGCGAGGACCTCTCGTCCTACGACCCCGACGGCCCCCTGCCCGCCCACGACCCGGTGGTCGAGGAGCTGGGCGGCGAGCGCGGCTCCGCGACGACGGGGGCGCGCACGCACGAGATCGCCCGGCAGTGGCGCGCGGTCGCGGAGGCCGAGCACCTCTCCATCCGCGAGCTGGTGATCCGCAACGCGGGCGAGCGCGGCTTCACGGGCACCCCCGACGCCGTGGCCGACGAGCTCACCCGGTGGGTGCGCACGGCCGCCGTCGACGGGTTCAACCTCAGCCCGTGGATCGTTCCCGCCGGCCTGGACGACGTCGTGGAGAAGGTGGTGCCCGCCCTGCAGGAGCGCGGCGCCTACCCGACGGAGTACGCCGGCACCACGCTGCGCGAGCACCTCGGGCTGCGCGAGCCGCTCACCCGGCGGGGCACCGGGGCCGGGGCCGGCGCCGTCGACGCCGACAGCGAACCGACCCCCGTCCTCGTGCCGTGAGCACGTACGCTGCCTCGGCAGACCAGGAGGCGACATGACCACCGTGACCATCTCGACGGACGCTCCCACGGGGTCCCCCGACCCCGCGTCCGAGGCCGTCCTCGACAACCCTCGCTGGTCGTCGCTCACCGGCGCGCACGCGCACCTCGCGGAGGGCAACGAGCTGGTGCTGCGCTACCCGGTCGACGTGTCGCCGTTCGCCGCCGTCCGGTCGTGGGACGACCCCGACGTGTGGGACGCGATCGTCGACGTCGCGGGGCACGGCGCCGAGTTCCCCGGTCCGCCGGCCGGCGTCGCGCTGCCCACCGGTTGGCAGACCGTCGCCGCGCACGAAGGCGTCCAGCTCGTCGAGACGGACCGGCTGCGGACGCGGGCCGACGACGAGGCCGTGGTGCTCGGCGCGGACGACGTGCCCGACATGCTGGCGCTCGTCGAGCGCTCCCGTCCCGGCCCGTTCCTGCCCCGCACGTACCTCATGGGCCGGTACGTCGGCATCCGCCGCGAGGGCCGGCTCGTCGCGATGGCCGGCGAACGCCTGCAGCCGGCCGGCTGGACGGAGATCAGCGCCGTGACGACCGACCCCGACCACCGCGGCCAGGGCCTCGCCACCCGCCTGGTCCTCGACGTCGCCCACCACGTGCGCGAGCGCGGCGCCCGCCCGATGCTGCACGCGGCCGGGACCAACGCGAACGCCATCCGGCTGTACGAGGCCCTCGGCTTCCGGCTGCGGGCGCGCACCACGTTCGGCGCGGTGCGTACGCCCCCGGCCTGACACCGGCACCGCCCCGTACCGCGACGCCCGCCGGTCGGGCCGGCCGTGCGGCTCAACCGACCGAGCGGCGGTGGCGCTCGGCGAGCTCCTGGTACTCGATCGCGTTGCGGCGCACCCGCTCGGCGCCCTCGGCGTCGAGCGGGCCGCGGTCCTTGGCGGGCACGCCGACCGCCAGGTGCCCTGCCGGGATCTCCTGGCCCTCGCGCACCAGCGCGCCGGCCGCCACGAAGGCGCCCTCGCCCACGACCGAGCCGTTGAGCAGCGTCGCGCCCATGCCGACCAGGCTGCCGTCGCCCACCGTGGCGCCGTGGATGATCGCCCCGTGGCCCACCCCGACGCCGGCGCCGATGGTCGCGGGCACGCCGGTGTCCGTGTGCACCACGCAGTTGTCCTGGATGTTGGAGCCCTCGCCGAGCTCGATCGCGTCCATGTCGCCGCGGAGCACCGCGCCGTAGAAGACGCTGGCCCGCGCGCCGATGCGGACGTTCCCCACGATCGTCGCCGTGGGGGCGACCCACGCCGTGGGGTGGATCTCGGGAGTGTGACCGTCGAAAGGAAGCACCGTCGCCATGCCCCGGACCCTACCGGCCCCGCCCTCGGAGGACGCCGCTCAGCGCAGGAACGCCGTCACGACGTCGTGCAGCGCCGCCGTGGTGAGCTCCAGGGAGGCGACGTCGACGCGCTCGTCGTTGCCGTGGAACAGGCCGCGCCACGTGCCCGGGTCCCAGCCGGCGCTGAGCAGTCCGAACCCGTAGGCCGGGACGCCCCGGCGCCGGTAGAACCGGCCGTCCGTGCCGCCCGTGCCGAGCGTCGGGACGACGGGGGCACCCGTCCGTGCCGAGACCGCGCCCTCGATCACCCGGTACAGGTCCGTGTCCGTGGGAGACAGCGACGGCTCGCCGAAGCGGTCGCCGACGATCTCGACGTGCTCGGCGAGGTCGCCCAGGGTCTCGGTCAGGAGCGCCTCCACGTCGCCGGGACGGGTGCCCGGCAGGACGCGGATGTCGAGCGTGATCTCGGCCAGGCCCGGGATGACGTTCGGCTTGGAACCCGCGCCGATGACGGTCGGCGCGAGCGTCGTGTGGGTCGTGGCGTGCGCGACGGCGCCGAGCCCGCCGAGCTGCGGCAGCGCGTCGTCGATCCGCTCGGGGTCCAGCAGCGCCGCGCGCAGGTCGGGCTCCGGCGCGAGCGCGTCGACGTACCGCCGCCACAGGTCGCCGACGACGACAGGCCCGCGCGCGTCGGCCACCCGGCGCACGACCTCCGCCGCGATGACGATCGCGTTGCGGCTGCCCCACGGGCCGGAGCCGTGGCCGGGCCGTCCGTGGACCCGGAGCAGCCGCCCAGCGCCGCCCTTCTCGCCCACGGCGAGGGTGCGTGACCCGGCAGGGCCGACGGGGACGCCGCCGGACTCGGTGAGCACGTGGTCGGCCTGCACGAGGTCCCACCGGTGGGTGGTCAGCCAGTCGACGCCCCAGACGCTGCCGTGCTCCTCGTCGGCGACGGCGGCGAGCAGCAGGTCGCCGCGCGGCGGCCGGCCGGACGTGGCGAGCGCCCGCGTCACGACGGCGTACGCCGCGGTGAGCCCGAGCATGTCGATGGCGCCGCGGCCCCACACCCAGCCGTCCACGAGCTCGGCGCCGAAGGGGTCGCGGGTCCAGCCGTCCTCCTCGACCGGCACGACGTCCGTGTGGCCCACCAGGCCGAGGCTCGGCGCCGCGGGGTCGGTGCCGTGCACGCGCGTGGCGAGCGACGTGCGGCCGGGCTGCGGCTCGACGAGCTCCAGGTCCAGCCCGGAGCCGTCGAGGAAGTCGGCGATGGTGGTGGCGTTGCGGACCTCCTGCCCGGACTCCACCGTGCCGTCGTTGACGCACGCGTTGCGGATCAGCGCCTGCAGCAGCTCGACGGTCTGCCCGGCGAGCTCCTGCTCGGTGGTCAGCGGCCGGCCCGCGGTCGCCGTGCTCGTGGTCACGGTCGTCGTCGTCATACCCTCTCCAGCTTCTGCACCGCCCGGCGACCGGGGATGGCCGCGACGAGCTCGCGCGTGTAGTCGTCCTGCGGGTCCAGCAGGATCTGGTCGGCCTCGCCGGACTCGACGAGCCGGCCCCGGCTCATCACCCCGACCTGGTCGGCCACCTGGCGCACGACCGCGAGGTCGTGCGAGATGAACAGGTAGGCGAGCCCGTGCTCGGCCTGCAGCCGCACCAGGAGCTCGAGGATCTGCGCCTGCACGGACACGTCCAGGGCCGACACGGGCTCGTCGAGCACCACGAGGTCCGGCTGCAGGGCGAGGGCCCGCGCGATGGCGACGCGCTGCCGCTGGCCGCCGGACAGCTCGCGGGGGCCGCGCCGCAGGACGTCGGCGGGCAGGGCCACGTCCTCGATCAGCGCGCGCGCCCGGTCGGCACGCTCGGCGCGGTCGCCCACGCCGTAGGCGCGCAGCGGTTCGGCGACGATCTGCTCCACGGTGAACCGCGGGTCCAGCGACGCGTAGGGGCTCTGGTACACGACCTGGAACCCGCGCCGCAGCGTGCGCAGCTCTCCGCCGCGCGCGGCGGTGATGTCCGTGCCACGGAACACGACCCGCCCGGCCGACGGCCGCTCGAGCCGGAGCGCGAGGCGCGCGGTGGTGCTCTTGCCCGAGCCCGACTCCCCCACCAGGGCGTACGTGCGTCCCCGTCCGACGGCGAGGCTCACGTCGTCCACCGCCACGAGGGTGCGCCGCTCGGCGCCGCGCGGCAGGGCGAACTCCTTGCGGACGCCGTCGAGCGCGAGGACCGGCGCCGCCGTGCCCTCGGCGGACGACGGGGCGGCCGGCGTACCGGGACGTTCGTCCTCGGGGCCCCCACCGTCGCGAGCCCCGGCGTCATGGTGCTCCGGGCCCGCGGCGACGACGAGCCGCGAGCTGGCGAGGCTCGGCGCGGCGGCGATGAGCTTGCGGGTGTACGGGTGCTGCGGGTCGCCGAGCAGCTGCGCGGCGGGACCCTCCTCGACGACGACGCCCTGCTCCAGCACGACGATCCGGTCCGCGCGGTCTGCGGCGACGCCCAGGTCGTGCGTGATGAGCAGCACCGCGGTGCCCGTGTCGCGCACCAGGGAGTCGAGGTGGTCGAGGATGCGCCGCTGCACGGTGACGTCCAGGGCGCTGGTCGGCTCGTCGGCGACGATCAGGCGTGGACCCGCCGCGATGGCGATCGCGATGAGCACGCGCTGGCGCAGGCCGCCCGACAGCTGGTGCGGGTACTGCCGGGCGCGGGCGGCGGGGTCGTCCACCCCGGCCTGGCGCAGCAGCTCCACGGCCCGGACCTTGGCGTCCGCGCGCCGGGCCAGCCCGTGGATCACGAGCACCTCGGCGACCTGGTCGCCCACGCGCACGACGGGGTTGAGGGACACGGTCGGGTCCTGGGGCACGAGGCCCACGTGGCGGCCGCGCACGGCCTGCCACTCCTTCGCCGTGAGGCCGGACAGGTCGCGGCCGTCGAGGTGGATCCGCCCGCCCGTGACCTGCCCGCCGCGCGGCAGCAGGTGCAGGGCGGCGTGCGCCGTCGTGCTCTTGCCGGAGCCCGACTCGCCCACGAGGGCCACGACCTCCCCGGCCGCGACGCGCAGGTCCACGCCGCGCACCGCGGGGCGGGTGCCGCCGTCCGCGGTCCGGTAGGCGACCTCGAGGCCGCTGATCTCCAGGACCGGCGTCTCCTGGCCGCTCTGCGGGGTGTGCTGCTGCGTCACTGGTCCTCTCCCGTCTTCTCGAGCGCGCGCGACACCCGGTTGGCGGCGAGCACGACGGCCACGATCACGAGGCCGGGCAGCGTGGTGAGCCACCAGGCGGTGGCGAGGTAGTCGCGCCCGCCGGAGACGAGCGCCCCCCACTCGGGCGCGGGCGGCGGGGTGCCGTACCCGAGGAAGCTCAGGGCCGACACGGCCAGCACGGCGGTGCCGAAGTCGAGCGCGACGAGCGCGAGCACCGGGCCCGAGGAGTTGGGCAGCACGTGCCGGCCCAACACGGCGGGCCACCGCAGCCCCGAGGCGCGGGCCGCCTCCACGTAGACCGACGTCGAGACACGCAGCACCTCGGCGCGCATGACGCGCGCGAACGTCGCCACGGAGCCGATGCCGACCGCGACCGCCACCTTGACGGGCCCGAAGCCGAGCGCGGTGATGATGGCCAGGGACAGCAGGATGCTCGGGATCGCCAGGAGCACGTCGACCAGGCGGCCGACGACGTCGTCCACCCAGCCGCGCAGGAATCCCGCGAGGAGGCCGAGCAGCGACCCGACGACGAGGCCGACGGCCACCGCGAGCGCCGTCGTGCGCAGGGTGAGCGAGGCCCCGTGCACCACCCGGGCGTACACGTCGCGGCCCAGGTGGTCGGTGCCGAACCAGTGCGCGCCGGACGGCGGCTGGAGCCGGTCGGCGGGGACGCCGCCCAGGGGGTCCTGGGCGGTGAACGCCTGCGGCACCACGGCCCACGCGGCGACGAGCAGCAGCACGGCCACGGCCAGCAGCAGCCCGGGGCGGCGCAGCACGTGGCGGGCGCCGCGGGCGGCGCGGCGGGGTCGTCCGGTATCCGGCGGAGCGGCGGGAGCGGGGGTCGAGGCCGGTGCGACGACGCCCCGTGGGCGGGAGAGGGTCTGCAGCGTCATGCGGTCACCGCCGTGGGTCGCCGGATCTCGATCCGGGGGTCGAGCAGGGGGTAGACGAGGTCGACCACGAGGGTGACGACGACGAAGACGAGCGCCGACAGCACGACGACCGCCAGGACGACGGGCACGTCCTGCTGGTTGACCGACTGCACGGTGAGGCGGCCCAGGCCCTGGCGCGAGAACACCGTCTCGGTGACGACGGCGCCCCCGAGGAGCCCGCCGACCATCACCCCGAGCACCGTGAACGCCGGGATGGCGGCGTTGCGCAGCGCGTGCGCGAGGTGCACCCGGGTGCGGCTCGCACCCTTGGCCCACGCCGTCTCGACGTAGGGCTCCCCGAGCGCGCCCCGCAGGGAGCGGGACAGGATCTGGGCGAGCTGCGCCCCGGCGGGGACCGCGAGCGTGATCGTGGGCAGCACGAGGCTGATCGGCCCCTCGTTGCCGATCGCCGGGAACACCGGCAGCCGGAACGAGAACCACTGCAGCAGCACCAGGCCGACGAAGAAGGTGGGCAGGGCCACCCCGAGCGGGGGCAGGGCGGAGAGTGCCTGGCGCAGGAACCGGGACCGCGGGAGCACGCTGGCCACGGCGACCGCGGTGCCGCCCACGACGGCGACGAGCAGCGCGGCACCCGTGAGCTTGAGCGTCTCGGGCAGGGCCTGCGCGACGAGCGACGTGGCGGACGCGCCGCTCACGTAGGAGTCGCCGAAGTCGCCGGTCAGCGCGCCGAGGAGGGCGTCGCCGTACTGGACGACCAGGGGGCGGTCCAGGCCGTACTCGGCCCGCAGGGCGGCGAGCTGGGCGGGGTCGACCTGGCTCACCTCGCCGCCCCCGGACGCCACCAGGGCGACCGGGTCGCTCGGCAGCAGGTAGAGGACGAAGAACGCGACGGTGAAGGCCGCCCAGAGGACGAAGACCCCCTGCCCGGCGCGCTGCAGCACGTAGCGCGTCATCGGGTCACTCCCCTGCCCCGTCGGTCACCCACGCGTCGTAGAAGTCCAGCCGCGAGGAGGCCTCGAAGGTCAGCCCCTGCACGCGGTCGGCGGCGGCGATCGTGGTGGACAGCTCGTAGACGGGGATGGCGTGCCCGCGCTCGAGCAGCAGCCGGGACGCCTCGGTCACGAGCTTCTGGCGCTCCGCGGGGTCGGTGGCGGCGGCCGAGTCGTCGAGGAGCGTGTCGACCTCCTCGGGGTCGCGCTGGTTGATGTTGCGGGCGTTCGCCGAGAAGATCGTGCGCAGCACGTCGGCGTCGGACCGGGTGAGGTTGTAGTAGTCGAAGTCGAAGTCGCCGGACTCCTTGGCCGCCTCGGACTCCGCGACGGTGACGTGCTTGAGCTGCAGGTCCACGCCGATCTGGCGCAGCTGCTGCTGCACGAGCTCGAGCGGCTCGGGCACCTGCCAGAACGTCACGGTCGTGGAGAGCTTCTGCCCGTCCTTCTCGCGGATGCCGTCGGCACCCTCGGTCCAGCCCGCGTCGTCGAGGATCTTCTTCGCGCCATCGGGGTCGTAGGCGAGCAGGTCGTCCGCACCCTCGAACAGCGGCGTGGAGTGCGAGAGCACGTTGGTCGCCGCCTGGTCCTGCGGGGTGAGCACGGTGTCGACGACCTGCTGGCGGTCGATCCCCTTGAGGATGGCGGTGCGCACGGCCTCGTCGGCGGCCAGCGGGCTGGACTCGTTCGGGAACAGGTTGAACACGACGCCCGGGTTGGCGCGGTAGGAGAGCCAGAACCCGTGGCCGTCGAACTGCGGCAGGTCGACGGCGTTGATCGCGGCGGTGGCGTCGATCTGGCCGGACTGCAGGCTGCCGGTGCGGACGCTCGCCTCGGGGATCACCTGGAAGGTGACGGTGTCGAGATAGGCCTCGCCGGTGTGGTCGTTCGCCTCCGAGCCCCAGGCGTAGCCCTTCACCTTCTCCAGCACGATCTCCTGGTCCTGGGTGTAGGACTGCACCGCGAACGGGCCGGAGCCCACGTACTTCCCGGCGCAGCGATCCTCGGCCGAGAGCTCCGCCGACGCGGGCGAGAGCAGGCCGAGGGAGAACGTCGAGGTGGCCTGGAGGAACTGCGCGCTGGGCTCGTCGAAGTCGACCGTCACGGTGCGGTCGTCGACCACGGTGGTGCCGGCGTACCCGACGAGGTACTGGGAGCCGAGGGACGCCACGGCGCCCAGGTCGACGATCGCGTCGAAGTTGGCCTTCACGGCCTCGGCGTCGATCGGGGTGCCGTCGGCGAAGGTCGCGTCGTCGCGCAGGTGGAACGTGTAGCTGGACGCGTCGTCGTTCACCTCCCAGCTCTCGGCGAGCCACGGCAGGATCTCGCCCGACTCCGGGTCCTGCGCCGTGAGGGAGGCGACGGTCTGCCGGGCGGCGGCGATGGCGTCGTTGTTGCCCACCTGCTGCGGGTCGATGCAGTGCGAGTCGACCGTGATGGCGAAGGTCAGGTTGCCGCCGGTGACGGGCTCGGCGTCGGCGGGCGCCGACGCGCCGTCGCTCGCCGCGTCGGCGCCGCCCGAGCAGGCGCTGAGCAGCAGCGCGGCGGAGGCGGCCACCAGCCCGGCGAGCCGGGCGGGTCGGGTGGTGCGGGGGGTGGTGCGAGGGGTGGTCGTCATGGCACGTCGGTCCTCGTGGTCGTGGCAGGCCGCCGCGTCGCGGACCTCGCGGGTCCCTCGCGGTCGACCGGTGCCGTGCTTACCCCGCCGCGGTCACGGCAGGGTCAGGTCGTTCCCGGAGCACCCCGTCACGTCGAAGGGTTGCTGGCCAGCGAGCCGGGCCTGGGTGCTGGCGCTCGTCACCTGGGCGGCAGGGAAGCCGCCGCGACCGCGCGAGTCAAGGATCGAACGGGACGTCTCACATCGCGGACCCCTCGCGGAAGGCCCGCCGCCGGCGCGACGCAGGCGCCGGCTGCACTAGTGCACAGGGAGCGAAAGGCCGGCGTCGGCCCAGGTCAGCGGCTCACGTTCGTACGGTCGACGCATGCGATACCTGGAGGGGCCGTTCGAGCCCGTGCACGAAGAGACCACCGCGTTCGACCTGCCGGTCACTGGACGGATCCCCGTCGAGCTGAACGGTCGCTACCTGCGCAACGGGCCCAACGCGCTGGGCGTGGAAGACCCGGCCGTGCACATCTGGGGCATGGGCCAGGGCATGGTGCACGGGGTACGCCTGCGCGAGGGCCGCGCCGAGTGGCGGTGGGTCGCGCGGCGCTGCGGGCGGCGGCCTGACCCTGCTGGTCACGCCCCGCGAGGTCGTGTCTCCCCGCCCCGACGTGCGCTCGCCGTCCGGGCCCGGGGCGCCTGCTCGGGGACGTGCCGGCGGTCAGACGACGGCGCCCAGGGCGCGGTAGGCCACGACGAACGCGGTCGCGACGACGGCGGTTCCCGCCACCGCGAGGGTGACGGGCAGGGCGCCACGGAGCCTGCGCGCGAGCATGCCGACGAGCAGGACGAGCGCGACGACGCCGATCACCACCCAGAAGGTGGCGCCCGTCGTCTCGACGACCGTCGTGAGCCCATAGGCCGACTCGCCGAGGCCGATGCCCGCGAGCAGCGCTGTGCCCAGAGCGGAGCGCACGCCCGTTCGCCACAGCCACGCCGCCGCGACCCCGACGAACAGGCCGACGACGAGGCCGACCACCCCGAACAGGGTCGGGTCGTAGAAGGACCCGCGGAGGTCGGCGGCGACGGTGTAGCCGAGGGTGAGCAGCACGAAGCTCGCGGCGCCGAGCACGGCGGCGTGCCACGTCCGGGTCCGTGGGTCGCGCGCGGCCCAGGCGACGAGGAGCGCGGTGAGCAGGGTCCAGCCGCTCGCCGAGTTCGCGAAGGGGGCCGCGGCATCGGGCAGGAACCCCTGGGCGTACGACGTCAGACCGCCCAGCAGGAAGCTCGCCGCGAGCACGACGACACCGTGCTGCCAGGGGTGACCGGACGCCCCTGGCACCCCGTCGGGTCGCGTCCGTGCCGACGGGCGGTCGTCGGCGCGGTCAGGGGACGAGGTCAGGTCGGGCACACCACGACGGTAGACGGCACGGGCCGGCGGGGCGTCATCCCGTGGTCGGACGCGAACTGGCACCGACCTCCCGGCGGGTGCACCGAGGGCCGCTCAGGCGCGGCGCAGGCGAGCGCCGAGCAGGTAGAGCTCGCAGCCGAGGCACAGCCCGACGACGGCGTTCAGGGCGGCCGCGACGAACGCGATGCCCGCGGCCCACGGAACGGCGGCCAGGACGCCCGCGAGCCCCAGGACCACGCCCACGCCGGTGACGACGAGCCCCACGAGCTGGGCGAAGCGGGGCGGGCGCGGGTCCTCCAGCTCGGCCGGCGGCGCGAGCCGCGGGCGCACGAGGGTCTTGAAGAGCCAGCCCTGCACCGTGCCCTGCGCGCCGCGCACGGCCCCGAGCAGGAAGCCCGCGGCCACCACGGCGAGGAGCACGAGGCCGGCGGTGGTCGCCCCGAGCAGCACGACGACGGCGAGGAGCAGCGCCGTGATGCCGGCGCCCACGCGGGGCCCGCGCGGGTCGATGCCGGCGGGTGCCTGCGTCTCGGTGGTCTCGCGGGTCATCGTCGTCTCCTCGGTCGTGCCCGGCGTGGGCGGTCCGGCGCTGCGCCGGTGGTCGGTGCGCGGGTCGCGCGGGTCAGGCGCTGCCCGCCGCGACGGGCAGGGCGGTGTCCAGGGCGTGGCGCGCCTGGGCGGGCGACATCCCGCCGCTGCTGCGGGCGGTCTGCACCCCGGCGCCGTCGAGCACGAGCACGGTCGGGGTCTTGAGCACGCCCAGCTCGCGCACCAGGTCGAGGTGGTCCTCGACGTCGAGCTCGTGGTGCACGACGCCGTCCTCGCGCTCGGCGAGGCCGCGCAGCACGCGGGCCGTGGCTCGGCACGGGGCGCACACCTCGGCGGACAGCTGCACGAACGTGGCGCGCTCGCCGAGCGTCACACCCCGGGCCGCCCAGTCGACGCCCGGCCCAGGGCCCGCGGGCGTGGCCCGCACTCGGCCCTGCCGCGACCGCCAGACCGCGCCGAGCACCGCCGTGAGCAGCACGAGCACCCCCAGCACCACGAGCTGCGTGGTCATGCCCTCGCTCCTTCCGTCCGGCCGTCTCCCCGGTCATCTTCCTCGCCATCCGCATCCTGGTCGACACGGTGGTCACATGCCGGACACCATCGGGTCCGTCATGCCGCCTGAGCGAACGGCGGGTGCTCCACGGCCGTGAACCCGGCGGCCCGGCGGGTGTCGGCCGCCGACCACAGGTCGGTCGTGACCTCGGCGCGCACCAGGGGCGCCACCTCCGCGGCGAACCGTCGCAGCACGTCCTCCTGGTGCGCGGGCTCCAGCAGGTGGTTGACGGACACCGACTGCAGCACGTGCCCGAAGGACCCGTGGTAGTCGAGGATCTTCTCCGCCACCCGCTCCGGCGAGCCGACCAGCGCGGGCCCGCGCTCCACGGCGTCCTCCAGCGTCTCGAAGGCCAGCGCCTTGCCCACGTGGGTCGCCGGGTCGAAGCCGCGCGCCCGCAGCCGTGCGACCTGCCCCTCGTACAGGGGCCGGTACTGCTCGATCGCCTGCTCGGTGGTGTCGGCGAGGAACAGCCCGCCCGACCCTGAGCCCACGAAGCCGTACGCCGGGTCGTGCCCAGCGGCCGCGTAGCGCTCGCGGTAGCGGTCGATGAGCACCTGGTAGTTCTCGCGCGGCTGCAGCGCGTTCGCGCTGACGATCGGGTCGCCCCAGCGGGCGGCCAGGTCCACGGCGAACTCGCTCGTGGCCGAC
This sequence comes from Isoptericola sp. NPDC019693, assembly GCF_044389085.1. NCBI lineage: Bacteria > Bacillati > Actinomycetota > Actinomycetes > Micrococcales > Promicromonosporaceae > Isoptericola > Isoptericola sp. NPDC019693. The sequence goes on along the minus strand of NZ_JBIRXP010000001.1, from coordinate 650,188 downwards.
CCGTGCCAGATGCGGAACGGCCCGGCGAACGGGCGCGGCAGCGTCGTGGCGTGCTCGAGCGCGTGCCGGTGCCGCCCGGACCACGTGACGTCCTCGGCGGAGAGCAGCAGGCGCAGCAGCTCGTAGTTCTCCTCGAGGTACTCGTACTGCTTGGTGAGGTCGAGGCCCAGCAGCGGGTACTGCAGCTCCTCGTTGCCCTTGCCGATGACGATCTCCAGCCGGCCCCGCGAGAGCTGGTCCACGGTGGCGAGGTCCTCGGCCACGCGGATCGGGTCGAGCAGCGACAGCACGGTGACTCCCGTGGACAGCAGGATGCGGCTGGTCCGCGCCGCCACCGCGCCGAGGATGACGGTCGGGGCGGACGACAGCACGTCGCCCGCGTGCCGCTCCCCCACGGCGAACGAGTCGAAGCCGAGCTCCTCGGCCAGCACGGCGTGCTCGACGACGCGCTCGAGCCGGTCGGCGGGCGGCACCGCCTCCCCCGTGACCGGGTGCGGCGGGTTGAAGACGATGTCGAGCAGCTGGAAGCGCATCAGGCCACCCGCTCCCCCGCCGCACCGGACGCCTCAACGACCTCGGCCTGCTCGGCGGCGCGGTCGCGCGCGGCCACGCCCTCGCGCACCAGCGGGATGACGTACCGGCCGAAGTCGACCGCGTCGTCGAGCAGGTCGTAGCCCCGCGCGGAGATGACTCGTACGCCCAGGTCGTAGTAGGCCAGCAGCGCCTCGGCCACCTGCTCCGGCGTGCCGACCAGCGCGTTGGAGTTGCCGGCCCCGCCGGTGGCCCTCGCCGTCGCGGTCCACAGCGCGGTGTCGTACCGCTCGCCCTGGGCGGCGATCTCGAGCAGCCGCTGAGAGCCGGCGTTCTCCGGCGTGTCGATCGGGTGGCGGCGCGACAGCTGCCCGCCGAGCGCGGCCTTGCGGGCCTCGATCCGGTCCAGCACGCGGTGCGCCTTCTCCCAGGCGAGCTCCTCGGTGGGCGCGACGATCGGTCGGAACGCGGCGTGGATGCGCGGCGGCGTCGTCCGGCCCGCGGCGGCGGCCTCCGCGTGCACCCGGTCGATCTGCTCCTGCGTGCGCGTCAGCGGCTCGCCCCAGACGGCGTAGATGTCGGCCTCCGCCGCCCCGACCTTGAAGGCGGCGTCCGACGACCCGCCGAAGGAGATCGTCGGCACGTGCCCGTCGAACGGCTTCGTGTCGAGCACGAAGTCCTCGAACTCGTAGAACTCGCCGTGGTGGTCGAACGCCTCCGGGCTCGTCCAGGCCTGCTTGACGATGCGGATGTACTCGTGGGTGCGGGCGTACCGCTCGTCCTTGGTGAGCCGGTCGCCCTCGCGTCCCTGCTCGTGGTCGTTGCCGCCGGTGATGAAGTGCACCGACAGCCGGCCGCCGGAGAGCTGGTCCAGGGTGGCGAACGTCTTGGCGGCGTACGTCGGGTACGACACGTTGGGCCGGTGCGCCAGCAGCAGCTCGATGCTCTCCAGGCGTGCCGCCGTGTACGCGGCGAGGGCGGCCGGTTCCGGGCCGGACGACCCGTACGCGAACAGCACGCGCGTCCATCCGTTGTCCTCGTGGGCACGCACGATGCGCTCCAGGTAGGCGGGGTCGAACGCGGCGGTCGTGCGGGCCGACGCCTCGGAGGCGTCGTTCGTCGTGGCGATGCCGAGGAACTCGACGGGCATGGGTCTCTCCTTCAGGAACGGGGTGGGCGGCGCAGGTCAGGCGGTGGCCGAGGGGGTGGTGGCCGGCAGCCCGGCGTCGCGCCACGCGGGGAACCCGCCGTCGACGTGGGTGACGTCGGTGTAGCCGCGGGCGGCGAGGGCCGCGGCCACCGGGCCGGAGCCGTTCACCGACCCGCACACCACGACCACGGGGGTGTCGAGCGAGATCGCCGGGGCGCCCGCCGGGCCGAACAGGGCGTCGAGGTCGTCCCGGTCGGCGAGGGTCGCCCCCGGGATCTCGCCGGTGGCCGCGCGGCCGCCGGCCGACCGCACGTCGATCAGCAGGGCGCCGCGCTCGACGCGGTCGCCCGCTGCTCGCGCGTCCTGCGGGGCCGGGACGGACTCGGGCGTGGTGCTCTCGGGGGTGGTGGTCACGGGGTTCTCCTCGGGGTGCGTGCGGTGCTGGGCGTGCTGGGCGTGCGGGAGCTTCTGGGGGCCGTCGGTGCCGAGCGGCTCACGACGTGGCCAGGGCGGGGAGGCGGGGGTGGGCCTCGGCGGAGGTCCCCCATGCCTCGGCGAGCAGCGCGAACGACCGCCGCCGGTCGGCGGGGTCGTGCGTGGCGGTGGTGACGAGCAGCTCGTCGGCGCCGGTGACGCGGGCCAGGGTCTCGAGCCGCTCGACGACGGTCGCCGGGTCGCCGACGACCCGGGTGTCGACGCGGTCGGCGACCACCGCCCGCTCGTCCTCCGCCCGCTCCGCCCAGGGTGTGGCGTCGGCGGGCCGCGGGTAGGCGATCGCGCCGTCGGTGCCGCGCCGGATGGACAGCACCCAGTCGGCGAACGGCGCGGCAAGCTCGCGGGCGCGCTCCGTCGTGTCGGCGACGAGGACGTCCGCGGACACCACGACGTACGGCTCGGCCAGCACACCGGGGCGGAACGCCGCCCGGTACGCGGCCACCGTGTCGAGGGTGTTCGACGGGCTCACGTGGTAGTTCGCCGCGAGGGGCAGACCCAGCTCCCCGGCGCCCCGGGCGCTCTCGCCGCCGGAGGACGCCAGCACCCAGAGGTCGAAGGCGGCGTCCTGCACGGGCGGCGAGACGAACCGGCGGCCGGACCCATCGGCGTACGTCCCGGCCCGCAGGCCCAGCACCAGGTCCAGCTCGTCCCGGAAGCTCGCCGGGGTGCGCGACGCCCCCACCACGGCGACCTGGGCGAGGGCCCGCTCGCGCAGCACCGAGTCGCCCGCCGTCGGGGGCGCCGGCGGCACGTACAGCCCGTCGACGACGCGCGGGCCGCCCGCCGCGGGGGCCGGGCCCGGCGCGCCGCCGCCCTTCGGCGGCGTGAACGCGCGCCCCAGCCCGAGGTCCACGCGGCCGGGGTGCAGGGCGGCGATCGTGCCGAACTGCTCGGCCGCGACCAGCGGGCTCGTCGTGCTCAGCAGCACGGCGCCCGAGCCGACGCGGATGCGGTCGGTGCGGGCGGCCACGGCCGCCGCGAGCACGGCGGGCGACGCGGACCCGACGCCGGGCGACAGGTGGTGCTCGGCGTACCAGACCCGGCGGTAGCCGAGCCGGTCGAGGTCGACCGCGAGGTCGACGGCGTCGCGCACGGCCTGCGCACCCGTGCGGCCCTCGGGCACCAGGGCGAGGTCGAGGACGGACAGGGGCACCCTGCTGTTCAGGGCCGCGGTGGGCTCGGTCATGGTGGTGGTCTCCAGGTCGCGCGTGTGACGGGTGGGGCGGGTGGCGCTGGGTCGGCCGGCGGGCGGAGGCCGGTCGGGGGACGTCCGCGTGGCGCGGACGTCCCCCGACGTCACTCGGTCTTGGGCAGGCCCGGCGGGTTGGTCTCGGGCTTCTCGACGGCCTCGGTCTCCAGGCCCCAGCGCTCGAGCACCTGGGCGTAGGTGCCGTCGTCGAACGCGTGCTGGAGCGCGGCGGTCACGGCGGGGGCGAGGTCGTTGCCCTCCTTGGTGGCCACGGCGATCTGGGCCGTGTCGGGCCAGCCGCCGTTGAGGGTGCCGACGACGGCGAGCTCGTCGGGCGCGATCTTGGCCTGGTAGGCGAGGGACGCGTTCGGCCCGACGTACACGTCGAGGCGGCCGGACTTCAGGGCGAGCAGCACGTCGGAGAGCTGCTCGTAGTACTCGGGCTGCCCGCCGGCGATCGGCTCGAGACCGGCGTCGACGTTCTGGTCGTTCCACTCGAGGAGGATCTTCTCCTGGTTGGTGCCGGAGCCGACGCCCACCCGCAGGCCCGCGATGTCCTTCTGCTCGGAGATCTCGGTGACGTCGGAACCGGCCTTGGTCAGCCAGCCCAGCTCGTCGTTGCGGTAGGAGGAGAAGTCGATCGTCTCCTTGCGCTCCTCCGTCACGGTGACGTTGGAGATGACGGCGTCGACGTCGCCGGACTGGAGGGCCAGCGGCCAGTCGGCCCAGGCCTTGACCTCCAGCCGGAGGTCCTTGCCGAGGCCGTCGGCCACGAGCTGCGCGATGTCGGTCTCGTTGCCGATCGGCGTCGTGTCGTCGTCGGCGAAGAACCCGAGGGGCGGCGCCGCGCCGGCGCTCACCGCGACGACGAGCTCGTCGTCGTCGGCGAAGGCGTCGGGCAGCAGGGCCACGGCCTCGGGGGACTCCGTGGAGCGCACCCGGTCCTGGTCGGGGCTCGTGCTGACCTCGAGGCCGGCCGCGGCCGCGCCCTCGGAGCTGGTTCCGGCGGGGGCGTCACCGCCGGCGGCGGTGCCGGCGGCCTCGGGGGCCGACGTGCTCACGCTGCTGCACGCCGTCAGGACCAGCAGGGGCACGGTGGCGAGGGCGGCGAGCAGGCGCGCGCGGCGCAGGGGTGCGGTCACGGGGTTCTCCTGGGGAGTAGGGCCACGGCCGGGAGGGCACGGGGACGGGAGGGCGGAATCGGGGAGGACGAAAGGGCGGGATCGGGGGGCGTAAAGGAAGGTGGGGAGAGCAGGGTCAGAGGACCTTGTCGAGGAAGGCACGGGTGCGGTCGTGGCGGGGATGGTCGAGCACCTGGGCGGGCGGGCCCTGCTCCAGCACGACGCCGTCGTCCATGAAGACGACCGAGTCCGCCACCTCGCGGGCGAAGCCGATCTCGTGGGTGACGACGACGAGCGTGGCGCCGGTGCTCGCGACGTCCTTGATGACCTCGAGCACCTCGCCCACCAGCTCGGGGTCGAGCGCCGAGGTGGGCTCGTCGAACAGCAGGACGCGGGGGCGAAGGGCGAGCGCACGGGCGATCGCGACGCGCTGCTGCTGCCCTCCCGAGAGCTGGCGGGGCCGCACGTCCGCCTTGTCGGCGAGGCCGACGCGGGCGAGGAGCTCGCGTGCCTCCGCCTCGACCTGGGCGCGGGGACGCCCCTGCGCGGACACGGGTGCCTCGACGACGTTCTCGAGCACGGTGAGGTGCGGGAAGAGGTTGAACCCCTGGAAGACGAACCCGATCCGGGTGCGCTGGCCGAGGATCTCCCGCTCCTTGAGCTCCTGCAGCACGTCCCCGCGCCGTCCGTGCCGACGGCGGTACCCCACGAGCTCGCCGTCCACGGTGACGAAGCCGGCGTCGACCTTCTCGAGGTGGTTGATCGCGCGCAGCAGGGTGGACTTGCCGGAGCCGGACGGGCCCAGGACGACGGTGACCGTGCCGGGCTCGAACGTGAGGTCCACGCCCTTGAGCACCTCGAGGGTGCCGAAGCTCTTGTGCAGGTCGTGCACCTCGACGCGGCCGGCGGCCGGCACGGTGACGGCGGCGAGCACGGCGGTGGCGGTCATGCGGGGCCTCCGGAGGTGCGGGCGGTGCGGGTGAGGACCCCGACGCGGGCGCGGGCGGCGAAGGCGGGCGGCACGTGGCTCGGGACGGGACGGCCCGTGAGGCGCGCCCGGGTGACCGCCGCCGTCCAGCGCACGCGCTGCAGCGGGGTGGGCGGGAGGGTGCGCACGGCGCCCTTCGCGTAGTGCCGCTCCACGTAGTACTGCACGATCGTGATGAGGGTGGTCAGCACGAGGTACCAGATCGCGGCGACGATGAGCAGCGGCACCACCTTGCCGTTGCGCCCGTAGATCACGGACGCGATGTAGAACAGCTCTCCGTACGCGAGGACGTACACGATCGAGGTGCCCTTGAGCAGGCCGATGACCTCGTTGACGGCGGTCGGCACGATCGAGCGCATGGCCTGCGGCAGCACGATGCGGGTGACCTGGCGCCGGCGCGGGATGCCGAGCGACGCGGCCGCCTCCTGCTGACCCTGGTCGACGCTGAGGATGCCGGCGCGCACGATCTCGGCGGAGTAGGCGGCCTGCGACAGCCCGAGGCCCAGGATGGCGGCGCCGAACTTGTCGATCAGCCCGAGCGTGTCGAACCAGAGGAACTCCGGGCCGAAGGGGACGCCGAGGCTGAGGTGCGGGTACAGGTAGGCGAGGTTGTACCAGAGCAGCAGCTGCAGCAGCAGCGGCACGGACCGGAACACCCAGGTGTACGCCCACGAGACGCCGACCAGCAGCGGCGAGCGGGACAGGCGCATGAGCGCGAGGACCGTGCCGAGCGCGAAGCCCACGACCGAGGCCGCGGCGGTGAGGCGGATCGTGGCCCACGCCCCGGAGAGGATCGACGGCCAGGTGAGGTACTGCGCGACGACGTCCCACTCCCAGCGGTCGTTGGTGACCAGCGAGCTGACGACCATCGCCAGCAGCACGGCCACGCCGGCCGTCGCCGCCCATCGCCCGACGTGGCGGGCGGGCACGATGCGCAGGTGCGCGTACGGGGTCGTCCCGGTGCTCTCCTCCGCGGGCGACGGGGCCGCCGTCGCCGTCCGGGCGCCTGGGGTCGTGACGGCGGTCATCGCGGCGACCTCTCCCCTGCCGTGACGGCGAACGGCACATGGTTGCCCGGCGGCGGTGCGGGGCACGTGCCGTGCTCGCTGAAGGCGTACGGCAGGTTGACGGCGTCGTTGAGGTCCAGCCGCGCGACGCCGGCGGTGCCGGGCGTCAGCGACTCCGGCACGTCGGGGCGGACGACCCGCCAGGGCGCCGCACCAGGGGCCTCGTCGCTGAACAGCAGCGACGGCGCCCCGCCGGGCCCGGCCGTCAGCAGGAGCGTGACGGTCCGGCCGTCACGGTTCAGGTCGAGCTCTCCGACCGCCCGCAGCCGGTGCACCAGCCCGCGGCGCGCGGCCCCCACCACCACCTCGTGGGGCGTGTCGTACAGCCGGACGGGCACCTCCAGCTCCCACGACGGGTCGTGGGCGAAGACGGGCACCCCGGCGAAGTCGAGGCGCGCGCGAGCGTGCGGATCGCGCAGCCGGATCGCGAGACGGCCCGTGCGGCGGAACAGCTCGACCGCCACCGCGGCCGTCTCCCCGACCGGCCCGTCGTCGCTCGGGCCGCCGTCGCGGCCGAGGGGTTCGCGGCCGACCGGCAGGAACGTGCCCAGGACGACGCCGGCCCCCTCGGGCACGTCGCCGTCGAAGGCGCCGTCCGAGATCCCGCGCCCCTCGATCCGCGGACCGTCCGCGCCGCCGGGACGCAGGTGGGCGCCGGTGTCGTCGGCGAACCACAGCCCGGGCACGCCGGGCAGCGGCGCGGGCCGGGACGGCAGCCAGTGGAAGCCGGCCAGGCTCAGCCAGCCGTGCGGCGCGGCGAGCTCTCGCTCCCGGTCGGCGCGCCCGCGCGCACGCGGGTCGGCGGCGGGCGAGGCCGCGCGACCGGTGTCAGGAGCGGCGGGCGAGCCGGGATGACGGGCGGACGGTGGTGCGGTGACGGTCATCGAGGGCCTCCGGTCACGGGAGCGGGCAGGGAAGCGGCACGGTCGTGGGTGCGGGCGCCGGGCCGGGTGCTCACGCCCGCACCAACCGGGCGTCGCCGGCGCGTTCGGTGCGGGTACGGGGCCGGCCGGGTGCGTGGGCCGGGACGGTGCCGCCGTAGGTGTCGGCGCCCGCGGGGCCGGCCTCGGGGAGCCCGAGGGTGGCGCGCAGCGTGCGCGGCGCCGAGGACGCGACCGTCCGCACGCCGTCGCGCACGAGCCGCGGGACCAGGCCGTCGACGATCGCGTCCAGGTCCGGGCCGAGGGACGAGGGCCGCAGCAGGAAGCCGTCCGACGCTCCCGCGTCGCGCCACCCGACGATCGTCTCCGCGAGGTCGTCGGGCGTTCCCGCCACCACGAGCAGCCCGCCCGAGACCTCCGGTCCCTCCAGGGCCTCGACCAGCTCGAGCCGCGCCTGCGCGCTGGCCCGCTCCTCGGCGAGCACGACGTACGCCTCGGTGAGCACGCGCAGCGTGTCGGGGTCGCGCCCCGCGGCCTCGGCGGCGTCGCGCAGCCGGGAGCGCAGCCGGATCGCCCGCGCGGGCGCGGTGGCGGCGACGCGCACGACGTCCGCGGTCCGGGCGGCGAGGTCGAGCGCGGCCTCGCTCCGGGCGGAGACGACGACGGGCGGCCTGCCCTGACGCCCCGCGGCGCCCCGGCGAGCGCCGTCGGCGGGGCGGCCCTCGGCGGGACGGAGGCGACGCACGGCGAACCGGATGCCGTCGTGGTCGACGCGGAAGCGCCCCTCGTCGTCGACGACGACAGCGCCGGCCGTGTCACCCGTGGCCCCCGCCGCGAGGCCGCCCCACTGCCGCACGACCTGCGCGGCGACGCCGGCGGCCTGCTCGGCCCAGCCCTCGTCCTGCACGACGGCCCCGGCGGGGAGGCCGACCTGCCACCCGGCACGGCCGGCGCTCGCCTGGTCGACGCGGGCGATCGCCTGCGCGACGTGGGCGGGGTCCACGTGCACGGTGTCGACGGCGGCCACGAGCCCGGCACGCTTCGTGTGCGGCGCCACCCGGGCGGCGGCCACGGCGGCGTCGAGGCGCCCCGTGACCTGCCTGCGGCCCGGGTGCAGCAGGAAGCCTTCGTCGAGGGTGACGAGGTCGAGGCCCCCGCCGTCGGCGGTGCGCACGAGCTGGACGAACCGCTCGCCGTCGAACGAGCGCGGCTGCACGATGCCGCGCGCCCGGTGGACCCCGGGGCGGGCGCCGGCCGCCGTGAGGTCGACCCCAACGACGAGGGGGGACGGGGCGGTGCTGGGCGTGGAGGAGGGCAGGTACGGCACGTCGGCTCCGATCGGACGCGGCGCGGGGCGCGCTCGGGCACGGGTCATGGACCCGCGGGTGCGCGCCGCCGCCGGAAGGGCAGGGGAGGATGGCCCGCCGGGACGGACGGGCGGGGGCGTCTGCGGCCGTGCCCGGCGGACGCCGGGCCGTCGGGGACGGTCGTCCGCCGTGGGCGGCGGACGGTCAGACCGCGGTCAGCGGCGTCGACACCACGCCGGGGTGGACATCGGCGTGGCGGACATCGGCGTGCCGGGCAGCGTCGAGGCGATCGTCGTCGAGGCGATCGTCGTCGAACCGGACGGCACGTGCCGGGTCCGGGACGACAGGGGGCGCACGGTGGTCGCGTCGCGGTGCATGCTCACCCTCTCCTGCTCCCGCCGAGGCGGGGTCGCGTGTTGCCGTGCCGTCGGCGACGGCCGGCCTGGTCCTCACCCGGGGCACCCACCCGCGCTGGGGGTTGCCGTCCGACGAGCCGGGGCTTCGCGTCGGAGCTCGTGACCACCCGGGACGTGCGACCGCGACCGCCTCGCGGCGCCGCGGTCGTCCGACCCGGTGCGCAGGAACGTAGGTGTCCGGAAGAGGGGTGTCAACGGTTCGTCCGGTCCGTCTCGAATAGCGAACAGATCCGACCGGACTAGTCGGATACTCGCCGACGCGGAAACCCGTCTACCGTGGTGCCCGTGAGCCAGGACGCAGGGCAGGACGCACCGCACTCGCACGAGGCTGCGCACGACTCGATGCCCGACTCGATGCACGACCCGATGCCCGACCCGATGCACGACTCAGTACCGGGGGCCCCGCACCACTCCCCCGAGGCCGCCGAGATCCGTGCGCTGGTCAACCAGCTGCGGCGGCTCGTGCTGACGTACAAGTTCGGGATCGACGAGGTCATGACCAAGATCTCGATCCTGCGCGACGAGTTCCGGCACATGCAGAACTACAACCCGGTCGAGCACGTCAGCTCGCGCCTCAAGTCGCTCGAGTCGATCGTCGCGAAGTGCCGCCGCAAGGGCATCCCCCTGACTCCCGAGGGCGTCCGCGACCACATGTTCGACGTGGCCGGCGTCCGTGTCACCTGCAGCTTCGTCTCCGACATCTACAAGGTGCGGGACATGCTCATGAACCAGGCGGACCTCACCGTCCTGGAGGAGCGCGACTACATCGCCCACCCCAAGGCCAACGGGTACAAGTCCCTGCACCTCATCGTGCAGGTGCCGGTCTACCTCTCCGACCGGGTCGAGCACGTGATCGTCGAGATCCAGCTCCGCACGATCGCCATGGACTTCTGGGCGAGCCTGGAGCACAAGATCTACTACAAGTACGCGCGCGACGTGCCCCGCCACCTCACCGATTCGCTCAAGCTCGCCGCCGACGTCGCCTCCTCCCTCGACAGCTCGATGGAGCGCATCCACGACGAGGTCAAGGCCATCGCGGGCGCCGAGGAGCCGGTCGAGCAGCGCGACTCGCTCCTCACTCCGGAGGAGATGCTGCGCAACTTCTGGAGCGCCGCCGAGGTCGAGGGCGACGCCCTGCGGGCGACGCGCGAGGGCTGACGTGGGGCCCGTCGAGCACCAGGAGCTCGCCGCCCGCGTCGCGCTCGCGCTGCCGGGCGTGACCCGCACGTGGCCGTTCGGCCCCGAGCACGACGTGTTCAAGGTCCAGGGCAAGGTGTTCTGCATGACCACGGACGTCACCGGTACCCCGCTGGTCACCCTGAAGTGCGCACCCGAGGACGGCGAGGCGCTGCGCCAGGAGCACGCGCACGTCACCGCCGGGTACCACATGAACAAGCGGCACTGGATCTCGGTGGCCGCCGGCCCGGGCATCACCCCGGAGCTCGTCGAGGAGCTGGTCCTGGACGCGTACGCGCTGGTCGTCGCGGCGCTGCCGCGACGCCTGCGCCCCGTCGACCTCGACGACGCGGAGCGGCTGCGCACCGGGATCGGCGACGTGCTGGCGGGCCGCCTCCCGCGCCGCCCCGGCGTCTGACCCGGCTACCGGACCGGCGACCGAAGAGCAGGGCCCGGGACCGTCAGGCGGGGACGGTGCTCGCCCGCACCACCAGCAGCGGCTCGCAGGTGACGAGGCGGTGACGGTGCGCCTCGGGGCCCGCGGCCAGCTCCTCGAGCAGGAGCCGCACGGCCTCCCGGCCGATGGCCTCCCCCGGCTGCCGGATCGTCGTGAGCGGGACGGCGGAGTCCCACGCGGCCCGGTTGTCGTCGTAGCCGATGATCGCGACGTCGTCGGGGACGCGCAGGGACGACGACAGCAGCAGGGACTGCAGCACCCCCACGGCGAGCAGGTCCGCCGCGGCGACGACGCCGTCGGGCCGCTCGTCGGCGCCGCGCAGCACCAGGTCGTCCCCCACGCGCCGGCCGTCCTCGACCTGGACGTTGCCCGTGTGCTCCACCTCGAGCACGACGCCCGGGTGCTCGGCGACGGCGCGCTCGACCCCCTGCAGGCGGTCGCGGACGGGGACGAGCTCGGTCGTGCCGGCGAACAGCAGCCGCCGGCGTCCGCCCTCGATGAGGTGCGTGGCGGCGAGGTAGCCGCCCAGCTCGTTGTCCGGCACGACGGAGCAGACGTCCGAGGGGTCGCCCGCCGCGTCGACCACGACGAGGGGCACACCCGGCGCCGCGCGGTGCAGGTCCTGCGTCGAGCCGTGGTTCGCCGCGACGAGGACGCCCGCCACGCGGTCCTCGACGAACAGGTCGAGGTACGTGCGCTGCTTCTCCTCCGACATGTCCGAGTTCGCGAGGAGCAGGTTCAGCCCGGCCCGGCCCGCCTCGGCCTCCGCTCCCCGCGCGACGTCGAGGAAGTAGGAGTTGGCGAGGTCGATGATCACGAAGCCGAGCGTGGAGCTGCGACCCGCGGCCAGGGAACGGGCGACGCCGTTGCGCACGAACCCGAGCTCCCGGATCGCGGCCTCCACCCGGGCGCGGGTCGCCGGCGTCACGCGCACCGTGCCGTTGAGGACGTTCGACACCGTGCCCATCGACACCCCCGCGGCACGCGCGACGTCCGAGATGCTGGGGGACGAACGTCTCACCGGGGTTGTCGCTCCTCGGGCCGGCGGGTGGGTGACGAGAGGAAGGCTACCCGCGGGGCCGTCCCCTCGGGCGGGAACCATGGCCTGCGGCTACGGTCCAGGCATGCCGCCCACGCCCCGGATCTGCGTCGTCGCCCCCGAGCCCCTGCTCACGATCGAGATCGAGACCGACCCGGTGCGCGACGCCCCCGAGGTGCACGTCCATCCGGGCGGCCAGGGGCTCTGGGTCGCGACCATGGCGCGCGCCCTGGGCGCCGAGGTGGTGGTGTGCGGCGCGTTCGGCGGGGAGACGGGCGAGATCGCGGCGCACCTGGCGCGCACCCAGGACCTGGAGGTCCGGCCGACGCACCGGGGCGGCGGAGGCACGCTGGTGCGGGACCGCCGGTCGGGGGACGACCCCCACCACGTGGTGATGCCGTCGGTGCCTCTCGACCGGCACGCCCTGGACGACCTCTACGGCACGTCGCTGGTGGCCGCCATGGAGGCGGACGTGTGCGTGCTGACCGGGACGCAGCACGGCGTCGGCCTGCCGGAGGACTACCTCGCCCGGCTCGCCCGCGACGTGGCGGCCTCCGGCACCCCCGTCGTGGCGGACCTGAGCGAGGACGTGGCGAGCACCGTGGACCGCGCGTCGCTCGCCGTGCTGAAGATGAGCCACGAGGAGATGGTCGACGGCGGCCTGACGGACGACGACTCCGCCTCGGCCCTGCGGGCGGCCGCGGCCGGCTGGGTCGCGGAGGGGCTCGACGCGTTCGTCGTCTCCCGCGCCCACGAGCCGACGCTCCTGGTCACGCCCGACGGCTCGTCGACCCTGACGACCCCGTCGGTGTCGACCGTCGACCACCGCGGCGCGGGCGACTCGATGACGGCCGGCGTCGCGGTCGGCGTCGCGCGCGGGCTGCCCGTGGTGGACGCGGTGCGCCTCGGCGCGGCGGCGGGCGCCCTCAACGTCGCACGGCACGGGCTGGGGACGGGCAGCCGCTCGGAGATCGAGAGCTTCGCCGACCGGATCACGGTCGAGGAGCTCGCCTGACGGCACGACGGGGAGGACGCGGACGATGCTCGCGCTGGTGACGAACGACGACGGGATCGACTCCCCGGGCCTGGGGGTGCTGGCGCGGTGCGCGGTCGCGCTCGGCCTGGACGTGGTGGTCGCCGCCCCGCGCGAGGAGTCGTCGGGCGCGTCGGCGGCCCTGCACGGGGCGGAGGAGGACGGCCGCCTGGCCGTCGCCTCGCACCCGTCCCCGGGGGTGCCCGAGGGCGTGCTGTCGCTGGCGGTGGCGGCCGACCCCGCCCTGATCGCCTTCGTGGCCGCCTACGGGGCGTTCGGCGAGGTCCCGGACGTCGTCCTGTCCGGCGTGAACCGCGGGCCGAACGTGGGCAACGCGGTCCTGCACTCGGGCACGGTGGGCGCGGCCCTGACCGGGGCGGCGCTCGGGATGCGGTCCCTCGCCGTCTCGCTCGACGCGGCCGACCCCGTGCACTGGGACACGGCGGAGAACGTCGCGACGCACGCGCTCGCCTGGCTGCTGGGCCGCCCGCTGAGCCGGCGGACCCTCAACATCAACGTGCCGGACCTCCCCCGCGACCGGCTCCGCGGCCTGCGGCAGGCGCCGTTGGCGACCTTCGGGGCCGTCCACGCGCGCATCGCCCGCAACGACGACGACCCCTCCGACCCCGGTCTCGTGGTCAGGTACGAGGGCACCGAACGCTCCACCGAGCCGGACTCGGACGCCGGCCTCCTGGCCCGCGGCTGGGCGACGGCCTCGCTCCTCCTCGCCCCCTACGCGGACGACTCCGACGTGGTCCCCGGGCTGCCGTGAGCGTCCCGGCCGCCCGCCGGGTCGTGCCGCCGGACCCCGGACGACGCGGTCAGGCGAGGACGAGCACCCGGTGCACGGTGACACGGCTGCCCGTCGACCCGAACCGGGTGCCGTCCTTCTGCGACCACGTCGGCACCTCGCCTGTCGGTGTCACCCGCAGCGTCCAGCGCCCGGCGGGCAGGACGGGCGAGACGTAGCGCAGCCCGGTGTCGGGCACCTTCGCGTAGAAGTCGACGAGGTGCGACGTCACCACGTGTCCGGCGTCGAGCAGCTCGACCCGGGCGTACCCGCTCCCGCCGTCGGTCGTGCCGACGACGGCGAAGCGCGCGCCCTCGACGTCGACCTCGAGGCGGTCGTCCGGGGCGCCGGAGCGGAACGGAGCCTCGACGACGTCGAGGGCGTCGTCGGCGAGCCGCACCTGCTCGCCCGTCGCCGGGTCCCACGCCGGCCAGTACTGTCCGAGCCGCGCCGCGCCGCCGTCGGTCAGCAGCGGCAGCCACACCTGCGTCGCGGCCGAGGCCTGGTGCGGGAAGGACCAGCGGTCGCCCACGTACATCGGCACGACGTCGTCGCCGCGCCGCACCCGTGCCACGAAGGAGCACTGCGAGTTGTGCGTCAGTGTGCCTGCCGGGGCGAGCAGCCCGGCGTGCCGCCACGGGCCCCGCACCGTCGGCGCCGTGAGCACCTCGTTGTCGTTGCACTCCCAGGACGTCTTGTGCGACACGAGCAGGTGGTAGCCGTCGTCGGATCGCCACATGGCGGGCGACTCGCCGCCGGGCGCCAGGTGCTCCGCGACCTTCTCCTGCGCCGTCAGGTAGTCGTCCGCGAGGAGGTACACGTCGCCCTCGTGCACCAGGAGATAGCCCGCGCCGTCGTCGTCCTGGAAGGCGCCGATGTCCCACCGGCGCACGGGCTCGCCCTGGTGCTCGAGCGGCCCGTGCCAGCGGTACTCCCCGGCCACGGTGTCGCACGTGGCGACGGCGACCAGGGGGTCGGTGTAGCCGAGGTCGTCGGAGTGCACGTACATGACGAAGCGGCCGGTGGCCGGGCAGCGCATCACCTTGGGTCGCTCGCCCACCCGGTCCGGTCCGAGGGGCCCGTCCGGCTGCACCGGCAGGACGACGCGCTCGAACCTCCAGTGCTCGAGGTCGGTCGACGACCAGCAGCCCACGCCGTCGAACCGGTTGACGTCGTCGGTCTTGTGCTCGCCGAACAGGTAGTAGCGCCCCTCGTGGTCCACGAGGCAGGCGCCGTGGGCGTTGACGACCTCGCCGCGGTCGTCGAACCAGGGCACTCCGTTGAGGATCATGGGCCGACAGCAGACCACACCGGGCGGCCGGTTGGAAAGCGCTTGCGCACCTCAGGTCGGCACGGTGGCGTCAGGCGGGCGTCAGCGGCCAGACGACCGGGATCAGCAGCGTGGCGACCACGAGCCAGGCGAGCATCATCACGAGCCCCAGCCGCCAGTAGTCGCCGAACTGGTAGCGCCCCGGACCCCTGACGATCATGTTCGCGGGGGTCGCGATCGGGGTGAGGAACGACGCCGCCCCCGCCGTCGCGACGAGCATGAGCACCGGTGCGGCCGAGATGCCCACCCCCTCCGCCGCCGCGAGGGCGATCGGGGTCACGACCAGCACCGTCGCCGCGTTCGAGATGAACTGCCCGAGCAGGGCCGTGAGCACGAACAGCGCGGCCAGCAGGAGGTGCCCCTCGCCCGCGGGGACGACGCCGACGACGACGTCGGCGAGGAGGTCGGCCGCACCCGAGTCCGCGATGGCGACCGAGAGCGGGACGAGCCCGGCGATGAGGACGAGCGTCTCCCACGGGAGCGCGCGCAGGGCCCGCGACGCCGGGACGGCCCGCACGAGGACCATGCCGACCGCGCCGACGAGTCCGGCGACCGCGGGCGGGAGCGCGCCGGAGGCCAGCATCACGATCGTCGCGACGAGCACCGCGACCGCGCCCGCCGCCCGTGCGCCCAGGCGCTCGGGCGGGGCCTGCACCGGTGGGCCGGCGCCGCGCGGCGGCTCGCCCCGGTCCGGCAGCAGCCGGTCGCCGCACAGCACCGCGACGACCACCGTGACCAGCACCAGCGGCGCACCGACGGCGGCGAACTCGAAGAAGCCGAACCGGGTGCCGGTCGTCTCCTGCAGGGCGTCGGAGACGATGACGTTGACCGGGCTGCCGCTGAGCGTCAGGAGGGCGCCGGCGCTCGCGGCGTAGGCGAGCGGGATCGCGAGCCGTGAGGTGGCCACGCCGGCATGGCGTGCGACGAGCACCATCACGGGGAGCGCCGCGGCGGCGGCGCCGTTGGGCGTGACCAGGGCCGCGAGCGCCGCGCTCAGCGCCATGAGGGCGACCAGCACGCGGGTGCGCCCCGTCCCGGCGCGGGCGAGGAGCTGCTGCCCTGCCCACGTGGTCACGCCCGACGCCTGCAGGCCCTCGCTCAGTACAAACAGGGTCGCGATGAACAGGACGACGGGGTCGCCGAACCCTGCGATCGCCTGCTCCGGGGTGAGGACGCCGGTCGCGGCCAGGGCCAGCGCCGTGAGCACCGCGACGACGCCGACGGGCAGGCGGTTCCACACGAACAGGGCGACCGCCGCGGCGAGCACGATCAGGCTCAGCGCGGCGTCCGACATCCCCGCTCCCCTCGTGTCGTGCGCCGCCCGGGGCCCGCGCCGTCAGAGGCCGAGCTGGCGGGCGGCGGCGCGCAGCGTCTCGGCAGAGTGTCGCAGGGCGGCGAGCTCGGCGCCCGACATCGGCGTCGGCAGCACCGTGCCGGCGCCGGCGTGGCTGACCATCGTGGGCATCGACAGGCACACGTCGCCCATGCCGTGCTGGTCCGTCATCAGCGAGGAGACCGGCATGACCCGGTGCTCGTCGTTCACCACCGCCTCGACGATCCGGGAGCTCGCCAGACCGATGGCGTAGGAGGTCGCCCCCTTGCCGGCGATGATCTCGTACGCGGAGTGCACGACGTCGTGCGCGATCGCGTCCCGGGCCGCCTCGGTGAGCGTGGCCCGGCCGTCGAGCGGGCCGAGGTCGAGGAGCGGCACGCCGCCGATGGTGGCCGAGGACCACAGCGGCACCGCGGTGTCGCCGTGCTCGCCGGCGATGTACGCGTGCACGTTCTGCACCGCCACGCCGACGTGCCGGGCGATCAGGTAGCGGAACCGCGAGGAGTCCAGCACGGCCCCCGAGCCGAGGACCTGGGCTCGCGGCAGCCCGGAGAACCGCAGCGCGGCCCAGGTGACCACGTCCACCGGGTTGGTGACCATGACGTAGACGGCGTCCGGCGCGACGTCGACGAGCTGCGGCATGAGCGTGCGCACCAGGCCGACCGTCGAGCCCGCCAGGTCCATCCGCGTCTGCCCGGGCCGCTGCTTCGCACCGGCCGTGACCACGACGACGTCCGCGCCGGCGCACGCGGCGATCTCGTCGGTCCCGACCACGTGCGCCATCGGCATGAACTGGATGCCGTGCGCGAGGTCGAGGGCCTGGGCGCGGACCTTCGCGGTGTCGATGTCGTACAGCACGACCTCCCGCGCGGCGCCCCGCATCAGGACCGCGTAGGCCAGCGTCGCACCGACCGCACCGGCGCCGACGACGGCCACCTTGGCCGTGGGACGCCGCGCCTGCGCCGTACCCCCGCCCAGCGTCTCGTCCGCCTCGATCGTCTCGTTCTCCACCCGCATCACTGCCGTCCCTTCGTCGCCTCGCGGCTCTCATCGTGCGCATCCCTGCGGCCCACCCGCAGCACCGCGGCCGCGCCGAGCACCAGGACCAGGGCGCCTGTCGGCACCATGAAGGGTCCGTACGGCCCGTCGCTCGACGACGCCAGCCACAGCAGGCCGAGGATCGCGGCGGCGTACGCACCGGCGACGACCGGCAGGGTGGCGAACGGCGCGCCTCGGGACGGTGCCCTCCCAGACGCCGCGGCGACGTCACGGGCGGTGTCACCGGCGGCTTCAGTGGCTGTGAGCCTCCGGGTCAGGGCCCCGGTCTCGATGCGCCCGAACAGCGCGACGAACGCCGCGAGCACCACCGCGAGCGTCGCCATCCAGGGCACCCGCCCGAGCCACCAGGCGGTGGTGCCGACGTCCGCCGACGGGAGCAGGCCCGCGGCGTCGAGCGCGAGCGCACCGACGAAGGAGGCGACCATGTGCCACAGGAACACCGTCAGCACGACGGCGTTCACACCGATCACCGCCGCCCACGGCCGCCGTCGGGTCAACCACCGGTCGGCGGGCCCGGCCACGAGGACGGCGAGCCCCACCTGCGCCGCGGCGAGCGCCAGGAGCGCGAGGGACGGGGGCGACGGGTTCTGCAGGGCGGCGCCCGGGACCGTCACCATGCTCACCGGGTACGGACCCGGCCCCGTGAGCAGCAGCAGCGCGGCCACCGAGCCCGCCACGAGGATCGCCGCCCGGCGCGGGGTCAGGCGCAGGCTGCCGTCCTCCCACGCGAAGCCGACCTGGTGCACGGCGAGCCACGCGAAGACGAAGTTTCCCGCCGCCCACAGCTCCACGCCGGTCGACAGGCGCAGCATGTCGCCCGCGACGACGCCCGCGAGCAGGACGGCGGGCACCGCGAGCCCGTACCTGCGGTGCAGGCGGTGCATCGTCGGCGTCAGGGCGACGACGCCGAGGTAGACGACCAGGAACCACAGCGGCAGCACCACGAGGGCCACGGCCTGGACGACGAACCCCTCCCGGACGCCGGCCCAGACCGCCACGAGCGCGCCCGCCGCGGTCGCCAGCAGCAGGGCCGTCACCGGCGGGAAGAGCCGGGCGCTGCGGCCCAGCAGCCATCCGGCGACGTCGCCGCCGCGGTCACGGTGCCGCGTCCAGGAGATCGCGTTCGACACTCCGCCGACGAGGAAGAACAGGGGCATGACCTGGAAGAGCCAGGTCGCCGGGTGCAGCTCCGGCAGCTGCGGCAGCGCCGTGAAGCCGGTCAGCTCGCCGTCCGGGGTCCGCACCACCGTCATGATCAGCCAGTGCCCGGCGACCACCGCCATGATCGCGGTGGCGCGCAGCAGGTCCACGTGCCGCCGCCGGGTGGTGGGCGTGCGCACGGCCAGCTCGCTGATCGTCGGCATCTGCGTCCTCCTCGGGGTCGGGTTCCGTGCAGACGCCCCCGAGCCTGCGCCCCGTGCCCGACGGCCCGGTCGCAGGAGCACGGGAAACCCGCAGCCGTCTGCGTGGCAGCACGCAGACCGGGGCCGCGCGCCGAGCCCGCGGGCGGGCATCTCCGGCCGTCGTTACCGTCTCGCCATGTTCGAGGACTTCACGCTGGAGAGCGTCGCCGTCGGGGACGTGACGCTGCGCGTGCGGCACGGTGGACGCGGCACCCCGGTGGTGCTGCTGCACGGCCACCCGCGCACCCACACCACGTGGCACGAGGTGGCGCGCCGGCTCGCACCCCGGCACACGGTCGTCTGCCCGGACCTGCGCGGCTACGGCCGGTCGTCGCTGCCTCCGGACGCCGCGGACCACGCGCAGTCGAGCAAGCGAGCCATGGCGCTCGACGTCGTCCGGCTCATGGACGCCCTGGGGCACGAACGTTTCGCCGTGGCGGGGCACGACCGGGGGTCGCTCGTCGCGTTCCGCACGGCGATGGACCACCCGGAGCGGGTGTCGCACCTCGTCGTGATGGACGGCCTCCCGGTCGTCGAGCACCTGGAGCGCACCGACGCGACGTTCGCCCTGTCCTGGTGGCACTGGTGGTTCCTGGCCCAGGACGCCCAGCCCGCGGAACGCGTCATCACGGCCGACCCCGACGCCTGGTACCGCACCCCGCCGCCCGAGGAGATCGGTGCGGGCAACCACGCCGACCTGTGGGCGGCGCTGCGCGACCCGGCGGTGGTGCACGGCATGTGCGAGGACTACCGCGCCGGGCTCGGCATCGACCGCCGGCACGACGAAGCCGACCGGGCCGCCGGCCGACGCGTCGACTGCCCCGTCCTGCTCCTGGAGTCCGCCGACGACGACCTCGACGTGCACGGCGACCCGGCCGCGATCTGGCAGCCGTGGCTGCGGCATGCGCTGAGCCACCGCGTGATCGCCTCCGGCCACCACCAGGCGGAGCAGGCGCCCGGGCAGGTCGCCGACGCCCTGCTGGAGTTCCTCGCCGCGCACTGACCTCCCACCGCGGACGAGAAGGCGTGCGCCCTGTCAGCGGTCCAGGTCCACCCGCAGGACCACGCAGCGCTCGAGCACCTCGGGATCGCCGTCCCGACGCGGGGGCGGTGAGACATCGAGGGAATCCGGGCGCTGGGTCCAGGTCGGGGCGGGGTCGACGCCGAGCCACGTGACCGACCGCACGCGGTGACCGAGGCGCTCGCGCCCGAGCGCCGTGAGGGACACGGGCTCGTCGGGCCGGTCCAGGTGGATGGCGTAGACCGCACCGTCCGTCCGGGTGTACCGGACGTCCCTCGCGGTGAACTCGACGGTTCCCTCGTTGAACCCCGGCCCTCGCAGCGGGCGGGCGGCCCCGAGACTCGGCCCCTCGCCGGCGACGTGGAACGGAGCGGTGTCGAAGATCGCCTCTCCGTGGCGCCGGAGCCACGAACCGATCCCCCCGAGGACCTCGACCTCGTCGGCGTCAGGCGTCCCGTCGCCCCGCAGCGGGACGCTCAGGAGCAGGTTGCCGTTCTTGGCCACGACGTCGGCGAGCGTGCGCACGACCGTGAGCGCGGACTTGTAGCCGTGCTGCTCGGCGAGCTGACGGTCGTAGTGCCAATGACCGATGCAGGTGTCGGTCTGCCACGGCCGAGGCTGGACGGCGTCGGGCGCGCCCCGCTCGATGTCCCAGGTCAGGCACTCCTTCTGGTCCTCGGTGAGGGCCTTGCCCAGCAGGACCGCGCGATTCTCCCCGTGCCGTGCGTGGCTCTGGTTGTACAGGTGTGCGGCGATCCGCAGACCAGCGTCGGAGACCGGCCACAGCGGCAGTGCGGTGTCGTCGAAGTAGACGAGATCCGGGTTCACCTGGTTGATGAGGTCGATGGTGCGGTCGTGGAACCTGCGGCAGTAGTCCGCGTCGGGCCGGCTCGCTCCCTCGCCCCACGCCCACTGGTACTTGCTCCGCGTCAGGTCGCCGAAACCCTCGCTCACCGGGTGGTTCTGGGCATACAGCTCCTGCGGGTCGAGTCCTTCCCACCAGGTCCCTGCGCCGTCGGCCGCGGTGAGGCCGCCGTCGTAGGGGACCCCGGCCCGCGGACCCTCGGCGTCGCAGCCCCGGGACGGTTCGTACCAGGTCCACGCGTGCGACGCATGGATGCTGACCCCGAAGGGCAACCCGGCGGCCCGCGCCGCCGCGGCCCACTCGCCGACGATGTCGCGGCGTGGCCCGAGATCGACGCTGTTCCAGCGGTGGTGACGCGACGCCCACAGGTCGAGGTTGTCGTGGTGGTTCGCCATCGCGACGACGTAGCGGGCACCGGCATCGCTGAAGAGCCTGACGATCTTCTCGGGGTCCCAGCGCTCACCGCGCCACTGGTGGATCACGTCCTTGAACCCGACCTCGCTCGGGTGCCCGAACCGCTCGAGGTGGGTCTCCTGCGCGCGGCTCCCCGGCACGTACATGTTCTTCGCGTACCAGTCACCGGCCTCCGGCTGGCACTGCGGCCCCCAGTGGGCCCACACGCCGAACTTGGCGCGGTGGAACCAGTCCGGCGTGGCATACCCCGCGAGCCCGTCCCACGACGGCTCGTACGGGCCTGCGGTCATCTCCTCTTCGGCCCCGGACACCTCGTGGTCCGGGACAAGGTCTGACGGGGCTGTGAAATCGAAGTCCACCTGGGACACATCCGATCGCTGGTTGCGAAGTGGTCGCTGGGCGCGGCGTGACCGGCCGAAGGGCTGGTCAGGGCGCCGTTGCCACCAGGCATCCTTCCCGGACGCGGCACGCGCACCGGGACGAACACGCCGCAGATGCCCGACCTTGCCGCGGACGCGCTCGAGCCGGTCGGCAGGGAACGGCGCCTCGA
Organism: Isoptericola sp. NPDC019693; assembly: GCF_044389085.1. NCBI lineage: Bacteria > Bacillati > Actinomycetota > Actinomycetes > Micrococcales > Promicromonosporaceae > Isoptericola > Isoptericola sp. NPDC019693. The sequence continues at coordinate 628,573 of NZ_JBIRXP010000001.1, read as the reverse complement.
TCTCGTTCAGAGCGAGGTACGTGAGCCGCCACCTGATGCCGCACTCGTCTATCGCTGCTCCTTCCTAGCGACCGCAGCCGCCTCGACGGGGACGACGACACCGTTGATGCCTGTTGCAAGGCCGGAGCAGAGGAACACCGCTGTATGGGCCTGGCGCTCGGCTGTGGGTTCGGAGGCGATCTTCCTCCACACCTCGATCGCGGGCGGGCGTTGTGCCTGCGGCGATGGCGACATCTCCTTATGCACCGAAGAACTGTCGGAGCCAAGGCACGCGACGTATCGCCGTGGGCATGGCCAGGTCAGTGGCGACCGGCCATGACTCCCCCGTCCGCGTCCCAGACGGCTCCGGTGACCCAGCCGGCCTGGTCGGAGAGCAGGAAGGTGACGATCTCGGCGATCTCCTCGGGGGTGCCGACGCGGCCGAGGGGGCGGAACGAGTCGAAGCCGCTGATCGCGTCGTCGACCTCGTCCTTGGGGATGAACCCTTCGTAGATCGGGGTCCGCACGACGGCGGGGGCGACGGCGTTGGCCCGGATCTTGTGGGGTGCCAGCTCGATGGCCAGGTGCTGGGTGAGGGCGTGCAGCCCGGCCTTGGCCATCGAGTACGCGGACGACGGGGTGGCTGCGATGGCCTGGTGGGCCCACATCGAGCCCAGGTTGACGATCGCGCCGGCGTTCCCGGCTTCGACCATGGAGGCCGCCACGGTCTGGGTGATGAAGAAGGTCGACCGGTTCAGGTCGAGGTAGGAGTCGTAGTCCGCGGGGGTGTGCTCGAGGAACGGCTTGGGGACGAAGACGCCGGCGGCGTTGACGAGCAGGGTCGCGTCGGCGTGCACGGTGGTCAGTCGTTCGCGCAGGGCCGTGACGGCGTCCTGGTCGGCGAGGTCCGCGGCGATCGTGTGCACCTGGGTGCCGTGCTCTGCGAGGCGGTCGCGGGCGGCCGCGAGCTTGGTCTCGTTGCGGCCCACGACGACGAGGTCGCCGCCCTGCGCGGCGATGCGTGCGGCGCTGGCGTAGCCCATGCCGCTGGTGCCGCCGATGACAACGGCCTTGCGGCCGGTGAAGGTGGGGTTCTGGTCGGTCATGGTCGTGGCCTCGCTCACGCGGTCTCGTAGATGCGGATCTCGGGGTCGGCCTGGAGCAGGGGGCTCAGGCCGCCGACGACGTCCTGGGTGAACAGCTCCGAGGAGAGGTAGGCCCGTGCGTGGGCGGTGGTGTCGAAGCCGTGCAGCACCTGGACGTCCTCGTCGCGTACGAGCAGCTCCTTGCTGGTGGCGCCGGTGACGGTGTCGAGGAACGGCTGCTTGTACTGCTGGTAGACGCCCGCGGCGGCGGGGCGGTCGGCGGCGTCGACGCTCAGGGTGATCTCGAGGTAGGCCATGGGTGTGCTCCTTCGTGGGCCAGGGCGGTGGTTCCGTCCGGCCGGTCACGCTAGGAGCGGGGCACGTCGCGCGGTAGGGGCGTGCGGCGAATGTGTCGATAGCGCGGGTGAATACCCGGTCAGTGGCTGGGGGTGCTGTCGGGTTGCGGCGCCTCGAGCCCGTCGGCCAGGGTGCGCAGCAGGTCCGCCTTCACTGAGCGGGGGTCCCAGACCGCTTCGTAGAAGATCTCGACCTCGACGCCGTCGTCGAGGACCTTGCGCTGGGAGGTGGTGGGGCCGGTCAGCTTCGACTCGGGCAGCATCGCGGACCCGAGGCCGAGGGCGGACCATTCCTCCAGGACCCGGTAGCTGGCTGCCTCGCCCGGGTAGTCGCGGACCGCGATGTCGTGCGCGCCGAGCAGGTCGCGGGTGAAGGCGGTGAGGCCGCAGGTGTCGGGCATGAGGATGAGCTGCTTGCCCGCCAGGTCGGCCAGCTCGGCGGGGCCGGTGGTCTCGGGTTCCGCCTCGACGAGCACGACCGGCTCGGAGTCGATGACGCGGTGCTCGAAGCGGGGCATCGGGGCCACCGACGGCACCACGATGACGTCGAGGTCGCCGGCGGCCAGGGCGTCGCGCAGCTCGCCCATGTTGGCCTCCCGGAGCACGAGCTGGCACGGATCGGGCTCGCACAGGTCGCGCACGGCCCGGTAGGCGCGGCCGACGATGCGGGGGTCGATCAGCGGTGAGACACCCATGCGGATGCTGTCGGCGGCCGGGGCGTTCCAGCGCCTGGCCTCGGCATCGACGTCGTCCAGTGCGGTGACGGCCCGGTCGACCAGGGGGAGCAGGTGCGCGCCGAACGGCGTCGCGGTGACGCCGCGGGCGGTCCTGTCGAAGAGGCGCTCACCCAAGCGTGCCTCGAGCTTGGCGATGCCGTTGGACAGGGCCGGCTGCGTGACCCCGACCTCACGTGCCGCGGCGCTGAACGAGCCGGCCTGGGCGACTGCCTGTGCGTACCGCAATGCGTCGGGGTTCAACCGGTCAGCCATCACCCCACCTTATGGCCAGATTCACCGTGGTCACCTACTGCACCCGACCGAAGGTTCGTAGGGTCGCCGCGGCGCGCCGCCCCGGACGCGCCCCCACCCGTACCGCCCTCGAGGGAGCCAGACGTGACCCGCACCGCCGTCGCCATGCGCGTGCACAAGCCGGGAGGCCCGATCCTCGCCGAGCAGGTACCCGTCCCACGCCCCGGTGTCGGCCAGGTGCGGGTGGACGTGACGGCCAGCGGCGTGTGCCGGGCGGACGTCGCGACCGCGCGCCGGAACGGAAGCGCGGTCTCCCCCGCCACTCCCGGCCACGAGATCGCCGGGACCGTCGCCGAGGTCGGCGACGGCGTCCCGGGCTGGAGGGTGGGCGACCGCGTCGCCGTCGGCTGGTTCGGCGGCTCCTGCGGCCACTGCCGCTTGTGCCGCAGCGGGGACGTGGTGCACTGCGCCGACCGACAGATCCCCGGGCTGTCCTACCCCGGCGGCTGGGCGCGGTCCGTCACCGTCCCGGCCGACGCTCTGGCTCGAGTGCCGGACGGCCTTGACCTGTTCGACGCGGCGCCCATGGGTTGCGCCGGGGTGACGACCTTCAACGCCGTGCGGCACGCCGGTCTGCGCCCGGGGTCACAGGTGGCTGTCTTCGGCGTGGGCGGACTCGGTCACCTGGCCGTGCAGTTCGCCGCCGCGATGGGTCACGAGGTGGTCGCCGTCGCGCGTGGCGCCGAGCGTGAGGGGCAGGCACGCGCCCTCGGGGCGCACCACTACGTCGACAGCGACCGCACTCGCCCGGGAGAAGCGCTGGCCGCGCTCGGCGGCGCGGACCTCATCGTGTTCACCGCGTCCTCGACCGAGCCCGCGACCGAGCTCCTGGACGGGCTCGCCGTCGGCGGGCGGCTCACGCTGGTCGGCGTCGACGCGGGCACGCTCGCCGTGCCCGCCGCCAGGCTGGTCACCACCGGCCAGCAGATTACCGGGCAGCTCACTGGCAGCCCGCCGGACATCGAGCAAGCGATGGAGTTCGCCCTCCTGCACGGCGTCCGGCCGGTGACCGAGATCGTCCCCCTCGACCAGGTCGGCGCCGCCCTCGAACGGCTCGAGGCCGGCACCGTCCGCTTCCGGACGGTGCTGGACGCGCGCAGCCCAGCACCCGTCGCCGACCCCACGACCCTGAGGAACCCATGAACCCGGACCAGCACGTGCGCCCCGAACCGGGTACCGGTGGCAGCGCGACAGAGACCGACGTCGTCGTGGTCGGCGCCGGCATCTCCGGACTCGTCGCCTCCCTCGTCCTGGCCGACGCCGGGCAGGACGTGCTGTGCTTGGAGGCCCGGGACAGGGTCGGTGGGCGGGCCCTCACCGTCACCACCGAAACGGGTCCGGTCGACCTGGGCGCGACCTGGTGGTGGCCGAACGAGCCGCAGATTCGAGCCCTCCTGCACCGGCTCGGCGTGGACTCGTTCGAGCAGTACCTCGGCGGGGACGCGCTCGCCGAGATGCCGGACTCCTCGACCGTGCGGGTCGAGGGGAACCCGCTCGACGTCCCCTCCTTCCGCGTGCGCGGCGGCACTCAGAGCCTCGCACAGGCGTTGCACGACGCCCTGCCCGCCGGCACGGTCCGACTGCGCCACCAGGTCACGTCGATCACCACAGACGCCGACGGCGTCACGGTCACCACGACAGCACCAGCTCACGTCCGGCGCGACGAGGAGACCTTGCGCGACGAGGAGACCGTCAGCATCCGGGCGCGGGCCGTGGTGCTCGCGCTGCCTCCTGCCCTGGCCGTCGGGACGATCGCGCTGCGCCCCGCGCCCGAGGCCGGGCTACTGCGTACCGCCCGGGAGACAGCGGTCTGGATGGGCGACGCGGTCAAGGCCGTCGCCGTCTACGACGATGCCTTCTGGCGTTCCGCGGGGCTCGCCGGGGCCGGCATCAGCCACCGCGGCCCGTTCCGCGAGTTCCACGACATGAGCGACGACGCCGGCCGCGCTCCGGCGATCTTCGGTTTCGCCCGCGCCGCCACGTTTCAGGGACAGTCCGACGCCGAGATCGCCGACGTCTTCCTCACCCAGCTCGCCACCCTGTTCGGCCCCGCGGCGAAGAGCCCGCGCGTGGTGCGGGTCAAGGACTGGAGCCGCGACCGCTGGACCACGCCAGCCGGCGTACCGGCCGGGAGCACGGCCACCTTCGGCGACGCGGGCTTCCAACCTCAGGCGTCCGGAGCGTCACCCGACCGCGTCTATTGGGCGTCGACCGAGACGTCGACAGCGTTCGCCGGGCACCTCGAGGGTGCGATCCACGGCGGCACCCGCGCGGCACGGGCGATCCTGCGCTCCCACCCCTGAGCCCTCCATCTTCGCGCCCACGCTTCCGGCAGGGCAGCGCGGACCGACGACCTCGACAAAGGACACGCATGACGAGCAGCAAGGCCGCCACCGCTTCGGACGAGGCCGCCGGAGGCCTCGAGGACCCCGGCATCCGCCGGGTCCAGCGCAAGACCCTGGGCAGCCTCGCCGTCGCCCAAGTGGTCGGCGCGATCGGGATCGGCGTCACGCCGTCCGTCGGCGTCCTGCTCGCAGAGCAGGTCACCCAGTCCGAGGTGTGGGCAGGGCTCGCGCGCACCGGCAGCACCCTCGGGGCCGCGGTGGCCGCCCTCCCCCTCGCCGCCCTCGCGCTGCGCCACGGTCGACGCCGCGCCCTGGCCCTCGGGTGGACGATCGCCGCGGCCGGAGCGGCCCTCCTGGTCGTGGCCGCACAGACCCAGAACCTCCTCGCGCTCGTCGTCGGGCTCACCGTCACCGGCGTGGGCACGGCCGCCCAGCTGCAGGCCCGCTTCGCGGCCACCGACCTGGCGCTGCCCGCCCACCGCGGGCGCGCCCTCAGCACGGTGGTGTGGGTCGGTGCGCTCGGGTCCGTCCTCGGCCCCAACCTCGGCACCCCCGGGGCATGGCTGGCCCACCGCCTCGGCCTCGCCGAGCTCGGCGGCGCGTTCATCTTCGCCGCCGTCGCGCTCCTCGCCGCCGGCGTCGTGACCTTCGCACGGCTGCGCCCCGACCCGCTGCTCACCGCGGCGGCCCTTCCCGCGGCGGAGACCGCGGCCAGCGTCGAGACTCAGACGTCCGACGCGACCTCAGGGGGCGAACCGGCCCAACCTGCGGCACCCGCCGTCCGACACCGCTTCGCGGGCGTCCGCGAGGTCGTGACGCTGTGCCGCACCAACCCCCCTACCGCGCTCGCGCTGCTCGCGATCGTCACCGCCCAGGTGCTCATGGTCACCCTCATGACCATGGCGCCGGTACACATGGCCGCCCACGGCGGGTCGTTGACCATCGTCGGTATCTCGATCAGCTTGCACATCGTCGGCATGTACGGCCTCGCCCCCGTGGCCGGCGCCCTCAGCGACCGGCTCGGAGCGCGAACGGGGATCTGCGTCGGTGCCGTGCTTTTCGCCGCGAGCTTCGCCGTCGCGTTCGCCGGGCTCGACAGCATGACCTGGGTGACCGTCTCCCTAGTCCTACTCGGACTCGGATGGTCCTTCATGAGTGTCGCGGGCGCCGCCAGCCTCACCGACGGCGTGCCCGAGGTCAGACGCCCCCGCCTGCAAGGGTTCGCCGACACCGCGTCCAACATCACCGCCGCGCTCGGCGCCTTCGTCGGAGGACCCGTCATGGCCGTCGTCGGTTACGACGGCCTCGCGCTCGTCGCCGCCGCGGCCATGGCACCGCTGTGCGTCGTACTCATCACCGGTGCAAGAACGCGTCACGAGCCCTGAGACGCGGCCCGGCCGAACCTCCGACCACCCACGAGAAGGAGCCTCACCACGTGACCCACGGAGCACCGTCCAGCCGCCGTCCGGCCTGGCTCTTCCCTGTGATCGTCCTCGTCGTCGCCGGCCTGCTGACCGTCATCTCCCTGGCAGTACGAGACAGCTCCCCCGATGAGCAGAAGGCCGCCGAGAACCCAGCCTCTAGCGACGCCGGCGGCCCAGCGGCAGATGTCGTCGAACCAACTCAGGAGCCGCTGCCGGACATGGCCCGGCGCGACGCCGACGACCCCCTGGCCGCCGGCCCCACCGACGCACCCGTGAGCCTGGTGGTGTACTCGGACTACCAGTGCCCCTACTGCGCCTCCTGGGCCGCGCAGACCCAACCGGCCATGCTCGAGTACGCCGAGGCCGGCGACCTGCGCGTCGAATGGCGCGACCTCAACGTCTTCGGCACCGCGTCGCTCACCGCGGCCCGAGCCGCCTACGCCGCAGGACTCCAGGGCCACTACCCCGAGTACCACGACGCACTCTTCGCCGACGGCGAGCACCGCCCCGCACACCAGCTCAGCAAGAAGGCCCTCATCGACCTCGCCGCACAGCTCGGGCTCGACGCAGACCAGTTCGCCTCCGACCTCGACTCCGCCGAGGTGGCCGCCGGGGTCGAGAAGAACGTCCAGGAGTCCATGGAGCTCGGCATCTACTCCACCCCCGCCTTCGTCCTCGGCGGCACCCCCATCGTCGGCGCACAACCGACCGACGTCTTCGTAGGGGCGTTCGAGGACGCTCTGGCACGCGCCCAGGGCTGAGGGGAGACACCATGGAGCTGACGTTCCTCGCCGCCTACCTCGGAGGCATGCTGGCTCTTCTGAGCCCCTGCGGTGCCCTCCTCCTGCCGGCATTCTTCGCCTCGACCGCACGCTCCGGGGCGCGCCTGCTCGCGCACGGCGCGGTCTTCTTCCTCGGCCTCGCACTCACTCTCGTGCCCCTCGGGCTCGGCGCCTCGCTTGCCGGATCCTTGCTGACCGCCCACCGCGACCTGATTATCGCGGGCGCCGGGTGGCTCATCATCGCCTTCGGTCTGATGCAGGTCCTCGGGGCCGGCTTCGACCTCAGCCGCCTTCTGCCCGGCGTCCGCACCGCCCAGGCCACGGCCCAGCAACGAGGCGGATTCAGCCGGTCTTTCCTGCTCGGCCTCGTGTCTGGAGTCGCCGGATTCTGCTCCGGACCGATCCTCGGCGCCGTGCTCACCATGGCAGCCACCGAAGACTCCCCGATCGTCGCCGGCAGCATGCTCGCCGTCTACACCGCGGGCATGGTCGTCCCGCTGCTCGGCATCGCCGCATGGTGGAACCGACTCGGGACCAGAGGCCGTGCACGCCTCCGCGGCCGCGAGATCCGCATCGGCAGACTTCGGTTCCACACCACGTCCCTGGTGACCGGAGTGCTCCTCGTCATCGTGGGCATCGTCTTCCTCCTCACCCACGGGATGGCGAGCTTGCCCGCACTGCTGCCGACCACCGTGCTCGGACGCGTCCAGACGTTCGTCCTGTCGATCACCGCCCTCGCCCCCGAACCGCTGCTCATCGCACCGACCGCAATCGTCGTCATCGCGCTGTGGGCCGCCCGGCGGCGACGGCAGGCCCGACGAGGTGAGTCCGACGCCACGATCACCGACGCCACCCCCGCCTCAAACACGAACCAAGAGGTTCCAGGTGAGTGAGGGGTTTGCTGCACGGACAGGAGACAAGGGCAAGGCGGGCATCGGCCGCAAGCCCCTTGCGGATCATCATGCGCCGCATGGGCACCGGTGCCGGGAACGGTCCACGCCATCGTCGATATGGATCCCCGCGCACCTCCCGTCACCGATAGTCACCATCCCTTTGGGACCGCGCCGGTTCTGCATTGCCGCAGGTCAAGCCGTTTGACGACACTGGAACCGAGAACCCGAGACCTTAGGACCAGCATCACCGCAGGTCAGAGAGTTGCGCCACGGCCCACGGGTGAAACGAGAAAGGCCCTCTGACCAGCGTTTCCGCTGGTCAGAGGGCCTTTGCTCACGGGTGGGCGATACTGGGTTCGAACCAGTGACCTCTTCGGTGTGAACGAAGCGCGCTACCACTGCGCCAATCGCCCGGTGCGTGGACGATATTAGCCACAGATCGGGCGGCGGACCAAACCGGCGCCCTGGGCACGTCAGGGGTCGAGGCGCTCGCGGCAGTTGCGCTCGAAGAGCTCGCGGGCGGCGCGCGACACCTCTCCCACCTCGACGTCGGCGCCGTCCAGCCGGACGACGGGCTGCACGTTCCGCCCCGACGACGTGAGGGCGAGCCGGGCGCGTCCCTGCGTCACCTCGTCGAGCACGGTGAAGGGCAGCTCGCCCTCCTTCGCCTCGCGCACGGGCAGCCCTTCCTCCGCCGCCCACTCGAGCGTGAGGGCGCGGGTGATGCCGGCGAGGCAGCCGGAGTCCAGGGTGGGGGTGATCAGCTCGCCGTCGCGCTCCACGAACACGTTCGACCCGGTGCCCTCGCACAGGTCGCCGACGGTGTTGGGCAGGATCGACTCGTCGCCGCCCTTGCGCACGGCGTCCGCGAGCGCCACGACGTTCTCCGCGTACGACGTCGTCTTGAGCCCCGCGACGGCGGAGCGCTCGTTGCGGGGCCAGGGCGAGCGCGCCGACCGGGAGGTCGGGGCCATGGCGGACTGCTGCGCCGCGACGACGACGGTCTGCGGGGCCTCGACACGGCCGGAGCCGAGGGGGCCGACGCCGGCGGTGACGGTGATGCGGAGCCGGCCGTCGAACGCGCCGTCCAGGCGCACCGCCTCGGCGAGCGCTGCCGCGACGCCGTCGCGCACCTTCTGCTCGTCGGGGGCCGCCAGCCCGAGCCCGGTGGCCGAGCGTGCGAGGCGGCGCAGGTGTCGCGTCAGCGCGAACGCCCGGCCGTCGAAGACGGTGCACGTCTCGAAGACGCCGTCCCCGACCGTGATGCCGTGGTCGACCGCGCTCAGCGCCGCCTCCCCCTGTCCGACGAGGCGGCCCTCCGCCCAGATCACCAGACTCATGGGGCCAGTGTGCCCGAGATCACGCCCGGGCGGTGCGAGCCCCGGGCTCCCGAGTTCACCCGCGGTTCACCCCGGGCCCTCGTAGTCGCCGCGCGGCGGCGGTCTCACCATCAGAGAACGGGCCGCGACGGCGCGGCCCCCGCACGATCGAGGTGATCGGCATGAGACAGGTCTTCCGAGTTCTGGCGTACGCCGTGGCGGCGGGCGTCGTGGTCCAGGCAGCCGTGATGGTGTACGCGGTGGCCGGGCTGGGCCTCTTCATCGACCAGGGCGGCGTCCTGGACCAGGCCGCGATGGAGCAGAGCGGCTCGGGACAGTCCCTGTTCCCGGAGGAGCTCGGGTTCATGCTGCACGGCATGAACGGCACGATGGTGCTGCCCGTCCTCGCGCTCCTCACCTTCGTCGCGTCGTTCTTCGCGGGCGTGCGTGGTGCCTGGCGCTGGGGCCTCGCGATCCTGCTGCTCGTCGCGCTCCAGGTCGTTCTCGGGCTTGCCGGCCACAGCGTGCCGTTTCTCGGGGCCCTGCACGGGGTCAACGCCCTGCTCCTGTTCGGCGTCGCCCTGTACACCGGCTGGCGGGTGACGGCACGCGACCGCGCCCTGCACGCGGTGCCGGCCACCGCTCCGCAGGGCGGTCTGGCCGCCGGCGGCGTGGCACCCTGAGCCGCCGGCGCCATGGCGGCCGATCGCGGCACGGTCCTGCGGCGGGTGGTCGCGGGGCTGGTGGCTGCGGCCGTCCTCGTGCCGCTCGCGCTGCTCTGGGCGACCAGCCGGGCGCCAGCGCAGTACTCCGTCACCGAAGCGGGGTCGTTCGAGCGCGGCAGCGGTCCGCGAGTGACGACGCTCGAGGGACACGCGGGTCACCCGGGTCACGGTGGCGCCACCGCGGCCACGACGAGCGTCGACACCTTGGTGGCTCCGCCGGGCCGGCCCGACGTCGCCCTCACCCTCACGGCGCGCGCCGAGCGCGTGGAGCTCGCCCCCGGCACGACGGTCGACGCGTACACGGTGAACGGGACGACCCCCGGCCCGACGCTGCGCGCCACGCAGGGCGACGTCGTCGAGGTGACGTTCGTCAACGAGAGCGTGCCGGGCGGCGCCACGCTGCACTGGCACGGGATGGACGTGCCGAACGCCGCGGACGGCGTCGCGGGCGTCACCCAGGACGCCGTGCCCGTCGGCGGTTCGCACACGTACCGGTTCGTCGCCTCCGACGCCGGCACGTACTGGTACCACTCGCACCAGGTCTCGCACGAGCAGGTGCTCAAGGGGCTGCTCGGGGCGGTGGTCGTGTCCCCGTCACCCGGGGCGCCGGCGGCGGGCGGCCCCGAGGTCGCACGGCTCCTGGCGGGCGTCGTCGACGTCCCCGCGCTGGTGCACCGGTACGGGGCGGTGCGGACGGTGCAGGGCGCACCTGGGGACCTGCCGGTCGACGTCGAGCCGGGGGCGGCGGCGCGCGTCCGCGTGATCAACACCGACAACGGCGTGCTGCCGGTCTGGGTGGGCGGGGCGCCGTTCCGGCTCGTCGCGGTCGACGGCACCGACGTGCACGACCCGCCCGAGGTGCGCGACCAGGCCGTCGTCGTCCCGGCGGGCGGGCGCGCGGACCTGCTCGTCGTCGCGCCCGCGGACGGCACGGCGGCGCGCGTCGAGCTGGGCGGTGTGTCGGCCGTCGTCGTCGGGCCCGACGACGCGACGTCGTCCCCGGCGCGACGCCCGACGGCGACCCTCGATCTCCTCTCGTACGGCACCCCGGTCCCGCTCGGCCTGGACCCGGAGGCACCCGACCGCTCCTTCGAGTACGTCATCGGCCGCGCGCCGGGGTTCCTCGACGGGAAGCCGGGCATGCACTGGACGGTGAACGGGCACACCTACCCGGACGTCCCGATGTTCGAGGTCGCCCAGGGCGACGTCGTGCGTATGCGGATCGACAACCGGAGCGGCGCCCCGCACCCGATGCACCTGCACGGCCACCACGTCGTGGTGCTCTCCCGCGACGGCGTGGCCGCGAGCGGCAGCCCATGGTGGACGGATTCGCTCGAGGTGGCCGACGGCGAGACCTACGAGGTCGCGTTCCTCGCGGACAACCCGGGGATCTGGATGGACCACTGCCACAACCTGCCCCACGCCACCGAGGGACTCGTGGCGCACCTCATGTACGCGGGCGTCACGACGCCGTACCTGCTCGGGCACGACAGCGGCAACGTCCCCGAGTGACCGGTGCCGAGTGGCCGGCGCAGCGGCGGTGCTCAGCGCCGCAGCACCAGGTGCGTCACCTCCGGCGTGACGCGCGCCGACACCGTGCGCAGGTCGTGCGTCCCGATGCCCTGGAACAGGCGCACCCCCTCGACGTCGAGCACCACGGGCGCGACGTGCAGCCGCAGCTCGTCGATGAGGTCCTCGGCGAGGAACTGGTTGACCGTCGTCGCGCCGCCCGCCACCGACACGCTCCGCTCGCCCGCCGCCTCGCGGGCCCGGTCCAGCGCCTCGTGCACCCCGCCCGTGACGAAGTGGAAGGTCGTGCCGCCCTGCATCTCGACCGGCTCGCGCTCGTGGTGCGTGAGCACGAAGACGGGCGCGTGGTACGGCGGGTCCTCGCCCCACCAGCCGCGCCACGACAGGTCCCAGTCGCCACGGCCGGGGGTGAACATGTTCCGCCCCATGACGAAGGCGCCCGCGGCGGTGATCGCGTCGAGCTCGGCCCGGTGGTCGTCGGGGCGGTCGAACATCCACGCGTGCATGATCCGTTCCCCGTCCCCGACGCCGTCGCCGAACGGCTGGTCGAGGGACTGGTTCACGCCCGCCGAGACGCCGTCGAGCGAGATGCCGAGGTCGCACGTCACCTGTGTCATGCACGTGGGACGCCCGGGCGTCCCGGTTCTCATCGGTCCGACGACGCGAGCCCCACCAGCCGGTCCGCCTTGAGCTCGGTCTCGTCCCACTCCCGCTCGGGGTCGCTCCCCCACGTGATGCCTGCTCCGGTACCGAACCGCAGGACGCCGCCGTCGGCCCCGTCCTCCCACCAGAAGGTGCGGATCCCGACGGCGAGCTCGGCCCGCCCGGCGTCCCCGTCCACCCAGCCGACCGCCCCGCAGTACGGCCCGCGGGCCGTCGGCTCGAGCTCCGCGATCAGCCGCAGCGCGGTCGACTTGGGCGCCCCCGACACCGACCCGGGCGGGAACGTGGCCTCGAGCGCCCGCGCCCACCGGCCGGCGCCGTCGTCCAGCAGCTCGCCCCGCACGCGCGAGACGAGATGGACCAGACCCGGGTGCTCCTCGACGCCGAGCAGGTCGGTGACCTCGACGGTGCCGGGCCGGCACACGCGCTGCAGGTCGTTGCGCACGAGGTCCGTGATCATCACGTTCTCGGCGCGGTCCTTCATCGTGAGCCCGGACGGTGCGCGCGCCGTGCCCTTGATGGGCCCGGAGGCGAGCGTCGCCTCCCCGCCGGGACCGACGTCGAGGGACAGGTACAGCTCGGGCGAGGCGCTCACGACCCAGACGGGGTCGAGCCCGCTCGCAGCGGGCACGTGGACGGCGGCCGCGTACGGGGCGGGGTTGCCGGCGGCCAGCCGGGCGGCGAGGGCCGCGGCGTCGGGCTCGACGACGTCCCCTGCGGCGTCCGGCGCGCCCAGCGGGGCGGAGAGCACCCGGCACACGTTCACCTGGTAGACGTCACCGCGCCGCACCCGCTCCCGGACCGTGGCCACGGCGCGGACGTAGGCGTCCCGGTCGAGCGAGGTCGTCCAGTCCGACGGCCGGGGGCCGCGCCAGCCGGGGCCGTCCGGGGTCCCGCCCGGCGCCGCGGACGCCGGCTCGACGTCCGCGAACCGCCAGGCGCGCGCCCGGCCGCCGTCGCGCGGCGTGCCGTCCCGCCCCAGGCCGGCCTCGAAGTCCACGACGACGAACCACAGCCCCGAGTCCAGGCGCTCCGGTTGGGCGGTCAGGTCGACGCACTCGACGGCATGGGTCGCGCGGCGGCCGGCGAAGGTGGCCCAGGAGGTCGGCTCGTGCACACGAGCACGCTAACGGGTCCTGCGGGGACACCCCGCGGGGGCGATTGGACGGACCGCCAGGGGTCCACTAATGTTTGGGGCGCGCCAGAACGGCGGGCACCGCAAGGTGTCCAGGTTCCTGGCCGCGCGGATGTGGCTCAGTTGGTAGAGCATCACCTTGCCAAGGTGAGGGTCGCGGGTTCGAGTCCCGTCATCCGCTCGGAGGCCCACTCTCTGATCGACTCACCACGAGCGTCGGGAGAGCACGTCTCAAGGTGGGTTGGCCGAGAGGCGAGGCAGCGGCCTGCAAAGCCGTATACACGGGTTCGAATCCCGTACCCACCTCGCAGCACGGGCGATTGGCGCAGCGGTAGCGCGCTTCCCTGACACGGAAGAGGTCACTGGTTCGATCCCAGTATCGCCCACCAGCATCATGAAGCCCCGACCGGGATCCCGGTCGGGGCTTCGTCGTTCCCGGAGCACGACTGCCCCGATCCGCGATGCTCCCCGATGCGGCGCCGACGGCCGGAGGGGCCGCAGCGTCGCAGGTCACACGGCCGCGATTGGACCAGCGCGCCGAAGGTCGAGTAATGTTCAGCAGGCGCCGGGAGGCCAGGACAGCAGTCCTGAACGACCCGGTCGTGCGGATGTGGCTCAGTTGGTAGAGCATCACCTTGCCAAGGTGAGGGTCGCGGGTTCGAGTCCCGTCATCCGCTCCGAGCTCTGCATTTCCCTCGCGGGAGCGCAGCAGCTCCCGCGGGCGATTGGCGCAGCGGTAGCGCGCTTCCCTGACACGGAAGAGGTCACTGGTTCGATCCCAGTATCGCCCACCAGAACGAGGCCGTCCCGGTTCGCCGGGGCGGCCTTTCGCGTCCTTCCGGCAGGTCTCCGCCCCCGGCTGTCGCCGACGTCACCCCTGCGGCGTAGCGTCGAGAGCATGTGCCGCAACATCACGACCCTGCGGGGGCTCGAGCCGCCCGCCACCGACGAGGAGATCCGCGCCGCCGCGGAGCAGTTCGTCCGCAAGGTGACCGGCGTGCAGCGCTCCGCGAGCGCAGCCACCCGCGAGCCCTGCGAGCAGGCCACGGCCGAGATCGCGGAGATCGTCACGCGCCTGCTCGGGGAGCTGCCCGAGCGCCGGCAGCCGCCCAAGACCGTGCCGCCGCTGCGCCGCGAGGAGGTGCAGGCGCGCATCGCCGCGCGTCAGGCCGCACGCGAGGAGCACGAGCGGATGCACGAGCTCGGGATCGCCCACACCCACTAGGCTCGCCCGCGTGGATCAGCCCTCCCCCGCCCCCGTCGACGGGGCGCCCGCCGCGCCCGACCCGGTCTCCGCGACGATGCATCGTGCCAAGGCGCACGCCCGGGCGTCGCACGTCACGGTGGGGCAGGTCCGTCACGGTCACGGCGGGGTCGTGGAGATCGACTGCTCGTGCGGGATGGTCCTCACCAACGGGCCGGACTGGTCCCTCGACGAGCACATCAGGCTGCACCGCGCCGAGGCGCGCTACGTGGCGCTGAGCCGTGTGGCCCCCGCCGGGATGCCGCGCCTCGTCCCCGTCGGCACGGACCGCCTCCCCCGCTGACGCCGCGCCCGACCACCCCGGCGACCCGTGTCGTCAGGGCCCCGGCCGGGCCTCGTCGAGCCCGAGTCAGAGCTCGTCCGGGTCGTCCCAGGACACTCCGCTCGAGGCGCCTTCCATGGGGCCGAGCTCCGCCGCAGAGAGAGACGCGGGCGCCTTTGCCGCGTCTCCCCCGGACCTGGCGTCCCGGTCGCGATCGTCCAGCGTGCGCCGCCGGGGTGCCAGCCTGGCCTGCGAGGCGATCGACTCGTCCAACCTGTCCACCGGCACCGTGGGTCGGGTGCCTGTGCCATCCGTGCTCATGGCCAAGGTCTAGCAGCCGGCGGGGTG
The DNA here is from genome assembly GCF_044389085.1 of Isoptericola sp. NPDC019693. NCBI lineage: Bacteria > Bacillati > Actinomycetota > Actinomycetes > Micrococcales > Promicromonosporaceae > Isoptericola > Isoptericola sp. NPDC019693. The sequence continues at coordinate 613,435 of NZ_JBIRXP010000001.1, read as the reverse complement.
GCCCGCCCGCGCTTGGCACACTATTTCATCTCTCCGAGCTCCCCCTGGCCCGCTTCCTGCACGGGGGCGGGGCGTCCCCGGGAAGGACGCTGCGCACCGCCGTCGCGCCCGGCGCCCGGCCCCTGGACGCACGGCCGCGAAGATCCCCGCCGGTGGCTAGAGTGTCGGCCGTGACCGCTGCCGACGCAGGCCTCGCCGACAGGGCGGCACCCGGGACCCCTCCGCCGCTCCCCCGGGCACGGGAACGCTGGCCCGGGCCCCGGCCGCTGCTGTGGGCGCCCCGAGCCCACACCGTCGAGGTCGTGCTGCCGGCGACCGGTGACCGGCTCCCGCTCCGTCTCGTCGGCGCCCACGAGCCCGGCTACTGGCGGGCCGACGCGGAGCTCGCCCCCGGCACCGACTACCTCTTCTCCGTCGACGGCGGTTCCCCGGTCCCCGACCCGTGCAGCGCCTGGCTCCCGGACGGCGTGCACGGCGCGTCCCGCGTGCTCGACCAGGAGTTCGCGTGGACGGACGCCTCCTGGCGGGGCGCCGACCTCGACTCCGGGGCCCTGCTGCGCGTCGACCTGCCCACGTTCACCCCCGCAGGAACCCTCGACGCGGCGGCCGACCTCCTCGAGGACGTCGCCGCGACGGGCGTCGCCGGCGTCGAGCTCTCCCCCGTCGCCGCCTACGACCCTGCCCGCGGCCTGGCCGCGGGCGTCCGGCTGTTCGCCGTGCACGAGCCGCTGGGTGGCCCGAGCGCGCTCCAGCGGTTCGTGGACCGCGCGCACCGGTGCGGTCTCGCCGTCGTGCTGGACGCCCCGCACCGCTGGGCCGTCGCCGACGGCCTCGGCCTGCACGCCTTCGGCCCCTACGCCACCGGGTCACGCCTCGGGCCGCGCACGGGCGCCCGGCCCGGCCCGCCGGGCTCCGACAGCCCCCGGATCAACCTCGACGGCAGCGGGAGCCGCGGCCCGCGCGACTTCCTCGTGGCCGACGCCGAGCGCTGGCTGCGCGACTTCCACGTCGACGGCCTCCTGCTGGACGTGGAGGCCCTCGTCGACCGCTCGGCCCTGCCGTTCCTCGGCGAGCTCGCCGAGGACGTCCACCAGCTCGGCGAGCAGGTGGGCCGCCGCCTGCACCTCCTCGTCGACGGGCCGGGGCGCAGCGACCGGCTCACCACGGTGGTGCACGACATCCTCGACGCGCCGGGCGTCGCCGACCCCGTCCAGGACCTGCGCCGGCTCGCGCAGGAGGTCTTCCCGCCGACGACGGCCCCCTGGCGTCCGCCGAGCCTGCGGCGTGCGCACCGCGCCACGCAGCGGGCCTCCGCGGTGCTCGTGCGGGACCTCACGCGGCTGCCCGCCGCGAACCGCTCGGTCCCCTGGACGCCAGACACCGGCGCCCCTCGGGAGGCCGCGGGGGTGACCGACGACGACCGCGCCTGCCTGCTGACCTTCGCGATCCTCGCCGGGACGCCGCCGGTGCTCGACACCGAGCACGTGCCGGTGCCCGCGCGGGACGACCGGTCCCGGCGGCTCGTCGACTGGACCCGGACGCTGCTCTCGCTGCGCCCCGCCGCGTCCGCGGACCGCGACCTGCCTGTGGAGGTGCGGACCGAGGGCACGGCCCTGGTCGGGCGCCGCGGGCGCACCGCCATCGTCATGGTCACCGGGGCGCAGAGCGTCGACGTCGACGTCGCGTCCCTCCCGCCCGAGATGGAGCTCGTGGCGGCGTGGGACCCCGCGGGGACGACCCTGGAGGGCGGCATGCTCCGGCTCCCGCCCCGGTCCCCGGCCGTGCTGCACTCGGGCCCGTTCGAGGCGTGAGGCGCCGGCCGGCCGCCGCGGCGGCACGGCCGCGCCGGCCAGCTCACACCGCCAGGCTCCGCCCCTCCTCGGCCAGAGCCCCGAGGCGCGACAGCGCCCGGAAGTACTTCTTGCGGTACCCGCCGCGCAGCATCTCGTCGGAGAACAGGTGCTGCGGGCCGTCGCCGGCGAGGAGCACCGGCACGTCCCGGTCGTAGAGGCGGTCCACCAGGACGACGAGCCGCAGCGCCACCTCCTGGCGCTGCACGGGCCGCACGCCGGTGAGCGCCACGAGCTCGACGCCGTCGAGCAGCGCGCCGTACCGGCTCGGGTGCACGGTGGCGAGATGGGCGAGCAGGGCGTCGAACTCGTCCAGCACGGCACCGGGCCGGCCCGCCGCCGTCCGCGCCACCACGTCCGACGACAGCGGCGACGCCTCGGTGACGACCGCGCGGTGGCGGTAGTCCTCGCCGTCCACGCGCAGCACCTCGAACCGGGAGGAGAGCGCCTGGATCTCGCGCAGGAAGTCCTCGGCCGCGAACCGGCCCTCGCCCAGCGCCTCGGGCAGCGTGTTGGACGTCGCGGCGAGCGCGACGTCGCGGTCGGCGAGCTCGCGCAGCAGGCGGGACATCAGCACGGTGTCGCCCGGGTCGTCGAGCTCGAACTCGTCGATGCAGACCAGCCGGCGCGTGGCGAGGGCCTCGACCGTCGGGAGGAACCCGAGCGCCCCGACGAGGTTCGTGTACTCGACGAACGTGCCGTACGCGACGGCCCCCTCCCCGAGCGCCCCGGTGACCTCGTGCGCCAGCGACGTGAGCAGGTGCGTCTTGCCGACGCCGAAGCCGCCGTCCATGTACACCGCGGGCACCGACCTGCGGCGGCCGAACAGCGCCTTGAGCCCGGTCGAGCGCGGCGCGACGATCTCGCTGGCGACCTCATGCAGCCGGGCGGGCACCGACGTCTGGCTCGGGTGGGCGGGGTCCGCCCGGTACGTCGAGAAGCGGGCGTCGGCGAAGTGGCGCGGAGGCACGAGGTCGGCGAGCAGCCGGTCGGGCGAGACGGTCGGGCGCACCGCCGACAGGGAGGGCACCGCGCCGTCCCCGGCGGGGCGCGCGGGGGGCGCGTCGCTGCCCTGGGCCTGGCTCTCGTCCTGGTCCGTGTGCTGGTCCCGGTCCTCGTCCTGCGTGAGCGTCACGACCGTCAAGGTTACGCGTCGTCAGTACGCTGGCCGCTGTGAGATCTGCCACGACGCCGCTCGACCTGCTCGTCCCGGGACCCGAGCACCTGCCCGCCGACCCGACCGAGCGCCGGCTCGGCGCGCTCTACGACGAGGGCACCGGGTCAGGGCCCTGGGTGCGCGCCAACTTCGTCAGCACGGTCGACGGCGGCGCGTGGGGCCCGGACCACCTGTCCGGCTCGATCAACGACGACGCCGACTGGCGCGTCTTCCGCGTCCTGCGCGCCGCGGCCGACGTGGTGCTGGTCGGCGCGGGCACGGCCCGGCACGAGGGCTACACGGCGCTCGACCGGCCTCGGGGTCTGGCCACCGCCGCCGACCGCCCCCTGGAGCTCGCGCTCGTCAGCCGCTCCGGCCGCGTGCCGCAGCAGCTCGCCGACGGAAACCGTCCGCCGCTGGTCCTCACGGGGCAGGCCGGCGCGCGGACCGCGAGCCGGATGGTCCCCGCCGACCGGGTGCTCACGGTGGCGTCCCCCCACGACCCCGACGAGGTGGACCTGCGTGCCGGCCTCGCCGCCCTGGCCGCCCGTGGGCTGCGCCAGGTGCTGTGCGAGGGCGGGCCGACGCTGCTCGCCGCCATGCTCGCGGACGACCTGGTCGACGAGCTGTGCGTCTCGACCAGCCCGTGTCTCGTGGGCCCCGGTCCCTCGCGCATCGTCGCCGCCTCGCCCGCCGGGGCACCCGGCGAGGTCCCGCCGCCGGCCGGGATCCCGGCGTCGCCGCCCGTGCCCGCCCGCCTCGCGCACCTGCTGCACGCGCCGAGCACGGGCACGCTCGTCGCGCGCTGGCTGCTGCGCTGAGCGATCGCGAGCACGACGGGGGCGAGGCACGCGTCACGTCCCGGCTCCGGCGGCCGTCTGGCCTCGCATCCACGGCCCCGGGTGGCTACGGTGCTGGCATGCCGACGACCGTCGTCCTCACCGAGGACGCCCTCACCGACGCCGACGTGGCGCACATCCTGTCCCTGCACGACGAGCAGGCCGAGCGCTACCGCGTGCTCGTGCCCGCGGACACCGACCGCAACGTGGTCGCCGCGATCATCGACCACCTGTGGGTGGGCGAGCTGCGCGAGGCCGGGCAGGACCTCGTCGGCAAGGAGCCCTCGCCCGAGGAGGCCAAGGTGACCGCGGCCCAGCGCCTCGAGCGGTCGCTCGCCGCGCTCCGCGCCGCCGGCGCCACGGCCGAGGGCACGGTCGCCGACGAGGACCCGCTGCCCGCGCTGAGCGCCGCCGTCGCCGCCCAGGGCGGCCCGGAGGGCGTGCAGGACGTGATCGTCGTGACCTACCCGCACGTCGTCGCGGACACCTTCCGCTCCGACTGGGCGTCCCGGGCCCGCGAGCACCTGCAGGTGCCCGTCCTGCACCTGTACGCCGGGACCAGCGCGATCGGCGACTGAGCCCGGCACCCGTACCCCTGACGCGCAGGAAGGCCCCGTCCAGCGGACGGGGCCTTCCTGCGTCGTGCGCGGACCGGGGCCGATCAGCGCACGCGGTGCCCGGCGCGGCTGATCGTCGCGCGCACCAGCTCGTCCATCGAGTCGAGGAACGGCTCCTCGTCGAGGAGGTCGTGGTCGACGGCCGCGACGGACAGCTCCGTGCAGCCCAGCACCACGACGGACGCGCCCCGCTCGACGAGCCGGGCCGCCACGGCGCGCAGCGCGTCGGGGTCGGCCGGACGCCCCGCCTTGACCTGGTCGTAGATCACCTCGTTGACGACCTCCTGGTCGACCGCGTCGGGGACGACGACGTCGACGCCGTGGGCGGCGAACGCGTCGTCGTACACCTTCGAGGCCACCGTGCCGGCCGTGGCCATCAGCCCCACGCGGCGCAGGCCGGGCACGCGGGCCCGGGCCGCCGCGACCGTGACGTCGATGATCGAGACGAACGGCACCGTGACGGCGTCCAGCACCTGCTGGGTGAAGTAGTGCGCGGTGTTGCACGGCATCACGAGGAACCGGACGCCGAAGTCCTGCAGGCGGCGGGCGTCCCGCGCGAGGACGGGGCCCGGGTCGGCGGGCGAGCGGCCGAGCACGAAGTCCGTGCGGTCCGGGATGGTGGCGTGGTTGAGCACGACGAGGTCCACGTGGTCCTGGTCCCGCTCGGCGTCGGTGCGCTGCACCACCCGCTGCAGGAAGTAGGCGGTGGCCAGCGGGCCGACGCCGCCGATGACGCCGACGGGCCGGTCGTCGACCGACCCGTCGGCGTTCCCGGCCGGGTGCCCGGCGGCCTGCTCGGCGCCCGAGGTCACGCGTGCTCCCGGGCGCCCTGCGGCGCGGCGGGTCCGGTCCAGGCCAGCGCGCGCGACTGCGCGACCGGGTAGTGCCGGGCGTACTTGCGGAACTGGTTGAGCTGCGCCACCAGCAGGTACGCGACCCGGCGCGGGTCCCACTCCTTGCGGTACCACAGCGGGTTGGACGCCCGCCGGGTCAGCTGCAGGCGCCGCGTCCGCGACCGGGTCTGCGGGTCCGCGACGTAGCGCCGCAGCAGGGCACCCGGCAGCACCGTGTACAGGTGCTCGGTGGTGACCGCGCCGTCGTCCGAGAGGGGGACGTCGGCCCCGAGCACCGCGCGCGGGTCGGGGTCGAGGCCGCGCAGGTGCTCGTGCACGTAGAACTTCACCGGGTTCGCGCCCGTCGACGTGACGTAGTAGTTCGAGCGCCCCAGGCGGGGGTTGAGCTCGAAGAACACGTACCGCCCGTCGCGCGGGTCGTACTTGAGGTCGAAGTTCGCGACCCCGGTCCAGCCGACGTGCTCCAGCAGCCGGCGCGCCTGCTCCACGACCTCGGGCTGCGTGCCCGTGACGATCGCGGCCGGGTTGCCCAGGGCGCCGGGCGCGTGCTCCTCGAGCAGCACGTGCCCGAAGGAGGAGAACCGCACCTTGCCCTGCGCGTCGCTGTAGCAGGTGAGGATCCGCATGCCGGAGTCGTCGCCCGGGATGTAGTCCTGCACGACGAAGGAGCCGACGTACCCGGCGTCACGCACCCGGGCGAGCAGGTCGAGCAGCTCGGCGCGGGTGTCCACGAGGAAAACCTTCTTCTTCCCGGCGAACTCCACGTCGTGGTAGGCCGCCGTGCTGGCCGCCTTGGCGATCACCGGGAACGTCAGGCCGCTCGTGTCCGGCTCCGCGCCCGACGCGACGTCGTGCACCACCGTGGTGGGGTGCGCCAGGCCGAGCTCGGCGCACAGCGCCCCGAACTCCTCCTTGTCGGTGAGCCGCAGCAGCAGCTCCTCGCCCACGTAGGGCACCAGGTAACGGTCCTCCAGGCGGTCGCGGTGCTGCACGAGCATCCGCACCAGCCAGTCGGCGGAGCCCACGACGACGAGGTCGGCGTCGGTGTGCTGGTCGGCGATGCGGCGCAGGCGCGCGACGATCGCCTCCGGGTCGTCGATCTGCGGCTCGGCCACGTGCGTGAGGATGCGCGAGTGCCGCACCAGCCCCGTCGACGCGCCGGACACGACCACGGACCGCACGCCGTACGCCTCGTGGAACGCCCGGGCGAGGCTGTACGCCCCGATGTCACCGCCGAGGACGACGGGCTGCAGCCGCCGCTGCGGGGTCTGCGTCACGATGCCTCCTTGGCGGCGGTGGTCGGCGAGGCGCCGGCGGCGCCGTTCGCCGCGTTGTCGGCCACGGTGTTGGCTGCATAGTTCCGGCGCAGCGCGTCGGCCGGGTAGAACTGGCGGTACTTGCGCACGTGGTTGAGCATCGCCGTGAGCACGTACAGCCGGCGGCGCGGCGAGGCGTCCGCCCTGTACCGCAGCGGGTGCACGGTGCGCCCCGAGCGCTGCAGCCGCACGACGCGGGCGTGCAGCTGCGGGTCGAGCACGTACGACCGCAGCAGGCGCTTCGGCACGACGGCGTACAGCACCTCGCGGTCCGCCGTCACCGGCTCACGGCGCAGCCCGTGCACGACGTCGTCCACCAGCACCTCGGTCGGGTTCTGCCCGCCCGCGGTGAGGTAGTAGTTGTTGCGGCCGATGCGCGGGTTCTGCTCGAAGAACTTGAACACGCCGTCGCGCGGGTCGAGCTTGACGTCGAAGTTCGCGAAGCCCCGCCAGCCCGTGTGCTCGAGGATGCGCTGGGCCGCGTCGAGGATCTCCGCGATCGGCTCGACGATCATCGCCGACGGGTTGCCCCGCGCCGCGGGGGTGCGCTCCTCGAGGAGCACCTGCGCCGAGGAGCGCAGCGTGACCCGCCCGCTCGAGTCGGCGTAGGCGGTGACCGACCGCATGCGCGTGTCGTCGCCGGGGATGTTCTCCTGCACCAGGAACCGGCCGCGGAAGCCGGCCTCACGCAGCGAGATCATCAGCCGGTCCAGCTCGGCCGGCGTCGCGATCTCGTAGATCTTCTTCTTCCCCGCGAACTGCACGTCGTGGTAGTCGGCGCTGCTGGCGGGCTTCGCGATGACCGGGAAGTCGAACCCGACCGGCAGCGGCTCCCAGCCGGGCTCCGCCGCGCGGGCGAAGTCCTGGATCACCGTGGCCGGCGTCGGGATGCCGAGCTCGGCGCACACCTCCTGGAACTCCGCCTTGTCCGAGATCCGGTCGATGAGCGCGGCGTCCGCGAACGGGACGACGTAGCCGGCGGCCTCGAGCTCGGCGCGGTGGTGCACCAGGACGCGCACCACCCAGTCCATGTTGGTGAGGAGCACGAGGGTGCGGCCGGCCGTCACCAGCCGCCCCGCGACGTCCTGGAGCGCGGCGACGATCTGCTCCGTCGACGTGCCGGACAGCTCGACGTCGACGATCTGCGAGTGCGCGATCGGGCCGGGCTCCGCGAAGGCGACGACGGTGGTGCGCACGCCGTAGCGCTCGTGGAACGAGCGGGCGAGGGCGTACACGCCGATGTCCGAGCCGACGATGACCGGCTGGAACCCGGGGCCGGCCTCGGTGCTGGTGGTGCTCACGGGTGCGGTCATGCCTCCTGCTCGGAGCGGTCGGCCGACCACTCGGTGTGGAAGGTGCCCTCGCGGTCCGTCCGGCGGTAGGTGTGCGCGCCGAAGAAGTCACGCTGCGCCTGGATGAGCGCGGCGGGCAGCCGCTCCGCGCGCACGCCGTCGTAGTACGCCAGCGACGACGAGAACGCGGGGGTCGGGACGCCGTTGAGGGCGGCCTGCGACACGACACGGCGCCAGGCGGCGAGCCCGTTGCCCACGGCGTTCGTGAAGTACTCGTCCGCGAGCAGCAGCGGCAGCGCGGCGTCCCGCTCGTACGCCTCGGTGATGCGGTTGAGGAAGCGGGCGCGGATGATGCAGCCGCCGCGCCAGATGCGGGCCATGGCACCGCGGTCGATGTCCCAGCCGTACTCGGCGGAGGCGGCGGCGATCTGGTCGAAGCCCTGGCTGTACGCGACCACCTTCGACGCGTACAGCGCGAGGCGCACGTCCTCGATGAAGGCGTCCCGGTCGGCGATCTCCCAGGTGCCCGCGTCGGCGGGCAGCGCGGCGCGGCCTGCCTCGCGCTGCGGCACGGAGCCGGACAGCGCGCGGGCGAACGTCGCCTCGGCGATGCCGGTGATCGGCACGCCCAGGTCGAGGCCGTTCTGCACCGTCCAGCGGCCGGTGCCCTTCTGCTCGGCCTGGTCGAGCACGATGTCGACGAACGCGCTGCCGGTGGCCGCGTCCACGTGCTGGAGCACGTCCGCGGTGATCTCGATGAGGAACGACTCGAGGTCGCCCGTGTTCCACTCGGCGAAGATCTGCCCGATCTCGGCGGCGGAGGCACCCAGGCCCTGCTTGAGCAGGTCGTACGCCTCGGCGATCAGCTGCATGTCGGCGTACTCGATGCCGTTGTGCACCATCTTGACGAAGTGGCCGGCGCCGTCCGGGCCGACGTAGGTGCAGCACGGCGTGCCGTCGACCTTCGCCGAGATGTCCTCGAGGATCGGGCCGAGGCTCGCGTAGGACTCGCGGGTGCCGCCGGGCATGATCGACGGGCCGTTGAGCGCGCCCTCCTCGCCGCCGGACACGCCCGTGCCGACGAAGTGCAGGCCCTTCGCGCTGAGGTCCTTCTCCCGGCGGATGGTGTCGGGGAAGTGCGCGTTGCCGGCGTCGACGACGATGTCGCCCTCCTCCAGCAGCGGCACGAGCTCGTCGATGACGGCGTCGGTGGCCGCGCCCGCCTTGACCATGATGACGACCTTGCGGGGCCGCTCGAGCGACGCGACGAAGTCGGCCATCGACTCGGACGGGACGAAGTCGCCCTCGTGCCCGGCCTCCGCGATCAGCGACTGGGTCTTGGCGTACGACCGGTTGTGCACCGCCACCGTGTAGCCGTGCCGCGCGAAGTTGCGGGCGAGGTTGCGGCCCATCACCGCAAGGCCGGTCACGCCGATCTGGGCACGAGCTGTCATCGTTTCCCTGCTTCCGTCGGTTCTCGGTTCGGGTCGGGCGGCCGGGGGCGGCGGCTGGCGCACGCGCTCCCCCGCCCGGGAGCCGGGACCAGCGTAGTCGGCGCGGCGACCGAGGTGTACGGACCATCACGATCCGGACACGACCGTCGCCCCGGTGCGTCGCTTCACCACGCCGGGCGCGACGCGCCGTACGGTGGCTGGCGTGACCGGTGATCGCTCGGGCGACTCGACGCGGGACCCTCGGCAGGATCCCAGGCAGGTGCCCGCCCCCTTCGCTGCCGCGCTGGCGTCCCTGCGCGAGCAGCGGCTGCGCGCCGAGGTCCACCTCGCCGAGATCCCAGGGCCGACGCGCGTCGCCCCGTACTCCGTGGCCCTCGAGGGCGAGGTCACCGAGCCGGGGGGCGAGGAGGTCGCCACCGGCCGGTTCGTCGTGCTGCACGACCCCGACGGCCAGGAGACGTGGCAAGGCACGTTCCGCGTGGTCACGCTGGTGCGCGCCACGCTCGAGCCCGAGCTCGCGGCCGACCCGCTGCTCGCCGACGTCGCGTGGACCTGGGTGACGGAGTCGCTCGCCGCCGCGGGCGTCGAGGCCCTGGCGACCGGCGGCACGGTGACGCGGGTGCTCTCCCAGAGCTTCGGTGCGCTCGGTGCCACGCCGGACGCCGTCGACCTCGAGATCCGCGCGTCGTGGACGCCGACCGACACCGACCTCGGCGCCCATCTCGCCGTCTGGGGCGATCTCATGGCGACGGCCGGTGGCCTGCCCCCGCTGCCCGACGGCGTCGCCTCCCTCGCCGGCCGCTCGGGCGGCCGCGGGCACCCGCGCCCCGGGTCGCGACCGCATACCGTGGGCCCATGAGCTCAGCAGTCCCCCCGACCGCCACCGACGTCGTCCCGCTCACCGAGCCCGCGGACGGCGTCGGGCGCGTCGTCGACACCCCGGCCGCCCTCGACCGCGTGGTCGAGCGGTTCGCGGCCGGCACCGGCCCCGTCGCCGCCGACGCCGAGCGCGCCTCGGGCTACCGGTACGGCCAGGCCACCTACCTGGTCCAGCTGCGGCGCGAGGGCGCCGGCACCGCGCTGCTCGACCCGGTGGCGCTGCCGGACCTGTCGGCGATCGGCGAGGCCGTGGGCGAGGCCGAGTGGGTGCTGCACGCCGCCTCGCAGGACCTGCCGGGGCTCGCCGAGCACGGGCTGCGCCCGGCGCGGGTCTTCGACACCGAGCTCGCCGCGCGCCTGCTCGGCCTGGAGCGCGTGGGGCTCGCCGCGGTCGTCGCCGAGCTGCTCGGCCTGGGCCTGGCCAAGGAGCACTCGGCCGTCGACTGGTCCACCCGCCCCCTCCCGGAGGACTGGCTGCGCTACGCCGCCCTCGACGTCGAGGTCCTGGTCGACCTGCGCGACCGCCTCGCCGAGCGGCTCGAGGCGGACGGCAAGGCGGAGTGGGCCGCCCAGGAGTTCGAGGCCGAGCGCACCGCCCCTCCGCCCGCTCCCCGCGTCGACCCGTGGCGGCGCACGTCCGGCACGCACACGCTGCGCGACCGCCGCCAGCTCGCCGTCGTGCGCAGCCTCTGGCAGGCGCGCGACGCGAGCGCCCGGGCGCGCGACGTCTCCCCCGGCCGGGTCCTGCCCGACCGCGCCATCGTCGCGGCCGCCCGCGCCCTGCCCCGCACCGTGCCGCAGCTCACCGCCCTGCCCGAGTTCGCGGGCAAGGCCACCCGGCGTCGTGCCCCCGCGTGGCAGCGGGCGATCGACGAGGCCCTCGCCCTGCCCGACGACCGCCTGCCCAGCCAGCGCGGCCCGCGCACCGACGGCCCTCCGCAGCCGCGCACCTGGGCCGACCGAGACCCCGTCGCAGCGCGCCGCCTCACGAGCGCCCGCGAGCTCCTCGCCACGATGTCCGGCGACCTGCACGTGCCCGTCGAGAACCTGCTGCAGCCGGACGCCCTGCGCCGCCTGTGCTGGACGCCGCCGGACCCGGCGCGATCGGCCGAGATCGCGGAGTTCCTGCGGGGACGCGGCGCGCGGCCGTGGCAGGTCGAGCTGGTCGCGACGCCCCTCGAGGACGCCTTCTCCACGCTCGTCTGACCCCCGACCTGTCAGGACCAGCGCGCGGTTGCCCTGCGCACGTCCTGACAGGTCGGGTGAGACGGGGTCTCAAAGTGGTCTATCCTGGTTCCCGGTACTCGCGGTAGCGTGTACCTCGGCGCCGGCCCTACCGGGTCGTCGCCCGAGAGCGGCGTCGCTCGTCGGACGCCGAAGTCCCGACCCCCGCCTGCGGATGGAGCTTCCATGACCACACGGAACCCGGCCCGCCGCGCGCTGCGCGACGTCGTCTTCGTCGAGGGCGTGCGCACGCCGTTCGGCAAGGCCCGGCCCGACAGCCTCTACGCGGAGACCCGCGCCGACGACCTCGTCGTCAAGGCCGTGCGCGAGCTGCTGCGCCGTCACCCCGAGCTGCCGGGCGAGCGCGTGGACGAGGTGGCGATCGCCGCCACCACCCAGCAGGGCGACCAGGGCCTGACCCTCGGCCGCACCGTGGGGATGCTCGCCGGCCTCCCCCAGACGGTGCCCGGCTTCGCCATCGACCGCATGTGCGCGGGCGCCATGACCGCCGTCACGACCACCGCCGCCGGCATCGCGACCGGCAGCGCCGACGTCGTGATCGCGGGCGGCGTGGAGCACATGGGCCGCCACCCGATGGGCTTCGACGCGGACCCGAACCCGCGTTTCCTGTCGGAGAAGCTGGTGGACCCGGAGGCGCTCAACATGGGCGTCACGGCGGAGAACCTGCACGACAAGTTCCCGCACCTCACCAAGGAGCGCGCGGACGCCTACGCCGTGAACAGCCAGGCCAAGTACGCCAAGGCCGTGGCGAACGGCGACGTCGGGCCCGAGCTCGTCCCGGTCGCCGTCCGCTCCACCGAGCAGGGCTGGGGCCTCGCCACCGCCGACGAGCTGCCGCGACCCGGCACCACCGTCGAGGGCATCGCGAACCTCAAGACGCCGTTCCGCCCGGGCGGCCGCGTCACGGCGGGCAACGCGTCCCCGCTGACCGACGGCGCGACCGCCGCGCTGCTCGCCTCCGGCGACACCGCCGCCGAGCTGGGCCTGCCGGTCGCCATGCGCCTCGTCTCCTCCGCGTTCGCCGGCGTCGACCCGTCGATCATGGGCTACGGCCCCGTCCCGGCCACCGACAAGGCGCTCGCGCAGGCCGGCCTGACCATCGACGACATCGGCCTGTTCGAGATCAACGAGGCCTTCGCCGTGCAGGTGCTGAGCTTCCTCGACCACTACGGCATCGCCGACGACGACGAGCGCGTCAACCCCTACGGCGGCGCCATCGCCATGGGCCACCCGCTGGCCAGCTCGGGCGTGCGGCTCATGGCCCAGCTCGCGCACCAGTTCGCGCAGCACCCCGAGGTCCGGTACGGCATCACCACCATGTGCGTCGGCCTGGGCCAGGGCGGCACCGTGATCTGGGAGAACCCGCACCACGCCGACTACTCCGGCCACACCACCGCGACCTCCGCGACGGACGAGGAGAACTGACCCATGCCCTCGAACACGACCGAGAACACCTCCGGCGTCCGCGCCGAGCGCGTCACGCACTCCCGCGTCCGCGACGTCGAGCTCCCCGGCGGCGCGGGCACCCTCGCGCTCGTCACCCTCGACAACGGCCTCGACCACACCAAGCCCAACACCCTGGGCCCCGAGGGCATGGCCGAGCTCACCGCCGCGCTCACCGCGCTCCAGGAGCGCGCCGGCCGCGGCGAGATCGCCGCCGTCGCCGTCACCGGCAAGCCGTACTTCCTGGCCGCGGGCGCGGACCTGCTGCAGGTCTCGACCGTCACCTCGCACGAGCAGGCGCTCGAGCTCGGCCGCTCCGGCCACGCCGCCTACGAGCTGCTGCACACCATGGGCGTGCCGACCTTCGCTTTCGTCAACGGGCTCGCGCTGGGCGGCGGCCTCGAGGTCGCGCTGAACTGCGACTACCGCACCGTGTCCTCCGACGCGCCCGCGCTCGGCCTGCCCGAGACCGGCCTCGGCCTCATCCCCGGCTGGGGCGGCGCCTACCTCGTGCCGCGCCTCGTGGGCATCGAGAAGGCCGTCGACGTCATCCTCACCCGGCCCGCGGCCCAGAAGCCCTTCAAGGCCGCCGAGGCCGCGCAGGTGGGCCTCGTGGACCAGCTCTTCGAGGCGGCCGACTTCCTCGAGCAGTCGATCCTGTGGGCCGCCCGCGTGCTGCGCGGCGAGGTCGAGGTGCCGCGCCGCGAGCTCGACCCGCAGCCCGTGTGGGACGCCGTCGTGGCCGCCACGCGCCAGCGGCTCGACGCCGTCGTGGCCGGCTCGCGCCCCGCGCCGTACCGTGCGCTCGACCTGCTCGCCGCCGCGCGCACCTCGACGCGCGAGGAGGCCTTCGCCGCCGAGGACCAGGCGCTGGCCGACCTCATCATGTCCGACGAGATGCGGGCCAGCGTCTACGCCTTCCAGCTCGTCTCGGGCGGCAAGAAGCCCGTCGGCGCCCCCGACAAGAGCCTCGCCCGGCCCGTGACCCGCGTGGGCATCGTCGGCGCCGGCCTCATGGCCGCGCAGATCGCGCTGCTCGTCGCGCAGCGCCTCGGCGTGCCGGTGGTCATGCGCGACCTCGACACCGAGCGCGTCGAGAAGGGCCTCGGCTTCGTCCGCTCCACGGTCGAGAAGCTCGTCGGTCGCGGCCGCATGACGCCCGAGGCCGCCGCGCGGATCGTCGCGAGCGTCTCCGGCACCACCGAGATCGGCGAGTTCGCCACCTGCGACGTGGTGATCGAGGCCGTCACCGAGGTCATGGGCCTGAAGAAGAAGGTCTTCGCCGAGCTCGAGGGCATCGTCCCCCCCGAGACGATCCTCGCGACGAACACGTCGGCCCTGTCGGTCACGGAGATGGCCGCCGACCTGCAGCACCCCGAGCGCGTGGTGGGCATCCACTTCTTCAACCCGGTGGCCCAGATGCCCCTGGTCGAGGTGGTGCAGGCCACGGAGACCTCCGACGAGGCCCTCGCGACGGCGTTCGCCATCACGAAGAAGCTGCGCAAGACGGCCGTGCTCGTCGCCGACCGGCCGGGCTTCGTCGTCAACCGCCTGCTCGTGCTCGTCATGGGCAAGGTCGTCGAGGCGATCGAGAACGGCACCTCCGTCGAGGTCGCGGACACCGCGCTCGCGCCGCTCGGCTTCCCGATGCCCACGTTCGAGCTGTTCGACCTCGTCGGCCCCGCGGTGGGCCTGCACGTGCTCACGTCGCTGCGCGAGGACCTGGGCGACCGCTTCCCGACCTCGCCCGGCCTGGAGAAGCTCGTCGCCGACGGCACGCGCGTCGTCCTGGACCGGCCGGCCCCGGGTCTGCCCAAGCCCGTCGACCCGCAGATCCAGGCCGTCTTCGGCGACGCCCTCCCCGCGGGCTCCGAGGGCCGCCACGGCACCCCCGTGCTGGACGCGGCCGGCGTGCTCGACTCCGTCCTCACCGCCCTGACCGTCGAGGTCGGCCACATGCTCGACGAGGGCGTGGTCGCGGGGCCGCCGCAGATCGACCTCTGCATGATCCTCGGCGCCGGGTGGGGCTTCCACACCGGCGGGATCACGCCGTACCTCGACCGCGCCGGGTACTCGGCGCAGGTCCTCGGCCGGCGGATCCTGCCCGACGGCGTCGCCAACGTCCCCGAGGCCGTCGCCTGACACGCCCTCCTCGGAGACCCGAGCCGCACGGCTCACGATGCACCGGTGGCCCGGTCCCCGCGGGGACCGGGCCACCGGCGTCGGCGGGCGGCCGCTACCTCGCGCCCACGGCGCGCCGGACCGCCTCCACCGTCCTCGCGACGTCGTCCTCGTCGGTGGACCAGTTGCTCACCGAGACGCGCAGGACGTCCCGGTCGCGCCACCGCGAGCCGGAGATCCAGGTGTCACCGCCGGCGAGGAGCCGCTCGCCCGCGGCGCGCGTCCGGGCGTCGTCGTCGAGCGCGAGACACACCTGGGTGTAGACGACGTCGTTGACCACCCGCACGCCGTCGATGCGCGCCACGCCCTCGGCGATCGCGCGGGCGCGCTCCGCCAGCCCGCCGACGAGCTCCGCCAGGCCGTGCCGGCCGAGCGAGCGCAGCGCCGCCCACGTGGGCACGCCCCGGGCACGCCGGGAGAGCTCGGGCGCCTTGTCGTAGGGGTTGCCGGGGCCGGGCGCGTCCACGAGGTACGCCGTGTGCACGCCGAACGCCGCGCGGACGGAGGCGGGGTCTGCCACGACGGCGATGCCGCAGTCGTAGGGCACGTTCAGCGTCTTGTGCGCGTCGGTGGCCCAGGAGTCGGCGCCCTCGATCCCGCGCACGAGGTGGGCGAGGCCCGGTGCCGCGGCCGCCCAGAGGCCGAACGCCCCGTCGACGTGCACCCAGGCGCCGTGCTCGTGCGCGAGCGGGACCGCCTCCTCGAAGGGGTCGAAGGACCCGGAGTGCACGTTGCCCGCCTGCAGGGCCACGATCGTCGGCGTCCCCGGCGGCCCCTCGGCGAGAGCGGCGGCCAGCGCGTCCGTGCGCACCCGGCCCTGGTCGTCGGCCGCCACCACCGTCGGCGCACCGAGCCCGAGGTAGCGCAGCGCGAGGTCGACGGAGTCGTGCCGCTCGGCGCCCACCAGCACGCGGACCGCCGGCCCGCCCGTCAGACCGCGCGCGTGGACGTCCCATCCGGCGCGGCCGAGCACCGCACCGCGCGCCGCGGCCAGCCCCGTGAGGTTCGCCGTCGTCGCGCCCGTCACGAAGCCCACGTCGGAGCCTGCCGGCAGGCCGAGGGCGTCGAGCACCCACCGGGCCGCCGCCTCCTCGACCGCGACGACGCCCGGCGTCGAGAAGCGCATCCCCGCGTTCTGGTCCCAGGCGCTCACGAGCCAGTCGGCGCCGAGCGCCGCGGGGAGGGTGCCGCCCATGACCCAGCCGAAGAACCTGCCCGACCCGATCGCCATCAGCCCGGGCTCGACCCGTGCGGCGAGCTCGTCGACCACGCCCGCGGGCGCGGTCCCCTGGTCGGGCAGCGGCCCGTCGAGCGTCCGCCCGACGGCGTCGGCGTCGGCGCGGGGCGGCACGGGCCGCTCCCCCACCCCGTCGAGCCACGCCCGGGCGTGGTGCACGGCGCGGTCCAGCGCGCCGTCGAAGTCCGTGCCTCTGACGGTCATCCGGGTGCTCCTTCGCGACCGGCCGCGGGGTCGCCCTCAGGATATCCACGGGCGGCACGACGGCCTCGGTAGGAGGGAGGGCGACCCTCGGGGATCGTGACGTCCTCGACCCCGCCGAGGCACGCGGGCGCGGGACCCGGCGACGGTCGCAGGCGCGTGTGACACTTCCCCGCATGAAGCGGACCATGGGTGTCGAGGAGGAGTTCCTCCTCGTGGGCGACGACGGGCGACCGGTCGCGAAGGCGTCGGAGGCGCTGGACGCGTCCGACGAGGCGGACGAGGCGGCGGACGGCGGCCCTCGCCCGCCCGAGCAGGGGACGACCACGGCCGGCGGGGAGCTCGAGGCCGAGTTCATGGAGGAGCAGCTCGAGACCGCCACGCACCCGCGCCGCGACCTGTCCGCGCTCGCCGACGAGATCCGGGCCGGGCGCAAGCGCGCGCAGACGGCGGCGGACCGGGTCGGCGCGCGCGTCGCCGCCCTGGCCACCTCGCCGTGGCCGTTCGAGGGCACGACCGTGGCGCGGCTGCGGTACCTGGAGGCGCGGGCCAGGTTCGGCCTCACCGCCCGCGAACAGCTCACCAGCGGCTGCCACGTGCACGTCGCGGTCGCCGACGACGCCGAGGGCGTGGCCGTGCTCGACCGGATCGGCCCCTGGCTGTCCGTGCTGCTGGCGCTGAGCGCCAACTCGCCGTTCTGGCAGGGCGAGGACTCCGGGTTCGCGAGCTATCGCTCGCAGGTGTGGGCGCGCTGGCCCACGTCGGGGCCGGCGCGGGCGTTCGGG
The DNA here is from genome assembly GCF_044389085.1 of Isoptericola sp. NPDC019693. NCBI lineage: Bacteria > Bacillati > Actinomycetota > Actinomycetes > Micrococcales > Promicromonosporaceae > Isoptericola > Isoptericola sp. NPDC019693. Next base: position 596,086 of record NZ_JBIRXP010000001.1, on the reverse strand, counting down.
TCGCCCGAGGCGTACCACGAGGCGGTCGACGCCCTGGTCGCCACCGGCACGATCCTCGACGAGAACATGGTCTACTTCGACGCCCGGCTGTCGGCCCGCTACCCCACGGTCGAGGTGCGCATCGCCGACGTCTGCCTCGACGCGGACACCGCCACCCTCCTGGGCGCGCTGGCGCGCGGGCTCGTCGAGACGGCGGCCCGCGAGGCGGCGGAGGGCGTGCCCGCCCCGGTGCTCCGCACGGAGCTGCTGCGGACCGCGGCGTGGCGCGCGGGACGCTCGGGGCTCTCGGACGACCTCCTGTCCCCGCACACGTGGCGCCCCGCGGGAGCGCACGACGTCGTCGGGCAGCTGGTCGCGCACGTGCGCGACGCGCTGGTCGACGCCGGTGACCTGGACGCCGTCACCGAGCTGCTCGGCCGCCTCTGGGCGTCGGGGGACGGCGCGGCCCGCCAGCGTGCGTGGCGCTCCGCCGCCGACGGCGACCTGCGCCAGGTCGTGGACCGGGCGGTCGCGGCCACGCACGCCTGAGCGGCGGGCGCCGGGGGCGGCTAGTCGTCCCAGCCCATCTTCAGCACCTCGAACGCCGTCGCGTGCTCCACGCCGAGGCGCGGGCCGGTGGCCGAGGTCATCCGGGCGAGGAACTCGGCGGGGTCGAAGTGCTCCCACCCGAGCCCGTCGAGGTAGGCGGCGTGTGCCCGCAGGGAGGCGACCCCGGCGTCGAACGTCGCGGTGACGTCGACCGCGTGCCCGGCGCCGGGCGACCCGGCGACCCACACCTGCCGCACGCCGCCCCACGGCTCCAGCCCGTCGTCCTCCAGCTGGTCGGGGAACACCCACCGGTTGCCGGCGTCGCGCACGGCGTCCACGACGGCACGCCCGGTGGCGATGTGGTCGGCCTGGTTGAGCATCCCGCCGGGGAAGGTCTCGCGGTAGTTGCCGGTGATGACGACCTCGGGCCGGTGCCGGCGGACGGCGCCCGCGATCGCGCGGCGCAGCGGCAGCCCGTACTCGATCACCCCGTCCGCGAAGCCGAGGAACTCGACGTCGTCGACGCCCACCGCCCGGGCGGAGGCGACCTGCTCGGCCTCGCGCACGCGGCGCGCCTCGTCCGGGTGCATGCCGTCGATCCCCGCCTCACCGCTGGTGACCATGGTGTAGACGACGCGCTTGCCCTGTCCCGTCCAGCGCGCGACGGCGGCCGCCGCCCCGAACTCCATGTCGTCGGGGTGGGCGACCACCGCGAGCGCCGTCGCCCAGGTCTCGTCGAGGGGGTGCAGCGGGGAGCCGTCCGGCGTCGTCGTCATGGCGCCACGCTAGCGACGACGGCGCGCGGTCGCGCGGCCCGGGCAGGACCGGCACGACCCGGCGGGCGTCAGTACGTCGTCAGGCCGTGGGCGCGGAAGACGTCGCGCACGCCCTCGGTCGCCTCGGGCGTGGGCGGCTCGGTGTCGCCGAGCTCGTAGGTGCGGCCCAGCTCCGCCCACTTGTCCCGCGCCATCTGGTGGAACGGGAGCACCTCGACGCGCTCGACCGTGCCGGGTCGCACGGCCTCGATGTCGGCCGCGTGCCGGGCGACGGCGGCGACGTTCTCGGGGTCGTCGGTGAGGCCGGGCACCAGGACGAAACGCACCCAGACCTTGACGCCGCGCTCGGCGAGGCGGCGCCCGAAGCGCAGCGTGGGCGCCAGGGACCGCCCGGTCACGCGCCGGTAGGTCTCCTCGTCGCCCGCCTTGATGTCGAGCAGCACCAGGTCGGTGTCCTCCAGCATCGCGTCGGTCGCGTTCGCGCCCAGGAAGCCGGAGGTGTCGAGGGTGGTGTGCACCCCGAGCTCCTTCGCGCCGCGCAGGACCCGGGCGGCGAACGCGGGCTGCATGAGCACCTCGCCGCCCGAGAGCGTGAGCCCCCCGCCGGTCGCGGTGAAGATGCCGCGGTAGCGGGCCACGCGGGCCAGCAGGTCGTCGGCGAGGACCGGCTCGCCGTCCTTCATCGCGAGCGTGTCGGGGTTGTGGCAGTACAGGCACCGCAGCGGGCACCCGCTGAGGAACACCGTCAGCCGCGTGCCGGGGCCGTCGACGGCCGTCACGAGCTCCCAGGAGTGGACGGAGCCGAGCTCCCCGGAGCGCATCAGGGACAGCCGGTCGGACCGCCCCACCTCCTGCGTGTCGACCGTCTCGATCCCCCGCAGGCCGGCGCCGGCCCGGCGCCGGGAGGGGGCGTCCAGCAACACCGGGCCGGCAGTCATGGTCAGAGCCCCCCGTGGAAGGTCCGCGACAGCACGTCCAGCTGCTGCTCGCGGGTCAGCCGCACGAAGTTCACCGCGTAGCCGGAGACGCGGATCGTGAGCTGCGGGTAGTTCTCCGGGTGCTCCATCGCGTCCTCGAGCGTCTCGCGCACGAGGACGTTGACGTTCATGTGGTAGCCGTCGCCGCCCACCGAGGCGTCGAGCAGGCCGGCCAGGTTGGTCACCTGCTCCTCGCGGGTGCGGCCGAGGCCGGACGGCACGACCGTGTTGGTCAGCGAGATCCCGTCCTGCGCCTGGTCGTAGGGCAGCTTCGCGACGGACAGCGCCGAGGCGAGCATGCCGTGCGTGTCGCGGCCGTTCATCGGGTTGGCGCCCGGCGAGAAGGGCTCGCCCGCGCGGCGGCCGTCCGGGGTGTTCCCGGTGGCCTTGCCGTAGACCACGTTGGACGTGATGGTCAGCACCGACTGGGTCGGCACCGCGTCGCGGTACATCCGGTGGCTGCGGATCTTCGCCATGAACGACTCGACCAGCTCCACGGCGATGGCGTCGACGCGGTCGTCGTCGTTGCCGTAGGCCGGGTAGTCGCCGTCGATCTCGTAGTCCACGACGACGCCGTTCTCGTCGGCCACCGGGATCACCCTGGCGTAGCGGATCGCCGACAGGGAGTCCGCCGCGACCGACAGCCCCGCGATGCCGCAGGCCATGGTGCGCAGCACGTCCCGGTCGTGCAGGGCCATCTCGAGCCGCTCGTACGCGTACTTGTCGTGCGACCAGTGGATGCAGTTGAGCGCCTCGACGTACGTCTCGGCGAGCCAGTCCATGGTGCGGTCGAAGCGGGCGCGGACGTCGTCGTAGTCGAGCGGCAGGCCCGGGGCGACGGCGGGGAACGCCGGCGAGACCTGCTTGCCGGTGACCTCGTCCTTGCCGCCGTTGATCGCGTACAGCAGCGCCTTGGCGAGGTTCACGCGAGCGCCGAAGAACTGCATCTGCTTGCCGACCGCCATCGGCGAGACGCAGCACGCGATGGCCGCGTCGTCGCCCCAGGCGGGGCGGATCTGCTCGTCCGACTCGTACTGCACCGCGGACGTGTCGATCGACACCTTGGCGCAGAACTCCTTGAACCCCTCGGGCAGGCGAGCGCTCCAGAAGACCGTCATGTTCGGCTCGGGGGCCGGGCCCAGGTTGTACAGCGTCTGCAGGAAGCGGAACGAGTTCTTGGTGACGAGCGGGCGGCCGTCCTCGCCCATGCCGCCGATGGTCTCGGTGACCCAGGTGGGGTCGCCGGAGAAGAGGGCGTCGTACTCCGGGGTGCGCAGGAAGCGCACGATCCGCAGCTTGATGACGAAGTCGTCGATGATCTCCTGCGCCTCGGGCTCGGTGAGGCGCCCGGCGGCCAGGTCCCGCTCGATGTACACGTCGAGGAACGTCGACGTGCGCCCGAGCGACATCGCTGCGCCGTTCTGCTCCTTCACGGCGGCGAGGTAGCCGAAGTACAGCCACTGGACGGCCTCGCGGGCCGTCGTCGCCGGGCCGGAGATGTCGTACCCGTAGGACGCGGCCATCTCCTTGAGCTCGCCGAGCGCGCGGATCTGCTCCGCGTGCTCCTCCCGCTCGCGGACCACGGTCTCGCTGAACGGCTGGACGTCGAGGCCGAGCTTGTCGACCTTCTTCGCGGCGACGAGCTGGTCGACGCCGTACAGGGCCACGCGGCGGTAGTCGCCGATGATCCTGCCGCGCCCGTACGCGTCGGGCAGGCCGGTGATGATGTGGGAGCTGCGCGCGGCGCGGACGTTCGGCGGGTAGACGTCGAAGACGCCCTGGTTGTGCGTCTTGCGGTACTCGGAGAACACCTTCTTGAGGTTCTCGTCCACCGGGTAGCCGTACGTCTTCAGCGCGCCCTCGACCATGCGCCACCCGCCGTTCGGCATGATCGCGCGCTTGAGCGGGGCGTCGGTCTGCAGGCCGACGATCAGCTCCGCGTCGCGGTCGATGTAGCCGGGGCCGTGCGCGGTGATCGCCGCGGGGGTGTGCGAGTCGACGCCGTAGACGCCCTTCTCGCGCTCGGCCGGGAACATCGCCGAGAGCTTCTCCCACACGGCGGTGGTGCGCGCCGTCGGCCCGGCGAGGAACGCGTCGTCACCCGTGTACGGGGTGTAGTTGCGCTGGATGAAGTCGCGCACGTCGATGCCGTCGCACCACGGTCCCGGGGCGAAGCCCGCCCAGGCGGTGGTCGTGGTGGGTGCCGCGTCGGTGGTCATAGGGAGCCCCCTCCTTCTGAGGTATGACCACATCGTATTCGTGAAAGCCTTCACAAGCGATGCCGAAGGGCTGTGATGTCGCAGACACCCCCGATCGCGCGCTCCGTCCTGGGACCCGGACCGGCCCCGCGGCAGGGCTCCGCAAGAGGATCAGCGGCGGACGGCTCCCGGCGTCGAGAGCGCGAGCGAGATCGCCTCGCGCGTCGTCGGCGCGACGACGTCGGGCCGGTCCGGGCCGTCCCACGACCGCCCGTGCGAGACCCACGCCGTCCGCGTGCCGGCGGCGTGACCTGCCGCGACGTCGGCGTGCCCGGCGTCGCCGACCATCCAGACGTCGCGGCGGTCGGCGTCGGGGAGCCCGAGCCGGTCGAGGGCGATCTCCAGCAGGAGCGGGTCGGGCTTGGCGACGCCCTCCTCCTCGGACACCACGATCGCGTCCGCGTGCGCGTCCAGGCCGCACCGTGCGAGCTTGCCGCGCTGCTGCGCGGAGGCCCCGTTCGTGACGACCGCCACCGGGTGCCCGGCAGCGCGCAGCGCCCGGAGGGTGTCGACGACCCCGTCGTACGGGCGCACCCGCTCGAGGATGCCCGCCCGGAACCGCTCGATCCCGGCCGGCACGTCGTCGTCCCAGCCGAGGCGGTCGATGAGCACGCGCGCGAGGGCCGCCTTCGAGCCGTGCCCGCTTTCGTCGGCCGCGAGGACGGCTGCGAGGTCGTCGGCCCCGCCGCCCGCGCGTCGCACCTCCCCCGACGCCCACGCCTCGAACGCCTCGGCGCGGCCCACCAGCGTGTTGTCCAGGTCGAGCAGCCAGATCATGCCCGCGAGGCTAGCGGCCGCCGGCCGCCCGGGTCCGTCCGTCTCGCGTCAGCCGCGCGCGAGCGCGGCGAGCGCGTCGCGCACGGCGTCCTCGGCGCGCATCCGCTGCTGGGTGAGGATCTGCTCCCGGCTGGCGTGGTCCAGGAACCGGGTCGGCAGCCCGACGTGCACGAACGGCGTGCGCACGCCCTGCTCCCCCGCCCGCTGCGCGGTCATGGCGCCGACGCCGCCGTCGACGACGCCGTCCTCGAGGGTCAGCACGAGGTCGTGCTCGCCGGCGAGCTTGACCAGCGCCTCCGGCACCGGCAGCACCCACGTGGGCGCCACGACGTCCACCGCCAGGCCGTGCGCGGCGAGGGACTCCCCCGCGGCGAGCGCCGTGCCCACCATCGACCCGACGCCGACGACGAGGACCTTGCGCGCGTCCGGGCCCGTGCCCGAGGTCGCGCCGGGCGTGTGCCGGGCGACGACGTCGACGCCGTCCAGCCCCTCGAGGGCCGGGATCGCGTCGGCGAGCGCCCCCTTGGGGTAGCGCACCACGGTCGGCGCGTCGTCGACGTCGACGGCGGCGCGCAGCGCCGAGCGCAGGGTCGGCTCGTCGCGCGGCGCGGCCAGCCGCAGGCCCGGCACGATGCGCAGCATCGCCATGTCCCACATGCCGTTGTGGCTGGCGCCGTCGTCGCCGGTGATGCCCGCGCGGTCCAGGACGAACGTGATGCCGGCCTTGTGCAGCGCCGCGTCCATGAGCACCTGGTCGAAGGCGCGGTTGAGGAAGGTGGCGTAGACCGCCACCACGGGGTGCAGCCCGGCGAACGCCATGCCGGCCGCCGAGGTCGCGGCGTGCTGCTCGGCGATGCCGACGTCGAACGTGCGCTCCGGGAACTCCTGCGCGAACGGCGCGAGCCCCACGGGGTGCAGCATGGCGGCGGTGATCGCGACGACGTCCGGCCGGTCGTGGCCGATCTTCACGATCTCGTCCGCGAAGACCTTGGTCCAGCCGAACCGCGAGGGCGCCACCGGCAGGCCCGTCTCCGGGTGGATCTGCCCGACGGCGTGGAACCGGTCGGCGACGTCCTGCTCGGCCGGCGTGTACCCGCGGCCCTTCTCCGTGATGGCGTGCACGATCACGGGCCCGCCGTACGCCTTGGCCCGGCGCAGCGCGTGCTCCATCGCCGTCACGTCGTGCCCGTCGACCGGGCCGACGTACTTGAGACCGAGGTCCTCGAACATGCCCTGGGGCGCCACGACGTCCTTGAGGCCCTTCTTCAGCCCGTGCAGCCAGTCGTAGGCGAAGCGGCCGGGGGCTCCGGTGCGGTGCAGCGTGCGCTTGCCCCACGAGAGGAAGGCCTCGTAGCCGCGGGTGGTGCGCAGGGTGTCGAGGTGGTTCGCGACCCCGCCGATGGTCGGCGAGTAGGACCGCCCGTTGTCGTTGACGACGATGACGAGGCGGCGGTCCTGCGACGCGGCGATGTTGTTCAGCGCCTCCCAGGCCATGCCGCCGGTCAGGGCGCCGTCGCCGATGACGGCGGCCACGTGGCGCTCGGGGTGGCCCTGCACGGCGTTCGCCTTGGCGACGCCGTCCGCCCACGACAGGGCCGTGGACGCGTGCGAGTTCTCGACGACGTCGTGCTCGGACTCGGCCCGCGAGGGGTAGCCGGACATGCCGCCCGCCTTGCGCAGCGCGGAGAAGTCCTGGCGGCCCGTGAGGAGCTTGTGCACGTACGCCTGGTGGCCCGTGTCGAAGACGAGCGTGTCCCGCGGCGACGCGAACACCCGGTGCAGGGCGATCGTCAGCTCGACGACGCCCAGGTTCGGCCCCAGGTGCCCGCCCGTGCGCGACACCTGGTCGACCAGGAAGGCCCGGATCTCCGCCGCGAGCTGCGTCGTCTGCTCCGGCGAGAGCCGGCGGACGTCCTCGGGCGAGCCGATGCTGCTCAGCAGGCTCATGCGTTCCTCCCCGTTCATAACCACACAACAATAGGCGCTCCGCGAGGTCGGCCCGCACACGGTAGTTTCGACTCGCCGACGGGAACACGTGACCGCCGGCGAGCGTTCGGCAGACGGACGACCCAGGAAGCTCGTCCTCTTCCGGCACATCTCTCAGGGGACACCTGTGCGCTTTCTCGACGGGCAGCAGCCCACCACCGACCTCACCTACGGCGACGTGTTCATGGTCCCGTCCCGCTCGGACGTGACCAGCCGCTTCGACGTCGACCTCGCGACCGACGACGGTACCGGGACGACGATCCCGGTCGTCGTGGCGAACATGACGGCCGTCGCCGGCCGGCGGATGTCCGAGACGGTCGCCCGCCGTGGCGGGATCGCGATCCTCCCCCAGGACATCCCGGTCGACGTCGTCGCCGACGTCGTCGCTGACGTGAAGTCCAAGGACCCGGTCATCGAGACGCCCGTCGTCGTGGCGCCCACCGACACCGTCTCCACCGTCCTGACGCTGCTGGGCAAGCGCGCGCACGCCGCGGCCGTGGTCGTGGCCGACGGCAAGCCCGTCGGCGTCGTCACCGAGGGCGACTGCGCCGCCGTCGACCGGTTCGCCCAGGTGCACCAGGTCATGTCGGACGACGTCGTCATGCTCGACGCCGCGGCGATCGACGCGGAGGGCCTCGAGGCCACGTTCGAGCGCATGCACGCCGCGAAGATCCACCTCGCGCCCGTCGTGCGCGACGGCGTCCTCGCGGGTGTCCTGACGCGCAAGGGCGCGGTGCGCTCGTCGGTGTACCGGCCGGCGCTCGACGCCGCGGGCCGCCTGCGCGTCGGCGCCGCCGTCGGCATCAACGGCGACGTCGCGGCCAAGACGCGCGAGCTGCTCGACGCGGGCGTGGACGTGCTGGTCGTCGACACCGCGCACGGCCACCAGTCGAAGATGCTGCAGGCCCTGGAGGCGGTGCGTTCCGTCGACCCGCAGGTGCCCGTCGTCGCGGGCAACGTCGTGACCGCCGCCGGCGTGCGCGACCTCGTGGCCGCCGGCGCCGACATCCTCAAGGTCGGGGTCGGGCCGGGCGCCATGTGCACCACGCGCATGCAGACCGCCGTGGGCCGCCCCCAGTTCTCCGCCGTGCTCGAGTGCGCGGCCGCCGCGCGCGAGCTCGGCAAGCACGTGTGGGCCGACGGCGGCGTGCGCCACCCGCGCGACGTCGCGCTGGCGCTGGCCGCGGGGGCGTCGCAGGTGATGATCGGGTCGTGGTTCGCCGGCACGTACGAGTCGCCGGGCGACCTGCACGACGACGGCACGGGCCGCCTGTACAAGGACTCCTTCGGCATGGCGTCCGCCCGCGCCGTGGCCGCGCGGACCGCCGGGGCGGGCTCGGCCTTCGGCCGCGCGCGCAAGGCGCTGTACGAGGAGGGCATCTCCACCGGGAAGATGTACCTCGACCCGCTGCGCCCCGGCGTCGAGGACCTGCTCGACGAGATCACCTCGGGCCTGCGCTCCAGCTGCACGTACGCGGGGGCGCGCACGCTCGGGGAGTTCCACGAGCGTGCTCTGGTAGGCGTGCAGTCCGCCGCCGGCTACGCCGAGGGCATGCCGGTCGCGACGAGCTGGTGAGCCGGCGTTGAGCACGGGATCCAGCACCGGACCGAACACGGGATCCAGCACCGGGGCCGACGACGGGGCGGGCGCGGGGGCGGCCGCGGCGCGCGCGCAGCTCGCCGCCCTGGCGGCGGACCGGCGGTTCCTGTCCGACTGGGGGCTGTCGCGCGGCGACCTCGACGCCGCGTCCGCCCGCCCGGCGGCCGTGCTGGTGCTGTTCGGCGTGCTGGACGACCTCGCCGCCGACCACGACGCCCAGGCCCTCGCGGTCGCCCAGGACCTCGACGTCCTGCTCCTGGAGCGGGCCGCGACTCTGCGGTCGCACGCCGGGCAGGTCGCGTTCCCCGGCGGGCGCGCCGAGGACGGCGAGACGCCCGTGGACGCCGCCCTGCGCGAGGCCGTCGAGGAGACGGGGCTCGACGCGGGCGGCGTCGAGGTGCTCGGCACCCTCGCGCAGCTGCCGATGCCCGTGAGCAACCACCTCGTGACCCCGGTGCTCGGCTGGTGGGCCCGGCCCACCCCGGTGCGGGTGGTCGACGTCGCGGAGTCGTCGCACGTCTTCCGCGCGCCCGTGGCCGACCTGCTCGACCCCGACCACCGCGTCACGACCGTGCTGCGGCGCGCCGGGCGCACCTGGCGCGGCCCGGGGTTCGAGGTGCTCGACGGCGACGGCGTGCCGCACCTGGTGTGGGGGTTCACCGCGGGCATCCTCGACGCCGCCTTCGAGCGCCTGGGGTGGACCGAGCCGTGGGACCGCGGCCGCGAGCGCGAGCTGTGAGCCACCGACGTCGGCACCCTCGCCTGGGATGATGCCCGCGTGCCTGCCGCCGAGATCGACGTCGACGTCCCGCTGACCCGCGCGCTGCTCTCCGAGCAGCACCCCGACCTGGCCGACGGTCCGCTGGAGATCGTCGCGCACGGCTGGGACAACGTCATGGTGCGGCTCGGTGACGACCTGGCGGTCCGGCTGCCGCGGCGCGCCCTGGCCGCACCCCTCGTCGAGCACGAGCAGCGGGCGCTGCCCGCCCTGGCCGCCAGGCTCCGCGCGGCCGCGCCCGACGTCGCCGTGCCCGTGCCGGTCCGCGTCGGGCGCCCGAGCCCGGCGCTCGGCTACCCCTGGTCGTGGAGCGTCGTGCCCTGGGTGGACGGCCTCGGCGCCGAGACCACGCCGGTCGCGGACCGCACCCCGTGGGCGGGTGCCTTCGGCCGCCTGCTCGCCGCCGTGCACGCACCCGCCCCGGACGACGCGCCGCCCAACCCGGTGCGCGGCGTGCCGCTGCGGGAGCGGGCGGAGGCCCTGGACCCGCGGGCCCTCGACGAGCGCCTCGCGGCCGTCCCTCCCGGCGCTCGCGCCGCCGCCCGCCGCCTCTGGGACCGGGCGCTCGACGCTCTCGACCACACCGGGCCCGGGGTGTGGCTGCACGGCGACCCGCACCCCGCCAACCTCGTCGTGGCCCGCGGCGAGGGCGGCCGGCCCGACCGGCTGGCGGCCGTCGTCGACTGGGGCGACGTGACGTCCGGCGACCCGGCCTCCGACCTGGGGGTGCTGTGGCTGTGCTTCGACGACGCCGGCCGCACGGCCTGCCGGGCCGAGATCCAGGCACGCGCGAACGGCGGACACGGCTGGGACGAGGCGACGTGGGCGCGCGCGGCGGGCTGGTCCCTGCTGTACGCGACGAACATGCTGGCCCACCCGGACCTGCACCCGCGGATGGTCCCGATCGGCCGCCACGCCCTGGGGGCGCTCCTCGACGAGTCGGCCTGACGGCGCGCACCCGCGCCGGGCACACTGGGCCCATGGCCCGCGACACCCCGACCACCTGGACCGAGGCCGACCCGCGCGCATTCGTCGCCGCGGTGACCCGGCCCGGGCGGCGACGGGACGCCGAGGCCCTGCTCGCCCTGATGGAGCGAGCGACCGGGCAGCCCCCGCGGATGTTCGGCGCGTCGATCGTCGGCTTCGGCGAGTACCGGTACGCGTACGCGAGCGGCCGGACCGGCCACGCCGCCGCGGCCGGTTTCTCCCCGCGCGCGGCCGCGAGCGTCGTCTACCTCTCCGACGGCGTGGGGGCGCACACCGACGCGCTGGCACGCCTCGGCCCGCACACGTCCGGCGTGGGGTGCCTCTACCTCAAGGACCTCACGCAGGTGGACCTCGACGTCCTGGAGGAGGTCGTCCGCGCGTCCTACACCGCGCTCACCGCGGGGACGTACGGGCTGCGGGCGCGCGAGGGCGGGGACGCGACGTCGGCGCCGCGCTGACCCTCCACCCACGCCGTCAGCGGACGCCGAAGGCCGTCGGCTCGGCGCCCCGGGACTCGAGCGCGACCCGCACGGCCGCGAGCGCGCGGTCGTAGACGGCGTCGTCACCGAGCAGCAGCGAGCCGTCGTTGGCGGCGTTCAGCATCGCCGTGATCTCGAAGGCGAGCTGGTCGACGTCGGTGCCGCCCCCGAGCTCACCGGCCTCCACCGCGAGCTCCGCGTGCCGGCGCAGGTAGGACGTCCAGTCGCGATGGGCGGCGACGACGGCGTCGCGCACCGCGCCGTCCTGCGTGTCGAACTCGACCTCCGCCGTGCGGAAGAAGCAGCCCCCTGCGAAGACCCGCCGGCGGGAGTACTCCGACCAGCGCGTCACGAGCGCCCACAGCCGGGCCAGGCCCGGCGCCGCCTCCCGGGCGGGCTCGACGACGGCCTCGACGAACATGCCCCGGGCGTGCTCCACCGCGGCGAGCTGCAACCCCTCCTTGCCGCCGAACAGGCCGGCGATCCCGCTCTTGTTGACGGGTAGGCGTGCGGCGAGCGAGCCGAGCGTCAGGGCCTCCAGCCCGCGGACGGACGCGTCCTGGACGGCGAGGTCGAGGACGGCGCGGCGCGTCCGGTCCCCGCGCACGCGCCGGCCGTCCGCGGGGTGGTCGGTCGGGGCGGTCTCCGTCTCGGTGGTCACCCGATGAGTGTACGACCGTTCGTTCAGTGTTACTGTGCGAACGTTCGTACAGATAGTTTGCCGCCCGCCTGGAGGTCGTCGTGCCCTACGTCCCCGCCCCCGTCAGCACCGGCCTGCGCGCGCTGTCCGCCCTCGCTCCCCCGCTCGCGGTCCGGGTCGCCGCCCGGGCGTTCTGGCACGTCGGCCCGCCGGCCGAGGTCCGGCCGGCCGACCGGGGTGTGCACGAGCGCGCCCGCCGGGGCACGGTCGACGTCGGCGGCGAGCGCGTCGCCACCTACCGGTGGGGCGACCGCGCGGCACCCACCGTGCTCCTCGTGCACGGCTGGAGGAGCCGGGCCTCCCGGTTCGCGGGCCTCGTCACGTCCCTCGAGGCCGCCGGCCTGGGCGTCGTGTCGTTCGACGGCGTCGCCCACGGAGAGTCGGGCGGTCGGCGCATGTCCGCGCTCGAGCACCTGGCGGCGATCCGCGCCGTGCACGACGCCGAGGGCCCGTTCACAGCCGTCGTCGGCCACTCCTTGGGCGCCCTCTCCGCCGGGCTCGCGCTGGCCGACGGACTGCCCGTCGACCGCTTCGTCGCCGTCGCCGCGATGACGGGCTTCGACGCGATCGCGGAGTCGTTCCTGCGCCTGGCCGGGATGCCCGCCGGGCTGCACGAGCGCTTCTGCGACCACGTCGAGCGCACCTTCCCCGGCGACGTGCGCGACGTCCGCTCCCGGATCGACCTCGTCGCGCACCCTGTCCCGGAGCACGTCGCGACGCTGTTCGTCCAGGACGACGACGACCGCATGTCGCTGCCCACGGGTGCACCCCTCCTGCACGCGGCGGTGCCGGGCAGCACGCTCCTCACCACCCGCGGCCTCGGCCACAACCGGGTGCTCGACGACCCGGCGGTCGTGGCGGCCGTCGTCGCGCACGTCACGGCGCCCCTGCCCGCCGTCACCCCGTGACGACGACGGCGCCCTGCCCCTCCGCGCAGGAGGGACGGGGCGCCGTCGGTGCGGGGCTCGTCAGGCGACTCTCGTGGTCGCCCGAGCCCGCGGTTCCGCTACGGGCGAGTGCCTCGTACCTCGGTTCTCACCCTGCGCTGCACCTCCGCCTCAGGCGACGAGCGAGCGCAGCACGTACTGCAGGATGCCGCCGTTGCGGTAGTAGTCCGCCTCACCGGGCGTGTCGATGCGCACCACGGCGTCGAACTCGACGGACGTGCCGTCGGCCTTGGTCGCGGTGACCTTGACCGTCTCCGGGGTGGCGCCGTCGTTCAGCGCGGTGATGCCCGCGATGTCGAACGTCTCCGTGCCGTCGAGGCCCAGCGAGTCGGCGTTCTCGCCCGCCGGGAACTGCAGCGGCAGCACGCCCATGCCGATGAGGTTCGAGCGGTGGATGCGCTCGAACGACTCGGTGATGACGGCCTTGACGCCCAGCAGCGCGGTGCCCTTGGCGGCCCAGTCGCGCGACGAGCCGGAGCCGTACTCCTTGCCGCCGAGCACGACCAGCGGGGTGCCCTGCGCCGCGTAGTCCTGCGCCGCGTCGTAGATGGTGTCCTGGGCGTTCTTCACGAAGTTGAACGTGAAGCCGCCCTCGACGCCGTCCAGGAGCTGGTTCTTGAGGCGGATGTTCGCGAACGTGCCGCGGATCATGACCTCGTGGTTGCCGCGGCGCGAGCCGTAGCTGTTGAAGTCGCGACGACCCACGCCGTGCTCGGCCAGGTACTTGCCGGCCGGGCTGTCCGCCTTGATGGAGCCGGCGGGCGAGATGTGGTCCGTCGTGACCGAGTCGCCCAGCTTCGCCAGCACGCGAGCGCCGGCGATGTCCGCGACCGGCGACGGCTCGGCGCCCATGCCCTCGAAGTACGGGGGCTTGCGCACGTAGGTGGACTCGCCGTCCCAGGCGAACGTGTCGCCCTCCGGCGTCTCCAGCGCACGCCACCGCTCGTCGCCCGTGAAGACGTCCGCGTAGTCCTTGGTGAACATGTCGCGGTCGATCGAGGCGTCGATCGTGGCCTGGACCTCCTCCGGGGAGGGCCAGATGTCCTTGAGGAACACCGGGTTGCCGGCCTCGTCGCGACCCAGCGGGTCGGACTCGAAGTCGAACTCCATGGTGCCCGCGAGCGCGTAGGCGATGACCAGCGGCGGCGACGCGAGGTAGTTCATCTTCACGTCGGGGTTGATGCGGCCCTCGAAGTTGCGGTTGCCGGACAGCACCGAGACGACGGAGAGGTCGTGCTCGTTGACGGCCTCCGAGATCTTCTCGTCCAGCGGGCCCGAGTTGCCGATGCACGTGGCGCAGCCGTACCCGACCAGGTGGAAGCCGAGCTTCTCGAGGTAGGGCCAGAGACCGGCCTTCTCGTAGTAGTTCGTCACGACCTGCGAGCCCGGCGCCATCGACGTCTTGACCCAGGGCTTCGACACGAGGCCCTTCTCGACGGCCTTCTTGGCGAGCAGCGCCGCCGCGAGCATGACCGACGGGTTCGACGTGTTGGTGCACGACGTGATCGAGGCGATCGCGACCGCGCCGTGGAAGAGGTCGAACTCCTTGCCCTCGCTGTCCGTGACGGGCACGGTGCGGCGCACCTGGGCGTGCGTGGACGGCGAGTCGGAGGCCGGGAAGGACTCCTTCTCGGCCTCGTCCACCGCGTCGATGACCTCGGGGGCGTAGTTCGGCAGGTCGCGGGCGAACGCGGCCTTGGCGTGCGAGAGCTCGATGCGGTCCTGCGGGCGCTTCGGGCCGGCGATCGACGGCACGACGGTGCCGAGGTCGAGCTCCAGGTACTCCGAGAACTTCGGCTCGACGTAGGACTCCGAGCTCGGGTCGAGCCACAGGCCCTGCTCCTTGGCGTACGCCTCGACGAGCGCCAGCTGCTCGTCGCTGCGGCCGGTGAGGCGCAGGTAGTCGAGGGTGACGTCGTCGATCGGGAAGATCGCGGCCGTCGAGCCGAACTCCGGGCTCATGTTGCCGATGGTGGCGCGGTTGGCCAGCGGCACCTGGGCGACGCCGGCGCCGTAGAACTCGACGAACTTCCCGACCACGCCGTGCTGGCGCAGCATCTGGGTGATCGTGAGCACGACGTCGGTCGCGGTGACGCCGGCGGGGATGGAGCCCGACAGCTTGAAGCCGACGACGCGCGGGATGAGCATCGACACCGGCTGGCCGAGCATGGCCGCCTCGGCCTCGATGCCGCCGACGCCCCAGCCCAGGACGCCCAGGCCGTTGACCATCGTGGTGTGCGAGTCGGTGCCGACGCAGGTGTCGGGGTAGGCGCGCAGCACGCTCTGCCCGTCCACGGTGACCTCGCGCGTCATGATCGTGCGCGCCAGGTACTCGATGTTGACCTGGTGCACGATGCCGGTGCCCGGGGGGACGACCTTGAAGTCGTCGAACGCCGTCTGGCCCCAGCGCAGGAACTGGTAGCGCTCGTGGTTGCGCTCGTACTCGAACTCGACGTTGCGGGCGAAGGCGTCCGCGCGGCCGGCGACGTCGATCTGCACGGAGTGGTCGATGACCATCTCGGCGGGCGCGAGCGGGTTGATCCGCTTCGGGTCGCCGCCGAGCTCCGCGACGGCCTCGCGCATCGTGGCGAGGTCGACGACGCAGGGCACGCCGGTGAAGTCCTGCATGATCACGCGGGCGGGCGTGAACTGGATCTCCGTGTCGGGCTGGGCGTCCGGGTCCCAGGACGCGAGGGCGCGCACGTGGTCGGCCGTGATGTTGGCGCCGTCCTCGGTGCGCAGGAGGTTCTCGGCGAGGATCTTCAGGGAGTACGGGAGGCGCTCGGCGCCCTCGACGGCGGAGAGGCGGAAGATCTCGTAGGCCTTCCCGCCGACCTCCAGCGTTCCCTTCGATCCGAACGTGTCCACGCTGCTCACTGCGGCTCCTTCTGCGGGGCTGGCCGGCACCGGCACCGTGCGCGCTGCGGCGCGACGGTTCCGACGCCGTGGTTCTGGGGGGGCTCCGCCCAGCGTACGCCGGGCACCTGGCCAGCATAGCCCATATATCTTGACGTCAAGATATCTCGGCGTCAGGTCCCGGCCCGGACGCCGTCACGACCATTCCCGTAC
Source organism: Isoptericola sp. NPDC019693 (assembly GCF_044389085.1). Taxonomy (NCBI): domain Bacteria; kingdom Bacillati; phylum Actinomycetota; class Actinomycetes; order Micrococcales; family Promicromonosporaceae; genus Isoptericola; species Isoptericola sp. NPDC019693. Next base: position 580,224 of record NZ_JBIRXP010000001.1, on the reverse strand, counting down.
GGCGGACGGGAACAAGGACGGGCAGCCGTCCGTTGTGCTCCTGCCCCGACCGGAAGGACGCCCCATGACGCCGCCCGCCGCCTCGCCCGCCGCCTCCGGACCGCTGGTCGAGCCAACCCCCGCGCCGCCCGCGCTGCCCTCGTTGGCGGCCCAGGCCGAGCTGCTGGTCGAGCGAGGCGTCGTGCCGCCCGAGCCGCTGTCCCCCGCCGCTCTGCGCGCCGCCGCGGCCGCGCTCGCGCGCACCGCGCCGGCCGGGTCCCTGCTGGTCGTGCACCCGCGGCTCCTGCCACCGTCGGCCCTCGCGGGGCACCTGCGCCTGGGCAGCACGGTGCGCGGGCGTCCCGTCGAGCGCGACGGGTTCGTCGTGGTCGACATGACCGACGTGGACGACTTCGCCCCCGTGCCCGGCGTCGACGTCCCCGACGCCGACGTCTACGCCGTCACCGCCCCCGAGCGTGGCGACGAGATGGCGAACTGGTCGCCCGAGGAGGCCGAGCCCGCGATCGCCGCGCGCGGACGCACCCCGCTCACGCTCGCCGAGGGGATCCACTGGGTGCTGCAGTCCCCCGACGTGCTCGCCCGGAACCTCTGCTTCATGACGATCGGGTCCCGGTTGCGCCGGGCGAACGGCTCCTACGACGCCCGCACGCCCGCCGTCTGGATCTCGAACGGCACCGGCCGCGACGGCGCAGCACGGCGCGGCGCCCCCAAGGTCGGCTGGTGCTGGTGGCGCAACCGGCACACGTGGCTCGGCTTCGCCTCCACCGCCGCCCGCGCCGCCTGACCCCGAAACGGCAACGTGGGTGCTGACCTGTTCCTCATTCGGGCCGAATGAGGAACACGTCAGCACCCACGTTGCGAATGGGTCAGCGATCGAGGACGGCGACGGCCTCCACGTGGTGCGTCATCGGGAAGAGGTCGAAGGCGCGCAGCCCGGCGAGCTCGTACCCGTGCCCGGCGAGGTAGGCGATGTCTCGGGCCAGTGCGGCGGGGTCGCAGGCGACGTAGACGACGCGCCTCGGGCCACGGGCGGCGATCGCGTCCACGACGGAGCGGCCGGCGCCCGCGCGAGGCGGGTCGAGCACGACGACGTCCGCCGCGCCGACGTCGGAGCCCGACGCGTCGCCGTCGGCCAGGACGCGGTCGACGGCGCCCAGGTGCAGCTCGACCTGGGGCAGGTCGTGGGCGTTGCGGCGCGCGTCCTTCACGGCGCGGGCGTCGCCCTCGACGGCGACGACCCGGCCGGAGCCGCCGACGGCCGCGGCGAGCGGCACGGTGAACAGGCCCGCACCCGAGTACAGGTCGAGCACCGTCGCGCCGTCGAGGTCGCCCGCCGCGTCGAGCACGGCGCCCGTGAGCAGGTCGGGCGCGGCCCGGTGCACCTGCCAGAAGCCCTCGGCGGCGACGCGGTAGCGGTGCTCGCCGCCGCCGGCCCGTACGGTCTCGGTGACCGACCGGCGGGCGTTCGGCCGGGTGTCGCCGCGGCCGCGGCGCCACGGCACGTCGTCGACGAGGAGGAGCGCGTCCCCGCCGTCCGCGGGCGCCACGAGCTCGAGGCGGGCGCCCGGCCGCCAGCGCCGGGTCCACACGTCCTCCGCGTCCGCGAGCGCCGCGACCGCCTCGGATGCGAGCGGCATGCCGTCCAGCGGCACCACGTCGTGGGAGCGGAAGCGTCGCATCCCCGCCCGCCCGTCGGCGTCGGCCACGAGATCCACCCGGGTGCGGTAGCCCAGGCCCCCGCGCTCGTCGTCGCCGGGCGCGGCCTCCACCTCGACCTCGCGCTCGAGCTTCGCGAGCCGCTGCAGCTGCTCGGCGAGGACGGCGGCCTTCCAGCGGCGCTGCGCGGGGAGGGACACGTGGGCGAGCTCGCCGCCGCCCACGCCGCCCGGGCCGGCGGCGGGCCAGGCGGACGGGACACGGTCGGGCGACGCCTCGAGGACCTCGACGGCGTCGGCGCGCCAGAAGCGGGAGCCGGTCTCCGTGACGCGGGCGCGCACGCGCTCGCCGGGCAGCGTGTGCCGCACGAACACGACGCGGCCGTCGAGGCGCGCGACGCAGTGGCCGCCGTGCGCGACGGGGCCGATCTCGAGCTCCACCTCTCGGCCGACCTCCGGGTCGGGGGCGGTGGATCGGGGACGCGGCGCGGAACGACGGGGTCGGGGCATGGGGACCATTCTCCCCCGTGCGGCGGGCCGCCCCGAACGGGCCCGGGACGGCGGGCCCCGGGGGTCAGAACCGCGGGCCGCGGGGCGAGGTGCCCTCCAGGCCGGTCTGCCCGGCCGACGACGACAGCTGCCAGGGCACGGAGGCCACCACGACGCCCGGCGTGAACAGCAGCCGCCCCTTGAGGCGCAGCGCGGACTGGTTGTGCAGCAGCTGCTCCCACCAGTGCCCCACGACGTACTCGGGGATGTAGACGACGACCAGGTCGCGCGGCGAGTCGCGCCGCACCGAGCGCACGTACTTGAGCACGGGCCGCGTGATCTCCCGGAAGGGCGAGTCGAGCACCCGCAGCGGCACCGGCAGGTCCAGCGCCTCCCACCGGGCGCGCAGGTCCGCGATCTCCTCGGCGTCCACGCCGACGGTCACGGCCTCGAGCACCGACGGGCGTGACGCCCGCGCGTACGCCACGGCGCGCATGGTCGGCTTGTGGATCTTCGAGACCAGCACGATGGCGTGCACGCGGCTGGGCAGGGCGCGGGCCCCCGCCACGTCGTCGAGCTCCAGCTCGGTGCGCACCCGGGCGTAGTGGGCGCGGATCGCCTTCATGAGCGCGAAGAGGACCGCCATCGCCAGCAGGGTGATCCACGCGCCGTGCGTGAACTTCGTCGCGAGCACGATGACGAGCACCGTGGCCGTCATGACGAAGCCGACGCCGTTGACCACCCGGGAGCGCTGCATGCGGGCGCGCTCGGCGGGGTCGGGCTCCTTGCGCAGCGCCCTCGTCCAGTGCCGCAGCATGCCGAGCTGCGAGAGCGTGAACGACACGAACACGCCCACGATGTACAGCTGGATGAGCCGGGTGACCTGCGCGTCGAAGGCGACGATGAGGACGATCGCCGCGACGGCGAGGGTGATGATCCCGTTGGAGAACGCGAGCCGGTCGCCGCGGGTGTGCAGCTGGCGCGGCAGGAAGCCGTCCTTGGCGAGGATCGAGCCGAGCACCGGGAAGCCGTTGAAGGCGGTGTTCGCCGCGAGCACGAGGATGAGGCCCGTGACGATCGAGATCGCCACGAACGCGGGCGTGAAGCCCTGGAAGACCGCCTCGGCGAGCTGGCTCAGCACGGGGTGCTGGTTGTAGTCCTCCGGCAGCGGCTGCCCGCCCACGCTGAGCTGGTCGTGGGCGTCCTCCACGTACTTCACCCCGGTGACCTGGGCGAGCAGCAGGATCGAGATCATCATCGTCGCGGAGATGCCGCCGAGCAGGGCCAGGGTCGTGGCGGCGTTGCGCGACTTCGGCTTCCGGAACGCCGGCACGCCGTTGCTGATCGCCTCGACGCCGGTCAGGGCCGCACAGCCGGACGCGAAGGCCCGCGCGAGGAGGAACGCGCCCGCGAGCCCCGTGAGCCCCTGGTCGAAGCCCGCCTCGGGCGTCATCTCGAAGTCGGCGCTCTCCGCCATCGGGAGGTCGCCCGCGAAGTAGCGGATCGCACCGACCACGGCCAGCAGGCCCACGAGGGCCATGAAGCAGTAGGTCGGGATCGCGAAGACCGTGCCCGACTCGCGCACGCCGCGCAGGTTCATCACCGTGAGGACCACGACGACCGCGACGGCGAACAGGGCCTCGTGCCCGCGCAGGAACGGCAGGGCCGACGCCGCGTACTGGGCGCCCGACGAGATCGACACCGCCACCGTGAGCACGTAGTCGACGAGCAGGGCCGAGGCGACGCCGATGCCCGCCGACGGCCCCAGGTTGGTCGTCGCGACCTCGTAGTCGCCGCCGCCCGACGGGTAGGCCCGCACGTTCTGGCGGTAGGAGGAGACCACCACGAGCAGCACCACGACGACGCCGAGGCCCACCCACGGGGAGATCGTCGTGGCGGCGATGCCGGCGACCGCGAGGGTCAGGAGGATCTCGTCCGGCGCGTAGGCCACCGACGACAGCGCGTCCGAGGCGAAGACCGGCAGCGCGACGCGCTTGGGCAGGAGCGTGTGCCCCAGGTTCTCGCTGCGCACGGGGCGCCCGATGAGGAGCCGTTTGGCGGCGTCCGCGATGTCCGACACGTCGAGCAATGCTATGCCCGCGCGCGCCGGGGGGCGCGCGGGTCCCGTCGGGACGCCGCCGCGATGTCCGCGGGCTCGGCGAGGTATAGCGTTTCGCCCGTGCACTTCGTGATCATGGGCTGCGGCCGCGTCGGGTCGACGCTCGCGCAGACGATCGAGTCCCGCGGCCACTCCGTGGCCGTCGTCGACCAGAACCCCGACGCGTTCCGCCGCCTGCCGGCCGGGTTCTCCGGGCAGAAGGTGACCGGCGTGGGCTTCGACCGGGACACGCTCGCCCAGGCCGGCATCGAGGACACGTACGCCTTCGCCGCCGTGTCGGACGGCGACAACTCCAACGTGCTCGCCGCGCGCGTCGCGCGCGAGACGTACGGGGTCGAGAACGTCGTGGCCCGCATCTACGACCCGCAGCGCGCGGAGATCTACCAGCGCCTCGGCATCCCGACGGTCGCGACCGTGCGCTGGACGGCCGACCAGGTGCTGCGACGCATGCTGCCCATGGGCGCCACCGACGAGTACCGCGACCCGTCCGGGCAGGTGCGCCTCGCGCAGGTCGACTACCACCCGGGCTGGGCCGGGCTGACGGTGCACCGCATCGAAGAGGCCACCGGCGCCCGGGTCGCCTTCCTGTCCCGCTACACCGACGGCATCCTGCCGACGCCGGGCTCGGTGCTGCAGGAGAACGACGTGCTGCACGTCCTCATGCGCGCCGACGACGCGGCCGCCGTCGAGCGCGTCCTCACCCACGAGCCGCGGCGGGAGGACAGCTGATGCGCGTCGTCGTCGCCGGGGCCGGGTCGGTCGGCCGGTCGATCGCCCGCGAGCTCCTCTCCCACGACCACGACGTCGTGCTCATCGACAGGAACCCCGCCGCGATGCGCGTGGCGCAGGTGCCCGAGGCCGACTGGCTGCTCGCCGACGCCTGCGAGCTGTCCTCGCTCGAGGCCGCGGACGTCACGAGCGCCGACGTGGTCGTCGGCGCCACGGGCGACGACAAGGCGAACCTCGTCTTCTCCCTGCTGTGCAAGACGGAGTTCGGCGTGCCCCGCACGGTGGCACGGGTCAACAACCCGAAGAACGAGTGGATGTTCGACGGCTCCTGGGGCGTCGACGTCGCCGTGTCGACCCCGCGGATCATGACGGCGATGGTCGAGGAGGCCGTGGCGGTCGGGGACCTGGTGCGGATCTTCACCTTCCACCAGTCCGGCGCGGACATCGTCGAGGTGACCCTGCCCGACGACTCGCCCCTGGTGGGGGCGCGCGTCGGGTCCGTCGTGTGGCCCACGGACACGGTGCTGGCGTGCATCGTGCGCGGGGCGCAGCCGCTCGCGCCGACGGTGGACGACACCCTCGAGTCCGGCGACGAGCTGGTGCTCGTCATGGGCAGCCAGGCGGACGAGGAGTCCCTCCAGCGCCTGCTCGCGCGCGGCGGGACGCCGGTCCCCGCGGTGGCGGCGGGCGAGCCCCTCGTGGCGCCCGAGCTCGCCGTCACCGACCGTGCGGACGCCGGTGGTACGGACGGCGACGCGGAGGACGACGCCGGCCAGGACGACGCTGCCCAGGACGACGGTCGTTAGGCCGCCGGCGGCCCGGCGGCCGGGCCCGCAGGCGCCGTCGCGGGGCGGTCGTCGTGCGCACCGCGCACGACGACCCAGGTGAGCCAGAGGACCAGGCCCCACAGCGGGACGCCCAGCACGAGGTGCGCGGTGCCCAGCCAGCCGACGCTGTCGGCGAAGTACAGGGGCACCTTGACCGCCAGGCGCAGCGCGAACAGGCCCGCCCAGAACCACGTGGCGAGGGTGTAGCGCCGGACCAGCTCCGGGTCCTTGCGCCACGCGACCAGCGCGGCGAGCGGGCTCGGGCCGGCGTCCGGCGCGGGCGCCCCGGGCGCGACGGTCTCGGGCGAGCCGGTGCCGGAGGGCCCGGCCTGCGGCTGCGCGCCGTCGGCGTCGCGGGCGCGCTCGGCGGCGACATCGGCGAAGCCGCCGCGCACCGCCTCCACCACGAGCCCGACCACCGGCCAGCGCACCGCCAGCGACACGAGGATGGCCGCGAGGTAGGCCGCGTTGGTCCACAGCCCCCACACGTAGAAGTTCTGCGCCTCGCCGGACCGCCAGGCCCAGAAGACGCCCACGCCGATGCCGAGCAGGCCGCCGAGGGCCTGCGTGATCGGGGTCCGCTGCGCGAGCCGGGCCACCACGGCGACGAGGGCCGCGCCCACCGACGCCACGAGCGCCCAGGTGAGTGCTCCGCGCTCGTCGCCGCCCATCGACGCGATGACGTAGATGACCACGAAGAGCAGGCCGGGCAGCACCGCCTCGACCACACCGCGCACGCCGCCGACGGCCTGTCCGAACGAGAACGTGTCGCCCGTGACCGCCCGCACGCCCCGCGCGTCACCTGCGGGCGTCGCGGGGGTCGCGGGCGCGCCGGGGTCGGCCGGCTCCCCCGCCACCGGGTGTCCGTCGCTCACTCGCCGGCCCGCGCGCGCAGCTCGTACCGGGGGTTGAACATCGTGCGCCGGCCGTCGATGTCGCACACCAGGCCCTCGACGCGGATTCGGCGGCCCGGGTCGATGCCCGCGATGGCGCGCCGTCCGAGCCACACCAGGTCGAGGGAGCCGGAGCCGTCGTACAGCTCGGCCTCCACGGTCGGCACCCCCTCGCGCGGGCGCAGCACGACCGAGCGCAGCACCCCGGCGGCGCTGGCGCGACGGCGGTCGCCCAGGTCGGCGACCGGGGTGCAGCCACGGTGGGCGGCGGCCTCGTGGCGCTCCTCGTCGGCGGCGACCTCGTCGGCGGAGGCCAGCGCGTGCCGGACGGCGGTTCGCAGGGACATCAACAGCTCCAGGCTGGTGGTCGAGCCGGCCTCGCGGCCGGGTCGGTCACCGGATCTCGGTGATCTCCGGCCCGCGGGTCAGCGGGTCGAACGACGGTGTCTGCGGCGCGGCGCCCTCGGGTCCCGCGGGGGTGTCCTCGCCCGACGCCCCGCCCTGGCGCGCGCTCTTGGGCAGGGTGAGGGTCAGCAGGTCGCGCGGCGGGCGGGGGTTGCCGTCCCGCACCACGACGACGTTCGCGAACACGGACTCGAGCTGCTTCGCGGCCTCGGGGTCGACCGCCGCCCGGCCGGACAGCACGCCCCGCAGGAACCAGCGCGGACCGTCCACCCCCACGAAGCGGGCGGGGCGCACGGCCGGCTTGCCGTCGGGCCCCGTGGCCGGGATGCGCGCGATCAGCTCGCGCCCGAACGTGCCGGGCACGTCGTCGACGGTGCCGCCCTGGCGCGTGATGGACGCCCCGATCTCGGCGCGGACCTCGTCCCAGATGCCCTCCGTGCGGGGGGCCGCGAACGCCTGCACCTGCAGGCCCGAGCCGTTGAGGGTCGCGGACACCCCGGTGACCTTCTGGGTCTTCTTGTCGACCTCCATGCGCAGCTCCAGGCCGGGCAGGACGGGCAGCCAGACGGCGCCGAGGTCGACACGCGGGCCCATGCCCGTCACCTGGGTCGAGTCGAACGGGCCGCGCTCGGGACGCTCCGCCTCGTCCGTGCCGCCGGCGGCCTCCGCGGCCTCCACGTCCTGGGCGGCGGCGGCCGCAGGCTCGCGGGCGTCGTCGGTCGCCTTCTTCGACGCGTTGCGCCGGAACAGCCCCACGGAGGATCTCCTTCTCGTCGTCCTGCTCGCCCGGCGGCCGGGCGAGCCCTACCCATCTCCCACAGTAGACCGGTTCGGGCACGCCTCCGGTCCGTGTCCGGGGGCGTCAGCCGCCGGCGAAACCGCCGCTCGAGCCGAACCCGCCCTCGCCGCGGTGCGACCCCGGCAGCGTCGTCGCCACGAGGAAGCGAGCGTGCTCCACCCGCTGCACCACGAGCTGCGCCACCCGGTCGCCGCGGCGCAGCCGCACCGGCTCGGCGACGTCCGTGTTCAGGAGGACCACCTTGATCTCCCCGCGGTAGCCCGCGTCGATGGTGCCCGGCGCGTTCACGACGGTCACCCCGTGCTTCGCCGCGAGGCCGGAGCGGGGGTGCACGAAGGCCGCGTACCCCTCCGGGAGCGCGATCGCCACCCCCGTGGGCACGACGACGCGGCCCTGCGGCGGGATCTCGACGTCGACGGTGGTCACGAGGTCCGCGCCCGCGTCGCCCGGGTGCGCGTACGCAGGGGTCGGGACGTCGTCGAGCAGCGTGACGAGCACGTCGACCGTGCTCGGGTCCACGCTCGGGACGGGGCTGGGGTCGTGTCCCGGCGGGTCGCTCGGGCGCGGGTGCGGATCGGTGCTCGGGACGCTCTGGTCCTGGCTGGCGGTGTCGGGCACCCGGGAAGCGTAGCCGACGAGGCAGGTCGCGCCAGCGTGCGCGCGACCGTGCCCGCGCGGCCCCGCGGTGCTGGGATGATGGGCCCATGAGCGAGCACGCGCCCCACCCGACCCCCGTCACCGGCCCGGCCTTCCGGGAGCGCCTGTCCCCCGGCCCGGCGGCCTGGTGCGGCGCCGTCGGGCTCGGCGTGATCGTCGCGGTGACGCTGTGGCCGCTCGCGCACGCGGTCTCGGCCGTGGTCGGCGCCCTCGTCGCGGCGGGCACGCTCTGGGTCCTCGTCGCGACCGCACCGGTCATCGAGGTCTCCGACGGCCGGCTGCGCGCCGGCAAGGCGCAGATCACCGTCGATCTCCTGGGCGAGGTGACCACGATGGACGACGCCGACGCGATGCGCACCGCCCTGGGCCCGGCGCTCGACGCGCGCGCGTTCGTGTGCCTGCGCGCGTGGGCACGCACGGGCGTGCGCGTGCAGCTGGAGGACCCGCTCGACCCCACGCCGTACTGGCTGCTGTCGACCCGGCGCCCGCAGGCGCTGGCCGCGGCCCTCGCACGCTGAGCCGCGCCGGCTCGTCGGGAGACGACGAAGGCCGTCACGTCCTCGACGTGACGGCCCGTGTCGTCCGTGGTGCTCGCGCCCCGACCCGGCGGTCGGTCAGGCGGCGCACTCCGTGCAGATCATCTGACCGTTCTTCTCGTAGGCCAGCTGGCTGCGGTGGTGGACGAGGAAGCAGCTCGTGCAGGTGAACTCGTCGGCCTGGCGGGGCAGGACGCGGACCGCGAGCTCCTCGCCGGACAGGTCGGCGCCGGGAAGCTCAAAGCCTTCCGCGGCCTCCGTCTCGTCCTCGTCGACGACACCCGACGACTTGTCGGAACGACGCGCCTGGAGCTCCTGGATCGAGTCCTGCTCCACGTCCTCGTCGTTCTTGCGGGGGGCGTCGTAGTCGGTTGCCATCTGTGTGGTCACGCTCCGTGGTATCGGTGTCGGTACGCGCTGATAATGCTCGGCGACCGGGTTTTTGTTCCCGGTCGGCCCACGGATTGTGCACCATTTCGCGCGGGCGCGCGACACCACGCGCTGTTCCTCGTGTCACAGGCCGGAGACCGGTCGCTGACCTGCGACGACGCGTCCCGGGGCCGGCGTGTTCGCCCTCGGCGAGACGTGCGGGCTGAAGCGATACTTCACCCCGGCGCGCGGGCCCGGAACCCCCGAACCTCGTCAGCCGGCCAGGCCCCGGACCGGGGGCTCGGGCCCGTCGGCGTCGGCCTCCTCGAGCAGCCGCACGAGATCCTCCACGACCGGTGCCGCGCCGGCGACCGTCATCGTGCTGCTCGGCCCCCGGCCGTGCAGCCCGCCCACCCAGGCCCCGGCCTCCGCGGCCACCAGGGCACCGGCCGCCAGGTCCCAGGGGTTGAGCCCGCGCTCGTAGTAGAGGTCGAGCGCTCCCTCCGCGAGCAGGCACAGGTCGATGGCCGCCGACCCCAGGCGCCGGATGTCCCGCACCCGCGGCAGGACGCGGGCCAGGACCTCGCCCTGCCGCGCCCGGCGCTCGGGCACGTAGCCGAACCCCGTGCCCACCAGGGACCGGGCGAGGGAGTCGGGCCGGCTCACGCGCAGCGCGCGCCCGTCGCGCTCGGCACCCTGACCGCGCGCCGCGGTCCAGGTGACGCCGTCCACCACCGAGTGCACGCAGCCCGCGAGCGCCGTCCAGCGCTCCGGGTCGACGGGCCCGGCCACGACGGCCACCGAGACCGCGTACGACGCGACGCCGTACACGTAGTTCACCGTGCCGTCGATCGGGTCGAGCACCCAGGTGAGCCCCGACGTGCCGGGCGTGTCGTCGCCCTCCTCGCCGAGGATCGCGTCGTCGGGCCGCTCGGCGGCCAGCCGGCGGCGGAGCAGCTCCTCGACCGCCCGGTCCATGTCGGTCACCGGGTCCACGTCGTTCGACTTCGTGGCGGCGACCTCGACGCGCTCCGGGCGCCCGTCGCGCACCAGCGCCCCCGCCTCGCACGCGAGGCTGCGGGCCAGCGCCCTCAGCGACCCGACGTCGGTGCCGCCCGGGAGAGGTTCGGTCAGGCCACGGGGCTCCGCTCGTCCGTCCACGACCTACATCTTGCCTGACCGCCGCCCCCACCGGGCGGTCCAGCCGGGACCGGGGTGGGGCACGGTCCACCCCCGGGCGAGGGACGCGATGCGGAACCCGAAGACGAGGACCACCACCCCGATCGCGGTCCACGGCTGCAGCACGCCCTCGTGCCACAGCGTGGCGGTGAGGCCGGCGCCGACGAGCGCGGGCACGGCGTAGAGCTGACGGTCGGCGAACACGAGCGGCACCTCCCCCACCAGCACGTCGCGCAGGATGCCGCCGCCGACCGCGGTCAGCACGCCCACCACGACCGACGCGAGCACGCCGGCACCGAGGTCGAGCGACTTGGTGGTGCCCTGCAGCACGAAGAGGGACAGCGCGGCCGCGTCGAGCACCAGGACCGAGCGCCGCATGCGCTCCAGGCCGGGATGGAAGAAGAAGATGATCACGCCGGCGGCGAGGGCGGCCAGGACGAGACGCCAGCTCGAGATCCCGACCGGAGGGGTGTCCCCGATGAGGACGTCGCGCAGGATCCCGCCGCCGAGCCCGGTGACCCACGCCAGGACGAGGACGCCGAACGCGTCGAAGCGCCTGCGCACGGCGGCGAGCCCGCCCGAGACCGCCGCGACGAAGACGGCGACGAGCTCCAGGTAGGAGACCGGGCCGGAGGTGAACGCGTCCACGGGACGTCATCCTCCCAGGCACGCCGGCAGGCGGCCCGTCGGTGGGCGCCACAATCGGCGGCACACCGACGCGCCTGCGCGGTCCCGCGCCGCGCCGGTGGCACCCTCGAACAGGCGGACCCGCCCCGACGGACACCCGCGGGCGACCTGTGAGGGAGGAAGCATGGCCGAGCTCGAGCTCGTGAGGCTGCACGAGGACGGTGAGCGCCTGGTCCTGCGCGGCCCCGACGGCACCGAGAGCACCCTGCCCATCACGGAGGCGCTGCGTGCCGCGGTGCGGCGCGACCGGCCGCGCACCGAGGCCCTGCGCGCCCAGGCGGTCACGGCCCTGCGCCCGCGCGACCTGCAGGCGCGCCTGCGCGCGGGCGCGTCGGTCGAGGAGCTCGCCGAGGAGTCCGGCCTCCCCGCCGAGCACGTGCAGCGCTACGAGTGGCCCGTGGCCGCGGAGCGCGACCACGTGATCGGGCAGGTGCGCGCCCACCGGCTGCCGGGCGACGACGAAACCACGACGCTCGGTGAGGTCGCCGACACCAGGCTCGCCGCGCGTGGCGTGACCGCCGCCGAGGCGCGCTGGTCCGCGCGCCGCGACGGCACGGCGCCCTGGGTGGTCGAGGTGCGGTTCTCCGCGGGCGACCGCGACCGGTCCGCACGCTGGACGTTCGACCCGAAGGGGCGCGTCGTCACGCCGCTCGACGACGAGGCGCGCTGGCTCGGCCAGCCCGACGACCCGGTCTCGCCCGACGTGAGGGGCGTCCCGTCCACGGCCGGCCGCACGGTCGCCCCGCGCCGGCACTCCGAGGACGACACGACGGCGCTGCTCCTGGACGACCTCGCCGGCCGGCGCGGGCAGCGGCCCGGCGACCGACGGCGCACCCCGGCGCGCACGACCGACGACGTCCCTCCCCCGCCGGCGCCGATCCCCGTCGGTGAGGTGAGCGCTCCCCCGTCCGTGCACGACACGCCCGGTGCCGAGCCCGCCCCGGAGCCCGCCGGTGCGGGCGGGGCGAGCGTCGTCGACCTCGGGTCGCGCCGCGCGGGCCTGCGCTCCTCCGGCCCCGACCGGTCCACCCACCCGTCGGCCTCCCGCCGGCCCGTGCCGGGCGTGCTGCCGCTCGACCGGGAGGACGGCGGCGAGGGCACGGAGGCCCCCGCCGAGGCCCGCACCGACACGCACGCCGAAGGACCGTCCGACGTCGTCGACGACGCGCCGGCGCCGAGCGGACCGCCGGCGCAGGGTGCGCCCGGCCCGCAGCCGGCGGCGCCTGCACCCCGGGCCGACAAGCCGTCAGGGGCGCGCCGGTCGGGACGCAAGGGCCGCGCGCAGGTGCCGAGCTGGGACGAGATCGTCTTCGGCGGCGGCCGCCCCTCGTCCTGACGGCCCGCGCCCGCCGCTCGCTCCGGCCGTCCGCCTGCTGTCCACGCGTCAGGCGCGGTCGCCCAGGTCGAGCTGGTCCGTGACGGCGGCGCGACGCCGGGCGTCGTCCTGCGTCATGCGTCGCATGTGGTGGCGCCGGCACAGCACCTCGTAGGACACCGGGCCGCCGTCGGGCGCCCCGGCGACGTCGCCCACCACCACCTGGTCCCCCTCGACGACCATAACCCCGCCCACCGTGCGCGCGTTGTGCGTGGCCCGGGCGCCGCACCAGCACAGCGACCGCACCTGCAGCTCCTCGACGCGGTCGGCGAGCTCGATCAGCCGGGCGGCGCCGGGGAAGAGCCTCGTGCGGAAGTCGGTCGTGATGCCGAAGGCGAAGACGTCGAGCTCCACCTCGTCCACCAGCCGCGCGAGCTGCTCCACCTGGGCCGGGGAGTAGAACTGCGCCTCGTCGCACACCAGGTAGTCCACGACCCGGCCGGCCTGCCGCTCGGCGGCCACGACCTCCCAGAAGTCGGTGCCGTCGGTGACCTCGCGGGCGTCGACCTCGAGCCCCAGCCGCGACGACAGCCGCGAGGTGCCGGCGCGGTCGTCGCGCGTGAAGATCAGCCCGGACCGCCCCCGCGCCGCGTGGTTGTGGTCCGTCTGCAGGGCCAGCGTCGACTTGCCGCTGTCCATGGTCCCGGAGAAGAAGACGAGCTCGGCCATGCGCCAGATCCTGTCAGACGACGGGGCGCCGGCCGCACCTACTGGCCGACGCGGCCGTCGACGCGCTCGCGCAGCAGGTCCGCGTGGCCGCAGTGCCGGGCGTACTCCTCGACGTGGCTGAGCAGCAGCTCGCGCAGGGTGATCGCGGCCCCCGGCTCCGCACCCAGGTCGGAGAACCCCGCGTTCGTCGCGCCGAGGTCGCCGAAGCCCTCGACCATGCGGTCGGTGGCCGCCATCTCCTCCCGCCAGCGCCGGAACGCCTCCTCGACGACGGCGGGGTCGGCGACGGCGCCGTCCCAGTCGCCGTCGCGGTGCGCGTCGCTGCGGTAGAGCCACGGCGCGTCCTCGCCCGTCATGATGCGCCGCACGTGCCGCTCGTCCTCGGTCAGGTGGCGCACGAGGCCCAGCAGCGACATCGTCGACGGCGGCACCGAGCGGCGGGCGAGCTGCTCGGCGTCCAGGTCGGCGCACTTCATCTCGACCGTCAGCCGGTACGAGCGGAGCGAGTCGAGCAGGAGCGCCCGCTCCTCGTCCGTGCCCGGGTCGCGACCGGCGTCGCTCTCGCGCGGGTCGTCCGCCGGGTCCACCCACATGTCGGGGTAGACCGTGGCGCGGGTCCAGCGGGACGCGGGCGCCGGGTCCTGCGCGCCGTCCTGCACGCTCTGCTCCATCTCGGCATGGTGGCACCCGGCGCCCGGACGCGCCACGGAATTCGTCGCCGCCCCGTACCGCCCGTGCCGCCGTGGCCGCCCCGGGCCGCCGGCTACGCCTGGGCGACCAGCAGCGGCACGACCATCTCCGCGGGCGTGAGCGACCCGTGCACGCCCGGCATCTCACGGGCGCCGGACGGGTGCAGCCGCGAGTCGACGACCGTCGCCGCACCGCGGGCGGCGACGAGGACGTCGCCCACCACGGGCAGCACGTGCTCGGCCACCGGGCCCAGCCAGCCGGCCGCGACCGCGTCGTCGCGGAGCACCACGAGCGCGTCGTCCCCGAGCACCGTGGCCCAGCGTGCCGCGACGTCGCGCGGGTCCGCGCCGGGCGCGACGTACACGTGGCCGGCGCGCGGCTCGCCGCCCAGCAGCGCGACGTCCCGCGCCAGCTCGGGGTGCGCGGCGACGTCGTGCTGGCGGGACAGGTCCGCGGTCACCTGGCCGTGGTCGGCGGTGACGACGACGAGCGTGCCCTGCGGCACGGACCGCACGAGGCGGCGCAGCTCGGAGTCCGTCTCCTCCAGGGCGTCGCCCCACTGCCACGACTGCGGCCCGTGCTGGTGGCCCGCCTTGTCGACCGCTCCGTGGTACAGGTACACGAGGCCGGGCTCGCGCAGCTCCCGCACCGTGGTGCCCACCTGGGCGTCCAGGCCCTCGGCGGGCACGTAGCGCGGTCCGCGCAGGGCCGCGCGGGTCATCCCGGAGCCCGCGAAGCGGGCGGGTCCGGGCGCGACGACCCGCGTGCCGGCGGCGGCCATCCGCTCGAGCACGGTGGGCTCGCGCTGCACGTCCTCCGGCTCCGCCCGCATCGGGCCGGAGAGCTTGGTCCGACGGTAGGGGTCGGACTGCTCGGTCCAGGAGACGGTCGTGGCCAGGCCTCCCGTCGCGGGGTTGCGCTGGGTGTAGCCGAGCAGCCCGGTGCGGCCCGGCGCCGTGCCGGTGCCGAACGTCGCGAGCGCCGCGGCCGTCGTCGACGGGAAGCTGGACAGCACCGACCGGCCGTCCGCGGCCAGCGAGCGCAGGAACGGGGCGTGGCCGCCGCGCTCGGCGAGGTTCGCCAGGCCCAGCCCGTCGACCAGGACGACGACCGCCCGCCGCACGCCGGACGGCAGGCCGAGCGCGTCGCGGCAGTCGGCCGACCGCAGGCCGGTCGCGGTCGTGAGGTCCACGCCGAGGGCGCCCGCGACGGCGGGCAGGACGGCGGCGAGCGAGCCCGTGCCGTAGGAGGGGGCGAGCAGGCCGTCGGGCAGCGCCAGGGTCGCCGTCATCGGGCGACGCGCCCGCTCGCCCCCGTCGCCGCCGACAGGGAGCGCGAGAACGCCATCGCGCGACGCAGGGCGTCCCGGCCCTCCGCGGCCCCGCTGACGCGCACGACGACGTCGTCGGGGGTGAGCTGCCCGGTGAGGCCGTGGTCGGCCTCGCAGTTCGGGTCCGGGCACTGCGCCGGCTCCAGGTCGACCCGCGAGACCGCGCCCCAGCCGATCGCGAGCGTGAGCTCGGACGCGCTGTCGCCGGGGCGGTGCTCGGCGGGCTCGTCGACGACGTGCGTGAGCGCGACGGAGCGGATCTCGCTCAGCGGCACGGCCTCCGTGGTCGCCGCCGCGGACGACGGGTGGGCCGCGTCGCCCTCGTGGTCGTCGACGTGCGCGGTGACCAGGCGGGTCGGCGTGAGCGCCAGCACGGTGAGGTGGCGGCGCACCGCGTCGTCGAACGTGGTCTCGGCCTGCACGAGGTGGGCGAGCACGTCCTCGTCGGCGAGCGCGACGTCGAGGACGTCCTCCACCAGGTCCGGGTAGTACCCGGCCCGGCGCACGTGGGCGGACAGATCGGCACGGAGGTTCTCACGGGCAGTGGCATGCGGCACCCGCGCATTCTCCCACCACGCCCGCCGGGAGACCACCAACGCCGGGACGGGCCGACCCGAGCCCGTGGTCGTCGTCCTCCCCCGCCGGTGCCGCGCCCAGGCGCGCCCACTGGGGAGTGGGCCGGCCCGCACCCCAGCCGCTGCCGCCGCCGTCCGCGTGCGCGCGCCAGAACCAGCCGGACTCGCGGCCCTCCGGCCATCCCTCGGGGTACTCCTGCCAGGCCTCGAGCCTGCCGCGGGGGGTCAGGTCGAGCAGCGCGAGCGCCGGCATCGTGGCCTCGCAGCCTCTCCCCGTGAGCGTGCCCGTGAGGAACACCCGGTCACCCAGGCGCAAGAAGCACGCCCAGGTGCCGGAGTTGTCGCCGCGCACGACCTCGTCCTGCACGCGGGACCCGGGGTCCGCGACGGCGTACCAGTGCTGCGGGTAGCCCATGAGCTCCACGAACGGCGCCAGCTCCGCCCAGGTCGCCTGGGCGAGCACCGCGAACGACACGCCACGGGCGGTGAGGTAGGCGGGATCCTGCACGGCGACGTACGTGAGGGTGCAGCCCGCGCACTGGTCCTCGGCGGGCGCGCCCGGGTGCCACATGTGCTGGTAGACGACGAGCTCCTCGCGCCCGGCGAACAGGTCCAGCAGGGTGGCGGGGCCGTGGGGCCCGACGACGACGGAGGCTGCGTCGACCTCCGTCATCGGCAGGCCGCGACGCGCGGCGGCGATCGCGTCGCCCTCCCGCGTGTGCGCCTTCTCCCGCACGAGCAGGTCGTCGCGGGCGGCCTGCCAGGCCTCCCGGTCGACGACGGTCGGGACGGCAGGCGCCGAGGCGCGGCCGTCGGTCGGGGTCGGGGTCGGGGTCATCGTGCGCTCCTCGCTGGTCGGCTGTCACCAGCACGACGAACGGGCGGCGCCCGGACCGACACTCGACCAGGACTCAGCCGGGCAGGGCTCGCCGGGGCGCGTCGGCCCGCTGCGCCGCCGACCGCAGCCGGACGACGGCGTGCAGCACGCTCACGCCGACCGAGCCGGCCACCACCGGGTACAGCTCCAGCGAGGCCAGCTCGGGCAGGTCGTCGGCCAGCACCGACACCCGCGCGAGCACGTCCTCGAGCGCGTCGATGTCGGCCTCGGGCGCGCCGCCGTACCCGAACAGGCGCGGCGCGGCGCGCACGGTGCGCACCATGGCCGCCACGTCCACGTCGGTGAGCGGCGGGATCCCGTAGGCGACGTCGTCGAGCAGGTCGGTCGCGTCGCCCGCGAGCCCGAAGGAGACCTTCGGGCCGAACAGCGGGTCCTCGCCGGAGCGGATGACGCACGGCACCCCCACGGGCGCCATCGCCTGCACCTCCATGGCAGGCTCCTCCTCCCCCAGGACCTCGAGCGCGACCTGCCGCAGCCGCTCGACGTCGGCGCGCAGCTCGCCCGCGTCGGCGATGTCGAGACGCACCCCGCCGAGGTCCGTGCGGTGCCGCAGCGCGGTCGACGCCGTCTTGAGCGCCACCGGCCACCCGATCGCGTCGGCAGCCGCGACGGCCTCGTCCGCCGTGCGGACCGTCCGCGAGCGCCAGAGCCGCACGCCGTAGCAGTCCAGGAGCTCCGCCGTCTGGTCCTGCGTCAGCACACGGCCGTCCCCGCCGTGGGCGTCCGCGAGCCAGCCCTCGACGAGCCGGCGCGCCCGCCGCGCGTCCACGCCGTCGGGGCGCACGTGCGTGCCGCGGTCCTCCGTGCGCCAGCGCGCGTACGTCACCACCTTGCCGAGCGCGGTCACGGCGTCCTCGGGGGTCGAGAACGCCGGGATGCGCACGGGCGTGCCGTCGGGTCCGGTCGCGGCGAGCTCGTCGGGCAGGCCGCTGAGGCCGAGCATCGACGCGACGGTGGTGCGCCCGGTCCGGGCGGCGGCCTCGGCGACCGCGCGCGCCACCGCCCCCGTCCGCGGCACGACGACCGGCACGTCGACGGCCACGACGACGTCGCACGCCCCCGGGGCGTAGAGCGCGTCAGTCACCTGGGCGATCTGCTCGTCGGTGGCGTCGGGCAGCAGGAAGTCGGACGACGCCGCGACGACGAGGCCCGCGGCGGCCGCGGCCTCCGCGACGAGGGCGGCGAGCGCCGCGGAGGAGGCGAGGATGCCCACGCGGCCGCCCGCCGGCAGGGGCTGGTGCGCGAGCACCTGCGCGACGTCCATGAGCTGGTGGGTGTTCTCCGCCCGGATGACGCCGGACTGGCGCAGCATCTCGTCGAGCAGGCGGCGGGGTGCGCGGGTGGCGCGCACGGCGTGGCCCGGCGGCACGACCTGCCCGGACCGGCCCGCCACCACCACGACGACGGGCTTCACCCCGGCCAGGCGGCGCGCGATCCGGGAGAACTTGCGGGGGTTGCCGATGGACTCGAGGTAGAGGCAGACCACGGCGGTGCGCGCGTCGTCCTGCCAGTACTGCATGAGGTCGTTGCCCGACACGTCGGCGCGGTGCCCCGCGGACACGAGGGCCGAGACGCCGAGGCCCCGGCGCTCGAGCGTCCGGGTGAGCGTGACGGCGGCGGGCGCCGACTGGCAGAACATGCCGACCACGCCCGCGCGGGGCGAGCTCTCGGCGAGGCTCGCGTGCAGCCGCGCGCCCGGGGTCGTCGTGAGCAGGCCGAACGACGCGGGCCCGACCACCCGCATCCCGCCGGCGTGCGCGGCGCGCACCAGCTCGCGCTGCCGGGCCAGGCCGTCCGGGCCGGTCTCCGCGTACCCGGCGGCGAGCACGACCACGCCGCGCACGCCGCGCCCGGCCAGCCGGCGCACCGCGTCGACGGCGTCCGCAGGCGGCACCGAGAGCAGCGCGAGGTCGGTCCCGCCGTCCCCGTCGGCCCCGTCGGCCCCGTCGTCCCCGGCAAGGGCCTCCTCCCACGACGCCACGACCGTCACCCCGTCGACGTCCGGGACCGGGCCGGGGGCGCCGAGCACGGTGAGCAGCGTGTCGCCCGGGTCGGCCGCCGCGGCGTCCACGACCCGTTGCGCCAGGTGGTGCTCCGGCGCCGCGCCGCCGGGGCCGGCCGGCCCGGGGCCGACCAGCAGCACGCGCCGGGCGGACAGCAGCGCCTGCATGGAGCGCGCCTCGGCACGGTGCTCCCGGTCGGCCATCACCTCGCGGGAGCGCTCCGTCGGGTCGAGGTCGAACGCGACCATGACGACGCCGTCGTCGAGGTGCTGGCTCACCTCGTACCCGGCGTCGCGGAACACGGCGAGCATCGACGAGTTCTGCGGCAGCACGTCCGCGGTGAACCGCCGCACGCCGCGCTCGCGCGCCGCCGCGGCGACGTGCTCGAGGAGCACGGAGCCCAGGCCCTTGCCCTGCATCGCGTCGGCGATGTTGAAGGCCACCTCCGCCTCGGCGGCCGACACCTTGTCGTACCGGGCGACACCGAGCACGTCCTCGCGCGGGCGTCCGTCGGCGTCGACGCCGGGCCGCACGGCCACCAGCGCGACGCGGTCGTGCTGGTCGAGGTGCGTGAGGCGGTTCAGCTCCCGGTCGGTGAGGCGCCGCACGGGCGCGAAGAAGCGGAAGTACGCCGACCGTTCGGACTGTGCCTCCTGGAAGCGCTGGATCGCGTCGGCGTCGTCCGGGCGCAGCGGCCGCAGGTGCATCGTCGTGCCGTCGCGCAGCACCACGTCGGCCTCCCACGCGACCGGGTACTCGGGGCCCGCACCGCGGTCCGGCCGCGGGTCGCGCGGGGTGCCGGGCTGCTCGTCCGGAGTGTCGGGTACGTCCACCCGTGCAGGTTATCCGTGCCCACAGGGCGGCGCAGGCGCGGGCTCGTCGCCGCGCCTGCGCCGCCCTGTGGGCGCCCCCGGATAGAGTCTGGTGCCGTCCCCGAGGCCCACCGGCCCCGCACCGAGCACGACCCGACAGCCCACCGAGCCCAGGAGCCGCACCGCATGGCGCGCAAGAGCAGCAGCGCACCCGCCACCGACGAGCCGTTCGACGAGAAGATCGTCGACATCGACGTCGCGGCGGAGATGGAGACGTCGTTCCTCGAGTACGCGTACTCCGTCATCTACTCGCGCGCGCTGCCCGACGCCCGCGACGGCCTCAAGCCGGTGCACCGCCGGATCCTGTACATGATGTCCGACATGGGCCTGCGGCCCGACCGCGCGCACGTGAAGTCCTCGCGCGTCGTCGGCGAGGTCATGGGCAAGCTCCACCCGCACGGCGACACCGCGATCTACGACGCGCTGGTGCGCCTCGCGCAGGACTTCTCGATGCGGCTGCCGCTGGTCGACGGGCACGGCAACTTCGGCTCCCTCGACGACGGCCCCGCCGCGCCCCGGTACACGGAGGCCCGGCTGGCGCCGCCGTCGATGGCGATGACCGCGGGCCTGGACGAGGACGTCGTCGACTTCGTCCCGAACTACGACAACAAGCTCACGCAGCCCTCCGTGCTGCCGTCGGCCGTGCCGAACCTGCTGGTCAACGGCGCGTCGGGCATCGCGGTCGGCATGGCGACGAACATGGCGCCGCACAACCTCGTCGAGGTCGTCGCCGCCGCCCAGCACCTCATCGCCCACCCGGACGCCACGCTCGACGACGTCATGCGCTTCGTGCCCGGCCCCGACCTGCCCTCGGGCGGCAAGATCGTCGGCCTCGAGGGCGTGCGCGACGCCTACCGCACGGGCCGCGGCACGTTCCGCACCCGCGCGACGGCGCGCATCGAGAACGTCACGCCGCGCCGCAAGGGCATCGTCGTCACGGAGCTGCCCTACGGCGTCGGCCCCGAGAAGGTGATCGAGAAGATCGCCGACGGCGTGAAGGCCAAGAAGATCCAGGGCGTCACCAACGTGCAGGACCTCACGGACCGCACGCACGGCCTGCGCCTGGTCGTCGAGGTGAAGACCGGCTTCGACCCCGACGCCGTCCTGGAGCAGCTCTACCGCACCACCCCGCTCGAGGACTCGTTCGGCATCAACAACGTGGCCCTCGTGGACGGGCAGCCCCGCACGCTGGGCCTGCTGGAGCTGCTGCGGGTGTGGGTGGAGCACCGCATCGACGTGGTGCGCCGCCGCTCGACCTTCCGGCTCGCCAAGCGGCAGGAGCGCCTGCACCTGGTCGAGGGCCTGCTGCTGGCCATCGTCGACATCGACGAGGTCATCCAGGTCATCCGCACCTCGGACGACGCGGCCACGGCGCGCGAGCGCCTCATGAGCGTCTTCGACCTGTCGGAGCCGCAGGCCACCTACATCCTCGACCTCCAGCTGCGCCGGCTGACGAAGTTCTCCCGCATCGAGCTGGAGAAGGAGCAGTCCGAGCTGGAGCGCGAGATCGCCGAGCTGCAGGAGATCCTGGCCGACGACGCCCGCCTGCGGGCCGTCGTGAGCGCCGAGATGAGCGAGGTGTCCTCCACCTACGGCACCCCGCGCCGCACCGTGCTGCTCGACTCCGCCGGCGGCGCGACCGCCCCCGCGGCGACGAACGGCCGCAGCAAGGCGCCCGCCATCAGCCTCGAGATCGCGGACTCCCCCACGCGCGCGCTCCTGTCGGCGACCGGGTTGCTCGCCCGCACGTCGGGCGAGGCCGCCGACGCACCGCTCGAGCGCGCCGGGAGGCGGCACGCGCACGACGCGATGCGCGGCGACGTCGCGACCAGCACGCGCGGCGACGTCGGCCTCGTGACCTCCGCGGGCCGCCTGCTGCGGGTGTCCGTGCTCGACCTGCCCGCGCTGCCCCCGGTCGACGGCCCGCCGTCGCTGTCCGGCGGCATCCCGGTGAGCGAGCTGGTCGCGCTGGCGCCCGGCGAGACCGTGCTGACGGTGGCCTCCCTGGACGAGGACGCGCCCACGCTGGCGCTCGGCACCGCGAACGGCGTCGTCAAGCGGGTCGCGGCCGGGGACGTGCCCGCGAACCGCGACGAGTGGGAGGTCATCGCCCTCAAGGACGGGGACCGGGTGGTCGGCGCCGCACCCGTGGGCGACGACGACGAGCTCGTCTTCGTGGCCTCGGACGCGAGCCTGCTGCACTTCGACGCCTCGGCGGTGCGCCCGCAGGGCCGCGCGGCCGCAGGCATGGCGGGCATCCGCCTCGGCGCGGGGCAGCAGGTCGTCTTCTTCGGCGTCGCGCGGGCCGCAACCCGCGACCTGCACACCGTCGTGACGGTGGCGGGGACGTCCGGCGCGCTGCCCGGCACCGGCGGAGGCTCCGCCAAGGTCACGCCGTACGAGCTGTACCCGGGCAAGGGGCGCGGCACCGGCGGGGTGCGGGCCCACCGCTTCCTCAAGGGCGAGGACGGCCTGGTCCTCGCCTGGGTGGGCGAGGGGCCCGCGCGCGCCGTCGGCGGGGCCGGGCAGCCGGTCGAGCTGCCGGAGAGCACGGACCGGCGCGACGGCTCCGGCCAGCCGCTCGCCGCGCCCGTCGCCGCCGTCGGCTGACGACTTCTTCGAGCAAGCGATCTGTCGCGTCATCGACCCCGATGACGTGACAGATCGCCTGCTCGAAGAAGTCAGCGGGCCAGCGCGTCGACGATCGCCGACCCCAGGTCCGCCGGCCGCGAGAACATCGGCCAGTGGCCGGTGGGCAGGTCGACGATCTCGTAGTCGTGCAGCCGGGCCAGCTCGGCCACGTACGGGTGGCCGGAGGCCATCAGGTCGCGCAGCGTGCTGGCCGGCATCTCGCACGCGATCACCGTGGAGGGGATGTCGAGGCGGCGGAGGTCGTCGCCGAGGTGGTGCCCCTCGCGGACCGTGCCGCCGGGCTGCGGGATCGCGCGGTCCCGGAACTGCGTGCGCAGCTCCTCGGTGAGGCCGACCACGTCGGCGTCCTCGAGCTCGTCCCACGCCGGCAGGTGGTGGTCGACGACGTCGGCGGGCAGGTCGGCGCCCACCGCCTGACCCTCGGAGAACGGCCCGGAGTCGACGTAGACGACGTGGGCCACCCGCTCGGGCCGCCGGTCGGAGGCCGCGTACACGAGGCCGCCGCCCGCGGAGTGGCCCACGAGCGCGACGGGTGCGCCGCCGGGGACGGCGTCGATCGCGGCGACCACGGCGTCCACGTGGTCGGCAAGGTGGATGCCCGACCGGTCGGCGTCGGCCGACTCCATGCCGGGCAGCGTGACGGCGTGGGGCGTGTGCCCCGCCGTCGTGAGCGCCGGGACCACGTCGTCCCACGCCGATCCGTCGAGCCAGAACCCGGGAACCAGGATGATGTCCATGACCCGAGATTACGAGTGACCTCCGACACGCCGGCTGCTTCACTGCCGCCATGCCCGACGCCTCACCCACCGGTCCCTCGAAGTCCGGTCCCCCGCCGTCCGGTCCCCTGCCGACCCGCCCCGGCCTGCCCGACGGCTACGACGTCACCACCGACCCGGAACGCATCGGCGCTGCCCGCGCGCACGCGCTCCTGGCCGCGCACGCGTACTGGGCCGAGGGCCGCACGCTCGACGTCCACCGGGGCGCCATGGCGGGGTCCCGCAGCTACGGCGTCGTCACCGCGGCGGGCGATCTGGCCGCCTACGCGCGCCTCGTGACCGACGGCGCGACGTTCGGCTGGCTCGCGGACGTGATCGTCGACCCCGCCCACCGCGGGCACGGGCTGGGCCGCGCCGTCGTCGGGCGGGCGCTGGCCGACGTCGAGGCGCTCGGGCTGAAGCGGGTCCTGCTGCGCGCGTCGGACGAGGGCCGGCCCATCTACGAGCGCGTCGGCTTCCGCGCCGTCCCCGAGCCCGACTCCTGGCTGGAGCTGCGCGCGAGCACCCCGGCGACCAGCAGCGCCTGACCCGCCACGTAGGTGAGCATCACCCAGAACCCGGAGGCGGGCGGGTCGAACCAGTCCGTGAAGGCGCCGAGCGCGATCATCGCGTCCGACGCCAGGAAGACGACGCCGCCCGCCCCGGCCAGAGGGTGCACGCCCGTGGCGAGCACCGCCATCGCGACCAGGCAGACCCCGTACACGACCACGGCGGCCAGCAGCGGGCCGGGCGCGCCCGGGGCGCTGGCGACGACGAGCGCCACGGCCGCGAGCACGTAGGGGGCCAGGAGCACCGGCCGGCGGGCGACGCTCGCGCCGCGCGTCGGCCAGAACGCGACGGCGTACGCCACCTGGGCGAGCAGGAAGAAGGCGACCATCACGAGGAACGCGGCGTCGCCCTCGAACGCCGCGGGCGCCGTGTCCCCGAGCCAGGACAGCCCCAGGGCCACCGCGACCAGGCGCACCAGCCGTGAGCGGGGGGCGGGCGCGGCGCACCACAGCGTCGCCGCGAGGAGCGGCATGAGGCAGGCCTGCGTGACGCGGGCCCACGTGGCGGCCTCGGCCACCTGCGCCACGAGGTGCAGCACGGTGAGCATCGCGAGCGCGACGGCGGTCGCGCGGGAGGTGACGGTGGGCAGGAGCCGCTGGGGCGGCGCCGGGATCAGCCCGGGATGAACGGCGTCGGTCACGCGGGGCAGCCTAGAGCCTGCCGAGCAGCCTTGGCGAGGTCGTCGGCAGCAGCGGGTCAGAGCTCGATCGTCAGCAGGCGTGACCCGTGCCTCGTGGTGTAGCCCAGGCTCGCGTACAGCCCGTGCGCGCCGCTCGGGTTCTGGGTGTCGACGTCGAGCGCGGCGACCGCCATGCCGTCGGCGGCGAACGCCCGCATCCCCGCGGCGAGGAGCGCGACGGCCACCTTGCGCCCGCGGTAGGCGCGGCGCACGCCGAGGATGTCGGTGTACCCGAAGGGGTAGCCGCGCACCGCGAAGTCCGCCTCGTACCGCGCCGCGACATGGTAGCCGACGACCAGCGGTTCCCCGGCCCGCAGCGCGTCCGCGGTCTCCGCGTCGGTGCGCGGGTCGGCGAGGAGCGCGGCGACGTCCGGCTCCGGGTCGACGACGACGAACGACCACTCGGGCGCGTACGTCGCCCGCCCGCTGCGCCACTGCTCCCGGGTCTGCGGCTCGCTCCCCCAGTGGTCGCGGAACGCGTCGTTGTGGGCCAGCCGGGCGGCGTCGTCGTGCGCGTCGTCGAGCGGCAGCAGCCGCAGCCCGCCCTCCGGCTCGACGACCGGCAGCGGGTGGGCGGCGAGGTCGCGCAGGTCGCGCTCCAGGTCGGAGTAGTACCGCCGGGGCGCGAAGCCGGCCCGCTCGTACAGCCGGACCTTCGTGGCCGGGGCGGTGTCCTCGAGGAATCCCGCGATGCGACCCGGCAGGGCGGTCCCGGTGGCGGCGAGCAGCTGACGTGCCCGCGCCTCCTGCCAGGCGAACAGCTCCCGGCCGATGCCCTCCCCGCGGCGGTCCGGGTGGACGGCGCCCCAGAGGAAGGCGCGCACCCGGGTGGTGTCGCCGGGCATCGTCTCGACGTAGCCGTAGGCCCGCAGCGCGCCGGCCTCGTCGAGGCCGAGGACCGAGTCCGTCCCGAGACGCTGCCACGGGGCGCCGAGGATCTCGCGCAGCTCTTCCAGCGTCTCCCGGTACGGCTCGCCGTCCGCCTCCGCGACGGTGTTGCGCAGGTCGAGCAGCGTGCCGGCGTCGTCCACGGTCGCGGGGCGCCACGTCAGCCCGCCGGCCGCGAGCGGCGGCAGCACGGACGGGGCGTCCGCACGCTCGGCGAGGGGTGCGAGCGTAGCGGGGGTCGGGGTCGCCATGGGCCCCACGGTAGGCACCGCCGCCCGCCGGGCGCACGGGCTTTTCGCGCACCCACCGCTTGTCCGCGGCGGCGGCCGTGTGGCACGGTGCAGCGTCCTGACCAGCACCGACCGCAACGGAGCGCGCGATGACCGACGCCGTCCCCGCCGTGTACGAGCCCCTCGACGAGCGGTTCGCCGCCGTGGGCGGCGACAGCCGCCTCGAGCGCCTCTGGACCGGCGGCCGCTGGACCGAGGGGCCGCTGTACGTCCCCGCGGGCCGCTACCTGCTGTTCAGCGACATCCCGAACGACCGGGTGCTGCGCTGGTGCGAGACGGACGGCTCGGTCAGCGTCTTCGGCTCGCCCGCCGGCTACGCCAACGGCCGCACGCTCGACCGGCAGGGGCGCGTCGTCACGTGCCAGCACGGCGAGCGGCGGGTCGTGCGCACCGAGCACGACGGCTCGACGACGGTGCTCGCCGACCGCCTGGACGGCCGCCGGTTCAACAGCCCCAACGACGTGGTGGTGTCGTCCGACGGCGCCGTGTGGTTCACCGACCCGCCGTACGGCATCGCGAGCGACTACGAGGGCCACCGCGCGGAGCCGGAGGTCGACGGCTGCCACGTCTACCGGGTCGACCCGCGCACGGGACAGGTGGCCGCGGTCGCGACGGACCTCGAGCGTCCCAACGGCCTGGCGTTCTCCCCCGACGAGAGCCGGCTGTACGTCGCGGACACGCAGCGACGCCACCTGCGCGTGTTCGACGTGGACGGCGGCCGGCTCGCGGGCGGCGACGTCCTCGCCGACCTCGAGGGCGGGCCGGACGGTGTGCGGGTCGACGACGCCGGCCGCGTGTGGGTCGCGGCGGGGACAGCCGTGCACGTCCTGCATCCCGACGGCACCCTCCTGGGCCGACTCCGCCTGCCCGAGGAGGTCTCGAACCTCACGTTCGGGGGCCCCAAGCGCAACCGGCTGTTCCTCACGGCGACGACGTCGGTGTACTCGATCCTGCTCACCGTCACCGGCCCGCGTCTCGTCTGAGCCGCACCGCCGCGAGCGCGGACGGGTGGCGGCGGCGAGGGCGCGTGGACGCCTCGTCCGTCGACGCGGCCGCGCCGTTACGCTGCACGGGTGACGACCACGCTCGACCCCGCCGACACCCGTTCCACCGCCCTGCGCGAGGCCCTGCGCACGCGCGTCGTGGTGGCCGACGGCGCCATGGGCACGATGATCCAGGCCGCGGACCCGACCCTCGAGGACTACGAGGGCCACGAGGGCTGCAACGAGGTGCTCAACGTCTCGCGCCCGGACATCATCTCGGCCGTGCACGACGCGTACCTGGAGGTCGGCGTCGACGCGATCGAGACCAACACGTTCGGTGCCAACTGGTCCAACCTGTCCGACTACGGGATCGACGACCGCATCCGCGAGCTGGCCCGGGCGGGGGCGGCCCTGGCCCGCGGGCGCGCCGACGCGTACGCCACGCCGGACCACCCGCGCTGGGTGCTCGGCTCGATGGGGCCCGGCACCAAGCTGCCGAGCCTGGGGCACACCACCTACGCCCACCTGCGCGCGACGTTCGCGGAGCAGGCGGCCGGGCTCCTCGAGGGCGGGGCGGACGCCCTGCTCGTGGAGACCAGCCAGGACCTGCTGCAGGCCAAGGCGGCCGTGACCGGCTGCCACGACGCGATCGCCGAGGTCGGTCGCTCGGTGCCCGTCATCGTCTCCGTCACGGTGGAGACCACCGGCACCATGCTCATGGGCTCGGAGATCGGGGCGGCGCTGACGACCCTGCAGGCGATCGGCGTCGACGCGATCGGGCTGAACTGCGCCACCGGCCCGGAGCAGATGAGCGAGCACCTGCGCCACCTGGCGCGGCACAGCGAGGTCCCCGTCACGTGCATGCCCAACGCGGGGCTGCCGGAGCTGGGCCCGTACGGCGCCGTGTACCCGCTCACCCCGGAGGAGCTGGCCGCCGCGCACACGCAGTTCGTGCAGGAGTTCGGTCTCGGGCTCGTGGGCGGCTGCTGCGGCACGACGCCGGAGCACCTGCGCCAGGTGGTCGAGGCGGTGCGCGGCCGGGAGCTGCCGGACCGCGCGCCGCAGCGCGAGAACGGTGTCGCCTCGCTGTACTCGCACACGGACCTGCGTCAGGACACCTCGTACCTGGCGATCGGCGAGCGCACCAATGCCAACGGTTCCAAGGCGTTCCGCGAGGCGATGCTCGAGGGCCGCTGGGACGACGTCGTCGACATCGCGCGCGCCCAGACGCGCGACGGCGCGCACCTGCTCGACGTCTGCGTGGACTACGTGGGGCGCGACGGCGTCGCGGACGTGCGCGAGGTCGTCTCCCGGCTCGCCTCGGCGTCCACCCTCCCGCTGGTGATCGACTCGACCGAGCCGGCGGTGCTGCAGGCGGGGCTCGAGCTGCTCGGCGGGCGCGGCGTCGTGAACTCGGTGAACTTCGAGGACGGCGACGGCCCTGGCTCGCGCTACGCCAAGATCATGCCGCTCGTGCAGGAGCACGGCGCAGCCGTCGTCGCGCTGACCATCGACGAGGAGGGGCAGGCACGCACCAAGGACGGCAAGGTCGCGATCGCCACCCGCCTCATCGAGCAGCTCACGGGCGACTGGGGCATGCGGGTGGACGACATCATCGTCGACGCCCTGACCTTCCCCATCGCCACGGGCCAGGAGGAGACGCGGCGCGACGCCATCGAGACCATCGAGGCGATCCGCGAGATCACGACCCGCTACCCCGGCGTGCACACGACGCTCGGCGTCTCGAACGTGTCGTTCGGCCTCAACCCCGCGGCGCGTACCGTGCTCAACTCCGTGTTCCTGCACGAGGCGACGCAGGCCGGCCTGGACTCCGCCATCGTGCACGCCGCGAAGATCCTGCCGCGCAACGCCATCCCCGACGAGCAGTGGGAGGCGGCGGAGGACCTCGTGTGGGACCGGCGCCGGTACGACGACGAGGGCAACCTGGTCCACGACCCGCTGGCGCACCTGCTCGAGTTGTTCTCCGGCGTGGACGCCACCGCCCTGCGCGACCAGCGCGCGGCCGAGCTCGCCGCGCTGCCGGTCGGCGAGCGCCTGGAGCGCCGGATCGTCGACGGCGCGCGCAAGGGCCTCGAGGACGACGTCGACGAGGCGCTCGGCGCCGGCATGAAGGCCCTCGACATCGTCAACACGCACCTGCTGGGCGGCATGAAGGTCGTGGGCGAGCTGTTCGGCTCCGGTCAGATGCAGCTGCCGTTCGTGCTCCAGTCAGCCGAGGTGATGAAGACGGCCGTGGCGCTGCTGGAGCCCCACATGGAGAAGGTCGAGGGCGACGGGGACCGCTCCAAGGGCACGGTCGTGCTGGCCACCGTGCGCGGCGACGTGCACGACATCGGCAAGAACCTCGTCGACATCATCCTCACCAACAACGGCTACACCGTGGTGAACATCGGCATCAAGCAGCCGGTCAGCGCCATGATCGAGGCCGCCGAGGAGCACGACGCCGACGTCATCGGCATGTCGGGGCTGCTCGTGAAGTCGACGGTCGTGATGAAGGAGAACCTCGCCGAGCTCGTCTCCCGCGGGCTCGACAAGCGCTGGCCGATCCTGCTGGGCGGCGCGGCCCTGACCCGCACCTACGTCGAGGACGACCTCGCCTCCGCGTTCCCCGGCACCGTGCGGTACGCCAAGGACGCGTTCGAGGGGCTGCGGCTCATGGAGCCGCTCGTCGCGATCGCGCGCGGCGCCGACCCCGAGTCCGTGGGCCTGCCCGCGCTGCGCAAGCGCCGCCACGGCGTCGTCACCGTGACGGAGACCGCGCCCGAGGACCTGCCCGCGCGGTCCGACGTCGCCGCCGACAACCCCGTGCCCACCCCGCCGTTCTGGGGCACCCGCGTGGTCAAGGGCATCCAGCTCGCCGACTACGCCGCGTTCCTCGACGAGCGTGCCACCTTCATGGGCCAGTGGGGCCTCAAGCCCGGCCGGGGCGACGACGGGGCGTCCTACGAGGAGCTCGTCGAGACCGAAGGGCGGCCGCGCCTGGCCGCGTGGCTCGAGCGTGTCCGCACCGACCAGATCATGGACCCCACGGTGGTGTACGGGTACTTCCCCGTGTGGTCCGAGGGCGACGACGTCGTGGTGGCGCACCACGACGGGCCCGACGGCGGCTCCGGCGGCGAGCCGGGCACGGAGCGGCTGCGGTTCCGGTTCCCGCGCCAGCGCCGCGACCGGCACCTGTGCCTGGCCGACTTCGTGCGCCCGCGGTCGTTCGTCGAGGAGACCGGGCGGTTCGACGTGCTGCCCGTGCAGCTCGTCACCGTCGGCGACGCCGTCTCGGGGCACACGGCGAAGCTGTTCGAGGCGAACGCCTACCGCGAGTACATGGAGCTGCACGGTCTCTCCGTGCAGCTGACGGAGGCGCTCGCCGAGTTCTGGCACTCCCGGGTGCGCGACGAGCTCGGCTTCTCAGGCGAGGAGCCCGACGACGTCGAGGGCCTGTTCAAGCTGCAGTACCGCGGGGCCCGCATGTCCCTCGGCTACCCCGCCTGCCCGGACATGGAGGACCGCCGCAAGGTGGTCGAGCTGCTGCGCCCCGAGCGCGTGGGCGTGACGCTGTCCGACGAGCTGCAGCTGCATCCCGAGCAGTCCACCGACGCCTTCGTCTTCCACCACCCGGAGGCGAAGTACTTCTCCGTGTGAGTCGGGTCGCCGCCACCGAGTCGTCGGGCGCACGCGCTCCCGGATACGGTGGGTCAGGTATGAATCGTGACGAACTCCCTTTTTCGCCGTCCTCCACCGCCACCGCGTCCGACCGGCTCCTCGAGCGGGGCGAGCTCGTCGACCTGTGCGAGAGGGCCGTGCGCGGTGCGGGTGGTTCGTCCGACACAGCGCGCGCCCTCGCTGAGGCGATGGTCTCCGCCGAGCTGCGCGGCAAGCCCTCCGTCGGCGTCTCCCACCTGCTCGACTTCGTCCGCGCGATCCCGGCCGGTCGTCTCAACGGCGATCCGCGGCCCACGGTCGAGCGCCGCAGGTTGTCGGTCGTCGTGGCCGACGCGGACCGCGGCGCGGCCCAGGTCGCGTTCGCCCGTGCCCTCCCGGTGGTCCTCGACGGGGTCCGCGACGCGGGCGTCGCCGTCCTGAGCATTCGCAACTGCTACCCGGCAGGCGAGCTCGCCCACTACGCGATCACGGGCGCGCGGGCGGGCTTCGTCGCCCTCGCCGCGACGAACTCGCCAGCCCTCCTGGCCGCCTACGGTTCCCGCGCGCCGATCACCGGCACCAACCCGCTCGCGTTCGCGCTGCCGCACCCCGACGGACCGCGAGCGTTCGACCAGGCGGCCAGCGCGACCGCCTGGGTCTCGGTGCGCGAGGCCGCCGAGCGCGGCGAGGCGATCCCCGACGGGTGGGCGCTCGGGCCGGACGGTGACCCGACCGACGACGCCTCCGCCGCGCTGGCCGGTGCGCTGCTGCCGTCCGGCGGGGTCAAGGGCGCGAACATCGCCGTCATGGTCGAGATGCTCGCCGCGCTGTCGGGCGGCGCGTTCTCCGTCGACGCGGCACCGTTCGAGCGCGGCAGCACCTCGCCCGCGGTCGGGCTGTTCCTGCTCCTGCTCGACCCGGCGGCGTTCGACCCCGGCTTCGTGGACCGCGCCGAGGCGCACCATCGACGCCTCACGACCGAGCACGGCGCCGACTTCGGCCGGCGCAAGGCCGAGCCCGCTGCCGTGCGGCTGCCCTCGGCGGTGCTCGACGAGCTGGAGGAGTGGGCACGATGAGGACCGACCGGCCGATCCGGACCGTCGAGGCGCACACCGAAGGACTCCCGGTGCGGGTGGTCACCGGCGGCGTCGACGCGCTCCCGGGCGCCGACATGGCGGAGCGGCGTCGGTGGTTCATCGAGAACTCGGACGAGCTGCGCACCTCCCTGATGTGCGAGCCGCGCGGCCACGGCTGGCTGTCCGGGGCGATCCTGCAACCGCCGACCCGGACCGATGCCGACTGGGGCGTGCTGTTCATCGAGGTGACGGGGGTCCTGCCGATGTGCGGCGCGGGGACGATCGCCGTGGCGACCGTGCTCGTGGAGACCGGGATGGTGCCCGTCGTCGAGCCGGTCACCACGGTCCGGCTCGACGCCCCGATCGGCCTGATCACCGCCGAGGTCCGGGTGCGCGACGGGCGGGCCGAGGACGTCACCATCGTCAACGTGCCGTCCTACGCGCACGAGCTCGACCGGCGCCTCGACGTCCCGGGGTACGGCGAGGTCGCGTGCGACATCGCGTTCGGTGGCAACTACTACGCGTTCGTCGACGCCGCTGACCTCGGCATCCCGTTCGAGCGAGACCGCGTCGACGAGCTGATCGCCGCCGGCCGCGCCGTCATGGCTGCCGTGAACGAGCAGGCCTCCCCGGTCCACCCGGAGACCGGCTACGCCGGCTGCGAGCACGCCGTGCTCCTGGCGCCCGGGTCCGACGCGGCACGGGCGCGACACGCCCTGATCAACCACCCCGGCTGGCTCGACCGGTCCCCCGGCGGCACCGGCACGAGCGCCCTGATGGCCGTGCACCACGCCCGCGGCCGGCTCCACGCGGACCGTCCGTTCGTCAATGAGTCGTTCATCGGCACCGAGTTCACGGGTCGCATCGTCGAGGAGACGACCATCGCCGGCCGTCCGGCGATCGTGCCCGCCATCACCGGGCGGGCCTGGGTGACCGGCACGGCGCAGTACGTGCTCGACCCGACGGACCCGTTTCCCGCCGGGTTCACCCTCTAGCCCCGTGCCCGCCCGGCGCTCGACGTGGAGCGGGCGCACGTCGTGGGGCACTCGTTCGACGGTTGGTCCGCGACCAGGGACGATACGAGCATGAGCACGCCGAACCCCGGTCACGACGTCCTGCCCGAGGAGACCAGTACGGCGATCGAGGTCGACCGGTACCGGCCCGCCGACCGCGCCGATCTGTACGAGGTCTGCCTGCGCACGGGCGACTCCGGCGAGGACGCCACCGGGCTGTACGCCGACGGCGACCTCCTCGGCCACGTCTACCTCGGCGCGTACCTCGAGCTGGAGCCGGACCTGGCGCGCGCCCTGCGGCGCGCGGACGGCACCGTCGCCGGCTACTGCGTGGCCACCGCGAGCACCACGGACTTCGAGCGCCGCTGCGAGGAGAGCTGGTGGCCCGCGCTGCGCGCCCGCTACGCCGCCCCCGCCGAGGACGACGGGTCGCCGGACGCGCGACTGCTGCGCATGATCCACGCGCCGTCGCGGACCGAGACGCCGTGGCTCGCCGAGTTTCCCGCGCACCTGCACGTGGACCTGCTGCCCGAGGCGCAGGGCGGCGGCCGCGGCCGGGCCGTGCTGGAGGCCGTGCTCGACGCCGTCGCCGCCACCGGCGCGCCGGGCATCCACCTCGGCGTCGGCGGGCGCAACGTGCGCGCGATCGGCTTCTACGAGCACCTGGGGTTCCGCACCCTGGAGCACCACCCCTGGGGCCTCACCATGGGCCTGCGTCTGCCGCGCCGCTTGAAGCAGGCCGACGGCGGCCGCCGGTCCTAGGCGGCCGCGCTCCCCCGCAGGATCGACGTCATCTTCTTGCCCTTGGCGACCTCGTCGACCAGCTTGTCCATCCAGCGGATCTGCTGCATCAGCGGGTCGTCGATGTCCTCGACGCGGACGCCGCAGATCACCCCGGTGATGAGCGACGCGTTCGGGTTCATCGCGGGCGCCCGGGCGAAGAACGTCTCCAGGTCCACCTCCTCGGCGATCGCCTTCTCGAGGCCGGCGTCGTCGTAGCCGGTGAGCCAGGTCAGGACGCGGTCGAGGTCGTCGGTGCTGCGTTCCTTGCGCTCCACCTTCTGCACGTAGAGCGGGTAGATGCTGGCGAAGGTCATCCGCCGGATCCGGTCGGCAGGCATCGGTCGCCTCCTGTCGTGGCGGTCGGGTGTGCTCCCGACGAGGCTAGCGCGCGACGACGAGGTCCGTGGCGGGCGCCGTCGCACGCTCGAGGCGCGCCACCAGGGCGACGAGCCCCGCGGCGAGCGGCACCAGCACCAGGTTGCCCAGCAGCATCGGGCGCAGGAACGGCAGGCCGGCGACGTAGCTGGCCAGCAGCCCGTCCAGGCCCGCGGGGTAGAACGTGCCCCGGCCGAGCCACCACACGCCCGCGTTGGTCCACAGGTAGAAGAACAGCGAGCTGCCGACCCCGAAGCCGAGGGCCGCGACGAGGCGACCCGCCGTGCCCCGGGTGCGCCCGGACCACCAGGCGCCGACGCCGATCGCGGCCCAGGCGGTCCAGGTGAACACCAGCACGGACGAGTTGCCGAGCAGCACGTCGCTCAGCGCGACCACGACCAGCGGCGCGAGCATCGCCAGCCGGTGGCGCAGCAGCCCGGCGGCGGCGAACGCTGCCGCGGTCGAGAGCTCGAGGTTGGGCGGCGCGCCGAGGTCCGTCTTCACGAGCCGCCAGACGACGGCGCCCGCCACGAGCAGCACCGCCAGCGCGGGGCGCCACCACCGGCGCACGAGCTCGCGGGCGGTGAGCGGCGAGTCGAGGCGCGGCGCACGCGTCCGCGACGTGGGGGCGCTCACTGCTCGATCTCCTCGAGCTTCCACGTGATGGTCTGCCCGTCCTCGGTCTCGAGCGACCCGGCGCCCACCTGGGCCATCTCGTCGTCGACGTACAGGCCCCAGAACTCCGTCGCCGGGTCGGCCTCGCGGCCGCGGATCGCGGTGACGAAGGCGTTCTCACCCTCGCCCTGCACCTGCGCGTCCGGGTCCTTCTCCTGCAGCAGCTCGAGGGCGGTCTTGCCGTCCTCGCCCTCGTACGAGAACTCGCCGACGTTCTCGGCCACCTGCTCGCTGGCCTCCACCGACGCGGAGACCGACGGCGACGTGCCGTCCGACGAGCCGCCCTCCGAGCACCCGGCGGCGATCCCTGTGGTCAGGGCCAGTGCGGGCAGGAGTACGAGCAGTCGTGGCGCCGTCCGGCGCGTTGCGGTCTTCACGGCCAGAGGGTACCCATCACTAGCGCGCACCCGCCGCTCGGGGCCGCCATGCGGACGGCGACCCGGCCGGGCTCAGGCGTCGATCCGGGACTGGTCGAGCGTGCTCGCCCCGGCGACGATGAACTCCTTGCGGGGCGCGACGTCGCTGCCCATGAGCAGCTCGAACACCCGCTCCGCGGCCTCGGCGCCCTCGACGGTCACGCGGCGCAGCGTGCGGTGCCGCGGGTCCATGGTGGTCTCGGCGAGCTGGTCGGCGTCCATCTCCCCCAGGCCCTTGTAGCGCTGGATGTCCTCCTTGTACCGGCGCCCGGCCCGGTCCAGCTTCTTGAGGGTCGCGGTGAGCTCCGCCTCCGAGTACGTGTACAGGTACTCGTTCTTGCGCCGGCCGCTGCCCAGCACCTCCACCCGGTGCAGCGGCGGGACGGCGGCGAACACGCGTCCCGCCTCGAGCATCGGCCGCATGTACCGGTAGAAGAGGGTGAGCAGCAGGGTGCGGATGTGCGCGCCGTCGACGTCGGCGTCGGTCATCAGCACGATCTTGCCGTAGCGCGCGGCGTCGAGGTCGAAGGACCGGCCCGAGCCCGCCCCGAGCACCTGGATGATGGCGGCGCACTCCGCGTTGCGCAGCATGTCGCTGATCGACGCCTTCTGGACGTTGAGGATCTTGCCGCGGATCGGCAGCAGCGCCTGGAAGTCGCTCGAGCGGGCCAGCTTGGCCGTGCCGAGGGCGCTGTCGCCCTCGACGATGAACAGCTCGCTGCGGTTGACGTCGTCGCTGCGGCAGTCGGCGAGCTTCGCCGGGAGCGACGACGCCTCGAGGGCGTTCTTGCGCCGGGAGATCTCCTTCTGCTTGCGGGCGGTGACGCGGGCGCGCATCTCGGCGACGACCTTGTCGAGCAGCAGCGCGGCCTGCGCCTTCTCGTCGCGCTTGGAGGAGGTGAGCAGCGCGCCGAGCTCCTTCTCGACGACGCGCGTCACGATGCCGCGCACGGGCGCGGTGCCGAGGACCTCCTTGGTCTGGCCCTCGAACTGCGGCTCCGCGAGCCGCACCGTGACCACCGCGGTGAGCCCCGCCAGGACGTCGTCCTTCTCGATCCGCTCGGCCGCGTCCTTGGTCGAGACCTTGAGACGCCGCGCGTTCGCCTCGATCTGCTTGCGCACCGTCTTGAGCAGGCCCTGCTCGAAGCCGGACAGGTGAGACCCGCCCTTGGGCGTGGAGATGATGTTGACGAAGGAGCGGACCTCCGTGTCGTAGCCCCCGCCCCACCGCAGGGCGATGTCGACCTCGCAGTCGCGCTGCACCTCCTGCGGGGTCATGTGGCCGCGGGAGTCCAGCACCGGCACCGTCTCGGTGAAGTGGCCGCTGCCCTTGAGCTGCCACGTCGAGGTGACGGGGGCGTCGGGCGCGAGGAACTCGACGAAGTCGACGGCCCCGCCGTCGTGCTGGAAGACCTCCTCGTGCGGGCCGGTCTCCCCCGGGGTGCCCGGCAGGCCGCGCTCGTCGCGCACCGTGATCTTCAGGCCGGGCACGAGGAACGTCGTCTGGCGGGCGCGCGTGACGAGCTCGTCGTAGCTGAACACGGCCGTCTTGGGGAACACCTGGCGGTCGGCCCAGTACCGCACGCGCGTGCCGGTGACGCCGCGCTTCGCCTTGCCGACGACGATGAGCTCGGACCCGGAGACGAAGGGCTCGAACGAGGACTCCGGCGACGGGCCGGAGGCCGGGTCCGAGAACACGCCGGGCTCTCCGCGGTGGAACGTCATGCCGTACGTCTTGCCGCTGCGGTCCACCTCGACGTCGAGCCGCGCCGAGAGCGCGTTGACCACCGAGGCGCCGACGCCGTGCAGACCGCCGGACGCCGTGTACGAGCCGCCGCCGAACTTGCCGCCCGCGTGCAGCTTGGTGAAGACCACCTCGACGCCGGTCAGGCCCGTCTTCGGCTCGACGTCGACCGGGATCCCCCGGCCGTCGTCCTCGACCGTCACCGACGAGTCCGCGTGCAGCACCACCCGGATCGCGGTCGCGAACCCGCCCAGGGCCTCGTCGACCGAGTTGTCGATGATCTCCCACAGGCAGTGCATGAGGCCGCGCGAGTCGGTGGACCCGATGTACATGCCGGGGCGCTTGCGGACCGCCTCGAGGCCCTCGAGGACCGACAGGTGGCGCGCGGTGTACCCGGACTCGGAGGTGGCAGTCACGGGAACGAGGGTAGACGACCGAACAGGTGTTCCCGTGCGCTCCACGCCGTCCGGGCGTGCGACGTACCACTATGCCGGGAGCGAACCCGGCCCGGGTCGGGGATGCTCCGCGGCCCCGGTCTGGTTGGATGGTCATGTGAGCACCACGACGACCGAACCGACCCAGCCGCTGACCGCCGCCGACCGCTGCGACCGCTGCGGCGCCCAGGCGTACGTCCGTGTGGTCCTGCCCGTCGGAGAGCTCCTCTTCTGCGGGCACCACGCACGCGCGCACGCGGGCGCCTACGAGGGCGTCGCCGTCCACGTCCAGGACGAGACCGACCGGCTCCTCGCCGAGCACGGGGCGCGCTGACCCGCGGCCCCGCCCCTGCCGGCGAGCGACGCCGACGAACGACGAGAGCCCCGCACCCTCCGGTGCGGGGCTCTCGTGCGTCGTGGTGCGGGCAGTACGGGTCAGGTGTTCCGGCCGGCGAGCGAGCCCACCCACGAGGCTCGCACCCCGAGCGTGGTGCGCCACCCGTCCGCCGTCCTGGTCCGCGACACCTTCGTCCCCGTCGCCGAGGTGGCCGTCAGCGTCCTGACCTGACCGCTCGACCACCGTGACGTCACCGCGATCGAGCGGACCGACGGCAGCCCGAAGATCGACCGGGCCTTCGCCTGCGTGATCGAGTCGCTCCAGCCCACGTACGGGTTCTTCGGCGCCTGGGCGGAGTAGGGGTCCCCGACGTGCTTGAGGTACGGCAGGGCCGTCGTCCCGAAGACCTCCGCGTTGGTGGCCGTGCCGCGGCGCCCGCCCGCGCCGCCCGTCGAGGCGAAGTACGGCGTCTCGGCGAACCCGCCCTCCGCGTCGCGCAGCACGGTCACCGTGCGGTCACCGGCCTGGATGGTGGCGTTCACCGCCGCGACCCAGGTGCCGCCCCAGCTCCCGCCCTGCTTCGTCCAGCCGGTGTAGTGCTGGGACCGGGTGTCGTCGTAGACGTGGCAGCCGCACTCCGGCTTGAGCCCCTTCACCTTCTCGACGATCGCGTAGTTCCGGGCCGCGACCGCCTGTGCCTGCAGCGCGGCCGCTCCCCCGTTCGTGCTCGCGCCCCACCCCGACGGCATCTCGTCCAGGCCGTAGAGGTACTCGGTGTTGATGATCACCTCGTTGACGACGTTCGGCCGGTTCGACCGCTTCGTCACCACGAGGCGCCCGTTGCGGTAGGTCCCCTGGGCGCCCGCGACGGTCGCGACCGGCTTCTCCGTCGCGGTGGGCTGGAAGTACCGGGTGCCGGACCACTCGTACGTGAGGCTGGACCGCGCGGTGACCGTCCTGACGGTCGCGCCGCCCTTCGTGACCTTGGCCGTCACGCCCCCGGACGTGACGCCGACGGTGACCTTCTCGGCGGCGACGCCGCTCGCCACCACCGTGTTCTCCGGATCCGTGAGCCGCCAGGACCCGGAGTCGACCGCGAGGACGGTCGTGGTGCGGCTGTCCGACGGCGGACCGAGCACCTGCACGTCGAGGGTGGTGCGCGGGTCGTTGGCCGTCGAGACGGTGGTGCCCGGGTAGTAGTACCCGAGGATCTGCGCGGCTGTGCGGCCGGACCTGGCCTGCTGGTACGCGCCCCACTGGGCGAGCCCCACCCCGTGCCCCGACCCCGAGCCGGAGATCGCGAACCGCACGGGCACCACGAGCACCGTGACCGTCCCGCTCCTGGCCTGGCTGGTGCGGAAGCGGTAGCTCGTCGAGGAGGTCGGCTTCACCGTGGTCGACGCGCGGCCCTTCGTCCCGGTCCGCACGCTGCGGACGTCGACCCAGGACGAGCCCTTCTTCCGCTGCAGCGTGACCGCCGCGCCCCGCACGGGCTTGCCCGACCTCAGGTAGCTGACCGTGAGCGTCTTTTCGGTCGCGGCCGTCGTCGTCCCCCCGCCGGAGGCTGTCAGCGTCCAGGTGGCCGCCTGCGCCGGCGGGGCCACGAGCACCGACACGAGCCCCAGGGCCAGGGCGACGACGAGCGCGAGCAGGACGACGAACCGGGACCGCCCGGGGATGGCCGTGGTCTGGAGCACGCGCACACCTTGCCACATCGGCCCAGGCCAGGGGAACGCCCGCACAGTTCACCCTCCGCCCCGGGCAACCACCCGTCACCGCTGGATCTCTCCCCGCTCCCTCTCCCCCGGCACCGTCCACCGAAGGAGAGTCCCCCGATGTCCAGCACCATCCCCGCCGCCGCGGCGCTCGACGACCCGACGGCCCACCACCTCGCCACCACCGCGGCCGCCGTCGCCGCCGAGCTCCGGCCGGGCCTCGCCGGCGCGGCCCACCTCCCGGGCGAGCCCGCCTACGACGCGGCGCTCGGGGGCTTCAACCTCGCCCTCGTGCACCGCCCCGCCGTCGTCGTGCGCGCCGCGGCGCCCGAGGACGTCGCCCGCACGGTGCGCGTGGCCGCGGCCCACGGGCTCGGCGTCGGCGTCCGGTCGACCGGCCACAGCGCCGCGCCGACCGGCCCCGCCGACGTCCTGCTCGACGTGTCCGCCCTGGACCACCTCGCGATCGACCCGGTGGCCCGCACCGC
Source organism: Isoptericola sp. NPDC019693 (assembly GCF_044389085.1). Taxonomy (NCBI): domain Bacteria; kingdom Bacillati; phylum Actinomycetota; class Actinomycetes; order Micrococcales; family Promicromonosporaceae; genus Isoptericola; species Isoptericola sp. NPDC019693. Next base: position 540,935 of record NZ_JBIRXP010000001.1, on the reverse strand, counting down.
CACCGTCGGGCCGGGCACGGCGTGGCGCGCAGTGCTCGACGCGGGTGCCGAGCACGGGCTCGGCGGGCTCTGCGGGTCCTCCCCGCACGTCGGCGTGGTGGGCTACACGCTCGGCGGCGGCCTCGGGCCGCTCGCGCGCACGTTCGGCTTCGCCGCCGACCACGTCCGCTCCCTCGAGGTCGTCACCCCCGACGGTTCGCTCGTCGTGGCGTCGCCGACCCGGCACGAGGACCTGTTCTGGGCCCTGCGAGGAGGCGGCGGGGCGTTCGGGATCGTCACGTCCATGACCTTCGACCTGTTCCCGCTGCGCACGGTGCACGGCGGCACGCTGTGGTTCGACGCGCAGGACGCGGGACCCGTGGTGCACCGCTGGCGCGACCTGGTCCGCGACCTGCCGGAGGCCGTGTCCACGTCCGTCGCGCGGCTGAACCTCCCGCCGCTGCCCGACCTGCCCGAGCCGCTGCGCGGGCGCTCCGTCCTCGTGGTGCGCTACGTGCGCCACCTCGACGAGACCGAGCAGGACACCGGCACCCGGGCCGGTGAGGACCCGGTGGTCGACGAGCTGCGCGCCGTCGCGCCCCCGATCCTGGACGCGGTCGGCGACCTTCCCTACGTGCGAATCGGCGAGGTGCACGCGGACCCGGAGGACCCCATGCCGTTCGTGGAGCGCGGCGGCCAGCTGCGCGAGCTCACGGCCGAGGCCGTCGACGCCTTCCTCGCGGCCGTGCCCCCGGGGTCGCCCGTGATGATGGCCGAGATCCGCCTCCTCGGCGGAGCGGTGGGGCGGCCCGCCGCCGTCCCGAACGCCGTCGCCGGCCGCGACGCCGCCTGCACCCTGTTCGTCGGGTCGATCGGCGCGCCGATGGGGCCGCCGGACGCCGCCGCCCACGTCCAGGCCGTGCACGACGCCCTGCGTCCGTGGAGCACGGGCGGGTCGCTGCTCAACTTCGCCGGGCCGCGCGACGCCGTCTCGGCACACCTGCTGCGCACCGCCTTCGGCGCCGCCACGTACGAGCGGCTCGTGTCGATGCGCCGCCGGCTCGACCCGTCCGGCGTGCTCGCGCCGTCCTCACGCTGGGCCGCCGTCCACGGCGTACCGGGCGTCCCGGCGGCCTGAGCGTCGTCCCGTCACACGGTCCGCCGGAGGCACCTCGGCGGGTACGGCGAAGAGCCCCGGTGCCGGTCGAGGATCGACCGGCACCGGGGCCCTTCGTCATGCTGCTCGCGCTCAGTCGAGGTAGTCGCGCAGCACCTGGGACCGGCTCGGGTGGCGCAGCTTCGACATCGTCTTGGACTCGATCTGGCGGATCCGCTCACGGGTCACCCCGTAGACCTTGCCGATCTCGTCCAGCGTCTTGGGCTGGCCGTCCTGCAGGCCGAAGCGCATCGAGACGACGCCCGCCTCGCGCTCCGACAGGGTGTCGAGCACCTGGTGCAGCTGCTCCTGCAGCAGCGTGAAGCTCACGGCGTCGGCCGGGACGACGGCCTCGGAGTCCTCGATGAGGTCGCCGAACTCGCTGTCGCCGTCCTCGCCCAGCGGGGTGTGCAGCGAGATGGGCTCGCGGCCGTACTTCTGGACCTCGACCACCTTCTCGGGGGTCATGTCGAGCTCCTTGGCCAGCTCCTCCGGGGTGGGCTCGCGGCCCAGGTCCTGGAGCATCTGGCGCTGTACGCGGGCCAGCTTGTTGATGACCTCGACCATGTGCACCGGGATGCGGATGGTGCGGGCCTGGTCGGCCATGGCGCGCGTGATCGCCTGACGGATCCACCAGGTGGCGTAGGTGGAGAACTTGTAGCCCTTGGTGTAGTCGAACTTCTCGACCGCACGGATCAGACCGAGGTTGCCCTCCTGGATCAGGTCCAGGAACAGCATGCCGCGACCGGTGTACCGCTTGGCGAGGGACACGACGAGACGCAGGTTCGCCTCGAGCAGGTGGTTCTTGGCGCGCTTGCCGTCGTGGGCGATCCACCGCAGGTCGCGGTACATCTTGCGCTCCTCGGCGTTCGCCTTCGTCTTGTCGAACGTGGCGTAGTCCTTGGACAGGCGCTCCTCGGCGAACAGGCCGGCCTCGATGCGCTTCGCGAGCTCGACCTCCTGCTCGGCGTTCAGGAGGGCGACCTTGCCGATCTGCTTGAGGTAGTCCTTGACGGGGTCGGCGGTCGCGCCGGCCGTGACGACCTGCTGCGCGGGCTGGTCGTCGTCGTCGGTGTCCGAGACGACGAAGCCGGTCTCCTCGTCCTCGCCCTTGCCGTCCTTGGCCGCGCCGGCCTTGCCGCCCTTCGCGGCGGCGGTCGGCTCGGCGGCCTCGTTCTCCGGCTCGTCGTCGACGTCGGTCACGTCGTCCAGCTCGACGTCCTCGACGTCGTCGGCGGCCGGCTCGTCCTTGGACGCCGCCTTGCGACCGCGCGTCGGCTTCGCGCCCTTGGCGGCGGTCTTGGTCCCGGCCGACTTCGCGGCACCGCCCTTCGCCGCGGTCTTCTTGGGCGCGGACGCGGCCTCAGCAGACTCGTCGTCCGACGACGCGGACGTGACGGTCGAGGTCGTCACCGTCGAGGTCTTCACGGGGCTCGCGGACCGGGCGGCCGGCGCCTTCGCGCGGGTGGTCGTGCTCCGGCTCGCGCTGGCGGCGGCGACCTTGGTGGCCGTCGGCACACCGATCTCGACGCCCGCGGTCGCGAAGGCGCGCAGGACCGCCTTCAGACGCTTGGGGTCCGCCACCGCGGCGTTCTCGCAGGCAGCACGGAAGCTCTCGGCGTCGACCCGGCCGTCGGCGGTGCCTCGAGCGAGCAGCCCCTGCAGGGCAGGGTGCTCGAACTCGCGGGGAAGTGCGGGGTTCTGCGCAGTGGACGCCACAAACCGACCTTTCGGCATTCGAGGGGACGGTGCACCGCCGTCAAGGCCTCCGACTCGGACTGTCGTGGCTCAGGCGGGACACCTCTATTGTACCGGCGACATCGGCGACGGAGGGGCACCACGGGCTCCTGCGCCCAGTCCCGTACCCACGTCGTCCGTTCCCCGGTCCTGGCTCAACGCACGGGCCCCCGGGAAGATTCCCGGCCGCGCGGGCGGAACCGCGGGCGAAACTCCGGACGCCACGGCGACCCGGATCCTGCCGGCCGACCACGCCGGACCGCACGGGGACGGTCACGAGCGTCACACCGCGCGGCGCCGCGCCCGCGCGTGTCGTCACGGTTTGACCGCCAGGACCGGGCACGGCGCCTCGAGGAGGATCCGCTGAGCGCCCGACCCGAGGATCAGCTTGCCCACCGGGCTGCGGCGGCGCAGGCCCACGACGATGAGCTCGGCACCAGCCTCCTGCGCCGTGCGCACGAGGTCCTCGGCGAGGTCGCCCGTGCCGCCCACCACCGAGTACGCGAGCCCCGACGCGGCCAGGTCGTCCTCGACCGCCTGCCTCTCGGGTCCGTCGTCCCGCGTGGCGACCACCGTGAGCGGGACCGCCCGCTCGTGCGCCTCGCGCTTCGCTGCGGCGAGTGCCGCCTGTCCCTCGGCCGTGCTCAGGAGTCCGACGACGATCGCCATGGGGGCACGCTACCCGACCGTGGGCCCGGCCACACCGGCCACCGCTCCCCGACCTCCCCTCACCACGCGTCTCCGCCGGCGCCGGCCGCGGCAGCCCCGCGACCCGCGCTCACCCATCCCGGCGGCACGCCCGCCTCGAGCACGCCGCCCACGAGCGCCGCCAGGCGGTACGCCGGGTCCTGCGCCGCCGCCTCGCGCACGCGGCGCGCCGCCAGCCATCCGTCGCCGCGCCACCACGCCAGGAAGCCCAGCAGCGCCAGCGGCGGGGCGTGCCACCTCCGGGGAGCGCCGGCCACCACCCGCTCCAGCACGAGCCGTGCCGCGTCGGCCGCCGCACCGTCCGGCGGGACGCCCTCCCCCGGGTCCACCACCCGGGCGATCGCCCGCGCCGTGGCCGCCTCGACGTCGGCCACCTCGCGCGCGCCGGCACCGACGCACACCCCGGCGGTGCGGTCGGCCGCCTCCCGCGCGCCCGGCACCAGCCAGAGCAGCACGGCGTCGCGGACACGGACGTCCGCGAGCGCCACCGCCAGGCGGCCGAGACGCGCCGGCGGCAGGTCGACGTCCGCGGCCCCGCCCGAGCGCAGCTCCGCCGCCGCCTGGCGCACCAGGTCGCACCAGACGCCGTACGCCTCGGCACGCCACCGGCCCGGAGCGTCGCTCGCGGCGACGCCCGGCACCCGGGCCGCGGACGGCGCCGCCGACCCGCCACGTGGCACGTCCCGGGACAGGTCCGGTGGCAGGACCTGCGCCGCCGCGTACGCCCGTTCCGCGCGGCCGGCCGCCTTGGCGACCCGGTCCCGCACCCGCGCGGGGAGCACGCGGATCCGGTGCGCCTCCTCCTCCGAGTCGGCGATCGCCCGGCCCGCGACCACGAACGCGGCCCCGACCTCGCCGTGCTCGAGCTCGCCGAGGGGCCGCCCCCGCGCCGGGCAGCACGCCGGGTCCACGCACTCCAGGCCCCGGTAGCCGTCCGCGCCCACCAGCCAGCCCTCCACGTCGACCGCCGGGGCGAGCAGCTCCTCGAGCGCCGCGACCACGGACACCCCGCACGGGCGGGCCCGGTCCGGCGGGAGGTCCGAGTAGAGCGCGACCAGCACCACCCTGGCCCCGGCCCGCGCGGCGGCGCGGGCGACGACGAGCATCGCCTCCCCCACCGCGTCGTCCTCCCCGCCGCCCGCTGCGTCGGCCGCTGCGTCGCCCGATCCGTCGACCAGCCGGCCGGCCACGGCCCCGCGGCGGCCGTCGAGGTCGGCCAGGCGCGTCCGCGCGACGAGGCCGACCCGGCCCTCGTCCGTGACCGCGACGACGATCACGCACTCCCGCGGCCGGAACCCCAGCAGGTACGGGACGGCAGCGAGCAGGTCGCGGGAGGTGCGGAGCACGAGCGGGGTGTCGAAGGCGGGGCCGGGGTGCCCGGCGCGGTCGGTGGCGTATGCGGCGTCCATGCATAGATCCCAGGCCATGGCAGCGGGCTCGGACGCCGCCTGCTCCCGGGCTGTGGACGGGGCCTGCCTGGGGGCAGCCTCCGTGGAAGGAGGGGCCGTCGGACGTCCCGTGCTGTCCCGGGCGCCCGGGGTGCTTCCCGCACGGCACGGGCCGCTACGGTAGGCGCCGTGCCCTCGCTCCCCCGTCGTCCGCACCGCCCGGTCCGGCCGCGCCCCAGACCCTCGGGGGCGGCGCGCGGCGTCCGCGCAGCGGCGCTCACCGCGGTCCTGACGCTCTCCGGGTGCGGCCTGCTCGGCGGCTCCGGGACGCCCGGCGACGACGTCTCCGCCACGGGCCCGGACGGGTCCGGCGTCGGGGTGCGCGGCGCCACGGAGGCGCCCGCCACGGAGCCCGCCCCGGGTGAGGCGTCGACCCTGCCGACCTTCGACCCGGACACGACCGTGGGCGGGTACGCCGACGGGTTCCCCGAGAAGCTGCTCAAGGCGCCCGAGGACGCCACGGTGCTCGCCAGCTCGGCCACCACGGGCGAGGGCGGCCTCACGGACGTCACCCTCAACCTCAGCACGCAGCGCAGCACGCAAGAGGTCATCGACCAGCTCGCCGAGCGGCTGCGCGAGGCGGGTTTCGAGGAGTCCGGCGCGGCCGTCTTCTCCGGCCTCACCGCCCAGACCACCTTCGGCCGCGAGAGCACGCCGCAGGGAAGGACGAAGAAGGACGCGGGTCCGGTCGTGGAGTCGATCACCCTCGGCGTCCTCGACGACGGCGAACGCCGCCTCGTGACGGTGAGCGGCTCCGTCGTCGCCGGCTGACGCTCGCGCGCCGTCGGGCCCCGCCCGGCCGGACGCATAGGCTGTCGGCATGCCCACCGCCGCGTCGCTGGTCGACCTCGAGAACCTCCGTACCGACGTCGACACCAGGGTCGAGGAACACCTCGACGCCCTCGCCCGGGAGGTCGCCGGCATCGGCGCACCGGCGACCGCGCTCACCGACCAGGCGGCCGTGCTGCTGCGCGGCGGCAAGCGACTGCGCGCGGCGTTCTGCTACTGGTCCTACCGCGCCCACGGCGGGGCCGCGTCGGGCCCGGAACGGGACGCGGTGGTGCGGGCCGGAGCCGCGCTCGAGCTGTTCCAGGCCGCCGCCCTCCTGCACGACGACGTCATGGACGCGTCGGACACCCGCCGTGGCGAGCCCACCGCCCACCGCGCCTTCGAGGCCCGGCACGCCGCGGCGGGCTGGGCGGGCTCGGCCGAGCGGTTCGGGACGGCCGCCGCGATCCTCCTCGGCGACCTGTGCCTGGTCGCGTGCCAGCGCGAGATCGCGGACGCGGTCGCGGACCTGCCCGCCGGGCGGGCGGCCGACGCCCGCGCGCTGTTCGACGCCATGCAGACCGAGGTGGTCGTGGGCCAGTACCTCGACGTCCTCGTGCAGGCCGAGCCCTGGGGCCTGGACCCCGTCGCCGACGAGGGGCGCGCCCGGGACGTGCTGCGCGCCAAGTCCGCGCGCTACTCGGTCGAGCGCCCGCTCGTGCTCGGTGCGGTGCTCGCGGGCGCGTCGACCGCGCGGGTGACGGCGGTGTCGGACGCCGGGCTGCCGCTCGGGGAGGCGTTCCAGCTCCGTGACGACGTGCTCGGCGTGTTCGGCGACCCGTCCGTGACGGGCAAGCCCGCCGGCGACGACCTGCGTGAGGGCAAGCGCACCGTCCTGATGGCCCGCACGCTCGCCGCCGCGGGCGCGGCCGACCGCGACCTCGTCGTCGCTCGCCTCGGGGACCCGTCGCTGGACACCGCGACCGTCGAACGGCTGCGCGGGGTCATCGCCGCGTCGGGCGCCCTGGACGGCGTCGAGACCCTCATCGGCACGCTCACGGACGGCGCGCTCGACGCGCTCGCCTCGGCCGGGCTCGCCGACCCCGGCCGCGAGGTGCTCCTGGACCTGGCCCGGGCCGCCGTCGACCGGGCGGCCTGAGGACGCTCCCGCCCCGAGGCGGGCACGCGCCTCAGAGCAGCGCCTGAGCCACCCGGCGCACCTGGGCCCGACGACCGGCACGCAGCTCCTCGATCGGGGCCGCGCCGATCGTGGGCTCGACCTCGAACAGCCAGCGCAGGACGGCGGTGTCGTCCAGGCCGACGTCCGAGAGCACCAGCACGGTGCCGCGCAGGGTGGGCAGCACGTGCGGCGCCCCGTCGTCCGTCACGAGGAACACGGCGGGCACCTGGAACGTGTTCCGCTCGCCGCGCTTCATCCCGACGAGCGAGCGCTCCGAGACCAGGCCGCGCACCTTGCTCACCTCGGTGCCGAGGGCCTCCGCCACGTCCGGCAGCGTGAGCCACTCCGCCACGAGGGACTCGACGACGCTCCGGTCGTCGGTGCTGCTGGTGCTGCTGGTGCTGCTGGTGGTTCCGGAGGCGGGGGCGCCGTGCCCGGGCGCGGTCGTGTCGTTCACCGGGCCAGCCTACGGGCCTGCCGATCCGGGCGCCCCTACACTCGTCGCGTGGCCATCGCGACGACCGACCCGATGCTCGGCCGCCTGGTCGACGGGCGGTACGAGATCGTCGCGCGCGTCGCCCGCGGGGGCATGGCCACCGTGTACCGCGCCACCGACCGGCGCCTCGACCGCGAGGTCGCGATCAAGGTGATGCACCCGCACCTCGCCGACGGCGTCGACGGCGCCGCGTTCGTGTCCCGGTTCCGCCGGGAGGCCCGTGCCGCCGCACGCCTGACCCACCCCGGCGTCGTCGCCGTCTACGACCAGGGGGTCGACGGCGACACCAGCTACCTCGCCATGGAGTACGTGCCGGGCACCAACCTGCGACGTGAGCTGCACGCCTCGGGCGCGCTCACCCTGGGCCGCGCGCTCGACGTCGTCGCGCAGGTGCTCGCCGCCCTGTCCGCCGCGCACCGCAAGGGGCTCGTCCACCGCGACGTCAAGCCGGAGAACGTGCTCGTCGTCGGCGACGACGTCGACGCGGGCGCACGGGTCAAGGTCGCGGACTTCGGGCTCGCCCGCGCCGTGACCGAGGTGACCACCACCACGACCGGCACGGTGCTGGGCACGGTCGCGTACCTCGCGCCCGAGGTGATCACCAGCGGCACCTGCGACGCACGCACCGACGTCTACGCGGTCGGCGTGCTCGTGTACGAGCTGGTCACCGGCACCCTCCCCTACGCGGGCGAGACACCGATCCAGGTCGCGTTCCACCACGTGCACGAGGACCTCCCCGCCCCGTCCGCGCTCGTGGACTGGCTGCCTGCCGAGGTCGACGCGCTCGTCGCGTCCTTCGCGGCCCGGGACGCGCAGCAGCGCCCGGCGGACGCGGGGGCGGCCCTCGCGGCCGTCGAGGCCGTCCGCTCGGCGCTCGGGGCGGACGTGCTCGAGCGCCGCGCCGAGCGGCCGGCCGACCTGCCCGGTCCCGCGTCCGTCACGCCGGACGGGTCCGGTCGCCCCGGTGGGGCCCACGACGCGGGCGGCACGGCGGCCGACGACGGCGAGGGCGACGGGTCCGGGGGGACGGACGCGGTCGACGAGATCCCCACGGCGTTCTTCCAGGAGGTCTCGGCGAGCGCACCGTCCCAGCCCACCGACCTGCTCGTCGAGCAACCGACCGAGACCTACCGCCGCCCGTCCCGGCGCCGTCGCGTGACGGCGTGGGTCCTCGCGCTCGTCCTCGTGCTCGGCGGCGGCGGGCTGGGCACCTGGTGGTGGTTCACGGACGGCCCCGGCGCCTGGACCTCGGTGCCGACCGGGGTCGCCGGGGTGGCGGCGGACGACGCCCGCGCCGTCCTGGAGGACGCCGGGCTCGGCACGACGACCAGCAGGACGTTCGACGACGACGTCCCGGAGGGCTCGGTCGTGACGACCGTGCCCGCGCCCGGCGACCGGGTGCGCACCGACGGGTCGGTGGAGCTGGTCGTCTCCCGCGGCGTGCAGATGCTCACGGTGCCGGGCGACCTGGTCGGCACCGCCCAGGAGGACGCCACCTCAGCCCTGGAGGACGCCGGCTTCACCGTCGGCGAGGCCGCCCGGTCGTACGACGACGAGGCCGGCCGCGGCGAGGTGCTGGACCTCTCGGTCGAGGAGGGTTCGCGTCAGCGGCACGACACGGTCGTGACGCTCACGGTCTCCGACGGCCCCGCCCCGGTGCAGGTGCCGCAGGAGGTGGGCAAGGCGAAGGACGCCGCCGTCGCCGACCTCGAGGACCTGGGGCTCGTCGTCGAGCTGGGCGACCCGAAGTACTCCGAGGACATCCCGAAGGGGCACGTGCTGGCGCAGGACCCGGAGGAGGGCGCCACGGCGCACCGCACGGACACCGTCACCCTCACGATCTCGCAGGGCCCTCCGCTGGTCGAGGTGCCGAACGTCGTGGGCAAGCGCACCGAGCCCGCTCGCAAGGCGCTGGAGAAGGCGGGGTTCGTGGTCAAGGAGAACGCCTACCTGGGCGGCATCCTGGACACCGTGCGCTTCCAGGACACGACGGGTGAGGCCCCGAAGGGCAGCACGGTCACCCTCACCGTGTGGTGAGCGCCCGGACGTACGGCCCGGCGCACCGTCCGGCGGCCATGGGCGTCACCAGCTCGTGAGCATCTCCGCGACCCGGAACGCCATCTCGAGCGACTGCTGGTGGTTGAGGCGCGGGTCGACGAGCGTCTCGTACCGCAGCGCCAGCCCCGCGTCGTCGATCTCCTCGCTGCCGCCCAGCACCTCGGTGACGTCGTCGCCGGTGAGCTCCATGTGCAGCCCGCCCGGCACGGTGCCGAGGGCACGGTGCACCTCGAAGAAGCCGGTGACCTCGTCGAGCACGTCGGTGAACCGGCGCGTCTTGTAGCCGCTGTCCGACGTGATCGTGTTGCCGTGCATGGGGTCGGTGACCCAGGTGACGGCCACCCCCTCGGCCGTGACCTTCTCGACCACCTCGGGCAGCACGTCCCTGACCCGGCCGGCGCCCATCCGGGTCACGAACGTCAGCCGGCCCGGGGTGTTGCCGGGGTTGAGCCGGGCCGCGAGCGCGAGCGCGTCGTCGGGCGACGTCGTCGGGCCGAGCTTGACGCCGATCGGGTTGGCGACGCGCGAGAGGAACTCGACGTGCGCGCCGTCGAGCTGGCGGGTGCGCTCCCCGATCCACAGGAAGTGGGCCGACGTCGCGTACGCCTCGCCGCTGCGGGCGTCGACCCGGGTCAGGGCGCGCTCGTAGTCGAGGATGAGCGCCTCGTGGCTGAGGTAGAACTCCACGGAGCGCAGCGCGTCGAAGTCTGCCCCGCAGGCCTCCATGAACCGGATCGCGCGGTCGATCTCCGCCGCGGTGCGCTCGTAGCGCGCGTAGGCGGGGTTGCGCATGAACCCGCGGTTCCACTCGTGCACGCGCCGCAGGTCGGCGTGACCGCCCTGCGTGAACGCGCGGACCACGTTCGCCGTGGCGGCGGAGATGCGGTACGCCTGCTCGAGGCGCCGCGGGTCCGGGGCGCGGGACGCAGGGCTGAACTCGTGCCCGTTCACCATGTCCCCGCGGTACGCCGGGAGGGTCACGCCGTCACGCGTCTCCACGTCCGACGAGCGCGGCTTGGCGTACTGCCCCGCGAGCCGGCCCATCTTCACGACGGGCGTGCTCGCGCCGTGGGTGAGCACCACCGCCATCTGCAGGATGGTGCGCATCTTGTTGCGGATGCGGGTCGCGTTCGCGTCCGCGAACGTCTCCGCGCAGTCCCCGCCCTGCAGCAGGAACGCCTCGCCGCGGCCCGCCGCGGCGAGGCGTTCCGTGAGCAGCCGAGCCTCGGCCGGCACCACGAGGGGCGCGGCCTGGGAGAGCCGCCCCGCCACCGCCGCCAACGCCGCGGCGTCCGGCCACACGGGCTGCTGGCGCGCCTCGAGGGCCCGGAACCGGTCCAGGCCCTCGGGGTCGCTCCCGGGCACCACGGTGTCGACGGCGGTGGTCATGCGGGCTGCTCCTGCCTCTGGCTCGGTGGTCGGCTCGGTGCCGTCGTCAGTGCGCGGCGGGCTTCGCGGGCACCAGCGGCTGGCCGATGCCCTCGAGGATCTCGCCGAACCACGGCTGGCTGACGTCGAACGCCTTGCCGCCGGCGATGCGCGGGAACGCGATCGCCTTGAGGCGGTCGCCGTCCTCCTCGTCGTGGCCGATGACGCCCGGCTCGCCGCGCAGGGCGCACTCGACGGCCAGGTCGGTCATCGACTTGATGAGGCGCAGGTCCTCGGCGTTCGCGGCCGCGGCGCGCGAGTAGTAGCCCGACTTCTGGACCATGACCTTCTCGGCGCCGAGCTTCTCCGCGAACTGCTTCGCGAACCACTGGCCCGGGTTGATCGTGTCGAGCTTGACGTGCCCGAACGGGTCGCGCGGCACCTCTTCGCCGGCGGCCTCGAGCTGCTCGACGATCTCGTTCATGCCCGCACCCTCCGACAGGAAGATGTTGACGTTGCCGATCTCGTCCATGACGGCGCGCAGGCGCGCGGCCTCGGCGTCGATGTCGATCTCCAGCTCGGGCAGGAACACCGCGTGCACGTCCCAGCGCTCGCGCGTGAGCCCGAGGGCGGGCGCCCACTCCTGCGCGTCGAGCCACTTGCGGTACTCCTTGGCCGTGGCGGCGGTGAGCCAGCCGCAGTGACGACCCATGACCTCGTGCACGATGAGCATGCGCGGGCCGGAGCGGTGCTCGCCGATCACGTTGGCGGCGAAGCCGGCGGCCTCCTCGGCCGCCGTCCAGGCACCGAGCGACTGCCGGATGGGCACCACGTCGTTGTCGATCGTCTTCGGCAGGCCCACGACGGTGAGCTCGTAGCCGTTGTCGTGCAGGTACGCCGCGAGGTCGGCGGCCGTGGTGTTGGTGTCGTCGCCACCGATGGTGTGCAGCACGTCGACGCCGTCGGCCTTGAGCTGCTCGGCCGCGACCTCCAGGGGGTTCTGCCCCTCCTGCACCAGGCCGCGCTTGACGCAGTCCGCGGCGTTGGTGAGCTTGACGCGCGAGTTGCCGATCGGCGAGCCGCCGAAGCGGTGCAGGATGCCGGCCTGCTTGCGGCCCTCGGAGTCGATCACGATCTTCGTGCCCGTGAGGAGCCCGTGGTAGCCGTACTGGTAGGCGATGATCTCGATCGACGGGTCGAGCTCGGTGTACCGCTCGATGAGGCCGCCGACGGCGGAGGACAGGCAGGGCGCGAAGCCGCCGGCGGTCAGGAGAGCCACGCGACGAACCGACATGACGGGGGTTACCTCTCGGTGGGGGACGGAAGCCCTCCCATCCTAGGAGCACCGCGCGGCCGCCGGCCCCTGCCGTCCGCCCCACGAACGAGCCGTGCGCGCCCGGGCCCGGCCGTGCGATGATGTCGGCCGAGCCTCCCCGCGTTCCGGCGCCGGGAGGCTCTTGCGTATGACGACACCTGCGCCCCCTCCCGACCTGCCCGCCGTCCCCGCGCCCGGCCGCCCGGCGGTCGTCCGCCGCGCCACGGCGGAGGACCGCGGGGTCCTCGAACGGCTGTGGCTGCTCTTCCGCCACGACATGTCCGCGGTCTCGGGCGAGCTCCCCGGGCCGGACGGACGGTTCCGCGACGACCGGCTCCGCGACGCGCTCGCCGACCTGGGCCCCGGGACGGGGGTCCCCGGCGGCGGGGCGGGGCGCGACGACCGGTCCGGGCGGCGGGGCGTGGTCTGGCGCGGCTACCTCGCGGCGGTCCCGGGCGCGACGCCCGGGGCCGGCGAGCGGCCGGTGGCGTTCGCCCTCGTCCGAGGTCTCGACGCGCCCACCCGCGTGCTCTCCGCGTTCTTCGTGGTGCGCGCGGCCCGGCAGCGCGGCCTCGGCCGGGAGGTCGCGGCGGCGGTGCTGCGCGACGTGCCGGGTCCGTGGGAGGTCCCGTACCAGGACGCCAACGCGCCGGCGGCGGCGTTCTGGCCGCGTGTGGCGACCGACGTCGCGGGCGACGCCTGGGCGGTCGACCGTCGCCCGGTGCCCGGTCGGCCCGACGTCCCTCCGGACGCCTGGCTGCAGCTCGCCGTGGGGTGAGCGGCGGCCCCGGGGCCCTGCGGGTCAGGACCCGGCGGCGGGCTCCTCCGGCGGCTGCTGGGCAGCGGCCGCGAGCCGCGCCTTCATCGTGGCGGCGTAGACGTCGACGTACTCCTGCTCGGAGAGCCGCAGGATGGCGTACATGATCTCGTCCGTGACGGAGCGCAGCACGAACCGGTCGCCCTCCATCCCGCGGTAGCGGCTGAAGTCGAGCGGCTCGCCGAAGACCATGCCGATCGGCATCGGCTTGGGGACCGACCGGCCCAGCGGCTGCGCCACGTCGGTGCCCACCATCGCGACCGGGATCACGGGCGCCCCCGACTCGAGGGCCAGGCGGGCGACGCCGGTCTTGCCGCGGTAGAGCCGCCCGTCCGGGCTGCGCGTGCCCTCGGGGTAGATGCCGAACAGGTCCCCGTCGTCGAGCACGCGCAGCCCGGTGTTCAGGGCGGCCTCGCTGGCCTTCCCGCCCGAGCGGTCCACCGGGATGGTCCCCACGCCGCGCATGAAGCCGGCCACGAGCCGCCCGCGCACGCCGCCGCCCGTGAAGTAGTCCGACTTGCCCAGGAACTGGACCTGGCGGTCGAGCACGAGCGGCAGGACGAACGAGTCGATGACGGCGAGGTGGTTGCTCGCGAGGATCGCCGGACCGGAGGTCGGGACGTTCTCGACGCCCTTCGTCCAGGGACGGAACGCCAGCCGGAGCCACGGCCCCACCAGCACGTTCTTCATCACCCAGTAGAACAACTGTCCTCCTCGCCCAGTCGTGCACGGCGCCCCACCCAGCGGACCGCCGGTGACGGGCCGTGGCGCCGACGGGCGGGACCGTCGACGCGTTGCATCGCCCACGACAATAGAGTGAACCCATGCCCGCACCGAACCCGGACGCCGAACCGGACCTGCCGGACGACGACCTGCCCGACGACGCCGTCGAGGCGCGCTGGGCCGACATCGTCGCCCAGCTGGGGCCGCTCGACGAGCACGCCGACGCCGATCGTGCGGACGAGCCGACGGCTGGCGGCCCCGGGGACGCCGGGTCGCAACCGCGGCACGAGGGCCCGGCGGTCCCGCCCGGGCGGGTGGTGAGCCCCGGTCCCCGGGACTGGCCCGTCACGCCGGAGATCGAGGACCTGGAAGAGACGGAGTCTCATTTCACGCCGCCCGAGCCGGAGCCCGTCCTGTCGCGCGACCCGCTCCTCACGCTCGCGTGGGCAGCGGTCGTCGGGGTGCCGGTGCTCGTCGTGCTCGGCGTCGTCCTGCGCGCGGCCGTCCCGGCCCTGCGCATCCCGGGCTGGTCCGGCCCGGTGGCCGGCGTGCTGTTCCTCGTCGCACTCGGCATCCTGATCTGGCGGATGCCGCACCGCCGCGACCCGGACGACCACAGCACGGGCGCCGTCGTCTGACCCGATCGCGCGGCCCGGCCGCGCGATCAGGTCGTGCGGCCCGAGGCGGTGCGGCCCGACGGCGCGGTTCAGCGCCGGGCGAGGTCGGCGGCGCCGATGATGCCCGCCTCGTTGCCGTGCTCGGCAAGCTCGATCTGCGCCACCGGGCGGTGCCCGAGGGCGGAGAGCTGCGCCTCGTAGGCCTTGCGCACGGGCAGCAGCAGCAGGTCGCCGGCGGCACCGACGCCGCCTCCGATGACGATGAGCTCGGGGTCGAGGAGCGCCGCGACGGAGGCCGAGCCCTCGCCGATCCACCGGCCCAGCGTCGCCAGCAGCTCGATCGAGAGCTCGTCGCCCTCCTGCGCCGCCTGGGTGACGTGCGGACCCTCGAGCGCGGACACGTCCCCGCCGGCGAGCTCGACCAGCCGGGCCGACCGGGCCGGCTGCGCGACCACGGCCTGCTTCGCGTCGCGCACCAGGGCCGTGCCGGACGCGTACTGCTCCCAGCACCCTTCGTGACCGCAGCCGCAGTAGTGCCCGCCGGGCACGACACGCATGTGCCCCACCTCGGCCGCGACGCCCCACTTGCCGCGCACGAGCTCGCGGTCCACCACGATCGCGCCGCCGAGGCCGGTGCCGACCGTCAGCATGAGCATGTCGGTCGCCTCGCGCGCGGCGCCGAAGCGGAACTCCGCCCAGCCCGCGGCGTTCGCGTCGTTCTCCACGACCACGGGCACGTCGACGTCCAGCAGGCCCTCGATGCGCTCGGCCAGCGGGTACTCGCGCCAGGCGATGTTCGGGGCGAAGAGCACCGACCGGCGGTCCGGGCTGACGAAGCCGGCGGCCGCGAGGCCGATCGCGCCGATCTCGTGCTCCTTGGCCAGCTCGGTGCACGCGTCGGCGATCGCACGGTCGATCGACGCGACGTCGTCCGCGACCGTCTCGCGGCGCACCTTCGCGAGGATCTTGCCCGCCTCGTCCACCACACCCACGGCAATCTTCGTGCCGCCGATGTCGACTCCGATGGCGTGCATGCAGGACCTCGCGTTCATGTGTCGGTACGCCGCGTCCGCACGGCGCATCACCCGGTCGCCGTCGCGGCGCGGGGGCGCGCGGTGCGCGCAGGGACCAGACTAGCCACCGCGACCCGAGGGTGCGACGCTCGTCCACCACCGAGCCGCCACCGATCCACCATCATCGGTCACGGACCGTCACCGAACCGTGTCCTGGACCACTCATGAGACCCGGTATCGTGGCGGCCGGGGAACGCCCCCCTGGCCAATGCATGAGCATGGACGATGGAGTCAGCATGGACGAGATCACCATTCCGCAGGCGGTCGAGCTGCCTGCCACGTCGAACCTCAACGACCTTCTCGCCACCCGCGTGGCGAGCGACCCGCGCGCCACGCTCGCCGAGCGGCCGTCCGGCGACGGCTGGCAGCCGGTCTCGGCCGCGCAGTTCGACGCCGAGGTGGTGGCCGTCGCCAAGGGGCTGGTCGCCAAGGGCGTGCAGCCCGGCGACCCCGTCGGGATCATGTCCCACACCCGGTACGAGTGGACCCTGCTCGACTTCGCCGCCTGGGCGGCCGGCGCGGTGCCCGTGCCGATCTACGAGACGTCCTCCGCCGAGCAGGTGGAGTGGATCCTCACGGACTCCGGCATCACCCTGCTCGTCGTCGAGGACTCCGGCCTCGCCGCGACGGTGGCGGAGGTCTCCGACCGCGCGCCGGCGCTGCGCGAGGTGCTCGAGATCGAGGACGGCGCAATCGCCAAGCTGACCGCCGCGGGCGCCGACGTCACCGACGAGGAGATCGCACGGCGCCGCGCCGTGGCGGACCTCGCCGACGTCGCGACGATCATCTACACCTCCGGCACGACCGGCACCCCCAAGGGCGCCGAGATCACGCACGGCAATCTCGCGCTCCTCGGCGTGAACGCCGTCGCCGCGGTCCCGGAGGTCTTCAAGGACGGGGGGCGCACGCTGCTCTTCCTCCCCCTCGCGCACGTGTTCGCCCGCTACATCGAGATCCTCGCGATCGCGAGCGGCACGGTGCTCGGGCACTGGGCCGACCTCAAGACGGTCACCACCGGCCTCGGCGCCTTCCGGCCCACCTACATCCTCGCGGTGCCCCGCGTCTTCGAGAAGGTCTACAACGCGGCGGAGCAGAACGCGGCCGCCGGCGGCAAGCTGAAGATCTTCCACTGGGCGGCCGCCACCGGGATCGCCTACTCCCGAGCGCTCGACACGCCGTCGGGCCCGTCGCTGTGGCTCCGCCTCCAGCACAAGGTCGCCGACACGCTCGTGTTCTCGAAGCTCCGCGCCGTCCTGGGGGGGCAGGCGCAGTACGCCGTGTCCGGGGGCGGCCCCCTGGGCGAGCGGCTCGGCCACTTCTTCCGCGGCCTCGGCGTCACGATCCTCGAGGGCTACGGCCTCACCGAGACCACGGCGCCCACGAGCGTCAACCGCCCGGACGCCATCAAGATCGGCTCGGTCGGCCCCCAGCTGCCCGGCTGCGGCGTCAAGATCGCCCCGGACGGCGAGGTGCTCCTGCGCGGCATCCAGGTGTTCCGCGGGTACCACAACAACCCGGAGGCGACCGCCGAGGCGTTCGACGACGGGTGGTTCCGCAGCGGCGACCTCGGCACCCTCGACGACGACGGGTTCCTCACGATCACCGGCCGCAAGAAGGAGATCATCGTGACGGCCGGCGGCAAGAACGTCGCCCCGGCGCTCCTCGAGGACCGGATCCGGGCGCACGCCCTCGTGAGCCAGTGCGTCGTCGTGGGCGACAACCGCCCGTTCATCGGCGCGCTGGTCACCCTCGACGCCGAGGGCCTGCCGGGCTGGCTGAAGATGCACGGCAAGCCGGAGATGACGCCCGCGCAGGCCGCGACGGACCCCGAGGTGCTGGCCGCGCTCGACGCCGCCGTGACCCGGGCCAACCAGGCGGTCTCGAAGGCGGAGTCCATCCGCAAGTTCGCCGTGCTGCCCGGCGACCTCACGGTCGAGAACGGCTACCTCACACCCAAGCAGAGCGTGCGCCGGCACGTCTTCGTCAAGGACTTCGCCGCCGAGATCGACGAGCTGTACGTCGACACCCGGCAGAAGTCCGCGAGCTGACCCGGACGCCACGCCGCCCCGGCCTCGCCCGCGGGTCCCTCGAGCCCGCCGCGGACACGTCCGCGGCGGGCTCGACCCCTGTCCGGACGACGCGGAGCCGGCGGCTGTCGGAGGCCGCCGCTACGGTCCCGGCATGCCGAGCAGCACCCCGTCCGCGACGCACAGCACCGTGCTCCAGCCCTCGTTCGAGGACCTCGGCACCCCCCTGCGGGACGTCACGTTCGTCGTCGTCGACCTCGAGACCACCGGCGGGCGCGCGTCCGACGGCGGCATCACGGAGATCGGTGCGGTCAAGGTCCGCGGCGGCGAGGTGCTCGGCGAGCTGCAGTCGCTCGTCAACCCCGGCCACCCGGTGCCGGCGTTCGTCGCGCGGCTCACGGGCATCACGACGTCCATGGTCGCGACCGCTCCCCCGGTCGAGCTCGTCCTGCCGAGCTTCCTGGAGTTCGCGCGCGACGCCGTGCTGGTGGCGCACAACGCGCCGTTCGACGTCGGCTTCCTGCGGGCCGCCTGCGACCGGCTCGGCTACGACTGGCCGGGGTTCCGGGTCGTGGACACCGTGCCCCTCGCCCGCCGCGTGGTCACCCGCGACGAGGCCCCGAACCACAAGCTGTCCACCCTGGCCGCGCTCTTCCGGGCGCGGGTCGCGCCCGAGCACCGCGCGCTGGCCGACGCCCGGGCGACCGTCGACGTGCTGCACGCGCTCCTGGAGCGGCTGGCGCCCCTGGGGATCACCCACCTCGAGGACCTCGCGGGCGCCGCCGACCCCGTGCCGCCGGACGTCCGGCGCAAACGGACGCTCGCCGACGGCCTGCCCGAGGCCCCGGGCGTGTACCTGTTCCGGGGGCCTGGGGACGAGGTGCTGTACGTCGGTACGTCCACGAACCTCCGCAAGCGGGTGCGGTCCTACTTCACGGCCGCGGAGAAGCGCGGGCGCATCACCGAGATGGTGCGCATCGCGCACGCCGTCACCCCCGTGGTCTGCGCGACGCCGCTCGAGGCGCAGGTGCGCGAGCTGCGCCTCATCGCCGAGCACGCCCCGCGGTACAACCGGCGCTCCAAGCACCCGGAGCGCCAGTCGTGGGTGCGTCTCACGGACGAGGCCTACCCCCGGCTGTCGGTGGTGCGCGACGTGCGGGCCGGGAGCCCGCACATCGGCCCGTTCACCTCGCGGCAGTCCGCGCTGGCCGCCGTCGAGGCGGTGCACGACGCCCTGCCGCTGCGGCAGTGCACGGCACGGCTGCCGCGCGTCGCGAGCACCGCGGGCAGCCCGTGCGCCCTCGCCGGCATGGGACGCTGCTCGGCGCCGTGCACCGCCACCGGGACGGCCGACGAGGGGTACGACGTCGTCGCGGACGCCGCCCGTACCGCGCTCACCGACGACCCGTCCCTGGTCGTCGACGCCCTCGCCGCGCGGGTGGGCAGGCTCGCGGCCCAGGAACGGTTCGAGGAGGCGGGGGCGGTGACCCGTCGGCTGCGGGCGTTCGTCCAGGGCGCGGCGCGAGCGCAGCGGCTCGGTCCCCTCGCCCGGTGCGCCGAGCTCGTGGCGGCGCGGCCCACCCCCGCGGGCGGCTGGGAGCTCGTCGTGATCAAGCACGCACGCCTCGCGGCGACCGCCGTGACCGGTCCGGACGAGGACCCGCTGCCGGTCGTGGACGCCCTGCGCGCGACGGCGGAGCACGTCGCCCCTCCCGTGCCGCCGGCGCCCGCGTGCCACCCGGAGGAGGCCGCCCTCGTGCTCGCCTGGCTGGACGAGCCGGGAGTCCGGCTGGTGCACGTGAGCGACCCCTGGACGTGCCCGGTGCGCTCCGCCGCCGCGCACGCCGACCTCGGCGCGGTCTCGACGACCGTCGCGGGTCTGTGGACCGTACCGGGCGAGGGCGACGAGCCCGTCGGGCGCCTCGCGGACCCGCCGCCGGTGGCTACGATGACGGCATGCTGACCGCGATCGTGCTCATCGACACCGAGGCCGACCAGATCCCCGAGGTCGCCACCAAGGTCACCGACCTCAAGGGAGTCAGCGAGGTCTACTCCGTCACCGGCAAGGCCGACCTGGTCGCCATGGTGCGCGTCCGGGAGCACGAGGAGCTCGCCGACGTCATCGCCGACGGGATCAGCAAGGTCCCCGGCGTGGTGCGCACGGAGACTCTCATCGCGTTCCGCACCTACTCGAACGTCGACCTCGAGCAGGCCTTCGCCCTCGGCCTGGACGACTGAGGGCGCGCGGCGACCGCACGAGCCTTCCCGGAGGTCGCCGCCGCCTCGTCAGTCGCCGGTCGCCGCGACCCAGCCGTCGAGCACGCGGGCGGCCCCACCCTCGTCGACGCTGCGGGCGGCCAGCTCGATCCCCGCGGCCAGCCGCTCGACCAGCGAACCCTGTCCCGTGCCGGGCAGGCTCCCGTCGGCGACGAGGCCGGCGGCGGCGTTGAGCAGCACGGTCTCGCGCACCGGCCCGCGGTCGGTCCCGTCGAGCACGCGCCGCGCCACACCCGCGTTGTGGGCGGCGTCGCCCCCGCGCAGGTCGGCGACCTCGATCCGCTGCAGGCCGAGGTCCGACCCGGCGTCGAGCCGCTGCTCGCGGACCGCGCCGGCGCGCACCTCCCACACCGTCGCGCCCCCGGTGGCGGCGAGCTCGTCGAGCCCGTCGTCGCCCCGGAACACCAGCGCGTCCGTCCCGCGGCTCGCGAACACCCCGGCCATGAGCGGCGCCATGCGTGCGTCGGCGCAGCCGACCGCCGTCGCCCCGGGCTGCGCCGGGTTGGTCAGCGGACCGAGGAAGTTGAACGCGGTGGCGATGCCCAGGTCGCGCCGGGCCACGCCGGCGTGCCGCATCGACGGGTGGAAGAGCCCCGCGAAGCAGAAGGTGATGCCGACCTCCGCGGCGAGGGCAGCGACCCGCTCGGGCGCCTGGTCGAGACGGATCCCGAGCGCCTCCAGCACGTCGGCCGAACCGGAGGACGAGGACGCCGCGCGGTTGCCGTGCTTGACCACCCGCAGCCCGGCACCGGCGATGACCACCGCCGCCATCGTGGACACGTTGACCGTGTGGTGCCGGTCGCCGCCCGTGCCGACGATGTCGACCGTCCGCCCCGGGACCTCGATCCGAGTGGCGTGCGCGAGCATCGCGTCGGCGAGCCCCGTGAGCTCCGCTGCCGTCTCGCCCTTCGCCCGGAGGCCGACGAGGAAGCCGGCGAGGCGCGTCGGGGGCACCTCGCCCGACATGACCTCGTCCATGGCCCAGGCCGTCTCTGCGGCGGTCAGGTCGCGCCCGGCGACCAGCTCGGTGAGGATGCCGGGCCAGGTGAGGTCGGAGGCCGGGTCGGTGGAGGCCACGGTGGTCCCTTCGGTTCGGAGCCGCGCGCCCTCCGACAGGGGCACGGGCGGCCCCGCGGCGGGTCAGGCGGCTGCGGTCAGGAAGCCGGCCACGGTGCGCTGCAGCTCGATCGGGTCGAGCGGCCTCGGCACCACGGCGTCGGCGAGCGACCACGATGCTAGCCATCCGTCGTCAGGCCTGCCGGTGAGGACCACGACGGGCGGGCACCGGTACACCTCGTTCTTCAGCTGACGGCACAGCCCCATGCCTCCGGACTTGTCCGCCTCGCCGTCCAGCACCAGCAGGTCCCAGCCGCCGCGGTCGGCCGCCGCGATCACCGCGGCCGGCGTCGCGACCTCCGCCCAGTCGATCTGCGGGGCGTGGGCGCGCAGGCGCGGCCCGACCGCGGTGCGCACGTGCGCACGGACCGTGCGGTCGTCGCTGTAGAGCAGGACGCGGGGCCCCCGGGCCGCGGGACCCGTGCGCGAGGTCGGGGCGATCGCGCCGGTCGGGCTGGTCGTCGTCTGATCCGTCTGATCCGTCAACTTCTGGCTCCCCTTCGCGGACGTGCACGGCACCGGGCACGGACACGACGTCCGGCACCGGCGCCACGGCCGTCGGACGTCGACGTTTGCTGGCATCGTGGCACACTCGCGTCACCTCGGGCAGGTGCCGAACGTGGTCTTTTACTGGCACTCTCCGACGATCCGTCACCTCGTAGTGGCAGAGTGGCGAGTTTCCGCAGATTCTGTGCACATCGACTTCGCGCAAGGCCCGTCCGAGTGGCTCGAACCAGCCGTATGTCGGCCATAATGGCTGACGTGTCGACCGCAACGGCTGCTGCCCCCCATGCCCACCAGCACGTGAGCGTCAACCGTCCGAACCCCGTGTCGGTCGGGACGATCGTCTGGCTCGCGAGCGAGCTCATGTTCTTCGCTGGCCTCTTCGCGATGTACTTCACCGTCCGGTCGGTGATGCCCGAGGCGGAGTGGGCCGCTGAGGCGGACAAGCTCAACATCGCCTTCTCGACGTTCAACACCACCGTGCTGGTGCTGTCGTCCGTCACCTGTCAGATGGGCGTGTGGGCCGCCGAGCGGTTCAAGCCGGTGCGCTCCGGCTCCCTGCTCCAGGTGAACAAGTGGGGCATGCACGAGTGGATGACCCTCACCTACCTCATGGGCGCGTTCTTCATCGGCGGCCAGATCTTCGAGTACACCGAGCTGGTCCACGAGGGCCTGACGATCTCGTCCAGCGCGTACGGCTCGGTCTTCTACCTGACCACCGGCTTCCACGGCCTCCACGTGCTGGGCGGCCTCATCGCCTTCCTGTTCCTGCTGGGGCGTTCCTTCGCCGCCAGGAACTTCGGCCACCACGAGGCCACCACCGCCATCGTCACGTCCTACTACTGGCACTTCGTCGACGTGGTGTGGATCGCCCTCTTCGCCGTCATCTACCTCCTGCGCTGAACCCCCCGGCCGGCGTCGCCGCCGGCCTTGACTCTGCACCTTCGATCTGCGAGACGAGGATCATTTCGTGAAGGCACTCGCCGCCCGCAGGCACCACCGGTTCGCGCCGGTCGTGCTGTTGCTGCTGGCGCTGCTGGTCACGGGCGGCGTCTACGCCGCCCTGGCCCCTAGCCCGGCCCAGGCCGACACCGCCAGCACCGCGGACATCGAGACCGGGAAGAAGCTCTTCCAGGCCAACTGCGCCACCTGCCACGGCCCGAACGCGGAGGGCACCACCGAGGCCCCGTCGCTCGTCGGTGTGGGGGCGGCCTCGGTCGACTTCCAGGTCTCCACCGGCCGGATGCCGATGCAGATGAACGGCCCCCAGGCCGAGGCCAAGCCCCGGCAGATGGACGAGGAGCAGACCGCCGCGCTCGCCGCGTACGTCGCGTCCCTCGGCGCCGGCCCGGCCATCCCCACCGACGAGCAGGTGGACGGGAGCCAGGGCGACCCGGCGAACGGCATGGCCCTGTTCCGCACCAACTGCGCGATGTGCCACAACGCCGTCGGCGCGGGCGGCGCGCTGTCGGAGGGCAAGTTCGCACCGCCGCTGTTCGACACGTCGGAGCGCAACGTCTACCAGGCCATGCTCACCGGCCCGCAGTCGATGCCAGTGTTCAACGACGCCAACATCACCCCCGACGAGAAGCGCGACATCATCGCGTTCCTCGACGAGCAGAAGCAGGGCTCGGCCGGCGGCCTGACCCTCGGCTCGCTCGGCCCGGTCAGCGAGGGCCTGTGGGCCTGGATCATCGGCATCGGCCTGATCATCGGCGGCGCGGTGTGGATCGGAGCGAAGTCCTCGTGAGCGAGAACCTGAACCCCCGGGACGGGTCGCACGACGTGACCCGCCGCGACGGTGACGGCACGGCCGTCGCCCAGACCGACCGCTTCGCCGACCCCGGCGTCCCGGAGCACCACCCGCGCCTCGCGGACACGGACCCCAAGGCGGCCAAGCGCAACGAGCGGATCATCGCGATCCTGTTCGCGATCTCGTGCCTCGGCACGATCGGTTCGCTCGTGGCCTACTTCGCCGTCCGCCCGGACGGCACCACGCCCGGCGTGCGCCTCTCCACGGTGCTGCTCGGCGTCGCGATCGCCATCTCCTTGTTCGGCATCGGCTTCGCGGCCGTGCACTGGGCCAAGACCCTCATGTCGGGCAAGGAGTACGTCGAGGAGCGCCACTCGAGCAGCAGCTCGGAGGAGGTCCGCGGGGTCGTCCAGCAGCAGTTCAAGGAGGGGCTCGAGGACTCGGGCATCGCCCGTCGCCCGGTGCTCAAGGGCGCGGTCGTCTCCGCGCTCGCGCTCTTCCCGCTGACCATCGCCGTGCCGCTCGTCTCGAGCGTGGGCGGCAACTGGGACGTGAACAAGTTCCGGCACACGCTCTGGAAGAAGGGCGTCCGTCTCGCCTACGACCCGTCCGGGCGCCCCATCAAGGCGTCGGACCTCACGGTCGGCTCGGTCGCGCACGTCATCCCTGACGTGCCCGCCGAGGAGCGCGAGTCGCACGAGTGGATCACGGAGAAGGCCAAGGCCGTCGTCCTGCTGGTCCGCATGGACCCGCGCGACCACAAGCGCGACCACCGCGAGGGCGCCTCCTACGACGGCATCGTCGCGTACTCGAAGATCTGCACCCACGTCGGGTGCCCGGTCGCCCTGTACGAGCAGCAGACGCACCACCTGCTCTGCCCGTGCCACCAGTCGACGTTCGACATCTCTGACGGCTCCAAGGTGGTCTTCGGACCTGCCAAGCGCCCGCTCCCGCAGCTGCCCATCACGGTCGACGCCGAGGGGTATCTTGTGGCTGAGGACGACTTCAACGAGCCCATCGGTCCGAGCTACTGGGAGCGCCTGAAGTGAGCACCACGACCACTCCCCCCACCGCGGCGGAGCCGACCACCGTGATCGGCAAGTCCGCCGACTACCTCGACCAGCGGACCAAGGTCGGCGTGCTCGCGAAGCAGCTCGTCCGCAAGGTCTTCCCCGACCACTGGTCGTTCATGCTCGGCGAGATCGCGCTGTTCTCGTTCGTCGTGCTCCTCATCTCCGGCGTGTTCCTGGCGATGTTCTTCGACCCGTCGATGGCGCTCGTCGTGCACCACGGTGCGCCGGCGACCATGGACGGCCAGCTCATGTCCACGGCCTTCTCGTCGACGCTCAACATGTCGTTCGAGGTCCGCGGCGGCCTGCTGATGCGGCAGATCCACCACTGGTCGGCCCTCATCTTCGTCGCCGGCATCGTCGTGCACATGATGCGCGTCTTCTTCACCGGCGCGTTCCGCAAGCCCCGTGAGCTGAACTGGCTGGTCGGCACCCTGCTGCTGATCCTCAGCCTCCTCGCCGGCTTCTCCGGCTACTCCCTCCCGGACGACGTGCTCTCCGGCAACGGTCTGCGCATCACCGACGGCGTGGTGAAGTCGATCCCGATCATCGGGTCGTACCTCTCGTACTTCATCTTCGGCGGCGAGTTCCCGGGCGAGCACATCATCCCGCGCCTGTTCACGGTGCACATCCTGCTCGTGCCCGCGCTCATCCTGGCGCTGGTCGGCGTGCACCTGTTCCTCATGGTGCTCAACAAGCACACCCAGTACCCGGGTGGCGGCCGCACCGACAAGAACGTGGTCGGCTACCCCGCGGTGCCGGCGTTCGCCACGAAGATGGGCGGCAACTTCTTCATCATCTTCGGCGTGCTGGCCCTGATGGGCGGCACGATGGCGATCAACAACGTCTGGAACTACGGCCCCTACGACCCGTCACCGGTGTCCGCAGGCGCCCAGCCCGACTGGTACATGCTGTTCCTCGAGGGATCGCTACGCCTCATGCCGGGCCAGACAGAGATCGTCACGTGGGGCGACTACACGCTCTCGCTGAACATCCTGGTGCCCGCGGTCATCATCCCCGGGCTGCTGTTCACGTTCCTGTTCGTGTACCCGTTCCTCGAGGCCAAGGTGACCGGCGACCACCGCGAGCACCACGTGCTCGACCGCCCGCGCAACGTCCCGACCCGTACGGGCCTCGGCGTCGCGTTCCTCACGGCCTTCATCATCCTGGCTCTCGCCGGGTCGAACGACCTCATCGCGACGCACTTCGCGCTGTCGATCAACACGATCACCTGGGTCTTCCGGATCCTGTTCTTCGCCGGACCCGTCTTCGCGTTCTGGGTCACCAAGCGGATCTGCCTGGGCCTGCAGCGCAAGGACCGCGAGCTGGTGCTGCACGGTCACGAGACCGGCCGCATCGTCCGCTTCGCCAACGGCGAGTACATCGAGGTCCACCGCCCGCTCGACGAGCAGGAGCGCTGGCTGCGCGTCAACTACGAGGCGAGCCGGCCGCTGGAGATCGAGCCCGCGACGGACGCCCGTGGCGTCAAGCGCAAGGGCTACAAGAAGGACAAGCGCTGGCAGAAGCTGTCGCAGTTCTTCTACGAGGACCGGGTCGAGCCCGTCACCCCGGCCGAGCTGGCCGCGGCGCACGCCCACGGCGAGCACGACGAGCTCGAGCCCGCCCACGACACCCCCGAGCTGGTCTCGGGGTCTGGAAACGTCGAGCGGGAGCACTGAGTCTCCTGCAGGCTGGACCGGTGGCCCGCGCACCCCTCTCCCGATCCGTCGGGCGGGGTGCGCGGGCCCTCGTCGTCTCCGGACGGTGAACCCGCCGGAGAGCAGCCCTCGACGACGTCCCCACCGCACGCCGGCCACGACGTGCGGCACGCAACCGGAGGTATCTCAGCATGGCTGTCTACACGCTGCCTGACCTGCCCTACGACTACAGCGCCCTCGAGCCGCACATCAGCGGCAAGATCATGGAGCTGCACCACGACAAGCACCACGCCGCCTACGTCACCGGCGCCAACACCGCCCTGGACAAGCTCGCCGAGGCCCGCGAGTCCGGCGACAACGCCGCGGTGAACCTGCACGAGAAGAACCTCGCGTTCAACCTCGGCGGCCACACCAACCACACCGTCTTCTGGCACAACCTGTCCCCCGAGGGCGGCGGCCAGCCCGAGGGCGAGCTCGCCGAGGCCATCAAGGACACCTTCGGCTCGTTCGAGAAGTTCCAGGCCCAGTTCGCCGCCGTCGCCACCGGCATCCAGGGCTCCGGCTGGGCCGTGCTCGGCTGGGACTCCATCGGCCAGCGCCTCGCCATCTTCCAGCTCTTCGACCAGCAGGCCAACGTGCCCGTCGGCATCACCCCGCTGTTCATGCTGGACATGTGGGAGCACGCCTTCTACCTCGACTACCTCAACGTCAAGGCCGACTACGTCAAGGCCGTGTGGAACATCGCCAACTGGCAGGACGTCGCCGCCCGCCTCGACCGCGCCCGCACCCAGACCGCCGGGCTCATCGTCCCCGCCTGACGCCCCACCCCCCGAGCGTTGTGAGCGCGATTTCGGGGACAATTCGGCCGCGAATTGTCCCCGAAATCGCGCTCACAACGCTGTCTGGTCCGGTCATGCGAGGGGCCCCGCACGCCGACGCGTGCGGGGCCCCTCGTGCACTCTCGTGCAGGGGCGGCTCAGCCCTGGCCGAACTCCGAGTACGGGATGACGTCCTCGTCCGCGGGTGCCGTCACCTCGACCGGCTCGCCCCACTTGCTGAACGTGGACTCGACGACCATCTCCTGGCCCTCGACCTCCATCGTGATGTCGGCCTCCACCGGCAGCCCCTTCGGGTCGACCTTGTAGACCGCGGTGATCTCGCCCAGCTGGTCCGCGGTCGAGGTGTCGATCCCGGCCGCCCCGTCCTGGACCTTGGAGGGGTCGATCGTCGCCGTGTAGACCTCGGTCTCGACGCCGTCCACGGTCTCCGTGCCGGTGTGCTCGAACGAGGTCACGGCGTCGGCCATGGACTCCGCCTGGGAGGCGGCGTCCATGGACTCCATCGAGTCGATCGTGCCCGCCAGCGCCGGGTCCGCGGCCATGTCCTCGGCGGTCATCGACAGGTACTTGCCCTGCGTCATCTCGCCCATGGACATGTAGATCGTGCCGTCGAGCAGCACGATGTCCATGTCCATGCCCATGACCGCCATGGACATCTGCATGGTCGTCTCTTCGAACGTCGGCCCGTAGGCGACGTCAGCCGTCGTGGTGCTGTCGGTCATGCCCGCCGACTCGGCGAGCTCGCCCGAGTACGTCAGCTCCATGTGCGCGCTCGACGCCTCCTCCTGCGCCGCCTGCATCTGCCCGGCGAGGTCGGTCATCGTCGAGACCGTCGCGATCTCGGCGGCCTGCTCCTCGCCGGCCGGCTCGCCCGCGGAGGAGCCCGTGGGCTCGTCGCTCCCACAGGCGCTCAGGGCGAGGGCGACCAGGCCCGCCGATGCCAGGGCCGCGGTCTTCTGGGGGACGCGCATGGTGCTCCTTCTCAGGGAAATCGTGGAGATCTCATTCCATCACGCGGCCGCCCCCGTGGGGCCGGACCGGCGGCGCCGGACGCTGATCGTTGCCGATCCGTGTCCCGGGGCGCCGCTCCCCCGCCGGTCGTGCGGCCGGGAGCTGTGCGGCCGTGAACGACGAAGGCCCCCCACGCATCGCGTGAGGGGCCGTCGCTCGGAACGAGGGCTCAGTGGGCGTGCTGCCCGCGGCTGAACTCGAACACCCAGCCGACGAGACCGATGATGCCGAGGATGAAGCCGATGTAGAGGACCCACCACCCCACGGCGAGGCCGAGGAAGGCGACCGCCGCGGCCGCGGCGATGACCAGCGGCCACCAGCTCCACGGCGAGTACACGCCCTGGTCGCCGGCGCCCTGCTCGATCTCGCCCTCTTCGTCGTCCTCCGGGCGGGGGTCGATCCGGCGCGCGGTCAGCGCGAGGTAGGCGCCGACCATGGCGACCAGCGCACCCACGAGCGGGATGCCGAGGTAGCCGACGGGCTCCTCGAAGCCGGTGAACAGGCCGTACAGGACGCCCACCACGACGAAGAACGGGGCGAGGAACAGGAAGAGCTTGATCTCGATCTTCACTTGCGGTTCTCCTCCTCGTCGTCGATCACGGTGGTGGTCGACTGCGCGGCCGCCGACCGGCCGCCGTCACGACGCTCCTCGACCAGGGCCTGGTGCCCGCGCCGGTCGGGGTCGCCGTAGACGGCGTCCAGGCCACCGTGACCGGGCGCCTGCTCCATCGCCGCGACCTCGGGGTGGTGCAGGTCGAAGGCGGGCGACTCGGAACGGATGCGCGGCAGCGAGGTGAAGTTGTGCCGCGGCGGCGGGCAGCTGGTGGCCCACTCGAGCGAGCGGCCGTAGCCCCACGGGTCGTCCACGGTCACCTTCGGCGCGTTGCGCCAGGTCGTGTACACGTTCCACAGGAACGGCAGGGTCGACGCGGCCAGGATGAACGCTCCGATGGTCGACACCTGGTTCTCCCAGGTGAAGCCCTCCTCGGGCATGTAGTCCGCGTAGCGGCGCGCCATGCCCTCGACACCCAGCCAGTGCTGGATGAGGAACGTCATGTGGAAGCCGATGAACAGCAGCCAGAAGTGCACCTTGCCGAGCCGCTCGTTGAGCATGCGCCCGGTGAACTTCGGCCACCAGAAGTAGAAGCCGGCGAACATCGCGAACACCACGGTGCCGAAGACCACGTAGTGGAAGTGCGCCACCACGAAGTAGGAGTCCGACAGGTGGAAGTCCAGCGCGGGGCTCGACAGGATGATGCCGGTCAGGCCACCGAAGAGGAACGTCACGAGGAAGCCGATCGACCACAGCATGGGTGTCTCGAACGTGAGTTTCCCTCGCCACATCGTGCCGATCCAGTTGAAGAACTTCACGCCGGTCGGGATGGCGATCAGCATCGTCATGAAGGCGAAGAACGGCAGGAGCACGGCGCCGGTGACGTACATGTGGTGGGCCCACACGGTCACGGACAGCGCGGCGATCGCGATGGTCGCGTAGATCAGGCCCTTGTAGCCGAAGATCGGCTTGCGGCTGAAGACCGGGAAGATCTCCGACACGATGCCGAAGAACGGCAGCGCGATGATGTAGACCTCGGGGTGACCGAAGAACCAGAACAGGTGCTGCCAGAGGATCGCCCCGCCGTTCTCGGGGTTGAAGACCTGCGCCCCGAGACGACGGTCGGCGCCCAGCGCGAACAGCGCGGAGGCCAGCGGCGGGAAGGCCATCAGCACGAGCAGGCTGGTGACGAGCGTGTTCCACGTGAAGATCGGCATCCGGAACATGGTCATGCCCGGCGCGCGCATCGTGATGATCGTGGTGATGAAGTTGACGGCACCGAGGATGGTGCCGAAGCCCGCCAGCGCGAGGCCGAACACCCAGAGGTCTCCGCCTAGCCCTGGACTGAATGTCGTGTTCGACAACGGTGCGTAGGCGAACCAGCCGAACGACGCGGCGCCCTGCGGAGTGAAGAAGCCCGCGGCGGCGATGAGGCCGCCGAAGAGGAACAGCCAGTACGCGAACATGTTGAGCCGCGGGAAGGCGACGTCCGGCGCACCGATCTGCAGCGGCATGATCACGTTGGCGAAGCCCGCGAACAGCGGCGTCGCGAACAGCAGCAGCATGATCGTGCCGTGCATGGTGAAGAGCTGGTTGTACTGCTCCTTGCTCTGCACGACCTGGATGCCGGGCATGAAGAGCTCGGCACGGATCAGCAGCGCGAGGATCCCTCCCACGGCGAACCAGATGAACGACGTGATGAGGTACAGGTAGCCGATCGTCTTGTGGTCGGTGGAGGTGATCCACTTGACCACGGTGCGACCGAGGTTCTGGCGCTTCGGCGCGAGACCGGGGATGACCTCGACGTCGTGCGCGGGGGCAGTCGTGGCCGCCATCAGTTCTCGACCTCCGGGAGGGTGTCTTCCTGCGGGAAGTTCGCGTCGTGCTGCTGGCGGTTCAGGTCGAGCCCGAGCTCGCCGGTCTGGCCCGCGGCCGCCAGGTCGTCGATGTGGGCGTCGTACTCCGCCTGCGACACGACCTTGACGTTGAAGAGCATCCCGGAGTGGAACTCTCCGCAGAGCTCGGCGCACTTGCCGGCGTACGTGCCCTCGCGGGTCGGGGTGACCTGGAAGGTGTTGGTGCGGCCCGGGATCATGTCCTGCTTGTACAGGAAGGCCGGGATCCAGAAGGAGTGGATGACGTCGCGCGAGTCGAGCGTGAACTCGACCGTCTGGTCCACCGGCAGGTAGAGGGTCGGGACGTCCTTGGACGTGCCCGGGGCGCCGTCCAGCTCGTCGTCGACCGTCTGGCCGCCGACGTCGAGCAGGTGCTGCCCGGAGTCGTACACGCCGTCGTCCAGGTAGTTGAAGTCCCAGCTCCACTGCTTGCCGATGACCTGGATCTGCACGTCCGGCTCGGCGCTGGTGTCCTGCACCGCCGACATGTCGCGGTCGGTGAAGAAGAACAGGACCAGGATCATGATCGTCGGCACGGCCGTGTACATGATCTCGAGCGGCATGTGGTACCGCGTCTGGATCGGGAGCTGGTGGTCGTCCCGGCGCTTGCGGTAAGCCGCGACGCACCAGAGCATCAGGCCCCACGTGATCACACCGACGATCAGCGCCGCGATCCAGGAGCCGACCCAGAGGTTGGTGATTCGCTCGGTCTGGTTGGTCACCTCCCCGTCGCTGTAGCCGGGCAGGTATCCGCGCTTGACGGAGTCGCTGGCACAACCGGAGGCCAACACGGCGACAGCGCCGGCGATCGCCGTCGCGCGCAGGATGACCCGCCGGGTGCGGGTGGGGCTCTTCGAGTGCAAGGGAGGCCTTTCACGTCACGTCCTGCCCGACCGCCACGGCCCCTCTGGGCAACAGGCACGCGGACAGGACCTTCGTCCTCGATGAAGTGCAGCCTAGCGCGCCCGGAGCAGGTTCGACGCCGCAAAAGCCCCCGCGGGGCGTGACTCTTTCCGCACGGGACGTCCACAACTCCTTCTTGCACACACACCCTCGGGGAGTGTCAGATCGATCCCCGCCGGTGTCAGATCCTCGCGCCCGGGCAGAAGCCCGTGCCGAGGGTTCCCGGGTCCCGAAAGATGGCACGATCGTGCCCCGGGGCGCGCCTGGAGCGCCCGGCAGGGACGACCGGCCGCGCCGTCGTCCCGCACGTCAGCCCTACGGAGCACACCTGTGACCGACACCACCGATCCGACCGGGAACCACTCCCCCGCGTCGCCGGGCCCGGCGACGTCCGCCCCGAGCGCCCGGGTGCACCTGGACAACGGGGGCGGCGCGCCGTTGCACCCGCTGGCCCGCCAGGCGTTCCTGCAGGCGCTCGACGACGGCTGGGCGGACCCGCACCGGCTGCACACGGAAGGACGGCGGGCGGCCCGGCTCCTCGACGGCGCACGCGAGGCCGTCGCCGCGGTCCTCGGGGCGCGCACCGAGGAGGTGCGGTTCACCCCCAGCCACGCGTCCGCCCTGCGCGACGGGCTGGTCGGCACGGCGCGAGCCCGCCGGCGCGCCGGCGGGGACGTCGTCGTCGGCGCCACGGAGCGGGCGGCGGTGCTGCACGCGGCGGCCGACGCCTCGCACGCCCACGGGGGCGCCCGCGTCGTCGTGGAGGTCGACCGGCACGGCCGCGTCGACGCGGACGCCTTCGCGGACCGGGTCGCGCGCCCCGGCGTCGCGCTCGCCGCGCTCCAGCACGCCAACGGCGAGGTCGGCACGCGGCAGCCGCTCGAGGCCGCGCACGCGGCCGCACGGTCGGCGGGGGTCCCCCTGCTCGTGGACGCGGGCGCGTCGCTGGGCCACGACGTCGTCCCCGACGCCTGGGACCTCCTCGCCGCGCACCCGGCCGACTGGGGCGGGCCGGCCGGGGTGGGGGTGCTCGCCGTGCGCCAGCGCGTCCGGGCGCTCCCGCCGGAGCCGGAGGACGCCGACCCGTGGGCGCCCGGCGGGGTGAGCGTGCCCGCCGCGTTCGCCGCCGCCGTCGCCCTGCAGGCGACGACGTCCGACCGCGACGCCGAGGACTCCCGCCGACGCCGCCTCACGGACCGCCTGCGGACCGCCGTCGCGGCCGTCCCCGACGTCGAGGTCGTGGGCGACCCGGAGGACCGCCTCCCCCACGTCGTGACGTTCTCGTGCCTGTTCGTGGACGGCGAGGCCCTCGTGACGGAGCTGGACCGGGCCGGGTTCGCCGTCGGCTCCGGCTCGGCCTGCACCTCGAGCACGCTGGAGCCGTCGCACGTGCTCGCGGCGATGGGGGTGCTCACGCACGGCAACGTGCGGGTCGCGCTCGACCGCTCGACGACCGAGGAGGACGTCGAGCGTTTCCTCGCCGTCCTGCCGGCCGCGGTGCGGCGCGTGCGCGACGTGCTCGGGGTGACCGGGCTGTGAGCGCCGACGACGCCCGGCCGGACGCCGTCGTGGTGGACGCCCGGGGCCTGCGCTGCCCGCTGCCCGTGATCCGGCTGGCCGCGGCCGCCCGCGACCGCCCGGCCGGGACCCTCCTCACCGTCCTGTCGACCGACCCGGCAGCGCGCCACGACGTGCCCGCGTGGGCGCGGATGCGCGGGCACACGACCGTCGGCGAGGCCGAGCAGACCCCCGACGAGGACGGCGGCACCGCGTGGTCGATCACCGTGCGGCTCGACGCCTCCCCCTGAGCCCACGCCCGACCGCCGCTGGCGACGCACCGGACGACGTCGGCCCGGCCGCCCCGTGGGGGCGGCCGGGCCGTCGAGGTCGCTCGGCGTGCGGTGCGCTCAGCTGAACGAGCCGCCGCAGGCGCAGGAGCTGCCGGCGTTCGGGTTGTCGATCGTGAAGCCCTGCTTCTCGATGGTGTCCGCGAAGTCGATCTTCGCGCCCTCGAGGTAGGGCACGCTCATGCGGTCCACGACGACCTCGACGCCGTCGAAGTCGCGCAGCGCGTCGCCGTCAAGGAGACGCTCGTCGAAGTAGAGCTGGTAGATCAGGCCGGAACAGCCGCCGGGCTGGACGGCCACACGCAGACGAAGGTCGTCGCGGCCCTCCTGCTCGAGGAGGCTGCGGACCTTGTCGGCGGCGACGTCGGACAGGTCCACGCCGTGCGTGGCGATCTCGGTGGTGTCGGTCATGCTTCCTCCAACAGGCGGACCGGTACGGCTGTTCCCGATCCTACGCGCGAATTCCGACAGTGCGACGACACGGCCCACGGGCGGGCCGCCACGGCCCGCGAGCCGGCCAGGCCGTGAGGCGGCTCGTCACGCCCAGGACGGCGCCCACGTCCGCGCCACCCGGGCCGTCGCCGCCACGAGGTCGTCTCCGGTCTCGTGCACGCCGCTCACGCCCGCGCCCGACCACTCACGGCGCGAGACCTCGCTGCGCCCGGCCAGCACCACGACCGGCACGGCGTGCGGGGCCCCGGCGGCCACGGCGGCCGGGACGCGCCCCTCGCGCAGCGTCGTGCCGTCGAGCACCGCGAGGTGCACGACGACGAGGTCGGACGCCGCGGCCGGTGCCGACAGAGGCCCCTCCCCCGGACCCGCCACGCTCACCAGCCCGAGCGCCTCGAGCGGGACGAACACCCCGGCAGCCGGACGGTCGGGCGCACGGTGGGACCCCCCGGGCGACGCCGGGTCCGGCAGGGCGACGACACGCACCTCGCACGACGGCGCGGCCTCCCGCCACGCCGTCACGAGCGTGGGGGCCAGGGACGCGGCGTCCTCGCCGACGCAGAGCAGCACCTGCATGCCGCGATCGTGGCACAGCCCGCGCCCCGGCGGTGGGCCGGGCGGCTCGCGCGCGTGCGCCGCCGGGGGCGGACGCGCGGCGTCCCGCACGCAGCCGCTGTGGAAACATAGGCGCGTGACCACCCTGCTGAACGACATCGCGGGCAGCTCGACCGGCACCTCGTCCGGCTTCGCCGAGCCCGCATCCTCCGCGCTGCTGCTGCTCGGCCAGGGCCGCGACCTCGCCTCCGAGCGCGGCGTCGAGTGCACCGGGGCGCTGCCGTCGCCGTCTGACCCGGACCTGGTGGAGCGCGCCCGGGCCGCGCGGGCCGCGCTGGGCGAGCGCGCGTTCGTCCTCGGCCACCACTACCAGCGCGACGAGGTCATCGACTTCGCCGACGTCACCGGCGACTCCTTCAAGCTGGCGCGCGAGGCCGCCGCCCGGCCGGAGGCGGAGTTCGTCCTGTTCTGCGGCGTGCACTTCATGGCTGAGAGCGCGGACATCCTCACCTCCGACGCGCAGCAGGTCGTGCTGCCCGACCTGGCCGCGGGCTGCTCCATGGCCGACATGGCCGAGATCGGTCAGGTCGAGGAGGCGTGGGCGGTGCTGCAGGACGTCGGCATCGCGGACGACACCGTGCCCGTGACCTACATGAACTCCTCTGCCGCGATCAAGGCCTTCACCGGCCGCCACGACGGCACGGTGTGCACGTCGTCGAACGCGCAGGTCGCGCTGCGCTGGGCGTTCGACCGCGTCGGGGGCGTCGAGGGCACCGGGAAGGTGCTCTTCCTGCCCGACCAGCACCTCGGCCGCAACACCGCCGTCCTCCAGCTCGGCCTGAGCCTGGACGACTGCGTGGTCTACGACCCGCGCAAGCCGCTGGGCGGCCTCACCGAGCAGCAGCTGCGCGACGCACGCATGATCCTGTGGCGGGGGCACTGCTCGGTGCACGGGCGGTTCTCCGCGCGCAACGTCTCCGAGATCCGCGAGAAGGTGCCCGGGGTGACGGTGATGGCGCACCCGGAGTGCCGGCACGAGGTGATCACCGCGGCGGACGAGGTGGGCTCCACCGAGTACATCATCAGGGCCCTGGAGGCCGCCGAGCCGGGCAGCGCCTGGGCGATCGGCACCGAGCTCAACCTGGTGCGGCGCCTCGCCAAGGCCCACCCGGACAAGCAGGTGCACTACCTGGACTCGACCGTGTGCTTCTGCTCGACCATGAACCGTATCGACCTGCCGCACCTGGTGTGGGCGATGGAGTCGCTGGTCGAGGGGCGCATGGTCAACCGGATCGTGGTCGACGCCGACGACGCGCACTGGGCCCGGGTGGCGCTCGACCAGATGCTGGCGCTGCCGGGGATCTGACCGCAGGGGCCGCGGCGGCCCCGACGACGCAGGAGATGGGCATGAGCACCGACGGCGGGCTTCGTATCGGGATCTTCGTGTTCGACGACGCGGAGGAGCTCGACGTCGTCGGGCCGTTCGAGGTGCTGGCCGCCTGGGCGCAGCACTCCTCCCTCAAGCCGCACGTGACCACCTTCTCGCGCGACGGCGCCGGGGTGCGCCTGGCGAAAGGGCTGCGGCTGGTGCCCGCCCACTCGGCCGACGACGTGGGGCCGCTGCACGTGCTGGTGTACCCGGGCGGCTGGGGCGCCCGTGCGATGCTCGCCGACCCCGCCCACCTCGAGTGGCTGCGGCAGGTGCGCCTGCAGACGCCGATCGTCGCGAGCGTGTGCACGGGCGCGCTGGTGCTGGCGGCCGCGGGGCTCCTGGCCGGGCGGCCGGCGACCACGCACCGCGACCACTACGACGAGCTCGCGAAGATCGACCCCAGCGTCGTCGTGGACACGGAGGCCCGGTTCGTCGACGACGGGGACGTCGTGACGGCGGCCGGGGTCTCGGCGGGCATCGACATGGCCCTGCACCTGGTGGCGCGGCTGGAGTCGCCGGAGGCGGCCCGCGGCGTGCGGCGCGGGATCCAGTACGACCCCGCTCCCCCGGTCTGAGCCGCGGGACGGCCGGCCCGTCAGGTACCTGATACCGGCGGTCGCCGGTATACCCTGCGCGGGTGACTCGAATGATCCAGCTCACCTGGGCGTCCCTGCGCCCCCGCAAGCCGGTCCCTGGTCAGGGCCTGCTCGACCCGTCCGTGACGCGCCTGCGCGTGCACCCCGGCGACCTCGACATGTACCTGCACGTGAACAACGGCTCGTACCTGCAGATGATGGACGTGGCCCGGTCGAACTTCATCGCCGACCTCGACGGCTTCGCCAAGATCGGCGACCGCAAGTGGTACCCGGTGGTCGCCGCGTCGACGATGACCTACAAGCGCTCGCTGAAGCTCGGCGACCGGTTCGAGATCAGCACGCGCGTGCTCGGCTGGGACGCGCGCGTCATCTACATCGAGCAGGTGTTCACCTGCCGCGGGCAGCTCTACGGCCGAGGCCTCGTGGCCGGCCGCTTCCTCGGCCCCGGGAACGCACGCGTCCCTGCCCCGGACGTCGTGGCGCTGATGGGCCCCGAGGCGCCCGTCCTGAGCCCGGAGCTGCCCGACGACGTCGCCGCGTGGGCGCGGGCCCTCGACGTCGCCCACCGGGACGTCGGCGCGGTCTGACGGCGGGTCGCCCCGCCCGGGTCAGCGGAACGTCGTCGCGTAGTACGTCTGACGGTCCACGGTCTCGACCGTGACGTCCTGCGTGCGCTCCAGGCGGCGGCGCAGGTTGTCGGCGAACCGCAGCGAGTCGTCGTTGAACCGGGACACGTCGTACGCGCACACGACTCGGTGCTCGGCGAGGTGCGCGACCAGGACGTCGATCATGTCCATGAAGGTGCGGGTCGCCCGGCGGCCCGGGTGGGCGAGGGTGAACCCGATGTACCAGACGGCCCCGCGCGCCGCGTGCTCGGGGTAGCGCTCGGCGAAGAACTCCGGGCTGACCCACGGCACCGCGGCGAGGTCCGTCGCGAGCGTCGTGAGGCCGACGGCCTCCCCCCGGGCGTCGTGGGCGAGGAGCTTGAGCACCCGCGGGTCGCTCATCTCCTCGTCGAACTCCTCGCGGTGCAGCACGTGGCGCGCCGCGGCGCGGGTCCGCAGCGGCTCGAACGCCTCGAGGTAGAGCGCCCAGAACCGCTCGGCCACCTCCCCGGTCACCGTCGTCTCGAACGTCACGTCAGCGCGCACGGCCCAGCTCCTCCCACCCGGCCCGGCGGAACGTCGCCACGACCACGGCGCACACGGGGAGGGCCTCGCAGGCCAGGCCGGTGATCCGCCGCCCCTCCGGGTGGTACACGCCGCCGCGGGTCGCGGACAGGTCCTCCAGGCTGTGCGTGAGGTCCGTCTCCACCTGCTCGTGCGACGGGCCGTCGTGCTCCACGAAGAGCCCGGCCCCGCTGCCGTCGTCCCGCCGGGACCACGCGACTCCCGCCCACGCCTCGTGGCCGGGCAGCGAGGCGTGCCCGGCCGCGTACACGCAGTACAGCGCGTCGCCGTGCTCGCCCTGCAGCTGGTCGGGCCCGTCGACCTCGACGACCGTGCTGCCCGGTGGCACCACCGAGCTCAGCCGGACCAGGTTGAAGTCGCCCACCCCGGCGGCGACGAGCGCCGCGTCGAAGGCGGCGAGCGTCGTGCGGCCGGTGCCGGTGCCGGTGCTCACCCGGATGGTCAGAGGCTCGGTCATGGGGTCCTCGGGTTCGGTCTGGTCGGACGGTGGGCGGAGGGGTCGGCGGCACGACCGGCTGCGGCGTCCAGCAGGTCCAGGACGGGGCGCAGGACCGCGTCCGGGGCCTCCCGCCCCTTGGTGAGGAAGACGGTACTGCCCAGGCGGAGGTCCGCCCGCTCGACGGGGCCGACGTCGGCGCCCGAGTAGACGACGAGGGGGGTGCGGTGCAGGCGGCCGCGACGCCGCAGGTCGGCGACGAGGTCGTAGCCGGTGCCGTCCGGCAGGCCGAGGTCGAGCAGCACCAGGTGCGGCTCCGGGCCGTCGGCGAGGGCGGCACCAGCCTCGGCGAGGTCGCGCGCCGCCGTCACCACCAGGCCCGCGCTCTCCAGGACCGTCGTGAGGACGGCGCGCAGGTCGTCGTCGTCCTCGACGACAAGCACGTGCTCGTGGTGCGGGCGCAGCCGGACGACGTCGCGGACGGTCGCGGCGAGGCGGGCGGGGTCGACGGGCTTGACCAGCCAGCCGTCCGCGAGCGCCGCGGTCTCGCGCGCGTCCGACGGGGCGGTGCCCGACACGACCACCACCGGCAGCTCGGCGGTCGCCGCCGAGTGCCGCAGCCGTCGGAGCACCTCGGCACCCCCGGTCCCGGGCATCGCGAGGTCCAGCACGATCGCCGCGGGATGCTCGGCCTCGACGGCCTCGAGCGCCGCGCCGCCGTCGGTCACGCCCACGACGGCGTACCCGCGCGCCTCCAGCACGCCGCGCAGCACGTCGACCACGTACGGGTCGTCGTCCACGACGACGACCCGGGTGGCCGCGGCGCCACGGGCCTCGGTGGTGGACCCCGTCACGGGTGCCGGCGCGGGGCCCTGCCCGGCCCCCTGCGTGACCCCCGGAGCGGGCTCGGCGGGGAGGTCCGCCGCCGGGAGGCCGGGCACGGCGCCCGGTACGTCGTCGTCGCGCGGCGGGGCCGTGGTGGTCACGCGCGGCAGGGTCATCCGGAAGCTGGACCCCTGCCCTTCGCCGTCGCTGACCGCCCACATCCGCCCGCCGTGCCGCTCGACGATGCTGCGGGCGATGGCGAGGCCCAGCCCGGTGCCACCCCGCTCGCGCGCGTCCGAGGCGTCCACCTGCTCGAAACGGCGGAAGACGGTCTCGATCTTCTCCGGGGGGATCCCGCGCCCCTCGTCGTCGACGCGCACCTCGACGAGGTCTCCGACCGGCCGGGCCGACACCCGCACGGTGCTTCCGCGCGGCGAGAACTTCACGGCGTTGCTCAGCAGGTTGGTCAGCGTCTGCACGATGCGTTCGCCGTCGACCAGCACGCGCTCGGTGCAGCCGTCCGACGACAGCTCCACGCCGGCGTCGTCGGCCAGGATCGACACCTGCTCCGTCGCGGCCGCGACGAGGCCGTCGAGCCCGTGCTCTGCGAGCTCCAGCTGCGCGGTCCCCGCCTCCATGCGCTCGACGTCGAGGATGTCGTCCACGAGCCGCCCCAGCCGCTCGCTGCTCGTCAGGGCGATGTGCACCATGCGCGCGGCCTGGTCGGACGACCGGTCGAGGACGCCGCTGTCGAGCAGCCCGAGCGCGCCGCGGATCGAGGTGAGCGGGGTGCGCAGCTCGTGGCTCACGACCGAGACGAACTCGTCCTTGATGCGCTCCACCTCGCGCCGCTCGGAGATGTCGCGGAACACCACGACCGCGCCGGTCACCACGCCGTCGGTGCGCAGCGGGCTCGCCGCGACCTCGACGGGGACGTCCTTGCCGTCCGGGCGCCGGTAGACGTCCTGCTCGGCGGTCGCGGTGAGGCCCTCGCGCAGCGCCTCGGTGATGTAGCAACCCTCGCCGGGGTACGGGGTGCCGTCCTCGGCGGGCGCGTGGAACGTGTCGTGCGCGTCGAGCCCCACGAGGTCGGCCGCGGCCATACCCAGCGTCCGCGCGCCGGCGTCGTTGACGAATGTGACCCGCCCGCCGGAGTCGACGCCGTAGATCCCGTCCGCGACGGACTCGAGCGTGCGCTCCCGCTCGCTCGCGAGCGCACGCAGCTGTGCCGTGCGCTCCTCCACGCGGCGCTCCAGCCCGCCGCGCAGCGACTCGTTGTCGACGACCACGAGGATCTGCCGCACGGCGACGGCGACGAGGACCGCCACCCACAGGGCGTTCGCCACCCAGGAGATGCTCTCGTTCGCCCCGGCCTGCCACACCCGGGCGAGCGCGGCCGCGAGGAACAGCCCGAAGGTGACGACCGTGCCGAGCACGGGCGACCCGTCCGTCCGGTGCCCGGTCACCGGGCTGCCCGAGGCCGCGGGATGTCTCGCGGCCACCGCGATGGCGAGATAGCCGCCCACCCAGCCGATGTCGACGGGGCTGCCGAAGCTGAACCCACCCTCGGCCGTGAGGAGCGCGAACGCGACGTCGGCGACGGCGTAGAGGACGAACCCGATGCCGACGAGCCCGAGCGGCACGCGCTCGGCGGCCGGGGAACGCGTGAGCACGAGGACCGCGAGCGTCGCGAGGAGCGCGTCGACGACCGGCAGCGCGTAGGCCGTGAGCGCCGGTTCGCCCTGGAAGCTGGTCTCGCGTCCGAGGGCGACGGCGAAGACCGCGATGTACAGGACCGACCCTCCGACCACCACGCTGTCGAGCAGCATGCGCACCAGCTCGTGGCCGCGTGGCCGCACGGTCGGGAACAGGGCCATCCCCACCACGCCGAGGAGCAGGGCCACGATGTAGGCCGCGTCGCCGGTCTCCGGGGCGCCGACGAGGACGGCGTAGACGTTGCCGAGCAGGCCGACCACCCCGCCGAGGGACAGCAGCCCCCACGCGCGGCGCCGGCGCCCCGTCGAGCGCGCCGCGCGCCAGCCGCAGCTCAGCGCCGCGACGACACCCGCCGCCGCGATGGCACCGCGCGAGATCGCGGCCTGCACGGACTGCTCCAGCGGGCCGGCCAGGAGCACCACCAGCGCCAGTCCCACCACCGCCGCGGACCAGCACCAGCGCACGAACACCGTGTGCGCCCGAGCCGTCGCCTGTCGCCCGTCCCCCATGGGCCCGAGGGTAGGAGAGGTTCGCCCGCTTCGCCCTCCCGATGGGCGCCCAGAGCGACGAAGGGCGTCCACGGGCGTCCGGGGGTACCGTCGTGCGGACTCAGGAGGACGCGGACGGGAGGCACGGCACGTGGCGACGGGGGGCCGACGCGTGGTGGTGATCGACGACGATCCGTCGATCCGCGAGGTGGCAGCGGTCGCGCTGTCCGCGGTCGGGGGGCACGAGGTGCACACGGCGGGCGACGGGGCGATGGGGCTGGACGTCGCGCGCCGCGTCCGCCCCGACGCGATCCTCCTCGACGTCATGATGCCCGTCCACGACGGCCCGACCGTGCTCGGCCGCCTGCGGGCCGTCCCGGAGCTGCGCGAGGTCCCCGTCGTGTTCCTCACCGCGAAGGTCGGCAGCCAGGACATCTCCCGGCTCGACGGCCTCGGCGCGACCGGGGTCCTCACCAAGCCCTTCGACCCCCTGCGCCTGTCGGCCGAGCTCGCCGCCGTGCTCGGGTGGGACGCGTGACGGCGACGCCCGGCACCCCGAACGGTCGGCCCGGGGCCGGGCCCGACGGCGAACAGGACGCGGCACGAGGCGACACCGGGCTCGACGACACCGGGCTCGACGAGGCGATCGCCGTCCTCGCCCGCCGGGCGCGCGAGCGCAACCGAGGTCGCGCCCGCCGCCTCACGGAGCTGCTGGCGTCGCCCGCCGCGCTCACCCCGGCGGCCCGCGAGGAGGCCATGCGGCTCTGCCACACGGTGGTCGGCTCGGCGGCGACGTTCGGGGCGGAGGGTCTCTCCGAGGCCGCCGGACGCCTCGGCGCCGCGCTCGGCGCCGGCCGCGACGCCGACGTCCCGGCCGCCCTCGACGACGTGCGCGCGGAGGCCGGGACGGGCTGAGGTGCAGCGCCTCAGCCGGCGGCGTCGGCCACGAGCGAGCGCGCCTCGTCGACCGCGGCCCGGACGGCGGCGCCGCTCTCGGCGCCCGCCCCGCCCGACGTGGCTGCGAGCGCCTCGAGCTCGGCGACGAGCTCGCCGGCCGCGGCGAGGTCGCCGGCCCGCACCGCGAGCTCGACGAGGTAGGCGAGCGCGGGCGCGAGCTCAGCCGCGCCCGTCGCGGCACGGGCGCGGCGGACCGCGCCGCCCAGCGTCTTGCGCGCCTGGGCGACGTCGCCCTTCGAGTCGGCCAGCACGACGGCGTTCTCGGTCGCGCGCGCGAGCGCTCCCCCGCCACCGGCGGTCCACGTCATCGTCCCGCCCTCGCCGGTGGCGAACTCGGTCCCGGGATCCGGGGCGCGCGTGACCCGCACCCAGTTGCCGGCGGGGTCGATCAGGCTGAACCCGCTCAGCCCCGCGTTGTTGGCGCGCCGGCGCGGCCGCGTCACCCGCGGCGCGCCCGACACCGGCAGGCGGCCGTAGAGGGAGCGCAGCCCGGCCGCGAACGACTCGTAGACCGGCTCGGTGTCCGGGACCACGACCACGCAGGTGGAGTGGCTCGCCTCCGGGTCCCAGTCCGGCATCCCGTAGTACTGCAGCTGGATGCCACCGCGCCCGAACGACACGACCGGGTAGGGCCGACGCTGCCGGTACGTCACCTCGAGGCCGAGCGCCGACCAGAACGCGACCATCGCGTCCTGCTCGGCCTCCGAGCCGCCGCAGGGCAGCAGCGCCACGATGAAGGCCCGCGCGGCGACGTCGTCGAACCGTGCGTCCGTCACGCGCCCTGCTCGAGCGTCGCGACCCGGCGCAGGAGGAGCGCCTCGGCCAGGACGACCTTGCGCAGCTCGCCCAGGTGCACCGACTCGTCGGCGCCGTGCGCGCGCGAGTCCGGGTCCTCGACACCGGTGACCAGGACGGCGGCGTCCGGGAAGAACTCGAGCAGGTCGGCGATGAACGGGATCGACCCGCCCACGCCGATGTCCACCGGGTCGGTGCCCCACGCCGCGGCGAACGCGGCGCGCGCGGCGCGCATCGCCGCAGAGTCCTCGGCGGCGTGGAACGCGCGCCCCTGCTCCCCCGGCCGCCACGTGACGCGGGCCCCGAACGGCGCGTGCGCCTCGAGGTGCGTCCGCAGCGCGTCCTCCGCCGCCTGCGGGTCCTGGCCCGGCGGGATGCGCAGCGACAGCTTCGCGGCGGCCCGGGGCGCGATCGTGTTGGACGCGTGCGCGACGCTCGTCGCGTCGATGCCGATCACGGACAGTGCCGGCTTGGTCCACAGCCGCCCGGCGATCGTGCCGGCGCCCGCGAGGGCCACGCCGTCGAGCACCGACGAGTCGGCGCGGAGCGCGGCCTCGTCGTAGTCGACCTCGGGCTCGGGTGCGCTCACCAGGCCGGGCACCGCGACGTTCCCCGCGTCGTCGTGCAGCGTGGCGATCAGCCGCGCCAGCAGCGTGTTGGCGTCCAGCACCGGGCCGCCGAACATCCCCGAGTGCACCGCGTGGGCCAGGGCCTCGACCTCGACGACGCCGTCGACGAGGCCGCGCAGCGAGGTGGTGAGGGCCGGTACGCCGACCTTCCAGTTCGTCGAGTCGGCGACGACGATGACGTCCGCCGCGAGGAGGTCGCGGTGGTCGGCGAGGAACTGGCGGAAGCTCGGGGAGCCCGACTCCTCCTCCCCCTCCACGAACACGGTGATGCCGACGGGCAGGTCGGCGCCCGAGTCCTCGGCCAGCGCGGCGAGGGCGCGCAGGGCGCCGACGTGCGCCACCAGGCCCGCCTTGTCGTCCGCCGCGCCGCGGCCGTAGAGACGGTCGCCCACCTGCACCGGCTCGAACGGGTCCGTCGCCCAGGCGGCGGCGTCGCCGGGCGGCTGGACGTCGTGGTGGGCGTAGAGCAGCACGGTGGGCGCGCCCTCGGACGCGGGACGGCGGGCGACGACGGCGGGCGCGCCGGGCGTCCCGTCGGGGCGGTCCGACCGCAGGATCCGCACGTCGGGCAGCCCGGCCTCGCGCAGCAGCGAGGCCACGGCGTCGGCGCTCGCGACGACGTGCGCCTGGTCGAAGGCCGCGGCGGACACGCTCGGGATGCGCACGAGACGCTCGAGGTCGGCCTGCAGGGCGGGGAACTGCCGTTCGACGTGCGCGCGCAGGGTGGTGGCGTCGTCGGAGGCAGGGGCGTTCGAGGAGGTGGCGTGGG
Source organism: Isoptericola sp. NPDC019693 (assembly GCF_044389085.1). NCBI lineage: Bacteria > Bacillati > Actinomycetota > Actinomycetes > Micrococcales > Promicromonosporaceae > Isoptericola > Isoptericola sp. NPDC019693. The sequence goes on along the minus strand of NZ_JBIRXP010000001.1, from coordinate 497,201 downwards.
TGTCGGTCACGCGGCTCACGCTACCCGCGCGCTCGACTACGCTGAGAGCGTGTTCTCCCGCAACAAGCCCGACGCGACGCCGTCGTCCCCCGACTCCACCGACCCCGTCGACGCGGCCGCCGAGCTCGAGAAATCCGGCGCGCCGTCCGGCAAGGGCCGCCCCACGCCCAAGCGCAGCGTGGCCGAGGCCGCGAACAAGCGCCCGCTGGTGCCGAACGACCGCAAGGCCGCGACGCGGGCAGCACGGGAGAAGGCGCGCGAGCAGCGCAACATCGAGTACCGCGCGATGCAGACCGGCGACGAGCGCCACCTGCCGCCCCGCGACAAGGGTCCGCTGAAGCGCTACGTGCGCGACTACGTCGACGCGCGCTGGAACCTCGGTGAGTTCTTCCTGCCGGTCGCCTTCGTGTTCATCGTCCTGAACTTCTTCGTCATGAACAACGTGACGCTGGCAGGGCTCGTCCTGATCCTGCTGTACGCCGTCGTGCTGCTCACCATCGCCGACGCCTTCCTGCTGTGGCGCGGCCTCCGCAAGCGGCTGCGGGCCAAGTTCGGCGACGTCCCCAAGGGCACGATGATGTACGCCGTGATGCGCGCGTTCCAGATCCGCCGCTCGCGCCTGCCCAAGCCGTCGTCGAAGAAGCACGGCGTCTGGCCGGAGTGACCGTGCACCGGTCGTCCGTGCCTAGGGTGGGCGCATGGTCAACTACCGGTACCTCGGCAACAGCGGTCTGAAGATCTCCGAGATCACCTACGGCAACTGGCTCACCCACGGCTCGCAGGTGGAGAACGACGTCGCCACGAAGTGCGTGCGCGCCGCGCTCGACGCCGGCATCACCACGTTCGACACCGCGGACGTCTACGCGAACACCACGGCCGAGCAGGTGCTCGGCGACGCGCTGGCGGGCGAGCGGCGCGAGTCGCTCGAGATCTTCACCAAGGTGTACTGGCCGACGGGCCCGGGCGGCCCCAACGACACGGGCCTGTCGCGCAAGCACGTCATGGAGTCGATCAACGGCTCCCTCCAGCGCCTCGGCACGGACTACGTCGACCTGTACCAGGCGCACCGCTACGACACCGAGACGCCGCTCGAGGAGACGATGCAGGCGTTCGCCGACATCGTGCGCCAGGGCAAGGCCCTGTACATCGGGGTCTCCGAGTGGACCGCGGACCAGATCCGCGCGGGGGCGGCCCTGGCGAAGGAGCTCGGCTTCCAGCTCATCTCCTCCCAGCCGCAGTACTCGATGCTGTGGCGGGTCATCGAGGACGAGGTCGTCCCCGCCTCGAAGGAGTGCGGGCTGTCGCAGATCGTGTGGTCGCCGATGGCGCAGGGCGTGCTGTCCGGCAAGTACGTGCCCGGGCAGCCGCTGCCCGCGGGCTCCCGCGCCACGGACGAGAAGGGCGGCGCATCGAGCATCCGCCGCTTCCTCGACGAGGACGTGCTCACCCGCGTGCAGAACCTGCGTCCCGTCGCCGACGAGCTCGGCCTGTCGATGGCGCAGCTCGCCGTCGCGTGGGTGCTGCAGAACGACAACGTCGCCGCTGCCCTCGTGGGCGCCTCCCGGCCGGAGCAGGTCGCCGAGAACGTCAAGGCCTCGGGCGTGACCATCCCGGCCGAGCTCATGGCCCGCATCGACGACGTCCTGGGCGACGTCGTCGAGCGCGACCCGGCGAAGACCGCCGAGAACGCGCCGAAGTCCCGCGTGGCCTGACCGACGTCGCCGACGTCGCGGTGGGTCCTCGTCCTGAGACGGGACGACGATCCACCGCGACGTCGGCGCTACGGTGCCGCCATGCCCCGTCGCGACACCGCCACCGTCCGGCCCGCCCGGCACGACGACGCCGACGCCCTGTGGCCGCTCGCCCGGGACTTCGCGACGAGCTTCCAGCCGCGGCGCGACGCGTTCGACGTCGCGCTCCCTGCGCTGCTCGGTCGTGACGACACCCTGCTCGCCGTCGTCCCGGAGCCGGCGACCGACGTGCCGCTCGGCTATCTCCTCGCGAGCACGCACCTGACGTTCCTCGCGAACGGCCCGGTCTGCTGGGTGGAGGAGGTCATGGTCGACCCGGCGCACCGCGGCCGCGGGCTCGGCGCCGCGCTGATGGACCACGCCGAGCGGTGGGCCGTGTCCCGCGGCGCTGCGTACGTCTCCCTGGCCAGCCGGCGGGCCGGTCCCTTCTACGAGGCCCTCGGCTACGACGGCTCCGCCACCTTCTACCGCCGCACCGTGCCTTCCGCCAAGCGATCCGTCGCGCCATGACGGGGCATAGCGCGACGGATCACTTGGTGAATGGAGGTCAGCGGTCGCGGTGCTCCCGGGCGATGACGTCCAGGGCGCGGGAGATCTCGCGACCGCGCCGTGCGACGTCCGCGCCCGCCGGTGACGGGTCCGAGGTGCGCGCCACGGGGCCGGCCGACTCCGTGAGGCCCGTCGGCACCAGCCACCGCCAGCGCACGGTGGCCTGGACCACGGGGCCCACGCCCAGCGCGTAGGCGATCGTCGCCCAGCCGAACGTCCCGCCGAGCAGGACGCCGACGAGCACCACCGCCACCTCGATGCCGGTGCGCACGAGGCGCACGGACCAGCCGGTGCGGCGCACCAGCCCTGTCATGAGGCCGTCGCGGGGGCCGGGCCCGAGGCGCACGCCGATGTAGGTGGCGGTGGCGACGCCGTTCAGGACGATGCCGCCGACGGCGAGCGCGACACGCGCGACCGGCCCCGGGTCGGGCGCGAGCCACGCCATGGCGGCCAGGCTCGGCCCGATCGCCAGGCTGAGGACCGTGACGTTCGCGACGGTGCCGATCCCGGGCCGCTGCCGCAGCGGCAGCCAGAGGAGCAGCACGAGCACCGACGACAGCGCGACGACGGCTCCGAACCCGAGCCCGGTGCTGCGCACGATGCCCTGGTTCAGCACGTCCCAGGGCATCGCACCCTGACCCGCGTGCAGCACCATCGCCATCGACCACGCGAAGGCGAGCAGCCCGACGACCAGCTGGACCCCGCGACGGACGGGCGCCATCGACGCCGCCCGCGGCTCCGCCGCCGTGCCTGCAGCGGCGTCCGCCGGGGTGCGGGGCGCACCACCCCGGGACGAGGCCGGGCGGGCGGCCGGGCCGGTGCTCGGCAGGACCGGCACGACCCGGCGGCGCGGCGGCGCCGTCCGCGAGGGACGGCGGTGGAGGCGGCGGGGCGTGCGGCGGACGGAGGCGCGTGTCGTGCTCATGGTCCCACCTTCGGGCACCAATGGCCTTGCAATCCATATCCATTCAAGCCACAGTGGCCCCGTGACCGTCGCCTCCCCCTCCCCCGCGTCCGCCGCGCCGCCCGCCGTCCGGCAGCTCTCCCCCGCGGCCACGGCACGGCTCCTCGGCGACTGGCGCGCCGGCGGGCCCGCCTACCTCGCGCTGGCCGACGCCCTGCGCGCCGCGGTGCTCTCCGGCAACCTCCCCCCGCTCACCCGGATCCCCAGCGAGCGGGAGCTCGCGACGGCCCTGGCGGTCTCGCGCACCACGACGTCCGGCGCCTACGCCCGCCTGCGCGAGCTCGGCTTCCTCGCCAGCCGCGTCGGGTCCGGCACGGTCACCACGCTGCCGCGCGGCGCCGGCCCGGTGCACGGGAGCGTCCCCGTCGTCGCGGCGGGCGACGCCCCCGCGGACCCGGCCGGCGACGAGCCGGACGGCACTCCCGTCGATCTCGCCCAGGCGACCCCGTCGGCCACCTCCGCCCTGCACGACGCCTACCTCGCAGCCCTCGAGGTGCTGCCCGGCTACCTCGCCACCGGCGGCTACGCCCACCTGGGGCTGGAGGTGCTGCGCGCGGCGATCGCCGACCGCTACACGGCGCGCGGCGTGCCGACCACGCCGGAGCAGATCCTCGTCACCACCGGCGCGCAGCAGGCGATCTCCGTGCTCACCACGGCGTTCGTCGGGCGCGGCGAGACCGCCGTCGTCGAGTCGCCCACGTACTTCCACGCGCTCGAGCCGGCACGACGGCTCGGCGGGCGCGTGATCGGGGTGCCCGTCGGCGACGTCGAGACGCTCGCCTCGGCGGTGCGACGCGCCCGGCCCCGGCTCGTCTACCTCGTCCCGGACTTCCACAACCCCACCGGTGCCACGATGTCCGCCGAGGCGCGGGCGGCGGTGCGCGACCTCGCCGACCGCACGGGCACGACGATCGTGGGCGACGAGACCCTCACCGACCTCGCCCTCGACCCGGGCGCGCGCGTGCCGGAGCCGTTCGCGGGCGACGGCACGTCCCCGCACGTCGTGACGATCGGGTCGGCGTCGAAGTCGTTCTGGGGCGGCGTCCGCGTCGGCTGGGTCCGCGCCGACCCGCAGGTGGTGCGCCGCCTGGCGCGCGTGCGCGAGTCGGCCGACATCGCGACGCCGGTGCTCGAGCAGCTCGCCGTCGTCGAGCTGCTGCGCCGCGCCGACGCGATCCTGCCGGGCCGTGTCGCGGAGCTCCGGGCGCGGCGCGACCTGCTCGTCGACCTGGTCCGCGACGCCCTGCCGGGCTGGCGGGTGCCCGTGCCGGGGGGCGGGCTGTGTCTCTGGGCCGACCTGGGGCGTCCCCTCGCCCAGGCGCTGGCCGCCGCCGCCGTGCGCCACGGCGTCCTGGTCACGCCCGGGCCGGCGTTCACCCCGGACCGGTCGTCGCGCGACCGCGTGCGGCTGACCTTCACGCGCGAGCCGGACCAGCTCGCCTCCGCCGTGCCCCGGCTCGCCCGGGCCTGGGCGCAGGTGGCACCGGGCGCCTGAGCGCCGGCGCCGCGCTCGCCGTCAGACCGACGGCAGCACCACGCCCGGCGTCGCCTGCGAGCCGTCGTGCAGCAGGCGGGCCAGGGTCGCGCCTGCGGCCGCCAGCTCCCGCCAGTGCTCCCCGAGCCACTGCTCCGCGTCGTACTGCGTCGTGAAGACCGGGCTCGGCACGCTCAGCGCACGGCCGTCGGCGTCGTCCAGCGCCCACTCCCACCGCGGCCGGATCATGCTGCGCTCCCGGAGGCGCCGTCCCCGCGGTCGATGCTGCCGGCCGCGACCGACCCGCGCGTGCGCGTCAGCGCGCGGTTGACGCGCGACGGCCAGAACGGCCCGGAGTAGATGAACGAGGTGTAGCCCTGCGTGAGGTCGGCCCCCGCCCGCAGGTAGGCGCGCACGTCGTCGGCGCTCGCGATGCCGCCGACGCCGATGATCGCTGGGTCTGGCCCGAGGCGCTCGCGCAGCCGCGCGACGACCTGGAGCCCGCGGCGGAGCAGCGGTGGGCCCGACAGCCCGCCCGGACCGCGGTCGTGCCCGATGGTCGTGTTCACGGCGACGACGCCGTCCAGGCCGAGCTCCGTGACCAGGTCGGCCACGGCGTCGACGTCGTCGTCCGCGAGGTCCGGGGCGATCTTCACCAGCAGCGGCACCCGGCGCGTGCCCGCGGCGGCGGTGGCCTCGTCGGCCGCGGTGCGCGCGGCCGTGAGGATCGGGCGGAGCTCGGCCGTGGTCTGCAGGTCGCGCAGCCCCGGGGTGTTCGGGGACGAGACGTTCACCACGAGATAGTCGGCCCACGGGGCAAGCTCGCGCGCGCAGGCGGCGTAGTCGTCGGCCGCGGCCTCGGCGGGCGTCGTCTTGTTCTTGCCGATGTTCGCGCCGACGACGACGGCACGGCCCGCGGGCGTGGCGCGCAGCTCGCGCAGCCGGGCCGCCGCGGCGGCGGCCCCCTCGTTGTTGAACCCCATGCGGTTGCGGATGCCGCGCACGTCGAGCTCGCGCCACATGCGCGGCGTCTCGTTGCCGGGCTGCGGCCGGGGGGTGACGGTGCCGATCTCCACGAACCCGAAGCCGAGCATCGTCAGGCCGCGGATCGCGCGGGCGTTCTTGTCGAACCCGCCCGCCAGGCCGAACGGCGCGGGCACGGTGCGGCCGAGCACCTCGATGCTGCCCGGGCCGCCGCTGCCGCGGCCCAGGTACGGGGCGAGGGCGCCCTGGACGACGTCCCGCACGACCGGGACGCGCCCGGCCAGCGAGATCGCGCCGAACGCGAGCTCGTGCGCGCGCTCGGGGTCCATGCGGCGGAACACGCCGTTGAAGAGCAGGGAGTACGGGCTCATCGGACCTCCGGGTCGGGGGCTGCGGGCGCGGGCCTCGTCGAGGCGTCGTCGTCGGGCGTCGCGCTCGGGCGGGTGCGCCACAGCCACCACAGCCCGACGAACGGCAGCACGAGCGGCACGTAACCGTAGCCCTGGCCGAAGCCGGACCACACGGTCGTCTCGCCGAAGACGTCGGGTGAGGCCGCCGAGGCGGCGCCCACCGCGAGCACGCCGACGGCCTCGAAGCCGACGGTCACCCAGGCGACGACGCGCCAGCGCGGCCCGCCCTTGGCGAGCGCGACGGTCGCGAGCACGTACACCACGGCGGACAGGGTGGACAGGGAGTAGGCGACGGGCGCCTCGGAGAACTTGGTGGCCAGCTCGTACGACGACCGGCCGATCGCCGCGAAGGCGAGGATGCCGTAGACCGTGACCAGCAGACGGCCGAAGCCGGAGCCCGTCCGCCGCCCGCCCGGGGCGGGTGCGGTGCCGCTCATGCCGCCCCCCAGATCTGCCAGAGCCGCCAGTCGAGGAAGGCCACCGTGAGGGCGGCGACCGCCAGCACCACCGACGACCACTTGGTGCGCTCCGCGAACGCCCAGATCGCCGCGATCGGCAGCACCACCAGCGCGGTGGCGACGTAGCCCCAGAACAGCGGCCCGTCGACCGGGTGGTCACGCGTGACCATGAGGACACCGGCCACCACGGCCTGCACGACGACGAGCGCCTCGACGACGGCGGCGCCGATGAGCTGCTTGAGGATCACGGCGCGGTCCTGGACGACGAACCACAGCGCCCACCCGGCGAGCGCGGCGCACGCCAGCAGGACGACGATGAGCAGGGGAAGGACCACGCCCGCAGACTACCGGCCGCCGGCCGCCCGACGGCCGCCGCGGGTCGGGGATAGCATCGGCGCGTGGCAGACCTCACCCTTACCGGCAAGAATCCCAGCTCTCTCAAGGTCGACGCGCTCGTCGTCGGGACGTGCTCCACCTCGGACGGCGTGGCCGTCGTCGCGGACCAGCTGCCCGAGGCCTTCGTGCGCCAGATCGAGACCCTCGCCCCCCGCCTCGGGGTCAGCGGCGCCCGCGACGAGGTGCGGCGCGTGCCCGCCGGCGACGGCGTCGCCGCCGACGTCGTCGTCCTCGCCGGGCTCGGCGAGCGCGCCTCGGACGGCACGTTCCCGCACGAGGTGCTGCGGTCCGCGGCCGGCGCCGCCAGCCGGGAGCTCGCCGGGACCGCCACGGTCGCCGTGGCGCTGCCCGCGGTGGACGAGGACGAGCTCGGCGCGGTCGTCGAGGGCGCGCTGCTCGGCGCCTACTCCTACACGCGGTACCGCACCGGCAAGGACACCAAGGGCGCCGTCGGCAGCATCCAGGTCGTCACGCCGTTCTCGCGTTCCGGGCGTGCCAAGGCCGCGGTCGCGCGCGCCGAGGTGCTCGCCGCGGCCGTGCACGGCACCCGCGACCTGGTCAACGACGCGCCGAACGAGCTGTACCCGGCGGCCTTCGCCGACGCGGCCCGCGCCGCGGCCAAGGGCGTCAAGGGCGTCAAGATCACCGTGCTCGACGACAAGCAGCTCGCGGCCGGCGGCTACGGCGGCCTCGTGGGCGTGGGTCAGGGCTCGTCGCGCGGGCCGCGCCTCGTGAAGCTGTCGTACGCGCCCGCCAAGGCCACCGAAAAGGTCGCCATCGTCGGCAAGGGCATCACGTTCGACACCGGCGGCATCTCGCTCAAGCCGCCGGCCAGCATGCCGACCATGAAGTCGGACATGGCGGGCGCCGCCGCCGTGCTGCACACGGTCCTCGCGGCCGCGCGCCTGGGCCTGCCGGTCGCCGTGACGGGATACCTGTGCCTCGCGGAGAACATGCCGGGCGGCAACGCCCAGCGCCCCGCCGACGTCATCACCATCCGCGGCGGCAAGACCGTCGAGGTCACGAACACCGACGCCGAGGGCCGCCTGGTCATGGCGGACGGGCTCGTCGCCGCCGTCGAGGACGGGCACGACGTCGTCCTGGACATCGCGACCCTCACCGGCGCCCAGATGGTCGCGCTCGGCAGCCGCACCTCCGGCGTCATGGGCACCGAAGCGGTGCGTGACGAGGTCAAGGCCGCGGCCGACGCCGCCGGCGAGCCGTTCTGGCCGATGCCGATGCCCGCCGAGCTCAAGGCGGGCCTCAAGTCCACCGTCGCCGACATGGTCAACTCCGCCCCCAGCCGCTGGGGCGGCATGCTGTTCGCGGCGCACTTCCTCGCCGAGTTCGTCGGTGACACCCCGTGGGCGCACCTCGACATCGCCGGTCCGTCGTACAACGAGGGCTCGTCGTTCGGGTACACGCCCGCCGGCGGCACCGGCGTCGGCGTGCGCACGATGCTCGCGTTCCTCGAGGGGCGCGCCGGCGCCTGACGCCGCCCCCGACGCCGACGGCGCCCGCTCACCGTCCCCGGTGGGCGGGCGTCGTCGCGTCGGCTCAGGTCGCGCGTGCCACCGCCCACCGGAACGCGTTCGCCAGACGGTAGCCCCCGCCCGCGGTGCGGAACGGTGCCGCGGCGGTCAGCACCGCCGGCGCCAGCTCGGCCATCGTCGCCTCGTCCTCGCCGAGCAGGACGCCGCGCACCAGGCGGTCGTCGTCGGGCACGGCCCAGGGGACGTCGACGACGCCCGCGGCCACGACGTCGAGGCCGCCGCCGGCGAGCGCCGCCTCGAGACCGCCCGCCGCGCGCAGCGGGCCGTCGGGCGGCACGTCCTCCTCGTAGGCCGCGGCGACGGCGCGCTCGACGACGTCGAGGTCGTTGCGCGCGCCCTCCGCCCAGCTCGCGATCCCCACCCGGCCGCCCGGGACCAGCACGCGGGCAACCTCGGCCAGGGCGTCGTCGACGTCGTCGGCGAACTGCAGGGCGTTGACCGCGAGGACCGCGTCGAAGGAGTCGTCGGCGAACGGCAGGTGCTCGACGTCGCCCTCCCGGACCGTCGCGCCGGGGTTCCGCTCGCGCGCCCTGCCGGCCATCGCCGGGGCGGGGTCGACGCCCGCGGCGACGGCGCCGGCGCGCACGAGGTGCCCGACCAGCTCACCGGTGCCGCATCCGACGTCGAGCACGCGTGCTCCCGGGCCGACCCGCGCCGTGGTGAGCAGCGGCTCCCACACCGGCGCGGCGAACGAGCCCCACAGCTCGGCCCACGCGTCGGCCACCTCCGACCAGCGCTCGCCGCCGCCGTCCATGCCGCTGCTGCCCGCCCTGCTCAGTGCTTGCGCCGCTGCGCCGACGTCCAGTCGCGCATGCGCTGCGGGTAGCCGGTGAACCGCACGTTGTAGACCGGCACCCCCAGCGACCGCGCCACCTCGAAGCCGGTCCGCTCGTCCGGGACCCGGCGACGCGTCCACTCGCCCGTCGTCGCCACCAGCAGGACGGTCGTCGGGGTCTGCGCGTTCGGCGGTTCCACGTAGGCCTCCACGCCCACCCGGGTGCGGACGAACTCCTGCAGGTGGGCGATCGTCTCGCCCCTCGACCCCGACGACGGCGGTGCACCGGGGGCCGGCGACGACGACCTGCCCAGCAGGCGTCCCAGCGAGGTCCTGAGCGACATGGCGCGAGACTACCTCCGCCGTCGGCGTCACGGTCAGGAGACCGCCCGGAGGTGTCCTGGAGGTCATGGGGCGGTCAGGTGTACCCAGCGTCACACCAACCCGGACCCCCGAACGATTGGGGCGCACCCTGTGGAGGTGACAAGATGGCAGGCAGTGACCAGAACGCGGCAACCCCATGTGTCGCGGGCCGGCAAACCGGCTCGCCTCGGCTCGTCGCCTGACCCACTGATCGAAGGAGACTCCACAGGTCATGTCTGAGAACGTGCAGCTCCCTGCACTCGGCGAGTCCGTCACCGAGGGCACCGTCACCCGATGGCTCAAGGCCGTCGGCGACACCGTCGCCGTCGACGAGCCCCTGCTGGAGGTCTCGACCGACAAGGTCGACACGGAGATCCCCTCGCCGGTCGCCGGCGTGCTCGAGCAGATCCTCGTCGAGGAGGACGAGACCGTCGAGGTCGGCGCCAACCTCGCCGTCGTCGGCGACGGCTCCGGTGCCGGTGGTGGCGACGCCGCCCCGGCCGCCGAGGCCCCCGCCGCCGAGCCCGAGGCCCCCGCGGAGCCCGAGCAGCCCGCCGCCCCGGCCGAGCCCGAGCCTGCCCCGGAGGCCCCGGCCGCCGAGGCGCCCGCCGCCGAGGCTCCCGCCGCCGGTGGTGGCGAGGGCACCGAGGTGACGCTGCCCGCGCTGGGCGAGTCCGTCACCGAGGGCACCGTGACCCGCTGGCTCAAGGCCGTCGGCGACTCGGTCGAGGTCGACGAGCCGCTGCTCGAGGTCTCGACCGACAAGGTCGACACCGAGATCCCGTCGCCCGTGGCGGGCACCGTGCAGCAGCTCCTCGTCGAGGAGGACGCGACCGTCGAGGTCGGCGCCGTCCTGGCGATCGTCGGCTCCGGCGCCGCGGCCCCGGCCGCGCCCGCCGCGCCGGCCGAGCCCGAGCCGGCGAAGGCCCCCGAGCCCGTGGGCGCCCCCGAGAAGCCGGAGCAGCCCGCTGCACCGGCCCCGGCCGCCGAGACCCCGAAGGCCCCCGCACCCGCTGCTCCGGCCCAGGCTCCGGCTCCCGCCGCCCCGGCGGCCCCCGCCCCGGCCTCCGCTCCCGCGGCGGGCAAGGGCTCCTACCTCACGCCGCTGGTGCGCAAGCTGGCCGCGGAGAAGGGCGTGGACGTCTCGGCCATCCAGGGCACCGGCGTCGGCGGCCGCATCCGCAAGGAGGACGTGCTCGCCGCGGCCGAGAAGGCCGCCGCCCCCGCGCCCGCTGCTGCGGCCGCTCCCGCCGCGGCCCCGGCCGCCAAGGCTCCGGCCACGCTGCCGGTCTCCCCGCTGCGCGGCACCACGGAGAAGATGTCGCGGCTGCGCAAGATCGTCGCCGAGCGCATGGTCGAGGCCCTGCACACGCAGGCCCAGCTCACCACCGTGGTCGAGGTGGACGTCACCAAGGTCGCCAAGCTGCGCGCGAAGGCCAAGGAGTCGTTCAAGGCCCGCGAGGGTGCGAACCTCACCTACCTGCCGTTCTACACGCTGGCCGCGGTCGAGGCGCTCAAGGCGTTCCCGAAGATCAACGCCTCGATCGACCAGGACAAGGGCGAGATCACCTACCACCCGGCGGAGAACGTCGGCATCGCCGTCGACACCGAGCGCGGCCTGGTCGTCCCGGTCATCAAGAACGCCGGCGACCTCAACCTGGCGGGCATCGCCCGGCAGATCGGCGACCTGGGTGCCCGCACCCGGGCCAACAAGGTGGGCCCGGACGAGCTGTCCGGCGCGACCTTCACGATCACGAACACCGGTTCGGGCGGCGCGCTCATCGACACGCCGATCGTCCCCGGCGGGCAGGTCGCGATCCTCGGCACCGGCACGATCACCAAGAAGCCGGCCGTCGTGACGGGCCCGGACGGCGAGGAGACCATCGCCATCCGCCAGTTCGCGTACCTGTTCCTCTCCTACGACCACCGCCTGGTCGACGGGGCGGACGCCGCGCGGTTCCTCACCGCCATCAAGGCACGCATCGAGGAGGGCGCGTTCGAGGCCGAGGTCGGTCTCTGACCGCTCCCCGTCCCTGACCGACGAAGGGCGTCCCGGCTGCGGCCGGGACGCCCTTCGTCGTCGAGGCGGCACCCGGAGCCGGGTCAGGACACCTCGGCGACCCGCCAGCCGTCGCTCGTCCAGGCGAGCCGCAGGGTCGCGGAGCGCACGTCCGTCGCGGGGACCGCGGTGACGGTGCCGTCGGCGGCCACCTGCTCGTGGGCGCCGACCACGTAGCGCACGACCACGTCCGCCTCGTCGCCCAGGTCCCGCTCGACGCGCGCGCCCTCCACCCGGGCCTCGGCGCCACGCACGCGCGTACCGGCGCGCTCCGCCTCCTCGAGCAGCGCGGCGTCGGCCTCGTGGGCCGCCGACCCGGGCAGGTCCACGGCGCCCAGCGCCCCGCAGTCCGTCGCCCCGTCGGCGAGCAGCACGACGCGGCGGCGGGTGAGCTCCGCGGCCGCGGACGCGGGGTCTGCGCGCTCCTGCGTGGGGTCCGGCGCCGCCGGTGACGCCGCGTCCTGCGCGGTCACGGCCCCCTGCCCCACGCTCTCCCCCGGCCCGGCACCGGGACCGGCCGCGTCCCCGGGGCCCTGCACCTGGAGGGCGACGGCCGTCAGCACCCCGACCACCCCGACCGCGCCGACCACGCTGACGACGCCGAGCGCCCGCCGCGGGCGAAGGGCACGCCGGGACGGCAGGAGGCGGCGCGACGACCTGCTCGGCGGTCGCCCGACGGCGCGACCGTCCGTGTGCCGGACGGCTCGGCGCCGGCCCCGCCCTCCCGCCGCCGACGCGGGCCCCTGTCCTGCCTCCGGCGTAGGGGGCCGCCGTCCGAGGGACGCCGCCGCGAGCGCGGCCGGCTCGGGCAGGCGCACGGGCTCGCCCGGCACGGCGGCGTCGGCCTGGGCCGCGAGCGTGCCCGCCTCGGGACGCACCCGCGGGTCCGGCGCGGACGCCGGGGCGAGGACGGCCCGCAGCGCGACCGCGTCGTCGTCGCTGCGGTCGCCGAGCAGCTCGGCGACGAGCGTCGCGAGGGCGTGCACGTCCCCCGCCTCGCCGGCCACGGGGTCGGACTCGCCTCCGTCGGCGCCGACCCCGTCCGGGGAGCCCCCGCCCGGCGCGGCACGCGGTCGCAGGAGCGCGTCCCCGCCGGGGGCGAGCACCACGTCCTGGGCCCGCAGGCTCCCCTGCCTCAGGTCCGCGCTGTGCAACGCGGCGAGCCCCCGGGCGACCGCGACGAGGACGCCCGACGCCTCCCGTGACGTGAGCCGTCCTCGGACGGCGAGCACGGTGGGGAGGTCGGTCGCCCCGCCCCCGCGCCGCAGCACAAGGCTCCCGTCGTCGCCCACGTCCGCGGCGACCACGGGCTCCACGCACGGGTGGCGCAGCGAGGTGAGCGTGCGCACCCGTTCCAGGAGGGCGTCGCGCGCGCCGGCGTCGGTCGGGATCGGCAGCGTCTCGGTCGGCACCCGGCCATCGAACACCCTCGGCGCGCCCGGCCGTCGCCGTCATCCACAGGCACGCGGTCTCAGAGGGCGACGCGACGCCCTTCGCGGGCGGACACCCGGGCGGCGTCCAGCACCTCGGCGGTGCGCACCGCGTCGGCGGGGTCGACGGGCGGGGGCTCCTCCCCGTGCAACCACGGACCCAGCGCCCGGTAGAAGTCCGCGTGCCCACCCGGTGCCGCCGGCACGGCCCTCCGATCGCGGCCGCGCGTGAACCAGCCCACCGAGCCCTCGGGCGCGTCGTCGTCCAGCGGCTCGAGCGGAGAGGCGTCCTGCTCGAACGTCGTGACCAAATAGGCGCCCTGCGACCCGAGCACCCGGGTGCGGGGGCCCGGCGCCCCGACGACCGACCCCGCCCAGAGCCGCGACACCACGCCGTGCGGGCTCGCCGCGCGACCCCCGCCGGCCTCGTGCTGCAGCACGAGGAAGACGTCGTCCTCCGTCGGCGTCGTGAGCCTGCGGGTCTGCGCCCAGACGGACTCCACACGGCCGAACAGCTGGGTCGCCGAGTCCACGAGGTGCGGGCCCAGGTCGAGCAGCAGCCCGCCGCCGACCGGGTCGTTCTCCTTCCACCGCTGACGCGGGACCGGCCGCCAGCGCTCCCACCGCCGCTCGAACGTGTGCACGTCGCCCAGCTCTCCCGCGTCGAGCAGGCTGACCAGGGCGAGCTGCTCGGGGTCCCAGCGCCGGTTCTGGAAGACGGTGAACGGGGTGCCGGTGGCGGCCGCCTCCTCGACGACGGCGCGCGCCTGGTGCGCGTCGAGCCCGATCGGCTTGTCGAGCACGAACGGGATCCCAGCGCGGGCGAGGGCCGCGGCCTGCTCGGCGTGCAGGGTGGTGGGGCTGGCGACGACGACCAGGTCGTAGGAGCGGCGAGCCGCGATCAGCTCGTCCAGGTCCGACACCAGCCTGGCCCCGGGCCAGTCCCCCGCGGCCTGGTTGCGCCGTCCGGGGTCGCGCGTCACGACGGCCGTGACGGGCAGCCCGGCCTCCGCGGCCAGGCGGGCATGGATCTCCCGGCCCGCTCCCCCGTACCCGACGATCGCCAGCCGCGGCGGTGCCGCCGTCGCGCCGTCGGTCGCGCCCGCCACTGTCGCCTCGTCCGTGACCATGCCGTCCATCGTGCCCGACGCCGCGCCTCGCGCCGCGGCACCGCCCCGGCGAGCCATGCGGCTGCCGGTGGTGGGCAACCGGCACCTCCCGTAGACCGGAGGTGGGCCGGTGCACGGCCCACCGACGGGTCGACCGGAGGGAGCCACGACGATGGCGACACGACTGAACCAGCCCGGCCTGGAGCAGGCCCGCGCCCTGGTGCGCGAGGGCCGCGTGGTGCGCGACGAGCGGGACGACTGGAGCGAGCACGCCCCGGGCGCCGACGCGGAAAACCGCTTCGTCGACCGCGAGGGCTGGACCGAGTTCCGGCACTGGCACCTGGGCGTGGACGACGACGAGAACCCCGAGACGAAGCAGGCGGTGTCGTTCCCCTACGGCGATCTGTCGAAGGTCCACCGGTGCGCGGTGGTGTCGCTGGAGAGCCGGGCGGGCCAGTACGACCACACCGACATCCGGGACGCCGCCCGCGCGCTGCTGGAGCTCATCGACTCGACGGCGTGACCTCGGACGCGGGCGCGGGCGCCGTCCCGGACGCGCGGCGGCCCAGCCGGGACGGCCACCAGACCCGGTCACCGACGTCGTGCACGAGCGCGGGCACCAGGAGGCTGCGCACGACGAGCGTGTCGACGAGCACGCCGAACGCGACGATGACCGCGAGCTGCGCGAGGAACAGCAGCGGGATCACGCCGAGCGCGGCGAACGTCGCGGCGAGCACGACGCCGGCCGACGTGATGACCGAGCCCGTCACCGCCAGCCCCCTCAGCACGCCCCGGCGGGTGCCCACCTGCAGGCTCTCCTCGCGCACGCGGGTCATGAGGAAGATCGAGTAGTCCACCCCGAGCGCCACGAGGAAGCAGAACGCGTACAGCGGCACGGCCGGGTCGGCGCCCGGGAAGCCCAGCACGTGGTTGAACAGGAGGGCGGCGACGCCGAGGGCGAACCCGAACGAGAGCACGTTCGCCGTCATGAGCAGCACGGCGGCGAGCACCGACCGCAGCAGCAGCACGAGGATCAGGAGGATCACCACGAGCACCACCGGCACGATCACGCGCAGGTCGTGCTGGCCCGCGAGCTGCGTGTCGAGGCGCTCGGCGGCCGCACCTCCCACCAGCGCGTCCGGGCTGACGTCGTGCACCGCGGTCCGCAGCGCGGAGACGGTCTCGACGGCCTCCTGGCTGTCGGACGGGGCCTCGGTGGTGACGTCGACGCGCACCTGCCCGTCCACGACGAGGGGGTCGCCCTGTGCGGGCATGCCCGGCGCGGTGGCCGGCTGGTCCGTCACGACCGTCGCGGCCGTGATCCCGTCGGTGTCCTTCGCGGCCTGCACGATCGCGTCGGCGTCGTCCTGGGGCGCGACGACGATCGCGGGCTGCGCGGAGACACCCTCGAAGTGGCGCGTGAGCGCCTCCTCGCCGTCGACCGAGTCGACCTGCGTGAGGAACACCTCGGAGTCGCCGGTGCCGTTCGCGTCGAGCGTCGGAACGAACGCGGCACCGGCCGCGAGCACGACGGCGGTCACGACCCACACGACGCGGTCGTGGCGACCGACGAACGCGGCGACGCGGGACCACACGCCGTGCCCGGCGATCTCGACGTGCGTGTCGTCCGCAGTGCCCGCAGTGCCCGCAACGCCCGCTCTAGCGACGGCGGTGGTGGCCGTCGTCGGGTCGACGGGCTCCGGCGCCTCGGGGGCGTCGGAGTGCCGGCCGAGCGCGTGCGGGACCCGCGGCCAGAAGACCCAGCGCGCCCGGCGCCCGCCGACGAGCAGCATCGCCGGCAGCAGCGTCATCGCCGACAGGAAGGCCGCGACGATGCCGATGGCCGCGACCGGCCCGAGGCTGCGGTTCGAGGACAGGTCGGACAACAGGAGGCACAGGAGACCGACGATCACCGTGCCCGCGCTGGCCGCGATCGGCTCGATCGAGGCGCGGACGGCGCGCCGCATCGCGGTGTACGGGGAGGCCGTGGCCCGCAGCTCCTCGCGGTACCTCGCCACCAGGAGCAGGGCGTAGTCCACCGACGCGCCCACCACGAGGATCGACAGGATGCCCTGGGACTGGCCGTTCAGCGTCAGCACGTCGTTCGCGGCGAGCTGGTAGACCACCAGGCCGGCGAGGCACAGGGCCAGGACCGCCGTGAAGATCACGACGAACGGCAGGACGGGCGAGCGGTACACGAGCGCGAGGATCACCAGGACCGCGCCGAGGGCGACGAGCAGCAGCACGGTGTCGATCGCGCCGAACGCGCTCACCAGGTCCGCGACGAAGCCCGCGGGCCCCGTCACCCAGGAGTCGAGCCCCGTCCCCGCGAGGCCGCCGTCCGCGACGTCCGACTCGGCGAGCGCGCGCAGCGCCCCGACCGCGAGCTCGGAGCCGCTCGTCTCGTCGGCCCCGAGATCCTCGGACGCCTGGGCGGCGTCGAGCGAGACGACGACCAGAGCGGCCTGCTTGTCCTCGGACGGCACCACGACCGGGTCCGCGATGCTGAGGTCTCCCACGGTGCGCGGCTCGTCGCCCGAGGTCCCCTCGAGGGGCGCGTCGGCGATCGAGTCCGCGAACGCCTGGACGTCGGCGAGCTGTTCGCGCGTGAGGTCGGAACCGTCGGAGGTCTCCGCGACGACCAGGGCGGGCAGCGTCTCGGAGTCCGTGAACTGCTCGGCGAGCTCCGCGGCCTGCGTGGACTCGGCGCTCGCGGGCAGGAACGCCGCGTTGTCGTTGGTCTGGACGCTGCTCAGGTTGCCCTGGGCCTGCCCACCGAACGCGCCGATGGCGAGCCACACCCCGATCGCTGCCAGAATGACGAGGCCTCGCAACAGACCTCGACCCCGATCGCCCCGCGCCCTATTACTCAGCATGCTGAGTATTCTGAGGTGCGACCCTGGGAGGACGCAAGTGCAGCACGACGACGCTCACGGCAGCGCACCCACGCGTGACGGCGGGACCCACGCGTGGCCGGACGCCGTCGACCCCACGAGCGACGACCCCGCCGAGTGGCCCACCGGCAGGCTGCTGTTCACCGTCGTGCGCCGCATCGAGCACGACTGGAACGCCCACCTCGCCGGCTGGAACCTCAACCACGCGGGCTTCCCCGTGCTGTTGCACCTGTTCGCCGGCCCGCGCACGCAGCGCGAGCTCGCGGCGCTCAACGGCGTCACCGAGCAGACGATGAGCCGTATCGTCGCCCGGCTCGAGCGCGCCGGGTACGTCACCCGCGGCGACGACCCGCGGGACCGCCGCCGCCGCGCCGTCGCGGTCACCGACACCGGGCGCAGGGCCGCCGCGGAGGCCGGCCGGCTCCAGCCCGCCGAGGACCTCACCGCCCGGGGGCTCGGCGACGACGACGTCGCACGGCTGCGTGAGATCCTCGTCACCCTGGTGCGGACGCAGCGCGGGGCCGACCAGGACTAGCCTCGGCCGGGTGGACGTGATGACGCTGCCCGGACTGACCGACTACCACGAGGCGTGGGAGCTCCAGCGCCTCGTGCACGCCGACGTCGTCGCCGGCGACCGTCCCGACACGCTGATCGTCGTGGAGCACCCCGACGTCTACACCGCGGGCCGGCGGACCCACCGCGACGAGCGCCCCACCGACGGCACCCCGGTCGTCGACGTCGACCGCGGCGGCAAGATCACCTGGCACGGCCCCGGGCAGCAGGTCGTCTACCCGATCCTGCGCCTCGCGGAGCCCATCGACGTCGTGGCCTACGTGCGCGCCCTCGAGGAGGCCGTCATGGAGGTCTGCGCGGGCGTCGGGCTCCCCACGATCCGGGTCGAGGGCCGCACGGGAGTCTGGCTCGCCGCCGACGCCACGCGGCGCGAGCGCAAGGTGTGCGCGATCGGCGTGCGGACCGCGAAGGGCGTGACGATGCACGGCATCGCGCTCAACTGCGACCCGGACCTCAGCCGGTTCGACAGCATCGTGCCGTGCGGCATCACCGACGCCGACGTCACCTCGCTGACGATCGAGACGGGCCGCCGCGTGACGCTCGACGACGTCCGCACGGTGCTGGTCGACGCCCTCGGCCGCCACCTCGACCCGCTGCGGGCGGCCACACACTCCACCGCCGCCGAGCCCGGCGGTGTTGCTGAGGTCACGTCCACACGGTGAGCAGGCCCCCGCACCGGGACGCGCCGCTCCCGTAGTCTGACCAGGTCCGGCGGTCAGGGTCCGCACAGGCCAGGCCCGCCCGACGTCCACCTGCTCGACGACGACCGGGAGACACCCGTGACGATCGCACCCGAGGGCCGCCGCATGCTGCGCATCGAGGCCCGGAACGCCGCCACCCCCATCGAGAAGAAGCCCGAGTGGATCAAGACCAAGGCCACGATGGGGCCCGAGTACCGGGAGCTCAAGGGCCTGGTCAAGGGCGAGGGCCTGCACACGGTGTGCGAGGAGGCCGGCTGTCCCAACATCTTCGAGTGCTGGGAGGACCGCGAGGCCACGTTCCTCATCGGCGGCGACCAGTGCACGCGGCGCTGCGACTTCTGCCAGATCGACACGGGCAAGCCGGCGGACTTCGACGCCGACGAGCCGCGCCGCGTGGCCGAGTCCGTGCGCACGATGGGGCTGAAGTACTCGACCATCACCGGCGTTGCGCGCGACGACCTGGCCGACGGCGGCGCCTGGCTGTACGCCGAGACCGTGCGCCAGATCCACGCGCTCAACCCCGGCACCGGGGTCGAGCTGCTCATCCCGGACTTCAACGCCATCCCCGAGCTCCTCGACGTCGTCAACGAGTCGCGGCCCGAGGTCATGGCGCACAACGTCGAGACGGTGCCGCGCATCTTCAAGCAGATCCGCCCCGCGTTCCGCTACGAGCGCTCGCTGTCCGTGCTCACCCGGGCGCGCGAGGCCGGCCTGGTCACCAAGTCGAACCTCATCCTCGGCATGGGCGAGACTCTCGACGAGGCCCGCGACGCGCTGCAGGACCTGCACGACGCCGGCTGCGACCTCGTGACGATCACGCAGTACCTGCGGCCGTCGCTGCGCCACCACCCCGTCGACCGCTGGGTGCGCCCCGAGGAGTTCGTCGAGCTGTCCGACGCGGCCGAGGAGATGGGCTTCCTGGGCGTGATGGCCGGGCCGCTGGTGCGCTCGTCGTACCGCGCGGGCCGCCTGTGGGGCCAGGCGATGACGCGCCGCGGCCTGCCCATCCCGGACTCGCTCGCGCACCTCGCGGAGCCGACGACGTCGCGTCAGGAGGCCGCGAGCCTCCTTGCGCCGCGGGCCCACTAGACTGGTTGACCATGGCCCGCACCAAGTCCGACGCCGGCGCGCCCGCCGACGCCACCGGTAAGCAGAAGAAGCCCAAGAAGCAGCGCTGGTACCACCAGGTGTGGGCCGCGTACCAGATGACGCGCAAGCAGGACCCCACGGTGACGTGGCTGATGCTCGGCGTGTTCGTCGGGATCCTCGCGGTCGTCGCCGCGATCGTGCTGCTGCTCGACCTGCCGACCGGCTTCCAGATCCTGTACATCGTCGTGCTCGGCGTGCCCTTCGCCGCGCTGGGCGCGATGTTCACCCTGACGCGCAAGGCCGAGAAGGCCGCCTACACGCAGATCGAGGGCCAGCCCGGCGCCGCCCGCGCCGCCCTCGGCACGGTCCGCGGTGGCTGGGAGTTCGCGGACGAGCCGGTCGCGATCAACCCCCGCACGCAGGACTTCGTCTTCCGGGGCGTCGGCCGTCCCGGTGTCGTCCTCGTCTCGGAGGGCCCGTCCCACCGGGTGCAGCGCCTCCTCGAGGACGAGCGCCGCAAGACGGCGCGCGTGCTGCCGAACGTGCCGATCACCCTCATCCAGGTCGGCAACGAGGAGGGGCAGGTCCCGCTCCCCAAGGTCGCCAAGAAGGTGCAGAAGCTCAAGCGCACCCTCACCCGGCCCGAGGCGGACCAGGTCAAGAAGCGGCTCAAGGCGCTCGGTGGCGCCCGCCTGCCGATCCCCAAGGGTGTCGACCCGATGAAGGCGCGGCCGGACCGCAAGGGCCTTCGCGGGCGCTGACCGGCGTCCCCACGAGATCGACCCACCCGCCGCGAGATCGACCCACCGAGGGTCGACGTCGCGACGGGTGGGTCGATCTCGTGACAGCCGGCGTGCTCGTAGGGCGTCAGCGCCGCACGAGCACCGTGCCCGCCGCACGGTCGTGCAGCCCGCGCCCGTCGCCGTCCCACACGACGGCGGGGATCACGAGGCACAGGAGAAACGTCCGGACCGCGCCGCGCACGAACCCGGGGGCGACGCCGTCGGGAGCGCCGAGCGTCCGCACCTGCATCCCGAGCAGGCGGTGGCCGATCGTGAAGCCGACGGTGCTCACGAGCAGCAGGTTCTCCAGCGCGAAGACGCCGAGGGTGACCCAGGAGTTGAGCTCCGCGAACGACGCCGGGCTCGTCACCAGGTAGGCGATCAGTGTCGCCACCGCCCAGTCCACGACGAGCGCCACGGCCCGGCGTCCGAGCCGGGCGAGCGACCCGGAGCCGGTCTCGGGGAGGCCCAGGCGTCCGCTCCCGGCGTCCTCCCGCCGTCCGCCCTCGAGCCACGAACCCATGTCCTCCCGCGATGCCATGCGTCAAGGCTACGCGGCGCTCCGGGCGCGACCGCCGTAACGTGTTCGAAACAATCGCGCCATGCCGGAGAAACGCCGCCGCCCTACGGTCGTGGTCGTCGAGCGGTGAGCACGAGCCCGCCGCACCCGTCCTTCGGAACCGTCCGGCGGCCCCGACCGAACGGCACCATCCACGCAAGGAGTGCATGCATGTTCACGAACGCCGAGGAGGCCATCGCCTTCACCCGTCGCGAGGGGGTGGAGTTCATCGACGTCCGCTTCATCGACCTGCCGGGCGTGATGCAGCACTTCAACATCCCCGTGGAGCAGTTCTCGGAGGACTCCTTCACCGAGGGCCTCATGTTCGACGGCTCGTCGATCCGCGGCTTCCAGGCGATCCACGAGTCCGACATGAAGCTGGTGCCGGACGTCACGACGGCGTACCTGGACCCGTTCCGCAAGCGCAAGACGCTCATCGTGAACTTCTCGATCGTCGACCCGTTCACGGACGAGCCCTACGCGCGGGACCCGCGCACGATCGCCGCCAAGGCGGAGGCGTACCTGAAGTCGACCGGCATCGCGGACACGGCGTTCTTCGCCCCCGAGGCCGAGTTCTACATCTTCGACGACGTGCGCTTCTCGACGAACCAGCACGAGAGCTTCTACAGCCTGGACTCCGTCGAGGCCGCGTGGAACACGGGGCGCGAGGAGGAGGGCGGCAACCTCGGGTACAAGACCCGCTACAAGGGCGGCTACTTCCCCGTCTCCCCCAACGACCAGTTCGCCGACCTGCGTGACGAGATGTGCGCGGTCCTGGCGGAGGTCGGGCTCGACGTCGAGCGCGCGCACCACGAGGTGGGCACCGCCGGCCAGCAGGAGATCAACTACCGGTTCAACACCCTGCTGCACTCGGCCGACGACCTGATGAAGTTCAAGTACGTCATCAAGAACGTCGCCTGGCAGCACGGCAAGACCGTCACGTTCATGCCGAAGCCGATCTTCGGCGACAACGGCTCGGGCATGCACTCCCACCAGTCGCTGTGGCTGAACGGCGAGCCGCTGTTCTACGACGAGAAGGGCTACGGCGGCCTGTCCGACACGGCCCGCTGGTACATCGGCGGCCTGCTCAAGCACGCGCCGTCGCTGCTGGCCTTCACCAATCCGTCGGTGAACTCCTACCGCCGCCTGGTGCCGGGCTACGAGGCCCCGGTCAACCTGGTCTACTCGGCCCGCAACCGCTCCGCCTGCATCCGCATCCCGGTGACCGGCTCCTCGCCGAAGGCCAAGCGCGTCGAGTTCCGCGTGCCGGACCCGACGGCCAACCCGTACCTCGCGTTCGCTGCGCAGCTCCTCGCGGGCATCGACGGCATCAAGAACCGCATCGAGCCGCCGGCGCCGATCGACAAGGACCTGTACGAGCTGCCCCCCGAGGAGCACGCGCAGATCGCCCAGGTGCCCGCGTCCCTCGAGGAGGCCCTCGACAACCTCGAGCGCGACCACGAGTTCCTCACGCAGGGCGACGTCTTCTCCGAGGACCTCATCGCCACCTGGATCGACTACAAGCGCAGCAACGAGATCGACCCGATCCGCCTGCGCCCGCACCCCCACGAGTTCGAGCTGTACTACGACATCTGATCGGCGGCCCTGGTAGGGCCCGCTGACGTCGCCCGAACGGCGGCCCACCCTGCGGGGTGGGCCGCCGTCCGTCGTCTTCTCGCCGACACGGCACGGCAGCCGGGCGCAGGGAGAGCGTCGGCGGAAGCCCTCAGGCCATCCGCCCGATCGGCGGCACCCGACCGTCCGTCGGCCGGTCCTTCCCGCACCGGGCGCAGAGGAGGTACTGGGAGTCCTCGTTCTGGCGTCGGAGCCACTTGTGCATACCGAGCATGCAGCGCACGTCCCTCATGACGTGCTCCTCTCGACGGCGCGGACGCGGCGACGGCCGCCACGGGTCGCAGTCTCAGGCTAGGTCGCGGGCGGCCCGCTCGACAGCCGTGCGCGACGGCACCGGCACGACGGCCGGCCACCGCGAGGGGCTCGCTCCTTCGTGACGCCCCTCGCCGTCAGCGCGTGACCGGTGCGTCGCCGACGGCGATGCGCCGGTAGCACCTCTCCTGCTCAGCGCCGCCTCACCGCGCCCGCCCACAGCCAGACAAACCCTTCCCGTCCGTGGGAGTCGACGTAGCGCACGTGCACCTGCGCGTCGGTCCAGGCCGTCGCCTCCCCGTCCACGAGCTGCTCGCCGGACTGGCGAGACGTGATCCAGGCGCGCACGGGGATCCCGCGCTCGGGGCGCGTGACACGCGCGCCGTCGCGGGACCTCCCGGGCGCTCCCTCCGCGGCGTCGCGCAGGGGCACCCTGTCGATCGGGCCGTGCGGCCCTTCGGTCCTGTCACGTCGCCTGCTTGCCACGGAAGCAGGATAGCCCTTGTTCGAACACCTGTTCTATCGCCCGAGGGTGAGGATCACCCTGCCCGCTCCACCTCGCGGGTCGCGGCGGCGAGCGCGGCGTCGTCGGGCACGTAGCCGGCGACGTGCCGCTCGGGCACGCCGTCGTAGGCGCTGAGCGGCCGGATCAGGGCGTTGGAGGCGAGCTGCTCCTGGACGTGCGCCGTCCAGCCCGCGATGCGCGACGCGACGAAGATCGGGGTGAACAGCTCGGTGTCGAAGCCGATGAGGTGGTACGCGGGTCCCGACGGGTAGTCGAGGTTGGGGTAGATGCCCTTGCGCCCCACGAACTCCGCCTCGAGCGCATCGTAGAGGTCCGCCAGGTCGGGGCGGTCGTAGTGCTCGACCAAGGTGTCGAGGGCGGTCTTCATGGTCGGCACGCGCGAGTCGCCGCGCTTGTAGACCCGGTGGCCGAAGCCCATGACCTTCCGCTTCTCGGCGAGCGCCTCGTCGAGCCAGGCGGACGCGCGGTCGGCGGACCCGATCTCGGCGAAGGTGTGCATGACGGCCTCGTTCGCCCCGCCGTGCAGCGGGCCCTTGAGGGCACCGATCGCGGCCACGATCGCGCTGTAGTAGTCCGACAGGGTCGAGGCCACGACGCGCGCCGCGAACGTCGAGGCGTTGAACGAGTGCTCGGCGTACAGGGTCATCGAGACGTCGAACGCCCGGCACGCGACCTCGTCAGGCTCCTCGCCGAACGACATCCATAGGAAGTTCGCGGCGTAGCCCAGGTCGTCGCGCGGGGCCACGGGCTCCAGCCCACGACGGCGGCGCTGGACGTGGGCGACGACGGTCGGCAGCTGCGCGTACAGCGTGAGCGCCTTGTCGAGGACGGCGTCCGGCGCGTGGTCCCAGGCGTCCGGGTCGTCGGTCCCGAGGATGCTCACGGCCGTGCGCACCACGTCCATCGGGTGGGCTCCCGACGACAGCCCGTCGATCACCCGCACGAGGTCGGGGTCGAGCGCGCGCCGGCGCCGTTCCGCCGCCGTGAAGCGCGCCAGCTCCTCGGCGTCGGGCAGCTCACCGTGCCACAGCAGGTGGACCACCTCCTCGAACGAGGAGGTCGCGGCGAGCTCCTGCACCGGGTACCCGCGGTACAGCAGAGAGTTGGTCGCGGCGTTGACGGACGAGACCGCGGTGCGGTCGACCGTCACCCCGGCGAGGCCCTTCTTGATCTCGACGGTGTCGTTCATGGTCGCTCCTTCACGACGAGGGGAACGGGTGGGAAACAGGGGGTCAGCGGCTGCTGACAGTCCCGAAGCGGCGCGCGACGGGCGCGACGACGACGGGACGCAGTGCGGCGGCCGCACCGGCGATGACGACGACGGAAACTCCGAACAGCACGACGCCGATCCAGGTGCCGTCGTCGCTGGCGGCGAACATGTGCTCGAGGTTGCGCCGCGCCCCGGTCGCGAGCACGAGCCCGACGTGCAGGACGACGAACGCGACGAAGTAGAGCATCACCGGGAAGTGGACCCGCCGGGCGAGCCCGATCGGCACGAGCCGGTCCGCCACGGGCCGCGACCGCCAGTACACGCTCATGCGCAGGCCGCTGAGGATCGCCAGGGGTGCGGCGACGAACACCGTGGCGAAGTAGGCCAGCTGCTGCAGGCCGTTGTAGTGCACCCACCCGTCCTCGGTGGGCCACTGCAACGTCAGGTACTGGATCCCGGCCGACAGCGCCTCCGGCACCACGGTCCAGCTGGTCGGGACGATCCGCATCCACTGCCCGGTCGCGAACAGCAGCACCACGTAGGCGAGACCGTTGACCACCCAGAGCACGTCGAGCGCCTGGTGCGCCCAGGCCATGAGCCCGATCCTCGCCCCCGGGTTCGCGCGCGGGGCCCACGACGCCGCGGGGCGGCGCTGCAGCCGCACCTGCAGCCCGGTCCGCACCGCCAGCACCAGCAGGAACACGTTGAAGAAGTGCTGCCACGCCAGCCACGCGGGGATGCCCACCGGGGCGTCGGAGGGCATCGGGGCGGTGCCCGGGTAGGCCGCGAGGAACTGCTGCCCCGTGCCGGTGCCGACCCACCAGCGCGCGACCAGGACGAGCAGGCCGAGGACGACCACCGCCCCGGCGGCCAGCACCGCGGCGCGGGCCGCCCACGCCGGGAGGCGTCGGGGGCGCGGCGCGGGGGCGGCCGGCGGGGTCGACGTCGGGGTCGACGTCGGCCCGGTGTCGGGCGGCGACACGGTGGGCCGGTCGACCCCTGGCGTCGTGGTGCCCGACCTGCCCGCACCCTCGACGACGTCGGAGAGGGGCGACCCGGAGCCGGTGACGGACCCCTCGTCGACGGCGGCCGGGCCCGCGCCGATCTGGTCGACGACGGCCGGGCCGGCGTCGACCGCGAGCACGGCCGGGCCGTGTCCCGCGGGCGCGGTACCCGCCGGCGGCCACGGCTCCGCGCCGGCGACCCTCGGCAGCCCACGGCGCAGGGGCGGTCCCCCTGCGGTGTCCGGCCCGGTCGCGACGTCGGATCCGGGTCCGTGCCCCGCGCCGGCCGCCGGGACGCCGCCCGCCGCGGACGCGGGGACGCGCGGGAGGCCACGGCGGACCCCGGCGGGCGCAGCGTCGTCCGCCGTCCGGGTGCTCGTGCTCCCCGCCACGCTCGCTGCGCCGGGCGCCGGGGCCGCCGCGTCGGTCCGCGCGGCATCCACGGGCGGCCACGGCGGCCCGCCTGGGCGGCGGGGCAGACCCTGCCGGGTCATGCGTCCCGCCTCGCCTCGAGCGCCGCGACGAGCTGTGGCACCACCTCGAACACGTCGCCCACCACGCCGAAGTCCGCGATCTCGAACAGCGGCGCGTGCTCGTCGGAGTTGACGACGACGATCGTCTGGGCGGTCTGCATGCCGGCGAGGTGCTGGATCGCGCCCGAGATGCCCAGCGCCACGTACAGCCGGGGAGACACGGTCACCCCCGTCTGCCCGACCTGGCACGACGCCGGCACATAGCCCGCGTCGACCGCAGCCCGGGACGCGCCCACCGCGCCCCCGAGGGCGTCGGCGAGGCGCTCGACCAGCGCGAACCCCTCGGCCGACCCCAGCCCGCGGCCGCCGGAGACGACGGTCGCCGCCCCGCGCAGCTCGGGCCGCGCGGAGCCGGACTCGACCGCCTCGACGCCGAGCACCGTGGCGGCGGGCAGCCCCGACGCCGGCACCTCGAGCTCCTCGACGCGCACGTCGTCGACGGCGGGGGCACGGTCGTCGACCGCGCCCACGCGCAGGGTGACGACCGGGGCGCCGAAGGTCGCCGCCGAGTCGACGAGGTAGGTGCCGCCGTAGGCCGCGTGGTGCGCGACGACGCCCTCGGCGTCCCGGGACACCCCCACGGCGTCGAGCGCCAGCGCCGAGCGCGACCGGACGGCGTAGCGCGCCGCCGCCTCCCTCCCCTCCACCGAGTGCGAGGCGAGCACCGCGGCGGGCCGGACGAGCTCTGCGGCGGCGGCGAGCGCGTCCACGACGGGGACCCCGAGCCGGTCCGCGTCGCCCGGGGCGAGCAGCACGCGGCGGGCGCCGAAGCCGGCCGCCAGCGCAGGGGCCTGGTCATGCGGCGGGTCATCCCCGGCACCGTCGGCACCGTCGACGCCGTCGAGCCCTTGCCCGACCACGAGCGCCACCGGGCTGCCGATCGACGCCGCTGCGGCCAGCAGCCCGGCGGACGACCGCGCGAGCCCTCCCTTCGGGTCCCGGTCGAGCAGCACCAGGACAGGTTCCTCCCGGACGTCGGTCATCGTCGTCCCCTCCTCAGGCCAGTCGGTTCTCGACGAGGTAGCGCGCCAGCTGCTCGCCGGCGTCGCCCGTGTCGACGATCCTGGTGCCGGCGGTGCGCGGCGGCCGCCGGGTGATCGCCGTCATGATCGACCGCGCGGAGCCGGGGGGCTCGGGGTCCACGCCCAGGTCGGTCGCCGTGACGGTCTCGACGACCTTCTTCTTCGCCGCCATGATCCCCTTGAAGCCGGTGAGCCGGGGGCCCGGCGCGGCCTCGGTCACCGAGACGACCGCGGGCAGCGGGGCCGAGACCCGGAGCGTGGCGCCGTCCGACGCCCGCACGCCCGTGACCTCGCCGTCCGTGATCGCCACCTCGCTCAGGGCCGTCGCGCACGGCAGGCCGAGGACCTCCGCGACGGCGGCGGGCACGGCTCCCCCGGCTCCGTCGGTGGAGGCGTCACCGGCCAGCACGAGGTCGGCGCCCACGTGCCGCACCGCAGCGCCGAGCACCTCGGCCGTCAGCACGACGTCGGCGCCGACCAGACGCTCGTCGACCACCTGGAGCGCCGACGCCGCGCCCATCGCGAGCGCCTTGCGCAGGCTGGTCTGGGCGAGCTCGGGCGCCATCGCGATCACGACCACCTCGGTGTCGGGGTGGCCGTCCGCGTGGGCCAGGGCCGCCTCGAGCGCCCGCTCGTCGATCTCGTCGAGCACGGCGTCGTCGGCGGTCCGCTCAGCGAGGCCGGTCTCGAGGTGCAGCGTGCGTTCCCCGTACGTGTCCGGGACCACCTTCATCAGGACGGCGATCTTCATCGGTCTCCTCTCTCGTGCGCCTGCTCGTGCCGGTCCAGCGCGTGCGCGGCGGCCGCGGCGAGCGCGGGGACACCGTCGGCGAGCGTCGGCGCGAAGTCGTCGTCGGGACGCTGCCCGTCGAGCCATCGGGTGTACATCGCCTCACAGAAGATCGCAGACTTCCACAGGGCGAGCGCCTCGTACCAGCCGAGGGCGGAGACGTCGGCGCCGGAGCGCGCGGCGTAGCGTTCGACCAGGTCGGCGCGCGAGGGGAAGCCGGGCAGCGCGGTCACCGGTGTGAGGTCCATCGGCGTGGGCTCGGACCCCGGGGCGGAGTAGGTCGCCACGAGGTAGCCGAGGTCGGCGAGCGGGTCACCGAGCGTCGCCATCTCCCAGTCCAGGATCGCCGCCAGCCGCCCGGGGGCGGCGAACATGAGGTTCCCCAGGCGGTAGTCGCCGTGCACGACGGCGGTGCGCGCCGAGGTGGGCACGGTGGCCGCCAGCCGGGGGCCGAGCTCCTCGACGCGGGGCACCGAGCGGCGCGTGTTCAGGGGCCACAGCTGCGCGAAGCGGCGCACCTGACGGTCGAGGTACCCGGCGGGCCGGCCGAGGGCGGCGACGTCGCCGTCCAGCGGGACGGCGTGCAGGTCGGCGAGCGCGTCGACCGCGGCGTGCACCAGGGCGGCCCGGTCGCCGGGACCGTCGAACCCGGCCGGGAGGTGATCGGTCACCACCTCCCCCTCGACGAGCTCCATGAGGTAGAACGGCGCGCCCACGACGGCGGGGTCGTCGCAGACCGCCCGCACGGCCGGCACCGGCACCCCCGCCGCCCCGACCGCGGCGACGACGCGCGCCTCGCGCACCATGTCGTGGGCGGACGGCGGGAACGGCGGCCGTGGCCCGCGCCGCAGCACCACCCGCTCCCTTCCGCGCCGCAGCTCGAACGTGACGTTCGCCTGGCCGTCGCCGATGCGCCGCCACTCCAGGTCCCCGGCGGGCATCCCGGCGTCGTCGAGGAAGCGCCCCAGGGACTCGAGGACGAGCAGCGGCGCGCGCTCGGGAGCGGCGGCGCCGTCATCGGGGGCGCGGACGTGCACGACGTCCACGCCGTCGGGGGTGCTCGCGAGCACCGTCATCGTCGTCCCTCCGCCCGGTCCAGGACCTTCTCGCCGGCCTCGACCTCGCGGCGCCGGCGCGCGACGGCGCGCCGGGCGATCGCCCAGCGGTGCGTCTCGCTCGACCCGTCGTACACGCGGAACGGACGGACCTCGTCGAGGAACGCGGCCAGGGGCAGCTCGAGCGTGACGCCGTCTCCCCCGCACAGCTGCACGGCCCGGTCGACGACGCGCCCCACGGCCTCGGAGCAGTGCACCTTGGCGATGGACGAGGCCTGGGTGCCCGCCCGGGGGTCGCCGCCCTCGAGGGCCTGCGCCGCCCGGTCGATCAGGGCGGCGCTGCTGGCCAGGTCGATCTCGGAGTCGGCGAGCAGGCCCTGGGCGATCCCGAGGTCGGCGAGCGAGGAGCCGAACAGCTCGCGGTGCCGTACGCGGTCGAGCGCCGTGTCGTGGGCGCGCCGGGCGAGCCCGAGCCACCGCATGCAGTGCGTCAGCCGGGCGGGCCCGAGGCGCACCTGCGCGTGCCGGAACCCGTCGCCCGGGGTGCCGAGCACGTCGGCGTCGGCCACGAAGCACTCCGTGTAGGAGACGTGCGGGTGCCCGCCCGTGATGGCACGCTCCAGCGTGCGGATCCGGTGCCCGACCTGGACGCCGGGGGCGTCCGTCCGCACGAGGAACAGGGTGGCGGCGTCGTCCCCGAGCTCCGGCGTCCTCGCCATGACGATGGCGAAGTCGGCCTCCTCGGCCCCCGAGATGAACCGCTTCTCCCCGTCGAGGACCCAGCCGCCGTCCACGCGGCGGGCCGTCGTCGCCAGCGCGGCGGGGTCGGACCCCGCGCCGGGGTGCGGCTCGGTCATGGCGAAGCAGGAGCGCGCCTCGCCCGCGGCGAGCGGCGCGAGGAACCGCTCCTGCTGCTCCTCGCCGGCGATCTTCTCGAGCAGCAGCATGTTGCCCTCGTCCGGGGCCATGCAATTGAGCGCGGCCGGCCCGACCGGCGAGTACCCCGCCTCCTGGAAGACCGCGGACCACGCGCTCAGCGGCAGCCCGAGCCCGCCGAACCGGACCGGCACGTGCGGGGCGAAGACGCCCGCGTCACGGGCCTGCTGCTGGAGCGCACGCCGACCGGCGGCGTCCAGGGCCGTGCCGGCCGCGGGCTCCGCCGGGAGCACGACGTCGCGCACGAACCGTCGGGTGCGCGCGACGACGTCCCCGACGTCACCGACGTCTCGACCGGTCCCGGCGCTCATGCGGTCCCTCCCGCGGCCAGGAGGCCGCCGTCGAGCGTGAGCACCTGGCCGGTGACCCAGCTCGCCTCGTCGGAGCAGAGGTAGGCCGCGGCGGCAGCGACGTCGTCCGGCCTGCCCAGCCGCCGCATCGGGTAGGTCGCGGTCACCTCCTCCTCGCGCCCCTCGTACAGCGCGCGGGCGAACTGCGTGCGCACGACCGCCGGAGCGAGCGCGTTGACGCGGACCCGGGGGCCCAGCTCCGCGGCGAGCGTCACGGTGAGGTGGGAGACCGCCGCCTTGCTCACGCCGTACCACCCGATCCCGGGCGACGGGACCGACCCGGCCACGGACGACAGGTTGAGCACGGCGGCACCCTCGCGTGCGCCGAGCCCCGCGGCGCACGCCTCCTGGACCCACCCGAGCGTGCCCAGCACGTTGACGTCGAGGATCTTGCGGGCAGCGTCGTGGTCCAGGTCGACGAGGGGACCGTAGACGGGGTTGATGCCGGCGTTGTTCACCAGCACGTCCAGGCCGCCGAACTCGTCCACGGCCGTGCGGATCGCCTCGCGGCGGTGCTCCGGGTCCTGGGCGCGGCCTGCCACCACGCGCACGGGCACGTCCCCGAGCTCCTCCGCCGCCTCCTGCAGGGCCTCCGGCTTCCGGGCCGTCAGCACGAGGGCCGCGCCCTCGGCGGCGAACCGCCCGGCGATCGCTCGCCCGATGCCGCGGCTCGCCCCGGTGACGACCGCCACCCGGCCGCGCAGGCGGCCGCCCGTCGTCGACGACGGCTGGTCTCCCATGTCACGCTCCCTTGCGCGATTCGCTTAATGAAGATTCAAACCTTCGGGCCATCGCACCATGAGACGAGGCTGAGTTTCAACCCCTGTCCGCCACACTTTCTAACATGGTATAAAAAGTACCGAGGTCAGGATCAAGGACGATCGGAGACAGCATGACCGGCATCATCGGGCCGCGTGACCTGTACGAGGACGAGCACGAGCAGTTCCGCGACATGGTGCGCGCCTTCGTCGAGCAGTACGCCCGCCCGCACGCGGACCGCTGGGAAGCCGAGGGGCGGGTCGACCGCAAGCTCTTCGTGCAGGCGGCCGAGGCAGGGATCCTCGGGTTCGGCATCCCCGAGCGCTTCGGCGGCGGGGGCTCCGACGACTTCCGCTTCAACGCGGTGATGGGAGAGGAGCTGGCGCGGAACCCCGTGTCGTCAGGGATGGCCGGCATCGCGCTGTCGAACGACATCGTCATCCCCTACTTCACCGACCTGACCACCGAGGAGCAGAAGGAGCGCTGGCTGCCCGGCATCGCCGCCGGCGAGTCCGTCGTCGCCGTGGCGATGTCCGAGCCCGGCACCGGCAGCGACCTCGCGGGCATCCGCACGTCCGCGGTCCGCGACGGGGACGACTACGTCGTCGACGGCTCCAAGATCTTCATCTCCAACGGGCAGAACGCCGATCTCGTGGTCACGGCCGTCCGCACGGGCGAGCACCCGCACCGGGGGCTGAGCCTGCTGGTGATCCCCGCGGACTCCCCCGGGTTCTCGCGGGGCCGCTGGCTCGACAAGATCGGCCTGCACGCGCAGGACACCAGCGAGCTCGCCTTCCAGGGCGTGCGCGTCCCGGCGGCGAACCTCCTCGGCGAGGAGGGCACCGGCTTCGCGGGGCTCATGCGCAACCTCCCGCAGGAGCGCATCTCCATCGCCGCCGCGGCCGTCGCCTCCAGCGAGGGGGTGCTGGAGCGCACGCTCGAGTACGTCAAGCAGCGGCAGGCCTTCGGGCAGCCGATCGGGTCGTTCCAGAACACCCGCTTCGAGCTGGCCGAGATGGTCACGTCGGTGCGCGCCGGGCGCGCCCTGATCGACGACTGCCTGAAGCGGCACGCCGCGGGCACCCTGGACCCCGAGGACGCCGCCGCGGCGAAGTTCTGGACCACCGAGCAGTACGTCGACGTCGTGGGCCGCTGCCTGCAGCTCCACGGCGGCTACGGCTACATGCGCGAGTACCGCATCGCGCGCGACTACGAGGACGCCCGCATCACCACCATCTACGGAGGCACGACCGAGATCATGAAGGAGATCGTCGGCCGGGGCCTCGGGCTGTGAGGACACCCGTGACAGAGGCATACATCTACGACGCCGTGCGCACACCGCGCGGCAAGAACCGCGGCGGGGCGCTCCACGGGGTCAAGCCCGTCGACCTCGTGGTCGGGCTGATCCACGCGCTCGAGGAGCGCCACCCGACGCTCGACCCCGCGGCCGTCGACGACATCGTGCTCGGCGTCGTCTCACCGGTGGGCGAGCAGGGCGGCGACATCGCCCGCACCGCCGCCCTGGTCGCGGGGCTCCCCGAGACCGTCGCCGGGGTCCAGCTCAACCGGTTCTGCGCGTCGGGCCTGGAGGCCGTCAACGTCGCCGCGCAGAAGGTCGCCAGCGGCTTCGAGGACCTCGTCCTCGCGGGCGGCGTCGAGTCCATGTCGCGGGTGCCGATCGGCTCCGACGGCGGCGCGTACGTGCAGGACCCGACCACGAACTACGACCTCTACTTCGTCCCCCAGGGCATCGGCGCGGACCTCATCGCCACGCTCGACGGGTTCTCCCGCGAGGATGTCGACGCCTACGCCGTGGAGTCCCAGCGGCGCGCCGACGAGGCCTGGAACGAGGGCCGGTTCGCCCGGTCGGTCGTGCCCGTGCGCGACCTCAACGGCGTCGCCCTGCTCGACCACGACGAGCACCGGCGCCCCGGCTCCACGGTGGAGAGCCTGGGCCACCTCAAGCCGGCGTTCGAGATCCCCGGCGCGCAGGCGGGCTACGACGCGGTGGCCCTGCAGAAGTACCACTGGCTGGAGTCGATCGACCACGTGCACACGGCCGCCAACTCCTCGGGCATCGTCGACGGCGCGGCCCTCGTCGTGGTCGGCGGCCGCGAGGTCGGCGAGCGCTACGGGCTCACGCCGCGGGCGCGCATCGTGGCGACCGCCGTCACCGGCTCGGAGCCCACCATCATGCTCACCGGGCCCGCGCCCGCCACGCGCAAGGCGCTGGACCGCGCGGGCCTCACGGTCGACGACATCGACCTGTTCGAGCTCAACGAGGCCTTCGCCTCGGTCGTCATGCACTGGGAGCGCGAGCTCGGCATCCCGCACGACAAGGTCAACGTCAACGGCGGCGCGATCGCCATGGGCCACCCGCTGGGCGCCACCGGCGCCATGATCCTCGGCACCCTGCTCGACGAGCTGGAGCGCCGCGACCTGCGGCGCGGGCTCGCCACGCTGTGCGTCGGGGCGGGCATGGGCATCGCCACCATCATCGAGCGGGTCGAGGAAGGGGAGACGGCATGAGCGTCATCGAGGACCGGGCGAGCGTGCAGGGCGGGTACGCCTGGGACGAGGACGGCGACGGCGTCGTCACCCTCACCATGGACGACCCCGACCGCGGCGCCAACACCATGAACGCGCACTTCCGGGCCGCGCTCGAGGCGAGCGTCGAGCGTCTGGAGGCCGAGCGCGAGCGGATCTCCGGGGTGATCCTCGTGTCCGCGAAGAAGAGCTGGTTCGCCGGCGGCGACCTCGAGCTGCTCCGCTCCGCGGACCCGGCGCGGTCGGCCGAGGAGACCGCGGACATCGAGCACGTGAAGTCGCTGTTGCGCCGGATCGAGAAGCTCGGCCGGCCGGTGGTCGCCGCGATCGACGGCACGGCCCTCGGCGGCGGCCTCGAGGTCGCGCTCGCCACCCACCACCGGATCGCCGCCGCCGACGTCAAGGGCCTGCGGCTCGGCCTCCCCGAGGTCTCGCTCGGCCTGCTGCCCGGCGGCGGCGGCGTGAGCCGCACCGTGCGGATGCTCGGGCTGCAGAAGGCCCTGGCGGACGTCATCCTGCCGGCCACCAAGTTCACGGCCGAGGGCGCGCTCGAGGTCGGGCTCGTCGACGAGCTCGCACCGGCCGCCGAGCTCCGCGAACGCGCGCGGACGTGGATCCTCGCCCACCCCGAGCCGGTCAAGCCGTGGGACGTCAAGGGCTTCCGGCTGCCCGGCGGGGCGCCGACCTCGCCGTCGCTCGCCCAGGCGCTCGCCGCCATGCCCGCGATGCTGCGCCGGCAGGTCAAGGGGGCGCCGATGCCCGCGCCGCGTGCGGCGATGGCGGCGGCGGTCGAGGGCGCGTACGTCGACTTCGACACGGCCTCCACGATCGAGACCCGCTACCTGGTGCAGCTCACGCACTCGCCGGTCGCGAAGAACATGATCAAGGCGTTCTTCTTCGACCTGGAGAGCATCAACGCGGGCGCGAGCCGGCCCGCGGGGTACCCGACGTTCCGCGCCACGAAGGTCGGCGTCGTGGGCGCCGGGATGATGGGCGCCGCCATCGCCTACGTGGCCGCCCGCAGCGGCATCGACGTCGTGCTCAAGGACACCTCGCTCGACGCCGCGGAGCGGGGCAAGGACTACGGGCGTCGCCTCGAGGAGAAGGCGCTCGCCCGCGGGAAGACGACGCCGGAGGCGAGCGCGGCGCTCCTGGAGCGGGTCGTCACGACCGAGGACCCCGCGGGCTTCGCGGGCGTCGACTTCGTCGTCGAGGCCGTCTTCGAGTCGGTCGACCTCAAGCAGTCGGTGTTCCGGGAGATCCAGGACGTCGTCGAGCCGGACGCGGTGCTCGGCTCGAACACGTCGACGCTGCCGATCTCGCTGCTGGCCGAGGGCGTGGACCGCGCCGAGGACTTCATCGGGATCCACTTCTTCTCCCCCGTCGACAAGATGCCGCTGGTCGAGATCGTCCGCGGCGCGCGCACGAGCGACGCGGTGCTCGCGAAGGTGTTCGACTTCGTGCTGCAGATCCGCAAGACGCCGATCGTCGTCAACGA
The DNA here is from genome assembly GCF_044389085.1 of Isoptericola sp. NPDC019693. Taxonomy (NCBI): domain Bacteria; kingdom Bacillati; phylum Actinomycetota; class Actinomycetes; order Micrococcales; family Promicromonosporaceae; genus Isoptericola; species Isoptericola sp. NPDC019693. The sequence goes on along the minus strand of NZ_JBIRXP010000001.1, from coordinate 462,211 downwards.
CGCCCGCGGCTTCTTCACCTCGCGCGTGATCGGCCGCTTCATCGACGAGGCCGTCGCGGCCGTGGGCGAGGGCGTCGAGCCCGCGTCCGTGGAGCAGGCCGCGCTCCAGGCCGGGTACCCCGCGGGGGCGCTGCAGCTTCTCGACGAGCTCACGCTCTCCCTCACCCAGAAGATCCGCACCGAGACCCGCGCGGCGGCGGAGGCCGAGGGCAAGACGTGGGTCGAGCACCCCGCCGAGGCCGTCGTCGACTGGATGGTCGACGACCAGGACCGGCCGGGCCGCAGGGCTCGCCGCGGCTTCTACGACTACGACGAGGCGGGCCGGCGCACCCGCCTGTGGCCCGGGCTGCGCGAGCGGTACGACTCGGGGAGCGCCCGGGTGCCCCTGGTGGACCTGCAGGAGCGGATGCTCTTCGCCGAGGCCCTCGACGCCATCGCCTGCCTCGACGACGGGGTGCTGACCTCGGTGGCCGACGCGAACATCGGGTCGATCTACGGCATCGGCTTCCCCGCCTGGACCGGCGGCGTCCTGCAGTACGTCAACCAGTACGAGGGCGGGCTGGCGGGCTTCGTCACGCGGGCGCACGAGCTCGCCGACACCTACGGCGAGCGGTTCCGCCCGCCGGCGTCGCTCGTCGCGCGGGCCGCGACCGAGGAGACCTTCGAGTGAGCAGGAGGACCCGATGATCAGCACGCGGTTCACCGAGGCGTTCGGGATCGAGCACCCGGTCGTCCAGGGCGGCATGATGTGGGTCGGCCGGGCAGAGCTGGCCGCCGCGGTGTCGGAGGCCGGCGGCCTCGGCATCATCACGGCCCTGACCCAGCCGACCCCGGCCGACCTCGTCAAGGAGGTCGAGCGGGCCCGCCGCCTCACGGACAAGCCCCTCGGGGTCAACCTCACGATCCTGCCCGCGATCGACCCTCCGCCCTACGACGAGTACCGCAGGGCGATCGTCGACGCCGGCATCACGATCGTCGAGACCGCCGGCTCCAACCCCGAGCCGCACATGGAGATGTTCGGCGCCCACGGGGTCCGCGTGATCCACAAGTGCACCAGCGTGCGCCACGCGCTCAAGGCGCAGGCGGTCGGGGTCACCGCGGTGACGATCGACGGGTTCGAGTGCGCCGGCCATCCCGGCGAGGACGACGTGCCCGGCATGGTGCTGCTCCCGGCCGCGGCCGACCGGCTGACGATCCCGTTCCTGGCGTGCGGCGGCATCGCCGACGGCCGGGGGCTCGCGGCCGCCCTGGCGCTGGGGGCCGACGGCGTGACGATGGGCTCGCGGTTCCTGTGCACGGTGGAGTCGCCCGTCGCGGCGGCGGTGAAGGAGCGGATCGTCGCGGGGTCGGAGCTCGACACGAACCTCATCTTCCGGTCCCTGCGCAACACGGCGCGGGTCGCGAAGAACGCCGTCAGCGACGAGGTCGTCGAGATCCTGGCGCGGGGCGGGCAGTTCGAGGACGTGCGCGAGCTGGTCGCGGGCGCCCGCGGCCGGAAGGTCTTCGAGGACGGGGACCTCGACGCGGGGATCTGGACGGTCGGGCTCGCACAGGGGCTCATCCACGACGTCCCGACCGCGGGTGAGGTGGTGCGGCGCACGGTGGCCGAGGCCGAGGACGTGCTGCGGGCCAGGCTGGAGCTGGTCAGCCGGCCCCGGCTCCGTGCCTGACCATCCCCTGCGCGGTCGCCACCAGCTCGTCGAGGGACCGCGTGCGCGGGTTCCACCACTCGACGACCCAGTTCATCGCCCCCAGCAGGAGCAGGCGGAAGGTGTTGACGTCGAGGTCGGCGCGCACCTCCCCGGCCTGCTGGGCGGCGACGAACAGGTCGCGCCACAGCCGGCTGTAGAGCGCCTCCTCGGCCGCCGGCCGCACCCGCAGCTGCTCCGGGACGTGCCCGGCGTTGCGGATCGAGGCCGTGGCGTAGTCCGACACCTGCAGCTCGTACCGCAGGTGGGCGTCGACGGCCACGAGCAGCCGATCCATCGCGGAGCTGTCGTCGGGCATCGCCTCGAGCATCTCCTCGACGTGGACCCGGACGCGGTGCGCGCCCTCCCACATGACCTCCTCGACGAGCCCGTCGCGCGAGGAGAAGTAGTAGTAGATCGCCGGCGCCTGGACGCCGGCCACCGCGGCGACGTCGGCGAGGCGCGTGCCCGCGTACCCCTTGCGCGACAGCACCTCCGCCGCCGCGTCCAGGATGCGCTGGCGCGTCTGCGCCGACTTCGACGCCGGTCGCGTCGTCTCCGTCCCGGTGAGGTCCATCACCCGATGGTAGCGGAGTTTCTAACCGAGATTAGAGAAATCCTTGCGCGTCGCCCCGGGCCGACCCTAGAGTGTGACTCGCGATTTACTTGTCTTGCTCGACGTGGAGTAGGAGACCGGCGATGACCCTTGCGGACCAGACCTCCCCCGGGCGGGCGGCCGAACAGCTCACGACGCACCGCCCCGTCGACGGCGAGCCCGTCGCCACCTATCCGGTGGCCGACGCCGCCCAGGTCCGCGCCGCCGTGGCCGCCGCCCGGGACGGCGCCCGCTGGTGGCGCGAGCAGGGCCCCGCCGGGCGGCGCACCCACCTCCTGCGCTGGAAGTCGCAGATCGCGCTGCGCGCCCAGGAGCTGGCCGACCTCATCTCGGCCGAGACCGGCAAGCCCGCCGGGGACGCGCTGCTCGAGGTCATGCTCACCCTCGGGCACCTCGACTGGGCGGCGAAGAACGCGGCCCGCGTGCTGCGCCGCCGCCGGGTGCGCGCCGGCCTCATCAACTACAACCAGCACGCCACGGTCGGCTACGAACCGTACGGCGTCGTGGGCGTCATCGGGCCGTGGAACTACCCGCTGTACACGCCGATGGGCTCGATCTCGTACGCGCTCGCGGCCGGGAACGCCGTCGTCTTCAAGCCCAGCGAGCTGACCCCCGGCCCGGCGGTCTGGCTCGCCGAGCGCTGGCAGGAGGCCGTGGGCCACGACGTGCTCGTCGCCGTGACCGGCGACGGGGCGACGGGCGCGGCGCTCGTCGCGGCCGACGTCGACAAGGTCGCGTTCACGGGCTCGACGGCGACGGCGAAGAAGGTCATGGCCGCCGCCGCCGAGCGCCTGGTGCCGATCGTGGCCGAGTGCGGCGGCAAGGACGCCCTGCTCGTCGCGGCGGACGCCGACCTCGACGCCGCCGCCGACTTCGTCGTCTTCGGGGCGATGGGCAACGCCGGCCAGACGTGCGTGGGCGTCGAGCGCGTGTACGTCGTCGAGGCGGTGCGTGACGCCCTCGTGGCGCGCGTCGTGGAACGGGCACGCCGCCTGCGCACCTCGGGCCCGGACGCGCAGTACGGGCCGATGACGCTCGCCGCGCAGTCCGACGTCGTCCGCCGGCACGTCGAGGACGCGGTGCGCTCGGGGACGGCCGTGCTCGGCGGGCCCGACAGCGTCCGGGGCCGGGCGATCGACCCGATCGTCGTCACCGACGTGGACGAGAGCTCGCTGGCCGTGCAGCACGAGACGTTCGGCCCGCTCGTCGTCATCAACACCGTCGCCTCCCTCGACGAGGCGGTCGAGCGCGCGAACGCGACCGCGTACGGCCTCGGCGCGGCGGTCTTCACCAAGGACACCCGGGCGGCGGCCGCGGCCGCCGACGCGCTGCGCGCCGGCGTCGTCACGGTGAACTCGGTGCTCGGGTTCGCCGCGGTGGCCGCACTGCCCTTCGGCGGCGTCAAGGAGTCCGGCTTCGGGCGCATCCACGGCGCGGACGGCCTACGGGAGTTCAGCACCGTCAAGTCCGTGGCGCGGCAGACGCGCAAGGCGGCGCTGAACCTCCTGACGATGAACCGCACCGAGAAGGACATGCACCTGGTCGCGCGGATGATCCCGCTGCTGCACGGGCGCGCGAAGGGTTCCCGGGACTAGGCGCCGAGCACGGTCTCCAGCACGGCCCCGATCCACCGCTTCGCCTCGGGTCCCGGGCTGCGCCGCAGGGCGACGCTCAGGTCCGCAACCACGTTGAAGCCGGCGTGCACGAGGAACCGCAGCTCCCGGGGGTCGCCGCCCGGCCGCACCCGCTCGAGCAGCTCGACCCAGTCGTCGACGTGCGCCCGCTGCAACCGTCGCAGACGGCGCTGGTCCTCGGGGTCGAGCGCCCCGACGTCGGCCGTGTACACGTCCATGAGGTCGCGGTCCTCGACGGCGAAGCGGACGTATGCCGCCTCCAGGCTGCGCAGCGCCTCCCGAGGGTCAGGGTGCCCGAGGGCGTCCTCCGCCGCCGCGTCCAGGGTCGCCGCGGCCCGCTCGCACGCCGTGCGCAGGATCTCGGACTTGCCGCTGAAGTGCCGGTAGACGCCGGACGGCGTGAGCCCCACGGCGGCCGCGATCTCCTCGATCGAGGCCTCGTGGTAGCCGCGCCGCGCGAACGCGGCGATCCCCGCCTGCGCGAGCTGGTCGCGGCGCCGGCCCGGCTGGCCGGCCTCGTCCGGCGCGTCACCGTCCCCGGACGCCGAGACCGACGGCGCCGGTCCGGGCGCGTCGGTGAGCACGCGCAGCGCGGCCTCGCGCAGGAGCGTCTGGAGGGGACCGACGGCCATCGGGGTGCGATGGGCCGTGACGCTCGCGATCACGCTCAGCGCGGCCAGGGCGACGAGGTCCAGCGTCGCCGGGTCGAGGTCCGGCCGCAGCGTCGCGGCCGGCTCGGACAGGCGGCACCGCAGCGCCGTGAACTCCGCGGCGAGGGCCTTGCGGTCCTCGGGGCGCAGGTAGCGGCTCTCCCAGCGGTAGATGTTGCCGGACGACCGCATCGCGACGGTCTCCCCGGAGACGGCGTCCAGGACGGCCTCGGCGTCGGCGCGCGCGGCGCCCGGCGTCCGGTCGGCCGGGCTCGTCACGGCCGCGGTGGCGTTCGTGAGCCGGGCGACGAGGTCCATCGCGATCTCGCGGAACAGCTCGTACTTGTTGTCGAAGTGCCGGTAGAGCGCCGCGGCGGTGATCCCGACGGCGTCCGCGACGTCCTGCATCGCCACGCGGTGGTAGCCCCGCTCCGCGAAGGCGACCGCCGCGGCCGCCTCGATGGTCTGCCGCCGGTCACGAGGGCGCCTCCTGACCGGTTCCGCCGCCCTCGCCTCGCTCACGGTGGACACACTAACGCCGGGTCTGCCCAGGGTCTGGCACTCCGATGTGAATGGTGAGTAACATGACTTCCGTCGGTCCCCGCGGCCGGCGCGAACGGACGGGACGGGGCGACGGAGCCACGTCACCGACTCGGCTCACGTACGAAGAGGTGCATGCCATGAGCGACGTCACTGCCGCCATCCCCCCGGGGCTCCGGCGCAACCACTGGATGAACCAGGTCCTGACCCACGCCGCCAACAAGCCCGACGCCACCGCGTTCTCGTTCCAGGGCGAGGTGACCACGTGGGCCGACGCGGCCCGTCACATGGACGCCCTCGCCGCGGCGCTGCAGCGGCGCGGCGTCGGGTTCGGTGACCGGGTGCTGCTCCTCACCCTCAACCACCCCCTGGTGGTCGAGACCGTCTTCGCGATCAACCGCCTCGGCGCGATCGCCGTCCCGATCAACATCCGCCTCTCCCCCGCCGAGGTGGCCTACATCGTCGACGACGCGGACGCCGACGTCATCGTCGTCGACCAGCCGCTGGTCCCGCTCGTCGAGGCCGCGCGGTCGATCACCGACCGCCTCCGGCGGGTGCTGGTGGCGGGTGAGGCCACCGGCGACCAGGAGAGCCTCGCCGACCTCCTGGCCGAGCCCCTGGACGGCTTCGCGGCGCCCGACGTCCCCGAGGACACGACCTGCCTCATCATGTACACCTCGGGCACGACGGGGCGGCCCAAGGGCGCGATGCTCGACCACCTGAACCTGGCCGCCCAGTCGCTCACCTGCATCCGCGTGAACGAGATCGTCGACGAGAGCGACGTCGCCTACCTGACCGCGCCCCTGTTCCACATCGCCGGGCTCGGCTCGATCTCCGCAAACTTCATCGTGGGCATCCCCACCGTCATGCACCCGCTGGGAGCCTTCGACCCCGAGGCGCTCGTCGACGCGTGGGAGCGCGAGGGCGCCACCATCGTGTTCAACGTGCCGCAGCAGTGGCAGGCGATCTGCGCCGTCCCGGGCATCCGCGAGCGCAACCTGCGCCTCAGGGTGATCAGCTGGGGGGCCGCGCCCGCGTCCGACACGGTCCTGCGCGCGATGTCGGAGACGTTCCCGGACGCGCTCAACGTGGCGGTCTTCGGGCAGACCGAGCTCTCACCCATCACGTGCGCGCTGCGCGGCGAGGACGCGCTGCGCAAGCTGGGGTCCGTCGGCCGCCCGATCCCCACCGTCCAGGCGCGGGTCGTGGACGCCGAGCTGAACGACGTCCCGCCCGGGACGGTCGGGGAGATCGTCTACCGCGGGCCGAACCTCATGAAGGGGTACTGGCGCAAGCCCGCCGAGACGGCCGCCGCGTTCGACGGCGGCTGGTTCCACTCGGGCGACCTCGTGCGCCAGGACGAGGACGGCTTCGTCTGGGTCGTCGACCGGCTCAAGGACATGATCATCTCCGGCGGCGAGAACGTGTACTGCGCCGAGGTGGAGAACGCCCTGTTCGCCCACCCGCGGATCGTCGCGGCGGCGGTGTACGGCCGCCCCGACGAGCGCTGGGGCGAGGTCCCGGTCGCCGCCGTCGTGCTGACCCCCGGCGACCCGCTGAGCCTCGAGGAGCTGCAGGCCTGGCTCGGCGACACCCTCGCCCGGTTCAAGCAGCCCAAGGACCTCGTCGTCCTCGACGCCATCCCCACGAACGCCTCCGGCAAGGTCAACAAGGTGGCGCTGCGCCAGGGCGACCGCGCCGGCGTGGCCGTCGCGTCCTGACCCGCACGATCCGACGAGGGCGTCCGCCCGGCACCCGCCGGGCGGACGCCCTCGTCAGGCCCGCGGGCCGTCGGTGGGCTCGGTGTGGTCGGCAGCGTGGTCGGCAGCGTGCTCCTCGCCGTGCTTCTTCCCGAACGGCAGCACGTGCATGACGGCGACGACGACGGCGCCCACGATCACGCCGACCAGGGCGGAGAAGAACGTGTTGACGAGCCAGCCGAGGAAGCCCCCGATGCCGGGCACGGCGTGCGCGACGGCCTCCTCGAGGTGGTGCACGAAGTCGTAGGGCGCGTGCCAGCCGAGCTCGTGGGTACCGGTCAGCAGGATGTGCCCACCGACCCACAGCATCGCGACCGTGCCCACGACGGAGATCACGGCGAGGACCTTGGGCATCCCCGTCACGAGGGCGCGGCCCACGCGCTGGCTGCCCCGCGAGTCACGGCCCGCGAGCGCCAGGCCCATGTCGTCCATCCGCACGATGAGGCCCACGACGCCGTAGACGATCACGGTGATGGCGAGCGCGACGACCAGCAGGATGACCAGGCGCGAGAAGAACGGCTCGTGCGCCACCTCGTTCAGGGCGATGACCATGATCTCGGCGGACAGGATGAGGTCGGTGCGCACGGCGCCGGCGACGAGGCTCTTCTCGGCGTCCGGGCCCACGGTCGCGGCGGGCTTGTCGTGGCCCTCATGGCCGCGCAGCCGGCCCCAGATCTTCTCCGCGCCCTCGAAGGCCAGGTACGTGCCGCCCACCATGAGGATCGGCGTGAGGAGCCACGGCGCCCACTGGCTGAGGATCAGGGCGATCGGGAGGATGATCAGCACCTTGTTGCGGATCGAGCCCCACGCGATCTTCTTGACGATGGGGATCTCGCGGTTCGCCGCCACACCGTGCACGTACTGCGGGGTCACCGCGGTGTCGTCGACGACGACCCCCGCCGCCTTCGCGGTCGCCTTCGCGGCCGCGGCCCCGACGTCGTCGAGCGAGGCGGCGGCGAGCTTCGCGATCGCCGCGACGTCGTCGAGCAGGCCGAGCAGGCCGGCGCTCACGCGACGGCTCCGGAGGGTCGACGGCCGGCGGACGGTGCGCCCGCGGGCGACGGCATGGGCTGGTGCATGCCCCAGATTCTGCCGTACCCGGGGGCACCTCCGGGAGGGGTCTCAGCACGGCCCTGCGCCACGCCCGACTCCATGGCCCGGCAGCGCGGCGAGGTCACTCCTCGCCGTAGAAGACGCGTTCCATGACGGCCCGGGCGCGGCGAGCGGTGCGCAGGTACAGCTCCTCCAGCTCTCCCCCGGTCCCCACGTCGCCCAGCAGGGCGGCGACGCCGGTCAGGTCGCGCGAGTCGTGCGGCAGCCGGTCGGTCTGCGCGCCGGTGGTGCGCCCCGACCAGAGCACGACGGCGGACCGCAGGCGGGAGGCCAGCACCCACGCGTCGCGCAGTTGCGCCGAGTCCTCGGGATCGAGCAGGCCCGCCGACGTCGCGGCGTCGAGCGCCGCGACCGTGCCGGTGGTGCGCAGCCCGGGCACCTCGGCCGCGTGCTGCAGCTGCAGCAGCTGCGCGGTCCACTCGACGTCGGACACCCCGCCGCGCCCCAGCTTGAGGTGCCGCGCCGGGTCGGCCCCGCGGGGCAGGCGCTCCGCCTCCACGCGGGCCTTGATGCGGCGCACCTCCCGCAGGCGCGCGTCGTCGAGCCCGCCCGGCGGGTAGCGCAACGGGTCGACCAGGGCCCGGAACCGGTCACCGAGCGCACCCTCGTCCCCGGCGCCGTCCGCACCGGTGCCGACGTCGCCCGCCACCGGACGGGCGCGCAGCAACGCCTGCGCCTCCCACACGCTCGACCAGCGCCCGTAGTACTCGGCGTACGAGTCGAGGGTGCGCACGAGCGGCCCCTGCCGGCCCTCGGGGCGCAGGTCGGCGTCCACGGGCAACGCCGGCTCGGGGCCCACCTCGGACAGCAGGGCGCGCAGCCGCGTGGCCGTCCGGGTGGCGAAGTCCTGCGCGAGCTGCGGCTCGGCGCCCGGCAGCGGCTCGTGCACGAACATGACGTCCGCGTCCGAGCCGTACCCCATCTCCCGCCCGCCGAGCCGTCCCATCGCGACGACCAGCAGCCGCGTGGGGTTCGCCTCCCGCGAGCCGCCCAGCCCGAGCTCGGCGCGCGCCGCGTGCTCGGCGACCCGCAGGCCACCCGCCAGGACGACGTCCGCGGCGTCCGAGACCGCCGCCGCGGCATCCACCGGCGGCAGCAGGCCGAGCACCTCGGCCGCCCCTGTCCGGGCCAGCTCACGGCGGCGCAGGGCGCGCAGTCGCTGCGCGGCCGGCTTCGGCTCGTCCGCGCGGGTGAGGAGCGCGTCCGCCTCCGCCGCCAGCCGCTGCGGCCCGCGCGGCTCGAGCCCCGACGTGTCCGCCAGCCAGCGCACCGACTCCGGCGAGCGGGCCAGCGCCTCGGCGAGGTACGTGGACGAGGCCAGCAGGCGGGTCAGGTGGTAGGCCGCGTTCTCGGAGTCGCGCAGCAGCCGCAGGTACCAGGGCGTGGTGCCCAGCTCGTCGGACAGCTTGCGGAACGCGAGCAGCCCGGCGTCCGGGTCGGCCCCCTCGGCGAACCAGCCGAGCAGCACCGGCAGCAGCTGGCGCTGCAGCGCGGCCCGGCGCGACGTGCCCGCCGTCAGGGCCTCGACGTGCCGCATCGCGCCGTCGGGGTCGCGGTACCCGACCGCGGCGAACCGCTCACGCGCGACGTCCGGGGACAGCGAGAGCTCGGCGTCCGACAGCTGTGCCGACGCGGGCAGCAGCGGCCGGTAGAAGACCTCCTCGTGCAGCGCCCGGACCTCGCGCCGGGTCGCGCGCCACCGCTCGAGGAGGCCGGACGCCCCCTCCGCCCGCATGCCGAGCGACCGTGCCAGACGGCGCAGGTCCTCCTCCGTCGTCGGCAGCAGGTGCGTGCGCCGCAGCCGGTACAGCTGCACCCGGTGCTCCAGCGCGCGCAGGAACCGGTAGCAGACCGCCATCCGCGCGGCGTGCTCCCGCCCGACGTACCCGCCGGCCGCGAGAGCGGCGAGAGCGGACAGCGTGTGCGGCGAGCGGATCTGCGGGTCGGCGCGGCCGTGCACGAGCTGGAGCAGCTGCACGGTGAATTCGACGTCGCGCAGCCCGCCCTTGCCCAGCTTGATCTGCCGGTCCGCCTCGGCGGCGGGGACGTGCTGCTCGACGCGGCGGCGCATCGCGCGGGCGTCCTCGACGAAGTGCTCGCGGTGCACGGCCGACCAGATGAACGGGTCGACGGCCGCCCGGTAGTCACGCCCCAGCGCCGCGTCCCCGGCCACCGGTCGCGCCTTGAGCAGGGCCTGGAACTCCCACGTCTCGGCCCAGCGCTCGTAGTACGCCACGTGGCTCGCGAGCGTGCGCACCAGGGGCCCCTGCGCCCCCTCCGGCCGCAGCGCCGCGTCGACGGGCCACAGCGCCGGTTCGGCGGAGGCGGCCGAGCACACGCGCTGCAGCCCGCTCGCGAGGCGCGTGCCGACGGCGAGCGCCGTCTCCTCGTCGAGGACCTCGCCGCCCGGCAGCTCCCCGGGCTCGCAGACGTACACGACGTCGACGTCGGAGACGTAGTTCAGCTCGCGTCCGCCGGTCTTGCCCATGCCGACGACGGCGAGTCGCACGCCCGCGCCGTGGTCCTCCAGGTCGGCCCGCGCGACGGCGAGCGCGGCCTCGAGCGCGGCGGAGGCGAGGTCCGCCAGCGCCGCACCGACCACCGGCAAACGGGTCAGCGGCTCGCTCGCGGTGAGGTCGTCCGCGGCCAGCGCCAGCAGCCGTGCGCGATACGCCCGGCGCAGCGCGTCCGTCGTGGTCGCCGCGCCCGTGTCGGGCCAGCCCGTGCCCGGCCCGGCGGCCGGGTCGGCGGCGACCGGCACCGCGGCGTCCGGGTCCGCGCCGACGGCGCGCAGCAGCGCGGCACGGACCTGCGCCGGACCCGTCACGGTGCGCGGGCCCGGGTCGCCGTCCCCCTGCTCGGCGTCGTCGGCACCGTCGGCGTCGTCGGCACCGCCGTCATCGCCGGGGTCCCCGAAGTCGTCGTCCCCGCCCCGCGACGCTCCGTCGGGCGTCGCGAGCACGTCGAGCAGCTCGGGCCGGCGCACCACCTCGTCGCCGAGGGCGGACGACGCCCCGAGCACGGCCAGCAGCCGGGTGCGCGCCCGCGGCGGCGCGTCCGCGTCGAGCAGACCGCCGAGCCGCGCGCGGGCCTCGGGGTGCTCCGCGAGGCGCACCAGCTGCAGGAGCGCCATGTCCGGGTCGGCGCAGGTGCCGATCGCGCCCAGGAGCGCGTCCTGGCGCCCCGGTTCCGCGAGCGCCTCCTGCAGGCCGGCGTCGGACCACAGCGACGCCGACCGGGTGAGGTCCGCGAAGCCCGCGTGCAGCAGCCGGCTCGTGAGGGTCGGCGGACGGGCGGTCACAGGTTCTGCAGGAACCGGCGCAGCTCGTAGGGCGTGACCTGCGCGCGGTACGCGTCCCACTCCTGCCGCTTGTTGCGCAGGACGAAGTCGAAGACGTGCTCACCGAGCGTCTCGGCCACCAGCTCGGAGCGCTCCATGAGCTCGATCGCCTCGTCGAGCGACTGCGGCAGCGGCGCGATGCCGAGGGCGCGGCGCTCGCGGTCCGTCAGCTCCCAGACATCGTCGCCCGTGGCCTCGGGCAGCTCGTAGCCGTCCTCGATGCCCTTGAGCCCGGCGGCCAGCAGCACCGCGAACGCCAGGTACGGGTTGGCCGCCGAGTCGAGCGCGCGGTACTCCACCCGCGCCGAGTTGCCCTTGCCCGGCTTGTACATGGGCACGCGCACGAGGGCGGACCGGTTGTTGTGGCCCCAGCAGATGTAGCTCGGCGCCTCGGCGCCGCCCCACAGGCGCTTGTACGAGTTGACGTACTGGTTGGTCACGGCCGTGATCTCGGCCGCGTGCACCAGCAGGCCGGCGATGAACTGCCGGGCCGTCTTGGACAGCTCGAACTGCGCTCCGGGCTCGTGGAAGGCGTTCTGGTCGTCCTCGAACAGGGAGAGGTGCGTGTGCATGCCGGAGCCCGGCTGGTCGGCCATCGGCTTGGGCATGAACGACGCGAACACGCCCTGCTCCAGCGCCACCTCCTTGACCACCGTGCGGAAGGTCATGAGGTTGTCGGCCGTGGTCAGCGCGTCGGCGTACCGCAGGTCGATCTCGTTCTGGCCGGGCCCCGCCTCGTGGTGGGAGAACTCGACCGAGATGCCCATCGACTCGAGCATCGTGATCGCGGCGCGGCGGAAGTCGTGCGTGCTGCCGCGCGCCAGGTGGTCGAAGTAGCCCCCGTTGTCGACCGGCACCAGCGGGTCCTCCGGCGCCGCGAGCTGGTTGAACAGGTAGAACTCGACCTCGGGGTGCGTGTAGAAGGTGAAGCCGCGGTCGCTGGCCTTGGCGAGCGTCCGCTTGAGCACGTTGCGGGAGTCCGCGAGGGAGGGCTCGCCGTCGGGCGTGAGGATGTCGCAGAACATGCGGCCGGTGCCGTGCCGCTCGCCGCGCCAGGGCAGCACCTGGAACGTGGTCGGGTCGGGCTTGGCGATCATGTCCGCCTCGTAGACCCGCGTCAGCCCCTCGATGGAGCTGCCGTCGAACCCGATGCCCTCCGTGAACGCCTGCTCGAGCTCGGCCGGGGCGACCGCCACCGACTTCAGCACCCCGAGAACGTCGGTGAACCAGAGCCGGATGAAGCGGATGTCGCGCTCCTCGACCGTGCGGAGCACGAACTCCTGCTGCCTGTCCATGGACCCATCCTGCCCGAGAAGTGTTAACGGGGTATGTCCTGGCACCTCGTCCGCGCCTCGTCCGCCTCTCCCCCGCGCCCGCCGGGCCAGGACCTGGACGGATACCCGGTACCGGGCGTCGGAGGCATAGGCTGGCCGCCATGTCGAACCCCGGTCACGACGCCGCCGCCGACGTCGCCGCAGCACCTTCGCCCGCCGCCGACCTCACCCGCCGCCGCCGCGTCCGGGTCCACCACCTGGCCGAGGCCAAGGAGCGGGGCGAGAAGCTCACGATGCTCACGGCGTACGACGCCGTCACGGCCCGCCTCTTCGACGCCGCGGGCCTGGACCTGCTGCTCGTCGGCGACTCGATCGGCAACACGATGCACGGCCACCCGACCACGCTCCCGGTCACCCTCGACGACATGATCCCGCCGGCCCGTGCCGTCGCCCGCGCCGCCGAGCACGCGCTCGTCGTCGTCGACCTGCCGTTCGGCACCTACGAGGCCGGCCCCGAGCAGGCCCTCGCCTCCGCCGTCCGCGTGATGAAGGAGACCGGCGCCGCCGCGGTCAAGCTCGAGGGCGGCCGCCGGTCCGCCGCGCAGATCCGCGCCCTCACCGACGCGGGCATCCCCGTCGTCGGGCACCTCGGCTTCACGCCGCAGTCGGAGAACATCCTGGGCGGGCCGCGCGTGCAGGGCCGGGGGGACGACGCCGCGGAGACCCTGTGCGAGGACGCGCTCGCCGTGCAGGAGGCCGGGGCGGTCGCCGTCGTGCTGGAGATGGTGCCGGTGGAGGTCGCCGCGCGCGCCACGGAGATCCTGCGCATCCCGACCATCGGCATCGGCGCGGGGCCGCGCGTCGACGGGCAGGTGCTGGTCTGGACCGACATGGCCGGGATGACGGACTGGTCGCCGCGGTTCGCGCGCCGGTTCGCCGAGGTCGGCAACCTGCTGCGCCAGGCGGCGCAGGACTACGCTGCCGAGGTCCGCGGGGGCACCTTCCCCGACGCCGCGCACTCCTTCGAGCGCTAGACGTACCGACTCGAGACGTCGCCGTCCGGCAGCGCGAGCATCGCCGCCGCGACCCGGCCGGCGTCGTCGTCGCGGACCGTCGTCGACGCGCCCTCGAGGACCAGCAGGCGCGCGCCCGGGATGTCGCGGGCCAGCGCCTCCCCGTTGCCGACCGGGAAGAACGGGTCCCGGCGGCCGTGCACCACGAGCGTCGGCGCGGTGACCTCGCGGAGGCGCTCGCGCCAGCGCGGCGAGCAGTCGAGGCGGGCGAAGACCGTGCCCTGCTGGTTGGCCGCCCGCACCGCGGGCGACGCGCCCGGCGTCCGGTCCCACACCCGGCCGGCGAGGACGCGCGCCGCGGCCGGGTCGTCCCCGAGGATCTCGGCGCTGCGGGCGGCATGGTGGGCCACGGCGTCGCGCTCGGACCAGTCGGGATCGGGCAGCGAGAACAGCCGCTCCATGGCCGCCGCGTCGTGGTCGGGCAGGTCGTCGTCGACCGGGCCGGGAGCCACCGCCCGCGTCCCGACGAGCGTCAGGGCCGCGAACGCACCCGGGTGCTCGACCACCGCGACCTGCGCCACCATCCCGCCGACGCCGAGGCCCGCCAGGTGCGCCGGCCGGTGGTCGAGCTCGCGCGCCAGCGCCGCGGCGTCCGCCGCGAGGTCCCGCAGCGTGTAGCGCGGCGCCTCGGGGTCCCCCGTCGTGGACGCCCCCGCGTCGCGCAGGTCGTACCGCACCACGTGGCGTCCGCCGCGCGCCACCGCCTCGCAGAGCGCGTCGGGCCACGACAGCATCGTCGTGCCGCCCGCGCAGAGCACCAGCGGGGCCGTCTCCTCGCCGAAGTGCTCCACGCCGAGCGTGACCCCGTTCGCCTCGACCGTCGTCGTCCCGTCAGCCGTCATCCCGTCACCTCCGTCGTGACGGTCGACGACGGACACGTCCGGGACTCATCGGTCCGCGGCGAGGCGCCGCTCAGTCGCGGCCGCGCCAGTCGGCGTCCTCGCCCTCCCACTCGTCGTTGCGGCGTTGCGCGGAGTCCAGGGCGTTGCGGGCCGCCTCGCGGGTGGGGTACGGGCCCATGCGGTGGCTCCAGCTGGAACGGTCGTGGCTCTCCTCGACCTCGCCGGTCTTGGTGTTGTACCAGTACTGCGCCGGGCTTGTGTCGCTCATAGGACGATCCTGCATCAAGATGGGGCCCATGGTGGAGGCAACGCAGCAGGTCGCGTTCGGCATCGACATCGGCGGGTCCGGCATCAAGGGGGCGCCGGTCGACCTGGCGACCGGGGAGTTCGCGGACGAGCGCCGCCGCATCCCCACCCCCGAGAGCTCGACGCCGGAGGCCGTGGCGGGCGTGCTGGCCGAGCTGGTCGACTCGTTCGAGCTGCCGGCCCACGTGCCGGTCGGCGTCGCCTTCCCCGCCCCGATGGACCACGGCGTCGTCCGGTTCATCGCCAACCTGCACCAGTCGTGGCAGGGCGTCGACCTGCCTGCCCTCGCCCGCGAGGCGACGGGGCGCGAGGTGACCGCGGTGAACGACGCCGACGCCGCGGGGGTCGGCGAGCAGCGGTACGGCGCCGCCGAGGGCCGGGACGGGGTCGTCCTCGTGGTCACGCTCGGCACCGGGATCGGGTCCGCGCTGCTCGTGGACGGCGTGCTCGTGCCCAACACCGAGCTGGGCCACCTCGAGATCGACGGGCACGACGCCGAGTCGCGGGCCGCCGAGTCCGCCCGCGAGCGGCACGACCTGTCATGGCACCAGTGGGCAGAGCGGCTGCAACGCTACTTCGAGACGGTGGAGATGCTGCTCTCCCCCGAGCTGATCGTCGTCGGCGGCGGTGTGAGCAAGCACCACGAGAAGTTCCTGCCGCTGCTCGACCTGCGGGCACCGATCATCCCCGCCACGCTGCGCAACCGCGCCGGCATCGTCGGTGCCGCTGCGCTGGCCGCCAGCGGTCGCGACCACTGACCCCGTCGATCTCCGACGCCGAAGGGCTCAGCCGGCGAGGCTGCGCGGCACGGCCCGGGTCGGCGCCGTCCGAGGCGTGGCCCGGTCGGTGACGGCACCCACCGCGGTCGTGTCGCCCGTCACGTCGAGGTCGAGCATCCGCAGGACGTCGAGGACGGCGTCGGGCGGGCGGTGCAGCGACACGCGCAGGCCCTCGTCGCGGCCGATCCGGCAGAGCTGGACGAGGAAGGCGACCCCGGCGGAGTCGATGAACGTCACGCGCGACGTGTCCACCACCACGGGGAGGTCACGCTCGAAGGCCCTCGCGAGCGCGGCGCTCGCCTCGTTGCGCAGGGCGATGTCGATCTCGCCCCACATGTCCACCACGCTCACGTCGGCCCGCTCCACCAGGGCGATTCCCCCGGCCTGCGCCTCGTCGGTGAAAGTCACTGCCACACCTTCGTCCCACGTCCTGCGTCCCTGCGCGCCTCGGTCTCGAGCGCTGCGTCCCGGACTCGCGACCTCGTTGTCACGACGCCCGCCACGTTACACCTGTGCCGACCAGGAACGGAACCACGGCATAGGAATTCTTTACGTAGCGTTCACACGTGCGGGACCTCGCGCCGGCCCTCCGGTTCCACCGTGAAGGGCACGCGGAACGCCAGCCGGCCGCCGCCGCCGGGGTTCGTGCCCAGCGTGAGGGTGCCGCCCCGGTACTCGATGCGTTCGCGGTGGCGGCGGAGCCCGTGCATCGGCGGCGCCGGCCGCGGCGGCCCGCTCCCGTCGTCGTCGACCACGGTGACGAACACCCACCGGTCGGGGTCGTCCGTCGGTTCGGCGTCGGCGTGGACCCGCACCCTGCTCGCGTGCCCGTGGCGCAGCGCGTTGGTCACCGCCTCCTCGACGGTGTAGATCACGACGAGCCGCTCGGCCATGGGCATCCGCAGGCCGTCGTCGGCCACGAGCGTCTGGTAGTTGTCGCCCAGCTCGACCGCCGCGTCGATCTGGGGCGGGAGGCGGCGGAGCAGGACCTGGATCGCCTCCTGGGTGCCCATGTCGGCCCCGGAGGGGAACACCGCGTGGCTCAGGGAGCGCACGTCCTGCTCGCGGATCTCCTCCAGGGTCTCCGCCCAGTGGCGCAGGTCCGCGGCGTGCGCGTCGTCGCCCGACGCGGCGAGCTCGTCGGCGACCCGGTCGAGGCCGGCGGTCACCGTGACGAGGTGGAACTGCAGCGTGCCGTGCAGCTGGTCGAAGACGTGCCGGCGCACCCGGACCTCCTCCCCCTGCAGCTCCTCCACCACCCGGGCGGCGCGCAGCGCCTCCTCCTCGCGGCGCTCCTGCTCGGTCCGCGCGCGGTCCACGAGGGACGCCGACAGCAGGCCGGCGGTCATGCCCACCACGCCCGCCAGCAGCCCGAGCGTGCCGACCGCAGCGACGTAGGCGCCGCTGGACGGGGTGCTCGTGAGCGCGGCGAGGGCCAGGATGCGCGGCACCGACGCCACCGCCGCCACGCAGGTGACCACGAGGACCCGGGCGGGCCACGGGCGGTCCAGCGGGCGGAAGGCGAGCGTCCCGGCGATCACGGCCGCGCCGAAGGCGAGGTTCACGAGCAGCACGACGACGCCGTCGAGCACGACGCCGAGGGTGCCGCGCTCGACGGCCACCGCGGCGTGCAGGCCGCCCCATCCGGCCCAGCCGGCCAGGGAGACCAGCGCGTACAGCACGAAGTTCGTCCCCGCGACGAGGACCGTGAGACGCAGCCGGTCCCGCGCGCGGACCGCGGCGGCCGGGTCGCCCTCGACCGGCGTAGCCCCGCGCTCGACGGGGGCCGTCATGCGCGCCACGACCGGCCCGTCTGCTCGAGGAACGCCAGCACGGCGGCGACGCGCCGGTTGTGGTCGCCGCCGTCGATCCCGAGCCGCTGGTAGATCGACTTCAGGTGGCTCTCGACCGACCGTTCGTTGATCCCCAGGCGGTCCGCGGCGGCGTGGTTCGACAGGCCCTCCGCGACGAGTCGCAGCACGCCGAACTGCGCCCGGGTGAGCTCCGCGACGGCCGAGCCCGGCCGGGGCGTGGACCGCTGGACCAGGTACGGGTCGAGCACGACCTGGCCCTGCGCGGTCGCGACGATCGCCCGGACCAGGACGTCTCGCGCGAAGCTCGACCGCTTGGAGAGGTAGCTCCAGGGGCGGCTGGCCTCGTCCTGGACGGTGGTGAACATCCCCATGACGTCCTCGCTGGACAGCAGCATGACGGCCAGCCGCGGGTCGGCGCGCTGCAGGGTCAGGCCGAGCGCCACCCCGTTGCCGTCGGGCAGGTTCACGTCCAGCACCGCCACGTCGCACGACCCGGGCGTGAAGACCAGCCGCGCCTCCGTGACGCCCGGCACCGAGTGCACGACGCGCAACGTCTCCTCGGCCGACAGCGTCTGTTCGAGCATGCCTCGCATCAGCGCCTCGTCCTCGACGATGCCGACCCGTGTGACAGGGGCCACCATGTCGTCGATCCTAGGCAGGGGACCCGCCTGTCCGCCCGGGCGGCGCCGCGCCGGGGCGGACAGCACCGCCGCGCGTCACCGACGGGGCACGAGGACGGGGCACAGCGAGCGGCGCAGCACCGCCTGGCTCGTCGACCCCAGCACCAGCCCCCGGATGCCGCCCCGCCCGCGCGACCCGACGACGAGCAGGTCCGCGTCCCGGGAGGCGGCGACGAGCACGTCGACCGCGTGCCCCTCGACCACGTCGGTGCGGGTCACGACGTCGGGGTAGGTCGTGCGGAGCCGGTCGCGCAGACGGTCGGTGTCGGCCCGCGCGGCCTCCATGACGCTGTCCCGGAAGCCGGTGTCGAGCCACGGCGAGTGGCTCCAGCCCACCATCGTCACGGCACGCGCGACGACGACCTCCGCGCCCCACTCCTGCGCCTGGGCGACCGCGGCCTCGACCGCGGCCTCCGACGACCGTGAGCCGTCCGCACCGACGACGATGCGCCGCCCGCGACGGCCCGGGTCACGGCCATCGGCGCCGTCGTCCCTCGCGTGGAGGGGGACCACGACGGTCGGGCACTGCGCACGGACGGGCAGGTTCGCGGACACCGTGCCGAGCAGGCGCTCCACGAAGCCGCCCGCACCGCGGGCGCCGATCACGACGAACCGGTGGGCGGCCGACCGTTCCGCGAGCACCGTGGTCGCGTCACCGGTCGCGACCTCGGTCGTGGCGGGGACGCCGATCTCCGCGACGCGCTTGTGCGCCCGGTCGAGAAGGTCCTCGACGTAGCGGCGCGCGTACGGGTCGTCGACCATCGGGATGTCGTGGGCGAACGTGTAGCTGCCCGTGAAGCCCGGGAGCATGAAGCTGCTGACGATGTGCAGCGTGCACCCCGTGTCGCGGGCGTACCAGGCGGCCCATTCGAGGGCGTGCATGCTCTCCTGGGTGCCGTCGACGCCGACCATGAGGCTCTGCTGGTCGGCCGGCGGCCGCTGGTTCGTCTGCTGCGCGGTCATCTCGTTCTCCTTGTCGTGGCGGGAGCGTCGCGCTCCGCGATGTTGTCGTTCGTCGTCCACGGTCCCGCGGCGCTCGGGCCCGCAGGGCCGGGCGTGCGTGGTACCTCGCAGAGCGGGCCCCGCTGCCACGGCTCTCGGGTCACGACCACCGGTCACCGGCCGGTCCCGGCGCCGAGCGGGCGACGGGCAGCAGCCCGCCGAGCCCGAGCAGCTCGAGCACGTCCGTGACGGCGGCGGCCGGGTCGAGCAGCGTGACGGGGACGCCGGCGGCGCGGCACCGCCGGCGCACGCGGTCGAGGAGCGTGACGCCCGCCGAGTCCATGAAGGTGACGTCGTGGGCGTCGACCACCACGCGGCGACAGCCCGCCGACGCGAGCAGCGCGAGCGCCCCGCGCGCGTCGTCCAGGCAGGCGGCGTCCAGGGCCCCGGACAGCCGGAGGACGACGCCCTCCGCCTCCTGGCTCGCTGCGACCGCGGCCGGCGCGGCCGGGCGGGTCACGAGGGAGGTCAGGGGACGACCTGCCCGGCGACGGGGGTCCGTCGCGACGGTGCGGAGCTGGATCTCGACCGCGGGGTCGCGGTGGCCCTCGCCGCGCGCCCCGGACACCCGCACGACGAGGCGCAGGGTCCGGTACCCGCCGGGCTCCGGCCCGGAGACGCCGTCGCGCTCCTCCACGAGGGTGACGCCCGGCAGCGCGAGGAGCGCGTCGCGCACGCGCGCCAGGTCGGAGGGGGACGCGCACGTGAAGCGCACTCCCGCCAGGTCGAGCATCCGCTCCCGCAGCGCGTCGGGCGTCAGCGCGATGCCCTCGCGGAGCGCCTTCGCGACGATCGAGTCCCACGGCTTGAGCCGCCAGGAGACGTGCTCGACGGGATCGTGGCGGGCGGCACGGCGGAGCCGCTCCCGCATGCCGTCCATCCGCGACAGGAGGTCCACGAGGGCGAGCTGGTGGTCCAGCACGAGACGGTCGAGCTCGACGGGTCTGCGCGGCGCGACGGCGGGGATCGTCGTCATGCCGACACCCCCCGCCCGTTCCGACGACCGACGGCCTTGGCGGCCTCGGTCGCGAGGAAGACGACGACCGACAGCGCCAGCGCCAGCGCCCACTCCCGGGCGCCGATCGGGGCGACGTCGAACGTGCGCTGCATGAAGGGCAGGTAGAGGAACCCGACCGGAGGAGCACGAGCGCGGCCGCCGACCACCAGATCGCCCCGTTGCCCCGCAGCACGGCGGGCGTGAGGCTCGACCGGTCCAGGAACCGGCAGCTGAACAGGTAGGCGAGCTGGCCGAGAGCCAGCGTCGTCACCGCTGTGGCCTGGGCCTTGGCCAGCGACGCGCCCTGCGCGACCTCGAAGGCGAACATAGGCCGAGGGTGGCGCCTCCGATGAGCACGGACACCAGCGCGATCCGCCGCAGGAACGCGGCGGTGACCAGCGGGGCGGCGGGGTCGCGCGGCGGCCTGGACATCACGTCGGACTCGGCCAGCTCGCGCGCCAGCGGCAGCGAGAGGGTGACCGAGGTCACCATGTTGATCCACAGCACCTGCGTGGGCTGCAGCGGCAGCGCCATGCCGAACAGCACGGCCACCAGCAGCACGAGCGACTGCGCACCGTTCGTCGGCAGCAGGAACAGGATCGCCTTGCGGATGTTGTCGTAGACGCGCCGGCCCTCCACGACGGCGCGCTCGATGGTCGCGAAGTTGTCGTCCGCGAGGACGACGTCGGCCGCCTCCTTGGTGGCCTCCGTGCCCTTGATGCCCATGGCGACCCCGACGTCGGCCTGCGTGAGCGCCGGGGCGTCGTTGACGCCGTCGCCGGTCATGGCCACGACCTCGCCCCGCGCCTGCAGGGCGCGCACGATGCGGAGCTTGTGCTCGGGGCTCGTGCGGGCGAACACGTCGACGTCCGTGACACGCTCCCGCAGCTCGGCGTCGTCCATCCCCTCCAGCTGCGTCCCGGTGAGCACGGCGGCGCACGGCGCGGCCGTCCCGCCGCTGACGTCGCCGTCGGCGATGCCCATCTCGCGGGCGATGGCCAGGGCCGTGCCCGCGTGGTCCCCCGTGACCATCGCGACGCGGACGCCGGCCCCCCGTGCCTCGGCGATCGCGTCGATCGCCTCGGGCCGCGGAGGGTCGACGATGCCCACGAGCCCGACGAGCTCCAGGTCGGCCAGGTCCGACGGCGTCAGGGAGGTCGCGCCGGGACGCGGCCACGCGCGCGCGGCGGCGAGGACGCGCAGTCCCTGCCCGCCGAGCTCCTCCAGCCGGGTGAGCCACAGGTCGGCGTCGAGCGGCTCGGTCCCGCCGTCGGGGCCGGTCTGGACGGTGCAGCGCGGGAGCACGCTGTCGAGCGCCCCCTTGACCATGACGTGCCGGATGCCGTCGGGGTCCTCGTCGAGCGTCGCCATGTACTTCGCGGCCGAGTCGAAGGGGATCTCGGCGAGGCGCCGCCAGCCCTCATCGGTGAAGCCTGCCTTGGCGGCGAGCACCGTGATGGCGCCCTCGGTGGGCTCGCCGAGCACCTGCCAGTGCCCGTCGCGCTCCACGACGAGCGCGTCGTTGCACCGGCCGAAGGCCTCCACGAGGCGCGCCAGGTCGCGCTGCTCCGCGGTGGTGGCGGCGCGCCCGTCGAGCGTGAGGTCGCCGTGCGGGGCGTACCCCGTGCCGTCGACCGCGAACCGGCGCGCCCGTGTCACGACCGTGCGCACGGTCATCTCGTTCTGGGTCAGGGTCCCGGTCTTGTCGGAGCAGATCGTGGAGACCGCGCCCAGCGTCTCGACGGCGGGCAGTCGGCGGGTGATCGCCTTCCTGCGCGCCATCTGCTGCACGGCGAGCGCCAGCGTGATCGTCACGACGGCAGGGAGTCCCTCGGGGATCGCCGCCACGGCGAACCCGATGACGGCGGCCGCCAGCTCGGGCAGGGCCCAGCCGTGCAGCGCCCAGCCGACCGCGACCATGACGGCGGAGGTCGCACCGATGAGCAGGGCCAGCCGCCGGCTGAACCTCGTGAGCGTGCGGGCCAGCGGCGTCTGCAGGGACTCGACGTCCGAGACCATCGACTGGATGCGCCCGAGCTCGGTGTCCGCGCCGGTGGCGACGACCACGCCCGCGCCGCCCCCGGCGACCACGAGGGTCCCCGAGTACAGCATGCTCGCGCGGTCGCCCAGGCCGGCCTCGGCCGGCACCGGGTCCACCTGCTTCGCGGCCGCGAGCGCCTCCCCGGTGAGCGCGGACTCCTCGACCCGCAGCGCGTGCGACTCCAGCAGGCGGACGTCGGCGGGCACCCGGTCTCCCGGCCGGACGCGCACGACGTCGCCGGGCACGACCTCCTGAGCGTCGACGTCGGCCCAGGTACCGCCCCGGCGCACGTGCGAGCGCGTCGAGAGCATCCGCGAGATCGCGTCCAGCGCGCGCCGCGCGCGTCCCTCCTGGACGAGGCCGATGCCCGCGTTGACCACCGCGACGGCGAGGATGACGGCGACGTCGACCCAGTCCCCCAGGACGGCCTTGAGCGCGGCCGCGACCAGGAGGATGTAGATGAGGACGTCGTCGAAGTGCGTCAGGACCCGACGCCACAGCGGGCGACGGCGGCCCTCGGGCACGCGGTTGGGTCCCGCGGCGGCCCGCCGGTGCGCCACCTCGGCGGGGTCGAGTCCGTCCGGGTGCGACCCCAGGGCGTCGAGCACGTCCGACGCGGCCACCGACCACGGCGCCGTGGGCGGCGAGCCGTCGGCGGCGTGCGGGTGTGCCAGCGGCTCGACGGTCGGCGGACGATCGCCGGTCTCGGAGCGGGTGGACGGCGGAACGGTCACGAGGGTGCGTCCTTCCAGGACGTGGTGAGGTGAACGACCCCCATCCCACGCGCGCCCACCCGACCGCCCCGTGCCGCCTGCGTGTTTCCACGCACGTCGGGTCCGGGAGCCCGCAGCGGGAACAGTGGCGTCATGGTGCTCGCGGGTGATTTTCGCGGCTTGGCCGCGCCGCGATGGGAGCGCTTCCCTAGCCTGTGACCCATGACGACACGGGGGTCGTCCTCTGTCGCTCCCGGGCTGGGGACACCGCCCCGCCCGTCACCGACCGCGACCGGCTGCCCGCGGACACACGGCGTTCATCGATTCTCTGCGAGGGGCCACCACCCATGAGCGACATGACCGGAAACAGCGCGCCAGACACCGTCGTCCTCGTCCACGGCTTGTGGATGACCCCGCGGAGCTGGGAGGGCTGGGTGCACCGCTTCCAGCAGCAGGGCTTCACCGTGGTGACGCCCGCCTACCCAGGGTTCGAGGTCGAGGTCGAGGCCCTCCGGGAGAACCCGCAGCTCATCGCCGACCTGACCGTCCCGGAGACCATCGAGCACCTCTCCGACGTCATCACCGCCCTGGACCGACCGCCGATCATCATGGGCCACTCCTTCGGTGGCGCCCTCACCCAGATGCTCCTCGCCCGTGGGCTGGGGGCGGCCGGGGTCGTCATCGACTCGGCGCCCACCGAGGGCGTCCGGGTCAACCCGCCGTCGCAGGCGAAGTCCCTCTTCCCGGCGCTCAAGAACCCCGCGAACCGGCACCGCGCCGTCGGGTTCACGCCCGAGGAGTTCCACTACGCCTTCACCAACACCCTCTCCGCCGAGGAGTCGCGCGCGGTGTGGGACCGGTACGCGATCCCGGCACCGGGACGCTGGGTGTGGGACTACGGCCTCATCGCCAACTTCAAGCCGGGCCACCAGGAGACCTGGGTGGACTTCTCGACCGACCGGGCGCCGCTCCTCTTCATCGCGGGCGGGCAGGACCACATCATGCCGGCGTCGGTGAACCGGTCGAACGCCAAGCACTGGGAGAAGTCTCCGGCGCTCACCGAGTACCACGAGTTCGAGGACCGCGACCACTGGACCTGCGCCGCGCCGGGGTGGGAGCGCGTCGCCGACCACGCCCTGACCTGGGCGCTCGAGCACGCCGCGAGCCCGAGGCCCACCACAGCCTGACCGACGTCTGGCGGCAGGTGGAACGTGCGGACGAGCCGGTCTGTACGCCGGGTTCTGTTCCCGTGCCTGGTTGCCCGGGCACGGGCGACGGTCATCCATCTAGGCCCTGCGTTGCCGCAGGGCTCGAGCGGTCTACCCGACTGTGCTTCTCCGAAGAGAATCGGGCGGGCCGCCCTCGAACACAATCTGTCTGACCTTGCTCCAGGTGGGGTTTACCGAGCCACGACCGTCACCGGCCGTGCTGGTGGTCTCTTACACCACCGTTTCACCCTTACCGCCACCGGTCTCCCGGCGACGGCGGTCTGCTTTCTGTGGCACTGTCCCGCGGGTCACCCCGGGTGGCCGTTAGCCACCACCTCGCCCTTCGGAGCCCGGACGTTCCTCGGCGACGGCGCCCGAGGGCACCGCCGACGCGACCGTCCGACCGACTCGTCCGCGTCGCACAGTCTATGCGCGGTCGAGCCGGTCGGACGCCGCTCACCTCGGTGCGGTCAGACGTCGACCTTGTAGCTCAGCGACAGCTCGTCGCCGGACCGGCCGCGGATGCCCCAGCTCTCGGCCGGCGACTCGAGGACGACCAGCTCCACGTCGTCGGCCGCGACGCCCAGCGCGGGCGCGACGTCGTCGTACACGCGGCGGATCAGCTCCCGCTTGGCCTCCCGCGTGCGGCCCGCGAAGGCGACGATCTCGATCATCAGGTAGTCGTCGGAGCGCGGGGCGACGAGGTCGCCGTCCTCCAGCAGCAGGAACCGGTGGAACCGCTTGTCCTCGGGGATCCGCCAGGCGCCGACCAGCGCCGCGTGCAGCGCGTCGGAGACCTCCCCGCGCCGCTGACCCCACACCCGTCGGTTGCCGTAGACCTTCACGTGGACCATGCCCGACGACGCTAGCGGTGACGGACCGCACCGTCGCCGGGAGGTCCGACTGCCGAGACCCGCCGCGCCCCGCCATAGGGTGTCGGGGTGCTGATCTGCCTGCCGCCCTCCGAGGGCAAGACGTCCGCGCCCGACGGCGCCGCCTCGGTCGACCTGACAGGGCTCACGGGAGCCGGCCACCTGACGGACCAGCGACGGGTCGTGCTGGACGCCCTGGCCGCGGTGAGCGCGCGGCCCGACGCGACGCAGGTCCTCGGGGTGGGCGCGTCGCTCGGCGCGGAGGTCGCGCGCAACACCGAGCTCAAGGACGCGCCGACGGCGCCCGCCGCCCACGTCTACACCGGCGTGCTGTACGCGGCCGCCGGCCTCGCGGACCTGCCCGACGACGCCGCCCGCCGCGCCGCCGACGACGTCCGCGTCTTCTCCGGCCTGTGGGGCGCCGTCTCTCCCGCCGACCGCATCCCCGCGTACCGCCTCTCGATGGGCGTCGACCTGCCCGGCGTCGGCAAGCTCGCCACGGCGTGGCGCCCGCACCTCGCGGCCGCCCTGGACGCGCGGGCCGCGGGCGACGTCGTCGTCGACTGCCGCTCGGCCGCCTACCTCGCCGCGTGGAAGCCCGCCACCACCGGCGACGCCGCGGCCGACTGGGTGACCGTCCGGGTGGTGCGCGAGTCCGGCGGGAAGCGCACGGTGGTGTCGCACAACGCCAAGCACACGCGCGGCGTGCTCACCGGCCACCTGCTGCGCCGCACCGGCCCCGCGCCCACCAGCGCGGCCGAGCTGCTCGACGCCGCCCGCGAGCTCGACGGCCAGGTCATCGGCACCGAGGTCGGGACCGGCCTGTCGTACCGGATGGTCGAGGCGACGCTGCACGACGCCGCCACCCGCCGCGGGCCACGCACCCTCGAGGTCGTCATCGCCTGACGGCGCCCCGCGACACCCTGCGCAGCGTCGGCGGCCGGGCCACACTGGCCGCATGGCCTACGACGAGGCGCTCGCCGCCCGCGTCCGCGACGCCGTCGCCGAGCGCGCGGACTTCGTCGAACGGCAGATGTTCGGCGGCCTGGCGTTCCTGGTGAATACCCGCATGGCCGTCGGGATCACCCGCGACGAGCTGATGGTGCACGTCGGCGCGGAGGGGTACGACGCGGCCCTCGCGGACGGGGGGCACGAGTTGCGGATGGGCGAGCGCGTCATGCGCGGCATGGTCGGGGTGGCGGCATCGGTGACCGACGACGACGACGCGCTGCATGCCTGGGTCGACCGCGGGGTGGCCCTCGCCCTCGCGCTGCCGCCCAAGGCGCCGAAGCGCTGACGCGGCGGAGGCTCAGACGTCGGTCGGGAAGCCTGCCGCGGTGATCTCCGCGAGCGCCGGCTCGCCGTCGTCGCCGAGGCCGAACCGCAGCACGGTGAGCGAGCACGGCGGCACGCGCAGCAGCCGCCACGACGGCACGGGCGCCCCGAGGGACCGCCCCAGCAGGGCGCGGATCGTCACGGTGTGGCTCACGACGACGGTCGTCGCCGCGGGGTCCGCCGCCGTGACCACGTCGCGCAGCCCGGCCCACGCCCGCTCGCCCACGTCCGCGTACGACTCGCCGCCGGGCGCCCGGGCGGTGCCCGTCGTGGAGAACGCGGCGAGCTCGTCGGGCCAGCGGGCGGCGATCGCGTCGGGCGCGAGGCCCTCCCAGTCGCCGAACACGCACTCCACGAACCTGTCGTCGGTGCGCACGTGCTGGCCGGTGCGCCGTCCGACCGCGGCGGCCGTCTCGAGCGTGCGCACCAGCGGCGACGCGACGACGGCGCCGACGCGCGGCAGGTCGGGCCACAGGTCCTTGCCGAGGCGGAAGACCGCGTCCGCGGCCAGGGCCGCCTGGGTGCGCCCGCGCGTCGTCAACGACGGCCCGGGGACGCCGCCGCCCGAGTAGGCGCGCACCTCGGTCAGCTCGGTCACCCCGTGCCGCACCAGGACGACGGTGCGCAGGTCGGCGCCCGCCGCCGGGCTGGCCCCGGACGGACGGGCCATCAGGCGCCGGCGCCGTCGTCCGCCAGGCGCACGAGGATGCGGCCGCACTCCTCGCACCGCACGACCTGCTCCGGCGGGGCGGCCTTGGCGGCGGCGAGGTCGGTGGGGTTGAGGTCGAGGCGGCAGCCCTCGCACCGGCCGCCGCGCAGCGCCGCGGCGCCGACCCCGCCGAGCTGGGCGCGCAGCTTGTCGTACAGGGCGAGCAGCCCGGCGTCGAGACCGGCCGCGACCGCCTCGCGTTCCGCCTTGACCTTCGACCCGGTCGCGTTGATCTCGGCCCAGGCCTCGTCCCGCTCGGCCGTGGCCTTGGCCTTGGCCGCCTCGAGCTCGGCGTGCGCCGACTCGACCTCGGCGAGCGAGCCCTGGTGCGCCTCCAGGCGCTCCATGACCTCGATCTCGGCGTCCTCCAGGACCGACTGGCGGCGGGCGAGGGACTCGAGCTCGCTCACCAGGGCCTGGGAGTCCTTCGCCGAGAGGGCGCCGGAGTCGAGCTTCTGCTGGTCGCGCTCGGCGCGCGTGCGCACCTGCGCGACGTCGGACTCGGCCTTGGCGAGCTCGCGCTCGAGGTCGGCCACGGCGGTGCGCGAGTCGACGAGCGAGGTGTGCAGGTCGCCGATGCGGCCGTCGAGCTCCGCGATGGTCGCGAGCGCCGGGTGGTTGCGGCGCTGGTGGACGAGCTGCTGCATCCGCGTGTCGAGGGCCTGGACCTCGAGCAGTCGGCGCTGGTCCTCGGGGGGTGCAGTGGCCACGGGCGGTCCTCTCGCAGTGATTCAGATGGTGGGGCGGTCGGTCTCGCGCTCGGTGCTCGCCACCCGCGCGGTCCACGGGTCGGTGCCGATCGTGCTCACCCTCGTGGTCACCGTACCTTCTCCGAGAGCCTCCCCGGTGCCCGCTGCGGCCCGCTCCCCCAGCCGCGTGACGACGTCCTCGGCGGCGTAGGCGAGCCACGGCCACTCGCTCGCGAAGTGGGCGACGTCGACGAGGAACGGCGTCGCCGTGCCGCCCGGCCCCGCCTCGAAGTCCGCGCGCTCCTGCAGCTCCGAGGCGGGGTGGTGGCGCAGGTCGGCGGTGACGTACACGTCGACGGCGGCCGCGCGGACGGCGTCGAACAGCGAGTCCCCGGAGCCGCCCACCACGGCGGCGGTCGCGACCGGGGCGTCGAGGTCGCCCGCGACGCGCACGCCCTGCGCCGTCGCGGGCAGGACGGCGGCGACGCGCTCGGCGAACGCGCCCAGCGTCGTGGGCTCGGCGAGCCGGCCGACCCGCCCGATCCCGCGGACCACGCCGTCGCCGTCGTCCCCGACGACCAGCGGGCTCCGGTCGGTGATGCCGACCAGGTCCGCGAGCGCGTCCGCGACGCCCCGGGGAGCCGCGTCGGCGTTCGTGTGCGCCACGTACAGGCCGCAGCCCGCGCTCACCAGCCGGTGCACCACGTCGCCCTTGAACGTCGTCGCCGCGACCGAGTGCACGGGCCGCAGGAACAACGGGTGGTGCGTGACGAGGAGGTCCGCGTCCCAGGCGATCGCCTCGTCGACCACCGCGGCCACCGGGTCGACGGCGAACAGGATCTTGCGCACGGGCGCCGCCGGGTCGCCGACCACCAGGCCGACCGCGTCCCAGCCCTCCGCCGTCGACGGCGGGTAGAGGCCCTCGAGGGCGGTGACGACGTCGCGCAGGACAGGGCTGCTCGGTGCTGTGCTGTCTCCGGTGCCGGTGGTCATGGCCCGACCCTAAAGCCGGGGCCGGTCACTTGGCGTCGGCGTAGGAGTCGACCGCCGCGACCGTGAGGGGGAAGTCGACCGGGAAATCCCCGAACAGCAGGCGGCCCGCCTCCTCGGCGGCCGCGCGCACCTCGGCGGCGACGACGTCGGCCAGCTCGCGGGGGGCGTGCACCACCACCTCGTCGTGCAGGAAGAACGCCAGGTGCGGACGGTCGGCGAACGGGGCGGGCGCCCGGCCCGGCCGCACACTCTCCGCGACCCCGAGCGACCACAGCCGACGGCGGATCGACGCGAGCCAGCACAGCGCCCACTCCGCCGCCGTGCCCTGCACCACGAAGTTGCGGGTGAACCGCCCCCACGACCGCGTCGCCGACCGGGCCCGCGCCGCGGCGTCGGCCCCCGCGTCGTCGGCGAACGCGCCCGCCTGCGCCTCGTCCCACGCCGAGCCCGGCGCCGGGGACGACCGGCCGAGCCACGTCGTCACGACGCCCCCGCGCTCCCCCGTGCGGGCCGCCTCCTCCACGAGCGCGATCGCCCGCGGGTATTCGCGGCCGAGTCGCGGCAGCACCTGGGCGCTCGCCCCCGTGGTGCCGCCGTACATCGCGCCGAGCATGCCCACCTTGGCCAGCTCGCGGGTCGGCACCGCCCCGGACGCGACGATGCCGGCGTACAGGTCGCCGGCGCGGCCCGCGGTCGCCATCGCCTCGTCACCGGCCATGCCCGCCAGGACACGCGGCTCCAGCTGCGCGACGTCCGCCACGACGAGGCACCAGCCCGGGTCGGCCACCACCGCACGTCGCACGCCCTTCGGCAGCTGCAGCGCACCCCCGCCCGTGGACGACCAGCGCCCCGTCACGACGCCGCCCACCACGTACTCGGTGCGGAAGCGGCCGTCGGTCACCCACTCGTCCAGCCAGTGCCAGCCGTTGGCCGTGAGCAACCGGTAGAGGTTCTTGTACTCCAGCAACGGTGCGACGACGGGATGGTCGAGCTTTTCCAGCTCCCACTTGCGCAGGCTGCGCGCCCCGACGCCGGCGTACTGCATCGCCTTGAGCAGGTCCGGGTGCGAGTCGGGGTTGAGGGACGGCGGGGCGTCGAGGGCAGCCCGGATCCGCCCCACGAGCTCCTCGAGCCGCGCGGGACGCTGCCCCTCGCGCGGCCGGGGGCCGAGCGCCTCGGTGAGGATCGCGTCGTGCACGTCGGCGCGCCACGGCAGTCCCGCGTGGTGCATCTCCGCCGCGACGAGCGCGCCCGCCGACTCCCCCGCCGCGAGCAGCCGCAGCCGCCCGGGCACCGCCGAGCCGCCGACCGCCGCCTCCTGGAGCCGCAGCTCCGCGACCGGGTCCGTCCCCGCACCCTCGACCGCCGGTGCGGGGGCGGCCGGCGGCGGCAGCGCAAGGTCGAAGAGCGCGTCGTCCTGCGGCGCCCGGCGGGCGCCGACGGCCGGGGCGACGCCGGCGGGCGTCGGGGCCATCGCGTCCCACGCCCCGGAGGGCGCCGTCGCGAGCGCGGAGCCCGCGGCCGCCGTGGAGTGCCGCAGGATGCGGTGCACGAGCCGCAGGTCGTGCGACCGCTCCACGCGGACGCCCGCGCGAAGCAGGTCGAGGTACCAGCGGTTCGTGTCGTCCCACGTCCACCGCGGGGCGCGGCCGCCGTCCGGGTCGGACTCGCGGGCCGCGACGAGCGCGCGCAGGTCCGCGGCGGGCACGGCGCGAGGCGCGCCGTCGTGCACGCGGACCGTGCCGCCGGGCTCTCGGGTCAGGACGACGTGCACGCCGTCATCCTGCCGTGCGCCACCGACGCGCCGCTCGCCGCGCGGCGACCCCGCCGATGTGGTGCGCTGGCCGCGGGGTCGGCGCACCGGACCGTCGCCTGACCGCGTACCTCAGCAGGCACAGCAGGCACCCATCCAGGAGGACCGCATGACGACCGAGCAGCACGCCGAGACCGTCGACGTCGTGGTGATCGGCACCGGCCCCGGGGGCGAGGACGCGACCGGCCGGCTGGCCCGCGCCGGGCTGGACGTCGTCGCCGTCGAGGCCCGCCTGGTGGGCGGCGAGTGCCCGTACTACGGGTGCATCCCGACCAAGATGATGGTGCGCGCGTCGGACGCGCTCGCGGAGGCCCGTCGTGCCGGCAGGCTCGCCGGCCGGGTGGACGTCACCCCGGACTGGGCGCCCGTCGCCGCGCGCGTGCGCGACGAGGCCACCGCCGACTGGGACGACACGGCCGCCGTCGAACGCCTGGAGAAGGCCGGCGCGCGCGTGGTGCGCGGCCGGGGCCGCGTCGTGGGCCCGGGCGAGGTCGTCGTGGCGACCGCCGACGGCGAGCGCCGGTTCCGGGCGACGCGCGGCATCGTCCTCAACCCGGGCACCGAGCCGGCGGTGCCGCCGGTCGATGGCCTCGCCGACACCCCCTTCTGGACCAACCGCGACGCCGTGCGCGCCACCGAGGCGCCCGCGTCGCTGACCGTGCTGGGCGGCGGGGCCATCGGCTGCGAGCTGGCGCAGGTCTTCGCCCGGTTCGGCACCGCCGTCGAGGTGGTCGAGGCCGGGCCGCGGCTGCTGGCCCTGGACGAGCCGGAGGCGAGCGCGCTGCTCGCCGACCGCTTCGCCGCCGAGGGGATCGGGGTGCGCGCCGACGCCAAGGTCTCGTCCGTCTCGCACGACGGCAGCGGCTTCACCCTGACCCTCGGCGACGGCACGCAGCTGGTGTCCGAACGGCTGCTGGTGGCCGCGGGCCGGCGCACCGACCTCAAGGCGCTCGGCGTCGCGACGGTCGGCATCGACGACACCGGCCGCACGATCCCCGTCGACGACCGGCTGCGTGCGGCGGACGGCGTCTGGGTGATCGGGGACGTCACGGGCAAGGGCGCGTTCACCCACGTGTCCATGTACCAGGCGCGCATCGCCGTGGCGGACATCCTGGCGACCACGGGCAGCGGCGAGGGCGGCGACGAGCAGGAGCGCGCCGACTACCGCGCCGTCCCGCACGTGACGTTCACCGACCCCGAGATCGGCGGGGTGGGCCTCACCGAGGCCGGGGCGCGCGACGCCGGCCTGACGGTCCGCACCGGGAGCACCGACCTCGCGGCGTCGTCGCGCGGGTTCGTGCACGGCCCCGGCAACGAGGGGCTCATCAAGCTGGTCGAGGACGCGGACGCGGGTGTGCTCGTCGGCGCGACGGCGGCAGGACCCGCGGGCGGCGAGATCCTCGCGGTCCTCGCGCTCGCCGTGCAGGCCCGGGTGCCCGTCACCGAGCTGCGCCACCTGATCTACGCCTACCCCACCTTCCACCGGGCCATCGAGAGCGCGCTGGCGGACCTCCAGGAGTCGTGACCGGGCGCACTGCGACACGGTCGACCACCACTTATCCTGTGATGGCCCATGACTGAAATGACCGAGTTCGCCACCCTCACGCCCGTCCGTCCGCCCCTCCGTCACGACGGCCCGCTCGCCCCGCGGTGCACGGCATGACGCCGGAAGAGGTGCCCGCGGGCGGGCACGTCGTGCTCGGCGGCAGGTACGTGCTGGGCGACATCCTCGGCACGGGCGGCACGTACACCGTCTACGAGGCGTCGCTCCTGCCCGGGGCGGAGATCCCGCGGCGAGAGGCCGGCGACGCGGAGCGCACGGTCGAGCCCGCCGCCGAGCCCACGGACGGGCCCACGGACGAGCCCACGGACGAGCCCACGGACGAGCCCACGGACGAGCCCGCCGTCGAGCCCGATGCCCCGGCCGCCCCCGACGTGCCGCCGCTCCTCGTCAAGGTGCTCCACCCGCACCTGGTCGACGACGAGGTGGCGCGAGCGAGTCTCGCCCGCGAGATCGCGGCGTCGGACCTCGTGGACCACCCGGGCGTCTCGAAGGTCCTCGACACCGGAGAGGACGAGGTCGCCGGCGCGACCGTCCCCTGGCTGCTCATGCGGCGCCTGCCCGGCACACCCCTGTCGGAGCTGGCCGCCGGCGCCGGGCTGGTCTGGCCCGAGGCGCTCACCGTGGTCGCCGGGCTGCTGGAGGGGCTCGAGGCCGTGCACGCGGCAGGGCTGGTGCACCGCGACGTCGGCCCGCGCAACGTCGTGGTCGAACGGCGCGACGACGGCGGCATGACGGTCGGCCTGCTGGACCTCGGCCTCACCGCGCCGGGCGGGGGCGACGGCGACGGAGAGCGCGTGGCCGGCTCGGCGTCGTACATGTCGCCCGAGCAGGCCCAGGGCCGTCCGCTCGACGCGCGCAGCGACCTGTACTCGGTCGGGGCGCTCGCGTACTTCGCGCTCACCGGCCACCCGCCGTACGAGCGCGCACGGCCCGGCGACGTGCTGCTCGCCCACGTCGGGGCGCCCGTGCCCGCGCCGTCGGCGCGGAGGGCCGCCGTCCCGACCGCCGTCGACCGGTTCGTGGCCCGCGCGATGGCGAAGAACCCCGCGCGGCGGTTCGCGAACGCCGGCGCGATGGGCGAGACGGTCGCGACCCTGCTCGCGGGTGCGCCGAAGGTGCCCGTGACGCCCGCCGTCACGGGGCCGGCCGAGCCGGACGGCGACCAGACCATGACCATGGGCCAGATCGCCGCCCAGGACCCGCACCGGACGGCGGCGCTGGGGGCGGCGGCCGCGGTCGCCGCTGCCGCCGCCGAGGCGGAGCTCCAGCGCACCCGGATGCTCGGCGCCGTCGACGCGACCGAGCCCCTGACGCCCACGCCGGACGACGCCGCGCCGACGCAGGACCTCTCCGGCGCCGAGGAGGCGCCCACCGAGGTGCTGGGCGGGCCGCCGTCCGAGCCGCCCACCGCGACGCCCGTCGACGGCGTGCCCGCGGCCGAGGAGCCTGAGCCGTCCCGGGCACGCCGCGTCTGGCTGATCGTCCTGGCCGCCCTCCTGGTGCTGGCCCTCGGCGCAGGGGCGTTCTGGCTCTTCCGCGACACCGACGGTTCGGCCCCGGTCGCCCCGGTCACGCAGAGCCCGTCGCCGTCCCCCACGCCGTCGCGGACGCCGACCCCGACCTCCACGCCGACGCAGGCGCCGGCCGAGCCGACCTCCCGCCCCGACCGGACGTCGACGCCCACGCCGACCAGCACGCCCACGCCGACGGAGACGCCGACGGAGACCTCGACGCCCACGCCGACCCCCACGTCCACCCCGACGCCCACCGACGAGCCGACGTCGACCCCGACGCCCACCGACGAACCGACGTCAAACCCGACCCCGACCGACGAGCCGACCGAGCCCGAACCGGAGCCGACGGACGAGGAGACGACCACTCCCCCGGAGCCCGAGCCCACCGGTGAGGCCGCCGGCAGCAACGGCGGAACGGGGTCCGGCACGGCGCCCTGACGTGCGCAGCACGTCGTCGGCGCCGGTCGTGGTCCTCACTCCTTGTGGAGCGCGTCCTTGACGGCGCCGGTGGCCTTCTTGAGCCCCGAGGCACCGGGCACGGTGCCGTGCAGGCGCTCGTCCGGCTTCGTGGGGGCCGGCATCGGGACACCGGCGGGCGGCTCGGGGACGTACTCGAACTCGCCCTTGCCGTCCGGCGTCGGCCCGCTCGCCCAGGTGCCCTCCGACGCCTGCTCGCCGTCGGAGAAGTTGATGTACTGGTAGGCCACGTCACGGTCCTCCTTGCCGAGCGGGAAGGTGCTCGGCACCGGCAGGTCCTCCACCCCTTCGTCGCGCAGCTCCTGCGCCGCGGCGAGCCACTGGTTCTGGTGCATCGTGTCGCGCGCCAGGAGGAACGCCAGCAGGTCCCGCACGCCCGCGTCGTCGGTCATGTGGTAGAGCCGTGCCACCTGCAGCCGGCCCTGCATCTCGGCGTTGGCGTTGGCCGTGAAGTCGGCGAGCAGGTTGCCGCTCGCCGTGACGTACCCGGCCGACCACGGGTTGCCGTTGGAGTCGACCGGGCGCGCGCCCGCGCCGGCGACGATCGCGTGCTGGGGATCGGTACCGCCCACGATCGCGGCGACGGTCGGGTCGTCCTGGACCGCGCCCTCGACGGTGCCGATCGGGGCGTCCTCGAGCAGCTGCGCGATCATCGTCGCGAGCATCTCGACGTGCCCGAACTCCTCGGCCCCGATCCCGTACAGCAGGTCGCGGTACTTGCCCGGCAGGTGGGCGTTCCACGACTGGAAGCCGTACTGCATGGCGACGGTGATCTCGCCGTACTGCCCGCCGAGCACCTCCTGCAGCTTGCGGGCGTACACGGCGTCCGGCTTCTCGGGCTTGGCCGCGTGCTGGAGCTCTTGTCGATGGAAGAACATGGATCGCTCCCGTCCGAGGGGCGGTGCGCCCTCGATCTGGTCGGGGTGCACGCCGCTGCTCGACGCGAACACCACCACCCTGGTCCGGGCCTCTCCTGCACGCACCTGGTCGTGGTTCGTGCCCACCTGTCCCGCCGTGGACGGGCCCTGGCCCGTCGACGGCGCGGGGACCTCAGGTCGTCGTCGGGGCGAGATCCGCGAAAGAGTACGGCGGCCAGGGCCCGACGAAACGGATGCGGGCGGCGGGCTCCTCGTCGCGCACCCGCGCGAGCTCGACCCCCACGCGCTCCACGCCGTCCGACGGCACCAGGAGGGCGACGGCCAGCACGGGCACGACGCCGGCCGGCGGATGCGCGCGGCGGGTCTCCGTCACCTCTTCGGCCGTCGCGGCGAGGCGGCGGCGCAGCGCGGGGTACAGCTCGTCGGCGAGAGCGTCGGTCACCTCGCGCTCGAGCTGCTCCACCCGCTTCGTCAGCAGGCGCCGGACGCCGGGCGGCCGGGACTCGAGCTCGTCGCGCAGCGCGCCGACCCGGGCGTCCCCCGCCGCCGCCTCGTGCTGGTCGATCCCGATCTCCACCTGGAGCTCGCCGCGGCCGGCGAGCTGCGCCAGGCGAGCGTCCAGCCGCTCGGCGTGCTCGCCCAGCCAGGCTTCCAGCCGGTCCCGTGCGGGATCGGCGGTGGTGCCCGCGACGATCACGTTGAAGCTCATCGGCAGCACCGCACCCGCGGCCTGCCACAGACGGTCCACGACGTCGCTGTGCTCCACGACCCACCGGCGCACGTCGTCGTCCGGGCCGGAGTACGGCGTCGCGTCGTGCCGGTGCACGACGGCCGTCAGGCCCTGGACCGTGACCCGCTCCAGCGGGGCCCCGTCGATGCCCGCGCCGAGCTCGTCCGGGGCGCCGCGGGCCACCGCGTACACGTACAGGCCCTCGGTCGAGGTCGCGGTCGCGCTGTCCGTCCCGGCGGTCATGCACGACCCCGCGGCGTGCCCCCGGACTCGTCCTCGACCCACTGCGAGGGGTTCACGAGCTTGTCCAGGACGTCGTCGACGACGTCGTCGAGCCCTCGGCGCAGGTCGGCCACCGAGGCGGTGAGGCCGTGGTCGGCCTTGATGGACTCGAGCGCGTCGTCGAGGTCGAGCAGGGCCTGGCCGAGCCGCTCCTGCTCCTCCTCGGTGAGCTCGCCGCCCTCGAGGCGGCGGAGCGCCTGACCTTCCAGAGCCTCCTGGATCACCTCGACCAGCGTCACCACCAGGGTGAGCACGCCGTTCTTCAGGCTGTGCTCGTCGATCGTCAGCGTCATGCGTCGCCTCCTCGGGGAGCGTGGGCCGCCGCGGCGAGGGCACGCGCCCACGCGGCGTCGCGGGTGGCCAGCCGCACTGTGCCTGTCTCGCCCGTGACCAGCAGCACCTGCCGGCCCACGGGGGCGCGGCCGGTCCGCACCTGCACGTCCCGGACCTCGCGGAGACGGAGAGCGGGCCGCGCGTCGCCTGTCCCCTGCCACGTCAGCCCGCCCGGGCCAAGGCTGCCGGTGCCGCCCCTCCAGACGGACGGGCCGGCGCGCTCCTCCCGGTACCAGACCGGGGCCTGGTGACCCGCGGCGGGTCGCGCGGGGCCGCCGGTGCCGCCGCGGCGCATCAACGCCGCGAGCCGGTCCGGCGCGGCGGCGGACAGCAGCGCGGTGCCCGCGGGCGTCGTGACGGCCAGGCGCTCACGCTCCTCGCCGCCGACCGCGAGCTCGGTGCGCACCTCGACCTCGGTCACGTCGTCCAGCGCGGTCTGCCACAGCAGCTCCCGCGGGTCCGCGCGCCAGACGAACAGGCGCCGCGTCGTGAGGTACACCGTGCCGGGGCGCCAGATGGTCGCAGGCTCGTCCTGGCGGTGCCCGCCCGCCATGCGGGCCACGACCTCCTCGTCCGGCTCCAGCGGTACGTGCCGCGCGAGGGACTGCCGCACCCAGGCACGGGTCTGCTCGTCCCAGCCGCGCATCATCCCGTGCTCGAGCATGGTCTCGATGCCGGCGACGGCGGCCCGGAGGTTCACCCCGATCAGCGGGATGTCCGCCACCGTGATGATGAGGTCGAGGTCGAGGAACACGCCCTTGTTCAGCAGCGCGTCGAGCAGGTCGGGCAGCGTGGCATGCAGGTCGCGGGACGGCTGCAGCGCGCCTGTCTCGTCCGGGGCCGCACGGAGCGACGGCGTGGTGCGGGCGAGCGTCTCCGTCATCGTCGGCCCCTGCCCGAGGCCCGATCGTCGGCCCCGTCGTCGGCCCCGTCGTCGGCCCCGT
The DNA here is from genome assembly GCF_044389085.1 of Isoptericola sp. NPDC019693. Lineage (NCBI taxonomy): Bacteria > Bacillati > Actinomycetota > Actinomycetes > Micrococcales > Promicromonosporaceae > Isoptericola > Isoptericola sp. NPDC019693. The sequence continues at coordinate 425,008 of NZ_JBIRXP010000001.1, read as the reverse complement.
CGTCGGCCGCGTCGTCGGCCTCGTCGTCGCCGGTGGACGTCGTGCCCTCGACCTCGGCCCGCGGGGCGTCCCCCCGCTGCGTCAGAGCGCTCTGCCACCCGCACCACGGGCAGTACTCCTCGAGCAGCTGCTTCGTCGGGGCGGTCTTGCCGCAGCTCGGGCAGGTCTCCTTGGGCTCGATCGCCTGCTGCCACGCCACCGTGTCCCGGTCCGTGCCTGCCGGGAACTCCAGGCCGTACCGGGCCGCGGTGTCGAACGAGGCGAGCGCGGCCCGGATCCGGATGCCGAGCAGCTCCACGCCCGCGACGGACACCATGATGTCGGCGTTGACCACCAGGCCCTTGTCGAGCAGTGTCTCGACCACCTGCATGAGGGTGCCCTCACGCGCGCGCTGCGGTTCGACCGGGCCGCCTGAGCCGGGGACCACCGTCATGCTGCGTCGCTCCCTCCTGGTTCACCTCGGGACTGGTTCTCCTCGGGACGTCTCGTCGCGGCGGCGGTCACCGTTCCGTCCGCCCGCGGACGTACCGGCGCCCGCGCGTCACGCCACGCAGCCCGCCGTCAGCGTCGAGGCGCACCTCGTACTCCGCGAGGACGTCGGACGTGCTGGGCACGTGCGCGTCCTCCAGGACCTCGACGGTCACCGTCCAGCCCTCCTCGTCGCGGTCGATGCCCACGACCCCCTCGGGCCGGTGGTGGGTGAGCTCCCGCAGGTGCTGGACGGCACGCCGGGCCGCGCCCTGCGCGTCCAGCCCGCCGGACGGCGGCTCGGGTGCTCCCGACGTCGAGTCCTCGTCCTCGTCGTCGCCGGACTCCTCGCCCTCAGGCTCGTCGTCCACGGCTTCGTCGTCCACGGGCTCCTCGCCCTCAGGCTCCTCCTCCGCGGGCTCGTCGTCCGTCGCGTCCTCGCCCTCTGGCTCCTCGTCCGCAGGCTCGTCGTCCGTCGCGTCCTCGCCCTCAGGCTCCTCGCCCTCAGGATCCTCGTCCGCGGGCTCGTCGCCCTCGGGCTGGTCCTCGGGCTGGTCCTCGGGCGACTCGTCCGAGGACGACTCCTGCTGGGCGTCCTCCGGTTCGTGGGTCGCGGGCGGTCGGCGGCGCCGCGCCGGGGTGTCGTGCGCCTGCGCCTTGCGTGCCGGGCTCATGCTCCACCTCCTCGGCGTCGTCGGCTCGACTCCATGAGCCGGGCGACCAGCTCACGCTCGGTCGCGTCGGCCTCGGCGTCGTCGATCGTCCCCTCCTCACGAGCGCGGGCCACCTCGTCGAGGTGGCGCCGGATCGTGCCCGGGTCGTACAGCTCGCGCTCAGCCTCGGAGCGGACCTGCTCGGCCACCCAAACGACGCCGCGCACCGGGGCGAGCGGCAGGGTGACGAGCGCGGAGAGGAGACCCACGGCTCACACCTCCTCGGCGAAGTCGTACGCCGCCTGCGGTCCCACGAGACGCACGCTCACACGGTCGGCGACCTGAGCGGCGAAGGCCTCGAGAGCGTCCTCGAGCGCCCCCACCTCCTCGCGCCGCACCAGCAGCGCGAGCTCCGCCACGTCGCCCGTCCGTGTCACCTCGTGGTCGCTGGTCGCGCGTGCGAACGGCTCCACGGTGCGGGCGAGCAGCTCGGCGTCGGCGGGTCGCCGGGCGTCGAACCCCGCGACGACCAGCTCGCCGAGCCGGATCCGCTCGTCATACGTGGCCATCTCGTCCCGCCCTCGCGTCCGCTCGCGCAGCCGACGGATCTCGGCGTCCTCGGCGACGAGCTCCGCCAGCACGGCCTCCTCGCGGTACCGGGCCGACACGGTCATCTGGACCAGACCCGCGAGGGCGCGGAGGTCCGCGGCGTGGCGGTCCTGCTGGTCGGCCGGCACCGCCTCGTCGAGCGCGCCCGCCGTCGCCAGCGTGCCGAACTGCACGGGCAGCACCGGGACGGTCTCGGCGACCGCGTCGAGGACGCGGGCGTGGTCGCGCACGTCGTCCGGCAAGCCCACCTCCCGGTCGTCGGGGGCCTCCGAGACGACCGCTCGGAGGCTCCCCAACGGCTCGGCACGAACGGCCCGCCCGGCGATCCCGGTCAGCCCGGACGGCAGCCGGGCGTCGCCGGGTGCGAGCCCGTACAGGTAGAGACCGTGCGTCCGGACCACGGGATCCTCGTCGGTCCGCACCGTCACGAGGCCCCCTGGCGGCTGGTCCGGCGGCGGGACCGCTGCGGCTTCTCGTCGTCGTCGCCGTCATCGTCGTCCTTGCCCCCGGTCAACGCCTCCTTGGCGCCGGAGACCATGCCCTTGGTCTTGCCCTTGGAGCCGCTCTCCGAGATGTCGTCGATCAGCTCGGGCAGCTCTCGGCCCCCGGTCTGCTCGAGGTCGAGACGGTTCGTGGCCTCGGCGAAGCGCAGGTACGTGTCGACGCTGGCGATGACGATGCGGGCGTCGATCGTGATCAGCTCGATCCCGACGACGGACACCCGGACGAACGCGTCGATCACCAGCCCCTTGTCGAGAATGATGTTGACGACGTCGGCCAGCGACGACGACTGGGGGCGGTCCAGGTAGCCGCCCGAACGGCGGGTTGCGACCTCACTCATGGTTCCTCCTCGCTGCGTGCTCGGTCAGATGCGGTCCGCGCTCAGCGGGAACGGCGACGCCTGGCCCGCGGCCTCTCCTCCTCGGGCTGCTCGTCCTCGGGCTGCTCGTCCTCGGACTCCTGATCGGACTCCTGATCGGACTCCTGATCGGACTCCTCGTCGGACTCCTCGTCGGACGCCTCGTCCGCGGCGTCCTGGTCGCCCTCGCCCTCCTCCTCGCCCTCGCCCTCTTCGCCCTCGCCCTCCGACTCGCTCTCTTCCTGCTCGGCGACGACGTCCTCGTGGGACCGGACGATCTCCTCGTCCTGGATCTCCGCCCGGTAGCCCTCGAGGTCGTCCGGGTGGAGCACGACGTCGGTCATGACGTGGTGCACGAAGAACTTGAGCTCCAGCCGCAGCCGGCGCCCGACCGGCCGCCACACGTTGGCGACCTTCTCCATGAAGCCGCGCGGGCGGTACTCCACGACCACGACGATGCGGGTCAGATCGTCGGCCAACGGGTGGAAGGTCACCGCGCCGCTGAGCGTCCCCTTGTCGCCGGTCGAGTCCCACACGACCCGCCGGGTGGCGATCTGGTCGACGATCGTCGCCTCCCAGCTGCGGTTCGACCAGAACACCTTGCCCTCGAAGGAGACGGTGCCCTCGTCCTCGTCGAGCTGCGCCTTCTCGACCTTCTTCATGAAGTCGGGCCAGGTGTCGTACTCCGTCCACGCGTTGTAGACCACGTCGATCGGTGCCCCGACGTCGATCGCCTCGACGAAGTTGATGAACCGGTGTCCACCACCGCTGCCTCCGCCGTCGCCCCCGCCGCCGAAGATGCCGGACACCTTGTCCTTCACCGCCGCCACGGCGGACTTCGCCCCCGCCTTGAGCGGCGACCCGCCCTCCGCGAGGGTCTTGGCCCCCTCCGCGACCGCGGAACCGCCCGGGTTCTGGGCGTAGTCGGTCAGCTTGTCCGTGACCGAGCCGACCTTGTCGCTGACGGTGCTGACCGCGCGATCGCCGAACGCCCGCGCGAGGCCGCCGATGGATTCCATCAGGCCGCCGACGCCGTCGGACGTGGCGGACTTGGCACTTTCGCTCATGTCTCTCTCCGCTCCGCTCGAGTTCAGGACGACGTGCGCGAGGATCGCGAGCCGGTCGACTTCGAGCCCGACGACTTCGAGCCGGATGCCTTCGAGCCGGACGAGCGCGAGCCGGACGCCTTCGAGCCGGACGAGCCGGACCCCGACGACGAGCGCGAGCCGGACGAGCGCGAGCCGGACGAGCGTGAACCGGACGAGCGTGAACCGGACGACGCGGAGCGCGTCCGCGTGGAGCCCGAGCCGGAGGAGCTCGCCGCCGACGTCCCGCTCTGGGCGGACGCGGAGGTCTTGCGTCGGCGTGCCGGCGCCTTCTTCTCCTCGGGCTTCTCCTCGGGTTCCTCCGCGGGCTCCTCAGCCTCGTCGTCGGCGCCCTCGTCGCCCTCGTCGTCGGACTGGCCGGCCTCGTCCTCAGGGGCCTCTTCGTCCGCAGGTGCCTCCTCGTCGTCAGGAGCGGCCTCGTCCTCAGGAGCCTTTTCGTCCTCGGCGGCAGCCTCGTCCTCGGGAGCGGCCTCGTCCTCGGGAGCTTCCTCGTCGACGTCGTCGGACTGGTCGGACTCGTCGTCCTTGCCCCGTCGGCCGCCGGCCTCGAGCCGGGAGGTGAGATCGTCGACCCTGCTGGTCACGGCCGCGAGCGCGGCAACCTTCCCCGCATCGACGAGCCGACCTGTCACGTCGCCCGTCAGGCGCTTGATCTCCGGCGAGGACGCGAAGTCGCGCAACCCGCCCAGGCCGTCGAGCAGCGCTCCGCGCGCCGACTCGTCCCGCAGGCGGTTGCCCGCCACGGCCGCGCTGAGCATCACGGCCGTCTTCAACTTCTTGGTCCTGCCGAGGAGATACCCGCCGAGGAGTATCCCTGCAAGCTTCAGCTTGTCGTCCATCGCAACCCCAGGGGTGGTTGGTAGGAAGCCAGCACGCTGCTCGACTGGTTCGAACAACGTGGCACAGACACGACCTGCTCGCCTGATCGTTGCCGCCCGCACCGGAACGGACGGCGAGCGGCGGCAGTCTGTCCCCCGGGCGCCCCGCCCGCCGGGCCGACAGAAGCGCAGGTCACGGCGGCGTCGATGCCCGCGACGCGTCACTTCGACACGTCCCCGCCGCCCGGCTCTCGCCGCCCGTCGACCCGCCGTCGGGCCCGGTCCGGGGGGGGTGGCTCGACGCGCCGGCGCTCACCGGTGCCGGGCGGTTGCGAGCATCAGTGGCGGACCAGATCCTGGCTGCGCGGTACCGGACATCACCTGTGCGGTACCGCGCCAAAGTCTCCTCCTCGACGCACGAGGCGGGGCTCGGACCCTGGTCGTGAACGGCCAGGGTCCGGGCCGATCCCTTGGCCGTGCGGGCCGACGTCGCCTCGGCCTGCGCGCCGTCCCTACCCCTGGCCGCCCTCCGGTGAGGTCGCCGAGGTGCCGTGTCTCGTGAGCTGGCCGAGGAACTCGTGACACCGGTGTGCCCGCTGCGAGTCCTCGGCCATCACCTGCTCGAAGAAGGCCGCGATCTCCTCCTGGCCCGCGTTGCGCGCGTCGCGCACGTACTGCCCGTAGTCGTGGCCCGCCTTGAGCGAGTGGTACTGCACCGACACCAGGTCGTAGGTGACGTCGTCGAAGCCCGTCTCTCCGGTAGCCATGGTCGTCCTCCGATGCGTGAGAGGGGACGGCCCGCTGCTGGACCTCTGTCCACCGTCCCAGCCCGGCCCGTGCTCGCAAACCGACGACCCGGACGCGTCCGGCACCTACCTCGAGGCCGACCCGCCGGTCGGGATCATGCCCTCTCGTCGCGCGCGCGAGCCGTGCGCGTGGCCCAGCGCGTCACGAGATAGACGACGAGCCCCACCGCGACGAGCACGCCGGCGAGCGCCCAGTGCTGTGCCTCCTGCTGGGTCAGGAGCACGACGCAGGTGGCGATCGCGAGCACCGGGAGCGCCGTCGGCGACCGGAAGTGGTCGTGGTCGACGTCGTCGCGGCGCAGGACGAGCACGGCGACGTTCGTGGAGAGGAACACGAACAGCAGCAGGAGGACGACGGTCGAGGCCAGGTCGACCAGCTCCCCTGTCGCGGCCAGCACGACGGCGACGGCGGTGGTCACCAGGATGGCCACACCCGGCGTGCGCCGGCGCGGCAGCACGCGCGCGAGCGGGGCGGGCAGCAGTCCTTGCTTGGCCATGCCGTAGGAGAGCCGGCTGGTCATGATCATGGTCAGCAACGCGCCGTTGGCGACGGCGACGAGAGCGATGACGGCGAACAGCTCGGGCGAGACCGCACCGGCTGCGCGGACCACCTCCAGCAGGGGTCCGGACGACGCGGCGAGCTCGGACGGCGGCACGACCGCCGGCGCGACGAAGCCGAGGAGCACGTACACCGCACCCGCGGTGGCGAGCGCACCGAACAGGGCGCGGGGATAGACCCGCGAGACGTCGCGGACCTCCTCGGCGAGGTTCGCGGACGTCTCGAAACCGACGAACGAGTAGAACGCCACCAGCGCGCTCCCCAGCACGGCGAGGCCCACCGACGAGTCCTCCGGAGGGATGAACGCCCCGCCGAGGTCGGCGTCCCCACGCCCGATCACCCAGGCGCCCAGGACGATGACCAGCACCAGGCCGCTGGCCTCGATCACCGTCATCACGACGTTCGCGCGCAGCGACTCCTTGATGCCCCAGGCGTTGACGAGCGCCACGACCAGCAGGAAGACGACCGCCGCGGGGACCTGAGGGACGTCGAGAAAGGCGGTGAGGTACTCCCCCGTGAACGCCAACGAGAGCCCGGCGGCGCTCACGACTCCCGCGGCCAGCATGCAGAACCCCACGAGGAAGGCGACCAGCGGGCTGCGGAACGCCTTCTCGGCGAAGACCGCCGACCCGCCGGCCCGCGGGTACTTGGTGACGAGCTCGGCGTACGAGAAGGCCGTCAGCAAGGCCATGGCGAGCGCGATCGCGAAGGACAGCCACACGAGGCCGCCCGCCTCGCCGGCCATCTCCCCGATGAGCGCGTACACACCGGCGCCGAGCACGTCGCCGAGGATGAACAGGTAGAGCAGGGGCCCGGTCACGGCACGGCGCAGTCCGGAGGCCTCGGTGGTCGTGGTGCTTGCCATCTGGCGAGTCTGGGGTCGGGTCGACTTCTACGCCCGGCGGCACCCGGCGGCCGAGGCGAGCCCCCGCGACCTCGCGCTCGAGACGGGAGCATCACCACCACCTCGTGGTCTCCCAGGGGGACGCGGCCGAGCCCCTGACAGGCCCACGGAGGCTTGATCCTCCGCGGCTCTCGACCGGCCCAGCGCCCCATACGCCCAGGTCAGCGGTTGCGAGGCACTGCCACCGCCACGACGCTGGGGGCGGTCCAGAGGCGGCCACATCACCGGCACCATCGGAGGACGGCGAGGTCATGCCCGTACGCACCCACCAGACCCCTCTCGGCGCGGGAGGACTTCCTGCACCCGGCGACACGCGGCCGGGCGGCCTGCTGGACGGCGAGGACCTCGCCGTCGTCGGCGGGCTCGGGACAGACGTGCCCGCGACGCTCGCCTGGGTCACCGAGACCGCACGACGCCTGCCCGGTCCGGGCGAGGGGCGGACGGCGGAGCTGTGGGCATCGCTCGCGGCGGTCGCGGCCGTGGACGTCGGCGTCGCGCGGGCGCTCGAGCCGCACCTCGACGCGCTGGCGATCCTCGCCCAGGCCCCGGGATCCGTCGCGCTCGACGTGGTCGGTGCTGGGCAGGACAGCACCTGGGGCGTGTTCGCCGCCGAGGCGCCGACGGCCCGCCTCGAGGCGAGCGGCACCGACGGCGCCGGCTGGTCCCTCGACGGGACCAAGCCGTGGTGCTCGCTCGCGGGCCGGCTCAGCCACGCGCTCGTCACCGCGTGGACCGACGACGGGCGCCGGTTGTTCGCCGTCGACCTGCGCCAGCCTTCGGTGGACCCCGCCGACGGGCCCTGGGTGGCTCGCGGCCTGGCGCAGGTGGTCAGCGCGCCCGTCCGGTTCAGCGCCGCACGAGCAGTCCCCGTGGGGGCGGCAGGCTGGTACCTCGAGCGACCAGGCTTCGCCTGGGGCGGGATCGGGGTCGCGGCATGCTGGTGGGGCGGCGCGGTGGGCCTCGCGCGGACCCTGTGGGAGTCGCTGGGCCGTCGAGAGCCGGACCAGCTCGCGCTCGCCCACCTCGGCGCGGTGGACGTGGCGCTGGGCGCGGCGCGCGCGACGATCGCCGAGGCGGCCGCGGCGGTCGACGACGGTGTGGACGGTGCGGCCGCGGCCGTCATCGCACGCCGGGTGCGGACCGCCGTCGCCGACGCCGTGGAGGAGGTCCAGCGTCGGTGCGCCCACGCCTTGGGTCCCGGCCCGCTCACGACCGACGAGGCGTTCGCCCGCAGGGTCGCGGACCTCAGCCTGTACGTACGCCAGCACCACGCGGAGCGCGACCAGGCCGCGCTGGGCCGCGACCTGCTCGCGGCCGGGGAGCGGCCATGGTGAGCTTCGACCACCGCGAGCCCGGCACGTCGGAGGACGCATGGACGCGAGCCGGCATCCTGGACCGGCCGCGGGACCTCGACCTCGCCGACGTCGGCGCTTGTGTCCTGCTCGCCGCGCACCCCGACGACGAGACGCTGGGCGCGGGAGGTCTCCTGCACCGTCTGGCCGCCCGCGGCGTCCCCGTCACGCTGCTGGTGGCGACCGACGGGGAGGGCTCCCACCCCGGTTCCGAGACGACCCCGAGGCAGCTGCGGGCCACGCGGCGACGGGAGCTGCTCGACGCCCTCGACGTGCTCTCCCAGGACGTGCGCGTCCTGCTGCTCGGACTCCCCGACGGGGGGCTGCGCGAACACCGGGACACGCTCCTCGCCGCCGTCACGTCCGCCGTCGACCTCGCCGGGTCCGACGGGGTGCCTCCCCTCCTCTGCGCCCCGTGGCGCGGAGACGGGCACCGTGACCACCGCATCGCCGGCGAGGTCGCGGCCGAGGTGGCGGGGGCCCGCGCGGTCCGGCTCCTCGAGTACCCCCTCTGGCTCTGGCACTGGGGCGATCCGGCCGGCGACGACGTGCCGTGGGACGCGCTGCGCGGGCTGCGACTCACGGACGAGGAGGCCCTTGCGAAGGAGAAGGCCGTCGCGGCGCACGCCTCGCAGACCCGAGCCCTCTCCGAGCGGCCCGAGGACGCCCCGGTCGTCGGGCACGAGATGGTCCGGCACGCGACGCGGCGCGTCGAGGTGCTCGTGGAGAGCGGCCCGGGTGCCGCCGCCGCACCCTCCCTCGACCGAGGTTTCTTCGACCGTTTCTACGAGGGTCGTACCGACCCGTGGGGGTTCGAGACCCGCTGGTACGAGGAGCGCAAGCGTGCCGTGCTCCTCGCGTCGTTGCCCCGCCCCCGGTTCCGGGCCGTCCTCGAGATCGGCTGCTCGACCGGTGTGCTCACCGCGGAGCTCGCCCGGCGGGCCGACTCGACCGTCGGGGTCGACATCGCGGACGCGCCCCTCGACGCCGCCCGGCGTCGCCTCGGCCCGGGACCACGCCTGCTGCGCCTGGACACCCCCGCGCAGTGGCCTGACGGGACGTTCGACCTCGTCGTCCTCTCAGAAGTCCTCTACTACTACGGCCGCGAGGACCTGGACCGCACCCTCGACCTCGCCGTCGGCTCCCTCGCCGCGGACGGGGTCCTGGTGGCGTGCCACTGGCGGCACCCCGTACCCGAGTACCCGCTCGGCGGCGACGAGGTGCAGGCACGCGTCACGAGCCGGCCGGAGCTGAGCGTCGTCGCGCACCACGAGGAGGAGGACTTCCTCCTCGACGTGCTGGTTCCCGGCCCCGCACGTTCCGTCGCGCGCGAGACGGGTCTCGCATGAACAGCGTGGATCGGGCCCGCGCCGACGCCCCGACCGAGGCCGTTCTGGTCGTCGTCCCCGTGCACGACGAGGAGGACCTCCTCCCGGCGTGCCTGGCCTCGGTCCGAGGCGCCGTCGAGCAGCTGGGGCGCGAACGGCCCGCGCTGCGGGTCGCGACCCTCGTCGTGCTCGACGGGTGCACCGACGCGAGCGCCGACATCGCGCACGGGGCCGGGGTGCCGGCGCTCGTCACGGACCGGACGGGCGTCGGGCGCGCCCGCGCCATGGGGGTGACGGCCGGCCTCGCCCTCCTCGACCCGACCACCCTCGCGCGCGCCTGGATCGCGTGCACGGACGCGGACTCCGTGGTGCCACGGCACTGGCTCGTGCGTCAGGTCGAGCTCGCCGACGCGGGCGCCGACGTGGTGGTCGGCACGGTCCGTCCCCGCCTCGGCGACCTCTCCCCCGACCGTGCCGCCGCCTGGCAGGCACGGCACGTGCCGGGACGGGCGAACGGCCACGTGCACGGCGCCAACCTCGGGATCCGTGCGGCAGCGTACGACGCCGCTGGCGGGTTCCCACCCGTCGACGTGCACGAGGACGTGGACCTCGTCCGCGCCACCCGGCAGGTCGGCGCGCGGGTGGTCGCCGACGCCGGCGCCGAGGTGCTCACCTCGGCCCGCCTCGTCGGGCGCGCTCCGGGTGGCTACGCCCGTCATCTGCGCGAGGACCTCGTGCCGCTCGACCGTCTGGCGTGACAGGCCGCCTTCCCCCCGCCCCGGAACGCCTGTGTCGCCGCGGCGGTCCAGGGACGGTTTGGATTCCGGTGCTTGCGGAGTCCGTGGTTGGCGGGCGCAAAGACCCGATCCTCGGCGCCCGGCGCACCATGCCTACCGCCGCTGGGCTGCTGACAGCCAGACGGTCGAGCTCCGCCCCAAAGGGGCCGACCTCACGCTCTTCCTCACGCGCCGTACGCCGCCGATGTGCCCCAACGCATGCGGGGCTTCCAGGGCATCTCCAGCATCGCCGCGAGGACACCGGTCTTGTTGTCCTCCATGACCGTGCCGTCGGGCATCGGGACGCGATACGAGCGCACCCTGCGCCCCGTGCCGACCTCAACTCGTCCGGCCGCTGCAGCATCAATGATCGCGCGCACCACGACCACGCTCTCCAAGGTCCGCGGCAGATCCCACCCCGGGCACCCGTCCAGTCCGACGGCGACGCTGTTGGCGTCGTGCATCAACCAGACCTCCACCGATCCGTCCGTCGCCGAGCTTACGGTGAGGCCCTCGACCCCGCCGTCGACCGTCGGACCTGAGATCTCCGCGCTGTCACCCAGTTCAGTCCGCAGCGCCGACGCCAGCCGGCGTAGCTCCGTCGTCACCTCATCGTTGGGGAGCTCGCCGCCTCCGCGCTTCATGCAGGAATGATGCCGCAAACGGCCCGAGAGCTCAGGATCCCGCCAGCGCGGACTCGACCAGCCTCGGGCGCCAGACGTGACCCCCCTGGTGGTGGGCCCGGAGGGACTCGAACCCCCGACATCCACGGTGTAAGCGTGGCGCTCTGACCAGCTGAGCTACAGGCCCTGGACAGCGGACGAAAGAATACCCGGCGACAGGCGCCCCGCCGGACGCCGCGCGGCCGGCGACGGATCAGATCTCGGCGAGAGCCTCGCGGTAGGCCTCGAGGTCGCGCCGCTGGCCGCGCGGGTTCACGACCGACCACCGCACGATCCCGTCGGCGTCGACGAGGAAGGTGCCGCGCAGGGCGTGACCGCTGGTCGTGTCGAAGACGCCGTAGGCGTCGGCGACGGCGCCGTGCGGCCAGAAGTCGCTGAGCAGGTCGAAGCCGAAGCCCTCCTTCTCGTGCCAGGCCTTCAGCGTGAAGACCGGGTCAGTGGAGACGGCGAGCAGCCGCACCCCGGCCGCCTCGAAGTCCTCGATGTTGTCGCGCAGCTCGCACAGCTCGCCGGTGCAGATGCCCGAGAACGCGAACGGGAAGAACACCAGCAGCACCGGCTCGCCGCGCAGGTCGGCGAGGTGCACGGGGGTGCCGTGCGTGTCGGGCAGCGTGAAGTCGGGCGCGGGGTCGCCCGCACGCCAGCGCACCTCAGGGGCTGGGGTCGTCACCGGCCGGTCACCGCGTCAGCGGCCGCGGCCACGGTTGGCCAGCTTCGTGGCCGACCAGTCGGGCGCCACGGCGAACGTGCTGGTGGCGTGGAGGCCGGCGGTGGTCGCGGCCTCCTGGATCTCGTCGTGGCCGACGTGGCCGTCACGGCCCGGCTTCGGCGTCAGCAGCCAGATGAGGCCGCCGTCGTCGAGCACCGTCAGGACGTCGACGAGCAGGTCCGTGAGGTCGCCGTCGTCGTCCCGCCACCAGGCGATGACGCCGTCGGTCACGTCGTCGTAGTCCTCGTCGACGAGCTCGCCGCCGACCAGGGCCTCGATGTCGGCCCGCAGCGCGGCGTCGACGTCGTCTCCCCACCCGAACTCCTGCACCACCTGGCCGGTGCTGAACCCGAAGCGTGCTGCCGGGGATTCCGCCTGCTTACCCACTTTGGACCTTCGTTCCTCTCCGTCTGACGTCATGCTGAGCTGCGCGGACCGCGCGCGGGCGGTCGTGTCTTGTGTGCGCCAACGTAGTCCACCGGACGCGGCGGCGCCCGGCAACCCCCTTCGCCCGGTCGTTTTGCCAGTACCCGGGGTATCACCTGGAGATCGCCCCGCTCAGGGAGTGATCTCGGCAACATCCACGGGCCCGGCATGACGTAGATCACGGATCCTTGACCGCCCGATGGTGTTCCCCCGGCCCGTCTGGGGACACAATGAGTGATGACCACCCGTTCGTGGTCCGCACCGTCGCGACCACGCGTCGCGGTGCCCCCACGACGGGATGCCTGACACGGACCCGGAACGGCGACCACGTGCCGTCACCGTCCGAAGATGAGAGAGGTTGCTGGTGGCTTCGTACGACGAGACCGGACCGTTGATCAACGGCCTGCTCAGCGCCGTCCCGGACATCGACCCCGCCGAGACCGGCGAGTGGGTCGAGTCGTTCGACGGTCTGATCGACGACAAGGGTGGCCCGCGGGCCCGCTACGTCATGCTGAACCTGCTGCGCCGCGCGCGGGAGCGCAACGTGCACATCCCCGCCACGCTGGCGACGCCCTACGTCAACACCATCGCCGTGCACGACGAGCCGTACTTCCCCGGCGACGAGGCGATGGAGCGGCGCTACCGCTCGTGGATCCGCTGGAACGCGGCCGTCATGGTGACGCGCGCCCAGCGCCCCGAGATCTCCGTGGGCGGCCACATCTCCTCCTACGCGTCGGTGGCGACGCTGTACGAGGTGGGCCTCAACCACTTCTTCCGCGGCAAGGACCACCCCGGCGGCGGCGACCAGGTGTACTTCCAGGGGCACTCCTCCCCCGGCCAGTACGCCCGCAGCTTCCTCGAGGGCCGCATGTCCGCCGAGACGCTCGACGGGTTCCGCCAGGAGAAGTCGCACGCCGGCGGCGGCCTGCCGTCCTACCCGCACCCGCGCATGCTGCCGGACTTCTGGGAATTCCCGACCGTCTCCATGGGCCTCGGCCCGGCGTCGGCGATCTACCAGGCCTGGACCAACAAGTACCTGCACAACCGCGGCATCAAGGACACGAGCCAGCAGGACGTCTGGGCGTTCCTCGGCGACGGCGAGATGGACGAGCCCGAGTCGCGCGGCATGCTGCAGCAGGCGGCGCACCAGCAGCTCGACAACCTGACCTTCGTCGTGAACTGCAACCTGCAGCGCCTCGACGGGCCGGTCCGCGGAAACGGCAAGATCATCCAGGAGCTGGAGGCCCAGTTCAAGGGCGCCGGCTGGAACGTCATCAAGGTCGTCTGGGGCCGCGAGTGGGACGCCCTGCTCAACGCGGACAAGGACCGCGCCCTGGTCAACCTCATGAACGCCACGCCCGACGGCGACTACCAGACGTACCGTGCGGAGTCCGGCGCGTTCATCCGCGAGCACTTCTTCGGCCGCGACCCGCGGACGAAGGCGCTCGTCCAGAACATGACCGACGACGACATCTGGAACATGAAGCGCGGCGGTCACGACTACCGCAAGATCTACGCGGCGTACTCCGCGGCCCGCGCCCACACGGGCCAGCCGACGGTCATCCTCGCGCAGACGGTCAAGGGCTACGCCCTCGGCTCGAGCTTCGCCGGCCGCAACGCCACGCACCAGATGAAGAAGGTCAAGAACTCCGACCTCAAGGCGCTGCGCGACAACCTGCACATCCCGCTGACGGACGAGCAGATCGACGCCGACCCGTACCTGCCCCCGTACTACCACCCGGGCATGGACGACGAGGCCATCCAGTACATGCTGGAGCGCCGCCGCCACCTGGGCGGATTCCTGCCCGAGCGCCGCTCGACGCCGAAGCCGCTGACGCTCCCGGAGCCGAAGACCTACGAGATCCTCAAGAAGGGCTCGGGCACGCAGCACGTCGCCAGTACGATGGCGTTCGTCCGCCTGCTCAAGGACCTCATCAAGGACAAGGAGTTCGGCAAGCGGATCGTGCCGATCATCCCCGACGAGGCCCGCACGTTCGGTCTGGACGCGATCTTCCCCAGCGCCAAGATCTTCAACACGCAGGGGCAGAACTACCTCGCCGTGGACCGTGAGCTCATGCTGAGCTACAAGGAGTCCGAGGCCGGGCAGATCATGCACACCGGCATCAACGAGGCGGGCTCCGCCGCCGCCTTCCAGTCCGTCGGCACGTCGTACGCGACGCACGGCGAGGCCATGGTGCCGGTCTACATCTTCTACTCGATGTTCGGGTTCCAGCGCACCGGCGACCAGTTCTGGGCGGCCGGCGACCAGCTCGCCCGCGGCTTCATCATCGGCGCGACGGCCGGCCGGACCACCCTGACCGGTGAGGGCCTGCAGCACGCCGACGGACACTCGCCGCTCATCGCCGGGACCAACACGGCGATGGTGCAGTACGACCCGGCGTACGGGTACGAGATCCGCCACATCGTGCGCGACGGCATCGAGCGCATGTACGGCGACGGGTCCGACGGCCGTGAGCAGAACGTCATGTACTACCTCACGGTGTACAACGAGCCGATGATCCAGCCGGCCGAGCCGGAGGACGTGGACGTCGACGGCATCCTGCGCGGCATCCACCGGATCGCGACGTCCGACGTCGACGGCCCCAAGGCCCAGCTCCTCGCCTCCGGCGTGGGCGTGCCGTGGGCGCTCGAGGCGCAGCAGCTCCTCGCCGAGGACTGGGGCGTGTCGGCCGACGTGTGGTCGGTGACCTCCTGGAACGAGCTGCGTCGTGACGCGCTCGCCGCGGAGAAGGACGCGCTGGTCGACCCGGCCGCCGAGCCGCGCACGCCGTACGTGACGCAGAAGCTGTCGGGCGCCCAGGGCCCGTTCGTCGCCACCAGCGACTACGACCACCTGGTGCCGGACCAGATCCGCGCCTGGGTGCCGGGCGACTACGCGGTGCTCGGTGCGGACGGCTTCGGCTTCTCCGACACCCGGGCCGCCGCGCGGCGCTACTTCCTCATCGACGGCCCGTCGATGGTCGTGAAGACGCTGCAGCAGCTCGCCCGTCGCGGCGAGGTCCCGGCCGACGTCGTCGCGAAGGCGGTCGAGAAGTACCGCCTGCGTGACGTCAACGCCGGCACGTCCGGCGTCGCCGGCGGCGACAGCTGACGCCGAGGTGACGCACGAGGAAGCCCCCGTCCGCCGGTCCGGCGGTCGGGGGCTTCCTGCTGTCGCGGCACGCCCGACGGTCAGGTGGGCGAGATCTGCTCCCGGGCGGCGACGACGCGGCCCAGCTCGGCCCGGAGGTCGGCCGTGCCGGGGTGCAGCGCGAGCGACTCGAGGTGCTGGCGCGCCTCGGCGACACGGCCCGCCTCGAGCGCGGCGAGCACGAGCTGCCTGCCCACCTCGGGCGTGTGCTCGCGGGCGCGCCAGTGCCCGATGCCGAGCCCCAGCGCCTCGGTCGGCATGCCGGCCTCGCGCAGGATCGCCAGCCCTTCGGCGAGCGCCTCGCCGCCCGGGTCGCGCTCGGCCGCGGTGGCGAGCCGGCGGGCGGCGCCCTCCGGGTCGTCGGTCACGGAGAGACGCCCGAGCTCGAGCAGGGGGCGCCACCCGCGCGGGTGCCCGGCCAGCTCCTCCGCGAGCGACCACACCGCGAGGTCCGCGGCACGCTGCTGCTCCGCCTCGTCCGCCGGGGCCGTGAGCGGGTCCTCGGCGTTGGGCGACTCGGCCGCGCGCCGGCGCACGATCTCCGCCAGGGCGTGGAAGGCCTGCGCGTCGTTCGGGTCGTCGGTGAGGATCGCCCGCAGGGCGTCCTCCGGCACCGTGTCCCTGGGCTCCTGCGCGGGCGACGGCCTGCGGGCCGCCACCGTCGAGGCGGAGAACGGCCGGCGCAGCAGCTGCCGGAGCCGGGGCATGAGGGCCATGGGACCGACACTATCCAAAGACTCCCGTCGCGGCTGGGGCCCCGCTCCGACGACCCGGACGTTTGTGCACTCCCCACAACCGCGCCCGTATCCTCGACCCATGACGAGCAGCGGCGCCCCGACCTCCACGACCGACGGGACCGACGTCCCCGAGGACGGCACGGACGGTGCCCCCGTCTCCCGGGGCGAGAACGTGCAGCGCGTGCGCGAGGGCATGGGACTGCTCACCTCGACCGCGATGCGCCGGCTCGAGGAGGAGGTGCACTGGTACCGGCAGCTGCCGGCCGAGGACCGGTCGTACGTGGCGCTGGTGGCGCAGTCCGGCATCAACGCGTTCGTGAGCTGGTTCGCCGAGCCCACCCCCACCCCGCACGGCGTGGGCGAGATGTTCGCCGCCGCGCCCCCCGAGCTCACGCGCTCCATCTCCCTGCAGCACACGCTGCAGCTGGTGCGCCTCATGGTGGACGTCGTGGAGCAGCACTCCGACGAGATCGCGGCCCCCGGGTACGAGCGCGAGCTGCGGGAGGCGGTGCTGCGGTACTCGCGCGAGATCGCCTTCTCGGCCGCGGAGGTGTACGCCCGCGCCGCCGAGGTGCGCGGCGCCTGGGACGCCCGGCTCGAGGCCCTGGTCGTGGACGCGCTGGTGCGCGGAGACGGTGACGACTCGCTGCGCTCGCGCGTCTCGGCGCTCGGCTGGAGCGGGCGCGGGCAGGCGCTCGTCGTCGTCGGCGAGGCGACGACCCGGCTCGACGACGTCCGCACGGCCGAGCTGCGCCGCCTCGCCCGCCGCGCCGCGGGCGACGCGCTGGTGGGCATCCACGGGGACCGCCTGGTGCTCGTGCTGGGCGGCGAGGGCGACCTGGTCGCCGCCGCCACGTCCCTGCTGGACCGGTTCGGGCCGGGACCGGTCGTCATCGGTGGCGTCGTGCCCGACGTCTCGGACGCCGCCGCCTCGGCCGCCGCCGCCCTCGCGGGGCTGGCCGCCGCACCCGCCTGGCCGCAGGCCCCGCGCCCCGTCCTGGCCGACGAGATCCTCCCGGAGCGCGTGCTCACCGGCGACGTCACCGCGCGCCGCACCCTCGTGGCCCAGGCGTACCGGCCCCTGCAGGAGGCGTCCGGCTCCGTCCTCGAGACGCTCTCGGCATACCTGGGCACCGGCCGCTCGCTGGAGGCCGCCGCGCGGCGCCTGTACGTGCACCCGAACACCGTGCGCTACCGGCTGCGCAAGGTCTCGGAGATCACCGGCTGGGACCCGCTCGACGCGCGCGAGTCGTTCGTCCTCCAGATCGCCCTGGCCCTCGGGCAGCTCGAGGGCGACCCGGGCGTCGGCTGAGCGTGGCGGGGCGCCGTCCCGGCGCGCGCGACGCACACGGCACGGCCCCCTTGGAGGATTCCCACAATCGCCTTCCGCGAGGTTCGTGCGCGTCGCGACGACGCACCCCCGGCGCGGGGTGACACCGTGGGCACGTGCTCGCCGTCGTCTGCCCTGGACAGGGCTCTCAGACCCCCGGGATGCTCAGCCCCTGGCTGGAGCTGCCCGGCACCGCCGACCTGCTCGACCCCTTCTCGGCCGCCGCCGGGACCGACCTCGCCCAGCACGGGACGACGTCGGACGCGGACACGATCCGCGACACCGCCGTGGCCCAGCCGCTGATCGTCTCGTCGTCGCTGCTCGCCCTGCGCGCCATCCTCGACGGGCGTCCCACGACCGAGGTCGTGGACGTCACCGCCGGGCACTCGGTCGGCGAGCTCAGCGCCGCGGCCGTCGCGGGCGCGCTCGACGACGCCGGCGCGGTCGGCCTGGTCTCGCACCGCGCCCGCGCGATGGCGGAGGCCGCCGCGGCGGCGCCGTCCGGCATGAGCGCCGTCGTCGGCGGCGACCCCGACGAGGTCCTGGCCTCGATCGAGGCCGCGGGCCTGTTCCCGGCCAACGTCAACGGCGGCGGCCAGGTCGTCGCCGCCGGCGACCTCGAGCGCCTGTCCGCGCTGGCCGCCGACCCGCCGACCCGTGCCCGGGTCATCCCGCTGCAGGTCGCGGGCGCGTTCCACACCCCGTTCATGGAGACGGCGCGGGTCGCGTTCGAGCAGGTCGCGACCGGCTGGCTCGCCACCGACCCGCGCCTGCCCCTGCTCTCGGACGCCGACGGCGCGTCCTACGACGCGCTCGCCGCCGGCTCCCACGGGCACGGCACCGCCGCGGACGTCCTCGCGCGGCTGACCGCGCAGGTCACCGCGCCGGTGCGGTGGGACCTGTGCCAGGCGACCCTCGCCGAGCGGGGCGTCACCGGCATCCTCGAGCTCGCCCCGGGCGGCGTCCTCACCGGCCTGGCCAAGCGCGCGCTCAAGGGCGTCGAGTCGGTCGCGGTGAAGTCCCCCGACGACATCGAGGCGGCGCGCGACCTCATCGCGCGCCACTCCGTCGTGGGCGGCGCGGAGGCGTCCGCGTGACGACCACGGGGCGCCGCGCGCTCCGCCAGGCCGAGCCGGTCCGCTTCTCGCGGATCCTCGCGATCGCGGGCGAGCGGGGCGAGCGCGTCGTGACGAACGACGACGTCGCCGGCCCGATCGACTCCTCCGACGAGTGGATCCGGCAGCGCACGGGCATCGTGACGCGCCGGTACGCGCGCCCGGACGTCGACGTGCTCGACCTCGCCGAGGCGGCGGCACGCAAGGCGCTCGACTCCGCCGGCCTGACCGGCGCGGACGTGGACGTGGTGATCCTGTCCACGGTGACGTACTTCCACCAGACGCCGGCGGGCGCCGCCGTCCTCGCCGACCGCCTGGGCGCCACCCCGGCCGCGGCCTACGACGTCTCGGCCGCCTGCGCCGGCTACGCGTACGGGATCGGCCAGGCCGACGCGCTCGTGCGCTCCGGCGCGGCCCGGCACGTGCTGGTGATCGGCGCCGAGAAGATGTCCGACTTCGTCGACCCGACGGACCGCTCCATCTCGTTCCTGCTGGGCGACGGCGCGGGTGCTGCGGTCGTCGGGCCCTCGGACACCCCGGGCATCGGCCCGACGGTCTGGGGCTCGGACGGCGCGAAGTCGCAGGCCATCACGCAGACACGCGCCTGGTCGGACCTGCGGGAGGACCCGACGGCCGGCTGGCCGACGCTGCGCCAGGACGGCCCGACCGTGTTCAAGTGGGCCGGCTTCCAGATGGCGCCGATCGCCGCGAAGGCGATGGCGGAGGCGGGCGTCGAGCCGGAGGACCTCCAGGTCTTCGTGCCGCACCAGGCGAACATGCGCATCATCGACCAGCTCGTCAAGCAGCTGCGCCTGCCCGAGAGCGTCGTCGTCGCGCGCGACATCGCCGACACCGGCAACACGTCCGCCGCGTCGATCCCGCTCGCGACCGAGCGGCTGCTCGCCGAGGGGCAGGCCCGCTCCGGCGACCTGGCCCTGCAGATCGGCTTCGGCGCGGGCCTCGTCTACGCGGCCCAGGTCGTGGTGCTGCCCTAGCCTCAGCTGCGACCCCGGCGCACCGGTCGCGCGAGCGACCACGTGATCACCCCGGGGTCGTGACCGACCCCCGTGGTGCGGGACAATCGCACCGCAACACCCCACGGTGCCGGACGGCCGGTACCCCGTTTCAAGGAGAGACGCACCCCATGGCTTACACCTCCCAGGAGATCCTCGAGGGCCTCGCCGAGATCGTCGCCGAGGAGACCGGTCTGCCCACGGACGCGGTCGTGTCGGAGAAGTCGTTCACGGACGACCTCGACATCGACTCGCTGTCGATGATGACGATCGTGACCCACGCCGAGGACAAGTTCGGTGTCCGCATCCCCGACGACGAGGTCAAGAACCTCACCACGGTCGGCGACGCCGTCTCGTACATCGAGGGTGCGCAGGCCGCGTGACGCCGCGGGGCGCCCGCCCCGTCGCGCGGGCGGGCCGGTGACCCCGGCCCGCCCGGCATCCTGAACCACCCGTACCCGCTCTCACCTCAGGAGTGACCCACCCATGACTGCCGCACCCGCCTCGCGCGACGTCGTCGTCACCGGCCTCGGCGCCACCACCCCTCTCGGTGGCGACGCCCCCAGCACCTGGGCTGCCGCCCTCGCGGGAGAGTCGGGCGCGCGCACCCTCGACAACGACTGGTCGGAGAAGTACGGGATCCCCGTCACCTTCGCCGCCACCATCAAGGTCACCCCCGACCAGGTCCTCTCGCGGCCCGAGACCAAGCGGATGGACCCGTCCACGCAGTACGCGATGGTCGCCGCCCGCGAGGCGTGGCAGGACGCCGGTGCGCCCGAGGTCGACGGCGAGCGGCTCGGGGCCGTGGTGTCGTCCGGCATCGGCGGGATCTGGACCACGCTGGACGGCTGGGACACCCTCAAGGAGCGCGGCGCGCGCCGCATGCTCCCGATGACGGTGCCGATGCTCATGCCCAACTCCCCCGCCGCGTACGTGTCGCTCGAGCTCGGCGCCAAGGCCGGGGCCCACGCGCTGGTGTCCGCCTGCGCGTCGGGCGCCGAGGCCATCGGCTACGGCGTCGACATGATCCGCGCCGGCCGCGCCGACGTCGTCGTCTGCGGCGGCACCGAGGCGACCATCCACCCGATGCCGATCGCCGCGTTCGCCGCCTCCCGCACGCTGTCCCTGCGCAACGACGACCCGCAGGGCGCCTCACGCCCCTACGACGTCGACCGCGACGGCTTCGTCATCGGCGAGGGCGCCGCGATCGTGGTGCTGGAGAGCGCGGAGCACGCGGCCGCCCGCGGGGCGCGCGTGTACGCGAAGATCGCCGGCGTCGGGCTGTCCGCCGACGCCTACCACATCACCTCCCCGGACCCCGAGGGCACCGGTCAGGTCTCCGCCATGCGCCGGTCGCTCCAGGACGCGGGCGTCACCTCCCAGGACGTCGTGCACGTCAACGCGCACGCCACGTCGACCAAGGTCGGCGACCTCACGGAGACCGCGTCGATCCGCACCCTCATGGGCGGCGAGGCCGACCACGTGCGGCTCTCGGCCACCAAGTCGATGACCGGCCACCTGCTGGGCGGCGCCGGGGCCCTCGAGACGCTCTTCACCGTCAAGGCGGTGCACGAGCGCCTCGCCCCGCCCACGATCAACGTCGCGAACCCCGACCCCGAGCTCCAGGTGCCCCTGGTGCGCGACACGCCGGAGAAGCTGCCCGACGGCGACATCGTGGCGCTGAACAACTCGTTCGGCTTCGGCGGGCACAACGTCGCGCTGACCGTCACGAACGCCTGAGTCGCCCCGTCTACCCCTCTCACGCGGTTCGCCTGACCTGTCGGTGATGCCGGGAGATTTCACCCGGCGGATCTTCCCTCTCGGGGTGCCCGCATGACCCGGGCAACTTAGGTTGGCGCCCGAGGCCACCAACGGAGGTGTGCCGCAGTCGAGGTCCAAGGGGGAGACCAGTGGCACGTGCGCGCCGTCATGCGAGGCAGGGTCGATCGACAGCTCGTGCGGCCGGGGCGGCTCCCCCGCCCCGGCCCGGACGGCACGCCCGCCACCACACGCTGCGGAACCTCACCGCCGGGGTGACCTCCGCCGCCGTGCTCGGGGCGCTCGCCTTCGCGGGCGCCCCGAGCGCGTCGGCCGCCCCGACCGACGTGTCCGAGGCGCTCGGCAAGTTCCTCGGCGGCGACGTCGTGCTGGGGAACGTCGACCTCGACGCCCTGGCCGAGATCGCGGGGGCGGACGCCGCCTACCCGTCGGGCACGTCGCCCGAGACGAACCCGCTCTCCGCGGACGTGCTGAGCACCCTCGGGATCGACCTCACGGGCACGCTGCAGCTCTTCGGTCCCGGGGGGATCGTGCAGCTGGGCGCCGTGAACCAGTACGCCGCCGCGGACGCGGACGGCTCGGCCGCCGCGTCGGGGGCCGTCAGCGACCAGGGCGCCATCTCCGTCGGCGGCTCGGAGGAGTTCCCCGCCGACGCCACGGTCTCGCTCACGCCGCTGGTCCCCGCGGAGCTGCAGGGCTCGACGGTCTCCCAGCTCGACCTCTCCCTCGGCGCCCTCTCGGCCACGGCCGAGGCCTCGCCGGGGACCGCGACGGGCGACTACCAGATCGCCGGAGCCACGATCGACCTGACCAGCCCGCTCGTCGGCGGGGTCTACACCCAGCTCCAGGACGCCATCGCGCCGGTGCAGACGTCCCTGGACGGCCTGTCGGGCACCCTGACCAGCGCCGTGGAGGGCACGTTCGGCCTCCTCGACGCCTCGCCGCTCACCCAGGCGACCGCCGCCGTGGACGTGACCGTGCCCGACCTGAGCACGGTGCTCCCGTCGGGGTTCGTCGGCGACGGCGCGGTCCAGGTGAACCTGCAGACCGGCCAGGTGGCCGTCGACCTCGAGCAGCTGCTCGCCGACGACCCCGACCTGCCCGACCTCAACGACCTCCCGCCCAACGCCGAGATCCTCGACGGCGCCGTCGTCGCGGCCATCTCGGACGCCGTGACCAGCACCCTCACCTCGATAGTGCAGGACGTCGCCGACGGCGTCCGCACGGCCGTGGAGAGCGCGGGGGTCTCCCTCGACGTGGAGGTCGGTGCCCGGCTGCTGCCCACCGGCCCGTACGCGGACGTCCTGGCCATCTCCCTGGACGCCCCGCTCTCGGCCATCGACGACGGGACGGCGACGGCGAGCGTCGACGTGCTCGGCACCCAGGCGCTCCTCGACGTCGTCCTGGGCGTGCTCGGCACGTCGACGGACGCACTGGCCGGCACCATCGTCAACGCCCTGCTGGCGCCGGTGGGCGCCGTGTTCTCGCTGGTCGACGCCCTCGAGACCACGCTCGACGGCATCACCGGCCCGCTCGCGACCGAGGTGGTCGGCCCGGTGCTCGACGTCCTGACCGGTGTGGTCTCCCTCACCGGCAACGTGCAGGAGCAGCCCGGCGACCTGCCCGCGCAGGACCCGTCCGGGGTCGAGTCGTTCACCGAGCGCGCGCTGTCGCTCCGCCTGCTGTCGCTCGGCACGGGTGAGGACCTCGCGACCGTGAACCTCGCGTCTGCCACCGTCCGCGCCGCGCAGGCGCCGACGATCGCCGTCGACCCGGCCACGGTCCAGGCCGGTGCGCAGACCAGCGTCTCGGGCACGGGCTTCGCGCCCGACACCGACCTGACCGTGCAGCTCACCGACGCGGACGGTGAGCCGGTCGGCGCCCCGGTCCCCGTGACGACCGACGACGCCGGCGCCTTCACCGTCCCGCTGCCGGTCGCCGCGGGCACCGATCCCGGCGCCTACACCGTCACGGCCGCAGGCGACCCCTCCGGCGTCACGCCGACGGCGCCGCTCGCCGTGACCGCGGCCCCGAGCATCGCCGCCGACCCGGGCACCGTCCCGGCGGGCGGCACGACCACCGTGACGGGCGAGAACTTCACCCCGGGCGGCGAGGTCACCGTCCAGCTCACCGACGCGGGCGGCGACCCCGTCGGGGAACCGGTCACCACCACGGCCGGCGACGACGGCACCATCGAGGTCGACCTGCCCACCGACGCCACCACCACCCCGGGGGACCTCACGGTGGTCGCGACCGACACGAGCACCGGCGCCACGGCGGACGCACCGCTGGTCGTCACCGTCGCACCGGCGCTCGCCCTCTCCCCCACGACCGTCATGCCGGGCGGCAGCACCACCGCCACCGGCTCCGGGTTCACCCCGGGCGGCTCCGTCACCGTGCAGCTCACGGACGACGCCGGCGACCCGGTGGGCGAGCCGGTCACCGTCCCCGCCGGGGAGGACGGGTCGTTCACCACGCCGGTGACGGTCCCGGAGGGCACGGCCCCGGGCGACCACACGGTGGTCGCGACGGACGTCACCGGGGCGGCCGCCCAGGCCGACCTCGTCGTGGTCGTCCCGACCGTGGAGGTCGACCCGGGCACCGTGCCCGCGGGCGGCACCACCACGGTCACCGGCGACGGGTTCACCCCCGGCTCCGAGGTCACCGTCCAGCTCACCGACGCGAACGGTGACCCGGTCGCCGAGCCCGTCACCACCACGGCCGGCGACGACGGCGCCATCGAGGTCGACCTGCCGACCGACCCCGGCACGACCCCGGGCGACTACACCGTCGTGGCGACGGACCCCGCCGGTCTCACGGCGGAGGCTCCGCTCGAGGTGACCGCCGCGCCGACGATCGCCGTCGACCCGGGCACCGTCCCTGCCGGCGGCTCCACCACCGTCACCGGCGACGGCTTCACCCCCGGCTCCGAGGTCACCGTCCAGCTCACCGACACGAACGGCGACCCCGTCGGGGAGCCGGTCACCACCACGGCCGGCGACGACGGCACCATCGAGGTCGACGTCACCGTCCCGGCCGACGCCACCCCGGGCGACCACACGGTCGTCGCGACGGACGTGTCGGGCGCCACGGCGGAGGAGCCCCTGGAGGTCACTGCCGCGCCGACGGTCGCCGTCGACCCGGGCACCGTCCCGGCGGGCGGCACCACCACCGTCACCGGCGACGGGTTCACCCCCGGCTCCGACGTCACCGTCCAGCTGACCGACGCGGGCGGCGACCCGGTCGGCGACCCGGTCACCGTCACCGCCGGGGCCGGCGGGGAGATCACCACTCCGCTGACGGTCCCCGAGGACGCTGCCGCCGGCCCCTACACCGTCGTCGCCACCGACGTCACCGGCGCGACGGCTGACGCAGGGCTCGTCGTGACCGGGGAGCCGGCGATCGAGGCCAACCCCGGCACCGTCCCGGCGGGCGGGAGCACGACCGTCACGGGCGGAGGGTTCACCCCCGGCGCCACGGTCACGGTCCAGCTCACCGACGGCGCCGGCGACCCGGTCGGCGCCCCGGTGTCGGCCATCGCGACGGACGACGGCGTCATCGAGGTCGACCTGCCCACGGACGCCGGTACGACCCCGGGCGACTACACCGTGGTCGCGGAGGACTCCTCCGGCGCCACGGCGGAGGCTCCGCTCGAGGTGACCGCCGCCCCGACGATCGCCGTCGACCCAGGGACGGTCCCCGCCGGCGGCACCACCACCGTCACCGGCGACGGATTCACCCCCGGTTCCGAGGTCACCGTCCAGCTCACCGACACGAACGGCGAGCCGGTCGGCGAGCCCGTGACCACCATCGCGGGCGAGGACGGCACCATCGAGGTCGACGTCACCGTCCCGGCCGACGCCACCCCCGGCGACCTCACCGTGGTCGCCGAGGACTCCACCGGCGCCGCGGCGGAGGCACCTCTCGAGGTGACCGCCGCGCCGACGATCGCCGTCGACCCGGGGACGGTCCCCGCGGGCGGCACCACCACCGTGACTGGCGACGGCTTCACGCCCGGTTCCGAGGTCACCGTCCAGCTCACCGACGCAGACGGTGACCCGGTCGGCGAACCCGTCACCACCACCGCGGGCGAGGACGGCACCATCGAGGTCGACGTCACGGTCCCGGCCGACGCCACGCCGGGCGACCACGCGGTCGTCGCGACGGACGTGTCGGGCGCCACGGCGGAGGAGCCCCTGGAGGTCACTGCCGCGCCGACGGTCGCCGTCGACCCGGGCACCGTGCCCGCCGGCGGCTCCACCACCGTCACCGGCGACGGGTTCACGCCGGGATCAGACGTCGAGCTCCAGCTCACGGACGGTGACGGCGAGCCCATCGGCGACCCCGTCACCGCCACCGCGGGCGAGGACGGCACCATCGAGGTCGCGCTGCCGACGACGGCTGCGACGCCGCCCGGGAGCTACTCGGTCGTGGCATCCGACGTCACCGGCGCCACGGCAGAGGCACCTCTCGAGGTGACCGCCGCCCCGACGATCACCGTCGACCCGGGCACCGTCCCGGCGGGCGGCACCACCACCGTGACCGGCGAGGGGTTCACCCCCGGCTCCGAGGTCACCGTTCAGCTCACGGACGCAAACGGTGACCCGGTCGGCGAGCCCGTGACCACCACCGCGGGCGAGGACGGCGCCATCGAGGTCGACGTCACCGTCCCCGCGGACACCACCCCCGGCGACCTCACCGTCGTCGCCGAGGACTCCACCGGCGCCACGGCGGAGGCACCTCTCGAGGTGACCGCCGCCCCGACCATCGCCGTCGACCCGGGCACCGTGCCCGCCGGCGGCACCACCACCGTCACCGGCGAGGGGTTCACGCCCGGCTCCGAGGTCACCGTCCAGCTCACTGACACGAACGGCGAGCCGGTCGGCGAGCCCGTCACCACCACCGCGGGCGAGGACGGCACCATCGAGGTCGACGTCACCGTCCCCGCGGACACCCCTCCCGGGGAGCTGACCGTCGAGGCGACGGACACCGGCGGGGCCACCGCGGAGGCCCCGCTCGCCGTGGCCGCTCCCGAGCAGCCGACGCTCACCGCCGACCCGGGCAGCGTCCCGGCCGGCGGCTCCACGACGGTCTCGGGCGGCGGGTTCGTGCCGGGGGACGCGGTCACGGTGCAGCTGGAGGACGCCACGGGAGCCCCGGTGGGCGACCCGATCGACGTCACCGTGAACCCTGACGGCACCTTCACCGTCGTCCTCGCCGTACCGGACGACGCCGTGCCCGGCGACCACACCGTCGTGGCGACCGCCTCCGACGGCAGCACCGTGGAGGCGCCGCTGGCCGTCACCGTGGCGGCACCCCAGGAGCCGACGATCGAGGTGGATCCGGGCACGGCCGCCCCGGGAGACACGGTCACCGTCACCTGCGACGGGTTCGGCGACGGGACCGTGAGCGTCCAGCTCGTCGGGCCGGACGGGGAGCCGGTCGGCGACCCGGTCGAGTGCGAGCCCGGCGACGACGGGTCCGGCACGGTCGAGCTGCAGGTGCCCGACGACGCCGAGCCCGGCGACTACACCGTGATCGGCACGGGACCGGGCGGCGCGACCGCCGAGGCCCCGCTGACGGTGACGGAGCCGGGCACCGGGCCCGGCGAGCGAGAGCTGCTCGCCTGGTTCGACGAGGACGAGGTCGGCCGCGGCGCCGTCCAGACGTTCCGGGCCTCCGGCTTCGAGCCGGGCGAGCAGGTGCGCGCGGTCGTCGCGTCCGAGCCGGTGACGCTGCCGGTGACCGTCGCGGACGCCGACGGGGTCGCGACCTGGACGTTCGTGGTCCCCTCGGACTTCGAGCTCGGGATCCACACCGGCACCGCCACGAGCGTCGAGGTGGGCGACTCCGCCGAGTCGACCTTCCGGGTCGTGCTCACGGACGCCGGGCTCGACCCCGAGACCGGCGGCGGTCCCACCACGGGCGGCGGTCCCACGACGGGCGCCGGGCCCACGACGGGCGGCGGCACGTTGCCGCAGACCGGCGCCGGCGACCTGGTCGCGCTGTCGTTCCTCGCGCTGCTCCTCCTCGCGGCCGGCGCGGGCACGGTCGCGGCGACCCGACGGAGGGCGACCACCGAGGGCTGACGCCGGGAACGTCACCGGGATCCGGCCACCGGACGACGACGCCCCCTTCCTCTCGAACCCGAGAGGAAGGGGCGCCGTCGTCGGTACGGAGGGCGTGGTGGGTGCTCAGCCCACGCGGTGCAGCCAGCGCACGGGAGCGCCGGCGCCGGCGTAGCGGAAGGGCTCGAGCTCGTCGTCCCAGGCGGTGCCGAGGGCCAGGTCGAGCGCCTCGCGCACGCCGCGGCCGTCGTGCGCGGACTCCATCGCTGCCCGGACCCGGTCCTCGGGCACGACGACGTTGCCGTGCACGTCCGTCATGGCGTGGAAGATGCCGAGGTCGGGGGTGTGCGACCAGCGCGCGCCGTCGGCGCCGTGGCTCGCCTCCTCCGTCACCTCGTAGCGCAGGTGGTCCCAGCCCCGCAGGGCAGAGGCCAGCCGGGCACCCGTTCCCTGGGCGCCCTGCCACGAGTACTCAGCACGGAACAGGCCGCGTCCCGCCGGCTGGGCAGTCCAGTCCAGCGACACGCGCCCTCCGAGCACGTTGCCCGCCGCCCACTCGAGGTGAGGGCAGAGCGCACGGGGTGCCGAGTGCACGAACAGCACACCGCGGGTGATCGCACCAGCCATGTTGTCCTCCCTGGTTCCGAGGTCCGTCTTCCCCTACGTCCTCGAACCGGTCGGCCTGCTGGTCGGCGAGCTCCGACGGTGTGTCGTCTTGACACATCCTGCCCGATGCCGGGCCAGGGTGCGAGAGGAAACGCAGACTTCGGCGCACCTCTTGAGCACCCCTTGAGGAAGTCAGAGCCGTTCGCGGAGCTCGCGCATGGCCTTCTTGCGCACGGAGCGCTCGAGACGGTCCAGGTAAAGGTGACCGTCCAGGTGGTCGACCTCGTGCTGGAGGCAGCGCGCCATGAGACCGGTGCCCTCGACCACGAGCTCGTTGCCGTCGAGGTCCGTCCCCACCACGCGGGCGTACCACGCACGGGTGGTGGGGTACCAGAGACCCGGCACCGACAGGCAGCCCTCGTCGCCGTCCTGGGTCTCGTCCGAGAGGTCCACGATCCGCGGGTTGAGCACGTAGCCGATCTCGTCCTCGACGTTCCAGGAGAACGCCCGCAGGTTCACGCCGATCTGGTTGGCCGCAAGTCCCGCCCGTCCGTCGGCGTCGACCGTCTCGACCAGGTCCTCCACCAGGGACCGGACGCGGTCGTCCACGGTGGTGATCTCGTCGCAGGGTGTGCGCAGCACGGGGTCGGGCAGCACCCGGATCTCTCGCATCGCCATGGCCCGCATTCTCCCACGTCGTGAGGCGCTGGGAGCGCCGATTATCACAGTTTGATAACGTGCCCAGCGATGCCCCGACAGATGACCGAGTCAACGACGACCCCTGCCCTCGACCCGGGCCGGGTCGCCGCCCCGACCGCGGGACGCCCGCGCCTGGCCGCCCTCGACGGGCTGAGATTCCTGGCCGCGATGGCCGTGCTCGCGTACCACTACGTGGCCGTGAACCACTCCGCCTGGGGCGCCCGCACGGAGGACTCGTTCCCTCACCTGCAGCCCGTGGCCGTGTTCGGCTCGTTCGGCGTCCAGCTGTTCTTCGTGGTCAGCGGCTTCGTGATCCTCATGTCCGCCTGGGGCCGGGACGTGCGGTCGTTCACCGCGTCCCGCGTGGGGCGGCTGTTCCCCGCCTACTGGCTGTCCGTCGCCGCCGTGGTGCTCCTGCTCGTCGTGGTCGCACCCGGGCACAAGGACGTCGGGATCCCCGAGACCGCGGCCAACCTCACGATGGTCCAGCGGGCCTTCGGCGTCCAGGACATCGAGTCCGTCTACTGGACCCTGTGGGCCGAGCTGCGCTTCTACGTCCTCGTCGGGGTGCTCCTCGCGTTCGGGATGACGCGCAACCGGCTCGTCGCGTTCGCCGCGGTGTGGCCGGTCGCGGCCGCCGTCGCCGTCCAGTCCGGCAGCACCCTGGGGGCCACCGTGCTGGTCGGCACGGACGCGCCCCTCTTCGCGGGCGGCATGGTGCTCTTCCTGCTCACCAAGGAACGCCGGTCCCTCGTGCTGTGGCTCGTGCTCGGCCTCAACGTCGCCCTCGCCGGCGTGATGTCGGGCCGCAGCCAGTCGCTGCGGATCGCCACCAGCACCGACGTCACCGTGGGCCCGCAGACGTACTGGATCGCGATCCTCGTCTGCTTCGCGCTCGTCGCCGCCGTCGCGCTCACCCGCCTCGACCGGCTCTCGTGGCGATGGCTCACCCTCGCGGGCGCCCTGACCTACCCGCTGTACCTGCTGCACTCCTCCTGGGGGCAGTGGATGATCGGCAAGACGAGCCCGTACCTGCCCGCGGGCGTCACCTTCGCGCTCGTCACGGCCGTCATGCTCGCCGTCGCCTATCTCGTGCACCGGTTCGTCGAGCGACCCCTCGGGCCTCGCCTGCGCCGGGCCGTCGCGCGCGACCTGGAGCTGGCCGGACGCGCGCTCGGGCGCACGTCACGCACCGCGGCCCGGGGTCAGGCGTCCGAGCCGGACGTCGCGTCCTCCAGGTAGGACTCGAGCACGTCGCGCAGCACCAGCGCCTGGTTGTGCTCCGTGTCGCGCGCCGAGTACAGGAGCGTGAGACGCCGGTCTCCCGCCCCGAGCGCTGCCAGCTCGGCCACCTCGGGCGTGCCGGCGAGCTCTGCCCGGTACCGCCGCTCGAACTCCTCGAACCTCTCCGGGGAGTGGTGGAACCAGGTGCGCAGGCCGGACGACGGAGCGACCTCCTTGCACCACCGGTCGAGGTGCGCGCGCTCCTTGGAGATCCCGCGCGGCCAAAGCCGGTCCACCAGCACCCGAGTGCCGTCGTCCGGGGAGGGCTCCTCGTACACGCGCTTGACGGTGATGGCCACTCCCCCATGACACCGCGGCCTGCGGGCCACCGCACGCCCGACCGCCCGCGCCGGTATGCTCGCCGCGCGCCCCGTTAGCTCAGCTGGTCAGAGCAGGAGACTCATAATCTCTCGGTCGCGGGTTCAAGTCCTGCACGGGGCACGGACGGCGGCGACCCGGGCGCCGGTCAAGGCGAGACGACGACGAGGAGTGAGCGCGTGGACGGCAGTGCCGGCGGAGCGACCGTCGCGGACAACGGCAGGACCTGGACGTTGTGGGGTGAGATCGACGTCGCGGTCGCCCAGGCCGTCGGCGACGAGCTGAAGGCGTCCCTGGACGGCAGGCCCAAGGTCGTCGACCTGCACCAGGTCACGTTCCTCGACTCGTCGGGCCTGCGCCTGCTCCTCCTCGCGGGCACCCCGGACGAAGGACCACTTCTTGTCGGCGCGCCGCAGGGCGTCCGCGAGGTCGTCTCGCTGGCGGGGCTCGAGCACGCGGTCCGGTTCGCCGATGCCGACCCCTCGCCGCGCCCGGACCACGACGCCTGACGAGGACGCCTGACGAGGACGCGCGACGACGTCGCACGCTCGACCCGGCCGAAGCGCCCCGGCGCCCCGCGGCCGGCACCCGAGGTCGCCCTGACCTCTCCCACGCCCTGGAGGAAGCCCCTTGGACGACGCCGCCACCCCGTCCGGCACGTCGACGGTCCCGATGGCACCACCACGACCCGGCTATGCCCCGGTCGCGGAATGGGTGCTCGCCGACGCCGAGCAGCTCAGCCGGTTGCGGTCGTCGCTCGCGCGCATCGTCGGGCCGGCGGACGCCGCCGCGTCCGGGATGCACGACACCGCCGAGAAGCTCGTGCTGATCGCCTCGGAGCTCGCGACCAACGCCTTGCTGCACGGCCGCCCGCCCACCGTCGTCCGGCTGCTGCGGAACGACAGCTCCTGGCTCCTGGACGTCGTCGACCACGACGTCGAGGGGGTGCCCGTGCTCGACGGCGGCCGGCCACCGGGCCACGGCGGGCTCGGCCTCCTCATCGCGGAACGGCTGTCCGCCCAGGTCGGCTGGTACACGTCGGGAACCGCCAAGCACGTGTGGGCGACCTTTCCCGTGACGCAGTCCGACTGACCTGGCCGGACGCCGGCGACCGCACGACGCTCCGGCCCCCCGCCACCCCTGCCCCGGCACGACGGCCCGACGCACCCGCGTCGGGCCGTCGGTCGCTACGGTGGCGCCATGTGGTTTCGCCGCTCAGCCCTCCCGGACGACGTCCGCCGCGCCCTCCCCCTGGCCTGCGGCGAACGGATCCTCGCGTCCGCCGAGCTCGCCGGCGACGGTTGGGCCGTGGCGACCACGGCCGACCTCGTCGTCGCCGGCCCCGCCCCACGGGACGTCGTCACGCGACGGCCGTGGTGCGACGTCGACCGCGGTGTGTTCGACCCCGAGCGCTCCGAGCTGGTGATCGAGTGGGTCGACGCCGCGTCGGACACCGTGCTCCGGCTCGTGGACGCCGAGCGCACGTCGTTCCCCCAGGCCCTGCGCGAGCGGGTCCAGTGGTCCGTGGTGCTGGCCGAGACGGTGGCGGTGCCCGGCGGGGACGTCAAGGTCGCCGTCCGGAGGACGGCGAACGGTGAGCTCTTCTCCCAGGCGATCGCCGGAGAGGGCGTGGACCTCGACGACCCGCGCGTCGCCGGGGTGGTGGACGCCACGGAGTCCCGGGTCCGAGGAGCGTCCGGACTACCCGTGTGAGCCTGGTATTGTTCTTCCCGGTTCGAAGGCCAAAGGCCGGACGACCACGCGATCCCGCGTAGCTCAGCTGGCAGAGCATCCGACTGTTAATCGGACGGTCGTTGGTTCAAGTCCAACCGCGGGAGCCGAGATGAGGCCCTGAAACCCTGGTGACCCGGGTTTCAGGGCCTCGGTCGTTTCCCGGCCTTCTTCCCTGACGCCAGGAGGGACGCGACGCGTCCGCCACGCGGGACCAGGGCTGAGCCGTGGCGGAGGTCAGTCCTCGTGTCGCAGCGACTCGTTGTACTTGGCGGCGGCGATCGAGTCGAGGTTGCGTACGGCGCGGTGCACGCCGAACACGAGCGCGAGCCCGCCGCCCGCGAACGCCATGAGTCCGACCACGGCGAGAGGCGACACCATTCCGGCTGAGGTCAGCACCAAGCCGACCAGGATGAGGAGCAGACCCATCCCCACCAGGGACGCGGCCTGCTGCGGACGGGGAACGTGGACCGGGATCGTGGGTGCGTTCGGGGGGCTCGCGGGGCTCTGCGGGGTGGTCATGGTGCGGACAGTAGCGGTCGCGCAGCCCACTGACGTGCGGCGTTCACGCTGTCACGACGCGCCCCCGAGGTGCGTGGAAGGCCGCACGATGCCCATGGTCGGACCAGGACGACGAGCACCCAGTCCCGCTCGGGCCGCTCGCCCCGCCGCGGGTGCGAGCATCCGGGCACCGTGCCATCGTCATTTCTCGGCGGTTCGGAGAAATATCCGAAACGTCGGGAACATGCACGAGCGACTGGAGAGACTCTTGAGCATCATCGGCTGGATCCTCATCGGCCTGATCATGGGCGCCCTGGCACGCGCGATCGTTCCCGGGGCCCAGAAGGGTGGCTGGATCGTCACCCTCCTCCTCGGGATCGTGGGAGCGATCGTGGGTGGTTTCATCGCGTCCGCGGTCTTCGGCACGGACGTGAACGAGGAGTTCTTCGACCTGGGGACCTGGGCGTTTGCTCTCATCGGCTCGATCATCGTCGTCCTGATCTGGTCGTGGGCGACCGGACGCCGGCGTTCCTGACCCCTGGCGCTCAAGACGCGGGCGCGAACGGGCCGGGGTTCCTGCCGCCGGCCCGTCGAGTAGGCACCACCAAGGAGGCATCACATGGGCATCGGAGACAAGGCCAAGCACAGCGCTGAGGAGGCCGCCGGCAAGGTCAAGGAGGGCGCCGGCAAGGCCACCGACAACGAGCGGCTCGAAGCCGAGGGCAAGAAGGACCAGGCCGCCGCCAACCTGAAGCAGGCCGGCGACGACGCCAAGGACGCCTTCGACAAGTAGCAGCACCGCGAGACGCGGCGAAGGGCGGGGTCGTCGACCCCGCCCTTCGCTCGTCCCGCGCACCGCCCGTGCGCCCGCGCCGACAGTCGTTCCCGACAGCGCGCGGCGGCGCTACTCCGAACCGGCGGTCACGTCCTCACGCTGCTCGCCGGAAGGTTCCGCCGCGTCGTCGTCCACGAGGTCGACCAGCATGTCGAAGCTCATCATCTCGAAGATCTCGCGCACGGTGGAGGACGCTCCGACGACCCGCGGGCGGGCACCGTCCTCGCAGGCCAGGATCACGAGGCGCAGGCCGGAGGAGTCGATGAACGTGACCCTCCGCATGTCGAGGGTCTTGCGGCCGTCGCCCGCGGCCTCCAGCGTGGCGTGGACCTCGTGGGCGACCGCGACGTCGATCTCGCCCCACATCTCCCACACGAGACCGTCGTCGCTCAGGTTGATGCCTCCGCTGGTGCCCACGTCTCGTCCCTCGTCTCGCGCGATTCCTGCCGGGTGACCATGGCTCGATCGCAGGCAACAGCCACTCTAGGCGAACTCCACCCTCCCCGCGCCCGCGTCGACGTCGCGACCGTCAGGGCAGGTCGTCCCCGGCCCACGGGTACGACGGCTGCGCGCCGGGACCCCGGACGGCGAAGGCGCCGACGCGGACGGCGACCCGGGCGGCGTCGACGAGGCCGCTCCCCCGCGCGAGCTCGGCCGCCAGCGCGCCGACGAACGCGTCTCCGGCCCCGGTCGTGTCGACGGCCTCCACGTGCGGCGCGGGGACGGCGACGACCTCGTCGTCGAGGTCCGCGGCGGCGGCCAGCGCGCCGTGCGCCCCGCGAGTGAGCACCACGGAGGGCACGCCCGCGGCGCGCAGCCTGGCGACGACCGCGTCGTCCGTCACGTCACCGTCCGTCACGCCGCCGAGGTTCACTCCCCCGGACTCCAGGAGCCCGAGAGCGCCGTGCGCCTCGTGCTCGTTGACCACCAGCGGGTCGGCGCGCCGCAGCACCCCGGGCTCGACGTCGATCACCGGCGCCAGGTTCATCACCACGCGCCCGCCGGCCAGCTGGGCGGCGGCCTCGATCCCGGCGCGCGGGATCTCGCCCTGGAGCACCACGACGTCGGCCGTCGCGAGCAGGTCCGCGTGCCGGCGCACCACGTCGGGGCCCACCGACGCGTTCGCACCGGGGATGACGACGATCGAGTTCTCCCCGTCCGCCGCGACGGTGACCACGGCGACCCCCGTGCCGCCCGGCACGACGACCAGACGTTCGAGGTCGACACCGGCCTCCCGCAGCCCCGACGTGGCGGCGTCGGCGAACTCGTCGTCACCCACGGCACCGACGAACGCCACGCGAGCCCCTAGCCGCGCGGCCGCCACCGCCTGGTTGGCGCCCTTCCCACCGGGCAGCACCGCCAGGTCGCGACCCAGCACCGTCTCCCCCGGCGCCGGGTGCACCGCGGTGCGTGCCAGGAGGTCGGCGTTCGCGGAGCCCACCACCACCAAGGACGGAGCCGATGGGGCCGACAGGGCGGACGGGGCCGACGGGGCGGGGTCGGACGGCGGCGGTGTCGCGGGCATCGGTCTCTCCGGGCTCTCGGTGTCTCGGGCGGGCGTCGTCGGGGGTCAGAGGGTGAGCAGGCGCTCGAGGAGTTGCGGGGTGAGGGGCGCGTCGGTCGCGAGGACGACCCGGGTGCGCGCGCCGGGCACGTCGGGGTACCCGGCGTACCGGCCGCGCAGGTCGCACACCGTCTGGCCGCGTCCGGGCCCGTCGGTGGTGTCGACGACGACGGGCACCCGCGGCGCCAGCGTCGGGGTCACGCCGCCGACCGCGACGGCCGCGGCCAGCGGGTCGTGCAGGGCGGAGCAGCGGCGGCCGAACGTGGGCACGTGGAACCCGAAGTAGAGGTCGAGCACCTCGCCGAGCCACGGCGCCAGGGTGGTGCCCGCCTCGAGGAGCGTCTTGCGGTCGGTCTCCTCGAGCAGGTGGGCCATCGTGACGTCGAGCGGCACGAGGGTGACGTCCCAGTCGGCGGAGAGCACCTCGGCGGCCGCCTCGGGGTCGTTCGCGATGTTCGCCTCGCCGACGGGCGTGACGTTGCCCGGGTGCAGGGCGGCCCCGCCCATGACGGTCACGTCGACGACGCGCTTGGTCAGCGTCGGGTCCGCGCGGAGCGCGAGGGCGAGGTTGGTCAGCGGGCCGACCGCGACGACGCGCAGGCGGCCGGCGTGCTCGTGCGACAGCCGCAGGAGCAGGTCCACCGCGGTCCCCGCCGCGGGCGAGCGGCCCGACGCCGGGAGCACGACGTCGCCCACGCCGTTGCGGCCGTGGACGTGCGGCACGCCGCCGTCGTAGGAGCCCGCGAGGGGGTCGTGGGCCCCGACGGCGACGGGCACGTCGTCACGGCCCGCGAGCGCCAGCAGGTCGAGGGTGTTGGTCGCGCCCTGCGGCGCGTCGACGTTGCCGTGCACGGTCCCCACGCCCACCAGGTCGATCTCGGGCGAGGCCAGCAGGTACGCGAGGGCGAGCGCGTCGTCGACGCCGGTGTCGCAGTCGAGGTACAGCGGGGCGGGCGGCGCGCAGGTCTGGCTCACGGACGATCCTTCGTGGGGGTGTCGGGGGGCGTCCAGTGTCTCGCACCGCCACCGTCGCACCGGCACCTTCGCCGGCACCGTCGCGCCGGCACCCCTGCCCGCCCCGGGAATACGCGCCGCCCGCGGTGGGCTTGTGCCTCACGTGCCCACGACCGGTCATGCCTCCGTCGGCCTGCGCTCCGAGCGTGGCCCCATCCTGCTGTCGCTGATGCTCTCGACGGCGCTCGTCGCGCTCGACGCGACGATCATCGCCACCGCGTCGGCCACGATCGCCGGGGAGCTCGGCGGCTTCAGCCAGCTGCCCTGGTTGTTCTCCACGTACCTGCTCGCCCAGGCGGTGAGCACCCCGGTGTTCGGGCGGCTGGCCGACGTCCTGGGCCGCAAGCGGCTGATGCTCGCGGGGGTGGCCCTGTTCTTTGCCGGGTCGGTGCTCGCCGGCGCCGCGCCGACGATGGGGGTGCTGATCGCCGGTCGCGCTCTCCAGGGGCTCGGCGCGGGCGCCGTCATGCCCGTGTCGATGACGATCGCCGCGGACATCTACACCCTCGAGGAGCGGGCGAAGACGCAGGGCTACCTCGCGTCGGTGTGGGCGATCTCCGCCGTCGTCGGCCCGACCCTGGGCGGGGTGTTCTCCCAGTTCACCAGCTGGCGCTGGATCTTCTGGGTCAACATCCCCCTCTGCGCGCTCGCCGCGTGGATGCTGGCGCGCCGCTATCACGAGGCCCCGCGCACGGCCGGGCGGGAGCCGATCGACTACCTCGGCGCGGCGCTCCTCGCGGGCGGCAGCACGATGCTGCTGCTGGGCCTGCTCGAGGGCGGCACGCGCTGGGGCTGGGGCTCCCTGCCGTCGGTGGTGATCTTCTCCGTCGCGGTGCTGCTGCTGGCCGCGTTCGCCGTGCAGGCGCGCCGCACCCGGCACCCGATCGTCGACCTCGCCATCCTGCGCCGCCGGGTGGTGGGCGTCTCGACGACGGTCTCGCTGCTCGTGGGCGTCGTCGTGCTCGCGCTGTCCACGTACGTGCCGATCTACGCGCAGGGCGTGCTGGGCACCGGGCCGCTCGTCGCCGGGTTCGCCCTGGCGGCGATGACGGTGGGCTGGCCGCTGTCCGCCTCCAACGCGGGCCGCCTCTACCTGCGGATCGGCTTCCGGTACACGGCCATGATCGGGACGTCGCTCGTCGTGGTCGGCACCGCCCTCACGCTGCTGCTCGCGTCCGGGTCGTCGGTGCTCGCCGTCGCCGCCGCGTGCTTCGTCATCGGTGCGGGCATGGGCCTGACCGCCGTGCCGACGCTCATCGCCGCGCAGTCGCAGGCCTCGTTCACCGAGCGCGGCGCCGTGACGGGGACGAACATGTTCGCGCGGTCGCTCGGGTCGGCCGTCGGCGTGGCCGTGTGCGGCGCGATCGTCAACGCCCGCACCACGCTCGGCCCGGACGGCACGCCGGCGGGCCCGGGGCTGATGTCGGCGATCCATCTCGTCTTCGTCCTGCTGGTCGCCGTGGCCGTGGTGCTGGTCGTGCTCGCCGCGCTCATGCCGGCCGACCTCCAGGAGGCGCGCGAGCGGCGCGCCCGGGCCGGGGCGGCCGCGTGAGCGAAAACGCCTGGAGGAGGCCGGGCGCCCCCGGCTAGCATCCCGGTGGCCGCGCGCGAGCGGCCAGGGAGGCGGTATCGATGGGCACCACCATGAGCCCTGTCCCGGGCCCGACGCCGAACGCCGCGCTGACCTTCACGGCCGAGCAGCAGCTCGACGACGGCGTCCTCGAGCGCCGCTTCGTCCTCGACGGCGTCCGCGGCGTCCTGTGGACCCCCGCGACGGCCACGCCGTCCCGGCCCGCGCCGCTGATCCTGCTCGGCCAGCCCGGCGGCCTCGGCCTGGACCGCATGTATCCCCGGCTGGCGGGGCGCGCCCGGCACGCCGCCCGTGACGGCATCGCGTCGGCCACCCTCGAGACCCCTGGCAGCGGCGAGCGGTCGCCGCTGCCCGGTGCCGACCGGGCGCGCGCGGACCTGCGCGGCGCGCTCGCCTCCGGCCGTCCGGTCCCCGACGACGTCGTCGACCGGCTCGTCCTCCCGCTCGTGGACCGGTCCGTCCCGGAGTGGCGGTCCGCCCTGGACGCCCTGCTCGCCCTGCCCGACGTCGGCGGGCCCGTCGGGTTCTCCGGGGGCGTGATCGCCGTCGGCGTGCGGCTGGCGGTGGTCGAGCCACGCGTCGTGGCCGCCGGCCTCTTCGCCGGGAGCTACGTGCCGCGGTCCACGTTCGAGGAGGCCCGGCGGGTCACGGTGCCGGTGCACGTGCTGCTGCAGTGGGACGACGAGGGCAACGACCGCCAGGCGGCCCTCGCCCTGTTCGACGCCTTCGGCTCGTCCGAGAAGACCCTGCAGGCCAACCTGGGCGGTCATACCGGCGTCCCGGCGTTCGCCGGCCAGGACGCGGCGCGGTTCTTCGCGCGGCACCTCCGACGACCGTCCCCGGGGGCCGCGCCCACCGGCGGCTAGGGTCGGCGGATGGGAGTGCTGTCGACGCGAGGGGCGGAGCTCGCCCTGGAGACCGAGCGCCTGCTGCTGCGCCCGTGGCGCGAGCACGAGGCCGGCGTCCACCGCGCGCTGTGGACCGAGCGCGACCCCCGTGTCCCGCCGCACCGCCGGCTCGACGAGGCCGACCGTCCCACGGTCGCCGAGATCGAGGGGTGGATCCGCGACGGACACCGCGCCCCCGGGCTCGGGCTGCTCGCCGTGCAGCGTCGGGAGCAGGGCGACGTGATCGGCTACTGCGGGCTGGTCGACGGCGCCCTCGGGCCCGACGAGCCGGAGCTCGCGTACGAGCTGCTCCGCCGGGCCTGGGGCGCGGGCCACGCGACGGAGGCCGCCGGGGCCGTGGTGGCGTGGGCGCGCGAGGCGGGCCACCGCCGCCTGTGGGCCACCGTCCGCGCCTGGAACGTCGCCTCGCTCCGCGTGCTGGCGAAGGTGGGCTTCGCGGAGTCCGGGCGCGTCGAGCCGGACGCCGTCCACGGGGACTCGGTGTTCCTCACGCGGAGCCTGTGAGGGACGCGGACCGCCGTCAGGAGCCGGCGCGCTCGCGCAGCGTGCGCCGCTGCTGCTCGATGGCGAGCAGGTCGGTGAAGGCCTGCTGGTAGGCCGCCGGGTCCTTCTCCTGGTCGAGGCGCTGCAGGCGGCTCTTCGCGTCCGCGATGCGGCGGGTGAGCCCCAGGTCCACGAGCGCGCGGACGACGTCGGCCACATACGCGCCGATCACGGACTCGCGGTCCTCCGGCACCGGGGCGACCGCCAGCTCGGTGACCAGCGGCGCGACGGTCTCCGGCGCCTGCTCGGTCACGGCCTCCACCCACCGGCCGCCGCCCACCTCGCGGCCGGCCGCGACGCCGCCGGCGGCGCGCACGGCGTCGTGCACCGCACGCCAGGCGGGGACGCCGAACGCGTCCTCGCCCAGCTCGTCGAACGTCGCGGGCACGTGCTGGGGATACTGCAGGACGACGACGAGGGCCTGGCGCTCCAGCCGGGCCACGGGGTCGCGCGGGTCGGGGGCCGAGAGCACCGCCGGCGCCGGGGCGGCCTCGGGCTCGGCGCGCGCGTCGCGGCGCTGGTCCGGGCGCTGGTCCTGGCGCGTGCCGCGCGACGGCGTCGAGGCGGCGCGCGCGACCTCCCGGCGGACGTCCTCCGTGTCGATCCCGATCCAGCGCGCCAGCGAGCGCGAGTAGCCGAGCTGCATCGAACGGTCGCGGATCCCCGCGACCAGCGGCGCGGCCGCGCGCAGCGCCCCGACGCGCCCCTCGACGGTGTCGAGGTCGAACGTGTCGAGCGTGGTGCGGATGACGAACTCGAACAGCGGCTGCCGACCGTCGACCAGGGCCCGCACGGCCTCGGGGCCGCGTGCCATCCGCAGCTCGCAGGGGTCCATGCCGCCGGGCTCGACGGCGACGAACGTCTGGGCGTGGAACCGCTGGTCCTCACCGAACGCGCGCACGGCGGCCTTCTGCCCGGCCGCGTCGCCGTCGAACGTGAAGATCACCTCGCCGCCCAGGGAGGCGCCCGACGCGAGCTGCAGGCCCCCGCCCGCCGTGGTGTCGCCGAGCAGGCGGCGCACCACCTTGGCGTGGTCGCCGCCGAACGCGGTGCCGCAGGTCGCCACCGCCGAGTCCACCCCCGACAGGTGGGCGGCCATGACGTCCGTGTACCCCTCGACGATCACGACCCGCTTGCCCTGCGCGATGGACTTCTTGGCCAGGTCGATCCCGTACAGCACCTGGGACTTCTTGTAGAGCGACGTCTCGGGGGTGTTGAGGTACTTGGGGCCCTGGTCCTCGTCGTACAGGCGGCGGGCGCCGAAGCCGATCACCGCGCCCGTGACGTCGCGGATCGGCCACACGAGGCGGCCGCGGAACCGGTCGTAGATGCCGCGCTGCCCCTGGCTCACCAGCCCGGACGCGACGAGCTCCGCCTGCGTGAACCCGCGCCCCTGGAGGTGGCGCAGCAGGGCGTCCCAGCCCGTCGGGGCGTAGCCCACGCCGAAGTGCTCGGCGTCGGCGCGGTCGAAGCTGCGCTCCGCGAGGAACGCCCGTCCCGCCTGCGCCCCCGGGCCGAAGAGCTGCTCGGAGTAGAACTCGGCGGCCACCTTGTGCGCCTCGATCAGTCGCTGGCGCCGGCCCGGCTCCTCGCGGGGGCCGCGGTCCGCGGCCGCACCCGTGCGGGAGTCCTCGTAGCGCAGTTGGACACCGGCGCGGTCGGCGAGGTACTCGACGGCGTCGGTGAACCCCATGCCGTCGATCTTCTGCACGAACGAGATGACGTCGCCGCCCTCGCCGCAGCCGAAGCAGTGCCAGCGCCCGACGCCGGGCCGCACGTGGAACGACGGTGTGCGCTCGTCGTGGAACGGGCACAGCCCCTTGAGGGACCCGACCCCGGCGGGCTTGAGGGTGACGTGGGCGGAGACGATCTCCTCGATCCGTGCGCGTTCCCGTACCGCCTCGACGTCCTCGCGCTTGATCAGTCCCGCCACGGGCCCGAGTCTATGCGCGCCCGGAGGTGACCAGGGCGGCCCTCCCCAGGGAGGGGTCGACGGGCGGACCGGGCGCCGCCCCGAGGGCTGCCCGGGACGCGGCGCAGCGGCGCGCGTAGGCGGCAGGCGTCGTCCCGAGCGCGCGGGCGAAGTCGACGCCGAGGTGAGCCTGGTCGTAGTAGCCGACGGCGGCGGCGAGCCCGGCGAGGGGACGCCCCGGGTCCGCCGCCAGCAGCTCGGCCGCCAGGTGCACGCGGTGGCGCTGCAGCACCCACTTGGGGCTGACGCCCACCCACCCCGCGAACAGCCGCTGGAGCGACCGGGGCGTCGTCCCGACCAGGGCGGCGAGGTCCGCGACCCCGGCGTCCGGGCCGAGCTCCCCCGCGACCACCGCGCCGAGCACCCGGGCGACCCGGTCGAGGGCCAGGCCTGCCCGCGGCGTGCGCCGGGCGGTCGCCGCCTCTCGGAGCACCGGGGTCACGGCCGCGACCGCCCCGAGGTCGTCCCCCGCCCGCGCGGCGGCTGCGGCGCGTCGGCCGGCTCGCTCGACGTCGGGCCCGGACGGGCCGCGCGAGCCGGGCAGCGCGGCCGCGGCCGGCAGGACCAGCCCGGGGCGCAGCGCGCCGGGTCCCCCGGCCAGCACCCGCAGCGCGCCCGGCCGCAGCTTGGTGCCCAGCACCGCGCCCGACCCTTGCAGGGTCCGCGCGAACAACCCGCCCGGGATCCCGTGGACGGCGAACCCGTCCGCCTCCGCGACGACGTTCGCGTTCGGGTGCGGGATCACCACCTGCGTGAACTCCGTCCCCGGCGGCAGGTCCCAGCGCACCACCCAGTGGCGCTCCACGAGGTCCGCCAGGTCGGGTGCCGGGTCCAGGCGCACCAGCTCGAACCCGCTGCGCGCCGCCGCGGGGTCGACCAGCCCCCGGGTGGTCGCCGTCGGGCCCCGTGCCCCGGCCCGGGACGCCGCCGGCTCGAACACCTGTCGCATTCCTCCAAGACTGCCCCCACCCGCCGACACCAGCATGGGGAGGGAACGCCGGGACCACCCGGACGCACGCTGGAGGGAGAGCCATGGACCTGTCACCGCTGCACCCGAACCTCACGGTCGCCGACCCGCGCGCCGCGATCGACTTCTACGTCGCCGGTCTCGGCGCCGAGGTGATCGACACGATCACCGCGGGGGACGCGATCATCCACTCCGACCTGCGGATCTCGACCGCCCGGGGCGCCTCGACGTTCACCGTGGCCGCCGCCTTCCCCGCCGAGGGCGCGGTGGCGCCGGAGCCGGACGGCGCGACCACCGGCTCGTTCACGCTCTACGTGGACGACGCCGACGCCGCGCACGCCCGCGCGGTCG
This sequence comes from Isoptericola sp. NPDC019693, assembly GCF_044389085.1. Taxonomy (NCBI): domain Bacteria; kingdom Bacillati; phylum Actinomycetota; class Actinomycetes; order Micrococcales; family Promicromonosporaceae; genus Isoptericola; species Isoptericola sp. NPDC019693. The sequence goes on along the minus strand of NZ_JBIRXP010000001.1, from coordinate 382,875 downwards.
CCGCGGGCGCGCGGAGCACGCAGGAGCCCGGCGACTGGTTCCCCGGCTTCCGGCAGGCCGCCGTGCGCTGCCCGGCCGGGCACCGGTGGTTCTTCGCGCAGGTCGCGGACGACGTCACCCCCGCGGACGTCCAGCGCGCGAGCGACGCGTGGATGGCCGAGCAGGAATCCTGAGTAGGAGCGACGGCCAGTCCGCAATTCTCCAGATCAACACTGGATGCGAGGCCATGTCCCAAGTATCGTCTCGACATGGCCGCACACGCTCGCAAGATTGATTGGGTCAAGGAGGGCTGGGGGCTCCGATGCGAAACGGTAGATTCTCTCCTTCGCGCAGTAAGCCGCATCGGGACTTTTCAACTTGGACGCCGATACGTATGGCGCGGCGTTCGGAATGCGGGCTGGCCAATCCAGAGCTCATTGCAGCGAAACATAGGGCGTCTAATGCCGTCCTTCGACTATTCCTCCGAGGCCAACATCCGGGAAGCCGAACGTGTCCTAATCAAGGCGGCGAGAGAGTGGCGCCTGGACGCGGCAGGAACTCTCACCGACCAAGCACTGCTTGCTCTAATGCAACATCACGATTCTCCAACGCGACTACTCGATGTCACTTCCGACCCCATGACAGCCCTTTGGTTTGCGACCGAGTCGTCGACCAATGGTGAACGCAACACGTCTGGCGCGCTCTTCGCCTTCGACGTGACCGACGCGCCGTCGCTACACACGAGCGCGGCCCTAAACCCTGCCACGTATGGATCAATCGATAACCCTGGATGGCACCTTGCTCGCGCCATCGTTGACACGTGCGAGACCCGACAGCCATGCGTGCTCGACCCGAGCATCCGGGACGATCGGATGGCCTCCCAGCAGGGCCTATTCCTTTTCGGTTCGACACCAGATCATCCCATTATTGACGGCATTGACGCGTTCGAGTTCGATCCGCGCGCCAAAGCCCCCGGGAGCGAAACCTTGACCCACACCCTGACGACTAATAGGCGCCAAGGAAGGCCGCCGCGCCTACCATTCGTGGCTCTCGTATTTCCACCAGGCATCAAGCGAACCTTGCGCATACATCTTGAGACGACATACAATCGGTCTCGGCCCGTGCTCTTTCCAGATTTTGCAGGACTTGCCGCGGCCGTTCGACTCAATGCCATCTCATGGCCCGCTCTGGGGCCCGATGCCAAACTCACTGTCTAGTTAGCGGGGAACACCTTCCCGCGGCGTGACATCTTTCCCTCGGACGAGCCGCTCGTGCCACTGCAAGGCGGAGACGTCCGTGAGCGACGCGACCTGGTCGACGACGACGCGCAGCCGGGCGCCGTCGTCGGCCGCCGCGCGCCAGTCGGCCGCGAACGGCGCCTCCAGGGCGTCGGGCGCGCGGTCCGTCAGGACCTCGACGAGCTCCGCGACGATCTCGCGCTGGTGCCCGTACACGGGCTCGGACTCGCGGGGCGCCATGACGTACGCGACCGCGACCCCCTTGAGGGCCAGGATCTCGTCCGCGGTCTCCTGCGGCACGACGAGCCGCGCCACGTAGCGGGTGAGGGGGCCGTCGCCGAAGACCTCGCGCGTCGCGTCCTGCGCCGCCCCGCTGAACCGGCCGATGAGCTGGCTGGTCGCGTCCTTGAGGCGGGCGAGCGCGCGCCGCGAGCCGTCGAAGTCCGTCACCAGGTAGCCCGTGTCGCGCAGCCGGCGCAGGGCCGCGTCGATGGCCTCCGGCTCGTGCCAGCTCCCGTACCAGGCGCGCACGTGCGCCGCGACGCGGGCCCGCTCGTCCGCGTCGTCCAGCACCCGCAGGTCGAGCCGGCCGCCGACGACGGCGTCCTCGACGTCGTGCACCGAGTAGCTGATGTCGTCGGCGAGGTCCATGACCTGCGCCTCCATGCACCGCGCCCGGCTGCCGAGCGCACCGCGCCGCAGCCACTCGAACACCGGGCGGTCGTCGGGGTAGACGCCGAACTTCGGCGTGGGCGCGCCGTCGGGACGCGCGGGGCCGGCGCCGAACGCCCAGGGGTACTTCACGCTCGCGTCCAGGCTGGCGCGCGTGAGGTTCAGGCCCCGGGGCGAACCGTCGCCGGCGAAGATCTTGGGCTCCAGGCGCGTGAGCAGCCGCAGGGTCTGGGCGTTCCCCTCGAAGCCGCCGATGCCCGCCGCGACCTCTGCGAGCGCCCGCTCGCCGTTGTGCCCGAAGGGCGGGTGGCCGAGGTCGTGCGTGAGGCAGGCGGTGTCCACCAGGTCCGGGTCGCAGCCGAGCGCGCGCCCCATCTCCCGGCCCACCTGCGCCACCTCGAGGGAGTGCGTGAGCCGCGTGCGCACGAAGTCGTCGCTGCCGGGCCCCAGCACCTGCGTCTTCGCGCCCAGCCGCCGCAGGCCCGAGGAGTGCACCACGCGGGCGCGGTCGCGCTCGAACGCCGTGCGGTGCTTGGACTTCGGGGGCTCGGGGTACCAGCGCTCGGTGTCCGCGTCCGTGTACGACCCGAGCCACTCCTCCCCCGTGTCGGGGCGCGCCGCGGGACCCAGCACGTCGGCGTCGAATGCGCCCTGCTCGAACGTCTGCACGGGGGCAGCCTAGCCATCCCCGCCGACGCCCCGGCCTCACGACGAGACGGTCATCCGTCCGCGGTACTCCGCCGTCCGCAGCTCGTGCTCCCACTCGACGTTCCTGGGCATGCCGGCCTCGCGCGCGACGGCGAGCTCCGCCTCGACGTCGTAGGGCACGCGCACGTGCTGGATGCCGAAGGGCGCCGGGTCCGGCGAGTCCGGGACGCCCTCCAGGATCGCGTACACCGGGGTCGGGTCGTCCAGCGGGTTGCCCACGCTGCCCGTGTTGAACAGGGTGCGGCCGCGGCACGTCTCGAGGTAGGCGTCGTGCACGTCCCCGTAGCCGACGACCGTGGGCTCGGCCCCGGGGCCGGTCAGCTCGGTCGCGGCGAACATGCCGGCGAACTCCTCCGGCGTGTGGTGGAAGTGCACGCGCGTGTGCACGTCGGCCGCCGAGGCGTGGAACAGCCGGACCCGGCGGCCGGACAGCAGCAGGTCGTGGGACAGGGGCTTGGCGCCGAGCCACGCGCGCTGGTCGGGCCGCAGCTCGTCGCGCCACCACACCATCTCGGGCGGCGCCTCGGCCCCGAGGCGCGGCAGGAAGTCGTCCCAGTTGCCGCGCACGTCCGCCTCGCACACCTCGCGCAGCCGGTCGACGACGGCGCTGCCCCGCGGCCCCTTGCCCGCGTCGTCGCCGAGGTTGATCACGCGGGTGATCCCGCGCGCCCCGATGTCCGCGAGCACGGCCTCGAGCGCGCCGAGGTTGCCGTGGACGTCGGAGACGACGGCGATGCGTTCCAGGTCTCGGGTCACGCCCCCGATGGTGCCACGCGCGCAGGCTGCGACAGGTGCTCGGTCAGGTGATCGGTCAGGTGCTCGGCCCCGTGATCGAGGTGCGCGTCAGGCGAGGCGCACGACGGCGACCCCCGGCCCGTCGCCGGCGACGTCCAGGCCGTCGCGGCTCCGGGTGACGGCGAGCCCGCCGTACAGCACCTCCGGCTCGCCGCCCGCCGCCAGCAGGTGCCCCGGCAGCCGCACGCCCGGCCACGGCGCCCGGGCGAGCACGACGAGCACGCGCTCGTCGGGCGTCTCGCGCAGGTAGGCCACGGCGTCGTCGTGCACGGCGGCCCAGCGCAGGCCGCCGTCGCGCAGCGCGGCCGACGACGAGCGCAGCGCGGACAGCCGCCGGTAGACGTCCAGCGTCGCGGCGTCCCACCGCGGGCCGCCGCGGGCGGCCTGGTCCCACGCCATCGTCGTCCGGGCGTGCTCCCCGTTCGTGCCGGTGGCGCCCACCTCGTCGCCCGCGAAGACGACCGGGGCCCCCGGGTAGGTGAACAGCAGGGCCGCCGCGACCTCGACCAGCTCGCGCGAGCCCACGATCGACCGCAACCGGGGCGTGTCGTGCGAGCCCAGCATGTTCCACTGCGTGGCCGTCACGCCCCAGGGCACCAGGGCCGCGACCTCGCGCATCGTCTCGACCATGGCGGCCGCCGGGCGCCGCGGCACCGGAACGGGCAGGTCGAGGAACGGCACGTCGGACCCGGCGGGCACCAGCCACGACCAGGCGGGCCGCGTGAAGCCGGCGTAGTTCATGTTCGCGTGCCAGCCGTCGCCGGCCAGGTCCGCCGCCGCGTCGTGGAAGTGCTCCGCGACGAGCGCGCCGTCGGGCCGCTCGGCCACGATGCGCTCGCGCAGCGCACGCGCGACGGCGTGGGCACGGTCCGCGCTCCCCCGCCGCCCGGTCATGTTGGCGACGTCCACGCGCCAGCCGTCGAGGGCGAACGGCTCGCGCAGGTACCGGGCGATCACGGCGTCGTCGCCGGTGACCATGCGCCGCCACGTCTCCTCGGCCGCCCAGTCGAGCTTCGGCAGGGACCCGTGGCCGAGCCAGCCGACGTACCCGTCCCCCGCGCGGCGCGACGTGGCCGGGCGCACGACGTCCGGCCCGCCGTCGTCCCACAGGTACAGGTCGCGCTCGGGCGACGCCGGGTCCGCCACCGCCCGGGCGAACCACTCGTGCCCGTCGCCGGTGTGGTTGGTCGTGATGTCGCCCATGAGCCGCATCCCGCGCGCGTGCACGGCCCGGGCCAGGCGCGCGTACGCGGCGTCGCCACCGAGCAAGGGGTCGACGTGGTCGAACGTCGCCGCGTCGTAGCGGTGGTTCGACCGGCCCGGGAAGACGGGCGTCAGGTACAGGGTGCGCACGCCGAGCGCCTCGAGGTGGTCGAGGTGCTCGGCCACGCCGTCGAGGTCGCCGCCGAACAACTGCGTGCCCGCGAGCGGGCCGGAGCCGGCGGGCTCGTCCTCCCACCCGGCGCGCACGGCCCACCCCGGCGTGTCCCGGCCCTCGGCCGCGGCCGAGCGCGCGAAGCGGTCGGGGAAGACCTGGTAGGCGAGGCCGTCGCGCAGCCAGCCCGGGGCGGGGGCGTGCGTCGTGAGCCGGAAGCTCGCGGCGTCCGGCACCTCGCGGTCGTGCACCCCGCGCCCGTCGAGCCAGCGGTAGCCGCCCGGCACGTCGAGGAAGAAGCGGTAGGAGGTGACGGGGTGGTGCACGACGACGTCGGCCGCGTACCAGTCCTCGTGCGCGTCACCGCCGTCGCGCCGGGCGGGCAGGAGGCGGGGCTCGCCGTCGTGCACGGTCCGGACGCGGACGTCGCGCACGCCGCTGCCCCGCGGCACCCGCACCCGCACGGTGACCTCGTCGCCGAGCGCGGGCGTCGTCGTCGGGGCGTACAGCGCGGAGCCGTCGTGGTGCGCCGCGCCCAGGAGCGTGCGCACGGCCGCGGGTGCGGCCGTCAGGGTCTGCGGGGTCATGTCGTCCTCTCGTCGGTCCGGCGGCGCTCCGCCGGACCGGCGCGGGGACGGTCAGCGGCGGCGGCGCCCGATCGCCCACCCGGCGGCGAGCGCGATGGCGATCCCGACGGCCTGCCCGCCGAGGATCACCTTGTTGAGGTCCAGCACCGGCTTCCAGCGCGTGCCCTCCGCGGAGACCACGAAGACGCCCACGGGCTTGACGCGCAGGCCGTAGCCGCCGCCCCCGCCGCCGCCCTCGCCGTGCCCCTCACCGTGGGCCTCGCCCTGCAGCTCGCCCTTGGCGTCGCCCTGCGCCTCGCCGGAGGCGTCCCCGTGCGCGGAGCCGGCGCCGCGCGGCGCGTCCTGGTTCTCCGCCGTGCCGGCGGGCTCGGCGGCGGCGTCGGACCCGCCCGACCCGACGCTGAACGACCGGCGCCACCCGGGCGAGCTGCCGTCGCCCTTGCCCTGGCCGGTCCCCCGGCCGGAGCCGCTGCCCGAGCCGGTGCCGGCGCCGTTGGCGGCGCCGTTGCCCGCGCCGCCGCCGGAGCCGGTGCCGATCCCGCCCCACACCTTGGCGACGGGGACGATCAGCTGGCCCTGGTGCTCGTAGGGCTCGCCGTACGCGCGGCGCACGGAGAACGAGTCGTCGGCGGCGTCGGTGAGACGCGCGAGGTCCGGTGCGTAGGTGCGCGGGTCGTCGGTCATGACGCCCAGGCTAGGACCCTGCTGTGACGGCCGCCACAAGGATCGCGGGTGGATCCGCGCGAACCTCGTGGCGGCCGGGCCAGCCCTGGCCGGCTCAGCCCTTGACGGAGCCCGCCGTCAGGCCGCCCACGATGTACTTCTGCAGGAAGAGGAACAGCGCGAGCACCGGGATCGCCGACAGGACGGCGCCCGCGGCGAAGAGGCCCCAGTTGGCCTCGAGCAGCGACGACACCCAGCCGTAGAGCCCCACGGCCAGGGTCCAGTTGGACTCCGACTGGAGCACCACCCGGGCGATGATGAACTCGCCGAACGTGCTGATGAAGCTCAGCAGCGCCACGACGGCGAGGATGGGCGTCACGAGGCGCAGGATGATCGTCCAGTACACCTGCGCGTGCGAGGCACCGTCGATCTTGGCGGCCTCGTCGAGCTCCCGCGGCACGGTGTTGAAGAACCCGTACATGAGGAACGTGTTCACGCCGAGGGCGCCGCCGAGGTAGACGCAGATGAGCGCCAGCTTGGAGTTCAGCCCCAGCACCGGCACGACCTCGCCGAGCGAGATGAGCAGCAGGAAGATCGCGACGAACGCGAGCATCTGCGGGAACATCTGGATGATCAGCAGCGACGTCAGGCCCAGGCGCCGGCCGGCGAAACGGAAGCGCGAGAACGCGTACGCCGCGGCCGCTCCCATGAGCACCGTGCCCACGGCCGTCGAGACGCCGATGACCAGCGTGTTGCCCATCCAGGTCCAGAACCTCGTGTCGCCCAGCTCGGCGTAGTTGACGCCGCTGACCTCGGCGAACAGCTCGTTGGACCCCGTGAGGGTGCCGCTCGGCGAGAGCGACGCCGACACCACGTACACGATCGGGAAGACGGCGTACAGCACCGCCACGACCCCCACCACGTGCCGCCAGCCCAGCTCCCGGGCCCACCGGCCCGGCTTCATCCGGTGCCGCAGCACCTGCTCCCCGGCCCCGGTCGCCGCGGGCCGGCGCGAGGTGGCGCGTTCGGTCGGCGTCGTCATCAGCTCAGCTCCTCGAGCTTGCGGGTCTGGCGGAACGCGATGGCGGAGATGACCCCGACCACCACGAAGATCACGATGGACAGCGCGCTGGCGAGCCCGTAGTCACGCGGCGCGGAGCCGTCCAGCCCGGACACGTTGTAGACCATCGAGATGAGGATGTCCGTGTGCCCCAGCGGCACCGACGCGTCGTCGAACCGTGGCCCGCCGTTCGTCAGCATCTTGATCAGCGTGAAGTTGTTGAAGTTGAAGGCGAAGCTCGAGATGAGCAGCGGCGCGGTCGCCACCAGCAGCAGCGGCATCGTGATCGAGCGCCACGTGCGCCACTTCCCGGCACCGTCGATCCGCGCGGCCTCGTACACGTCGCCCGGGAGCGACTGCAGCGCACCCGTGCAGATGAGGAACATGTACGGGAAGCCCAGCCACAGGTTGACGCCCAGCACCGACAGCTTCGCGAGCCACGGGTCGGTGAGCCACGGGATCGCCGCCCCGCCGAGCAGCACCTGGTTGATCACGCCGAAGCTCTTGTTGAGCATGCCTGACCACAGCAGGGCCGCGAGGAACCCCGGCATCGCGTAGGGCAGGATCATCAGGGTGCGGTAGATCTTGCGCCCGCGCAGCCGCGGGTCGTTGAAGACCATCGCGAGGAACATGCCGAGCGCGAAGGTCGTGACCACCGACAGCACCGCGAACGCGAACGTCCACAGCAGGATCTTGACGAAGGGGCCCGCGTACCGCTCGTCGCCGAACGCCGTCGCGAAGTTCTCGAAGCCCACCGTGACCCGCCACCCGACGGGCAGCGTCTCTCCGTCGGCGGACTCGAACTGACCGTCGTCGTTCGGCGTGTACACCACGCCGGTCGACGTGTCCGTCATCGTGCCCGCGGCCTCGTCGTACTCCAGCACCGGCTGGAAGACGTAGCCCGTGCGGGCGTCCTGGGTGCGCACCGAGCCGTCGGCGGCGTCGTCGGACACGGGCACGCGCAGCGTGGTGACCTCGTCCTGCCGCTGGAGCACGGTCGCGCGGTCGAGCACCGTCCAGCCCGGCACCTCGGTCACGCTGCCGCCGTCGAGCGTCGCGTCGGGAGCGGCCTCGAGCGGCTCGTCGGCGGAACCGACCTCCGCGACCCCGTCCTCGACGACGGCGAACCCGAGCTCGCCGTCCCCGTTCTCCACGACCGTCAGCGGCAGGGCCGGGGACCCCTCGAGCCGGCGCTCGTTCTGCACCAGGAGGGCGTCGACCGCCTGCTCCTTGGTGGAGTTGTGGCCGTCGCCGTAGTTGGTGAAGGCCACGTAGCCGGTGTAGCCGACGACGTACACCTGGTAGACGAGCAGGAACGCCAGCCCCGGCAGGATGTACTTCAGCGGCAGCGAGCGCTTGGTGAAGTACACCCAGTTCGCGGCGACGAGCAGCGCCACCATGGCCGCGAGGATCCCCCACGAGCCGGCACGCCACGCGGCGAGCACGCCGAAGACGCCCAGGGCGTCCACGAGCGCGATGAGCACGAGCTTGACGGCGAAGCCGGCTCCGGAGAAGGTCCCGGAGCCGGCCTCGGCGCCCTTGTAGCGGGCACGCGACATCAGCCGAGCGCACCCTCGATGTCGGAGACCATCTTGTTCCAGGCCTTGACCGGGTCGGCGGCCTTGCCCGAGATGATGCTGGCCTCGGTGACGCCCCAGAAGGACCACACCGAACCCATCTCCGGGATCGACGGCATCGGCACGGCCGAGGCGCCGACCTCACGGAAGCCCGCGACCAGCGGGTCCGCGGACGCGGCGTCGGCGGCCTCGACGAGCGCCGGCGGGCGGCCGCCGGCCTCGAACAGCGCCGTCTGGGCCTCGGACGTCGACATGTAGTTGACGAGGAAGTCGTTCGCGAGCAGCGCGTTCTTGCTCTGCGCGCTCACGTAGAAGCCCTGGACGCCGACGAACGGCTGCGCGGGCTGGTCGCCCGGGGCCGGGATCGGGTCGACGGCGAGGTCGAGGTCCTTGAACTGCTCGAGCATCCACGGACCACCGATCACGAAGGGCGACTCGCCCTTGGCGAACGCCTCGACCGCGATGTCGTAGCTGATGTCGATGCTGAGGTTGCCCTCGTCGCCCTGCTCACCGAGCCACGTGGCGAAGGCCTCGCCGTTCTCGCCGCCGAGGGCGAGCTCCGGGCGGTAGGACCCGTCGTCGTTCTGCTCGAAGACCGGCGCCCCGAACGACGTCTGGAACGGGTAGTAGGTGTACGGGTCGCCCTTGTCGCCGTCCGACTGGATGAGGAACGGGAACTTGGTGCCGGCCTTCTTGCCCGCGGCGACCATGTCGTCGAAGGTCGCCGGGGCCTCGGGGGCGAGCTCCGTGTTGCGGATCAGCGCGATGTTCTCGATGGCGTACGGCAGGCCGTAGACCTGGCCGTCCTGGGTGAACGCCTGCACCGAGACCGGGATGAAGTCGCCCGCCTTGTCGCCGAGCTCGATCGGCGCGACCACGCCGTTCGAGGTGAACTCGCCGAGCCAGTCGTGGGCGCCGACGGTGATGTCGGGGCCCTCGCCCGTGGGCACCTGCGCGAGGAAGTCGGCGCGGATGTCCTCGAAGTTCTTCTGGACGATCTCGACGTCGACGCCGGACTCCGCCTCGTACGCCTCGGCGGCCGTGGTCACCGCGGCCTCGCGGGTCTCGTCGACCCAGACCGTGAGCGAGCCCGAGGCCGCGGGCGTGGCGCTCGCGTCCGCGTCGGCGTTCGAGTCGCCGCTCGGCTCGCCGCTGCCGCACGCCGTCAGGGCCAGGGTGGTGGCCAGGGCCGAGGCGAGAAGGATGCTCCTTCGCATCGTGGTTACTCCCAGCTGTCATCGGGTGGACGGCCTCGCGACGCGCTCGTCGCGGGGCCCTTGATGCCCACAACGTACGGACCGTTGCAGCATGATGCAAGATCTTGCGATAACTTTTCAGCAACGCGCGGCAACGACGAGGCGACGCGCAGACGACCGGCGGCGGAACCGCCGGCGTCCCACCTCAGGACGAGGAGGTCCCGTGTCCCCTACGATTCCTCGGGTGCGAACCCGACTGAGCGACCTGGCGGAGCAGGCAGGCGTGTCGACCGCCACGGTGTCGCGCGTGCTCAACGGCAAGCCCGGGGTGGCCAGCTCCACCCGGCAGGCCGTGCTCGCCGCGCTCGACGTCCTCGGGTACGAGCGACCCTCGGTGCTCCGCGGTCGCTCCGCCGGCCTCGTCGGCCTCATCGTCCCCGAGCTGACCAACCCCGTCTTCCCCGCCTTCGCCCAGGCGATCGAGTCGATCCTGGCCCAGCGCGGCTACACGCCGTTGCTGTGCACCCAGGCGCCGGGCGGCACCACCGAGGACGAGTACGTCAGCACGCTCGTGGACCACTCCGTCGACGGCATCGTCTTCGTCTCCGGCCTGCACGCGGACACCCGCGCCGACCACACGCGCTACTCCATGCTGCGCAGCCAGGGCGTGCCGATCGTGCTGGTCAACGGCTACGCGCCCGGGATCGACGCGCCCTTCGTCTCGCCCGACGACGCGGCCAGCGTGGACGTCGCGGTCCAGCACCTCCTCACCCTCGGGCACCGCCGCATCGGCCTCGCGATCGGACCGGAGCGCTACGTGCCCTCGCGCCGCAAGCTCGCGGCGTTCCTCGCCGCGCTGGTGCGGCACGGCCTGGCGGACGACGAGGCGGCCGCCCGGGAGCACGTGCGCTCCAGCCTGTACACCCTCGAGGGCGGCCAGGCCGCCGCGGCCGAGCTCGTCGACGCCGGGCACACGGCGATCGTCTGCGCCTCCGACCTCATGGCTCTCGGCGCCGTGCGCGCCGCGCGGTCGCGGGGGCTGTCGGTGCCCGACGACATCTCCGTCGTCGGGTACGACGACGCTCCGCTCATCGCGTTCACCGAGCCGCCGCTGACCACGGTGCGCCAGCCCGTGGAGGCGATGGCCCGGGCGACGGTGAGCGCCCTGCTCACCGAGATCCAGGGCGAGCGGGCCACCCGCACCGAGCTGCTGTTCGCGCCGGAGCTGGTCGTGCGGGGCTCCACGGGGGCCGCGCCGAAGGCCTGAGGGTCGCATTTCGGGGGTCGTTGCTGCAACCGTTGCAGCAACGCTTACACTCGACGGTCTGGCACGGATCGACCGACCGTGCCGACCCCAGACCCCGATCAGGTGAGGAAGCCAGCGATGACCTCCACCCAGTCCGTCCCCGCCGCGACGCCGGCCGACGACACGGCCGACGGCGGCGGCGTCCTGCGCCGCGCCGGCGCCGTCGTGCACGCGGGGAGCGGCGCCGCGCGGCAGTGGTGGCGCGACGCCGTGATCTACCAGGTCTACCCGCGGTCGTTCGCCGACGCGAACGGCGACGGCATCGGTGACATCCCCGGCGTGACGGCGCGGCTGGACCACCTCGAGACGCTCGGCGTGGACGCCGTCTGGCTGTCCCCGTTCTACCGGTCCCCGCAGAACGACGCGGGCTACGACGTCGCCGACTACCGCGACGTCGACCCGCTGTTCGGCACGCTGGCCGACTTCGACGAGCTGCTCGCCGGCGCCCACGCCCGCGGCATCCGCGTCATCGTCGACCTCGTCCCGAACCACACCTCCGACCAGCACGCCTGGTTCCAGGAGGCGCTCGCCACCGCACCCGGGTCCCCGGAGCGGGCGCGGTACATGTTCCGCGACGGCCGCGGCGCCGACGGCTCGCAGGAGCCGAACAACTGGCAGTCGATCTTCGGCGGCCCCGCCTGGACGCGCGTCACCGAGCCGGACGGCACCCCGGGCCAGTGGTACCTGCACCTGTTCGACTCGACGCAGCCCGACCTCGACTGGACCAACCCGGAGGTGCGCTCCGAGTTCGAGAACGTGCTGCGCTTCTGGCTCGACCGGGGCGTGGACGGGTTCCGCGTCGACGTCGCGCACGGGATGATCAAGGCCGAGGGCCTGCCCGACTGGGACGGGCACGTCGAGATGGTCGCCGGCTCCGCCGACGACGCGGCCGGCGAGAGCACCGGGGACGTGGACCCGGGTGCGCCCGAGGACGGTTCCACGGGTGCCGGCAACCAGGGCCCGATGTTCGACCAGGACGGCGTGCACGAGATCTACCGCGCGTGGCACCAGGTGCTCGCCGAGTACGACGGCGACCGCTGCCTCGTCGCCGAGGCGTGGGTGGAGCCGCTGAGCCGCCTCGCCCGCTACGTGCGCCCGGACGAGATGCACCAGGCGTTCAACTTCTCCTTCCTCACCACCGGCTGGGACGCCGCCGCGCTGCGGACCGTCATCGAGGCGTCCTACCGCGCGAACGACGAGGTCGGCGCGCCCACCACCTGGGTGCTGTCCAACCACGACGTCGTGCGTCACCCGTCTCGCCTCGGCTCCGCCGACCCGTCGCTCAAGGTCAACGGCGTCTTCGCCACCGACCCGCAGCCCGACGAGGAGCTCGGCCTGCGGCGCGCCCGCGCCGCGAGCCTCCTCATGCTCGGCCTGCCCGGGTCCGCCTACCTCTTCCAGGGCGAGGAGCTCGGCCTGCCCGAGCACACCTCCCTGCCGAACGACGTCCGCCAGGACCCGGGGCACTTCCGCACCGGCGGTGCCGAGGCCGGCCGCGACGGCTGCCGCGTGCCGCTGCCCTGGGCGGCCGACGCCCCCGGGTTCGGCTTCGGCCCGGCCGGCGAGCCGTGGCTGCCGCAGCCCGCGTCGTTCGCCCGCTACGCCGCCGACGTGCAGTACGGCGTCCCCGGGTCGACGTTCGAGACGTACCGGGCCGCGCTCGCCCTGCGCAAGGCCGAGGGGCTGGGCCAGGGCGCGCTCGCCTGGCTGGACGCGTGGGCCGACTCCCCGGACGTCGTCGCGCTGCGCAACCAGGACGTCGTCGTGCTGGCGAACCTGGGCACCGAGCCTGTGCTCCTGCCCCGCGGCGCCGAGGTGCTGCTCTCCTCCGGGCCGGTGCTCACCGACCGCTCCGCCGACCCGCAGACGCGCGTCCCCGCCGACACCACCGTCTGGCTCCGCGCCTGACGGCATCCCCACCCGCCGAGGTAGTTCGAGTCCCGCCGAGGTCGGAACTACCTCGGCGGGGGTGGGACTACCTCGGCGGTGTCAGCCGCCGCTGACGCTGAGCTCGGCCTCGCGCAGCTTCGCCTCGAAGTCGGCGTCGAGGTCGCGGGAGTCGAGCCATCCGTACGGCAGGTGCGGCTGCTTCGGGGAACCGGCGCGGCCGCGCGGGCCCTCGGCGTCCTCGCCCGGGTAGCCCTGCTCGAGGTCGAGCGCGTCGAGCCGCTCGCGCAGCTCGGCCAGCGTGGACACCATCGCGAGCGCGTGCCGCGCGTCTCCCCCGACGACGTACCCCTTGAGGTACCAGGCCATGTGCTTGCGCAGGTCGCGCATGCCCTTGCCCTCGTCCCCGTCGAAGTAGTCGATCATCAGCTCGCCGTGGCGGTAGATCGTGTCGGCGACCTCGCGCAGGCCCGGGCGCACGCGCGTCGTGACGCCGTGGAACGCGGCGGCGAGGTCGGCGAAGAGCCACGGGCGGCCCTGGCACCCGCGCCCGACGACGACGCCGTCGGCCCCGGTCTCGCGGACCATGCGCAGCGCGTCCTCGGCGGACCAGATGTCGCCGTTGCCGAGCACGGGGACGCCGCGCACCTCCTCCTTGAGCCGCGCGATCGCGGTCCAGTCGGCCGTGCCCGAGTAGTACTCGGCCGCGGTGCGGGCGTGCAGCGCCACCGCCGCGACGCCGAGCGACTCGGCGATCCGGCCCGCCTCGAGGTACGTGAGGTGGTCGTCGTCGATGCCCTTGCGCATCTTCACGGTGACCGGCACGCCGTGCGGCTCGGCCGCCTCGACGGCCGCCCGGACGATGTCGGTGAACAGCTGGCGCTTCCACGGCAGCGCGGAGCCGCCGCCCTTGCGCGTCACCTTGGGCACGGGGCAGCCGAAGTTGAGGTCGACGTGGTCGGCCCGGTCCTCCCCGGCGATGATCTTCACCGCGGCGCCGACGGTGGCGGGGTCGACGCCGTACACCTGCGCGGAGCGCGGCGTCTCGTCGTCGCCGAACGTGACGATCCGCAACGACTCGACGTTGCGCTCCACGAGGGCGCGGCTGGTCACCATCTCCGCGACGTACAGCCCGGGGTCGTAGCCCTGCGACGCCCCGGCCTCCCGGCACAGGGTGCGGAAGGCGCGGTTGGTGACGCCTGCCATCGGCGCCAGCACCACCGGGGTGTCCACGGTGATCGGCCCGATCTGCAGCGGCGGCAGGACGCGTGCGGCGTCGGTGCTGACGGGATCGAGGGTGGAAGTCACGTCCCCCATTGTCGCAAACCCCGCCGGGTGCCCCGTCAGAGCCAACCGTTGTCCTGCGCGATCCGCACGGCCTCGGCCGCGAGCGCCAGTGTTGTGAGCGCGATTTCGGGGACTATTCGAGGGCATATAGTCCCCGAAATCGCGCTCACAGCATCAGCCGAAGTTCACGCCCTGCGCGAGGGGCAGCTCGGTCGAGTAGTTCACGGTGTTGGTGACGCGCCGCATGTACTGCTTCCACGAGTCGGAGCCGGACTCGCGGCCGCCGCCGGTGGACTTCTCGCCGCCGAACGCGCCGCCGATCTCCGCCCCGGACGTGCCGATGTTGACGTTGACGATGCCGCAGTCGGACCCGACCTCCGACAGGAACGTCTCCGCCTCGCGCACGTCGAGCGTGAAGATGGCGCTGCTCAGCCCCTGCGGGACGTCGTTGTGCAGCGCCATGGCCTCCTCCAGGGTCTCGTAGGTGAGCACGTAGAGGATCGGCGCGAACGTCTCGCGGCGCACGACGTCCGTCTGTGCCGGCATCCGCACGAGGGCGGGCGAGACGTACGCGGCGCCGGGCGCGCCGTCGACCTCCACGGCGTCGCCCCCGACGACGACGGAGCCGCCGTCGGCGCGCGCCTCGTCGAGCGCCGCGAGCATGCGGTCGCGCGATCCCGCGTCCGTGAGCGGCCCGACGAGCGTCCCGTCGGCGCGCGGGTCGCCGACCGGCAGCCCGGCGTAGGCGCGCTCCAGCCGTCCTACCAGGTCGTCCACGACCGACGAGTGCACGATGAGCCGGCGCAGGCTGGTGCACCGCTGGCCGGCCGTGCCCGCCGCCGCGAACACGATGCCTCGCACCGCGAGGTCGAGGTCGGCCGACGGGGCGACGACCGCCGCGTTGTTGCCGCCGAGCTCCAGCAGGTACCGGCCGCCGCGTCCGGCGACGACGGGCGCCACCTGCTGGCCCATGCGCTCCGAGCCGGTCGCGGACAGCAGGGCGACGCGGCGGTCCGCGACGAGCGCCTCCCCCGCCTCGCGGGCGCCGAGCACCACCTGGCTCACGGCCTCGGGGAACCCGGCCTCCGCGAGCGCCCGCCGCAGCAGGGCGTTGGACGCGAGGGCGCTCAGCGGCGTCTTCTCGCTCGGCTTCCACACGACGGTGTCGCCGCAGACCAGCGCGACGGCCGTGTTCCACGACCACACCGCGACCGGGAAGTTGAACGCGCTCACCACGCCGACGACGCCGAGCGGGTGCCACTGCTCCATGAGCCGATGGCCGGGACGTTCCGACGGCATCGTGCGACCGCCGAGCGACCGCGACAGGCCGACCGCGTAGTCGCAGACGTCGATCATCTCCTGCACCTCGCCGAGGGCCTCCGAGGTGATCTTGCCCGCCTCGATCGTCACGAGCTCGGCCAGGTCGGCCTTGTGCTCGGTGAGCAGCTCGCCGAGCCGCCGCACGACGCCGCCGCGCACGGGCCCGGGTACCGAGCGCCAGGTGCGGAAGGCCTCCGCGGCGGCGGTCACGGCGGCGTCGACGTCGGCCGCGCCCGCCACGGGCAGGGTGAGCAGGGCCTCGCCGGCGAGCGGGGAGACGACGTCGAGGCCCGCGGTCGCCGGGCCGCCGGCCGCGGCGTCGACGAGCTCGACGGACGGTACGTCGGCGCCGATCCGGCGCAGCGCGGCGAGCGCCGCCTCGCGCAGCTCGACGGCGAGGGTGCCCGCGCCGGTGGGGGTCGTGGTCGGGTCGGTGGTGGTCATGCGTCGGCTCCCGTGCTCGCTTCGGTGGGGACGGTGGTGGGGACGGCAGGCGTCGCGGCCAGGGCCTCCGGCGCGACGCCGAGGCGGTGCGCGGCGGCGGCGAGGGAGGCCGCCACCTGCGCCGCGTACAGGTCGAAGGGGTCGAACAGCTCGCGCCCGACGGCGCCGGCCATCCAGTCGGCGTCGCGCTCCTCGCCTGCGTGACCGGCGTCCTTGGAGCCTTCCTCCGTGAGGTTCGACTGGAAGATGCCGGCGGCCGAGCGGGGCAGGAAGTCCTCGTAGACGACCGGCTCCCGGTGCACGACGGGACGTCCCGCGTCGTCGTCGCCCACCTCGTAGGTGAACCAGCCCAGATCCTGCTCCACGAGCCCGGCCTCGGTCGCCGGGAAGGTACGACGCCACACCTCCGGGGTCGCGCCCTCCGCGATCGCGGCGTCGTACCGCGCCCGTCCCTCGCGGGTCAGGGCGATGCCGCGCGCCTCGACCTCGCCGAACCGCACGCGCAGGGAGTCCTGGACGACCTCGCCGTCCGGGGTGCGGAAGGTGCGCGGCTCCGCGAGCGCCCGGAACGACGTCTGCCGCAGCAGCACGTCGGGCCCCTCCCACGCCGGCGGGCCCTGGATCGCGTCGATCATCGTGATGCCGCGCGCCTCCATGCGGGCGTACAGGTCGTCGATGTCGAGCACCCGGGGGGTGAGGTGGTTGATGTGCGTCGTGGGCACCCCGCCGATGTCCGCCGCGACGGCCGACACGGCCTCCAGCTCCCGGTACCAGGCCTGGTCGACCGGCTCGCGCCCCAGCTCGAACGCCGCGGTGGCGAGGCGCAGGAACTGCGCGGCGTCGTCGGCGCCGAGCCCGCCGTCGGCCTCCGCCCGGTCCGCGAGCGCCAGCAGCTCCGGTCCGAACAGCGTCCGCCCCGCCAGGAACGTCTCGAGCCGCGCCTGCAGGTCGGCGCTGAAGAACCGCCGGTCGGAGGGCACGAGCATGGACGTGAACACGCGGAACGGGTTGCGCGCCAGCTCGGCGCGGTCGGTGGGCCGGAACGCCGTGGAGATCACGGGCACGGACGACGACGACGCGTCGCGCAGGTCGTAGAAGCCGACGGGGTGCATGCCCATCGCGCCGAAGACGCGGGCGACCTGCTGCAGCTCCGCCGGCGTGCCCACGCGGATGGCGCCGTGCCGCTCGGCCGTGACCCGGTCGATCGAGCCCAGCCGCTCGGCGTCGGCGCCGCGGGCGCGCACGACGTCGGCGTTGACGTCGTGGGACACCTCGAGCAGCGTGGTGTAGGCGGGCACCTCCCGCCCGTACATGTCGGACAGCGAGCGCGCGAACGCGGCCCGGAGCTGCCACGGTTCGCGGAAGTCGGTCGTCAGGTCGGTCGTCACCTGCGTGCGTCCTCTCTCAGATGATGTTGGCCTCGGTGCGCGTCCGTCGCGCCCCGAACCGTCCGGCGTCGAACGCGGACACGTCGACACCGCGGGCGGCGGGGGTCCCTGCCCGTCCCAGGTACAGGTCGGCGACGGCCTCGCCCACGGCGGGCGCCTGCAGGAAGCCGTGCCCGGAGAACCCGCAGGCGTACAGCACCCGCGCGCCTCCCGGCGCGCCGGGCGCCTCGCCGATCAGCGCGTCGTGGTCGGGCGTGAGCTCGTACAGGCCCGCCCAGCCGCCGGTCAGCGGTGCGTCGGCGAGCGCCGGGGTGGCGCGCGCGGCGAGCTCGCGCAACCACGGCTCCCACGCCCGGTCGTAGGTGGTGTCGAAGCCGACCGGGGTGTCCGGCTCCGAGGCTCCCAGCAGCAGGGAGCCGCGGGCGTCGGCGTTGTGCAGGTAGAAGGTGGTGCCGAAGTCGATGGTGAACGGGAGCGCCGGCGGCACGGGCTCCAGCGGCCCGGTGAACGCGATCTGCCGGCGCACGGGGTCCACCGGGAGGTCGACGTCCGCGAGCGCGCCGACGGCGCGCGACCAGGCGCCCGCGCACACGACGACGGCGGGCGCCGCGACGGCGCCGCGGGGGGTGACCACGGCCAGCCGGCCACCGGGGGCGGGCTCGACGGCGGTCACCGGCGCGGAGGTGACGACGGACGCCCCGCACCGGCGCGCGCCGTCGGCGTACCCCGCGACGACGGCGGCCGGGCGGGCCCAGCCGTCGCGCGGGGCGTAGGCGGCGCCGGCGTACGTCGTGGCGGACAGGTAGGGGTTGAGGCGCCGGGCCTCGGCGACCGTGAGCAGGCGGCTGTCGACGCCGAGCTCGCGCTGCATCGCGACGGACCGGCCGAACAGCGCGACGTCGTCGTCGGTGGGCAGCACGAAGAGGTAGCCGGTCTGGCGCAGCCCGACGTCGCTGCCGGGGCGCCGCCGGAACTCCTCGAACAGCTCGAGGCTGCGATGGCCCAGCGCCACGTTCGCCGGGTCGGAGAA
Organism: Isoptericola sp. NPDC019693; assembly: GCF_044389085.1. NCBI lineage: Bacteria > Bacillati > Actinomycetota > Actinomycetes > Micrococcales > Promicromonosporaceae > Isoptericola > Isoptericola sp. NPDC019693. The sequence continues at coordinate 364,363 of NZ_JBIRXP010000001.1, read as the reverse complement.
CTGCGCGCGCACGCCGCCGAGGGGCTTGCCGGAGCTGCCGCGACCCAGCTCGCCGGACTCGAGGAGCACGACGTCGGCCCCCGCCTCCGCGAGGTGGAACGCGACCGACGTGCCCATCACGCCGCCGCCGACCACCACCACGTCCGCCTGCGGCGGGACCGCCTGGGTCCGCTCCACCCGACCTCCTCGTCGCGCTCGCCGCCCGCTCGCCGGTGCGGCGGGCCTGCGCCCATCGTGGCCCCCGCCGAGCGTCCAGCACCATCGAAGGTTCGTCGCCAGAACCGTCCAGCATCTCTGCACGGTTGTAGCCTGGCCGCATGGACACCGGTGCGGCCGAACCGCCGGGACGCGACCTGCCGTGGTCGGGCCTGCGCGCGCTGCGCGCCCTGGCCGACCACCGCACGATGACGGCGGCCGCGCAGGCCCTGGGCTACACGACGGGCGCGGTCTCCCACCAGCTCGCGGCGCTGACCCGGGCGGTGGGCACGGAGGTCGTCCGGCCGCACGGGCGCGGGGTGGCGCTCACCGAGGCCGGCCTCGCGCTCGCGGAGCGCGCCGAGCCCCTGCTGGCGGCCCAGCGCGATGCCGTCGACGCGGCCCGGGCCGCGAGCGGCGACGCGTCCGGCACCGTGCGCGTGGGCGCGTTCGCCACGGTCGCGGCGAGCCTGCTGCCCCAGCTCGTCGCCCGGCTGGCGGCGTCCCACCCGCGGATCAGCCTGGTGGGGATCGAGCTCACGGTCGACGACGTCGCGGGTGCGGTGCGCCGCGGCGACGTCGACCTGGGGCTCGGGCTCGACTACCCCGGCGCGCCCATCCCCCGCCTCCCCGGCACGGCCCTGCGCCCCCTGCGGACCGAGCGGTTCGAGCTGGTCTCCACGCCCACCTCGGACCTCCCCGCCCGGCTCCACCTCGCGGACCTCGCGGACGAGCCCTGGATCCTGCCGCCGCTGCCCACGCACTACGGCGCCGCCGTGCGCGGGGCGTGTCGCGCCGCCGGGTTCGAGCCGCGCGCGGCGCACGAGGTGAACGACACCTCCACCACGCTCGCCCTGGTGGCGCAGGGCCTCGGCGTGACGCTCGCCACGCCCATCATGCTCACGCTGCGCCCTGCCGGGGACCTGCGGACCACCACCCTGTTCGACCTCGTGGAGCGCGAGATCGTGCTGCTCGAGCCGTCGACGGCGCCGCGGCGCCCCGCCGTCGAGGCGGTGTCCCGGACCATCGAGGCCGTGGTGCACGGCACCGGCAGGCCTTTCACGACCGGCATGTGAGGCATCACGGGCGTAGCCGACAACGTGCGTGCATCGGACCTTCGTGGCACGTTCGGGCTACGGCCGCCAACGGGGCGGCACGGAGAGACTGGAGGTTCCCATGCCCGCATGGCTCATCCTCATCCTGGTCGGGGTCGTCCTCGTGATCCTCGGCATCGCGACGAACATCGGCCAGTTCCTCATCTGGATCGGTGTGATCGTCCTGGTGGTCAGCCTGGTGCTCGCACTGGTGCGCCGAAGCCGCACCTGAGCTCGGGACGCCTCAGCACGACGGGGCCCGGTCCGCCGTGGCGGACCGGGCCCCGTCGTGTCGCAGGGCGAGGGTGCGTGTCAGAACGCGGCGAGGTGCTCCGCGAGGTACCCGGTGACCTTGGCGAGCGACACGCGCTCCTGCGCCATGGTGTCCCGGTGGCGGATCGTCACGGCGTCGTCGTCCAGGGTGTCGAAGTCGACCGTGACGCAGAACGGGGTGCCGATCTCGTCCTGGCGGCGGTAGCGGCGGCCGATGGCGCCGGCGTCGTCGAAGTCGACGTTCCAGCTCCGGCGCAGCTCGGCGGCCAGGTCTCGCGCCTTCGGCGACAGGGCCTCGTTGCGGCTCAGCGGCAGGACGGCGGCCTTGACGGGCGCGAGGCGCGGGTCCAGGCGCAGCACCGTGCGCTTGTCGACGCCGCCCTTGGTGTTGGGCGCCTCGTCCTCGGCGTACGCCTCGACGAGGAACGCCATGAGCGAGCGGGTCAGGCCCGCGGCCGGCTCGATGACGTACGGCAGCCACCGCTCGTTCGTCGTCTGGTCGAAGAACGACAGGTCCTTGCCCGAGTGCTCCGAGTGCGTCTTGAGGTCGAAGTCGGTGCGGTTCGCGATGCCTTCGAGCTCGCCCCACTCGCTGCCGGTGAAGCCGAAGCGGTACTCGATGTCCACCGTGCGGGTGGAGTAGTGCGAGAGCTTCTCGGCCGGGTGCTCGTAGAGGCGCAGGTTCTCCGGGTCGATGCCGAGGTCGGTGTACCAGGCCATGCGGGTGTCGATCCAGTACTGGTGCCACTCGGCGTCCGTGCCCGGCGCGACGAAGAACTCCATCTCCATCTGCTCGAACTCGCGGGTGCGGAAGATGAAGTTGCCCGGCGTGATCTCGTTGCGGAACGACTTGCCGATCTGCGCGATGCCGAACGGCGGCTTCTTGCGCGACGCCGCGGCCACGTTGGAGAAGTTCACGAAGATGCCCTGCGCCGTCTCCGGGCGCAGGTAGTGCACGCCGGACTCGTCCTCGACGGGGCCGAGGTACGTCTTGAGCATCATGTTGAAGTCGCGCGGCTCGGTCCACTGCCCGCGGGTGCCGCAGTTCGGGCAGGCGATCTCGGCGAGGCCGCCCTCGGGCGCGCGGCCCTTCTTCTCCTCGAACTCCTCGATCATGTGGTCCTCGCGGAACCGCTTGTGGCACGAGAGGCACTCGGTCAGCGGGTCGTTGAACGCGCCGAGGTGGCCGGACGCGTGCCACACGGGGGTCGGCAGGATGACGGCGGAGTCGAGGCCCACGACGTCGTCGCGACGCGTCATCGCGCGCCACCACTGCTGCTTGATGTTCTCCTTCAGCTCCACGCCGAGGGGCCCGTAGTCCCACGCGGAGCGCGTGCCGCCGTAGATCTCGCCGGACTGGAACACGAAACCTCGCCGCTTGGCGAGGGAGACGACGGCGTCGAGCTTGGCGGTCGGGGACGGTGCTGCCACGGATCACTCCTGGGTGTCGGGCCGCCACGTGGCTCGTGGGGCCGGTGCGGGGAACGCCGCAGCGGCTGCACGTCGGCATGTCGGAGGCCGACGTCGACCGGCTGCGGTGCCCTCAGCCTACCGGGGCGCGTCGAGCCGCCCGGGCGGTCGTCACTCCTGGGCCTCTGCCACCGAGCGCGGCAGGACGCCCGGGCCCGCGACAACCGTCCCGGCCGGCGTCAGCCAGGCCGTGCACTCGGCCACGAACCGGCCCGCCAGCACGCCCGGGTCCTGGGCCCACAGCTCCTGCGCCTCCTCGACGCGGCACGTCATGACGGCGAAGCCCCGCACCCGCTCGTCGCCGCCCGCGGCCGGGCCCGCGGCGAGCAGCAGTCCGCGGTCGCGCAGGTCCGCGACGGCCGCCAGGTGCGCGTCCTGGACCGCCAGGACGTCGTCCTCGGGCAGCGGCGCCCAGTCGTCCGGGCGCACCAGCCGCACCAGCACCAGCTCGTCGAAGCGCATCGCGCCCTCCTGCCGGGCCGCTCCCGGACGGTCGTCGCCACCGCGGCTCGACCTTCAGGGTACGGAGTCCTCCGGCCTGGCGCGGGTCCGCCACGGACGGCCGGTTTGACAACGGTTCTCAATCTCCTGAGAATCGTTCTCATGCTTCGCCGACGCGCGGCCCTCGCCGCCCTGCCCGCTCTCGTCCTGCCCGCCGTGCTCGCCGGGTGCTCGACCGACGACGGCGGGTCCGACGGCACGCTCGAGGTGCTCGCGTCGTTCTACCCGCTGCAGTACGTGGCCGAGCAGGTGGGCGGTGACCTCGTCACGGTCTCCAACCTCACCCCGCCGGCCGCGGAGCCGCACGACCTCGAGCTCTCGCCCGCCCAGGTGCGCCAGATCGGCACCGCGGACCTCGTCGTGTACTCCTCCGGCTTCCAGGCGGCCGTCGACGAGGCCGTCACGACGCAGTCGCCGGAGCACGTCGTGGACACCAGCGACGTCGTGACGCTCGAGCAGCACCCCGGCACCCCGGCCGGCGCGGAGACCGACGAGCACGCCGACGAGCACGCCGAGGAGGACGGTCACGAGCACGCCGACGACGACGGTCACGAGCACGCCGAGGGCGCGGCCGACCCGCACTTCTGGCTCGACCCGACGCGCGTGATCGACGTCGGCCACGCGGTCGCGGCGTCGCTCGGCGAGGCGGACCCGGAGCACGCGGCCACCTACGCGGAGAACGCGCGCGCCCTGGCGAAGTCGCTCACGGAGCTGGACGGCGAGTTCGAGGCCGGCCTCCAGGAGTGCGCGTCGCGCACGCTCGTCACGTCGCACGAGGCGTTCGGCTACCTCGCGGAGCGCTACGACCTCGAGCAGGTCGGCATCGTCGGCCTCGACCCGGAGGCGGAGCCCTCCCCCGCGCGACTGCGCGAGGTGGGCGCCGTCGTCAAGGAGAACGGCGTCAGCACGATCTTCACCGAGACGCTGACCAGCCCCAAGGTGGCGGAGACGCTCGCGAGCGACATCGGTGTCACCACCGCCGTCCTCGACCCGCTCGAGGGCCTGTCGAAGTCCGCGTCCGAGGCCGGCGACGACTACGTCTCGGTCATGCGGGACAACCTGGCCGCGCTCACCGAAGGGCTGCAGTGCTCATGACCACGCTCGCCACCGACTCCCCGAACGAGGCCTCGACCCCGCCGCGCGACGACGCCGTCCCCGCCATCGAGGCGCGCGACGTGCACGTCCGCCTCGGCGTCAGCCCCGTGCTGCGCGGCGTGGACCTCACGGTGCGGCGCGGCGAGGTCGTCGCCCTGCTGGGCGCCAACGGCTCGGGCAAGTCCACCCTGGTGCGCACCCTCGTCGGCGTGCTGCCGGCCACGGCGGGCAGCGTGCGCCTGTTCGGCCACGCGCTCGGCAACGACGTGCCGTGGGGCCGCGTGGGCTACGTGCCGCAGCGCGTCAGCGCCGCGGCGGGTGTCCCGTCCACGGCGGCCGAGGTGGTCGCGTCGGGCCTGCTGCACGGCCGGCGCCTGCGGCTGCCGCGCGGCTGGCGCGCCCGGGTCCGCGACGCGCTCGACCTGGTCGGCCTCGGCGACCGTGCCCGCCACGCCACCCACGAGCTCTCCGGCGGCCAGCAGCAGCGCGTGCTCATCGCCCGCGCCCTGGTCCGCCGGCCCGACCTGCTCGTGCTCGACGAGCCCGTCGCGGGAGTCGACCGCCCCAGCCAGGAGGCCTTCGCCGCCACCATGACGCGGCTCGTGGCCGAGGGCATGACGGTGCTCGTCGTGCTGCACGAGCTCGGCGAGCTCGCCCCGCTCGTGCAGCGGTGCGTCGTCCTGCGGCACGGTCGCGTCGTGCACGACGGCGCCCCGCCGACCCCGCAGCCCGCCCACGGCGGCGAGGCCCACGAGCACGTGCACCCGCACGCGCGCCCGCGGGCCGTGCAGCGGCCCGAGAACGTCCGGCTCTCGGAAGGGCCCTTCGAGCGACCCGACGACACCGACGAGGAGCTGGCGCGATGAGCGGCCTGTGGGAGATGGTCACCGACCCGTTCATGCAGCGGGCGCTCGTCGCGGCCCTGCTGGTCGGCGTCAGCGCACCGGTCGTCGGCACCTACCTGGTGCAGAAGCGCCTCGCCCTGCTGGGCGACGGGATCGGGCACGTCGCGCTGACGGGGGTCGCGCTCGGCTGGCTGGTCGGCGCGGCCATGGGGCTGGTCCCCGACGACGTGCTGGCCGTGCCGGGCGCGGTGCTGGCCGCCGTGGCCGGCTCGGTCCTCATCGAGGTCGTGCGCCGCCGCGGTCGCACGTCGGGCGACCTGGCGCTCGCCATCCTGTTCTACGGGGGCATCGCCGGCGGCGTGCTGCTCATCGGGCTGGCCGGCGGCTCGTCCGGCAGCCTCATGGCCTACCTGTTCGGCTCTATCTCGTCGGTCACGCTGTCCGACGTCTGGGTCACCGTCGCCCTGTGCGGCCTCATCCTGCTCATCGGGCTCGGGCTGCGCGCGGCGCTGTTCTCGGTGAGCCACGACGAGGAGTTCGCCATGTCGTCCGGGCTGCCCGTCTGGGCCCTGAACATGGCCGTCGCCGTGCTCGCCGCGCTCACCGTGACGGTGGCGATGCGGGTGGTCGGCCTGCTGCTCGTCTCCGCGCTGATGATCGTGCCGGTCGCCATCGGCCAGCTCGTCACCCGGTCCTTCCGGCGCACGATGCTCGTCGCCTCGCTCGTGGGGGTGACCGTCTGCGTCACCGGTCTGTCGATCACCTACTGGCACAACGTCTCGCCCGGCGCGCTCATCGTGGTGCTCGCGATCGCCGTCTACGCCGTGGTCGCCGCGCTGCACCCGCTGCTGGCCCGCCGCCGCGTGCCCGTCGACCCGCATCCGGACATCCCCGACGACGTCGCCGTCTCCCCGGCCCCCGCCGGCCGGGCCGCACCTCAGGAGGAGTGCACGCCGTGAACGAGACCACCCGCACCGCCCGCACCTCCGCGCCGCCGCGGATGACGCGGCAACGGGCGGCCGTGGCGGACGCCCTCGGCGACACGGACGAGTTCCGCAGCGCCCAGCAGCTGCACGAGCTGCTGCGCTCCCGCGGCGACGCCGTCGGCCTCGCCACCGTGTACCGGACGTTGCAGACCCTCGCGGACGGCGGCGACGTCGACGTGCTGCGCAGCGAGGACGGCGAGAGCCTGTACCGCCGCTGCGCCCGGCGCGAGCACCACCACCACCTGGTGTGCCGGGACTGCGGGCGCGCCGTCGAGATCGACGGGCCGACGGTCGAGCAGTGGTCCGTGTCGGTCGGCGCCGCGCACGGCTTCGCCGACATCGAGCACACGGTGGAGCTGTGGGGACGATGCTCCGACTGCGGGGCCTCCGACGGCCGCTGAGCTCGGTCGCCAGATTAGGGCAGGCATACCTCAGTCGGGCACAATGAGGCCGTGCACCTGATCACCGCCGCGCCCACAGCGCCCGCCGCGGAGCCCGCCGGCGTGTTCACGATCGCCGGCGTGCCGTTCTGGGTCGTCTACGCGGCCGCGTTCGGGATCGTGCTCGTGCGCGCGCAGGCCACCTACTGGGCGGGGCGCGGCGTGGCGCGGGGCACCGCGAACGGCCGGGTCGCGGACGCCCTCTCCCGTCCGGGCGCGACGGCCGTCGTCGAGCGCGTGAACCGCTGGGGGCCGCCCGCGGTGACGCTGTCCTTCTTCACGGTCGGGGTGCAGACCCTCGTCAACCTCGCCGCGGGCTACCTGCGCATGCCCTACGGGCGCTACCTCGTGGCGCTGCTCGCCGGCTGCGCCGTCTGGGCGGGCATCTGGACCACGGTCGGCACCGCCGCCGTGAACGCCGCGATCGCCGTCGGCCTGCGCCACCCCGTCACGCTCGTCGCGGTCGGCCTCGGCGCGGTGGCCCTGGTCTCCTGGGTGGTCCACCGCCTGACGCGGCGCACGCCCGCGGACGCGAGCGCGCCCGCCGCGAGCGAGGACGCCTCGTGAGCACCGCGACCACCGCCGTCGCGCCCGCCCGGCCGTCCGCGTCCCACCTCCTCGCCCGGCGGGTCCGTGGCCGCGTCCTGGTCGTCCTGGCCGCCGTCGCGGTCCTCGCGGTCGTCGTGCTGGCGAGCCTGGCCCTGGGCGTGCGTGACATCGACGTCGCGACCGTCTGGCAGGCGCTCACCCACCCGGTCGCGGGGAACGTCGACCACGACGTCGTGCGGGACCAGCGCGTGCCGCGCACGCTCATCGGCCTCGCCGCGGGTGCGGCCCTCGGCATCGCGGGCACCCTCGTGCAGGGCGTCACGCGCAACCCGATCGCGGACCCGGGGCTGCTCGGCCTCAACTCCGGGGCGTCGCTCGCCGTGGTGATCGCCGTGTCGATGCTCGGCGTGGCCTCCCCGCTCGGCTTCGTCTGGTTCGCGTTCGCGGGCACCGCCGCCGCCGCGCTGCTGGTCTTCTCCATCGGCGCCGGGCAACCGGTCAAGCTCGCGCTCGTCGGCGCGACCGTCACCGCGCTCATCACGCCCCTGATCACCCTGGTGCTGCTGCGCGACCCCGAGGCCTTCAACATGTACCGCTTCTGGGCCGTGGGCTCCCTCACCGGGCGCGGCACCGAGACGCTGTCGGTGCTGTGGCCCTTCGTCGTGGTCGGCATCGTGCTCGCGGGCGCGCTCGCCCACCGGCTCTCCATGCTCGCGCTCGGCGACGACGTCGCCTCCGCGCTCGGTCAGCGGGTCGGGGTGACCCGCGGCCTCACGGCGGTCGCCGTCATCCTGCTCGCCGGCACGGCGACGGCCCTGGCCGGCCCGATCGCGCTCGTCGGGCTGGCCGTGCCGCACGCCGCCCGCCGCCTGGTCGGCACCGACTACCGGTGGATCGTGCCGCTGACGACCGTCCTCGGCCCCGTGATGCTGCTGGGCGCCGACGTCATCGGGCGGCTCGTGCTGCCGCACTCCGAGCTCGAGGCCGGCGTCGTCGCCGCCGCGATCGGGGCCCCCGTGCTCGTGGCCGTGGCCCGCGGCCGGACCGTGGCGGGGGTGTGAGATGACCGCCGACCTCGACGCCCGCCCCGCGGGCCCGGACGCTCCCGCCGACCCCGTCGTCGCCCTGCGCCGCCGACGCCGACGCCGGCTCACGCTCGTCGTGAGCACGCTCGCCGTCCTGCTCGTGGCCTGCGCCACCCTCGCCCTCACGCTCGGCGAGGCCTCGCTCGCCCCCGGCCGCGCCCTGGCGGCGCTGTTCGGCGTCGGCTCGGACGCCGACCTGTTCGTCGTGCAGCGCCTGCGGCTGCCCCGCATCGAGACGGCCGTGCTCGCCGGGGCGGCGTTCGGGCTCGCGGGCGCGCTGTTCCAGACGACGCTGCGCAACCCGTTGGCCAGCCCCGACATCCTCGGCATCGCCAGCGGCGCCAGTCTCGGGGCCGTCACCGCGATGCTCGTGCTGGGCCTGACCGGCCTGGCCGTGTCCGGGGCGGCGTTCCTCGGCGCCCTGCTCGTCGCGCTGGCGATCTGGCTGTTCGCGTGGCGCCAGGGCCTGCACTCCATCCGCTTCGTGCTGGTCGGCGTCGGCTTCGCGTACCTGTGCTCGTCGATCCTGGCCTGGCTGCTGGCGAGCGTCGAGATCCGCGCCGCCCAGTCCGCGCTCGTGTGGACCGTCGGGAGCGTGGCCGACGTGCGCGGCGCAGACCTCGTCACGTTCGCCGCGGCCGTGCTGGTGCTCGGCGCCGGGATCGCGGTCGTCTCGCGCTGGCAGGGACCGCTCGCCCTCGGGGACGACAACGCGCGCGCCCTCGGCGTACCCGTCGATGCCGCGCGCGTCGTGTCGCTGCTGCTCGCCGTCGGCCTGGTGGGGGTCGCGACCTCGTTCGTCGGCCCGCTCGCGTTCGTCGCCCTCGTGGCCCCCGCGATCGCACGCCGGCTGCTGTCCGACGGCGGGGCCGCGCTCGCCGTGTCGGTGCTGACCGGCGCCGTCCTCGTGCTCGCGGCCGACGTCGTGGGCCAGCACCTGCTGTTCGGGCTCGAGGCGCCCACCGGCATCGTGACCGGCCTCATCGGCGCCCCCTACCTGCTGTGGCTCCTGGCCACCGACCGAAGGAAGAGGCTCGCATGACCGACGTGCACCGGCCCGCAGCGGCGCCCGCGCGTCCCGACACGACCCCCGCCCCGTCGCAGGGGGCGGCCCGGGACGTCACGCTCCGCGCGCACGGCGTGTGCCTCGGCTACGACGGGCGTCGCGTGATCGACGGGCTCGACCTGGAGCTCCCCGCCGGTCGCGTCACCGCGATCGTCGGCCCGAACGCCTGCGGCAAGTCGACGCTGCTGCGCGGACTGGCCCGGCTGCACCCGCTCGACGGCGGCCGCGTGACGCTGGGCGGCGAGGACGTGGGCGGCCTGTCGCGCAAGGAGCTGGCGAAGCGGGTCGGCGTGCTGCCGCAGTCGTCGATCGCGCCCGACGGCGTCCGGGTCGCGGAGCTCGTGGGCCGCGGGCGGTACCCGCACCAGGGCTGGTTCGGGCGGCACAGCTCGACGGACGACGGCGCGGTGCTGCGGGCCCTCGAGGCCACGGGCGTCGCGGACCTCGCCGACCGCCCCGTGGCCGAGCTCTCGGGCGGCCAGCGCCAACGGGTGTGGATCGCGATGGTGCTGGCGCAGGAGACGGACATCGTGCTGCTCGACGAGCCCACGACGTACCTCGACCTCGCCCACCAGGTCGACCTGCTCGACCTGCTGACCGAGCTGAACCGAACCCAAGGCACCACCGTCGTCATGGTGCTGCACGAGCTCAACCTCGCCGCCCGGTACGCCGACCACCTCGTGGTGATGAGCGGCGGGCAGGTCGTGGCCGAGGGCCGGCCGGGCGACGTCCTCACCGCCGCCTCCGTGCACGCGGCGTTCGGCCTGCGGGCACAGGTCGTGCCGGACCCGGTGTCCGGGACGCCACTCGTCGTCCCCCTCGGGCGCACGCACGGCGGCACGGCGGGATAGGTTAGGCTCTCCTCACTCAATGTTCCTCTCGCGCCGCCGGCGCGAGCACACCGAGGAGAACCCGTGCGTCTTCGCCGCCCTCTCGCCGCTGCCGCCGCCCTCGCGGCGACGGCTGCCCTCACCCTCGCCGGCTGCGCCTCCGACGACGCCCCGGAGAGCGACCAGTCGGCCGCCTCGGGCAACGTCCGGTCCGAGCCCACGGACGAGTTCCCGATCACGATCGAGCACGCGCTCGGCGAGACCGTGATCGAGAAGGCTCCGCAGCGCGTCGCCACCTGGGGCTGGGGCTCCACCGAGGCCGCCATCGCGGCGGGCGTCTACCCCGTCGCGGTCGCCGAGCAGATCTACACCGTCGGCGAGGACGCGCTGCTGCCGTGGGTCGAGGAGGCCTACGACGAGGAGGGCGTCGACAAGCCCGCCATCCTGTCCGACCCCGAGGGCGGCTCGACGGTGCCCTACGAGGAGTTCGTCGAGGCGAAGCCCGACCTCATCGTGGCGCCCTACTCCGGGCTCACCCAGGAGCAGTACGACGTGCTGAGCGACATCGCCCCCGTCGTCGCCTACCCCGACGCCCCGTGGACCACGACGTGGCAGGACACGATCACGCTCACGGCCCAGGCTCTCGGCCGCTCCGACGCGGGCGACCAGGTGCTCGGCGACATCGACGACTTCGTCGCCGAGAAGGCCTCCGAGCACCCCGAGTTCGCCGGCAAGACGTTCGCGGCGATCTACGACGACCCGACGAAGGGCATCGTCTCCGTGTACACGCCGAACGACCCGCGGACCGTGTTCCTCGAGGGCCTGGGCGTCAAGAACGCGCCCTCGGTCTCGGAGCTCGACACGTCGAACGGCAGCTTCTACTACGACCTGTCCTACGAGGAGCTCGACAAGCTCGACTCGGACTTCGTCATCTCCTACTCGGCCAGCGAGGAGGCCGCCCAGGCCTTCGACGACAACAAGGACCTCCAGGCGATCCCCGCGGTCAAGGCCGGGAAGGTCGTGAAGGTGGTCGGGACCGCGGAGGTCTCTGCCGTGTCGCCGCCCACCGCGCTGTCGGTGTACTGGGATGGCGGCCTGCCCGCCCTCGTCGACTCCATGGCCGAGGTCCTCGGCGACTGACCGCCACCTCGTCGCCCCTCGTCACAGCGAACCCCCGTCCGGTCGTCACGACCGGGCGGGGTTTCGTGCTGGATCAGTCGGCGTTCGGGGTGTCGACGGCGCCGCCGTACCGCCGGTCGCGGCGCGCGAACTCCTCCACGGCGCGCCACAGGTGCCGGCGGTCGACGTCGGGCCACGGCTCCTCGAGGAAGACCATCTCGGCGTACGCGGCCTGCCAGATCATGAAGTTGGACGTGCGCTGCTCCCCCGAGGAGCGCAGGAACAGGTCGACGTCGGGCAGGTCGGGCTCGTCCAGGTAGCTCTGCACCGTCTTCTCCGTGACGCGCGCCGGGTTGAGCTTCCCGGCGGCGGCGTCGCGGGCGATGGCGGCCGCGGCGTCGGCGATCTCGGCCCGCCCGCCGTAGTTGACGCACATCGTCAGGGTGCAGCGGTCGTTCTCCTTGGTCATCTCCTCGGCGACCCGCAGCTCCTTGATCACCGACCCCCAGAGCTTCGGCCGGCGCCCCGCCCAGCGGATGCGCACGCCCCACGACGACATCTCGTCGCGGCGCCGCCGGATGACGTCGCGGTTGAAGTTCATGAGGAACCGGACCTCGTCCGGCGACCGCTTCCAGTTCTCGGTGCTGAACGCGTACGCCGAGACGTGCTTGACGCCGATCTGCACCGCGCCCGCGACGACGTCCAGCAGGGACTTCTCCCCCTGCTTGTGCCCCTCCACGCGCGGCAGCCCGCGCGCGTTGGCCCACCGGCCGTTGCCGTCCATGACGATCGCCACGTGGTTCGGCACGAACTGCGCCGGGATGTTCGGCGGCGTCGCACCCGACGGGTGCGGGTAGGGCTCGGCGTACTCGCCGGACGAACGGGGCATCGGGCCTCTCTTCGGTCGTGCGCGCAGGCGGCTGCGCAGGTCAGGGACGTCGGCGCGCGGGGTCAGGTGCGCTCGATCATGCGCAGCGAGCGCAGCGTGCGCTCCAGGTAGTACTGCGAGTAGGCAGCGACCAGCCCGGACGCCTCGGTGCGGTGCCGGGCGTCGGAGGCGTCCGCCGTCTCCCAGTCGCCGCCGAGCAGCGCGCCCAGCAGCGCGAACGTCTCCGGGGCGGGAGCCGTCGATCCCGGCGGGCGGCAGCGCGAGCAGACGGCCCCGCCCTGCCCCACCGAGAACGCGTGGTGCGGGCCGGGCTCGCCGCAGCGGGCGCAGTCGGTGAACGACGGCGCCCAGCCCGCGACGGCGAGGCCGCGCAGCAGGTAGGAGTCGAGCACGAGCCCCGGGGCGTGCGTGCGCTCGGCCAGCGCCCGCAACGCCCCCGCGAGCAGCCAGTACTGCTGCACGGCGGGCTCGTGCTCCGCCGCGACGAGGCGGTCGGCGGCCTCGAGCATCGCCGCGCCCGACGTGTACAGCGCGTAGTCCTCGCAGATCGCACGCGCGTACGGCCCGATCGTCTCCACCTGCGTCACGGTGTCGAGGTTGCGCCCGGTGTGCAGCTGCACGTCGACCACCATGAACGGCTCCAGCCGGGCCCCGAAGCGCGACGACGTGCGCCGCACCCCGCGCCCGACCCCGCGCACCTTGCCGTGCTCGCGGGTGAGGAACGTGACGATCCGGTCGGCCTCGCCCAGCTTGTGGGTGCGCAGCACGATCGCGTCGTCTCGGTACAGGGGCACGGGCCCATTCTCTCAGCCCCCACCCACGAGAGCCGTCACGCGGAGTTGTCAGGACCAGCGCGCGGTATGCGCGGCGCTGGTCCTGACAGCTCGCGGGGTGGGGTCAGGCGCGGGCGGCCCGGTTCACGGCGGAGACGATCGCCTTGAGCGACGCCGTCGTGATGGACGGGTCGATGCCGACGCCCCACAGCACGTCGTCGCCCACCTGGCACTCGACGTAGGCCGCGGCGGTGGCGTCGCCGCCCTCGGACAGCGCGTGCTCGGCGTAGTCCAGCACCCGCACGTCCACGCCGACCTTCGAGATCGCGTCCACGAACGCGGCGAGCGGGCCGTTGCCTGTGCCCTCCAGCGTGTGCTCGACGCCCTGGTCGAGGACGTCGACGGCGAGCGCGGTGGCGCCGCCCTCGGCCGACGTCGTGCGGGTCTCCCGCAGCCGCAGGCGGCCCCACGGCTCCAGGCCGCGCGGGTCGTGGACCTCGACGGGCAGGTACTCGTCGCTGAAGATCCGCCAGATGTCGGAGCCGGTGACCTCGCTGCCCTCGGCGTCGGTGAACCGCTGCACGACGCCGGAGAACTCGATCTGCAGGCGGCGCGGCAGGTCCAGCGAGTGCTCGGTGGACAGCAGGTAGGCGATGCCGCCCTTGCCGGACTGGGAGTTGACGCGGATGACCGCCTCGTACGACCGGCCGACGTCCTTCGGGTCGATCGGCAGGTACGGCACGCCCCAGGTGAGCTCGTCGACCGGCTTGCCCTCGGCCTCGGCCCGGGCGGCCATGTGCTCGAAGCCCTTCTTGATCGCGTCCTGGTGGGAGCCCGAGAACGCGGTGAAGACCAGGTCCCCGACGTACGGGTGGCGCTCGTGCACGGGGATCTGGTTGCAGTGCTCGACGGTGCGGCGGATGCCGTCGATGCCGCCGCCGACCGTGAAGTCGATCTGCGGGTCGACCCCCTGGCTGAAGAGGTTCATGCCGAGGGTCACCAGGTCGACGTTGCCGGTGCGCTCGCCGTTGCCGAACAGGCAGCCCTCGATGCGGTCGGCGCCGGCCTGGTAGCCCAGCTCGGCGGCCGCGACGGCGGTGCCACGGTCGTTGTGCGGGTGCAGGGACAGCACCACGTGCTCGCGGAACGCGAGGTTCCGGTTCATCCACTCGATCGAGTCCGCGTACACGTTCGGGGTGGCCATCTCGACGGTCGCGGGCAGGTTGACGATCACCGGGCGCTCCGCCGTGGGCTCCAGCACCTCCAGCACCTCGTTGCAGATGCGGGCGGCGAACTCGAGCTCGGTGCCGGTGTACGACTCGGGCGAGTACTCGTAGTACACGGTCGTCTCGGGGATGGTCTCCTCGAGCTTGCGGCACAGCCGCGCGCCCTGGAGGGCGATGTCGACGATGCCGTCCATGTCGCTGCGGAAGACCACCTCGCGCTGCAGGATCGAGGTCGAGTTGTAGAGGTGCACGATGGCCTGCTTGGCGCCGCGGATGGCGTCGTAGGTGCGCTCGATGAGGTGGTCGCGGCACTGCGTGAGCACCTGGATGACGACGTCGTCGGGGATGCGGCCCGTGTCGATGAGCTGGCGGACGAAGTCGAAGTCCGTCTGCGAGGCGGACGGGAAGCCGACCTCGATCTCCTTGTAGCCCATCTGGACGAGCAGGTCGAACATGCGCAGCTTGCGCTCGGCGTCCATCGGCTCGATGAGGGCCTGGTTGCCGTCACGCAGGTCGACGGCGCACCAGCGGGGGGCCTTCGTGATGCGCTTGTCGGGCCAGGTCCGGTCCGGCAGGTCGACGGCGATCTGCTCGTGGAACGGGAGGTAGCGCGTGTACGGCATCCCGGAGGGGCGCTGGGGGTTGGCGCCGGCGATGCCCTGGGGGTGATGGTTCTGCATGGTGTCGCGTCCTTCGGTGGGGGCTCGGCGACCGCCGTCCCGGGTGGGGACGTCGGTCATGACCAGTCGGCCGGCGCGCCACAACCTCCGCGACGGGGGTCCGGCCTCAGTAGGCCCCGCCGCGGCACCGAAGGAGAAGGTTCACCGTGCGCTGCACGCTGCCACCGTACACCTTCGTCAGGGCGTCGCCCCGGGCGTCCAGGATCCGACCGGACGCCCGCCTCGCCGCAGCGTACGGACCTAGCGCCGGGCGCGCAGCGCGGCGTCCACGGCCGGGTCGCCGAGGGCGCCGAGCCAGTCCAGGAGCGCCGGGTAGGTGGACGGGTTCGCGGCGACGTACGAGCGCAGGTGCGGCGCCTCGGCCGAGATGCGGGCCAGGTCGGCGAGCGGCGTCGACGGGTCCATCGCCTGGGCCACCGACCAGCCCGACACCTGGGCGGGCGCCTGCACGGGCGGGAGCACCTGCGTGGAGTCCGGCGCCTGGGTGGCCCGCACGGGCTCCATCTGCTGGGTGGCGTCCATGGGGCGCGCGGCCGGCCGGGACGCGGCCGCCTCGGGCGCCGACACGCTGGGCGTCGGCCTGCTGGGCGCGGGCGCGCCGGGCCCCGACGTCACCGCCTCGGTCGCCCCGGACCGCGCGGCGCCGGGGGTCCCGGCGTCCGACGGAGCAGGCTGGACCGGAGCAGGCTGGACCGGCATGGGCTGCGACGGCGCCGGCTCGGACGCCGTGGGCTCGGGCGACTCGGGCGACTCCGGCGACTCCGGCTCGGGCGCGGACGCGACGAGCGCGCGGACCGACGGCGGGACGAGCAGCACCGCCAGGGCGATCGCCGGCAGGCCGAACGCCACCAGCAGCTCCTCCACGCTGGACTGCGTGCCGAGGCCGGCGCGGGCGACCACGATCACCAGGCCGAGCACCACGATGACGCACGCGGCGCCCACGGCGGTGGCGTGCCCGGCGCGCGGGTCGCGCGCGAGCGACCGCCGCGCGGCGATCGCGACCCCGACCATCAGCACGCCGACGACGAGCCGCAGCACGCGGCCCACGCGCACGCCGTCGGCCACGATCAGCACCAGCGCGACGAGGGCGACGAACGCCGCGACCAGGGAGACGATGGCCAGCGCCCGCAGCGCGACGGCCACCCAGCGCGCCGCACGCACGTCGTCGGGCTCCCCCACGGTGACCGCGGCGTCGTCGACGACGCGTCGCGCGGTGACCGCCGCGACGACCGGGAGCAGCAGGAGGCCGAGACGCTGGCCGTGCACGCTCTCGAACCACGGGTCGGTGTTGCCCCCGGCGAAGAGCACGAGCTCGAGCGCGACGGCGCCGCCGAGGGCCAGCAGGACGTAGCCGGCGGCGAGGTCGCCCGAGCGCAGGTAGGTGCCGACGGTGAACCAGAGCACGCCCAGCACCACGAGGGCGTTCAGCAGCCCGACGACCCACACGGCCCACGGGGCGCCCTGGACGAGCGCGGCGACCGGGGTGGCGAGCGTGCCGAGGGCGACGACGACCGCGACGACGGCGGGCAGGTGCGTCCACCGGGGCGCGGCCGCGAGCGCCGCGCCCGCGAGGCCGACCGCGAGGCCGGCGCCGACGCCTCCGGCGGCGTCCGCCGGGGCGAGCGCGTCGAGGACGAGGTAGACCACGGCGACGACCACGTACGGGACGCAGGCGAGGGACACCGTGCGCCGTGAGGTCAGGACGTCCCACGACGACGGCCCGACGCCGCCACGCCGCAGGTACGGGGCCGCGATGGCGAGCAGCGCGAGGACGGTCGCCAGGACGATCTCGAGCCGGTCGCTGCCGCGGTGGGCGTGGTCCCACGGGAGCGGCAGCGCGACGAGCAGCGCGAACGCGGCCACCACGTCGCGCACGAGCTCGCGGACCGCCACCCCGCCGAACGGCGAGCGCTCCTGCTCGGGGGCGTCGAGGGTGTCGGGGTCGGTCATGCGTGCGTCTCCAGGGCTGGGATCCGAAGGGGGCCGGGCCATGGCCCCCCGCCCCCGTTTCTACCCGACGCCGGCCCTCTGCGTCGTCTCCCGCGCGGACGGGTCGGTCACACCGTCGCGGCACCCGCACGGCATGCTCACCGACCGCCCGCAGTCGCGGCCCGGTCATGGCCCGGTCGCCGGCTCAGATGCCGAGCTGGTACACGCCCCAGTACGCGAGGGTGCCCAGGAGCGCGAGCGACCCCGCGACGGTGCACCAGAACGTGAGGACGGCGGGCCAGCCGCGCGCCACGACGACGACGTCGGCACCCGCACGCCGCTCGGCCCGGGCGTCGGCCACCCTCCGGATCACCAGCGCGGCGGCGACGGCGGCCGCGACCCCCAGGAGGCGCACCACGATCCAGCCCCCCTGCACGACGAGGTCGTCCCGCTGGTAGTCGAGGGCCAGGCGCGCGACCGCCAGCAGGTAGACCACGAGCGCGACCATCGTCGCCACCGACCCGAGGCCGAGGCCCAGCAGCGCCCACCGCAGCCCCCGCGCGAGGCGCGGCGCGGCCGCCGACGACCGGCGCAGCACGACCCGCCGCACCAGGGAGTGCACGCCCCACACCAGCGGCCCGAGCACGAGCAGCGCCGCACCCGCGACCACCGCGCCCACCACGATGTCCCCGTTGCCCCACCACCGCGGCTGCGGCACGGCGGAGGCGAGGTAGAGCTGGTTGGGCGTGTCGCCGGCGACCCGCGGGGCCGCGTCGGCGGTGCCGGGCATGCCCTGGACCCAGGTGGCGACGTCGCGGGCGAAGTCCGGGTGCAGGTGCATCCCGCCGTCCAGCGGGACGTGGATGCCGTGGTTGGCCCCGGCGTAGTAGCGCACCGTCACCGGGGCGTCGTCGCCGCTCACGGCCGTGTCCGCGATGACCTGGCGGGCGCCCTGCTCGATCGGCATCGACGGGTCGGCGGTGCCGTAGACGACGAGGACCGGGGCGGTCTGCCGCTCCAGCCACGGGCGCACGTCGAAGTCCGCGTACTCGAAGCCGCCGCCGGGCAGCTGCATGCCGACGGCGCGCGGGATGGCGCGGAAGACCTGCTGGGGCACCCCGGTGTTGCGCAGGTAGCTGTCTACCGCGAACGCGGCCTGCTGGCGGGGCGGCACCACCGGCGCCGACACGAGGACCGTGTAGGCGATCGTCGGGTCCTCCGCCTGCATGACGGGCACGATCCAGGTCCCCTCGGACTCCCCGTAGACGCCGACCTGCTCCGGGTCGACACCGTCGATGGTGCGCAGCAGGTCGACGGAGTGCTGGTAGTCGGCGGCCATGGCCACGTAGTCCCGGTCACGCGTGGTGTAGGTGTCGAGCCGCTTGTCGGGGACCAGGGTGACGACGCCGGCGCTCGCGAGCTCGGTGGCCGACTCGGTGAACGCCTCGGAGGCCTTGCCCGTGCCCGCACCGTGCACGTAGACGACGCCCGGCCGGTCGGTCAGCACCGCGCCGTCGTCACCGAGGGGCTGGCGGAGCAGGCCGCCGACGACGGCGCCCTCGAGCGGGATGGTCACGGCCGTCTCCCGGACCTCGAACTCGCCGACCTCGCCGATGTCCGCGCCGGGCGCGACCCCGCCGATCGCCGTGTCGTCGGTGGCGGGCACCAGGTGGTCGGTGACGGGCACGGGGTCCCACTGCGGGCCGGCCACCGCCCCGGTCAGTGCCAGGCCCACCAGGATCGCCGCCGTCGTCGCAATAGTCCGGAACACCACGCAGCGATGCTACTCGGCGCCCTGCCCCGCGACCGCCGGGTTTTCCGCCGCGACCTCGGGGGACGTCCCCCTGGTCGCGCGCCGATCACCCCCGGTCGCCGCCGGCCGGGCGACGCGGGGTCAGAAGCCCAGGCGCTGCAGCTGCTTGGGGTCGCGCTGCCAGTCCTTGGCCACCTTCACGTGCAGGTCGAGGTACACGCGCGTGCCGAGCAGTTTCTCGATCCCCTTGCGGGCGTTGGTCCCGACCTCCCGCAGGCGTGAGCCGCCCTTGCCGATGACGATCGCCTTCTGGCTCTCGCGCTCGACGAACAGGTTGACGCGCACGTCCAGCAGCGCCGGCTTCCCCCTGTCCGGGTCGCCGCTGCCCTCGCGCTCCAGGATCTCCTCGACGACGACGGCCAGCGAGTGCGGCAGCTCGTCGCGCACGCCCTCGAGCGCGGCCTCCCGCACCAGCTCGGCGACCATCACCTGCTCGGGCTCGTCGGTGAGCTCTCCGCCCGGGTAGAGCTCGGGCCCGGCGGGGAGGTGTGCGACGAGGACGTCGGTGAGCTCGTCCACCTGGAAGCCGTCGCGCGCCGACACGGGCACGATGGCGGACCAGTCCCGGTCGACGGACCGGGCGAGCTGGTCGACCGCCATCAGGTGCTCCGCGAGCCGGCCCCGGTCCACCAGGTCCGACTTCGTCACCACCGCGACCACGGGCACCGCGCGCCGCCCCTCCATCAGGGGGGCGAGCTGCGACGCGATGTAGCGGTCGCCGGGGCCGATCTTCTGGTCGGCGGGCAGGCAGAACGCGATGACGTCGACCTCGCCGAGGGTGTCCTGCACCAGCGCGTTGAGCCGCTCGCCCAGCAGGGTGCGCGGGCGGTGCAGGCCGGGGGTGTCGACGAGCACCAGCTGGGCGTCGTCGCGGTGCACGATGCCGCGGATGGTGTGCCGGGTGGTCTGCGGCCGCGCGGACATGATCGCGACCTTCTCCCCCACCAGCGCGTTGGTGAGCGTCGACTTGCCGACGTTCGGCCGGCCCACGAGGCAGGCGAAGCCGGAACGGTGGGCGTCGCCCTCGTCGTGCGGGCCGACGAGGGAGGGATGGTGGCGCTCGGTGGTCATGCGTGTGCTTCCTTCTGGTCTGGCGGCGTGGCGTGCTCGCCACCCGCTGCTGGGTCGTCGTCGTGCGGGGAGGTGGAGGCGCGGGACACCCGCAGGGTGGCGAGCTGCTTGCGGCGGCCCTCGACCCGGTCGGCCACGAGGTGCAGCCCGCCGACGTCCGCCGTCGCCCCCGGGAGCGGCACCTTGCCGAGAGCCTTGGCGAGCAGGCCGCCCGCGGTGTCCACGTCGTCGTCGTCGAGGCGCAGGTCGAACAGCTCGCCGAGCTCGTCGACCGGCATCCGGGCCGAGACGAGGAACGTGCCGTCGCCGAGGTCCTCCGGCTCGAGCTCCGGGGCGGTGTCGTGCTCGTCGGTGAGCTCGCCGACGAGCTCCTCGATGACGTCCTCGACGGTGACGAGGCCGGCGATGCCGCCGTACTCGTCGACGACGACGGCGATGTGCGAGCGGGAGGCCTGCATCTCGCGCAGCAGCTCGTCCGCGGGCTTCGACTCGGGCACGAAGACGGCGTCCCGGGCCACGTCGACGACCGGGCGGTCGGCGGCGGCCGTCTCGTTCTCCAGCACCCGCGCGACGTCCTTGAGGTAGGCCACGCCCACGAGGTCGTCGACCTCCTCACCGACGACGGGGACCCGCGAGTACCCCGACCGGAGGAAGAGCCGCATGGCCTTGCGCAGCGGCGTCGCCGCGGAGACCGTCACCATGTCCGTGCGCGGCACCATGACCTCGCGCGTCAGCGTGCCGCCGAGCTCGACGACCGAGCGGATGAGCTCGCGCTCGGCGTCCTCGATCGCCTCGTTGTCGCGGACCCGCTCGGCGACCTCGCGCAGCGCGTCCTCGCCGGGGTCGTGCTCGCCGTCGCGCTCGGGGCCGCGGGCGGCCGTCCGCTCCGAGGTGCGGTCGGTGAGCCACGCGGCGCCGCGGTGCACGGCCGACAGGGGGCCGGCGAGCGCCACCAGCACCGGCAGCGGCCGGCGCAGGCCGAGCGCGCGCGGGCTGAGCCGGACGAAGACCACCCCCGCGAGGAGGCCGACGACGCCCGCGACGAGGAGCACCTGCCACCAGGCGTCGAACCAGTCCGCGATCATCAGCGTCGCCGCCGCCAGGGCGACCGTCTCCGCGAACACGCGCACCAGCGCGAACGCCGCCACCGCCGCCGGCGGGTCGACGACGAGGCCCTGCACGGCACGCAGCCGGGCGAGGCGGGTGCGCCGCGCCGTGGCCGTGAGGTCGTCCGTGGTCTCCGCCTCGATCACGGCGTCCGCGACGGAGGTGCGGGTGATCCGCAGCACCGCGGCCTCGCCCGCCGAGAGCATCCCCGCGAGGGCGAGCGCGACGACGGCCACCAGGGCCAGGAGCAGCTCGGGTCCGTCCATCAGCCGGTCGCCGCCCTCACCGGCCGGCGAGGAAGGTGAGCAGGAGGCGCCGCTGCAGCGCGAACATCTCCTTCTCCTCCTCCGGCTCGGCGTGGTCGTAGCCGAGCAGGTGCAGGATGCCGTGCGTCGTGAGCAGCAGCAGCTCCTCGGCCGTGGAGTGCCCCGCGACCTTCGCCTGCTCGGCCGCCACCTCCGGGCACAGCACGACGTCGCCCAGGGTGCCCGGCGGCGTCTCCTCGCCCTCGCGCCCGGGCCGCAGCTCGTCCATGGGGAAGGAGAGCACGTCCGTGGGCCCCGGCTCGTCCATCCACTGCACGTGGAGCTCGGTCATGACCGCCGTGTCGACGAACATGATCGACAGCTCGCTGCGCGGGTGGACGTGCAGGGTGTCCAGCACGAAGCGGCCGAGCGCGGCGAACTCCGCCTCGTCCACCTCGACACCGGACTCGTTCGCTACTTCGATGCTCATGACCTGCGCGTCCCTCGCTCGTGCGGGCCGCGGCCCTGCCGTCCCTGCCCCTGCTTGCCCTGGTCCGGTCGCGCGGTGGCGACGTCCCAGCGCGCGTACGCGTCGATGATGTCGCTGACCAGCCGGTGCCGTACGACGTCCGCCGACGTCAGGCGGCAGAACTCGACGTCGTCCACCCCGGTGAGGATGTCCTCGACCACCCGCAGGCCCGACGTCGTGCCGCCGGGCAGGTCCACCTGCGTGGCGTCGCCCGTGATGACCATCGTCGAGCCGAAACCCAGGCGCGTGAGGAACATCTTCATCTGCTCGGCGGAGGTGTTCTGCGCCTCGTCGAGGATGAGGAACGAGTCGTTGACCGTGTTGTGCGTGACCAGGAAGTCGTCCGTCACGTACAGCGAGTCCGCCGCCGCGACCTGGATGCACATCGTCTCCTTCTCCCCGGCGGGAAGGATCGAATCGATGAACCGCATCGGCCGGCCGCCGCCGAGCTCGGCATACTTCTGCGCCTTGCGCATGAGGCGGAACGGCGGCACGCCCTCGGGCAGCCGGATCTCGACGACGAACGCGTCGGACCGGTACGGCACAGGGCGGCCGTTCGCGAACCCGGGCTTGCGGCCCTCGGCCTCCCGCAGGCGCGTTGTCGCGGTACCGCCCAGCGACTGGACGAGGCGCACGACGTCCTTGTGGAGCCGTGGAGATGTCGTCACGTACTGCACCCGGCAGGTGCGCCCCGCCTGCGTGACGGGGCCGCCATCGGTGTCGAGGAGCCCCTGGAGCACGGCAAGCCGCACGTCACGGCTGTTGTTCAGGTAGGCCTCGGGCACGAACTTGGTCCGCGACTTCTTGCCGTCCAGGCCGAGCTCTCGCAACGCGACCTTGACCGGGTTCGCGACGATGACCCCGCCGCGGTGACCGTCGACGTGCCGGAGCACATAGCTGTACCGGCCCTTGTCAACAAGTTCGATCCCGGGCAGCGCCGCTTCGAGCGACTCAGCAAGCTCAGGGTCCGCCGTCGCGAAGGAGGGAGTCGCGTGCGAGGCACTGCTCCCGTCGCCCAGCATGAGGCCGAGCGCGTAAGGGTCCATCGGCACGTCGCGGGGCTCGAGCTCCACCGGGTCGACCATCGGGAGCTCGAACCGCCGCGTGTGGCCGTACCACTCCTGCCCGAGCATCTCCCGGGTCTCGAGGGTCCGGGACTTGCCGCGCCGCTTGTCGGAGGCGGTCCGGACTGTCCACAGGTGCTCGCCGCAGCAGACCGTCGACGATCCGTCGGACGCGGTCACCCGGTAGACCTGCTTGACGCCCTGCGGATAGATCCCGAGCACCGGCGTAGGACGCCCGTCCGATCCGACGACCAGATCGCCCACCCGGAGGCTGCCCATCTCGCGGAAGCCGGCCGGCGTGAGGACCTTCGCGTCGTAGGGCTGCGCACGGCCCCTCATATAGGCCAGCGGCGCCACCTCGATCGTCCCGGCCTCGATGAGCCGCGGGATCGCGTCGGGGTCCATCATGTCGTGGAGCGCGTCGTACAGCGGGCGCAGGTACGGGTCGATCTTGTCGCTCAGCGAGCCGGGCAGGTAGCCGAGCTTCTCCCCCGCCTCCACGGCCGGGCGCGTGAGCACGATGCGGTTGACGCGCTTGGCCTGCAGCGCCTGCACGGCCTTGGCCATCGCGAGGTACGTCTTGCCGGTGCCCGCGGGGCCGATGCCGAACGTGATCGTGTTGGCGTCGATCGCCTCGACGTAGCGCTTCTGCCCCACCGTCTTGGGCCGGATCGTGCGGCCACGGTTGGACAGGATGTTGAAGGTCAGCACCTCCGCCGGGCGCTGCACCGACGCCGCCGTGAGCATCTGCACGGACCGGGCCACCACCTCGGGCGTCAGCGGGGTCCCCGACTCGACCACCTCGACCAGCTCGTCGAGGAGGCGGGAGACCAGGGCGACGTCGCCCGCCGGCCCGCTGACGACGATCTCGTTGCCGCGCGCGTGCACGTCGACGCCGGGGAAGCCGTCCTCCACGGCCCGCAGCACGGAGTCCCTGCTGCCCAGCAGAGCCACCATCGGCACGTGCGGCGGCACCACGATGCGGTGCTCGGTGGACCGTTCGGCGTGCGAGCCGGATGCGGTGTGAGGTGTCGATGTCATGGGCCGGCTGCCGCCGGGGCCCTCCTTCGGAAGACGGTGCGAGGGACGGTGCTGAGAACGGGCTGCGGACCCGAGTCTATCGAGCGGCGGCGGACGGGACAGCCCAATTCAGGCCGGCGTCCAGCCCAGCTGCGCACCGGCGAGCACGTGCCCGTGCACGTGGAACACGCTCTGCCCGGCGCGCGGGCCGGAGTTGAACACGAACCGGTACTGGCCGTCGGCGAGGTCGCCGGCCACCCGGTCGGCCATCGCCACCACCTCGGCGAGCAGCGCCGGGTCGGCCGCGGCGAGCGTCGCGACGTCGCCGTGGTGCTCCCGCGGCACCACCAGCACGTGCACGGGCGCCTTCGGGTCGATGTCGCGGAACGCGATCACGCGGTCGGTGCTGGCGACCACGTCCGCCGGCAGGTCGCCGGCGACGATCTTGCAGAACAGGCAGTCGGTGCTGGGCGCGCTCGTCATGCCCCGGACGTTACCGCCGCCCGTCCGGTCAGGCCCAGCGGCCGAGCCGCTCGCTGAGCAGCGCCACCGCGACGGGGCCGGCCGTGGACGTGCGCAGCACGTGCGGCCCGAGCCGCGCGGTCACAGCCCCGGCCTCCGCGAGCGCGGCGACCTCCGCGTCGGAGATCCCGCCCTCGGGCCCGACGACGACGAGCAGCGCCGGCGGTGCCGACGGCGCCTCCGGGCCCGGCGCCGGTGCGGGGAGCACGACGTCCGCGAGCGCCGTCGTCGCGTCCTCGTGCAGCACCACGGCGGCGCCGCCGCCGGCGACGACCTCACGCACCCGGCCGGCGAGCTGCCGGGTGGTGACGGGCTCCGCCACCGGCGGCAGGCACGCGCGCCGCGCCTGCTTCACCGCCGAGCGCACGGTCGCCACCCACTTGGCGCGCGACTTCGCCGCCCGCTGCCCGCGCCACACGACGACGGACCGGTCCGCCTGCCACGGCACCACCGCGTCCACGCCGACCTCGACCGCGGCCTCGACGGCCAGCTCGTCGCGGTCCCCCTTCGCGAGGGCCTGGACGAGCGTCAGCACGACGCCGGGCGGCGGCTCGGAGACGACGTCCTCGACCCGCAGGCGCACCTCGCCGTCCTCGACCGCGTCGACCACGCAGCGCAGCCGCGTGCCCGCGCCGTCGACGACGTCCAGGCGCTCGCCCGGGCCGCGACGCTGCACGACGCCCGCGTGCCGTCCCTCGGCGCCGTCCAGCACGTAGACGTCACCCGGGCCGAGCGCGCCCAGCGCGCCGCCGTCGGCGAGGAACACGGGCGCGCTCACGCCGTCCCGCCCCTCCGCGAGGCCCCCGGTGCAGCGCCCACGTCAGCGACCGCTCAGCTTGTCCCGCAGCCGCGAGAACACGCCCGGGTGGGCGGCGGAGAGCCGGGGCTCGGGCCGCTCCTCGCCGCGCAGCGCGGCCAGCGAGCGCAGCAGCTCGGTCTGCTCGTCGTCCAGGGCGGTGGGCACCTGGACCTCGACGTGCACGTTGAGGTCGCCGCGCCCCCCGGCGTGCAGGTGCCCGACGCCCAGACCCTTGAGGGTCACGACCTGGCCCGGCTGCGTGCCCGGACGCAGGTCGATCTCCTGCTCGCCGTCCAGGGTCTCCAGGTCGAGCACGGTGCCGAGCGCGGCCGCCGTCATCGGCACCTGGAGCGTGCAGTGCAGGTCGTCGCCGCGCCGCACGAACGTGTCGTGGGGCTTCTCGCGGATCTCGACGTAGAGGTCGCCGGCGGGGCCGCCGCCGGGGCCGACCTCGCCCTGCGAGGTGAGCTTGATGCGCGTGCCGGTGTCGACCCCGGCGGGCACGTTGACGGTGAGGGTGCGGCGGGAGCGGACGCGGCCCTCCCCGGAGCAGTCGGCGCACGGCTCGGGGATGACGGTGCCGAAGCCCTGGCAGGCGGCGCACGGCGCGGTCGTCATGACCTGGCCGAGGAACGAGCGCGCCACGCGCTGGACGTTGCCGCGCCCGTGGCAGACGTCGCAGGTCTTCAGGTCGGTGCCGGGCCGGCAGCCGTTGCCGCCGCAGGTGCCGCACACGACGGCGGTGTCCACCTGGAGCTCGCGCTTGGCGCCGAACGCCGCCTCCGCCAGGTCGATGTCCACCCGCACGAGGGCGTCCTGGCCGCGACGGGCGCGCGGCACCGGGCCCGCGGGCTGGCCGCCGCCGCCGAAGAACGTCTCGAAGATGTCCTGGAAGCCGAAGCCGTTGCCGAACCCGGCGCCCGCGCCGCCCGACGGCGAGCTCGGGTCCACGCCCATGTCGTACTGCTGGCGCTTGTCCGGGTTGGACAGCACCTCGTAGGCGCGGGCGACGTCCTTGAAGCGTTCCTCGCCGGCCTCCCCGGCGACGTCGGGGTGCAGCTCGCGAGCGAGCTTGCGGTACGACTTCTTGATCTGCTCGGCCGAAGCGTCGCGGGGGACGCCCAGGATCTCGTAGTAGTCGGTCACAGGTCTCTCTTCGGTGACGTGTCGGTGACGTGCACGGTCAGGTCGGCTGGTTCGGGAGGGTGCCGCCGCGGCGCGGTCAGCTGGGCAGCACCCGGGACAGGTAGCGGGCGACGGCGCGGACGGAGGCGATCGTCCCCGGGTAGTCCATCCGGGTGGGGCCGATCGACCCCAGGATCGCCACGGTGTCGCCGTCGCTGCCGTAGCCGGAGGCGACGACGGAGGTCTCGGCGAGTCCGTCGAGACGGTTCTCGTGCCCGATGCGGACCCCGACGCCGCCGCCCACGCGGCCGCCGGGCTCGGACGCGAGCTCGGTGAGCAGCCCGAGGAGCACGACCTGCTCCTCGAGCGCCTCCAGGACGGGGCTCAGCCCCTGCTCGAACCGCATCTCGGCCCGGGCGAGGTTGGCGGTGCCCGCCAGCACGATGCGCTCCTCGCGCTGCGCGCCGAGGGTGTCGACCACGAGGTCGGCGATGCCGCGCGCCAGCGGGGCCAGAGACGCGTCCACCCCGGCCACGACGCGGGCGAACGCGTCGGGAAGTTCGGCGAGGCCCTTGCCGGCGGCGGCCGTGTTGAGGCGGGCGCGCAGCAGGCCCAGCGTGCCCTCGTCGAGGGCGTCGGGGTCGGGCGCCGGGCCGGCGGGGGTGTCCACGGCGACGACGGAGGGCTCCGCACCGGGGCCCACGCCGACGTCGAGGAACCGCTGCTCGACCCTGCCGGTGTCGGTGATCACCACGACCAGCAGCCGCGCGCCGCCCACGGGGACGAGCTCGAGGTGCCGCAGCCCGGACAGCCGGAGCGAGGGGTACTGGACCACGGCCACCTGGCCCGTGAGCTGGGCGATGAGGCGCCCGGCACGGCCGAGGACGTCGTCCAGGTCGATCGCCTCGGACAGGAACGTCTCGATCGCACGGCGCTGCGGGCTGGTGAGCGGACGCACCTCGGCGAGCCTGTCGACGAAGAGGCGGTACCCCTTGTCGGTCGGGATGCGGCCCGCGGACGTGTGCGGCTGGGCGATGTACCCGGCCTCCTCCAGCGCCGCCATGTCGTTGCGGATCGTGGCCGGCGAGACCCCGAGACCGTGCCGCTCCGTGAGCACGCGCGACCCCACGGGCTCGCGCGTGTGGACGTAGTCCTCCACGATCGCGCGGAGCACGGCCAGGCGACGTTCCTCGCTCACGGTCCTCCTCGGGTCGGGTCGGTGCGGGACGTGCCGAACCCTCCGGCACCGAGCGCTCTCACCCTTAGCACTCTCGTGTCCCGAGTGCCATCCTACGCGGGCTCCGCGGGGGTCCGCGGGACCCGCCCCCGACACGCCGGGCAGGGCGGCAGGATCGGCCGCCGACCTGGTCGGTGCCCGGGGCTGAGGTACCCCGACGGCCGTCTGAGGTACCCCCGCCCGCGAAGATCCGGCACCTGACCGATCCGCCCCGCTACCTCAGGAACCGAGGCTGGAACCACCGGCGGTCGTCCGGACCGGACGACGCCGAGCGGAGAAGGAGACCGGTGATGAACGAGTACCTGTACTACGACGAGTTCCGCGCCCGCCAGGCGGACCTGGAGCAGGCCGTGCGCTGGGCGGACGCCCGCGCTGCCGCGCGCCAGGCACGACGCACGAGCCGCCGGGCCGCGACGCGGCGCCGGCGCGCGCCCCGCCGCCCCTGGGAGCTGCCCGCTGGCCTCGTGCGGCCCTGGCCGCAGTGACCGCCGCACCCGGCACCACGCCAGGTACCGCGCCGGGCACCGTGCCGGGCACCACGCCCGACATCCTGGCCGGGGCGGGCGCGACGACGTCCCGACCCGCCTGGCACGATGGCGGCGTGCCCACCGGAAGCGCCCCCTCACCCCTCGTCGGCCGGGCCGCCGAGCTGACCTCCCTGCGCGAGGCGTACGCGGCCGCCCGCGACGGCGCCGGCAGCGTGGTCCTCGTCGGGGGCGAGGCGGGCATCGGCAAGACGCGCCTCGTGGCCGAGTTCCTCGCCGAGGTCGGCGCCGCGGCCTCCCCTCCGCTCGTGCTGCACGGGCAGTGCGCCGACTCGGGCTCCGGCCCCCTCCCCTACGCCGCTCTCACGGGGGTCCTGTCCGACGTCGTCGACACCCTCGGCCCGGAGGCCACCCTGGCCGCGGCCGGTCCCGCCGCGGACGCCCTCGGCCTCCTCGCGCCCCGCCTGGTGGACGTGCGTCGCGACGTCGACTCCGGGCGCCTGCCCGAGGTGCTGGCCGACCTGACGACCACGCTCGCGTCGGGGCGCCCCGTCGTCCTCGTCCTCGAGGACCTGCACTGGTCCGACGACGTGACGCGCACGGTGCTCGCCCGGCTGGCGCGCACGGCCCCCACCGCCACCCTCCTCGTGGTCGCCACCTACCGCAGCGACGACGTCGGCCGGCGGCACCCGCTGCGCACCACCCTGGCCGAGCTGGAGCGTGCCCGGCTCGTCACCCGCGTCGACGTGCCGCGCCTGGCCGCGACCGAGGCGACGCGCCTGTTCTCGTCCCTCGTCTCGAGGCGTCCCGACGCCCCCGACCTCTCCGGCACGCAGCTGGGCGAGCTCGTCGAGCGCAGCGAGGGCGTGCCCTTCTACGCCGAGGAGCTGGCGGACTTCGCGGGCGAGGCCCTGCCCGACTCGCTGCGCGAGCTGCTCCTGCTGCGCTACTCGTCCCTGAGCGAGGCCGCCCAGCGCTTCTGCCGCACGGTCGCCGCGGCCGGCCAGCGGGCCCCGCACGAGCTGCTGGTGGCCATGCTCGGCGAGGACGGGCTCGACGACGCCGAGCCCGCCGCCAGGGAGGCGGTCGAGGCGCACGTGCTCGTCGCCGACACCGACGGGTTCCGCTTCCGGCACGCCCTCATCCAGGAGTCCGTCGACGCGGAGCTGCTGCCCGGCGAGTCCCGCCGTCTGCACGCCGCGTGCGCGAGCGCGCTCGAGGACGGCGAGCGCACCCTGGCCCGGGTCGCGGCCGCGGCCGACCACTGGTGGCGGGCGCGCCTCCCCGATCGCGCGCTCGCCACCGCGGTCGAGGTCGTCTCGGTGCCCGAGACCTACGGCCAGGCGTCCTCCGCCGTCGTCGCCGCGGCGGGCGAGCGCGCGCTCGATCTCTGGGAGCTGGTGCCCGACGCGCAGGAGGTCGCCGGGCTGCACCACGCCGCGCTGCTGCGGCACGTGTCGGTCGCCCTGCAGGACGCCGCGCAGATCGAGCGCGCCGCCGGGCTGGCGCGCGAGGCGGCGGCGGAGTGGCCCGCCGACGACCCGGCCGGGCGGGCGCAGGCGCTGTCGACCCTCGCCCACATCCTGGGCAAGGCGGGCGACCCCCGCTCCGACCAGATGCTCGACGAGGCGCTGGCGCTGCTCCCCGTGGACGACCACGCCGGCCGCGCCCCGCTGCTCCGGCTCAAGGCGCGGAACGCCATGATGGACCACCGGCACGCCGAGGCGGTCGCGGCCGCGAGCGAGGCCATCGCCGCCGCGACCGCGGTCGGCGACGACCAGAACGCCTCCCTCGCCCTCAACCTCCGGGCCATGAGCCGCCTGGACCGAGGCGACCTCGACGCCCTCGACGAGCTCGAGCGGTCCCACGAGGTGGCGGGCGACGACTGGCGCGCCCAGTGCCACTACTACACCAACGCGTCCGACACCCGCCTCAAGCTCGGGCAGTTCGCCGAGGCGGAGCACCTCGCCGAGTCGGGGGCACGCATCGCCCGGGCGCTCGGCGCGGGCTGGGCCACCCGGGCGATGCTCGAGGGGAACGTCGCGGAGGCCTGGATCGGGTCCGGCCGGTGGTCCGACGCCGAGGAGTGGTACGCGCGGTCCGTCCCGCTCGTCGACCCGAGCGACTACGCGGTGTACCTGGGTGAGCGGTGGACGTGGCTCGCGATGTGGCGCGGTGACGTCGACACCGCCCAGGCACGGGCGCGGGTGCACCGCGCGACCTGGGAGCGCTACGGGCGGGTGGAGGAGCAGATCCGGGCGCGGGTGTCCACGACGCTGGCCGAGCTCGCCCTGCTGCGCGACGACCTGGACGACGCGCTCGACCTCGTGACGATCGCCGTCCGGCCCGAGGCCCTGGGCCCGTACTACCGGCTCACGACGCTCGCGGTGGCCGCGCGGGTGCTCGACCGCGCCCGCCGGGCCGGGCGCGAGGTCGACGTCGCGCCGTACCGCGAGGTGCTCGCGTCGTGCCGGCTGTGGCCGACCTACCCGACGTGGGCGGCGCTCTTCGCCGCCGAGCTCGGCGACGGGTCCTGGGAGGCGGTGGTCGCGGCGGACGGCCCCGCGCACCTGCGGCCCTACGCGCTGTACCGCGACGGGGCGTCGCTGCTGGAGGCCGGCGACCGCGTCGCGGCCCGCGAGCGCCTCACCGCCGCCGTCGAGGCGGCGGACGCCCTCGGGTGCGGGCTGGTGGCCGACCAGGCGCGCGCGCTGCTCGAGGGCGCCGGTCTCGCCCGCGGCGCCGGCCGGGCGCGGCAGGCCGACCGCACGCCGGTCGACCGCGCGCTGACCGACCGCGAGCGCCAGGTGCTCGCGCTCGTCGCCGAGGGCCTGACGAACGGGCAGATCGCCGAACGGTTGTTCATCAGCCGCAAGACGGCGTCCGTCCACGTCTCCGCCATCCTGCGCAAGCTGGGCGTCGCCACCCGCACGGAGGCGGCCGTCGTGGCACGGTCCGACGGCTCCTGGCAGTGATGACGTGAGCGGGTCCCGCACCCTGCCGGCGTCGCCCGGCGCACCCGTTCCCATGCCCTGAGCAGTCGTGTACGGACCCCGGGGGACCGTCCTCCCTAGCCGTGTCACGACACCCCGGCTGGAGGACACCATGGATCCGCACGTGTACGACATGCTCTTCGAGCGCCGTCAGGAGGAGCTCGAGCGCGAGGTGGCGCTGCGCCGGCTGGCCCAGCGCCTGCGCGCCTCGCGCCGCGCGCTCCGGGCCGCCGTGCCGGGCCCGGAACCGGCCGCTCAGGAGCCGTCCCGGCGGCGCCCCGCGGCGAGCACCCCGCTGCACCGCCCGCGGCACGCGTGAGCCGGGCGAGCGCGCCCGCCCACGGGTCCGCCCGCCTGCTCGTCCCCTCGGGCGCCACCCCTCAGGCACCGCCTCCCGCGCCGTCCGGTCCCGACCGGGCGGCGCGCGGCGCGTGTCGGGCCGCCCTGTCCTGCGGCGGCGACCGTAGGCTCACGGCCGTGCACGACCGCTACGGCTCCGACGTCCTGTCCTCCGGCTCCCGCGCCCCGGGTGCCCCCGACGGCTCCGCCCACCACCGCCGCCGGCCGGTGTCCCGGCCCCGCGCGGCGGACCACGGCCTCGTGGTCGAGGAGGTCACGACCGGCTGGGTGGGCGCCGTGGTGCGCGTGGAGAAGTCGGGCGGCGTCCACCTCGTGGTGCTCGAGGACCGGCGCGGGCGCACCCGCTCGTTCCCGCTCGGCCCGGGCTTCTGGGTGGACGGGCAGCCGGTGGAGCTCACCGCACCCGTGACCACCCGCGCCCCCGCGCGCCCGGCCCGGACGGCGTCGGGCTCCGTCGCGGTGCACGACCAGCGCGCCCGGGTGGCCCGCGGCTCGCGCATCTGGGTGGAGGGCAAGCACGACGCCGAGCTGGTCGAGAAGGTGTGGGGCGACGACCTGCGCGTCGAGGGCGTCGTGGTCGAGATGCTCGACGGCGTGGACAACCTCGCGGACGCCCTCGACGAGTTCGGCCCCACGCCCGAGCGGCGGGTGGGCGTGCTCGTCGACCACCTGGTGCCCGGGTCGAAGGAGCGGCGCCTCGCCGACGATGCCCTGCGGCGCGTGCCGCGCGGCACCGTGCTGGTGCTGGGCCACCCGTACGTCGACGTGTGGCAGGCCGTGAAGGCGGAACGTCTGGGGCTGGCGTCGTGGCCCACCATCGAGCGGGGCACCGAGTGGAAGCGCGGGATCCTGCGCGAGCTGGGCTGGCCGGCGTCGTCCACCGAGGACGTCGGCCGTGCGTGGCAGCGGATACTCGCGACCGTGCGCGACTACCGTGACCTCGACCCGGCCCTGCTGGGCCGGGTCGAGGAGCTGATCGACTTCGTGACGGCCTGAACGCGCCGCGCGACGGTCAGCGCGTCGTGATCCCGTCGCGCTGCGCGTAGGCGTTGACCTTCTCCGACACCGAGATGACGGCCATGAAGAACTCCAGGGTGATGCGCGCCAGCGCGAGGTACACGAGCGCGATGATCCACCCGAACACCAGGTAGAGGATCCCGCCCCAGATGGACTGGGAGAACGTCGCGACGAGGCCGGAGAGCCAGACCAGCGCGACCAGCACCGTGACGATGATGTAGACGACCTTCACGACGCTGGGCGTGATGTAGTGGCTGAACGAGTAGTCGAACAGCGCGCTCAGGAAGCCGCTGCCCTCGCCGTGCGGCGTGAACGGTCCCGCCGACCGGTCCGGCGGGTACTCGGAGCCCGGGTACAGCCCCGGGTCCGGCATCCGGCCCTCGTAGGGCTGCTGCGGCTGGGCGTACGGCTGGTCGCCGTAGGGGGGCTGGCCGCCGTGCGGGGGCGGGGACACCGGGGGCTGCTGCCCGTACGGTTCCTGGGGTGCCGACCGGCCCGGCGGCGGCTGGTACCCGGGCTGCTGCGGCGGCTGCTGCGGGTCGCCGGGCTGCTGGGGCGTGTTCTCGCTCATCGTTCCTCCTGGCTGGTCCGGGCGACGCACCGGCGGGGTCGGCGCCTTCGCCCACTCTCGCCGCACCCGATCGCCTCCGCCACCGCACGTGACCACGGGAGATGCGCAAGGATGGAGCCATGAGCACGCCGCCGTACGGACCCCCGCCGCAGCAGCCACCGGCGGGCCCCCCGCCGGGCCAGCCGCCCTACGGCGGGCCGCCCCCGGGCCAGCCGCCCTACGGGTACGGCCCCCAGCCCCTCTCGCCGTCGGACGAGCGCACCTGGGCCATGGTCGCGCACCTGGGGCCGCCGGTGCTGTCGTTGCTCAGCCTGGGTCTCCTCGGCTTCCTCACCCCGCTGCTGGTCTGGCTGTTCCTGCGCGACCGCAGCGGGTACGTGGGCGATCAGGCCAAGGAGTCGCTGAACTTCCAGATCACCCTGCTCATCGGGTACGCCATCGGCTGGATCACGACGTTCCTGCTGATCGGCTTCGCGATCCTCTTCGCGGTCTGGGTCCTGTCGATCGTGTTCGGCATCATGGCCGCGGTCGCCGTCAACCGCCACGAGGCGTACCGCTACCCGATCAACATCCGCATGGTCTCCTGACACCACCCGAGAGTGCTGTGAGCGGGGGGGGGGGGCGGGGGGGGGGGGGGGGCGGGGCCGCCCCCCCCCCCCCCCCCGCGCCGGGGGGGGGGGGGCGGGGGGCGGCCCCCCGCGGCCCCCGCCCCCCCCCCCGGGGGGACCGCCC
>NZ_JBIRXP010000001.1:0-330618 GCF_044389085.1 Isoptericola sp. NPDC019693 | reverse complement strand
GTGCTCGCGTGTGTTGTGGGTTTTGGGTGGGGGTGGGGGGGTGGGGGGGTGGCGGTTCCTCCCCCCCCCCCCCCCGCCCCCCCCACGTCAGGGGGTCAGCTCGCGGACGACGGAGTCCGCGAGCAGCCGGCCCTGCCGCGTGAGAACGACCCGCCCGCGCACCGCGGCGACGCCGTCGAGCAGGCCGCGGGCCACGAGCCGCGCGACCGCCGAGCGCCGGGACGGGTCGAGCGCCGAGACCGCCAGCCCCTCGCGGACGCGGACGCCGAGCAGCACGCGTTCCAGCTGCGCCTCGCCCGGGGTGAGCAGCTCGCGCCCGGCGCCCGGGGACGCGCCGGACTCCAGGAGGGCGGCGTAGCGCCGCGGGTGCTTGACGTTCCACCAGCGCACGCCGGCGTGCTCAACGTGCTCGACGCCCTCGACGCCCTGGCTGCCCTGGATGCCCTCGGTGCCGCCGAGGTCGTCGGCACCGCCCGACGGTCCCGCGACGTACGAGTGCGCGCCCGGGCCGACGCCCCACCAGTCGTCGCCGCGCCAGTACGCGAGGTTGTGCCGGCAGGCGTGCTCGGGGCCGCGCGCCCAGTTGCTCACCTCGTACCAGCCGAGACCGGCCGCGGTAAACAGGTCGTCGGCGAGCTCGTACTTGGCGGCCTGGTCGTCCTCGTCGGGCAGCGCGAGCTCGCCGCGGCGCACCTGGGCGTGCATCTTGGTGCCCGGCTCGACGACGAGCGCGTACGCCGACACGTGGTCCACGCCCGTGGCGAGCACCGCCTCGAGGGATGCCCGCCAGTCGTCCAGCGACTCCCCCGGCGTGCCGTAGATGAGGTCGAGCGACACGTCGAGGCCGGCGTCGCGCGCCCAGGTCACGGCGTCGGGCACGCGGCGGGGGTCGTGGGTGCGCTCCAGCGTGGCCAGCACGTGCGGCACCGCCGACTGCATCCCGAACGAGACGCGGGTGAACCCCGCGTCCGCGAGCACCCGCAGCGACTCGGGCGTCACCGAGTCGGGGTTCGCCTCCGTGGTGACCTCGGCCCCGTCGGCCAGCCCCCAGGTGTCGTCGATCCCCCGCAGGACCCGCGCGAGGTCCGCGGCGGGCAGCATCGTGGGCGTGCCGCCGCCGAAGAACACCGTGGACACGGGCCGCGACCCCAGGCCGGCGTCGTCGAGCACCCGGGCGGCCAGGCTCACCTCCCGCAGGGCGGTCGTCGCGTACGCCGCCTGGTTCGCACCCCCGCCCAGCTCGGACGCCGTGTACGTGTTGAAGTCGCAGTAGCCGCACCGCACCGAGCAGAACGGCACGTGCACGTACACGCCGAACGGTCGCCCGCCGTCCGACGCCCCCGTCGGGCGCACCCACCCCGGCAGCGCGCCGTCGGCGGGGACACCCTCGCCGTCAGGCAGCGCGGGCACTACTTCTTCTTGTCCTTGGCGTCCTTGCCGCCGGAGCCGTCGGAGGACAGCGCAGCGATGAAGGCGTCCTTCGGGACCTCGACGGACCCGATGTTCTTCATGCGCTTCTTGCCCTCCTTCTGCTTCTCGAGCAGCTTGCGCTTACGGCTGATGTCGCCGCCGTAGCACTTGGCGAGCACGTCCTTGCGCATGGCGCGCACCGTCTCGCGGGCGATGACGCGGGCGCCGACGGCCGCCTGGATCGGCACCTCGAACTGCTGGCGCGGGATGATCTCCTTGAGCTTCGCCGTCATCATGACGCCGTAGTCGTACGCCTTGTCCTTGTGCACGATGGCGCTGAACGCGTCCACCTGGTCGCCCTGGAGCAGGATGTCGACCTTCACCAGGTCGGCCGACTGGTCGCCCGAGGGCTCGTAGTCCAGGGAGGCGTACCCGCGGGTGCGCGACTTGAGCTGGTCGAAGAAGTCGAACACGATCTCCGCGAGCGGCAGCGTGAAGCGCAGCTCGACCCGGTCCTCCGACAGGTAGTCCATGCCGAGCATCTGGCCGCGGCGGTCGTTGCACAGGCCCATGACCGTGCCGACGAACTCGCTCGGCGCCAGGATGGTCGCGCGCACGACGGGCTCGCGGACCTCCTTGATCTTGCCGCCCGGGAACTCCGACGGGTTGGTCACCTTCACCTCGGTGCCGTCGTCGAGCGTGACGTCGTAGACCACGTTCGGCGCGGTGGAGATGAGGTCGAGGTCGAACTCGCGCTCGAGCCGCTCGCGCACGATCTCCAGGTGCAGCAGGCCGAGGAACCCGACGCGGAAGCCGAACCCGAGGGCCACCGACGTCTCCGGCTCGTAGTTGAGCGCGGCGTCGTTGAGCTTGAGCTTGTCGAGCGCGTCGCGCAGCGCCGGGTAGTCCGTGCCGTCCACCGGGTACAGGCCGGAGAACACCATCGGCTTCGGGTCGCTGTAGCCCCCGAGCGCCTCGTCGGCCGGCTTGGCCATGTTCGTGACCGTGTCGCCCACCTTCGACTGGCGCACGTCCTTCACACCCGTGATGAGATAGCCGACCTCGCCGACGCCGAGGCCCTTGGTGGGGATGGCCTCGGGCGAGATGACGCCGATCTCGAGCAGCTCGTGCGTGGCGCGCGTCGACATCATCGCGATGCGCTCGCGCGGGTTGAGGTTGCCGTCCACGACCCGCACGTAGGTCACGACGCCGCGGTACGTGTCGTAGACGGAGTCGAAGATCATCGCGCGCGCCGGGGCGTCCGCGTCGCCGACGGGCGCCGGGACGCGCTCGACGATGCGGTCCAGCAGCACCTCGACGCCCTCGCCCGTCTTGCCGCTGACCTTGAGGACGTCGGCCGGGTCGCCGCCCACGAGACCCGCGATCTCCTCGGCGTACTTCTCCGGCTGCGCCGCCGGCAGGTCGATCTTGTTGAGGACCGGGATGATCTCGAGGTCGTTCTCCATCGCCAGGTACAGGTTGGCGAGCGTCTGGGCCTCGATGCCCTGCGCGGCGTCGACCAGCAGGACGGCGCCCTCGCACGCGGCGAGGGACCGCGAGACCTCGTAGGTGAAGTCGACGTGCCCCGGGGTGTCGATCATGTTGAGCGCGTGCGCCTGGTCGCCCACCTGCCACGGCATGCGCACGGCCTGCGACTTGATGGTGATGCCGCGCTCGCGCTCGATGTCCATCCGGTCGAGGTACTGCGCCCGCATCGCCCGCGGCTCGACCACGCCGGTGAGCTGCAGCATGCGGTCGGCGAGGGTCGACTTGCCGTGGTCGATGTGCGCGATGATGCAGAAGTTGCGGATGAGCTCGGGCGCCGTGGCGTTCGGCTCGATGCGCGCACGCAGCGCGGTTCCGGGGATGGGCAACGCGATTCGCTCCGTCAGGGTCGCTGGTGGGTGTCGTCGGTGGTGACGAGGCCCCGCCATTGTCCCATGAGGTTGTCCCACCGGGGGGCCGCGGGCAGCCCGCGTGCGGGCACCGCGCACCGCTGCGTACGGTCGAGGTTCCACCGACCCACGACAGGAGGGACCCGAGATGACCGACACCGCCGACCTGACCGGCAAGCGCGTCCTGGCGATCGTGACCAGCTACGGCGTCGAGCAGGACGAGCTGGTGGTGCCGCTGGAGCACCTGCGCGCCGCGGGCGCCGAGGTGGTCGTCGCCTCGAACGAACCCGGCGACGTCCGCACCCTCGTCGGCGACAAGGACCCGGGGCGCACCGTGCCCGCCGACACCACCTACGACGCCGTCGACCCGGCCGGCATGGACCTGCTGCTGGTGCCCGGCGGCACGATCAACGCCGACACGCTGCGCCTGCAGGACGCCGCGATCGGCCTCGTCACCGCGTTCGCGCACTCCGGCAGGCCGGTCGCCGCCATCTGCCACGGCCCGTGGGCGGTGGTCGAGGCCGGCTGCGTCGGCGGGGCCACCCTGACCTCCTACCCGTCGCTGGCCACCGACGTGCGCAACGCCGGCGGGCGCTGGGTGGACCGCTCCGTGGTGCGCGACGAGGGCGCCGGGTTCCCGCTCGTGACGTCCCGGACCCCGGACGACCTGGACGACTTCCTCGGCGAGGTCGACGCCGCGCTGAGCTCCTGAGACACCCCTGCCGCCCGGGCCGCCGCGGGCGCTAGCCTCGCCGTCATGCCGACGTCGAGCGCGACCGCGCAGCCCCGCCCCGTCGTCGACCCGGGCACGGGCCGGCGCACCGACGGCGGCCCGGAGCCGGAGCGTCTCCCCCTGCTCGCCCGCCTCCAGGACGAGTTCGCGGCCACCGTGCCCGACGTCGCCCCGGACACACTCGTCCCGGCCTGCGGCGACTGGCGCGCGTCCGAGCTGGTGCTGCACCTCGCGGGCGTGCACCACTGGGCGGCCGGGATGGCGACCGGCGACCCGTCGCGCGACGAGGAGCTCCCCGCACCCGAGCCGTCCGGGTCCCACGACGACGCGGGCCTGCGCGCCCGCTACGCGGAGGTCTACGCGCGGCACGCGGCCGACCTGCGCACGACGCTCGCCGCCGCAGGGCCTGACGGCGCCGCGCACACCCTGCTCGGGGACGGGCCGTCGTCGTTCTGGTGGCGGCGGCAGGTGCACGAGACCCTCGTGCACCTGCACGACCTGCAGGGCGCCCGGCTCGGGTCGGGCCCCGCGGCCCTGGGCGCGGTCGCCGCCTCCGCCGAGGTGTGGGGCGACGGCGTCGACGAGGTCGTGACGATGTTCCAGCCTCGCCAGGTCCGCCTCGGCCGGATGGCGCCGCTCACCGACCGGCTGCGCGTCGTCGCGTCCGACCTGGGCTGGTCGTGGACGCTCGGCCCGCCCGCGCCCGGCACCGACGACGGGGACGGCGACCGGGGCGTGGACGCGACCCTCACCACCACGGCGCAGCGCCTGGACCTGCTGCTGTGGGGCCGGCTGACCCCCGCCGAGGCCGGCGCCGTCGTCGAGGGTGATCCCGAGGCGGCACGACGCGTCCTCGGCCAGCCGCTGGTGCCCTGAGCGGCCGCGCGCCGATGAGTCGGGGCGCACCCGGCGGTCCACCGGCCATGAGCGACCACACCAGGGACGACACCCGGACCGAGCACGCCGCCGCGCAGGCCACCACGGCGACCGTGACCACCGCGCGCGGCGACCGCGTGACCTACGACCTGCGCGGCACCGGGCCCGCGGTCGTCTTCGTCGCGGGGGCCGGCCCGTACCGTGCCGTCGACCCGGTGACGACCCGCACGGCCGAGCTCCTGGCGGACGCGGGCGTCACGACCGTGGTCTTCGACCGGCTCGGCCGCGGCGACTCCCCCGCGACCGGACGCCTGGACCTCGACCGCGAGCTCGACGCGGTCGCCGCCGCGCTCGACGTCGCGGGTGGGCCGGGGGTGCTCTGCGGGCACTCGTCGGGCTGTGCGATCTCGCTGCGGGCCGCGGACCGCGGGCTGCCCGTCCTCGGGCTCGCGCTGTGGGAGGCGCCGCTCGAGACCGGCGCCGACGAGACGGCGGCCTGGGCGGCGGAGATCGAGCGGCGGATCGACCGCGGCGACCCGGCGGGCGCCACCGAGCACTTCATGAAGGACATGCCGCCGCAGTGGCTCGCCGGCGCCAAGGCGTCCCCGGACTGGTCCGCGATCGCGGCGTCCGTCGTCTCGCAGCGCGCCGACGCGCAGGCGCTGGCCTGGGCGACGCGGTCGCTGCGGGACGGCGGGCTGACCGGTCTCGACGTTCCACTGCTCGCGATGACCGGCACGCAGACCTTCCCCGGCATGGCGGAGGCCGCGCACGCCCTCGCCGCGGCCGTGCCCGACGGGACCGCCGAGACCGTCGCGGGCGCCGACCACTCGTGGGAGCCCGAGGCGATGGCCGACCGCCTGGCCCGGTTCGTGCTCGAGTGACCCGCACGTAGGCTGTCGGCCGTGGCGAACCGATGGCTGAACCTGCTGGTGGACGTGCTGCGCTCGGCGACGAGGCCGTCGTCGCGCGGCTCCGCACGCCCCACCTCGACCACCCGCCCCACGGCGCACCGCCCCTCGACGAGCCGGCGCGGCGCGACGACGCCCACCCGGGCCGGCGGCTATCCCGGTGACTACACGGGTACGGTCCGCCCCGTCTACTCCCCGAGCCTGGACGGCGAGCCCGACCCCGGCGAGGTCGTGTGGACGTGGGTGCCCTACGAGGAGGACCACGCCCAGGGCAAGGACCGGCCGGTGCTGCTCGTGGGTCGCGACGGCCCGTGGCTGCTGGCCCTCCAGCTCACCAGCAAGGACCACGACCGGGACGCCGCGCAGGAGGCGCGCCACGGCCGGCTGTGGATGGACGTCGGCACCGGCGCGTGGGACTCGCGCCGCCGCCCGAGCGAGGTGCGGCTCAACCGCGTGGTCCGCGTCGACCCGCAGGCAGTGCGCCGGGAGGGGGCGGTCATGGACCGCAAGACGTTCGACCGGGTCGCCAGGGCGATGGCGGACGCCCGGCGCTGACACCGGGGTCCTGCCCGGAAATCCGTTGCCCCGGTCGTTAGGTTGGCGACATGCACGTCGACGACCTGCCGCTCGCCGGCCGTACCGCGCTCGTCACCGGCGTCTCGCGCCGCAAGGGCATCGGTTACGCCGTCGCCCGCGAGCTCGCCGGCCTGGGCGCGAGCGTCTTCACCCACCACTTCACGCCGCACGACGCCGAACAGCCCTGGGGGCAGGACGATCTCGAGGCGGTCCATCAGGGCGTCATGAACGCACTGGTGGGCACCGCCGTCGCAGGCTGGTCGAGCGCCGACCTTCGGGACCCGGCGCAGGTCGACGGGCTCGTCGGTTCCGCCCGCGCCCTCACGGGTTCCCTCGACATCCTCGTGTGCAACCACGCCCGCAGCGGTGGAGACGGGTCGATCCTCGACATGACACCGGAGGCGCTCGACGCGTTCTGGCAGACGAACACCCGGTCCACGCTTCTCCTCACGCGCCGCTTCGCCGAGCAGCACCGCACGGGCGGAACCGGTGCGCGGCCCGGCGAACGCCTGACGAGAACGGCACCGGCAGACCCGAGCACCGCCCCGAAGGTCGTCTGGATGACCTCGGGCCAGCAGGCCGGTCCCATGCGCGGGGAGGTGGCCTACGCGACCTCGAAGGCGGCGCTGGCCGGTGTCACCGCCACCGTTGCCGCCGATCTGCTCGACCTCGGCATCGTGCTCAACACCGTCAACCCCGGACCGGTCAACACCGGCTACCTCGACCCCGGGACGACCGACCGGCCCCTCGCCGAGCTCGAGGCACTGCGCGCCGCGACGCCGTTCGGACGCTGGGGGGAGCCGGCGGACCCTGCACGACTCATCGGCTGGCTCGTCAGCCCGGCCGGCTCGTGGGTCGTCGGGCAGGTGCTGACCAGCGACGGCGGCTTCGGGCTGCAGTGATGGACGCTCCGCCCGGGCTCTCCCCAGAGACTGCACACACGCGGTTCTGTACGTGGGGACGCCTCTGCTATCGTTGATGTTTGCGTGTCCGCCCAGGTCGGCGGGCACAGCCGCAGTTCCTCTCCACGGGTTCCCCACCCCAGTCCCGGAGCTGTGGCCGCCCTCTACGACCTATCCGCTCGCCGGCAGGCGAACACACCAGGAAGTCCACACGTGGCAAACATCAAGTCCCAGATCAAGCGCATCAAGACGAACGAGAAGGCGCGCCTGCGCAACAAGGCCGTCAAGTCTGAGCTGAAGACCTACGTGCGCAAGGTGCGCGAGGCCGTCGCCGCGGGCGACAAGGAGGCCGCGAACACCGCGCTGCAGGCCGCGTCCCGCAAGCTCGACAAGGCCGTCTCGAAGGGCGTCATCCACGCCAACCAGGCCGCGAACCGCAAGTCGGCCATCGCGAAGCAGGTCGAGGCTCTCTGAGTCGCCTGTAGTCGTCGCGCTCGGTCCACCTGACGCCTCTCACGTCGGGCCGGACCCGCAAGGCTCCGAAGGGCGCCGCACCCGCCGGGTGCGGCGCCCTTCGCGCGTCCCCGACCTCGCTGTGAGCGGGTCAGCCGCGCCGGGATCGGGCGATGGTCAGGACCGCCTTCTCCACCGCGAACACGGGGTCGCGGCCGCCGCCCTTGACGTCGGCGTCGGCCTGGGCGACGGCGCCGATCGCGGTCGCGAGGCCCTCGGGGGTCCAGCGGGAGAGGTCGCGCTGGGCGTTGCGCACCTGCCAGTCCTGCAACCCGAGCTGCCGGGCGGTGGCGGCGCCCCCGCGGATCGCCGCGACCCGCGCCAGGGTGCGCAGCCGCAGCGCGAGCGCGGCGACGATCGGCACCGGGTCGGCGCCCGTGGCGAGGGCGTGGCGCAGGAGCGCGACCGCTCCACCGACGTCTCCCGCGACAGCGGCGTCCGCGACCTTGAACCCGGTTGCCTCGACCCGGCCGCCGTAATACCGGTCGACGACGGCCTCGCTGATGGTGCCCGTGGTGTCCGCGACGAGCTGGGAGCAGGCAGACGCGAGCTCGCGCAGGTCGGTGCCCAGGGCGTCGACGAGCGCGCGGACGGCCGCGGCGTCCGCCCGGCGCCGCGCGGCACGGAACTCAGCGGTCACGAACTGCACCTTGTCGGCGTCCTTGGAGATCGGCTCGCACTCGAGCACGGGTGCGCCGCTGGCCACGATCGCGTCGAGCATCTTCTTGCCGCGCTGACCGCCGCCGTGCACCACCACGACGACGGTCTCCGGGTCGGGGGCGGCGACGTAGGCGACCACGTCCGCCACGAGATCCTCGGTGGCGCCCTCGGCCCCTCGCACGACGACGACGCTCGGCTCGCCGAACAGCGAGGGGCTGGCCGCGACGGCGAGCTGGCCGGCGGCGTACGTGCCGCCGTCGAGCTCGGCCTTCTCGGTGGTCGCGTCGCGCTCACGCGCCAGGCCGACGATGCCGTCCACCGCGCGCTCGGCGAGCAGCCCCTCCGGCCCGCGCACCAGGAGCACCGGTGCCAGGGTGGGGTCGTCCCACGACCGGCTGTTCGCCGCGGACCTCCCCTTGCGGGCGGGACGGGACTGTCGGGACGTGGAAGCGGCGGGCACGCCCCCAGCCTGCCACGAGCCGCCGACCCTCCGAGCCGCTCGCGCTCCGCCTGCCCCCTCGCTCCCGACCCTCCACCGCGCTCGCTACCTGCAGGCAAGACCGATCCCGTCACCTCGGGTGACGAGGGCCGCGGTGCCGCACTCGTCGGTCCGCACCAGCGCGGACCCCGCCGACGCGTAGAGGGAGAGCGCGTCGTCGGTCGGGTGCCCGTAGGAGTTGTCGGCGCCGACGCTCACCAGCGTGACGCGCGGCGACAGGTGCCGCGCCAGTTCCCCGGACTGCGAGCGCGACCCGTGGTGGGCCATCTTCACGACGTCCACGTCGGACGCGCGACCCGTCGCGGCGAGGCTGGCCGCGAGGGCGTCCTGCCCCGCCTCCTCCAGGTCGCCGAGCGCCACCACGTCGAGCCCGCCGGCGGTGCGCAGCTCGAGCGCGACGCTCGCGTCGTTCGCCCCGTCTCCCTCGCCTCCCCCGCCCGCCGCCGCGTCGGCCGGCCCGCCCGACGCGGAGAGCACCGCCCAGGTCGCCGCGCCCGCCGACCCGCCGTCCCCCGCGACCGCCGCACGGACCGGCACCCCCGCGGCCGCAAGCTGTGACCGCGCGCGCTCCGCCTGGCCCGCGGGCTCGTCGAGCGGCGAGACGAGCGCCTCCGTGACCGTGCGGCCCCGCAGCACCGCCGCCAGCCCGCCCACGTGGTCGGCGTGGAAGTGGCTGAGCACGAGCAGGTCCACGGTCGCGACACCGAGCCGGTCGAGGCACCGGCCGGCCGCCTCGCCGTCGGGGCCGACGTCCACCACCACCGCCGACGACGGGCCGGTGCGCACGGCGAGCGCATCGCCCTGCCCGACGTCGCAGGCGGCCACCGTCCAGTCGTCCGGCGGGCCGTGTCCCGCGCCGACGAGCCGGGGCACGGCGACCGCGAGGACGGCGAGCAGCGCGGCTCCTGCCAGCCCGGCGACCGCGGCCGTCCGCGCGCGACCACGCCGGACGGTCGCGCGGCGCACCCGGCGGCGCACCCGCCGTGCGGCGCGCGGCACGGCGTCGCGCCACTCGCGCCGCCAGCCCTCGCCGGGCGGCCGGCGCAGGACGAGCGCGAGGGCGGCGACGGTGAGCAGCGCCAGCGCGACCACCCCGAGCGGCCCCGCGGGCCAGGGCAGCCGCGCCCCCGGCACGGAGGCGAAGGCCTGGGCCACGGTGGCGATCCAGCCCGTCGCCAGGCCGGACAGCCACGCCGCGTGGAGAGCGAGCGCCGGTGCCCACGGGGCGAGCACC
The DNA here is from genome assembly GCF_044389085.1 of Isoptericola sp. NPDC019693. Taxonomy (NCBI): domain Bacteria; kingdom Bacillati; phylum Actinomycetota; class Actinomycetes; order Micrococcales; family Promicromonosporaceae; genus Isoptericola; species Isoptericola sp. NPDC019693. The sequence continues at coordinate 320,409 of NZ_JBIRXP010000001.1, read as the reverse complement.
GTGGCGACGAGCCCGAGCACCGTCGCCGGGACCAGGGCGGGGGTGGCGAGCAGGTTCGCCGGCACCGACATCAGCGGGACGTGCGGGTCGAGCAGCAGCAGCACCGGTCCGCACGCGGCCTGCGCGGCCCACGGCACCGCGAGCGCGAAGCCGAGCGGACGGCCGGTCCACGGCGCCAGGCGGCGGGCGAGCGGGCCCGCAAGGAGCACGAGGCCCGCCGTCGCGGCGCACGACAGGACGAATCCGTAGGACCGGGCCAGCCACGGGTCGACGACGAGCAGCACGGTGGCCGCCGCGGCGAGGGCGGGGGGACCGGCCGACGGCCGCCCCAGCGCGAGCGCGAGCAGCGCGACGGCGCACGTCCACGCGGCCCGGAGCACGCTGGGCTCCGGCCGCACGAGCAGGACGAACGCCGCCGCCACGACCGCGACGACACCGACGCGCAGCGCCCGCGGGGCCCGCACCAGCGCGCACAGGCCGGTCAGCGTGGCCACGACGATCGCGAAGTGCCCCCCGGAGACGGCGGTCACGTGCGTGAGGCTCGTGACCCGCATCGACTCGTCGACGGCGTCGGGCACGCGGCTCGTGTCACCGACGGCCACGCCGGGCACGAGCCCGCGGGCCTGCGCGGACAACGGATCGGTGACGTCCAGCAGCGCGGACCGCATCGTGTGGGTCACGCGCAGCGGGCCCGACGGCGGGGCGCGCTCGGCCACGGGCCCCGCCACCTGGGTCCGCGCGAGCGGCCCGTCTCCCCCGTCCACGGGTCGCAGGACGCCGAGGACCCCGACCGTCGCCCCGTACCGCGGCGCCGGGCCGGCGGCCGTGACCTCGACGAGCCCGGCGGCGGACGACGCCACTCCTCGCGCCGTCACGTGGCCCACGGCCAGCTGCCACCGCAGCCCGTCCCCGAAGACGGCGGGCCGCGGCTCCGACACGACGCGCCCGACGAGCTCGGCGTGCGCGCCCTGCCCGGCCAGGGCGCGCAGCGGCGCCTGCCGAGCCGTCTGCGCGTGCACCCCGAGCGCCACGGCCGCCAGGCACGCCAGCGCCACGACGACGTGTCCCGACGCGGGCCGTCCCTCGCCCGGCCGGCCACGGCGTCGCGCCCGCCCCCACGCACCACGTCGCGGCCGGGGAGCGCCCGGACGGCGCGCCAGGACCGTCGCCGCCCCCGCGACGGCACCGCCCAGCACCGCCCCGGCGGCGACCGTGCCGGCCCAGCCCTGGGCGGGCCCGGTGAGCGCCCAGGCCACCGCCCACGCCACCAGGGCAGCGGGCACCAGCCGCAGGTCGACGCGGCGGCCCGGAGGTCCGGGAAGCGGCCGTGGCCCGTCCGCGGGGACCACGCCGCCGGGGCCGGGGTCCCGCGACCGCCTCACAGCGTGACCATGTCCCGGACCTGCCCGAGGACGGACGGGCCGATCCCGGATACCTCGTCGAGCTCGTCGACGCTGGTGAACGGGCCGTTCTCGTCGCGCCAGGCGATGATCCGCTCGGCCAGGGCCGGCCCGATGCCGGGCAGCTCCTCGAGCTCGGCCGCTGGCGCGGCGTTGAGGTTCACGGCACCGCCGGGCGACGCCTCCTCCGTGCCTTCGGCACCGCCCTCGAGGGCGCCGGCCGACCCGCCGCCCGTGGCAGGGACCGGCTCGCCGGGCCTCGGCACACGGATCTGCTCTCCGTCCACGACCGCCCGCGCCAGGTTCAGGGCCGCCGCGTCGGCCCGCCGGGTCGTCCCGCCGGCCGCGGCCACGGCGTCGGCCACCCGCGCGCCCGACGGGACGGTGACCAGGCCCGGCTCACGCACCTCGCCCACCACGTGCACCACCACCGTGCCCGGCGCCGGCACCGCCTCGGGAGCTTCGCCGGTCTCCCCTTCCGCGCCGAGGCCGACCGGGCCCGCGGCGGACGGTGCGGCCGCCGACGGCCCGGCGGACGGCGACGACGGGCCCGACGAGGCGGCGGAGGACGGCGCACCCCCGCCGGCGAGGGTGATGACGTCGTCCGGGCGGGCGGTCGCGACCACCGCGACGACGACGGCCACGAGCAGGACGACGACGGAGGCCACGACGGCCGCCCGCAGCGCCAGCGACCAGCGCCGTGCGCCCGTCCCGTCGTCGTGCCTGTCGGCGAGGTGGCCGTGCGCCGCCGTGTAGGCGGCGGCGACGTGGCGGGCCGACCGGCGGGCGCGCAGGCGGGCGGCGACCTCGTCCTCGTCCCCGTCCTCGTTCTCGCCGGCCGCGTCGGCCCACGGCGCCCCGACCTCGTCCCCCCGCTCGACCGCGAGCCACGACTCCGCGCCGGCCGCGCGCCCGCCGTACGTGGCGCGGTCGGGGTCGCGGACGCCCGCGGGGCCTCCCCCGGAGGACCCACCGGCACCCTCCCGCAGGGCGCGCCAGGCGTGGAGCCGTGCCGCCGCCTCTCCGAGCGCCGGGTCGGGCGTCGCCACGGGCGCGCCGCGCCCGTCGCCCTCGGACGGCGCGACGGCCTCGGCGTGCGAGGTGGGGTCCGGCGGTGCGTCGTCGGCTCCGCCCTGGTCGTGAGGCAGCGTGGTGGTCACGCCGCGACGCTAGGTCTGCCGCCCTCCCCGGGGGCGGCGCGCGCGGCATCCTGTGGACGGCGACCCCCTGGGGGCAGGCTCCTCAGCGCAGGGACTCGCCGGGACGTCCGCCCAGCTCGGCGACGACCACGGCGAGGGCACCCGGCCCGACGTGCGCGCCGAGCACCGCGCTCACGGGCGTCACGACCGGCTCGGCGCCGGTGTCCGCGGCGAGCCGCGCCGCGAGCTCCGCAGCACGCTCGGGCACGCCGAGGTGATGCACGGCCACACCGGGCCGGGCACAGGTCTCGGCCCGCCGCACCGCGAGCTCGACGAGCCGGTCGGTCGCCGCCCGGCGGGTGCGGACACGCTGCGTCATCTCGATCACGCCGTCGCGCATGCCGAGGATCGGACGCACGCCGAGGGCCGTGCCGAACGCCGCCGCCGGCGCGGACAGCCGCCCGCCCCGGCGCAGGTGGTCGAGGGAGTCCACGAGGAACACCGTCGTGCTCGACCCCGCGACCTGCCGCGCGCGGGCGGCGACGGTCGCGGCGTCGTGCCCCTCGGCGGCGCAGCGCGCCGCCTCCAGCGCCGCGAAGCCGAGGGCCATCGCCACCGTCCGGGAGTCGACGGCCTGCACCGGGATCATGGCTCGCTGCCCGGCGCCCGCGGCGACCTCGACCGTGCCGGACAACGCCCCCGACAGGTGCACGCCCACGACGGCCCGCGCGCCGTCGGCGGCCAGGTCTCGGTAGGCGGCGGCGAACTCGGCCGGCGTGGGCTGCGACGTGCTCAGCCGCTCGCCCCCGGCGATCCGCGCGGCCACCTCCGCCGGCGTGATGTCGACGCCCTCGCGCCACGACTCCTCCCCGGCCACGACGCGGAGCGGGACGACGACGGGCGCCACGGCACCGTCTCCGGGGGCAGGCAGGCAGGCGGTCGAGTCGGTGACGACGCGGACCGCACCGGGCTGGACGGGCAGATCGGAGGGCATCGGCGGGAGTCTACCGACGACGCCCGGCCGGACGGGCGTCCCGGCCCGGCCGGGGCGACGCGCAGCGGACCTCGTGCCGCGCACGGGTGCCGCGCCGACCGCCCCGCTCGACGCGCACCGCCCCCGGCGCCGCGCTAGCGTGCGGCCCATGGCCGAGGGGACACCGCCGACCGACGACGCCGAGCTCGCCGCCCTGCGCGCGGCCGCTGCGCAGGCCGCGGCCGAGGCCGCCGAGGCGAGGGCCGCCGCCGCGCAGGCCGCGCTCGACGCGGCGCAGGCCGCCAGGGGCGCCGGCACCGAGTCGCCCACGGCCACCACATCGACCACGGACGCCACGGCCACCCCCGCCACCACCGAGAGTGCCGGCACCGAGAGTGCCGGCACCGCGCCCGCCCCCGACGACGAGCCCGCCGCTCCCCCGTCCTACGCCGACGAGGTCCGCGCCGGCTACGCCTCGGACGCCCCGACCCTGCCGCTCGGGGCGTTGCTGGCGGGCCCGCTCGGTGGCGACCCTGTCCCCGACGCGACGGTCCAGGTCGGCTTCCCCCTGGCGACCCTCAACCGTCACGGCCTCGTCGCGGGGGCCACGGGAACCGGCAAGACCAAGACCCTGCAGGGCATGGCCGAGGGGCTGTCCGCCCAGGGGGTGTCCGTGTTCCTCGCGGACGTCAAGGGTGACCTGTCCGGCCTGGCCGTCGCGGGCCCGGACGACCCGAAGGTCGCGGCGCGGGCGGCAAGCGTCGGGCAGGAGTGGACGCCGACGTCGTACCCCGTCGAGTTCTACTCGCTCGGCGGACTGGGCACGGGCGTGCCGATCCGCACGACCGTCACCGACTTCGGCCCGCTGCTGCTGAGCAAGGTGCTCGGCCTCAACGCCACGCAGTCCTCCAGCCTGGAGCTGATCTTCCACTGGGCGGACACGCAGCAGCTCGCACTGCTCGACCTCAAGGACCTCCAGGCCACCATCACCTACCTCACCTCCGACGACGGCAAGCAGGAGCTCAAGGGCATCGGCGGGGTCTCGGCCGCCACCGCGGGCGTCATCCTGCGCGAGATCGTCGGGCTCCAGGCGCAGGGGGGCGACGTGTTCTTCGGCGAGCCCGCGTTCGAGACCGCCGACCTGCTGCGCACCTCCGCGGACGGCCGTGGCCTCATCTCGGCTCTCGAGCTGCCGGCCGTGCAGGACCGGCCGGCCCTGTTCTCCACGTTCCTCATGTGGTTGCTCGCCGAGCTGTTCCAGGAGCTGCCGGAGGTGGGCGACCCCGACAAGCCCCGGCTCGTCTTCTTCTTCGACGAGGCGCACCTGCTGTTCACCGGCGCGTCGAAAGACTTCCTGCAGCAGGTGGTCCAGACCGTGCGCCTCATCCGCAGCAAGGGGGTGGGCGTCTTCTTCGTCACCCAGTCCCCCAAGGACGTGCCGGCCGACGTGCTCGCCCAGCTCGGCAACCGCGTGCAGCACGCGCTGCGCGCGTTCACGCCCGACGACGCGAAGGCGCTGCGCGCGGCCGCCCGCACGTTCCCCACCTCGCCCTACGACCTCGAGCGGCTGCTGCAGTCCCTCGGCACCGGCGAGGCCGTCGTCACCCTGCTCGACGAGAAGGGCGCGCCGACGCCGGTCGCGTGGACCCGGGTACGCGCCCCGCAGGCCTCGATGGACCCGGCTCCGCAGCAGGCGCTCGACGCCGCCGTCGCAGCCTCGCCCGGACAGGCGCGCTACGGGGCCGCCGTCGACCGCGAGTCGGCGTACGAGCTGCTGCAGGCGCGCGCCGCGCAGGACGCCGCCACCCGGGAGGCCGCCGAGCGCGCCGCCGAGCTGGAGAAGGAGGCGGCGCAGGCGCGCAAGCAGGCCGAGGCCGACGCCCGCAGGGCGCAGAAGTCCCCCCGGGCGCCGGGCTCCGCCTCGCGCGGCAGCGCCCGCAGCCCGATGGACGCGATCCTCACCACCGTCGGCACGACCCTCGCCCGGGAGATCACCCGCACCGTGCTCGGGACGCGCCGACGGCGCTGACCTGCGCGCCGCGGCACCCGGGAGCGGTCAGTCCGTGCTCAGGGGCGCGGCGTGCCAGATGCGGTCGAGGTAGTCGCGCACGGACCGGTCGGACGAGAAGAAGCCCGACCGCGCCACGTTGAGCACGGCGGCTCGGCTCCAGGCGTCGGGGTCCGCGTAGGCGCGCTCGACGCGCTCCTGCGCGTCGAGGTACGCCTGGTAGTCGGCGAGGACCATGAACCGGTCCTCGCTCAGCAGGTTGGACACGATCGGCTCGAACACGGACGCGTCCCCGCCGGAGAACGTGCCCCGCGCCACCAGGTCCAGCGCCCGCCGCAGCGACGGGTTCTCCTCGTAGTACGTCGCCGGACGGTAGCCCGCCTCCGCCACCGCGCTGGCCTCCGGCTCCGTCAGCCCGAACAGGAAGAAGTTCTCGTCGCCCACGAGCCGCCGGATCTCGACGTTCGCGCCGTCGTCGGTGCCGATGGTGAGCGCGCCGTTGAGCGCGAACTTCATGTTGCCCGTGCCCGACGCCTCCTTGCCCGCCAGGGAGATCTGCTCCGACAGGTCGGCCGCCGGGATCAGCGTCTCCGCCACCGTGACGTTGTAGTTCGCCGGGAAGGCGACCCGCAGCACCCGGGACACGTCGGGGTGCGCCGCGACCACCGCACCCACGTGGTTGATCAGCGCGATGATCTCCTTCGCCATCACGTAGCCGGGGGCGGCCTTCGCGCCGAAGACGACGGTGCGGGGTGTGACGTCGCCGAGGTCGAGCTCGCCCGAGGTGATGCGGTCGTAGAGCGTCACGACGTGCAGCAGCTTGAGGAGCTGGCGCTTGTACTCGTGCAGCCGCTTGACCATGACGTCGAGCATGGTGCCCGGGTCGATCGTGATGCCGTCGCGGGCCGCGAGGAAGGAGACGAGCCGGTCCTTGTTCGCGGCCTTGACCTCGCGGAACCGGCGCCGGAACTCGGCGTCGTCCGCGAACGGCTCGAGCTCGCGCAGCCGGTCGAGGTCGGTGACCCAGCCGTCGCCGATCGCCTCCGTGACGAGGCCCGACAACCCCGGGTTCGCGAGCTTCACGAACCGGCGCGGGGTCACGCCGTTGGTGACGTTGGTGAACTTCTCCGGCCAGAAGTCGGCGAAGTCGGCGAGCACCTTGTCGCGCAGCAGCTGCGAGTGCAGCTCCGCGACCCCGTTCACCTTCGAGCCGCCCACCGTCGCGAGGAACGCCATCCGCACCGACCGCTCGGGGTGCTCGGCGATGATCGACATGCGCCGCACCAGCAGCTCGTTGCCGCCCGAGCGCTCGCGCACCTGGGCGAGGAACTCCTCGTTGATGCGGTAGATGATCTCCAGGTGCCGGGGCAGCAGCCGGCCCACCAGCTCGACCGGCCACACCTCCAGGGCCTCCGGCAGCAGCGTGTGGCACGTGTAGGCGAAGCACCGCTGGGTCACCTGCCACGCGTCGTCCCACTCGAAGCCGCGCTCGTCCACCAGGATCCGCATCAGCTCGGGGATCGCGATGACAGGGTGGGTGTCGTTGAGCTGGAAGACGATGCGGTCGGGCAGGTCGTGCAGGTCGAAGCCCGGTGGCAGGAGCTGGTCGATGAAGTCGCGGATCGAGCAGGCGACGAAGAAGTACTGCTGCTGCAGCCGCAGCTCCTTGCCCTGCGGCGTGGAGTCCTCCGGGTAGAGCACCTTCGAGATGTTCTCCGCGAACGTCTGGGACCGCACGGCCTCGGCGTAGTCGCCGTAGTTGAAGATCTTGAGGTCGAACGCGTGGGTGGCCCGCGCGCTCCACAGCCGGAGCGTGTTCACCCGCCCGTTCCGGTAGCCGGGCACCATCGAGTTGTACGGGACGCCCAGCACGTGCCACCCCGGCACCCAGCGCGAGCGCTCGCGGCCGTCGTCGTCCGTGTACTTCTCCGTGTGCCCGCCGAAGCCGACGGTGACCTCGTGCTCGGGGTGGGCGAACTCCCACGGGTCGCCGTTGTCCAGCCAGGTGTCCGGCTCCTCCACCTGGCGCCCGTCGACGAACGTCTGGCGGAAGATGCCGTACTCGTACCGGATGCCGTACCCGATCGCGGGCACGCTCATCGTCGCGAGCGAGTCGACGAAGCAGGCCGCCAGGCGCCCGAGCCCGCCGTTGCCCAGGCCCGGCTCCACCTCCACCTCGCGCAGCTCGTCGAGGTCGAGACCCAGGCTGGCCAGCGCCTCGGCGGCCACCTCCTCCAGCCCGGTCGCGATCAGCGCGTTGTCGAGCTGGCGGCCCAGCAGGTACTCCGCCGACAGGTAGGCCACCGCCTTCCCCTGCGTGCGGTACTGGCTCACGGTGGTCTGCATCCACCGGGACATCAGGTAGTGCCGCACCGTGCGCGCGAGCGCGAGGTACCGGTCGTTGGCCGTCGCCCGCTCCAGGATCGTGCCCTGGGTGAAGTTGAGCTCGTGCAGGTACTCCCGCACGAACCCCTCGACGGTCGGCTCCGGGCTGGCGATCAGAGGCGTGGTCTCGGTCACGTCATGACAGTACACAGCGTCGCCGGGCGCAGCGCGGGCTCCCGGTCTCGGTCACCCGACGGCGACCTCCGCCCGTGCGCCCTACTCCCCCACGAGCGTCACGAGCCGCGACCGGCCGGACGCGTCCTTGATGGCCTGCAGCACGACGTCGGCGTGCGGCTCCAGCGCGCTGACCTTGTCCAGCGGCGCGCCCACGACGAGCTGGAAGCCCAGCCCCCGCCAGGCTCCCACGGCGCGGCCGGCGAACCGGGCGTCGGCCTTGATGAACGCCTCGTCGAGGAAGACCGGCGCGTAGCGCGGGCGCTCCGCCCCGGCGTCGCCGAGCTGGTAGCGCAAGGCCGCGCCGACGATGAACGCGACGAGCTCCTGCGACTCGCCACCGGACTTGCCGGCGATGTGGTCGTAGACGCTCACGTGGTTGCCGTCGAGGTCCACGCACTCGGCGCTGACCCGCACGTGCTCGCGCACGTCCACCAGGCGGCGGCGCTCCGGGCTGTCCGGGCGGATGCGGTCGATCAGCTTGCGCATCCGCTCGTACCGGCGCTCGTGCTCGGCGAGCGGGACGTCGCCCGCGGGGGCCGCGGCCAGCTCGCGCAGCCGCCGCCGGAACGACACGACGTCGGACGCCTCGACCGGGGTGGCGGTGATGCGCAGCCGGTGCGCGTCGTCGCGGAACGGGAGCGTCGCGAGGATCGCGTTGACCGGCTCCATGCGGTCGCGGATCTCCGCGACCGCCTGCGCGATGCCGTTGTTGAGCCGGGTCAGCTGGTCGCCGGACATCTGCCGCAGGTGCGCCGACCACCGGTCGCGCAGCCGGTACAGCTGCTGATACTCCAGCTCCTCGAAGATCCGCAGGAAGTCGGCGTACGCCCCGTCCGGGTCGGCGCTGCGGTTCGGGTCGGGCCACGTGTCGTTGAACCGCTCGAACAGGGCTGCGATGGCCGCGCGCGCGGCGCGCTCGGCCTCCTGCGCCGCCTCCCGCTGGTGGTGCAGCTCGCGCACGACGGCGGCCACGGCGGTGGTGAGGTCGGCCAGCCCGCTGCCCGACGCGCCCGCCACCCCGGACCAGCCGACCTGCGCCATGAGCTCGCCGAGGCGCCGCTCCTGCTCGGGGGTCGGCTCGACGCCCTCGGCGTCCGCGCGCTCGACGGCGTCCGCGACCTGGTCGACCTGGTCGCTGAGCTGCTCCCACGCCGCACCCAGCTCGGTCACCCGCTGCTGCGCCGCCGCCCGCTCCCGGTACAGCTCGTCGACGCGGGCCCGCAGGGCGTCCTCGTCCGCCTTGAGCGCGCGCAGCACGTCCGAGCCCGCGACCAGGGCCTCGAGCCGCTCCTGCCGCTCGGCGAGCCTGGCCTCGGCCCCGCGCACGTCGATGTCGTCCCAGGCGGCCCGCAGCGCGTGGCTGTACGCGACGAAGTGGTCGGCCTCGCCCTTCTGCCGCAGCCGCGCGCCCGCCAGCGCCTCCGAGGCCTGCCGCAGCTCGTGGTGCGCCGCGGCGATCTGCTCGGCGAGCTGTTCGAGCCGCCGGTGGTTGCTGAAGCCCAGCACGGACGACCGGCCCTGGCCGCCGTGCGCGCCCCGGCGCCCCTCCGACGTCTGCCCGAACCGGGTGAGCGCCAGGTCGTGCCTGGCCAGCTCCGCCGGGTCGTCGACGCACACGTACGCGAACCGGTCCGCGAGGCGGCCTGCCAGCCAGCCGCCGAAGGGGCCGGCCTTCACCTCGAGCCGGCCGGGCAGCAGGGAGCGGTCGGCCTCCTCGTGCAGCGCCAGCCCCGTGGGGACGCCCTCGAAGCGCACGCGCACCGGCGAGCGGACCGTGTCGATCGCGGACCGGAACGCGTCCAGCCGGGCCTCGTCGACGAGCAGCGTCACCGCGAAGCCCCCGAGGGCGAGGCCGATCGCGTCGCGCCACGGCTCGTACTCGCCGCGCACCTCGAGCAGCTCGCCGACGAACGGCACGTCGTCGGGGCGCAGGCCGGCGGCCCGTGCCAGCGCCTCGCGCGCCTCGTGCAGCTCGCGCGGGACGTTGCCGCGTCGCGCCCGGAGGGACGCCTCCTCGCGCTCCAGCTCGGCGAGGTCGCGCAGCGCGTCCTTCTCCCGCGCGGCGGCGTCGACCACCGCCTCGGACAGCGCGTCCGTGTGCGTGTCGCGCTCGTCGAGGTAGCGGCGGGCGTCGGCGTGCAGCGCGTCGAGCTCCCGGCGGGAGGACGCCTGCCGCTCGAGCGGAGCGAGGTGGCCCTCCAGCTCGGCGCGGGCCCGCCGCACCTCGGCCAGCCGCTGCTCGGCCGTGCGCACGTCGCGCTCCGCCGCCTCGATCGCGTCACCGCCGTTGCGGCGCTGGTCGGCCCGCACCTGCTCGAGCTCGCCCTGCGCGGCCGTGAGCCGCTCCTCGGCGACGGCGACCCGCTCGGCGGCGGCCTTGTGCTGGGCCCGGTTCTCCGCCTCGCCCGCGCGCAGCAGGTCGAGCTGGGTGCGGTCGCGCCAGGCGGTGAACGGCGTGATCCGGGCAGAATCGGTGCCGGGGTCCGTCCTACCGGTGCCGCCGTCGGGGCCGAGCGCGTCCACCAGCGCCCGCTGCGCGACGGCGTCGTCGATCGCCGCGCGGTGCTCCAGCATCGGGCGCAGCACATCTACCTGCCGCTGCGCCGTGTCCATCTCGGCGCGCACCTCGCTGAGCTCGTCGAAGTGCTCGACGGCGCGCTCGGCCACGCGGATCGTCTCGGGCTCCTCGAGCACCATCGCCTTGTAGAGCGAGTCCACCGTGGTGATCTGCTGCCCCGCCTGGATGCGGCCCAGCAGCTGCACGGCCTTCTCGCCGTCGCCGGCCGCGCCGATGCCGAGCGCCGCGTGCAGGCGGGTCGCGAACGCCTTGTCCGTGTCGAACGCCGTCAGCCCTGCCGCCGTCAGGCCCGCCTTGCCGAAGCGCTGGGCCGCGAGGGGCTCCAGGTCGCGCAGGCTGAAGTCGGCGTCGACGACGGCGCGCACGGCGACCGTCTCGTCCGTGCGCTGCGCGCCGCGCGGCACGTACCAGGCGCGCAGCGCCGTGAACCGCTCGCCCGCCTGGGAGGACCACGTCATCGCGATCGCCGACCACGTGTCCGACGCCTCGCCGCGCAGCACGCGGTCCTTGGAGCGCGCCGCCCCGGCGGTGCGCTCCTCGTCGAGCTTGCCGCGCGCGTAGGAGACGACGTTGCGCTGCTCCTGCCCGCGGGCCCGGCCGCTGGTGGCGGTGTTCGACGCCCCGTTGAACGGGGTCGTGTGGCTCATCATCAGCGCGATGTACGCGTCGAGCAGGGTCGACTTCCCGGAGCCGGACGCGCCCGTGAGCAGCGTCGTGGTGCCCGCGAACCGCACCTCGTGGTAGCCGTGGTACCCGCCCCAGCTGACGAGCTGCATCGAGCGCGCCGTCCACTGGCGTCCGTCCGACGCCGTCGGGATGAGCCCGAACAGCGACTGCTGCATGCGCGGGGCGGCGACCTGCTCCGCCGGGTCGCTCGTGATCGTCACGCGCGGGCCTCCTCGTCCTCGTCGACCGTGTCCGGGTCGTCGTCCTGGTCGGGCCCGTCGGCGGCCTCGGCGGGGTCGGTCGACGACGGCGAGCGCAGCCACGCGGTCAGCTCCCGCAGCCGCTCCACGGGCAGCAGGATCTCGACGACCGGCTGGACGCGGTAGCGCCCCTCCGCGACCTCGTCGAGCACGTGCTCGCGCACGAGCGTCGCGATCGCGTTGTCGACCTCGCGCCGGCGAGCCGCCAGGTTCGTCTCGTCCGCGGCGAGGAAGCCGAGCGCGTAGTCGACCAGCTCCTCGGCGTCCACGTGCGCAGCGCGCTCCCCCGCGCCCTGCTCCTGCCGGAAGCGGTTGCGCGCGAACAGCATGAGGAGGGTCTCGACCCGCTTGTACGGCTCGTCCTTGAGGAGCACCGGGATGCTGAGCCCCGCCTCGCGCACCTGCCGCTTGTACGCGATCTCGTAGTCGCGGTCCACGACGAGCTCGACGAACAGGTCGTGGCAGCGCGACGCGAGGACGTTCTGGTGCGCCAGCAGCGCCCTCCACTCCGCCGGGTGCGCCGCCGCCGACAGGTAGCGGCGCTGCAGCACCAGCGCGAGCGCCCGGCGCGCCTCGTAGGGCAGGACCCCCGTGTCGCCGGCGAACAGCGCCGCGTCGTCGTCCGCCATGGCGGGCACCTCGACGAACGGCGCCCCGTCGGCCCCACCCCGGGCGACGCTCTCGGCGGTCCCGTCGGGCCCGATGTCGGCGCGCAGCTCCACCGCCGGCTCGGTCGTGGTGTCCGTCATGCGTCCTCCTCGTCGTCGGGCACCCGCTCGGGCAAGCGGTCGGGCTCACCGTCGGGCGTCGTCAGGCCCACCCGCGGCACCACCAGGTGGCGCGTGGTGCCGTCGGCACGCACGGCGGTCACGCGCCGCAGGCGCGCCGCCGGCACGTCGCCGATCCCGTCCCCGTCGCCGAGCGCGGCGTCGAGGGCCTCCGGCCCGGCCAGCTCGAGGTAGCCCAGCAGCTCCACGGGCCGGCGCAGCTCGGCGGGCCCGGCGGCGAACACCTCGTCCGCCGTGGCGCTGCCGCGCTCGCGCAGCACGCGCGCGGCGTGCGTGGTCGTCTCGTCGTAGCGCGGGCCGCCCATGCCGAGCAGGCCGCCCAGGACCTCCCCCGGCTCGCCGGCCGGGTCGCGCCACGGGTCGTCGAGGTCGGCGAGCGCGTCCGGCGGCGTGTCGGGGCGCAGGTCGTGCAGCTGGGCGCGGAACCGGCCGAGCCGCGCGCGCTCGAGCCAGCGCAGCGGCTCGACGCGCGCGGCCCGCCCGGACGTCGGGAACCACTCGGCCATCGCCGCGGTCGCCTCCCGCAGCGCGGCGTCCAGCTCCCGGTCGCGCAGCGGGTTGTGCACCGTGAGCTGCTGCGTGATGGTCCGCGAGGCGCGCGCCTGGGCGTCCAGCACCCCGTCGACGGCGGCCAGGAGCTGGGAGTACAGGGCCCGCACGGACTCCCGGCGCTCGGCCGGCAGCTCGGCGGCGAACGGGTGCGCCAGCACGGCGCGCACCCGCTCGTCGACCTTGCCGAGCAGCTGCGGGTCGCGCAGCAGCTCCATCGCGCCGGCGAACGCGCGCCCCTCGGGCGTCCGCTCCATGAGCGAGTCGGAGGCCTCCAGGTAGGCCCCCAGCACCTCGCCCGTGGGGCGCTCGTCCTGGCGCAGGCTGGTGACGATGCTGCGCTGCAGCTCCGCGATCGACTCGGCCACCCGGGCGAAGTCGGCGGGCAGCTCGCGCACCAGCGCGGCCACGTTGTCGAACTGCTCGACGAGCCGGTCCGTGGGCGCCTGCACCACGGGGCCGCCGGCCTCGAGCCGCGCCAGCTCGGCCTCCGCCTCGGCGATCTCGGCCCGGGATCGCGCGATCTGCTCCCGCAGCGCGCGCTGCTGCGACTCCCGGTCGGGCCGGGCGTCGCGCGCGAGCCCGTCCAGCGCGACGAGCAGCGTGCGGATGCGCGACTCGCTCACCAGGGCGCGCGCGCCCTGCGTCCGGTCGACGAACGCGAGCGCCTCCGCCGCGTGCGAGCTCACCTGGTACTGCTCGACGCCGTCGTCGTCGAGCGCGCGCACCAGCCAGCGGCCCGCCACCCAGCGCGAGCACAGCGCACGGGCGGCGTCGTCGGGCACGTCGCGGCCGGCGGCGCGCGCCTCGGCGAGCAGGTCCTCGACCTCCACGTGCATCTGCTCGGTCGGCACCGTGGCGCGGCCCGGCGTGAAGATCAGGGACAGCAGGGCCACGACGAGCGGCCCCTCCTTGCGGTGCAGGAGGGCGAGCGAGGGCGTGCCGAAGGCGCCCTGGCTGCGTGCCAGGGCGCCTTCGAGGCGGACGGTCGCCAACTCAGACGACGATGTTGACGAGCTTGGGCGCGCGCACGATCACCTTGCGCACCGGCGCCCCGTCGATGGCGCGGACCACGTTCGGCTCGGCCAGGGCGGCGGCCTCCAGGTCGGCGTCCGAGATGGACGGCGCCACCTCCAGGCGGCCGCGCACCTTGCCCTTGACCTGCACGACGCACGTCACGGTGTCCTCGACGAGGTACTGCTCGTCGGCGGTCGGGAACGGCTCCCGCGCCAGCGAGCCGTCGTGCCCGAGCCGCTGCCACAGCTCCTCGGCGATGTGCGGGGCGATGGGCGCGACCATGAGCACGAGCGGCTCGACCGCCGCGCGCGGCACCCGGTCCAGCGCGGTGAGGTGGTTGTTGTACGTGATGAGCTTCGCGATCGCCGTGTTGGGCCGCATGTGCTCCATCTCGACGCGCACGTCCGCGATCGCGCGGTGCAGCGCGCGCAGCGTGGCCGTGTCGGGCTCGTCGTCGGTGACCACGAGTGCGCCCGTCTCCTCGTCCACGACGTTGCGCCACAGCCGCTGCAGGAAGCGCTGGGACCCCACGACGGCGCGCGTCTCCCACGGCCGCGACAGGTCCAGCGGGCCCATCGACATCTCGTACACACGGAACGTGTCGGCGCCGTACTGCTCGTACATCTCGTCCGGCGTGACGACGTTCTTCAGGGACTTGCCCATCTTCCCGTACTCGCGGTTCACGGGCTCGCCGCGGTACGTGAAGCCGGTCTGCTCGTCGCCCTCGACCTCGGCGGCGGGCACGTAGGCGCCGCGGGCGTCGGTGAAGGCGTACGCCTGGATGTAGCCCTGGTTGAACAGCTTGCCGAACGGCTCCAGCGAGGTCACGTAGCCCAGGTCCAGCAGCACCTTGTGCCAGAACCGCGCGTACAGCAGGTGCAGCACGGCGTGCTCCACGCCGCCGACGTACAGGTCGACGCCGCCGGCCGGGCCGGACGTCCCATTGTGCTTCGGGCCCATCCAGTACGACTCGAGCTGCGGGTCCACCACGGCGGTGCCCTTCGCGGGTCCGTCCGTCGAGTCGGTCGGGTCCAGGTAGCGCAGGTAGTACCAGCACGACCCGGCCCAGTTGGGCATCGTGTTGGTGTCGCGGCGGTAGGTCTTCGGCCCGTCGCCCAGGTCCAGGGTGACGTGCACCCACTCGTCGTTGCGGCCTAGCGGGGCCTCGGGCGAGGAGTCCGCGTCGTCGGGCTCGAACGTGCGCGGCGCGTAGTCCGGCACGTCGGGCAGGTCGACGGGCAGCATGTCGGCCGGGATCGCGACCGGGCGGTCGTCTTCGTCCCACAGGATCGGGAACGGCTCGCCCCAGTAGCGCTGCCGGCTGAACAGCCAGTCGCGCAGGCGGTACGTGGTCGTCCCCTCGCCGGCGCCACGGGCGCTCAGCCACGCGACGATCTTCTCCTTGGCCTCGGCCACGCCCAGCCCGTCCAGGCTGATCTCGTCGTTGGAGGAGTTCACGGCCACGCCGTCGCCGGTGTACGCGCCGGCGAAGTCCTCCGGGAGGCCGCCCGCGGGCTCGACGGTGCGGATCACGGGCAGCTCGAACGCCTCGGCGAAGTCGAAGTCGCGCTGGTCGCCTCCGGGCACGGCCATGATCGCGCCGGTGCCGTAGCCCATCAGCACGTAGTCGGCCGTGAACACGGGGACCGTCGCGCCGTTGACCGGGTTGATCGCCAGGTGGCCGGTGAAGACGCCGGTCTTCTTGCCGGCGTCGGCCTGCCGCTCGACGGCGGTCTTGGCGGCGGCCTCGCGCCG
The DNA here is from genome assembly GCF_044389085.1 of Isoptericola sp. NPDC019693. Classification (NCBI taxonomy): domain Bacteria; kingdom Bacillati; phylum Actinomycetota; class Actinomycetes; order Micrococcales; family Promicromonosporaceae; genus Isoptericola; species Isoptericola sp. NPDC019693. The sequence continues at coordinate 304,714 of NZ_JBIRXP010000001.1, read as the reverse complement.
GTACGCGGCGACGGCCTCGATCGGGGAGGCGTGCCCGCCGGTCCAGACGTCGCGGGTGCCGTCCGGCCAGGCCGCCGGGACCTCGTCCAGCAGCGGGTGCTCGGGCGCCACGACCATGAAGGTGGCGCCGAACAGCGTGTCCGGCCGGGTGGTGAAGACCTCGACCTGCGCGCCCGCCCCGGCCGCGTCGTGGTCGGCGGTGCCGACGACGTCGAAGCGGACGTTCGCGCCGGTGGACCGGCCGATCCAGTTGCGCTGCATCGACTTGACCTTCTCCGGCCAGTCGATCAGGTCCAGGTCGTCGGTCAGGCGGTCCGCGTAGGCGGTGATCCGCATCTTCCACTGCCGCAGCGACTTCTGGAAGACGGGCATGTTGCCGCGCTCGGACCGGCCGTCGGCCGTGACCTCCTCGTTGGCCAGCACCGTGCCCAGCCCGGGCGCCCAGTTCACGGGCGACTCGTCGACGTAGGCCAGCCGCTGCGCGTCCAGCACGTCGCGCCGCTCCTCGGCGGACAGCGCGGACCAGACGGCGCCGCCCGCGTTGTCGCCGTCGTGACCGGGGACGGGGCGCGCCCCGGACTCCAGCTCGCCGCGCAGCTCGCCGATGCGGCGGGCGCGGCCCTTGCCGCCGTCGGCCTCCGTGTCGTACCAGGAGTCGAAGATCTGCAGGAAGATCCACTGCGTCCACCGCACGTACTCGGGGTCGATCGTGGCGAACGTGCGACGCGAGTCGTGCGCCAGTCCCATGCGGCGCAGCTGGCGCTTCATGGTGACGATGTTCTGCTCGGTGGTGGTGCGCGGGTGCTGGCCCGTCTGCACGGCGTACTGCTCGGCGGGCAGGCCGAACGCGTCGTAGCCCAGCGCATGCAGCACGTTGTCGCCGCACATCATGCGGAACCGGCCCACGACGTCGGTGGCGATGTAGCCCAGCGGGTGCCCGACGTGCAGCCCCGCCCCCGAGGGGTACGGGAACATGTCCATGATGAAGAACGGCTGACCCGAGCCGTGCCCGCCGTCGCCGTCCGTGAGCGCCCCGTCCGGGTTGGCCGCCCAGAACGTGCCGCGCTCCTCCCAGAGGTCCTGCCAGCGCTCCTCGATCTGCTGTGCGAGGGCGGGCGTGTAGCGGTGCGCGGGCTCGTGGGAAGAGGCTGCCGGAGCCTCGGGTCGGGCGGGTGCGGTGTCGGGCGTGCTCACCCGGCGAGTCTACCGGCCGGGGCCGCAGGCCCCGGCCCGGTTTTCACACCCCGAACGACTCGACGAGCGGCCCGCCGACGGCCAGGAGCAGCCAGCCCACGGCGACGACGTAGCCGATCAGCAGGACCAGGCCGCGGTTGCGCACGACGGCGCGACGCAGCCCGTCCCCCGCGGGCAGGTGGCCCTCCTGCACGGCGTGCACGACCTGGAACCACAGCAGCGGCCACACGATCGTCCAGACGACCATGCACGCGGGGCACAGGCGCACCAGCGCGTAGAAGCTCGACCACATGAGGAAGAAGATGAGGAGCTGCGCGAGCACGGTCACCGCGAGCAGGCTCCGGTGGTACCAGCGCGGCAGCCGCGCCCCGGCGAGCAGCACCACGCCGGTGGTGATCACCACGGGGAAGGCCGCGACCCCGAGGTAGGGGTTCGGGAAGCCGAGCAGCGTGCCCTGCCACGACGCCATCGCGACGCCGCAGTCGAGGAAGACGTTGAAGCTGCAGCTCGTCACCCGGTTCGGGTCGAGCAGCTTGAGGTACTCCTCGATCGCCAGCCACGACGCCGCGCCGAAGCCGATCCCGCCCAGCACGGTGAGCAGCACCCCGTACGTGCGGGCGGTGAGGCCCCGGGGGCCGGTCATGGGCGGAGCCGTCCCCGTGGCGTCGTCGGGGAGGTCGTCCTGGGTCGCGTCGCGCACGCTCGGGCTCACGGGCGCGACCGTACCGCACGTTCCTGGGGTCGATCCCCAGGGGGCGGGTCAGTCCGCCTGCGGCACCCGCTGGCGGCCGAACGCCAGCACCATCGCCAGGCCGACCAGCGTCAGGACCAGGCCCACCCAGGCCGGCGCGAGGTAGCCGTACCCGCCGGCGATGACGAGCCCGCCGAAGAACGCGCCGCTCGCGTTGCCCATGTTGAGGGCGGAGTGGCACAGGGCGGCGCCGAGCGACTGCGCCCGCGGCGAGAGGTCCATGAGGCGCGTCTGCATGGCGAGGCCGAGGGTCTGCGACGTGACGGCGAGCAGGAACAGCCCGACGACGGCGGGCACGGGCGACGTGGCGACCAGCGCGAACAGCACCAGCGACAGCGCGGTCGCGACGAACCCGCCGACGACCGTGCGCAGCACGTTGCGGTCCACCAGCTTGCCGCCGAGCAGGGTGCCGACGGTCATGCCGACGCCGAAGACGGCGAGCACCCAGGGCACGGCGCTCTCGGACATGCCCGCCACCTTGGTGACCGTCGGCGCGACGTACGTGTAGACGGCGAACAGGCCGCCGAAGCCGATGGCCCCGGCCGCGAACGAGATCCACAGCGGCCCGTTGCGCAGGGTTCCGAGCTCCTGCCGGACGCTGGAGTCCACCGGCCCGCGCTCGGGCACGAAGCGCCAGATGCCGAGCAGGGTGACGGCGCCGAGCACCCCGATGACGACGAACGCGGCACGCCAGCCGAGGCTCTGCCCGACGGCGGTGGACAGCGGCACCCCGACGACGTTGGCGATCGTCAGGCCCGTCATCATCATGGAGACGGCGTGCCCGCGCTTCCCGGGCCCCGCGACGGCAGCACCCACGGCCGCCCCGACGCCGAAGAACGCGCCGTGCGGCAGCCCGGCGAGGAAGCGCCCCACGATCAGGCTCTCGACGCCGGGGGCGGCGGCCGACAGCACGTTGGCCACCGTGTAGAAGCCCATGAGGCACAGCAGCAGCCGCTTGCGGGACATCCGCGCGGCGGCCACCGTCAGCAGCGGGGCGCCGACCACGACGCCGACGGCGTACGCGGTGATGGCGTGGCCCACGACCGGGTCGCTCACGCCGAGGTCCGCGCCGATCTGCGGCAGCAGCCCCATGGTGGCGAACTCGGTGGTGCCGATCGTGAACCCGCCGACGGCGAGCGCGAACAGCGCGGCCCCGACGTGCTCGGGGCGGGGGGCACGGCCGGTGCGTGCCGTGGCGTCGCTCGCGGGCGTGGTCGTCGAGGTCACTCGCCTCTCCTCGGGATCGGTCGGCACCCCGCCGGGCGGCGCGGATGCTCGAATCGTTTCGAGACGAGGCGTCGACGGCGGTGCGCCGTCAGGCGCTCACGTCGTCGGGGAACCGGGACAGCCTACGCGCGGACCACCCAGATGCGCGACGCCGCCAGCAGGCCGAGGTCCACCGTGACCTCGCGCCCGTCCGCCTCCCACGCGACGCCGACCGTCCCGGCGAACTCCCGCCGCGACGTCAGCCGGACCGCGAGGTCCAGGTCGACACCGAGGTCCGCGAGGTAGCGCAGGGCCTCCGGGTCGGCGTCGGAGATGCGGGCCACCACTCCCCCGGCCCCCGCCTCGAGGTCGACCAGCGGCACGGCCTCCGGGCGCACCACCCGGCCGTCGGAAAACGGGATCGGGTCACCGTGCGGGTCGCGCTCCGGGTGCCCGAGCCGCGCCGAGATGCGCTCCACGAGCCGGTCGGACACCGCGTGCTCCAGCACCTCGGCCTCGTCGTGCACCTCGTCCCACGCGTACCCGAGGTCGCGCACCAGCCACGTCTCCAGCAGCCGGTGGCGCCGCACCATCACCAGCGCGTACCGCCGACCCAGCTCGGTGAGCCAGACCCCGCCGTACGGCTCGTGCCCCAGCAGCCCCTGCGCCGTCAGGCGGCGCACCGTCTCGGAGACGGTGGACGGGCCCACGCCCAGCCGGTCCGCGAGCAGCCCCGTCGTGACCTTCTCGTCCGACCACTCCTGCGCCGACCAGACCGCCTTGAGGTAGTCCTGGGCGACGGGGGTGAGCTCGTCCGGGTCGACGGTCTGCTCCGGTGCGGCGGGCACGGGTGAGGTGGGTTCGGGCACGGTCCGAGCCTATCCGGGCGCCCGCCGCTACGACCCGAGCGCCTCGTCCGTCGGCGGGACGACCTCGGGCACCGGCTCGCGGTCGCCCACCGTCGCCGCGCCGTCCGGCGTCACGGTGACGACCTGCACGTCGAGCATGCGGCGCGTCGTGGGGTCGAAGCGCAGCACCGTCATCTCGGCGGTGCCGTGCAGCGGCCCCACGGTGGGCTGGTTGGGCGCGGCGCCCGCGGTGGACCCGTTGACGTACCGGATGCCCTGGCCCACCTGCTCCGGCCCGGACCGGCTGTGCGTGTGCCCGGAGACCTGGAACGGCACGCACCCGCTGTCCAGCGCGTCGAGGCCCACCGCCGGGGTGTGGATCAGCAGCAGGTCCACGCCGTCACGGTCCTCGCAGGCGGTCGCGGCGAGATCCGCCGCCTGCTGCTCCGGGGTGCGTTCGCGCGCGACGTTCGTCCCGACCCCGACCCGCGTCTCGAGCGCGTCGCGGTCACCGAGGATGCGCACGCCGTCGACCTCGATCACCTGGCCGTCGAGGATCTTCTGGCCGTGGGCCGCCTCCTGGTCCGACGTGACCTGCGAGTCGTGGTTGCCGTCCGCCACCACCATCGGGACGCCGCGGGGCACGGCCGACGCGAACGAGTCGACGCACACCTTCTCCACCGACGTGCCGTTCATGGTGGTGTCGCCCGCGTTGAGCACGACGTCGGCACCGGAGCGTTCGATCGTCGTGCGGATGAGCGGCGTCATGCCGGTGTTGCAGTGCAGGTCGGAGATGACGACGAGCGTCACCGGCTCGTCCTCGGCGCTCCCGTCGGGCGCCGCGCGCGGCGGCGCGACGGGTGCGGTCGCCTCGGCCGGGGCCGGCGACGCGAACTGGGTCCCCGCGTCGGCGGCGGCCGTCACGGTCTCGACGGCGAGCCGGGCGCCCCACGCGGACGACAGGTCGTCGTTCGCCGCCGCGTAGAAGTCCTCGTTGTCCTCGTACAGCTTCACGAGCTGTCCGCCGTAGGTGTCGATCACGCCGGCCAGGCGCCCGGTGATCCGTGCGCCCTCGAGCGCCGTGCCCGCGAAGACCGGCGACGCGGGCTGCCCCTGGGCGGTGCTGCCGACGGCTCCCGAGGTCACGGTCGTCACGACGAGGGCCACGACGGCCACCCCGGCGGTGATCTCCCCGGTCCGGGGCGCCATCGCGTCGGCCAGCTCCCGCCGGCGACCCGCCCCCAGCAACCACCGCACGGCGAACCCCACGGCGACCAGCAGCGCGGCGGCGCCCAACGAGCGCCACAGGGCGTTCTCCACCAGCGCGAGGGCCACGCTGCGCGCGGCGACGTCCGGGCTGGAGAAGAACTGCAGGTAGCTCTCGAGGTCCTGGCTCAGCGCCGTGAGGGTGTTGGCCGCCCCCACCGTCGTCAGGTCGGCCGGGATCTCCTTGACCACGACGTCCACGCCCAGCCCGAGCGGGAGCGGGGAGTCGACCTCCAGCGTGCCCAGGGGGCCCAGGTCGACGACGACGAGGCTGTCGTTCGTCACCGAGTAGACGGCCTCGTGCGGGCCGAAGCCGAGCTCGGCGGTGGCGGTGCTCACGCCGAAGACCAGGCACGCCACCGCCGCCGCCACCCCCGCGAGGGTCCAGCGCGCCCAGCGCGGCGGGGTGCGGCGGGCGCGCGGCGTCCGCGCGCCGGCCGGAATCTCGTCCGTGGCCTCCGGGGCACCTGCCGAGGCGTCCGCCGGGGAGGGCTCGTGATGCTCGTCGCTCATCGCGTCCACCCTTGCCGAACAGCGACGGCGGCGCCACCGTCCTCGCCGGTGGCGCCGCCGTCGCGCGGTGTGACCCTGCCCTCAGGAACCTCAGGGACGGTGTCGGCTCAGGAGCGCACGGCGCGCAGCGTCGTCAGGGCGATCCCGGCGGCGACCAGCACGGCGACGAAGCCGATCGCGGAGGTCACGACGACGCCGCTGCCGAACGCCGCGTGCGCGGAGTCGAGCAGGGCCTGCGCCTGCCCGGCGGGCAGGTCGGCCGCGACGCTCGTCGCGCCGCCGAGCGTCTCCGCCGCGGAGGCCGCGTCCGCGGCGGGCACGCCGGACGGCACCACGACGTTCGCGTGGTACGACCCGGTGAGGATCCCGCCGAGGACGGCGGTGCCCAGCACGGCCCCGACCTCGTACGCGGTCTCGGAGATCGCCGAGGCCGCGCCCGCCTTGGCCGCGGGCACCGTGGAGACGATGAGGTCGTTCGACACGGTCTCGGCGGACCCGACGCCGATCGCCAGGACGACGAACGCGAGCCCGAGCCAGCCTGCCTCGCCGCGCCCGGCGACGAGCGCCGTGACGAGGTAGCCGACGGCGGAGAGGGCCAGCCCGGCGGCGACGACGTGCGACGGCCGCACGTGCCGGACGACCTTCACCACGGCCAGGCCCGCGACGACCATCGCCACGGTGCCCGGCAGCAGCACCATGCCCGCCCGGACCGGCGACAGCCCGATGACGAGCTGCAGGTCCTGCGAGACGAAGAACAGGAAGCCGACCAGCGAGAACACGGACAGCAGGTTCACCAGCACCGACCCGGTGAACGCGGGCACGGTGAACAGGCGCACGTCGAGCATCGGGTTGCGACGCCGCAGCTGCCGTCGCACGAACAGCACGCCCATGAGCAGCCCCGCCGCGATCGAGGCCAGGCCGAGGGAGGGCAGCGCGCCCTTGGCGAGCGTCTTGATGCCGAAGACGACAGGCGTCATCGCGGCCATGACCAGCACGATCGAGACGGGGTCGATCGGGCCCGGCGCCGGGTCGCGGGACTCGGGCACGAAGACCGGCGCGAGCAGGAGCAGCACCGCCAGCACCGGCACCGCAAGGAGGAACACCGAGCCCCACCAGAAGTGCTCGAGCAGCAGCCCGCCGACGATCGGCCCCACGGCGGAGCCCGCGGCGAAGCCGGCGGCCCAGATCGCGATGGCGAGACGGCGCTCGTCGCGGTCCGTGAACACGTTGCGCAGCAGCGACAGCGTGGACGGCATGAGCATCGCGCCGAAGAAGCCGAGGCCGGCGCGGGCGGCGATCAGCGCGCCCGCGGTCGGCGCGAAGGCCGCGACCGCGGACACGGCGGCGAAGCCGACGGCCCCGATCAGGAGCAGCCGGCGGCGGCCGACGCGGTCGGCGACCGACCCCATCGGCACGAGGAGCCCCGCGAGGACGAGCGGGTAGACGTCGACGATCCACAGCAGCTGCGTGCCGCCCGGGGCCAGCGCCTCCGAGATCTGCGGCAGGGCGAAGCTGAGGACCGTGTTGTCGATCGAGACGAGCAGCACCGGGAGCATCAGCACGGCGAGGGCCGCCCAGCGACGCCCGGCGCCGGCGGGGCGCGCGGGGGCGAGGCGGCTCGTGGTCCGGGCCGTGGCTGAGGGAGCGGTGTGCGTCGTCACCTGGGTCTGAGCCATGTCTGAACCTGAGGTGCCTTTCACATGCTGCGGACGGCCGGGGCGACATGGTGATGTCGAACTTCCGCACCGTCCAGCCGGTACAGTAACACTCCGCCACTAGGCTGTCGACATGCCCCCCGCCCCCGCCGCCCGCGCCAAGGTCCTGCACGCGTTCGCCGAACTCCTCGTCGAGTCCGGGGAGCGCGCCGCGACGATCGAGGCCGTGGCCGACCGCGCCGGCGTGTCCAAGGGCGGCCTGCTCTACCACTTCCCCTCGAAGGACGCCCTCGTCGACGGGCTGCTCGACCGCCTGGGCGAGCTCACCGCGACCGACGTCGACACGATGCGCGACGCCCCCGAGGGCGCCGCCGACTATCTCCTGCGCACGTCCACGGTCATCGACGGCGACTTCGGCGTGCTCTACCTCGCGGCCTCACGGCTCGCGCAGGGCGCGTACCCCCGCGCCCGCGACGTGCTCGACGCGGCGCAGACCGCCTGGACGGAGACCGTCCGCGAGGAGGTCGGCGACCCGGTGCTCGCCCGGGCGGTCTCCCTCATGGGCGAGGGCCTCTACGCCCTCGCGTCGTTCGGCGCGAGCAGCCTCGGCGACCGCGACATCGACGACCTCCTCGCCCTCGTCCGCGAGGCGGCCGCGGCGCGCTCCTCGGGACGCACGCCCGCCTGACGGCACGGTGGCAGGGCGGCTCAGCCCGTCTTGCGCTCCGCCGCCTTCTTCGCAGGCGCCTTCTTCGCGGGCGCCTTCTTGGCCGAGGCCTTCTTGGCCGGGGCCTTCGTCGCGGGAGCCCTCTTCGCCGGAGCCTTCTTCTTCGCGGGAGCCTTCTCCTCGGACTCGCCCGTCGAGCCGGACCTCGACCCGCCCTTCGACCCCGACACGCTGCGCCGCAGGGCCTCCATCAGGTCGATGACGTCGGCGTCCTCCTTCTCCGGCTGCTCGCCGAAGGTCTCCGACGTGTCGAGCGCGTCACCCTGCTCGATCTTGGCGTCGATGAGCTGGCGCAGCTGCACCTGGTACTCGTCCTCGTACTCCTCGGGCGCGAAGTCGGCCTCGTAGCTCGCGACGAGCTGCCCCGACATGGCCAGCTCCTTGTCCGAGACGGTGACCGACCCGTCGAGCGACGGGAAGGCCGCCTCGCGCACCTCGTCCGCCCACAGCAGGGTCTGCATCACCAGCACCTCGTCACGCACCCGCATCGCCGCCAGCCGGGTCCGCTGGCGCAGCGCGAACTTCACGATCGCGGTGCGGTCCGTCTCCTCCAGGGTGCGGCGCAGCAGCACGTACGCCTTCGGGCTCTTGGAGTCCGGCTCCAGGTAGTAGGTGCGGTCGAGCATGATCGGGTCGATCTGGTCGCTCGGCACGAACTCGACGACCTCGATCTCCCGGTTCGCCTCCGCCGGGAGCGCCGCGAGGTCGTCCTTGGTGAGCACCACGGTGCGCTCGCCGTCGTCGTACGCGCGGTCGATGTGCTGGTACGGCACCTCCTCGCCGTCCAGCTCGCACACGCGCCGGTAGCGGATGCGCCCGCCGTCGGTGTCGTGCACCTGGTGCAGCGGCACGTCGTGGTCCTCGGTCGCGCTGTACAGCTTGACCGGCACGTTGACGAGGCCGAACGTCACGGCGCCCTTCCAGATCGCCCTCATGTGCCCATCGTCACGCGACCTGCGGATACGCGCCAGTGCCCGTGGATCAGCCGACGAGACCGAGCACGCCCACGACGCCGACGAGCAGGGCGAGCAGCAGGGAGACACCCACCAGCACCGCGTGCACGGTGAAGAAGCGGGTGGGGCGCCCCGCGTCGTCCCGGGCGCGCGGGTCCTTGGTCACGCGGCGCCAGAACGACGGCCACACCGCCAGGTTCCACAGGGCGGCGACGAGCAGGACGACGGACCAGACGACAGAGATCTCCACGCCGTCGAGTATCGGCCACGACCCGCCCGGCGACGCAACCTCTCAGGCGAGCAGGCCGCCCTGCAGCGCGAGCAGCACCGCCCGCGTGCGGTCCTTGACGCCGAGCTTGAGCAGCACGTTCGACACGTGGTTCTTGACCGTGCCCTCCGCGAGGTACAGGGCGTCCGCGATCTCCCGGTTCGACCACCCCTGCGCCATGAGGCGCAGCACCTCCCGCTCCCGCCCGGTGAGCTCCGCCGGGGCGGCGTCGTCCGGGACGGGCGCCGAGCGGACCGCTCGCAGCAGGCGCGCCGTCACCGCGGGCTGCACCAGGGTGTCGCCCGCGGCCAGGGTCCGCACCGCCTCCGCGAGCTGCTCCAGCGTCACGTCCTTGAGCAGGTAGCCCCGCGCGCCCGCCTGCAGCGCCCGCAGCACCAGCGCGTCGTCGTCGAAGGTCGTCAGGACGAGGACGGCGACCTCCAGCCCCTCGTCGCGCAGCGTCTCCAGCGCCCAGATCCCGTCGCGGCCGGGCATCCGCAGGTCGAGCAGCAGCACGTCGGGCGCGTGCTCACGCACCGCGTCGACCGCCGCCGCGCCGTCCTCCGCCTCCGCGACCACGTCGATGTCGCCCGCGATCTCCAGGAGGCTGCGGATGCCGTGCCGCACGAGGGTCTGGTCGTCGGCGAGCACGATCCGCACCCGTCCGCCTCCCGCGCTCACGAGGCCACCCTCCCCGGCAGCCACGCCTCGACCGCGAACCCCGACGTCCCGTCGAACGTCGCGGCACCGCCCAGGGCCTCGGCACGCTCGACGATGCCGGACAGGCCGTTCCCGAGCCGCACCGGACCGGAGGAGAGCCCGTCGTCGCGCGCGACGAGCGTGAGCGCGCCGTCGGCGTCCGCGGTGACGGTGAGGCGCAGCTCGGTGGCCATCTCCGCGTGCCGCACCGCGTTGGTCACGACCTCCTGGGTGACGCGCACCAGCGCCGCCGTCTGCTCCTCGTCCGCGACGACGTCCTCGGCCACGTCGACCTCGACCCGCAGGGAGGGGACGGCGGAGGCGACAGCGGCGAGGGCCTCGCGCAGGTCCGGCGCGCGACGGCGCAGCTCGCCCACCGTGGCGCGCACGTCGCCGAGCAGCTCGCGCGCCACGGTGCGCGCACGCTGCACGTGCTCCGCCCCGCGCTCGCCCGGCAGGTGCGCGGCGGACTCCAGCTCCAGGGTGAGCACGGTGAGCTGGTGCCCGATGAGGTCGTGCAGCTCGCGGGAGATGCGCAACCGCTCCGACGCGCGGGTGGCCTCCTCGCCCAGCACCGCCGCGGCGGCGAGCTCGGCGTGGGCGACGGTCAGCTCGGTGCGCATGCGCTGCTCGCGCTGCAGCGTCGCGCTCACCCCCGCGCTGCCCACCTGGAGCAGCAGGTAGAGCCCGAGCGACAGCACGATCTCGAAGGGGTGCACGTCCCCCGGCGCGAGCAGGAACGCCACGCACAGGGCGAGGGTGTTCGCGACGACGACGACGGCCGTGACCCGGGTCGGCCCGACGTACGTGCTCAGCGCGGCGCCGAAGACCAGCAGGATGGGCAGCCACCCGATCCCGGGCACCGTGATCACCAGGGCCGCGGCCAGCAGCGTCTGGGCCGCGAGACCCACGTAGGCGGCGCGGGTGCGCGGCGGTCGCAGGACGGCGACACCCGTCGCCACGAGCCAGGCGAGCGCCAGCAGCACCCAGACGACGAGCGGCACGAGCATCCGGCCAGGCTCCGCCACGAACGGGACGGGCACGACGACCGCCAGGCAGACGACGAGGGTCGTCAGCCCGGACGTCTCCTCGGGTCCCAGCCGGCGCACGGCACCACGCTAACGGGCCGTGCGCCGTGACGAGGAGTGCCGGAAGTCATGGGTGCAGGTCGTGACCCGCGGCACGCGCGTCGGCGACGGCGCCCCTCCTAGCGTCGTCGGCATGACCGCACTCGTGGCGCAGCACCTGCGCAAGACGTACCGCACCAAGCGTCGCGGCCGCCCACCGGTGGTCGCCCTGGACGACGTGAGCCTCTCGGTGGGGCCCGGCGAGGTGGCGGGCGTGCTCGGCCGCAACGGCGCCGGCAAGTCCACCACCGTGGAGCTCCTGGCCGGCGCCCGGGCACCGGACGGCGGAAAGGTGCGGGTGCTCGGGCTCGACCCGCGGGCGGACCGCGGACGGGTGCGCGGCGTCCTCGGCGTCCAGCTCCAGGGCGCCTACCTGCACGGCGCGCTGACCGTGCGGGAGCTCGTGCGCCTGTACCGCTCGTTCTACCCGCACGGCGTGGACCCCGACCGGCTGGTCGAGCGGGTCGGTCTGGGGCCCTCGCGCGACGTCCGCTTCGAGAAGCTGTCGGGCGGGCAGCAGCAGCGGGTCTCGGTCGCGCTGGCCCTCGTGGGCGCTCCGCGGGCCGTCATCCTCGACGAGCTCACCACCGGCCTCGACCCCGAGGCGCGACGCAGCATGTGGTCGCTGGTCGAGGACCTGCGGGCCGACGGCGTCACCGTGCTGCTCGTCAGCCACCTCATGGAGGAGGTGGAGCGGCTGTGCGACCACGTGACGATCCTCGACGCCGGCCGCGTGGTCGCCCGCGGCACCGCGGCCGAGCTCGTCGACCGCGCGGGGTTGCGCCCCACCGTCACCCTGCGCACCGACGACCCGACGGCCGTCGGCCTCCTGTCCGGGCTGCCCGCCGTCGAGCACGTCGACGCGACCGGCCCCCGGCTCGTCGTCACCGGCGCGGCGCCCGGACGCGACGACGACCCGTCGCGCGGCGACCTGCTGCACGCGGTGGGCGCGGCGCTCGCCGCCGCGGGTGTCGTCGCGACCGAGACGCAGCTGCGCCGTCCCACCCTCGACGACGCATTCCTCACCCTCACCGGAAGCCCCCTGGAGGAGGCAGCATGACCACCCACCGCACCGTCCGGGACGACGCGCCCCGCGACGACCCGCCCCGCGTCCTGGAGCTGCCCGAGCCGGGCGTGCCGCCGAGCACGGTGCGGCCGGGCGCGGGCGCGTGGCTCGCGCTGACGCTCGCCGAGGCGCGGATGGTGGCCCGCGACACCGCCGGGCTCGTGATCCCGCTCGGCATGCCGCTGCTCATCCTCGTGATGAACGGGCTGGCGCCGGGCCTGGACCAGGTGGTGCCCGGGACCGGCGGGCGCACCGCCCTGGACGTGTACGTGATCCCTCTGACCCTGACGATGGTCGTCGCGACGGTCGGGGTGATCAACATGCCGAGCTTCCTCGCCTACTACCGCCGCACGGGGATCCTCAAGCGGCTCGGCGTCACCCCGGCGTCACCGGCGATGGTGCTCGGCGCGCAGGCGTTCGTCGGGGTGGCCCAGATCCTGCTGGGCATCGCCCTCGCGCTCGGCGTCGCGGTCGTGTGGCTGGGCGCGTCGACACCGGCCGCCCCGGGGGTGGCCGCGGGCGTGCTGGCGCTGACGATCACCGCGATGTACGCCGTCGGGATGCTCGTGGCAGCCGTCGCGCGGACCCCGGGGTCCGGGGTGGCGATCGGCCTCGTGGCCTTCTTCGGGCTCGCCGCGCTCGGCGGGATGTTCGGGCCCCGCGAGAACCTGCCCGACGTGCTCGCCACCCTGGGCGGCTGGCTCCCGTTCGGCGCCGCCGTCGACGCGCTCGGCGCGGCGTGGGCCGGCGTCGCGGTCCCCGCGTCCGCGCTGGTCGGGCTCGGCGCGACGACGGTCGTCGCGGGCGGCGCGGCCGCCGTCTGGTTCCGCTGGGAGTGAGCAGACCCGTCAGAGCCCGACGGCGTCCAGCTTCGCGGTGAGCTCGGCGTCCGTGGGCTCGACGAAAAACTCGCCGTCGGGGAAGACCACGACGGGGATGTTCTTGCGACCGCTGATCGCCTCGGCGTCGTCGGCCCGCGTCGGGTCGGCGACGAGGTCCACGTTCACGTACTCCACGCCGCGGGAGTCGAGCACGCGCTTCGCGCGGCGGCAGTCGCCGCACCACGTGGCCCCGTACATGGTGAGGGTCCCGGGGCGGCGCAGGTCGTCGGTCGTGACGGTGTCGGTCATGGCCAGCACCATACCCCCAAGGGGTTAGTGCACCGAGAACCCGCCGTCGACGTGCAGCGCCTGCCCGGTGACGTACGCCGACGCCGCGCTCGCGAGGAACACCGCGGCGCCGGCGAAGTCCTCCGCCAGGCCGTTGCGGCCGGTCAGGGTGCGGGCCGCGAGCGCCGCCACGCGCTCCGGGTCGGACGACAAGCGCTGGTTGAGCGGTGTCAGGACGAACCCCGGCACCAGGGTGTTCGCGGTGACACCGTGCGGCGACCACGCCTCCGCCTGGGACCGGGCCAGCGACTCCAGCCCACCCTTGGACACCCCGTAGACGCCGGACTGCACGAACGCGCGGTGCGCCTGCTGGGACGACACGTGGATGAGGCGGCCGTAGCCGCGCTCGGCCATCCCCGGCCCGAAGCGCTGCCCGAGCAGGTACGGCGCCTCGAGGTTGACGGCCATCGTCGCGTCCCAGGTGGCGTCGTCGGTCTCGCCCAGCGGCGGGCGCAGGTTGATGCCCGCGGAGCTCACCACGACGTCGGGCTCGCCGAAGATCGCGGCCGCCTCCTCGGCCGCGGCGCGCACGCCGTCGCGGGTCGACAGGTCGGCGCTCACGCGGTCGGCCGTGCAGCCGTCCGCGCGCAGCTCCGCGACCGTGGCGTCCAGCTCCGCCTCCCGCCGGGCGAGGACGACGACGCTCGCCCCGGACCGGGCGAGCGCGCCGGCGATCGCGCGGCCGATGCCGGAGCTGCCGCCGGTCACCAGGGCGACCCGGCCGTCGAGGGAGAACAGGGAGGAGAGGAAGTCGTGGACCACGCCCGTCACCCTACGGCCGGGCGTCGCCGGGCGACCCCGCGGCCTGCGCCAGCCCCGCCTCGACCCGGGCGAGCACCTCCCGCTGCCGCGGGCCCAGGATGCCCGCCGAGTGCTCTGAGAGCAGCGGCGCGGCGCGGTCGAGTCCGGGCAACGGCTCGCTCGTCGTGAGCTCCGCGACGAGCGGCCCGAACGTCTCGACGAAGCCGTCGACGACCGCGTCCACCTCCGCGTCGTCGGTGTCCGGGCCGAGCCGGCCGAGACGCTCGGAGAGGGAGGCCACGACGGCGACGACGTCGCCCGCGCTGAGCCGGCGGTAGACCTCGGCCAGGAGCCGCGCGCCGTCCTCCCCCGCGAGGTGCGAGACGAGCACGGCCTGGTCCCGGTCCGCCCGGACGACGTCGGCCGGGATCCCCGCCGCGGCGAAGGCCGCCGCGGCCGGCGCGAGCTCGGGAGGCAGGTCGGGGGCGGCCCGGTGGGCACGGAGGTGCGCGACCACCTCCCGCTGCCGGACGAGCCGGTCGATCTGCTCGGACAGCTCGCGGTCGAGCTCGTCGAGCAGCTGCGCCGAGGACCGGCGCCCGTCGCCCTGCCCATCGCCCTGCCCATCATCCTGTCCGCCGGCACCGTCCTGCCCGTCGTCGAGGAGGGCGGCCATCCGGTCGAGGGGGATGCCCAGGGCGGCGAGACGCCGGATGCGCAGCACGCGGACGAGGTCGTGCACGTCGTAGCGCCGGTACCCGTTGCCGGACCGCGGCGGCTCCGCGAGCACTCCGACCTGGTGGTAGTGCCGCAGCGCACGGACCGAGGTCCCCGCCAGGCGGGCGAGGTCGGCGCTACGCACCGCGGACCAGCCGCTCGTGCCCCGCGTCGTCCCGCACGCGCCCTCCCCCGTCGTCGGTGCCGTCGTCGGTGCTGCCCTGGGTGCCGGGCTCGGAGCCCTCCCCCGCGTCGTCGGGCTCGAGCCGTCGCAGCGAGCGGGCCGACACCCCCACGACGAGGGCCACGAGCCACACGGCACCCAGCCCGATCGCGGCGACCTCGACGCCCCAGCCCTCGACCAGCAGTGCCGCCACGACGATACCGAGGGGCGCGGCGGCCGTCAGGACGGCGTTCTGCGTGCCCATGATCCGCCCGCGCATCCGGTCGGGGACCCGCTCGACCATGAGCACCCCGAGCAGCGCCCCGAACAGCCCGTTCGAGACCCCGACCACGAATGCGCCGACGAGCACCGCACCGACCGACGCGAGGGACACGACGACCGCGAACCCCGCCGTGGAGCCCGCGAGGCCGACGAGGAACCACACGCGCCGCCGACCCCGCGTCCCCACGGCCGCGTAGACGCCCCCGCCCAGCAGCATCCCCGCCGCCAGGGCGCTGAGCACGAACCCGAGCATCCCCGGCCGGTCGACGAGCGTGAACCAGACGGGCAGGACGAGTCCCTGCAGCGCGGCGAGCACCAGGCCCGCCACGACACTGAGCGTCGTGACCGCCAGCAGGAACCGGCTGCGCCCGAGCGCGCGCCAGCCCTCGCGGAGCTGTGCCCAGCCGCCCGCGGCGGCCTCCGCCCCGGGGTCGCCCGCCGCGGTGCGGACCGCCCCCACCTCCCGGGGGATCAGCAGGGTGAGCAGCGCCGCGGCGGCCGAGGTCGCGGCCGTGACCCACAGGACGGCCGACCCGTCGAGCAGCACCATGAGCGTGCCCGCGGCCGCCGGACCCAGCAGCAGGGCGAGCGCGCTGAGCGACTCCCGCAGGCCGAGCAGCCGTTCGGCCTCGAGGCGACCGTGGCGCACGACCGCCGGCAGCAGGGCGTCGCGCGCCGTCATGCCCGGGACGTCCCCGAGCGAGCCGACGACGCCGCACAGCACGAACCAGCCGATGTCGAGGCCGGCGACCATGTCGATCACGGGCAGCGCCGCCACCGAGGCCGCGGACACGAGGTCCGTCACCACCGACGCGGTGCGCCGGTTGACGCGGTCGATCACGACTCCCATGAGGAGCCCGGCGGCCACGGCGGGCAGCGCCGTCGCGGCGGCGACCGTGCCGGCGCCCAGGGCGCTGCCGGTGACCTGGAGCACGACGAGCGGGAGCGCGACGCCGGCGATCGAGTTGCCGAGCAGGGACAGGAGCGTGGACGCGAGGTACGCGACGGGCACGACGTTCATGCGACCAGTCAGAACTATGACGCTACGGCGGGGTCAAGCCCTCGTGCGTCCGCGCGGCGCGGAGGCGACGATGACCGCATGGCACGCACGTCGTCGAGCAAGCCGCAGACGGTCACGGTCGACGACCGGCGCCTGCAGCTGACCAACCTGGACAAGGTCTACTACCCCGCGACGGGCACCACGAAGGGCGAGGTGCTGCAGTACCTGGCACAGGTGGCGCCCGCGCTGCTGCGGCACGCGTCGTACCGGCCGGCGACGCGCAAGCGCTGGCCCGACGGCGTCGCGGGGCAGATGTTCTTCCAGAAGAACCTGGACGCGTCGACGCCGTCGTGGGTGCCGCGGCGCTCGATCCGGCACCGCACGTCGACGAACGACTACGTGCTGGTCAACGACCTGGCCACCCTCACGTGGCTGGGGCAGACGGCGACCCTGGAGATCCACGTGCCGCAGTGGCGGTTCGGCCGCACGGGCACACCGCTCCCCCCGGACCGGCTGGTGCTCGACCTCGACCCCGGGCCGGGGGCGGGCCTCGCGGAGTGCGCCGAGGTGGCCCGCCTGGCGCGCGACATCCTGCGCGGCATGGACCTCGACCCGCTGCCCGTGACCAGCGGCTCCAAGGGCATCCACCTGTACGCCGCACTGGTCGGCCACGACGAGTCCCGCACCGCGGACGCCGTCTCCGCGGTGGCGCACGAGCTGGCGCGGCACCTGGAGTCGGAGCACCCCGACCTGGTCGTCAGCGACATGAAGAAGTCGCTGCGCGCGGGCAAGGTGCTCGTGGACTGGTCGCAGAACAACGGGGCCAAGACCACCATCGCGCCGTACTCCCTCCGGGGCCGCGACGAGCCCACCGTCGCCGCACCCCGCACCTGGGACGAGCTCGAGGACCCGGACCTGCGCCACCTCACCTTCACGGAGGTCGTCGAGCGCCTGGAGCGGGACGGCGACCTGCTCGAGCCGCTCGCGGCGGGCCACCTCGCCCAGCTCGAGCCCACGCCGGAGCGCCTGGCGACCTTCGAGCGCACGCCGGCCGAGAAGCTCGAGACGTACCGGGCCAAGCGCGACCCCGACAGGACCCCCGAGCCGTTCGGCCCCGAGGAGCCGGACGCCCCCGACGGCGCGCCGACCTTCGTCATCCAGGAGCACCACGCGCGCCGCCTGCACTGGGACTTCCGGCTGGAGCACGAGGGCGTCCTGGTGAGCTGGGCCCTGCCGAAGGGCGAGCCCACCGACCCGAAGCAGAACCACCTGGCCGTGCAGACGGAGGACCACCCGCTGGAGTACGGCTCGTTCGAGGGCACCATCCCCGCCGGCGAGTACGGGGGCGGGGAGGTGACGATCTGGGACGCCGGCACCTACGACCTGGAGAAGTGGCGCGAGGACGAGGTGATCGCCGTCCTGCACAGCGAGCGACGCGGCTCGCGGCGGCTCGCCCTCATCCGCACCGGCGGGCGCGGCGGCGACGACCAGAACTCCTGGCTCATCCACCGCACCAAGACTCAACCGGGCGACGACGAGGAGCCGGCCGACCCGTCCGCCACGCAGGCGCCGACGCGGCCTGTGAAGCGGCCGTCGGCACCGGCCGAAGCCCCTCGCCCGATGCTCGCCACCACGGCGCCGCCCGGCGAGCTCGCGCGGCTGGCCCCGGACGACTGGGCGTTCGAGGTGAAGTGGGACGGATTCCGCGCGGTGGTGGAGGTGCTGCCGGCCGCTGACGGCGACGAGCGCACGGTGCGCCTCACGTCCCGCTCCGGACAGGACCTCACCGTGACGTTCCCGGAGCTGCAGCAGCTCGCGGAGATGGTGTCCGACGACGACCTGCCGCTGGCGCTGGACGGCGAGATCGTCGCGCTCGACGCGGACGGGCGCCCGTCGTTCCGCCGCCTGCAGCAGCGCGCGGGCCTCACCCGGCCGCGCGACGTCGAGAAGGCGCGCCGCGCGGTCGGGGTCGACCTGGTGCTGTTCGACGTGCTGGTGGTGGGCGGGCGCACCGTGACCGACCGGTCGTACACCGAGCGGCGCGCGGAGCTCGCCCGTGCGGTGGACCCCCGCCGGCCGGTGCACGTGCCGGACGCGCTGGAGGGCACGCTCGACGAGGCGCTCGAGACCAGCCGTCTCATGCGGCTCGAGGGCGTCGTGGCCAAGCGGCGCCGCGCGCCGTACACGCCGGGCCGCCGGTCGCGCGACTGGCTGAAGGTCAAGCACGCCCGCACCCAGGAGGTCGTGGTCGTGGGCTGGCGCCCCTTGCACGCGGGCACGGGTCGCGAGGACCGCCGGGTGGCGGGGTCGCTGCTGCTGGCAGTGCCGGACGACGACGGCGTGCTGCGCTACGTGGGCAAGGTCGGCACCGGGTTCAAGGAGGCGGAGCGGCGCGAGGTGGTCCGGCACCTGCGGTCCGTGGAGCAGGCGCCGCTCGACGGCGTGCCGCGCGCGGAGGCGGTGCACGCCCGCTGGGCCGCGCCCGAGCGCGTCGCCGAGGTGACGTACGGCGACTGGACGAGCGACCCCGCCGACCTGGGCGCGCCGGACGACGGCACCCACCGCGCCGACGACGAGGGCCCACGGCTGCGGCACTCGGTGTGGCGCGGGTGGCGCGACGACAAGCGCCCCGCGGACGTGCGGGTCGAGCAGTGACCCGGCACGCGCGGCCTCAGCGCACCGTCTGACCCCGCAGCGCGTGCGCGACGGCGGCCGCCCGCGAGTCCACGCCGAGCTTGGCGTAGACGTGCGCGAGGTGGGTCTTCACGGTCGCCTCGGAGATGAAGAGCCGGCGCCCGAGCTCACGGTTGCTGAGCCCCTGGGCGAGCAGCGTGAGCAGCTCGGCCTCGCGCGGGGTCAGCGCGCTGCCGGGGTTCTGCGCCTGCTGCATGAGGCGGGACGCGACCGGCGGCGAGAGCACGCTCCGCCCGACGACGGCGCCGCGCACGGCCGCGAAGATCTCCGCGGGCGGGGCGTCCTTGAGCACGTAGCCGATGGCGCCGGCGTCGACGACGCGCACGACGTCCGCGTCCGTGTCGTAGGCGCTGAAGACGAGCACGGGCACGTCGGGGTGGGCCGCCCGGATCCGGCGGGTGGCGGCGACCCCGTCCTCGTCGTCGCCCAGCTCGAGGTCCATGACGACGAGTGCGGGCGCGAGGCGCGCGACCGCGTCGAGGGCCTCGGCCGCCGAGCCGGCCTCGCCCACCACGCTGACGTCCGGCTGCGAGTCGAGGAGGGCGCGCAGCCCGGCGCGCACCACGTGGTGGTCGTCCACGAGCAGCACGGTGATCGGGTCGCTCATGCGTCCTCCAGCTCTGCGGGCACGGTCTGCCCCGGGTCGGCGGTGACGGGCAGCTGCACCCCGACGACGGTCCCCTCGCCGGGCGAGCTCTCCACCGTGATGGTGCCACCGAGCTGCTCCACGCGCTGCCGCATGGCCCGCAGCCCGAAGCCGCCGTCGGGGCCCACGGCACGGGCCGTCACCTCCGCGACGTCGAACCCGCGGCCGTCGTCGAACACGTCGAGGGCGACGGCGTCGGGCAGGTAGGTGAGGGTGAGGCCCAGCCGCGCGGGCCCGGCGTGGCGGTGCACGTTCGCCACGGCGCTCTGCGCGATGCGCGCGAGGGCGTGGGCGGTGTCGGCGCCGACGCGCGCGGGCTCGCCCACCACGGTGAGCCGGGCGTCGGGGACGTGGCGGCGCGCCGCCGTCCGGATGGCAGCCTCGACGTCCGCCGGGGCGACCCCGCCCGCCGCCGGGGACGGGTCCACGAGGTCGTGCACGAGGTCGCGGGTCTGCCCGAGGCTCGCGCGGACGGCGACGGCGGCCTGCCGGGCGTCGTCGCGCGCCGCGTCCGGCTCGGCGTCCCACCGCTGGTCGGCGGCCTCCAGCCGCAGCACCGCGGACGACAGCGACTGGGCCACCGTGTCGTGGATCTCCCGGGCCACCCGCTCGCGCTCGGCGAGCACGGCGACCTCGCGCTGGAGCCGCACGCGCTCGCCCACCTGCCGCACGATCGCGTCGTACGCGATGCTGAGCAGCACCGCCACCACGAGCGGCGCGACGGCGGCCGCCCAGTCGCTGCGCCCGGACAGGCCGAACAGCGCGACCCCCGTCACGACGGCGACGGCGCCCACGAGGACGTGCGCCGCGGGCACGGGTACCAGCGTGCGGCAGACGAAGAACAGCGGGATGGCGGACCAGGCGAAGCTCGGCGCCACCAGCACGAGGGTGCCCCACGCCGCGAGCAGCACGGCGAGCGCGACGACCGCCCCCGGCCGGCGCTTCTCGCCCGCGGGGCGGCGGGTCAGCACGACGATCCCGGCGTACGCCGCGGCCACGGCCAGCAGCAGGGCGACCACCAGCCACCACCGGCCGTCGAGGCCGTGGTTGGTGAGGTAGCGCGCCGCCGACGTCGCGACGAGCGCGGCGAAGGCGAGGTGCACCCCGCGGGTGAGAGATCCGGGCACGGACAGCAACGCTAGCCGCGCCGCGCCCGGTCGCGCCTCATCCGTTCGGACGACCCTCGCCGACCCGGCGGTCCGATGCGCCCGCGGGGCGCGCACCGCGAGCCTGGGCACATGTCCCCGACCTGGCCCGCCACCCGGCCTGCCACGGCGCCGTCCTCAGTCCCGCAGCCCCTGGGCCGCCGACCGGCTGGTGCGCAGGTGCTCGCGCGCCAGGCGCGCGGCGCTCTCGCCGTCCCCCGCCCGGACGGCGTCGAGGAGCTCGCGGTGCTCGTCCGCGATGGCCTGGAGGTCCCGGTGCTGCCCGAGCAGCCAGCGCACGCGGCTGGCGACGACGCGGTGCAGCTCGAGCAGCACCGGGTTCCCGGCGGCCTCGACCACGAGCTCGTGGAAGTCGGCCCCCGCACGTCGGGCCGTCGGCCCGTCGCCCGCCCGGGCGGCGGCGTCCTCCCGCCGCCACGCCTCCGTGAGGCCGTCGAGCTGTGCCTGCGTGCGCCGCGTGGCGGCGAGGCGGAAGTGCAGCGGGTCGGTCGCCTCGCGCACCTCGTGCAGGTGGTCGACGTCCGCGTCGCTGAACTCGCGGACCACCGCCCACGTGCGCGGGCGCGGCGTGACGAGCCCCTCCGCGACGAGCGTGCGCAGCGCGTCCCGCACGGGGATGCGGCTCACGCCCAGCTCCGCGGCCAGGTCGCGCTCGACCAGCCGGCTGCCCGGCTCCCGGGCGCCGTCCACGATCTGCTCGCGGACGGCGCGCGCCACCCGGGCGGACTCGGGCTCGAAGGCGGCCGGGACCTCGGAGGACATGCGCTCATCCTGCCAGCCAACCAGAGGAAGATATGGCATACCATCTGCCCGTGACCCCGACCCACCGCACCCGCCGTCGGGGCGGCGCGGTCGGCGTCGTCGTCGCCCTGCTCGCCCTCGGCGCCTGCGCCGCACCCGAGCCCCCCGCCCCGGCGGGCCGGGCCCCCGCGTCGCCCACCGGGACGACGAGCCCGGCCCCGCCGACCACCCCCGCACCGGCCCCGAGCGCGAGCCCGACCCCGGCGCCGCCGTCGGCGGAGCCCGCCGGCGCGCAGCTGCTGCTCGCCACGCAGGCCGAGCGCGACACCCTGGCCGTCGTCGACCCGTCCGCCCGGCGCGGTTCGGCCGTCGTCGACGAGATCACCGTGGGCACCGCGCCGTGGGACGTCGCCGTGGACGAGGCCTCCCGCCGCGCGTTCGTCTCCACCGCCGAGGGGGTCGCCGTCGTGGACCTCGACGCCCGGGAGCGCACCGACCTCTTCGCGTACGAGCACGGCACGGACCGCATCGCGTTCGGCGAGTACCGCCACGGCGGTCTGGGCCTCGCCGTCTCCCCCGACGGCGAGCGCGTGCACGTGGCGGTGAGCACCGGCGACGCCGCGTTCCTCGAGACGCTCGACGCCGACAGCGGCGAGGTCGTCTCGGCGGTGCCCGTGGGCCTGCGGCCGTTCGACGTGCTCGTCAGCGACGACGGCGAGGAGGTGTACACGGTCGACCACGACGGCTTCACCGTCACGGTGGTCGACCCGCAGCGGGAGCGCGCCCGCGCGATCGAGGTGGCGCCGTTCGGCCGGGAGGGCGGCCTCGCGTCGTTCGAGAAGCCGCACTACGCCGTCCTCGACGACGACGGCGACCTGCTGCTGCCCTATCAGGGCCGCGCCCTCGCCCGCGTCGACCCCGCGACGGGGGACGTCACGACCACCGACCTGAGCGCCGACTCCCACCAGCACGGCGTGGCCCGCGCCGCCGACGGCACGCTCGTGATCGCCGGCAACGGCCCGTTCGGCAACGCCGCGTCCGGCCCGAGCATCGAGGTGGTCGGCCCCGACGGCGCCGGCGCCGTGCTGCCCACCGACCGCCGGCACGAGACCGTCGCGGTCTGGCGCGACGCGGACGGGCGGGAGCACGGCGTGCTCGCCGGCGGGTACACCCAGGCCGAGGCGTGGGACGGCGTCACCGTCGTCCCCCTCGACGCGGCGCTCGAGGGCGCCGACGAGAGCTACGAGATCACCGTCCCCGGACGGCCGCAGGCGGTCGTCCCGTTCGAGGAGGAAGCCCGATGACCGACCCGACGACCGGCACCGCGACCGACGTCTCCGTGATCCGCAACGTGCGCCCGTGGGGCGGCGACGCCGCCGACCTGCACGTCGCGGACGGCGCGATCACCGCCGTCGTGCCGCACGACGCGACTGTCGGGCCGGCCGCCGGCGGCGTCGCGGACGGGGAGGTCGACGGGCGCGGCCTGCTCGCCCTGCCCGGGCTGGTCAACGCGCACGCGCACGTGGACAAGTCGTGGTGGGGCAAGCCGTGGGTGAGCTACGGCGGCGAGCCGGGGGTCCAGGCACGCATCGCGCACGAGCGGGCGCACCGCGACGAGCTCGGCATCCCGGGCGTGGACGTCACCCTCGCGGTGCTGCGCGAGTCCGTCCGCACGGGCACGACGGCGGTGCGCACCCACGTGGACGTCGACCTCGGCGTCGGGCTGCGCGGCATCGAGGTCGTGCGCGAGGCGGTCGCCGAGCTCGGCGGCGCCGTGCACGCCGAGATCGTCGCGTTCCCGCAGGACGGCGTCCTGCGCCGCCCCGGCGTCCTGGAGCTCCTCGACCGGGCGGCCGCCGCGGGCGCCGAGCACGTCGGCGGCCTGGACCCGGCGACGATCGACCGTGACCCGGTGGGCCAGCTCGACGGGCTGTTCGAGATCGCCGAGCGGCGGGGCGTCGGCATCGACGTGCACCTGCACGACGGCGGAGAGCTCGGCGCGTTCCAGATCGAGCTCATGGTCGACCGCACGCTGCGGGCCGGGCTCCAGGGCCGGGTCAACGTGGCGCACGGCTTCGCGGTGGGCCAGCTCGACGGGTCGCGCCAGGCCGACCTGGTCGCCGCGATGGGCGAGGCGGGCATCACGATGACCACGGTGGCGCCGATCGGCGCCGCGTCGCTGCCGCTGCTCGCGCTGCGCGGCGCCGGGGTGGCGGTCGGCCTCGGCACCGACGGCATCCGCGACCTGTGGTCGCCGTACGGGACGGGCGACCTGCTCGCCCTCACCACCCAGCTCGCCCGCCTCTCGGGCCTGCGGTACGACGAGGAGCTCGTCACCGCGGCCCGCGTCGCGTCCGCGGACGCCGCCCGGTTCGTGGGTCGCGAGGTCCACGACCTCGTGCCCGGCGCCCCTGCCGACGTGGTGCTCCTCGACGCCGAGAACGTGCCCGACGCGGTCGTGCGCGCACCGCGCCGCGCGCTCGTCGTGGCGGCCGGGCGCGTGGTCGCCCGCGACGGCGAGGTGCTGGTCTGACGCCTCGCGTCAGCGCCAGCGGTCGAGCAGGCGGGCCACCGTCTGCGCCGCGCGGTCCAGCACGCCGTCGGCCCCGGACGACGCCGCGGTGAGCAGCGCCGCGTCGACCAGGTGCGCCACGAGGTCGACGTCGCGCGGGTCCGCGGACGCGGCCTCGAACCCGGAGGCCCGCAGCACCGTGCGGGCGGCGTCGAGCAGCCGCGGGCGCGAGCGACGCATGATCGGCTGCAGCCGCGGGTCACGCATCGCGGTCGTCATCGGGTCGAGCCGGCGGGTCACGACCGCGTCGTCGACGTGCGGCGCGTACAGGACCTCGATCAGGAGCCGCGCCGTCGTGGCCGCGGACCGCCGACGGCGGGGCAGCGCGTCCGCGGCGGCCTGCGCCGCGGCACCCCGGACGTCCTCGGCGGCCTCCACCGCGGCCGCGACGAGCGCCGCGCTGGACGGGAAGTAGTACGACGCCGAGCCGGGCGGCAGGCGGGCGGCCTCGGCGACGCGGCGGTGCGTGACGGCGTCGAACCCCTCGTCGATGAGCAGCGTCGCCGCGGCCTCGACCATCCGGCGCTGCTTGTCGGCGCCGCGCCCCTGGACCATGCGGCGCCGCCGCGGCCGGTCGTCCTCCGTCACGCCGCCCATCGTAGGCACGGGACGGCGACGGCACCGGAATAACCTATACGCGCGTATGGTTTAGCCGAGCGACAGTCCGCCGTCGGGCGGCGAGAACCAAGGAGATGAACGAGCTGTGAACCTCATGGCCGCGGATGGCCTCGTGATCGACTGGGCGCAGATGCCCACGTACAACACCGTGATGTCGGTCGCCGTCGGCGCCGGCCTCATCCTCCTCGTGTGGCTCGGCCGCGAGCTGCTGCGCGCCCCGGAGAAGGTCGTGACGGAGGGCTGGTCGCTCGCGTTCGGCGTGCTCGGGCTGATCCTCACCGCCACCGGGCTGCACATGACGCTCACCTGGCCCCTGGCGGCCGGCGGCTTCCCGTTCGACAACATCATCTTCGGCGAGACGAGCCTCGCCTTCGGCGTGCTCATGCTCGCCGCCGCGTTCTACCTGTGGACGCGGGGCAAGGCGGCGCTGGCACGCGAGGACGCCACCGACCACCTGCGCGCCGTCGCCCGCCCGGTCTCCGTGTTCGTGCTCGGCATGGGCCTCGGCCTGATCGCCATCGCGATCGCCGGCGTCACCTACCAGCTCTTCGCGGCGCCGCCGCAGGAGCCGATCTCGGGCGCGTTCGCGGCCTACCCGCTCGTCGAGGCGATCTTCATGTCCGGGCTCATCGCGCTCGTCGGCGTCGGGGCGATCCTCTTCCCGCTGGCCCTGCGCGACGGCGCCGGTCGCGGCCTGCGCGTCGTCATCGGCTGGGCCTGGGGCCTCGCCGGCCTCGCGTTCCTGCTGTTCGGCGCCATGAACTTCTTCACCCACATCGGGCTGATCGTCAACACGATGGGCTGACCTCCGCCTCACACCGGTCGGGCCGGGTCGCGGGAATTCCTCGCGGCCCGGCCCCTGTTGTGCCCGGCATGCGAGCCATCACCTACTCCCGCTTCGGCGGATCCGACGTCCTCGAGCTCACGGAGCAGCCCGACCCGCAGGCCGGGCCCGACTCCGTCGTCGTCCGCGTCCGCGCCGCGTCCGTCAACCCCGTCGACTGGAAGGTCCGCGAGGGCTACCTCGCCGGGCTCCTCGACACCCAGTTCCCCGTGGTCCCGGGGTGGGACGTGGCCGGGGTCGTGGAGCAGGTCGGCCTGGACACCCCCGAGTACGAGGTCGGCGACGAGGTCTACGGGTACGTCCGCAAGGACTGGGTGCACGGCGGGACGTTCGCCGAGCTCGTCGCGGCCCCGGTGCGCACGCTGGCGCGCAAGCCGGCGTCGCTGAGCTTCGAGGAGGCGGCGGGCGTGCCGCTCGCGGGGCTCACGGCGTACCAGACGATCCTGCGCTCGGGCGTGCGCGAGGGCCAGACCGTGCTGGTGCACGCGGCGGCAGGCGGCGTCGGCTCCTTCGCCGTGCAGATCGCGCGCAGCCTCGGGGCCCGGGTGATCGGCACCGCGAGCGAGGCGAACCACGACTTCCTGCGCGGCCTCGGCGCCGAGCCCGTCACCTACGGCGACGGCCTCGCCGACCGCGTCCGCGCCCTCGCCCCGGACGGCGTCGACGTCGCGCTCGACTACGTGGGCGGCGACGCCGTCGCGACGAGCGCCGCCGTGCTCGCGCCCGGCGGCGTCGTCACGTCCATCACGGACGCCGCGGCGCGCACCGAGCACGGCGGGCACTACGTGTGGGTGCGCCCGTCCAGCGCCGACCTCGAGGCGCTCGGTGCGCTGATCGACTCCGGGAAGGTGACGGTGGAGGTGGGCCAGGTCTTCGACCTCGCCGACGCCGCCGACGCCCACCGGGCCTCCGAGTCGGGCCACGGCCGCGGCAAGATCGTGGTCCGCGTCTGACCGTGGTGCAGGTCGGGGCCGCGCGCGGCACGCTGGGCACATGACGCCCTTCTCCCCCGCCGTGCACGCCGACCGTCGCCGTCGCGCGGCCGCCCAGGCGGCCGCCGCGGGCCTCGCCGGGGTGCTGGTGACGCCCGGCCCCGACCTGCGCTACTTCCTCGGCTACACCCCCGCCGCCGAGCTCGAACGCCTCACCATGCTCGTGCTGCCGGTCGACGGCGACCCCGTGGCCGTCGTGCCCCAGCTCGAGGCGCACGACCTCGAGGTCGGCGCCGTCGGCGGCATCGAGTCGGTCGCCTGGACGGACGGCGAGGACCAGCACGCCGTCGTCGGGCGCCTGCTGCGTCCCGACGGGCGGTACGCCATCAGCGACACGGCGTGGGCCCTGCACGTGCTGGGCCTGCAGCGCACGCTGCCCGCGTCGTCGTACACCGCCGTCACCGACGCCCTGCCGATGCTGCGGGCCGCCAAGTCGGCCGACGAGGTGGCCCGCCTCGCCGCCGCGTGCGCCGGCGCGGACGCCGTGTTCGCCGAGATCGTCACGCGCCGGTTCGCGGGCCGCGCGGAGCGGGAGGTGTCCGACGACCTGGACGCCCTGCTGCGCGCGCACGGGCACGAGCAGGTCGACTTCACGCTCGTGTGCGCGGGCGAGAACGGCGCGGACCCGCACCACGAGGCCGGCGACCGGATCATCCGCGAGGGCGACATGGTGGTGATGGACTTCGGCGGGCTCGCCGACGGCTACGGCTCCGACACCACGCGCACCGTGCACGTCGGCGCGCTCACCGACCGCGAGCAGGAGGTGCACGACGTCGTGCGGGCAGCGCAGCAGGCCGGCGTCGACGCCGTGCGGCCCGGGGCGTCGTGCCAGGACGTCGACCGCGCGTCGCGCGCCGTCATCACGGACGCCGGGTACGGCGAGCACTTCGTGCACCGCACCGGCCACGGCATCGGCCTGACGACGCACGAGCCGCCCTACATGGTGGAGGGCGAGGAGGCGCCGGTCGAGCCGGGCATGTGCTTCTCCGTCGAGCCGGGGATCTACCTGCCGGGCGAGCTCGGCGTGCGCATCGAGGACATCGTCGTCGCGTTCCCTGCCGGGGTGCCCGGCCTGGCGGACACCCCGGACGCGGCCGTCCGGCTGAACACCTCGCCGCACGAGGTGGTCGTCGTCGAGTAGCCGGCGGGCCGCCTTCCGGCGCGCGGCGGACCGGTCAGCTGGGCGAGGCCTTGCCGTGCCGCCAGTAGCCGACGAAGTCGATCGCCGTCTTCGGCCACCGCCGGTCGTCCACCAGGTGGCGCCGCACGCCCGCCGCGAGCGCCTGCTCGCCCGCGACGAGCGCGTACCCCGCGCCCCCGGGGAGCTCTGCGCCGCGCACGACGGCGAGCGCGGCCCGGCCGGGCACCTCGCCGAGGGCCGGGTCGTCCACGGCGGCGCGGTCGCGCTCGACCCAGCGCAGGTCGACCCCGTCCGGCACGCGGAAGTCCTGACGGTCGTCGGCGGTGGGCACCTCGACGACGGCGACGCCGCGCGCGTCGTCGGGCAGCGACTCGCAGATGCCGGCGACGGCGGGCAGGCCGCTCTCGTCGGCGACCAGCAGCCGCCAGTCGCACGCGGCCTGCCGGTGATGGTACGTGCCCTGGTCGAGGAGGCCGACGTGGTCGCCCGGGCGGGCGCCCATCGCGAACCCGGCGCCGGGGCCGAGGGGCTCGTGGGCGGTGCCGGGCGCCGGGTCGTGGCCGTGCAGCACGAAGTCGACGTCGATCTCCCGCAGCTCGGGGCGCGCGGCGCGGATCGTGTAGTTGCGGACGATCGGGCGCCGGGCGCGCGGGGTCGCCAGGTACTGGGCGTACCAGCCGAGGTTCGACGTGCGGGTCGGGAGCTTGAGCGCGTCCTGGCCGGGGCGCGGCAGGAACAGCCGGAACCACTGGTCGTCCCCCACCAGCGTGAGGCGGTCGATCGCGTCGATGCCGAGCGTCACCCGTTGCAGGTGCGGGCTCAGGCGCTTCGTCGTGACGACCTCGGCGACGAGGACGTGCGGGTCGACCGGCTTCGACAGCGTTCGCGTGCTCACGCAGTAAGGTTAGGCGAACCTCACTCAGATCTCCAGACCCCGACAGCGCCGGACCGCGCGGGACCAGACCCTCGGTGGAGGAGCCACGCCGGAGTCGCCCCCGTGACGGACACTGGGCGCGTGCCTCCCCGCCGCCGCACCCGCGCGCCCCTCGCGAGCGCCGTGGCCGCCGCGCTCCTGACGCTCGCCGCCTGCACGCCGTCCCCGCCCGCGTCGTCCGGCCCACCCACCGCGACGCCGGGCGCGACGACGCCTGGCCCGACGGCTCCTGCCCCCGACAGTCCCGTGCGGGTCGAGGTGGCGTCGCGGGGCGTGACGCTGGAGGTGTCGGTCCCCGGAGCGACGCCCGACGCGCCCCGGGTGCACGTCTCGTCCGACGGCGGCAGCACGGCCACCGTCGCGCTGGAGCCCGCCGACGACGCGGGCCCGCCGACGATCACGCTGACCTCGGACGGCTCGCTCGAGCCGCACCCCGACGGCAGCGTCACGGTGCGCGCCGCCGGGGTGGCGGTCGGCGGGCTGTCCGCCCCGCGAGGCGCGCGCCTCCTGGCCGTCGACGGCACGCACCTGGAGGTCCGGACCTCGTCGGGCGGCACGGCGGACGGCACGGACGGTACGGAGAGCAATGACGAGGTCGTCACGACGACCCTCGGCACCGCTGCGGTCGAGAGCACCGACTGGGGCGAGCGCGAGGGCGGCCGGTCGCTCGCCGTCGTGCCGACCGCATGGACGCGGGCGGCGGGCCAGGCGGGCGTCGACGTCGTCTGGGCCGAGCTCGTGGCGACAGACCCCGAGGTGGACACGCCCACGATGCGCGACCAGCTGGAGTGCCACGCCCTCGGGGCGCGCGACAAGGACTCGTGGAACCTCGAGCCGTGGCGCCCCGACGTCGGGCTGGTCGCGACGATGGCCGCGCGCTGCAACCCGACGTCCTGACCCGGCCTGCACAGGTTCACGGAGACCGACGCGCCAGCGTGTTCCCGCTCCTCGCGCGATCCTGGGCGCTCCCGAGCGCTCAGCGGCGGGCGAGGCGCGCCGTCACGGCACGGCGATGTGCGTCAGGACGGTGGCCTCCTCGGCCGCGGTCAGGCCGGTGACCTCCGCGTCGGGCGTCGCACGCAGCCAGGCCAGCGTGTCGCGCGCGGTGTCCTCGACCGGCCGTGGCGCCAGCCCGGCGGCGAGCGCGGGTCCGGCGTCGTGCGCGGGCATGCCGGAGTACTCGGGCCGCGGCAGCCACAGCGGCAGCGACCGCTCCCCCGACCAGGGCCGGACGTCCGCCGCCGCCAAGGCGTCGTCGTCCGCCCACACCCAGCGCGGCTCGGCGCCGACCCCGCGGGCCGCCGCGGCGAGGTGCTCGCCGATCGGTGCGACCGGGCCGACCCCGTCGAACGTCCCCTCCGTCCGCCGCTCAGCCAGGTCCACGAGCCAGGTCGCGAGGTCCCGCACGTCGATCACCTGCATCGGGTCCGCCGGGTCGCCCGGCGCCAGCACGTCGGTGCCCGCGCCGGTGTCGCGCGCACGGCCCAGCCGCGCCGGCCAGTAGGTGAACCGTCCGCTCGGGTCCCCCGGCCCCACGATGAGGCCCGGGCGCACGACCGCCGACGTCACCGCCCCCGCGCGCACGAGCTCCTCACACGCCACCTTCATCGCGCCGTACGCCTCCGGGTCCTCCGCTCCGTCGACGTCGTCCGCCTGCGGCGCGCGCAGCCGCCCGACGCCGGGTCCGCCCGGGTCGGCGTCGTCCGCGTAGACGTTGATCGTCGACACGAACACCCAGTGCGCGTCGGGCAGCGCCGACACCGCCCGCCGCACGTGCGACGGCGTCCGCGACACGTCGACGACGGCGTCGAAGCCCTCGGCCGCCAGCGCTTCCGGGAACGGGTCGGCGCGGTCCAGCCGCACGTGCCGCACGCCATCCGGCACCGGCCCGGAGCGGCCCCGGTTCGCGGCCACCACCTCGTGCCCGCGCGTCGCGGCGTCGGCCGCGACCGCCCTCGACAGGAACGCCGACCCACCCAGCACCAGCAGCCTCATGCCCCCAGCCTGGCGCAGCCGGACGCCCGCGTCCCCGCCTTCTGCCCGGGGCAGAAGACGGGGACGCGGGACTAGAGTGCGCGCCATGACCTCCCCTGTGCCGGGCGGGCTCCCCCGCACCGCCGCCGTCGCCGCCGCGTTCGAGGTGCTCGAACGCTTCTCGCCCGCGGCGCTCGTGCACCACGCCGTGCGGTCCACCCTGCTCGCAGCCGACCTCAGACGACGGCTGGCCCTCCCTGTCGACGACGAGGTCCTGGCCGTCGCGGGCCTGCTGCACGACACCGGCCTCACGACCGCGTTCGACGTGCACACCGAGCCCTTCGAGGTCGCCGGCGGCCACGTCGCCTGGGTCGTCACCGCGGGTGCCGGCTGGGCGCCCGAGCGCCGGGAGCGGACCGCCAGGGCGGTGGTCGACCACATGCTCGACGACGACGACGTCCCGCGGCAGGAGCGTCCCGAGGGATACCTGCTCGCTCGGTCGACCGGCGCCGACGTCACGGGCCGCGGCCTCGAGCACTGGCCGGCACCCGTCCTCGCCGGCGTCGAAGCCGGATGGCCCCGGCTCGACTTCCGCGACCTGTTCAGCGCCTGCCTCCGCGACCAGGCCGCGCGCAAGCCCGCGTCGGTCGCGGCCGCCTACGTCGCGTCGGGCGGCGCCGACCGGGTCCGCTGAGCGGCGCCGACGGTACCGGCGGCGCGAGGCGCCCTGCGCCATGCCTCGATCGTCCACAGATATTGGCCAGGGACTAGTACAGGTGTTCGAACGTCGCTAGGCTGGGGGCATGACGACGACGCTCCCCGACCCCGTGACCGGCACCGACGCCGGTGCGGCGGGTGGCGTCAGCGACCGGGTGAGCTCGTCGACGGACCTGCGGGCGGCGGCGGCCCGGCTCGCCGCGATGCCCCGGTCGTGGGCCCCGTCGATCAGCGAGCTGCTCGAGGAAGAGTCACGACGCGAGGACCGTCCGCCAGCGACCGACACCGCACCACCCGTACCCGCGTCAGCACCCGTTCCCGCAGCCGCAGCCGCACCCGCACCCGTACCTGTGCCCGCACCCGCACCCGTGCCGGCGGGTCGCCCCTCCTTGGCCGACCTGGACCGGGTGCTGGACCAGCTCACCGCCAACGATGCCCAGATCGCGGCCCTGCACGCCGAACGCGCCGTCCTCCTCTCCCGCACGCTCGGCCTGGCCGAGGCACTCGAGACGGACCTGCTCGACCCCGACGACCCCACCACCCGGCGCGCGCCGTCGGCCCGCCGCCTCGAGCTCGCCCACCGCGCCGTCACCGCCGAGGTCGCCACCACCCTCCGCATCGGGGAACACGCCGCCGGCACCCTGACCGACCACGCCCACACCCTCACCACCAAGGCCCCCGCGACCCTCGCCGCACTGCACGAAGGCCGCCTGTCCTGGGGGCACGCCACCGCGATCACCACCCACCTGGCAGACCTGACGCCCCAGGAAGCCGCCACCGTCGAACGATCCGTCCTGACCACCATCCTCGACACGCAGACCACCACGGTCACCTGCACCCCCGCACAGGTCGCCAGACGAGCACGCCGAGCCCGCGAGACCGCCCACCCCACCCCCGCCGACGTCCGCCACACCGACGCCACCCGGCACCGAGCCGTCTGGCTCGACGACGGACACGACGGCATGGCCTGGCTGTCCGCCCACCTGCCCGCACCCCTCGCCCACGCCGCCTACGACCGCCTCACCCGCACCGCCCACCACCTCACCAGCACCACCGGGAACCTGAGCAACGCCACCAGCCGGAGCGGCACCGGTGAGCACCGCACCCTCGCCCAGGCCCGCGCCGACACCCTCGCCGCCCTCCTCCTGGACGACGGCACCCTCGACCACAGCGAGCCCCCGAGCGCGAGAATCGGCCAGGGCACCGACGCCGTGCACGGTCGACTCACCACCGGCCGCTCCGACGTGGCGCTGCACGACCAGCCCACGATCGCGACCCTGGCCCGCTCCATCCGGCCGCAGGTCACCGTCACCGTCCCGGTCCTGACCCTGCTCGGCATCACCGACGCCCCCGCCACCATGAACGGCCACGTCCCCATCGACCCGGACACCGCCCGACAGCTCACCGCCCTCGCACCCTCACTACGACGGATCCTCACCGACCCCGAGACCGGCACCGTCCTGTCCGTCGGACGCACCACCTACACCGTCCCCGCCGACCTCAAAGCCCTCATCCGCGCACGCGACACCACCTGCCGCTTCCCCGGCTGCACCCACCCCGCCACCCGCGCCGACCTCGACCACACCCAGGCATGGGCCAACGGCGGCACCACCAGCGCCACCAACCTCGCCGCACTCTGCCGCCGCCACCACGTGATCAAGCACCAGTCGACCTGGCACGTCAGACAGGTCGACACCACCGGGGCCAACACCCAGCCCACCGGCTGGGGCGGCACCCTCGAATGGACCTCCCCCACCGGACGCCGACACGTCACCCGAGCCGAACCCGTCGAGACCACCCGACATCGCGTCACGCCCACAGGCCATGGTCCCGGGCACGGCGACGAGGCGGCCGGGATCGACGACGCGCAGCCGCCCTTCTGACCCTGCCGGCGGCGGCGCCGTTCACCAGCGCCGCGCAACTCACCCAGCGCGCGCAACTCACCAGCGCTGCGCGACGTCCTCCGCCCAGCCGTCGAGGCCGTCGACGTCGAGGCGCGTGCCGTCGTGGGTCGTCACCCAGCCCGACCACGCGCCGAAGCACTGGTGGGTGGACGATGCGACGAGACCGAGCTGGGTCCGGCTCACCCGGTCGCGCGCGGGCACGAACGTCAGGTCCAGCCGCGCGCCGCGCACCCGCCACGGCTGGATGTACGCGCCGCGGTCGAACGTCCAGTCGAGCTCGTCGTGGAGCTTGTGCAGACGACCGTCCACGAAGACGCCGTTCTCCGTCGTCGGCCCCTGCCGGGTCCACGTGCCACCGAGCTGCACCGCTACCTCGTGCCGCGCGCCGTCCTGCGCGACGCCCTGCCCGAACCCCACGCCCCACTGCCACGCGGCGCGGTAGGGCCACCGCCCGCGCCCGTGGTCGAGCGCGGCCCATGAGCCGGCGGGCACCGGCACCTCGGCCCCGTCGATGCGGAGCGTGCCGGCCGCCGGGAGCCCGACGTCCTTCACCGTGTACTGGAACCGCCGCGCCGACCAGGGCACCACGACCCCGAGCAGGTCGCGCCCGGCGGGCCGGGGCACGGTCACGTCGAGGTCGACGCGGGCCGTGCGGGCCCGCAGGCGCGTCCCCGCGGGCCCCTCGTCCACCGCGATCGCCACCGCGCGCGTGCGCGACCGGACCGGGCCGGCGCCGAGACGCCCGGGCAGCGTGGCCGTGCCGTTCAGCGGGGCGATCGCGACGGCGTCGACCTCCTCGCCGGACGCCCGGTCCCACGCCCACACCTGGTGCAGCGCGGCGTAGTCCAGCGCGGAGGTGGTGAGCGCGACGACGTGGTCCGGCGTCACGACCGCCCAGTACTCCCACCGCTTGTTCCGCCCGAGCCCCCGCAGCCCCCGCAGCCCCCGCAGCCCCCGCCCGACGCCGGACGTGTCGTGCCGCGGGGCGCGCGACCAGCCGACCGCGTCGGGGTTCAGCCGCCCGCCGGGGAGGCACAGGGGAACGTCGGCGGTGATCTCGCGCTCGGTCACGTCGTCGGTCGCACGCTCTGTCACGGGGCGAGGCTAGCGCCACCTGCTACCGTCCGGGCGTGCCGCACTCCCCCGCCCCCGCCGCCGTGACCTTCCGCCTCGCCACCCGCGACGACCTGCCGAGGATCGTCGAGCTCATCGCGGACGACGCCGTCGCCGCCGCGCGCACCGGGGAGTTCGGCCCGGCGCACGTCGCGGGCTTCGAGGCCGTCGAGGCGAGCCCGGACAACGAGCTCGTCGTCGCGGAGCTCGACGGGGCCGTGGTGGGCTGCATGCAGCTGACGTTCGTGCCCGGCATCTCCCGCAACGGCGCCACGCGCCTGCTCGTCGAGGCCGTGCGCGTCGACGCCGCGCTGCGCGGCCAGGGTCTCGGACGGACCATGATGGAGCACGCGCACGCTCGCGGCCGCGAGCGCCGCTGCATCCTCGCCCAGCTCACGTCGGACAAGCAGCGGCCGGACGCGCACCGCTTCTACCGGTCGCTCGGCTACGCGCAGTCGCACGAGGGGTTCAAGCTGCCCCTGTGACCCCGGCGTCCTCCTCGGCTGCAGGACGCCGCACGTCGCGGATGCCGACCATGCTCACCAGCCCGCCCAGCACGAGCAGCCCCGCCGTGACGAGCAGCGCCCGATGGAACGACGCGACGTCGAGCACCCCGCCGAGGATCACGCCGGCGAACGCGACGGTCAGGAGCCCGGCCACGCGCGAGACGGCGTTGTTGACCGCGGACGCGATGCCGGCGTCCGCGGGCGGCGCGGCACCGAGGATGGCGGACGTCAGGGGCGCGACGGTGATGGACAGCCCCAGGCCGAACACGAGCAGACCCGGCAGCACCTGCGTGAGGTAGGCCGCGCTCTCGTCCATCGAGAGGAGCAGCAGGTACCCGGCGCCCGCGACGACAGGCCCCACCGTCATGAACCACCTCGCCCCGTACCGGGCGGCCAGGGTGCCGAACCGCGTCGACAGCGCCAGCATCGCGAGGGTCGTCGGCAGCTGCGCCACCCCGGCGGCGGTGGCCGACCAGCCCGCCACCTGCTGCAGGAACAGGCCCAGCACGAACCCGCCCAGCGACAGGGCGCCGTACACGGCGAACGTCGCGAGGTTGCCCCAGGCAAAGTTGCGCGCGGCGAACAGGCGCGGCGGCATCATGGGGTCCCGGGCCTGCCGCTCGTACACGACGAACGCGGCGAGGAGCACCGCGCCCACGCCGGCCGCGAGCCACGTCCGCTCGATCAGGCCGTACACGCCCGCCGCGAGGCCGGTCGCCGCGAGCACGGCGCCCGGCACGTCGAGCCGGCGCCCCGTCGTCTCGTGCGCCTCCGGCACGGGCCGCAGCAGCACGAGCGTCACGGCGACGACCGGCAGGTTGATCCAGAACACCCACCGCCACGACAGCAGGTCCACGAGGCCGCCGCCGACGAAGGGGCCGACGATCATCGCGGTGCCCGTCCACGCCGTCCACCGCCCGATGGCGCGCCCCTGCGCCTCGCCGTCGAACGTCGAGATGATGAGCGCCAGGGAGCTCGGCACGAGCAGCGCCCCGGCCACCCCCTGCAGCAGCCGGGCGCCCACCAGCACGGGCCCGGTGGGCGCGAGCGCGCACAGCACGGACGCCACGGCGAACCCCACGAGCCCGGCGACCAGCACGCGGCGGCGTCCGTGCAGGTCCGAGAGCGAGCCCGCGAGCAGGATCAGCGAGCCGAGCGTCACCAGGTAGCCGTCCACCACCCACTGCTGCAGGCTGAGCCGCGCCTCGCCCGTGCCACCGAGCTCGTCGCCGATGGCGGGCAGGGCGACGTTGACGACCGTGCCGTCGAGGAACGACACGAACGACGCCAGGATCGCGACCACCAGGACGCGGTTGCGCATCCGGGCCTGCGTCGCGTCGGGCGTGGGCGGTGTGCTCACCGGATCACGGTACGGCGCAATGCCGGTGACGCGCCGCCCGCAGGGCGCTAGCGTCGCCGTCGTGAGCCTCGCCACCAGCATCGAGTTCCGCCGCGCCGCCTTCGCCGACGTCCCCGCCAGCCGACGCCTCGGCGCCGAGGCCTTCGGTGTCTCGCCCCACCCGGCCCCCGACCCGGACCCCGACAGCTGGCCCTCGCCGAACGTCAGGCCGTGGGTCGCGACGGACGACGGCGAGGTCGTCGCCGGGCTCGGCGTGCGGTCGTTCACGTCGTGGTTCCACGGCGCGCGGGTCCCGACGGCGGGCTTCGCGGGCGTCACCGTCGCCGCCGAGCACCGCGGTTCCGGCCTGCTGCGGCCGCTGATGGAGGCGGCCCTCGCGGAGGCCCGCGACCGGGGCGACGTCGTCTCGACGCTCTACCCGTCGTCCGCGGGCATCTACCGCGGCCTGGGCTACGAGGTGGTCGGCGCGTTCGAGGACGTGCGGGTCCCGATGGCGGCGCTCGCCGCGGTGGCCCGGCCGGCGGCCGGCGTGCGGGCCCGGCGCGCCACCGCGGCGGACGTCCCCGCCGTCCGTCAGGTGTACGAGGCGTGGGCGTCCGCCCAGAACGGGCCGCTGTCGCGCGGCGAGACGCCGTTCACCATGGAGGCGGACGGGATGACCGGTCCGGACTCCGACTACACGGGCGTCAGCCTCGCGGTGCGGGGCGAGGGTGCGGACGAGGAGACGCTCGGCTTCGCGAGCTGGTCGCGCGGCCCGGGCTACGACCGAACCAACACCATCGAGGTCGACGACCTCGTCGCGCTCACGCCGGACGCCGCACGCGTCCTGTTCCGCCTGCTCGGTTCGTTCGGGTCGGTCGCGGGCTGGGTGCAGGTCTGCACGTCCGGCGGCTGGGCGGGGGTCGACGTGTCACGGCTGGTGCTCCCCGACCACGCCGCCACCTCCGTGCCGCGCCCCTACATGCTGCGCCTGCTCGACGTGCCCGGCGCGCTCGGCGCCTCCCGGGTGCCGCCCGTGACGGCCCGCGTGCCGTTCGCCGTCGCCGACCCCCGCACGCCGGACCTCGAGGGCGCGTGGACGCTCGAGGCGGCCGACGGCGCGGTGCGCGTCACCCCCGACGACCGGGCGACGCCGGGCGACCGCCTGACGTTCACGTCGGCCGGGCTGGCCGTCACGTGGGCGGGCGCGCAGTCGACGGCGAACGCCCGGCTCGCGGGCGGCGCCGACGGACCGACCGGGCACGACGCGCTCTGGGACGCCCTGTGGGGCGGTCGCCAGGTGCACGTGCGCGACTACTTCTGAGGCGTCCGGCGTGCCCGGCCGCGTTCCCACCTCCGACGCACTCGCCCGCACCCTGGCCCGCGCGTTCGCGCCCCGGTTCGCGCTGCTCCTGCTCGCGGTCGTCGTCGCTCGCGTGGGGCGGCTGGCGGAGCGCCGGCTCCCCGAGCCGTGGGGCGACGCGGTCGGAGACGTGCTCGCGGCGGCTCTTGTCGCGGTCCTCGTCCTGGTCGTCCGGCCGCGGACGCGGGCGCTCACGGCCGGGCTGGTCGGGTTCGCGCTCTGCGCGGCGTTCGAGGTGTCACGCCTGACGCCGCTGCCGCAGGACCTCGCCGAGCGATGGCCCGCGCTCGACCCGCTGCTCGGCGCCGCCTTCTCCCCGGCGGGCCTGCTCTGGGCCGCGGTCGGTGCCGTGGTCGGCGTCGCGGCGGGCGTCGCCGTCGTGCGCGCCGTCTCCCGCGGGCGGCCTCGGGGTGGTCACCATACCTAGAGGTAGGTATGGTTACGGCATGAGCACGCCGACCGATGCGCGCGACCGCCTCGTCGCCGCCGCGCAGGAGATGTTCGCCGCACAGGGCGTGGGTGCCACGAGCCCCCGCCAGGTCCTCGCGGCCAGCGGGGTCGGGCAGGGCAGCCTGTACCACCACTTCCCCACCAAGCACGACCTCGCGGCGGCCGCCGTCGGGGCCACGGTCGAGAGCGCGCTGGCCGCCGCGCGCCGCGACCTCGAGGGCACGACGCCGGCGCTCGACCGCGTCGTCGCCTACGTCGAGCGCCCGCGCGACGCGCTCGCCGGCTGCAAGGTCGGCCGCCTCACCAGCGACCAGGCCGTGATGGACGACGCGGGCCTGCACGACGTCGTGACCGCCTACTTCGTCCGCCTGCTCGACGCCGTGGCCGCGGCCCTGCGCGAGTCCGGCCTGCCCGACGACGCCGCCCGCGACCGCGCGCACGCCGCGGTCGCGATCGTGCAGGGCGGCTACGTGCTCGCCCGCGCCACCGGCGACCCCGACGCGATGCGGGCCGCCGTGCGCGGCTTCGTGTCCCTCCTGGGCGACCGCCCCGGACCCGACCACCCCGAGGAGACCGCGTGACCTTCCGCGAGCGCCTGCGCGCACTGCCGACCTTCCCGCCCGGGCTGCCGCCGTTCGGCGTCGACCTCGACGACCTCGACACCGCCCCGGCCACCCCGCAGGAGCTCTTCGCGCAGTGGTTCGACGACGCGCTCGCCACCGGGGTCGGCGCCCCGCACGCCGCGACCCTGTCCACGGCGGACGCCGCGGGCCGG
Organism: Isoptericola sp. NPDC019693; assembly: GCF_044389085.1. NCBI lineage: Bacteria > Bacillati > Actinomycetota > Actinomycetes > Micrococcales > Promicromonosporaceae > Isoptericola > Isoptericola sp. NPDC019693. The sequence continues at coordinate 265,880 of NZ_JBIRXP010000001.1, read as the reverse complement.
GTGCACGCGCGCACCCTGGTGATCAAGGACGTCACCGCCGACGGGTGGTGGTTCGCGGGGCACGCGACGAGCCCGAAGGGCCGGGACCTCGCCGAGAACGCGCACGCCGCGCTCACCGTGTTCTGGCGGGACCTCGGCCGGCAGGTCCGCGTCACCGGGCGGGCCACCACGGCGGGCCCGGGGGCGGGCGCGGCCGACTTCCGCGCCCGCCCCGACGGCTCGCGCGCCGCGGGACTGGTCGGCCACCAGAGCGAACCCCTGGACTCTCCCGGCCAGTACCGGGACGCCTTCGCCGCCCGCCTCGACGAGGTGCGCGAGCACCCCGACGCCGTCGCGCCCGCCTGGACCGCCTGGGTCCTCGCCCCCGCGAGCGTCGAGTTCTGGGCGGCGAGCGACGACCGGGGCCAGTCCCGCCTCCGCTACCGGACCGGCCCGAGCACCCCCGAGAACTCCCCCGCCTGGACCAAGGAGCTGTTGTGGCCGTGACCCCCGTGACCCCCGTGACCGGCGCGAGCACCCCCGACCTCGTCGCGCACGCCCTCGCCGACGCGGACGACGCCCTCGCCGCGCTGATCGAGGTGGTGCGCGCCCTGCCCGACGGCGCGGCGGCCGACCCGTCGCCCCTGGACGGGTGGACCCGGGGCCACGTGCTGTCGCACGTCGCGAACGTGGGCGCGGCGCTCGCGCGCCAGGCGGAGTACGCCGCCCGCGCGGAGACGATCGCGCCGTACGACGGCGGGCGGCCGGGCCGCGACGCCGCCATCGAGGCGGGCGCGGGCCGGACCGCGGCCGAGCACGCGGCGGCCCTCGTGGCCGCACGCACCCGGCTCGCCGCGGTCTGGCCCGCTCCGGGCGACGCCCTCTGGGCGGCGCCCGTCGCCTACCGCGACGGCGTCCTCGCGGACGCCCTGCTCGCCTGGTGGCGCGAGGCGCGCATCCACGCCGTCGACGCGACGGCCGGCCTCGGCGACAGCGCCCTCGGGTACGGCACCTGGGACGTCGCGTTCTGCGCGCACCTGCGCGACTTCCTCGCGGTGCGGCTCCCGGCCGGCGACGACACGGCCGGCGACGCGCCGGAGCTCGTCGGCGACCCGCGCGACGTCGCCGCCTGGCTCGCCGGGCGCGCACCGTCGGGGCCGGTCTCGGCGCTCCGGGAGGGCGTCGAGGTGCCGCTGCCCGACCTCGGCCCGTGGCCGTCCTCGTCGACCCCGAGGCCGTGACCAGCGGCGGCGCCATCGATCGGTGTGACCCACGTCACTGCAGGTCACGGCCCTGTGTGAGGTTGCTCTCATTCTTTGTGACAGTTTTCACGCGCGGCGTATGGTGACCCGGTGACTTCGAGTGCTACGACTGCTGGGGCCCCCACAGGGGCCGACGTCGACGTCGTCCTCATCGGCGGCGGAATCATGAGCGCCACGCTCGGCACGCTGCTCCAGCAGCTCGAGCCGTCGTGGTCCATCCGCATCTACGAGCGGCTGGAGGACGTCGCGCAGGAGTCCTCGAACCCGTGGAACAACGCGGGTACCGGGCACGCCGCGCTCTGCGAGCTCAACTACACGCCCGAGCGCAAGGACGGCTCGATCGACATCACCAAGGCGGTGGCGATCAACGAGCAGTTCGAGATCTCGCGCGAGCTCTGGCAGCACCTGCTCGCCACGGGCCGCCTCAAGGACGACTCGTTCCTCAGCAGCACGCCGCACATGACGTTCGTGCGGGGCGAGAAGAACGTCGACTACCTGCGCCGCCGGTACGAGACGCTGCGGGTGCACCCGCTGTTCCGCGACCTGGAGTACAGCACCGACCGCGCGACGATCGGCCGCTGGGCGCCGCTGCTGACCACCGAGCGTGACGCCGACGAGCCGATCGCCGCCACCCGCGCGACCTCGGGCACCGACGTCGACTTCGGCAACCTCACGCGTCAGCTCATCGACGGTCTCGTCGCGAACGGCGCCGAGCTCCGGCTGCAGCACGAGGTGAAGAGCCTCAAGCGCACCAAGGACGGCCGCTGGCGCCTGCGCGTCAAGGACCGCTCCTGGAACGCACGGAACCGCGCCAGCACCGTCACCGCGAAGTTCGTCTTCGTCGGCGCGGGCGGCGGCGCGCTCCCCCTGCTGCAGTCGGCCGGCATCCCCGAGATCAAGGGCTTCGGCGGCTTCCCGATCTCCGGCGAGTTCCTGCGCACCGACAACCCGGAGCTCGTCGCCCAGCACCAGGCCAAGGTGTACGGCAAGGCCGACGTCGGCGCCCCGCCGATGTCCGTGCCGCACCTCGACACCCGCGTGGTCGACGGCAGGACCTACCTCATGTTCGGCCCGTACGCCGGCTTCAGCCCCAAGTACCTCAAGAAGGGGAAGTACCTGGGCCTGATCACGTCGCTGCGCGCCAACAACGTCACCTCGATGCTCGGCGCGGGCCTCAAGAACCTCGACCTCACGCAGTACCTCGTCGGCCAGCTCATGGCCGCGCCCGAGACGAAGTTCCAGGCGCTGCAGCAGTTCATGCCGACCGCCCACCCCAAGGACTGGGAGAAGCTGACGGCCGGCCAGCGCGTGCAGGTCATCAAGCGCGACGCCGACGGCAAGGGCGTGCTCCAGTTCGGCACCGAGATCGTCACGGGTGCCGAGGGCTCCATCGCCGGCCTGCTGGGCGCCTCCCCGGGCGCCTCGACCGCGGCCTCCGCGATGGTGGACCTGCTCGAGCAGTGCTTCCCGTTCCGGTTCACCAAGTGGCGCCCCGAGCTGGCCTCGGTCATGCCCAGCCTCGACGGCGTGCCCGCCGACGCCAGCACGATCGACGCGACGCCGGTCCCCGACTCGCCGTCGTACCTGCACGCCGACGGCGTCCTGGACGCCGCGGTCTACGAGTCGCAGGCGGACTCCCGCTTCTGAGCTCGGCCTCCTCGGCGGCGTCAGAGAGCCTGGACGATCTTGTCCACCTGCTCCCTGGCGTCGCCGAAGAGCATCCGGGTGTTCTCCCGGAAGAACAACGGGTTCTGCACGCCCGCGTAGCCCGTGGCGAGCGACCGCTTGAACACCACGACGTCGCGCGCCTTCCACGCCTCGATGACGGGCATGCCCGCGATCGGCGACGTCGGGTCGTCCTGCGCCGCCGGGTTGACGGTGTCGTTCGCGCCGATGACGAGCACGACGTCCGTCCCGGGCAGGTCGGGGTTGACCTCGTCCATCTCGAGCACGACGTCGTAGGGCACGCGCGCCTCGGCCAGCAGCACGTTCATGTGGCCGGGCAGGCGCCCCGCCACGGGGTGCACCCCGAACCGGACCGTCACGCCTCGGGCCCGCAGCCGCTCGGCGAGGTCCGCCACCGGGTGCTGCGCCTTCGCCACGGCCATGCCGTACCCGGGCACGACGACGACGGACCGCGCCGCGGTGAGCAGCGCGGCCACCTCGTCCGGGGACGTCTCGTGCACCTCGCCCGCCTCGGCCGTGCCTCCGCCGGACGGCCCGCCCGCCGCGCCCGCGCCGAAGCCGCCGAGGACCACGGACCAGAACGAGCGGTTCATCGCCTTGCACATGAGGTAGCTGAGGATCGCGCCGGAGGCGCCCACGAGGGCGCCGGTGATGATGAGCAGGTCGTTGCCCAGGGTGAAGCCGGCCGCCGCCGCGGCCCAGCCGGAGTACGAGTTGAGCATCGACACCACGACCGGCATGTCCCCGCCGCCGATCGCCGCGACGAGGTGCCAGCCCAGCGCGAGCGCGACGACGGTCATGAGCACCAGCGGCAGGACCGCCGTCCCCGTGTCGTCGGCGGCGACGAACCAGACGAGCAGGCCCGCGGACGCGACCAGCGCCAGCAGGTTGAGCGCGTGCCGGCCGGGCAGCGTCAGGGGTGCCGACGGCAGCCGCCCCGACAGCTTGCCGAACGCCACGACCGAGCCCGTGAACGTCACCGCGCCGATCAGCACGCCGAGGAAGACCTCGACGCGGTGCACGGTGTCCGCGCCCGCGGGCCCGACGGGCTCGGCGAGGAACGAGGCGTAGCCGACCAGCACCGCGGAGAGCCCGACGAAGGAGTGCAGCAGCGCGATGAGCTCCGGCATCTGCGTCATCTCGACGCGCCGCGCCCGCCACGACCCCACGGCGGCGCCCACGACGAGCACCAGCAGGATCAGCCCCGCCGTCACCGGCCAGGGGCGTTCCGACCGGTCGAGGGCCAGCGCGATCGTCGCGACGACCGCCAGCCCCATGCCGAGCATGCCGAGCACCGTGCCGCGACGGGCGGACTCCTGCGCGGACAGCCCCGCCAGGGACAGCACGAACAGCAGCCCCGCGATCACGTAGGCGGCCAGCGCGACCGACGTCACCGTCATGGTGCCTCCGCGTTCGGGCTGTCGCGCCGGAACATGCCCAGCATCCTGCGGGTCACGAGGAACCCGCCGAACACGTTGACGCTCGCGAGCGCCGCGGCGACGACGGCGAGCGTCGTGACCAGGGGCGAGGAGTCGCCGATCTGGAGCAGCGCGCCGACCATGATGATCCCGCTGATGGCGTTGGTCTGGGCCATGAGCGGCGTGTGCAGGGCGTGCGTGACGTTCGAGATCACGTAGAAGCCCACCACGACGGCCAGCGCGAACACCGTGTAGTGCCCGACGGCGTCGGGTGGCGAGAGCGCGATCAGCAGGCCCGCGACGACGGCGCCGAGCGCCCCCAGGACCGTCCGTCGCGTCGCGCGACGGCGACGCTCGGCCCCGGGGTCGGTGACGGTGGCAGTGGTCGGCACAGGTTCCGGGACCGGTGGGGGCGGCGCGGCGGAGACCGCGACCGGGGGCGGCGGCCAGGTCACGGCACCCTCATGGGCCACGGTCATGCCGCGGACCACGGGGTCGTCGAGGTCGAGCACCACCTGCCCGTCCTTGCCCGGCGTGAGCAGGGTGAGCAGGTTGACCACCACCGTGCCGAGCAGCCTCGAGCTGTGCTGCGGCAGCCGCGCCGCCAGGTCCGTGTACCCGAGCACGACGACGCCGCGGTCGGTGACCACCCGCTCGCCCGGCACCGTGGCCTCGCAGTTGCCGCCGCCCGGAGCGGCGAGGTCGACGACCACCGACCCGGGACGCATCGCGTCGAGCATCGCGCGGGTGATCGTCGTGGGCGCCGCGCCGCGCACGAGGGCGGTCGTGACGACGACGTCCGCCTGCGCGGACTGCTCCGCGTACGCGCGCAGGGCGGCCGCCTCCTGGTCGGCGCTCTGCGCGCTCGCGTACCCGTCGGCGCTGACCTGCTGGACGGCGTCGTCCGCCCGCACCACCCGGGCACCGAGCGACTCGATCTGCTCGGCGGCCTCGGGCCGCACGTCGAACGCGTGCACCTCGGCGCCGAGGCTCACCGCCGTGCCGATCGCGGCCAGGCCGGCCACACCGGCGCCGATGACGAAGACGCGCGCGGGCGGGGTGCTGCCCGCGGCGGTCACCTGGCCGGTGAACATGCCGCCGAACTCCTCGGCCGCCTCGACGACGGCGCGGTAGCCGGCGACGTTCGACAGCGCCGACAGCACGTCGAGGGCCTGCGCGCGGGAGATGCGCGGCACGGCGTCGAGGGCCAGCGCCGTCACGCCGCGCGCAGCGAGGTCCGCCAGCAGCGCGGGGCTCGTCGCCGGCGAGAGCTGCGCGACGAGCGTCGCGCCCGGCCGCATCAGGTCGACCTCCTGCGGGGCCGGCGGGTGCAGGGTCACGACGACGTCGGCCGCCCAGACGTCCGCCCGATCGGCGACCCGGGCGCCCGCCGCCACGTAGTCGTGGGCGGGCAGGCGGGCGCCGTCGCCCACCCCGGGCTCGACGACGACGTCGTGGCCGAGGTCGACGAGGCGGCGCGCCGCGTCGGGGGTGACGGCGACGAGCCGGGGGTCCGCGCCCGTCGCGCGGGGGGCACCGATGCGCATCGCGCCTCCCTCAGCGGGCGGTGTCGTCCGAGGCGGCGAGCGAGCCGCGCAGGCTGCCCCACGCCGTCCAGCGGTCGACCTCGACCACCGCGGTGATCCGGGCGCGGTCGCGCACCCCGTACGGGTCGCCGGTGTAGTGCCGCGCGATGCGGTCGGTGTCGGCGAGGTCGACGTCGTCGCGCCACGCCGTGACGCGGCCGAGCAGGGTCGCGTGCGTGTACCAGTCGTCGTCGAGCACCGTCAGGCTCACGTGCGGGTTCGCGTGCAGGTGCTGCACCCGCTTGCGGGTGGCGTCGAGGTTCACGAGCACGTGCCACCCGCCCGTGCCGTCCTCCTCGAGCAGGTACCACGTCGCCGCCGTGACGGGGCTGCCGTCGGGGCGGACGACGCCGATCACGGCGGGCTGGGGACGGCGCAGCAGGTCGAGCACGGGGGCCGGGAACGGCGGGCGGGGCATCGCTGACTCCTCCGGGTGCGGGGGCACGTTCGGTCGCTCGGCGCCGACGCTACGCCCTGGACGTGCGCGGACGCACGCGATCTCGTCGTGTCGCGCCCCCGCTAGGGTGACCGGCAAGCGCTTGCCGACATGATCCTCGCCCAGCTGACCCCGGAGGACCGCATGACCCGCACCGTCCATCTCGCCGGCGACTCCACCGCCGGGCCGAAGAGCCGCGCCGCCGCGCCCGAGACCGGCTGGGGCATGGCGCTGCCGTACTACCTCGCCGAGTCCGTCGCGGTCGCCAACCACGCGCGCAACGGCCGCAGCACGCGCAGCTTCGTCACCCAGGGCCGGCTGGACGCCGTGGCCCGCGACCTGCGCCCCGGCGACGTGCTCGTGATCCAGTTCGGGCACAACGACGCGAAGGTCACCGACCCGGAGCGGCACACCGAGCCGTGGACCTCGTACACCGAGCACCTCGCCCGGTTCGTGAAGGTCGCGCGCGACGCGGGCGCCCGGCCGGTGCTCGCGACGTCGGTGGAGCGACGCCGGTTCGACGACACGGGCCGGGCCGTGCCCGCCCACGGCGAGTACCCCGACGCGATGCGGGCCCTCGCCGCACGGGAGGACGTGCCGCTCGTGGACGTCCAGCGCGACTCGCTCGCGCTGTGGCACGACCTCGGCCCCGAGCGCACGCTGCACTACTTCTTCCACGCCGACGACGGCCGCCGCGACGACACGCACTTCAACCCGCCGGGCGCGGGGGCCGTCGCGCGGCTCGTCGCCACCGGGCTGCTCACCGCGGGGGTGCTGAGCGAGCACGAGGTGCGGCGCCTGGACGAGGACGTACCCGACGCCTGGTTCCGCTGGCTCGACGAGGAGCCGGCCTGATCGGGTAGGCTGAAACACGTTGGAACCGGTTCCAGGCTGGCCGGTCGACCGTCGACACCCGGGGAGGTCCGTGTGGCCACGCTCCGCGACGTCGCGCGTGCGGCCGGAGTCTCGCTCGCCACGGCGTCGCGCGCGCTGAGCGACGCCCCGCACGTCTCGGCGGCCAACCGGGCCCAGGTGGCCCGGGCCGCGGAGTCGCTCGGGTACCGGCCCCACCCCGCGGCCCGCGCGCTGACCACCGGCAGCACCGGCACGGTGGGGCTGGTCGTGCCGGACCTCGCCAACCCGTTCTTCGCCGCGGTCGCCAAGGGCGTGCAGGCGCGGGCCCGCGAGACGGGCCGCGAGGTCCTCGTGGCCGACACCGACGAGGACGTCGGCGTCGAGCCCGACGTCATCGAACGGCTCGGCGACCGGGTGGACGGCCTCGTGCTCTGCTCCCCGCGCCTGCCCGGCGACCGCCTCGCCCCGCTCCTCACGGGCGCCGGACGCCCGGTCGCGCTGGTCAACCGCGAGGCGCCCGACGCGCCGTCGGTCTCCTTCGACATCGCGGACGGCGTCCGGCAGGCCCTCGACCACCTGCGGGCCCTCGGGCACGACGTCGTCGCCTACGCCGGCGGCCCGCGCACCTCGTGGTCGGACGCCGAGCGCCGCGCGGCGCTGTCCGCGCTGTCGGCGGGCGGGGGCGCCGACACCGTGCTCGACCTCGGCAGCTTCCGGCCGACGCACGGCGGCGGCGTCCAGGCCGCCGACCTCGCGCTCGCCGCCGGCGCGACCGCGGTGCTCTGCTTCAACGACCTCGTCGCGCTCGGCGTCCTGGCCCGGCTGCACGCGCGCGGGGTGGCCACGCCGGGCGATGTCTCGGTCGTCGGGTTCGACGACGTCGCGGCCGCGTCGCTCGTCACGCCGGCCCTGACCACCGTCGCCGTGCCGCTGGCCCGGGCCGGGCGCGTCGCCGTCGACCTGCTGACGGACGACTCCCCCGCGCCCGAGCACCGCCGGCTGCCCGTCGAGCTCGTGGTGCGCGCGTCCACCGCACCGGCGACCCAGACCCACGACGCCGCCCCCGCCCCCACTCCCCGTCCCCTCACCACAGATCCCGAGGTCGCGATCCGATGAGCACCGCCCCGCACCACCCGCTGCTGCCGCTCGCGGCGACCCCCGCACCGGGCGCCCCGACCGAGCCGCCGCTGCCGGACGTCGTCGACCTCGCCGACGTCGCGCTGCTGCTGCGGCCGGCCGACGACGTCGCCGTCACGACGCGCCAGGTGCCTGCCGGCACCACCGTGCGTCTGCCCGGCGGCGCCGAGGCGACGACCCGCTCGACGCTGCCCCGCGGCCACAAGCTCGCCGTCCGACCCGTGGCGGCCGGCACGGAGGTGCGCAAGTACGGGCAGTCGATCGGGCGCGCGAAGAAGGACCTCGCGCCCGGCGACCACGTGCACACGCACAACCTCGGCATGGACGACGGCGCCCGCGAGTACGAGTTCGGCACCGCACGCACCACGCTCCCCGAGCCCACGACGCGCCGCACGTTCCAGGGCTACCGCCGCTCGGACGGCCGCTGGGGCACCCGCAACTACGTCGGCATCCTCACGTCGGTGAACTGCTCGGCGTCGACCGCCCGGATGATCGCGGACCAGTTCCGCGGCCCGGTGCTCGACGCCTACCCGCACGTGGACGGCGTCGTCGCGCTGACGCACGACACCGGCTGCGGCCTGGTGCCGACGTCGGAGGGCGCGCAGGTCACGCTCCGCACGCTGCGCGGGTACGCGTCGCACGCGAACATGGCCGGCCTGCTCGTCGTCGGGCTGGGCTGCGAGATGCTGCCCGTCGCCTCCGTGCTCGACGGGCTCCAGCTGCGCGAGGACCTGCCCGTGCGCACGCTCACCATCCAGGACACCGGCGGCATCAGGGCCACCGTCCGTGCCGGCGTCGCCGCCGTCACGGAGATGCTGCCCGCGATCGACGCGCTGCGCCGGGAGGAGGCCCCGGCGTCCGAGCTCGTGCTGGGGCTGAACTGCGGCGGCTCCGACGGGTTCTCGGGCATCACCGCCAACCCCGCGCTCGGGCACGCGTCCGACCTGCTGGTCGCGCAGGGCGGCACGTCGATCCTCGCCGAGACGCCCGAGGTGTTCGGCGCGGAGCACCTGCTGCTGCGCCGCGCCGTGTCCCGCGAGGTGGGCCAGCGGCTGCTCGACCGGCTCGACTGGTGGCAGGGCTACGCGGCAGCCGGCGGCGGCACGCTCGACAACAACCCGTCGCCCGGCAACAAGGCCGGCGGCCTGACGACCATCCTCGAAAAGTCGCTCGGCGCCGTGGCCAAGGCGGGCACCGCGGACCTCGTCGCGGTGCACGAGTACGCGGAGCCCGTCACCGAGCGCGGCATGACCTTCATGGACACCCCCGGCTACGACCCCGTGTCCGTCACGGGGATCGTCGCGGGCGGCGCGAACGTCGTCGTCTTCACCACCGGCCGGGGCTCGGTGCTGGGCTGCAAGCCGTCACCGTCGATCAAGGTCGCGACCAACTCCGACACCTACCGGCGCATGAGCGAGGACATGGACCTCGACGCCGGCCGGATCGTCGAGACCGGGCTGAGCGTCGAGGAGGTCGGCGAGGAGCTCTTCGAGAAGATCCTCGCCGTCGCGTCCGGGGAGCAGACCGTGTCCGAGGAGCTCGACCTGGGCGCCGACGAGTTCGTGCCCTGGCAGCTCGGCGCCGTCACGTGACGCAGCACCGAGGCCGGGCCTGAGCGCCGGGACCCCGGGTTCCTAGACCCGCTCGCGCATCCGGACCACGCCCTCGCCCGACAGGTCGTCGCAGAACGCCGGTCTGCCCGACAGGGCCATGACGAGCGCGAGGGTGCTGCCGCGGACCACGGGCCCGTCGCCGTGGGCGAACGGGCCGTCGGTCGCCTCGAGTCGCAGCCCGCGCGCCACGGACCGGCCCGGCACCGTGAAGTCCCGGGCCACGAAGAACCGCGCCACCGCGGTGGTCGCGGCGACCGGCGGCACTCGAGGGATGGCGAGCGGCGTGCGGACGTCCTGCCCGTGCACGACGACCTCGCCCAGCCACGCGGCGGTGTGGCCGCTGGGGGCGACGGTGCTGGTCGCGACGGCGCGGAAGCGCGCGAGGGTCTCGGACGGCGTCGCGCCGCGGTGCTCGGCGAGCCGCCGCGCGTTGTGCAGGTCGGCGTCGAACCCCGGCGATGCTGCGCAGCCACGCCCAGCGGCCGGTGCTCGCCCCGGCCGTCAGGTCTCGGCGCGCGGGGTGCTCGTCGTCACGTGGGCAGCCAACCACGGGACACTGACGGCGCGGTTAGGCTCGACGGTGCCCACGACGCCGAAGAGCTGGAGGACTGCGCCCGTGTCGGGTTCGAAGAATGACGGGGCGCGCGTGGCGTTCCTGGACGTGGACGGCACCTACGCGGACCACGGCACCGTGCCGCCCGCGCACGAGGAGGCCGTCCGCGCGGCCCGGCGCGCCGGGCACCGGGTGCTGCTGTGCACGGGCCGCCCGGAGTCGATGCTGCCGCCGTCGCTGCTGGCGGCGGGCTTCGACGGCGTGGTGGCGACGGCTGGCGCGTTCGTCCGGCTCGACGGCACCGTGGTCGCCGACCTGCGCTTCCCCGACGACCTCGCGACGAAGGTGCGCCACGTGCTCGACGCCCACGACGTCGCCTACCTGCTGGAGACGCCCGACGCCGTGTACGGGCCGGTCGGCCTGGACGCCCGCCTCGAGCGCCGGGGCGACGCCGCGCCGCACGAGATCCTCGACGTGCTGCGCATGCCCGGCGACCTCGCGGACGTCCGCTACGCGAAGATCAGCTACTTCGACTCCCCCGTCCCCATCGCGGCGCTGCGCACCGAGCTCGGCCCCGAGGTGGGCATCCTCCCGTCGTCCTACGCGGACACCGGGGACAACGCCGGCGAGATCCACCTGGCCGGGATGCACAAGGCCGTCGGGATGGCGGCCGTGATGGAGCACCTGGGGCTCCCCGCCGCGCAGGCGGTCGGCATCGGCGACGGGTACAACGACGTCGAGATGCTCCAGTACGCCGGTACGGCCGTCGCCGTCCAGGGCGCCCCGCCGGCGGTCCTCGCCGAGGCCGACCTCGTCGTCCCCGGCCCCGCGCGCGGCGGCGTGGCGGAGGCGTTCGCCCGGCTGGGGATGATCGACGGCACGGTCTGACGACACACGCCCCGCGCGACGACCGCGGGTAGCGTGAGTGCGGCAGGCCGCGACGACGCGGTCCCGCGCGCCGACGACGGATGGAGCCCCGATGGCCGACCTGGACGCCCTCACCACGACGCACCTCGACAAGGCGCGTGCCGCCGAGAACGGCCGGAGCGCGGAGATCGTCGTGCACGACGGCCCGCTGCGGCAGACGATCCTGGCGCTGGTCGAGGGGATCGAGCTCGGCGAGCACAACTCGCCGCCCGCCGCCTCCGTCCTGGTGCTGCACGGACGCGTCCGCGTGACCGCCCTCGAGGGGGACGAGGAGGTGCGCGCCGGGCAGCTGCGGGTGCTCACCCACGAGCGGCACGCCGTCCTCGCCCTCGAGGACTCGGTCTTCCTGCTCACCACGGTGACGAGCATCCCCAAGCCCTGAGCTCCACGGCACACTTCCGCTCCGTCCCACGTGGTGAGACCTGGGGATGACGCGAGCAACCGGTTTCTGGCAGCCTCGGTCGCGCACGGTGTGAATCGTCTCAACCGGAACGGAGCAATGATGCTGCCGACACTCCGCACGACCGCAGTCACCGCCACGCTCACCACCACCGTGGGCGCGCTCTGCGCGCTCGCGCTCGCCGCCCCCGCCCTCGCGGCCGGCGACCCACCCGCCGAGACCGGCGCGCCGGTCGCCGCCGACGCCTCCCCCGGCGGGCGCGCGGTGATCAGCACGCCCACCGCCGACGGCAACCGCGTGAGCTGGCGCCTCCTCGCCGCCGACGGCGACGACGCGGCCTTCCACGTCTACCGCGACGGCGTCCGGGTCCCCGGACCACCCGTCACGGGCGCGACCTCGTTCCTCGACCGCGGCGCAGCGGCCGACGCCCGCTACGCCGTCGTCGCCGTCGGCGACGGGACCGCGCGTGCCGCGGCCGCACGCTCCGGCGGCGCCGGCGTGGGCACGGGGCAGGTCGCCGGCGAGTCCTTGACGCTGGAGCCCGTGGCGGGCGCCCGGGCGAGCACGCTCGACGTCCCGCTCGACGTCCCGCCCCCCGGCGACGGCTACACCTACTCCGCCAACGACGCGTCCGTGGGCGACCTCGACGGCGACGGCGAGTACGAGATCGTCCTCAAGTGGGACCCGAGCAACGCCAAGGACAACGCCCATTCCGGCGTCACCGGCAACGTCTACCTCGACGCCTACGAGCTGGACGGGGAGCGCCTGTGGCGCGTCGACCTCGGCCGCAACATCCGCGCCGGGGCGCACTACACGCAGTTCCAGGTCTACGACTACGACGGCGACGGCGCCGCGGAGCTCGCCGTGAAGACCGGCGACGGCACCGTCTCCGGGACCGGCCAGGTGATCGGCGACGCCTCCGCCGACCACCGCAACTCCAGCGGCTACGTGCTCACCGGGCCCGAGTACCTGTCCGTGTTCCGGGGCACCGACGGCGCCGAGCTCGACACGGTCGACTTCCGGCCCGCCCGCGGCAACGTCGGCGACTGGGGCGACACGTACGGCAACCGCGTGGACCGCTTCCTCGCGGGCACGGCCTACCTCGACGGGTCACGACCGAGCATCGTCATGGGGCGCGGCTACTACGCCAAGACCGCCGTCTCGGCGTGGGACTTCCGCGACGGCGCGCTCACCCGCCGCTGGACGTTCGACTCGAGCTCGTCGACCAACGGCCCCGACTGGACGGGCCGCGGCAACCACCAGCTGTCGATCGCGGACGTGGACGACGACGGCCGCGACGAGATCCTCTACGGCTCGATGGCGATCGACGACAACGGGCACGGGCTGTGGCAGAACGGCACCCACCACGGCGACGCGTACCATGTGAGCGACCTCGTGCCGTCGAACCCCGGGCTCGAGGTCTTCAAGCCGTCCGAGTCGGGCACCGACCCGGCGCACTGGGTCGCCGACGCGGCCACCGGCCGGATCCTCTCCAGCGCCCCGGCGGCCGGCGCCGACAACGGGCGCGGCGTGGCCGCGGACATCACCGCCGACAACCCGGGCGCCGAGGTGTGGTCGTCGAGGGTCTCCGGCCTGCGCAGCGCCACCGACGGCTCCGAGGTGGGGCGCAAGCCCGGCTCCACCAACTTCGTCATCTGGTGGGACGGCGACGGGCAGCGTGAGCTGCTCGACGGCACGCACATCGACAAGTACGGCGCGAGCGGCGACACCCGCCTCCTCACGGGCGAGGGCGTCGAGTCGAACAACGGCACCAAGGCGACCCCGGCGCTCCAGGCCGACATCCTCGGCGACTGGCGCGAAGAGGTGATCTGGCGCACGACCGACTCCAGCGCCCTGCGGATCTACTCCACGGACATCCCGACCGACATCGCGCACCCGTCGCTCATGGAGGACCGGCAGTACCGCCTGGCCGTCGCGTGGCAGAACACCGCGTACAACCAGCCGCCGCACCCCAGCTTCGCCACGGTGGACTGAGCCCGGGCTCACCACCGCGACGGACCACCGGTCGGCCCGCGCCAGGCGTCAGCCCCGGCGCGGGCCGACCCACACCTGCTGCACGTTGACGAACTCCTTGATGCCGTGCGGACCGAGCTCGCGGCCGTACCCGGAACGCTTCACCCCGCCGCTGGGCAGGCGCGGGTCGGTCTTGACGATGCCGTTCACCGACACCTGCCCGGCGTCGATGCGCCCGGCCATCGCCTCGCCGCGCCCCGGCTCCGTCCAGACGCTCGCGGCGAGGCCGTACTCGGTGTCGTTGGCGGCCGCGAGCGCCGCGTCGGCGTCGGCCGCCCGCATGACCGCCATCACGGGGCCGAACGTCTCCTCGCAGGCGGCGGTCATGTCCGCGGTGACGTCGTCCAGCAGGGTCGGCGGGTAGTAGTACCCCGGACCGTCGGGCAGCTCGCCGCCGAGCAGCACCCGGGCGCCGGCGGCGGCCGTCTCGGTGACCTGCCGGTGCAGGTTCTCCCGCAGGTCGGCACGCGCGATCGGCCCCACCTGGGTGGCCGGGTCGCGAGGGTCGCCGACCTTCAGCGCGGCCAGCCGGTCCCGCAGGCGTCCGACCAGGGCGTCGTGCACCGGCTCCTCCACGATGATCCGTTTCGCGGCGATGCACGACTGGCCCGCGTTGATGATCCGCGACAGGGCGATCGTGTCGGCGGCGGCGTCCAGGTCGGCGTCCGCCAGGACCACGCAGGGGTCGGAGCCGCCCAGCTCCAGCACGGCGGGCTTGATCGCGGCCGCGGCGACGCTCGCCACCGCCGCCCCGCCCCGCGACGACCCCGTGAAGGACACCGCCTGCACGCGCCGGTCGCGGATGACGGCGGCGACGTCCTCGGTCGCGAGCGGCAGGTGGGAGAACACCCCCGGGGGCGCCCCCGACGCCGAGAGCGCCCGGGCGAACACGTCCGCGATCGCCTCCGCACAACCGGGCACGTGCGGGTCGTGCTTGAGCACGCCGGTGTTGCCCGCCATGAGGGCCGGTGCCGCGAAGCGCAGGGCGAGCCAGAAGGGGGCGTTCCACGGCAGGACGCCGAGCACCGTGCCGAGCGGGAGGTGCTGCACGTAGCTGCGCGTCGCGTCGGAGGCGATCTCCTCGGGCGCCAGGTAGGCGGCCGCGTGCTCCGCGTAGTGCTCGGCGCACCAGGCAGCCTTCTCGACCTCGCCGAGCGCCTCGGTGATCGGCTTGCCCATCTCCTGGGTCATCAGCGGCGCCAGCTCCTCGGCGCGGGCGCGCAGGTCGGCGGCGACGGCGTGCAGCACCTGCGCCCGCCCGTCGGTCCCGCGGTCCCGCCACTGTGCCCGCGCATCCTCGGCGGCCGCGAGGACGGTGTCCACGTCGCCCGGCGTCGCCGTCGGCACCTGGCGGACCACCTCGCCGGTGCTCGGGTCGGTCGCGATCAGCATCGTCATGCCGTCTCCTCCTCGGTGACGTCCGTGGTCGTGTCGGGCACGAGCGCGAGCGGCTCGCCGTCCGCCCGCCCGCCGTCCACCCGCTCGGCGCCGTGCTCGGGCTTGCAGGTGAAGTCCTCGTCCAGGGTGAAGAACGACTCGCAGCCGTCGGCCGTCACCCGCACCGTGTCGGAGATGCCGACGGTCTTGTCCCCGTCGACCCCCCACATCCACGGGATGATGTGGAACGTCATGCCCTCGCGCAGCACCCGCGGGTCACCCTGGTTGAGGCTGACGATGTAGCCCTCGTCCCAGCTGGGCGGGAACGCGATCCCGATCGAGTAGCCGGAGCGGGTCACCAGCCGCGCCCCGACGCCGTTGTCGGAGATGATGTTCCGCACGATGTTGTCGGCGTCCGACACCGTGAGCCCGGGGCGGATGGCGGCCTTGACCTCCGCGAGCGCCAGCTTCATCCGGTCCTGCGCCACGAGCATGCTGCGCGACAGGTCGTCGAGCACCACGGTGCGCATCATCGCCGTGTGGTAGCGCCGGAAGCACCCGCCCACCTCGAGGAACACGTGCTCGCCCGGACGCACGGTGCGGCCCTCCCACGTCGCGTGACCGATCATGCTCCGCGGCCCGGAGGTGACGTAGGGCATCACCGCGGGGAACTCCCCGCCGGAGCGGAACATCGCCGACGCGATCTCGGCCGCGACGTCGTTCTCGGTGACGCCCGCCGCGACCGCCTCGATGCCCGCCGCCATCCCGACCTCCGTGGCGTGCGCGGCCCGCCGCATGATCGCGATCTCCGCCTCCGACTTGACCACCCGGCCCTCCTCGACGATGCCGAAGCAGTCCAGCAGGCGGCCGTCGGTGAACGAGTTGTGGATGTAGTCCTGGTGGTAGGCCGGGAAGTAGTAGCTGTTGCGCTCGTACCCGACGTCCTTCGTGTCGAGGCCGAACTCGCGCAGGGACTGCACCAGGCTCTGGATGGCGTCGCCGGTGTCCGGGTACGGCCGGGTGAGCTCCACCCAGGTGCGCGCGTGGACGTTCGACTCCTCCATCGCGCGGGTGATCATGAACGGCTCGTCCTCGAGCGGCACGACCAGCGCCTGGAAGAAGGAGTACCCCGTGGTCTGGTAGTCCGTGAGGTACATGAGGTTCTCGGGGTCGGTGATGACCACCGCGTCCAGCATCCGCTCCGCCATGCGGCGGCGCAGGTCTCCGAGTCGTCTCGCGTACTCGTCGAACGGGAACGTCATGTCGTCGCGCTGCCGCATGCCGGCCTCCTTCTGCTGTCTCGCTCCCCCGGGGCGGGGGCGCTAGTGGGTGTCGCGCACCGCCCCCGCGAGGATCTCGAGCCCCTCGGCCAGGTCGTCGTCGGGGATCGTGAGGGGCGGGATGAGCTTGAGCACGCGGCCGCCGCTGCCGCACGGGCCGATGAGCAGCCCGCGGGCGAAGCACTCCGCGGCGACCGCCTTGGCGAACGCGCCGTCGACCACGTCGAGGCCCTGGATCATGCCGCGGCCGCGCACCGCGAACCCGCGGTCGGGGACCTCGGCGGCCAGGCCGTCCAGCACGGACACCATGCGCTCGGCCTTGGCGCGCACCTCGGTCATGAGTGCGTCGTCCTCGAAGTAGGTCAGCGCCTCCTTGCCGGCGACGAACGACAGGCCCTGCCCGCGGAACGTGCCGGTGTGCTCCCCCGGCAGCCACCGCGCGTCGTGCTCGGGCTTCACGAGGTTCATCGCGAGCGGGGTCCCGTACCCGCCGATGCCCTTGGCGAGGCAGACGATGTCCGGGTCCAGTCCCATGCCGTCGAAGCTGAAGTAGCTGCCCGTCCGCCCGCACCCGACCTGGATCTCGTCGATGACGAACAGCGCGCCGACGTCGTGGGCCAGCTCCTGCACCGCCCGCAGCCACTCGGCGCTCGCGACGTTGACGCCGCCCTCGGCCTGGATGGTCTCGACGACGAACGCGGCCGGCGCGCCGAGCCCGCTGGACACGTCGGCGAGCTGCGCGCGGTAGGCGTCGAGCGCGTCCGTCCCCCCGCCCGGGGCGGTCTCGAACGGCAGCCGGACGACGTTCTCGAGCGGCACGCCGGCGGCCGCGCGGAAGAACTCGTTGCCGGTGAGCGCGAGCGACCCCAGCGTCATCCCGTGGAACCCGTGGGTGAACGCGACCACCTCGCGCCGGCCGGTGACCTTGCGGGCCAGCTTGAGGGCCGCCTCGACGGCGTTGCTGCCGGTGGGCCCCATGAACTGCAGCTTCATCGTCAGGCCGCGCGGCTCGAGCACGGTGCGCACGAACGCCTCGATGAAGTCGCGCTTGGTCGTGGTCGCCATGTCGAGGCTGTGCGCGACGCCGTCGGCCTCGAGGAACTCGATCATGGCGCGTTTCATGCGCGGGTTGTTGTGCCCGAAGTTCAGCACCCCCGCGCCGGCGAAGAAGTCGACGTAGCTACGACCGGCCTCGTCCACCTGCCGCGCGTTCGACGCCGAGGCGAACACCGTGGGGTACGTGCGGCTGTACCCACGGATCTCGGATTCCCACTTCTCGAAGACCTCCATCAACCAGATGTAGGTGCCCGAGGCCCACCCCGTCAAGGAACTCGCTGGACGACCTGCGTAACGTTCTGATGTCGCGGGCCGGGGCCGAAGGTCGCGCGGTAGGCGCCGGGCGAGACCCCCAGCGCCCGCGCGAAGTGCTGCCGCAGCGACGCCCCGGTGCCGAACCCGGCGCGGCGGGCGACGGCGTCCACGGGCAGGTCGCTGCGTTCCAGCAGGTCACGCGCCCGCAGCAGGCGCTGCTGCAGCAGCCAGGCACCGGGCGAGACGCCGACCTCCTGCCGGAACCGCCGGGTGAAGGTCCGGGTGCTCATCGCCGCGTGCCGGGCGAGGTCGTCCAGCGAGAGCGTCTCGTCGAGGTGCTCGAGCGCCCACGCGCGGGCGCCGCCGGTGTGGTCGCCGACCGGCTCGGGGACCGGGGCGTCGACGTACTGCGCCTGGCCGCCGTCGCGGAACGGCGGCACGACGGTCCGCCGCGCGACGTCGTTCGCGACCGCCGCGCCGTGGTCGGAGCGGATCAGGTGCAGGCACAGGTCGATGCCCGCCGCCTCGCCGGCCGACGTGAAGACCCGACCGTCCTCGGTGAACAGCACGTCCGGGTCCAGGTCGACCGCGGGGAACGCGCGTCGGAACCGGTCTGCCGACAGCCAGTGCGTCGTCGCGCGGCGGCCGTCGAGCAGCCCGGCTCCGGCGAGCGCGAACGCGCCGGTGCAGATGGACGCGAGCCGCGCGTCCGGGCGGACGGTCGCGAGCAGGCCCGCGACGTCGTGGTCGGGCGGCGCGACCTCGACGTCGTCCAGCGCGTGCGACGCCGGCACCACGACGGTGTCGGCGCGCGCGAGGACCTCGGGGCCGTGCGGGACGTCGATCGTGAAGTCGGCGTCGGTCCGCACGGGCCCCGGTGCCGCCGCGCAGGTGCGCACGTCGTAGAGCCGCTCGCCGTCGGCCCCGCGCGCGACGCCGAACAGCTGGTGCACCGCGCCGAGCTCGAGCGGCATGACGCCGTCGCGCACGAGCACCGCGACGAGGTGCCGGCCAGGTGTCGAGGCGTCGAGGGGCATGGCTCGATCCTTGCACGACGTGGCCCTCCGGCCACTGGTCCGACGGCGCGCCCCTGGGGCACCGTGAAGGGACCGAGCACGAGGGAAGGACGGTCCGATGCGGGTGCTGTGGGTGCTGGCCCATCCGGAGCCGCGGTCGCTCACGGCGCGGCTGCGGGACGAGGGGGTCCGCGCTTTGCGCGGGGCCGGGCACGAGGTGCTCGAGTCCGACCTGTACGCGATGTGCTGGAACCCCGTGGTCACGGCCGCCGACTTCGGCGGCGCCGTCGGCGACGGCGACCGGCTCGAGGTCGCGGCGGCCTCGGAGCGCGCGCTGCGGGGCGGCACGCTCGCCCCCGACATCCGGGCCGAGCACGAGAAGCTCGCGCGGGCCGACACCGTCGTCGTGCAGTTCCCCCTGTGGTGGCACGGCGTGCCCGCGATCCTCAAGGGCTGGCTCGACCGGGTGCTGGTGCAGGGCTACGCGTACGGCGTGCGCGACGCCACAGGGCGCACGCGCCGGTACGGCGACGGCGGGCTGGCCGGCCGTCGCGCGCTCGCCGTGGTCACGGTCGGCGCGGGCACCGGGCTCGGACCGCGCGGGCTGCACGGCGACCTCTCCGAGGTGCTGTTCCCGCTGCTGCACGGCACGTTCTGGTACACGGGCATGCAGGTGGCCGAGCCGGTCCTCGTGCCCGGCGCGAACCGCCTGGACGACGCCGGCTTCGCCGCCGCAGCAGCGGGCCTGCGGCGCCGGGTGCTCACGCTCCCGGACGGTCCCTTCGTGCCGTACCGCCCTCAGGACGGCGGGGACTACGACTCCCGCGGGGAGCTGTGCGAGGCGCTCGCGCCCGGCCGCGGCGGGCTCGGCGTGCACCGGCGCGCCTGAGGGGCGGTCAGCGTCTTCGGCGCACCAGGTTCGCGAGCGAGGAGTACCGCGGCACCCAGCGGGCGAGCGCGGCCGCCGAGCCCGCGCCGAGGGTCGCGGTGGCCCACACCCCCGCCGCGAGCGACCCGAGGGCCGCGCCCGCCGACAGGATCAGCGGCCCGAGCGCGTCGCCCGTGTCCTGGAAGAGCCGCCACACGCTGAGGAAGGTGGGCCGCACCGCGGCGGGCGCGACATCGGCGCCCAGCGTCATGACGATGCCGGAGCCCATGCCGTTGCCGACGCCGAGCAGCGCGGCGACCACCGCGAGCGCACCCGCGGTGTGCGCGAACGGCAGCACGGCCAGCCCGACCGCCATCGTGAGCATGGACGGCACGGCCACCCACAGCCGGCCGAACCGGTCCATCACCTTGCCGGCCGGGTAGAACAGCAGCATGTCCAGGGCGCCCGAGACGCCGAAGACGAGCGAGGTCACCTCGGCGTCCAGGCCCAGGTGCTCGCCCCACAGCGGGATCACCGTCTGCCTGGCGCCGCGCACGGCGCTCACCAGGAGGATGGCGACGCCGAGGCTCGCGAACAGCCGGCGGTGCTCACGCGCGACCGCCGCGATCGACACGCGCGGTCCGCCGGCCGGACGGGGCAACGGGGCGTCGGCCTGCGCCTCCGGGCGGACCAGGGCGATGACCAGCACCGCGACGAGTGCCGAGCCCGCGCCCAGCCAGAACGCGCCGTGCAACGACGTCGCCGCGATCGTCGCGGCGCCCGCGAACGGCCCCAGGAAGAGCCCGATCCGGTGCACGCCGGCGAGCGTCGACATGACCCGTGCGCGCCGCAGCGGCGGGGTGATCTCGGTGAGGTACGCCTGCCGGGCGAGGTTGAAGACGGCGTTCGCCGCGCCGAGCGCGAACACGCCCGCCGCCAGGCCCCACAGGGCCGAGGACACGGCGATCGTCGTGAAGGCGACGACGGCGACGCTGCCCGCCACCAGCATCGCCACCCGGTCGCCGAGGCGCTGCGAGAGCGCGCCGGCCGGCAGGTCGAACGCGATCTTGCCGAGCGGCAGCAGGGCTGCGACGAGCCCCGCGACCGTGAGGGACGCTCCCCGGCCCGTCGCGGTGACCGCCACGACGGGCAGCATCGCGCCGATGCCGATCTCCAGCACGAGGGTGGGGAGGAACGCCCCCAGGACGACGCTGCGGAGCGGGAAGAGGGGCGGTGCCGGCACCCACCCTTCCTATCGCACGGGGCCGCGCCGGGTCCGCGGTGTTCACGCCCGACGCGTCGTCAGGAGCAGGGCGGCAAGGCGCAGCTCGTCGCCTGCGGTGCGCGCGGCGATCGCGGCGTCCGACACCACCGTGGACGTCCAGGCGGGTCCGTCGAACGCCGCACGCAGCCGGTCCGCGGTCGTGCCCCAGCCGAGCCCCGCGTCCACGGACATCGCGAGCACCGCGACAAGCGCGCCGGACGGGCAGATCGCCTCCAGCCCCGCCACGTAGGCCGTGCGGCCGGCGTCGTCCAGGGTGTGCAGCAGCCCGGAGTCCAGCACGGTCCGCGGGCGAACGTCGATCCGGTCGAGCCGGCGGGCGTCCGCCACCTCGAAGCGCACCTCGCCCGGCGGAGCGAGGATCGCTCCCGCCGCCCGCTCCCGCGCGCGGGAGATCGCGCGCGGCGCGGCGTCGACCCCCACGACCCGGTGGCCGGCGCGGGCGACGGCGAGCGCCAGCACGCCCGTGCCGCACCCGACGTCGAGCACCGGGTCCTCGAGCACGGACCGGCGGACGAGCTCCAGGAGCGCGGGCTGGGGACGCCCGATCTCCCACGGTGGCGGGTCGTCCGCGGCGTAGAGGGCGTCGAAGTCGTGCACCTGGCGTGCCATGCGAGCACCTCCTGCGCCCATTCTGCGCCCGCCGGTCCCGTGCCGGTCGGCGCAGCCAGGGCAGGGAGCTAGCGCAGGACGAGTGCGGCGAACGGCAGGGCCGCGACGAGCGTGCCCGCCGCGAGCACGACGGAGTCGGTGCGGGTCCACGGGGCCGGCTCGGCCCAGGTGCGGCCGTGGGCGCCGGCGAAGCCCCGCGCGTCCATCGCGACGGACATGGCGGTCGCGTCGCGCAGGGTGGCGGCGAGGACGGCGAACGTCACCGACGCCGCGTGCCGCGCCCGGGAGAGCGGGCCACGGCCGGGCCCGACGCCGCGCGAGCGGCGGGCCCGCGACGCCTGCTCCCACACCGTGCCGAGCCGCTCGAACCGCTGCAGCGCCGCCGCCACCCCGACGACGAAGCGTGCGGGCAGGCGCAGCCGCTGGCCGAGCTGGTCGGCCAGCCCGCTCGGGTCGACCAGCGGGGCGAGGGCCACCCCGGGCAGGGCGAGCACCGCGATGCGGACGCCCGCGACCGCGGCGACCACCGGGTCGCGGCCGCCGAGCAGCCAGGTCGACCACGCCACCGACGCGACCGCCACCAGCACGGCGAGATAGCGGGCCGGCGAGCCCGTCCCCCGCGGCAGCAGCACCAGGCCGAACACGAGGCAGCCGGCGGCCCCGACGACCGCGCTCGCGACGTCCCGCACCCCGAGCGAGGCGACCAGCCCGAGCAGGCCGAGCGCGACGAGGACGAGGGCGTTCACCCGCCCCAGGACGCCGGTCACGCGGCCACCGCCTGCCGCGCGCGTGCCGCGCCGCCGAGCCGCACCTGGTGCCCGGCGAGGGCGACGAGGTGCGCGTCGTGGGTGCTGGCCGCGACCGACCCGCCGTGCCGGGCCGCGGCGGTGGCCCAGCCGGCCACCGCCGCCCAGGTGTGCCGGTCCTGGCCGACGGTCGGCTCATCGAGGAGCACGAGCCCGGGGCGGTGCGCGAGCGCGGCGGCCAGCGCCAGGCGCCGCTGCTCGCCGCCGGACAGCCGGAACGGGTGCGCGTCGGCGACGTGGTCGAGGCGCAGCAGCGCGAGCACGTCGTCCACGGCCACGGCCACGCCGAGGCGTCGGCCGGTGAGCTCGATCTCCTCCCGCACCCGCAGCGCGAGCAGGCCGTGCTCCGGGTGCTGCGGCACCCACCCGCACCACCGGGCGAGGTCGCGGGAGCGTGCGGCGTGGCCGGGCGTTCCGCGCACGTCCCCGTCCGACGGCCGCAGATGCCCCGCGAGCGTGGCGACGAGCGTGGACTTCCCCGCCCCGGACGGCCCCGTCACGGCCGTGAGCCGCCCCGCGGGGAACCGTGCGGTCACGTCGTCCAGGGCACGCGTGGTGGTGCGGCCGCGCAGGCCGCGGGTGACGAGGTCGACGCGCACGCCCGCCATGACGACCTCCGGGCCGGGCGTGTCCGGCGCCACGACGGCACCCGGCACCTCCAGCGGCGCCGGTGCGGGCACGCCGGGCAGCCACACGCCGGCACGGCTCAGCTCGTCGCGGACCCCCGTCGCCGCGCCGTCACCGATCCCGAGCGCGGCGGGGGCGACGACGTGCGTGACCCGGCCGCCCGCGCCGAGCACCACGACGCGGTCCAGGTGCTCCAGCCACGGCCCGACGTGGTGGTCGACCACGACGAGCGCCGTGTCCGTGCCCTCCAGCGCGCCCGCCACGGCGGCGCGGACCTCTGCCGCGGAGGCAGGGTCGAGCATCGCCGTCGGCTCGTCGAGCAGCAGCAGGCCGGGCATGCGGGCCAGCGCCCCCGCGAGGGCGAGCCGCTGCAGCTCGCCGCCCGAGAGGGCCGACGTCGGGCGGCCCCACGGGTACCGCAGGCCCACGCGGTCGAGGGCCTCGCCGGTGCGGCGCCAGATCTCCGCCCGCGGCAGGCCGGCGTTCTCGGGCCCGAACGCGACGTCCCGCCCGATCCGGGAGGCGACGACCGCCGCACCCGGGTCCTGCGGCACGTACCCGATCCGGCCGTCCACGCGGACGTCTCCGGTCAGGTCGCCGGGCAGCGGGTCCCCGAGCACCCCGGCGAGGGCGTGCAGCACGGTCGTCTTGCCGGCCCCGCTGGGACCGACCAGCCCCACGCGTTCCCCCACCCCGACGGTGAGGTCGAGGCCGTCCAGCGTGGGGGCGGCCCGCCCGGTGGGCCGCCAGCGCAGCCCGCGCACGCGAGCCCGGACGTCGTCGCGCGCCACGCCGTCAGGCCGGCGTGCGGTCGAGGGCACGGTCGGCGAGGTCGCGCCCCGGCCCGAAGGCGTCGAGCACCCCCGCCCGCGCGAGGGCGCGCACCAGCGCCGCTCCCCCGAGGCCGGCGAGCAGCGCGCCCGACAGCGCGAAGAGTCCCAGGTAGGCCAGCCGGTAGCCCCATGCCCAGTCGGGGTAGTACGCGAACCACTCGTACACGGCACCGCACGCGCCGGCGACGGCGCCCGCCAGGGCAGCGACGACGGTGCCGAACCGCCGGTAGAGGAACAGGGCGAGCACCAGCTCGGCGCCGAACCCCTGCACGACGCCGGAGACGATCGCAGAGAAGCCCCAGCCGGCGCCGAGCAGCGCCTCGACGCTCGCGGCGACGACCTCGGTCAGCAGGGCCGCGCCGGGGCGACGGACGATGAGACCGCCGAGGACGCCGCCGAGCAGCCAGCCCCCTCCGAGCAGGCCGGTGGCCGGCGGGAAGGCGACCGCCAGCCCGGCGGAGAGCAGGTGGTAGAGCTGGGTCCAGCCCCAGAAGACGACGCCGACGGCCACGCCGAGCATGGCCACGGTGACGAGGTCGACGGTGCGGTACCGCAGGGACGCGCTGCGCAGGAAAGTGGGCGCGGACATTCCAGGTAACTCCCTTCGCCGGTGCTAACCGGAGCAGGTTCCAAGGGTCTGCGGCCTGTCCCGCACTCTCAGCGCCCCTTCGACGGCGCTCCCCTGTCATGGGTGTCTTCAGATGTGACGGCCGACGACGCGGCCGCAGGTCCGACCTTAGGCGACGACGGCGTCGGCGCAACGGCGTCCCGCACCGTGAAACCTCTGGTCACGCAAGAAGGCCCGGAACCATGTGGTTCCGGGCCTTCTCGTCGGGGTGGAGCTGAGGGGACTCGAACCCCTGACCCCCTGCATGCCATGCAGGTGCGCTACCAGCTGCGCCACAGCCCCGAGAACCGACTCTCGCGACCGCGAACGGTCAGGCGATTCGTCTGATTCGGTGTGTTCCTCCGGGCTTGCGCCCCTCGGAACGTCGATATCTTAGGCAGACTTCGGGCCAGGTTCCAAATTCCAGTCCGGGCCGGCCTGCCAACGGTCCAGGGGGTACCCCGCGCCGACGTTGTGCGCCACGAGGCGCCAGGCCGGCACCGATCCTTCGCCCGCGCGGTGCAGGTGCGACCAGTGCACGTTGTGCATGCCGGACAGGCCGCGCCAGGTGGCCGGGTCGAGCCCGAGCAGCGCGGTCACCGCCAGCGAGATGGCCGCGCCGTGCGACACCACCACGAGGGTCTCCTGGTCGTCCAGGTCCTCGGCGTGCTCGGCGACCGCCTCGGCCATGCGCTGCGCGACCGCCGGCTTCGTCTCGGCGCCCGCACCGGCCGGCTCGGCACCGAGGCGCCACGCCGCGTACTCCTCCGGCCAGCGCTCCTGCAGCTCGGCCCCCGTGAGGCCCTCCCACGCGCCGAACCCGCGCTCGCGCAGGCGCTCGTCCGTGTGCACGGTCGCCCCGCCGAGCGCGTCCGCGTACGCGGTCGCGGTCTCGACGGCGCGGCCCAGGTCCGAGGACACGACGCGCGTCGCGCGGTGCGACGACGCGAGCGCCGCACCGCCCTCGGTCGCCTGCCACCGGCCCACCTCGTCGAGCGGGATGTCGATCTGCCCCTGGAGCCGCAGCGAGGCGTTGTAGGCGGTACGGGCGTGGCGCAGCAGGACGACGGTGCCGGCGGTCACCGCTCGTCGCCCGCGAGGCGGATCGCGCCGTCACCCTCGCCGTCGCCGTACTCGGCGGCGGCCGTCGCGCCGTCGCCGCCCCGCGCGTCCTCCGGGAGCTCGACCGCCGGGCAGTCCTTCCAGAGCCGCTCGAGCGCGTAGTACACGCGGTCCTCGGCGTGCTGCACGTGGACGACGACCTCGCCGAAGTCGAGCAGCACCCAGCGCGCCTGCGCCTTGCCCTCGCGGCGGATGGGCTTGGACCCCGCGAGGAACATCGCCTCCTCGACCGCGTCCACGATGGCGGAGACCTGACGCTCGTTCGTGCCCGAGGCGATGAGGAACACGTCGGTGAGCACCAGCTGGTCGCTCACGTCCAGCGCGATGATCTCCTGCGCCTTGCGGTCGGACGCGGCGCGGGCGGCGACGACCGCCAGCTCGACGGCGCGGGGGCTGGCGGTCATGCGGCGGCTCCGGGGTGCTCGTACGTGAGGGAGAGGGTGGCCGCGGGCGCGGCACCGTCGACGGGGAACTCGTTCTGGTCCGGGCCGGAGAGCAGCAGCCTCCAGACCAGCAGGCCCAGCACGAACGCCACGACGACGAGAACGATGTAGTGCAGCCAGGTGTACGAGGCCTCGGGCTCGTCCCAGTCCTCGTCGTCGTCCTCGTCGACCGGCTGCGGCGCGGCCGAGCGGGCCCGGACGGGCTGCTCGGACGCGACCAGCGCGTCGAACGGCGACGCGGCGGGTCGCTCCGGCGCCGCCGACGGGTCCGGGGCCCCCGCCGCGGGGCGCGAGGGCGGCAGGGACGCGGGCCGCTCGGTGGTCGGGGTCGCCCAGGGCAGCGGGGGCGCCACCGACGTGGAGGCGGCCGGCGGCGTCGCGGCCGGTGCCGCCTGGGCGGGCGGCGCCGGCGTGGCGCCGAAGGGCGACGTCGTGCCCGTCGTCGCGAACGGCGAACGGCGCGCCGGGCCGTCGGGCCGCGGCGCGACGGTGGCCGGCGGGCTGGCCGCGGGGGGAGCTGCGGGAGGCGTCGCGCTGGCCTGCGGGGCCAGCGGCGCCGCACCGAAGCCGGCGGCGGCGCCCGGCACGGCACCGCCGTGGTCGCGGCGGGTCGAGGGGCGCGCGGGCGGCGCGGCCGGGGCGCTGGGCGGTGCCGCGGCGGGCCGCGCCGACGGCGTCGGGGCGACGGCGCGGGACATCTCACCGGTGGGCCGCTGGATCGGGGCCAGGCGCCCGGTCTCGTCCAGGCCCCGCACACCGGCGGAGGTGGACGGCGGCCGCACCATCGGCGCGGGCGCCGGGGCGGCGGGCGACGGGCTCTGCTCACGGAGCGAGCGCCGGGACGGCGCGCTGGTGGCCGGCGCCGGGAACCGCGGGGCCGGCGCCTGCCCGGCGGGCGGTCCGAACGGCGACCGCGACACGGCGGGAGCGCCGTACTCCGGCCCGGGGGGCGCCGGCTGAGCGGCGCTCGCCTGCGCGGCGGCGGCCGCCTGCTCCCGCTCGCGGATCTCGCGGCGGGTCAGCGGGCGGGACGGGTTGTTGTCACTCATCGAGACCTCGATACAGACCGTGCTTGGCGATGTACTGGACCACGCCGTCCGGCACCAGGTACCACACCGGTTGGCCGGCCTGCGCCCGGCGACGGCAGTCGCTCGACGAGATCGCCAGCGCCGGGACCTCCAGCGTCGTGACCCCGTCGTGGGGCAGGCCGTCCACCATGAGCTGGTGCCCCGGCCGCGTGACAGCCACGAAGTGTGCCATCTCCCACAGCAGCGCGGCATCCTTCCAGGTCAGGATCTGCTCGATCGCGTCGGCGCCGCTGATGAAGAACAGGTCGGCGTCGGGTCGCTGCTCGTGCAGGTCCCGCAGGGTGTCGACGGTGTACGTGAGGCCCGGACGGTCGATGTCGACCCGGCTCACCGTGAACCGCGGGTTCGACGCCGTCGCGATCACCGTCATGAGGTAGCGGTGCTCGGCCGGCGACACCCTCTGGTGCTGCTTGAAGGTCGGCTTGCCCGTGGGGACGAACACGACCTCGTCGAGGTCGAGCAGCGCCGCCGCCTCGCTGGCGGCGACCAGGTGCCCGTGGTGGATGGGGTCGAAGGTGCCGCCCATCACGCCCAGGCGCGGACGGCGCGGCTGCGACGACGGCTCGTTCACGCTGACCGGACGGCAGCCGTCAGTGGTGGCGGTTGGACACGTTGCGGAAGGCGTACGTCACCACGAGCGCGGCGACCAGGCCACCGAACGCGAGGAGACCCATCGCGATCGGGGAGATGGACTCGGCGTGCTCGGTGGCCTCCTGGGCCACCTGGACGGCGGTGTGCAGCACGGGTTCCTCCTGTGCGTGGGGGTGTGCGACGGGTCGCTACGGGCAAGGACGGGGGTCAGTCTCTCACGCGGGCCGGACGTGCCCGTCGCCGTGCACGACCCACTTCGTGGTCGTCAGCTCGGCCAGCCCCATGGGGCCGCGGGCGTGCAGCTTCTGCGTCGAGATGCCGATCTCGGCGCCCAGGCCGAGCTCCCCGCCGTCGGTGAAGCGGGTCGACGCGTTGACCATCACGGCGGCCGAGTCCACCTCGGCCACGAAGCGCTCGGACGCCGCGAGGTCGCGGGTGAGGATCGCCTCGGTGTGCCCCGACGACCAGGTGCGGATGTGCTCGATCGCCTCGTCGAGGGAGTCCACGACCCGCACCGCGAGCTCCAGCGCGAGGTACTCGGTGGCCCAGTCCGCGTCCGTCGCCGGCAGCACCTCGACGGACTCCGGCGCCAGGGCGACCGTGCGCGCGTCGCCGTGCAGCACCACGCCCGCCCCGCCCAGCGCCGCGAGCGCCGCGGGCAGGAACGCCTCGGCGGCGTCGCGGTGCACCAGCAGCGTCTCGGCGGCGTTGCACACGCCCACCCGCTGCGTCTTGGCGTTCATGACGATCTCGACGGCGTTCGCGACGTCGGCGGTGGCGTCCACGTAGACGTGCACGTTGCCGACGCCCGTCTCGATCACCGGCACGGTCGACGACTCGACCACGGTCCGGATGAGGTCGGCGCCGCCGCGCGGGACGAGCACGTCCACCAGACCGCGCGCCTGCATGAGCGCGACGCCGCCGGGGCGGCCGTGGGCGTCGATGGTCTGCACGAGGTCGGCGGGCAGCCCCTGGGCCACCAGGGCGCGGCGCAGCACGTCGACGATCACCGCGTTGGACGACGCCGCCGCGCTGCCGCCGCGCAGGATCACCGCGTTGCCCGACTTCAGCGCCAGGCCCGCGGCGTCCACCGTGACGTTGGGACGGGCCTCGTAGATCATCCCCACCACGCCCATCGGGACGCGCAGCTGGCGCAGGCGCAGACCGTTCGGCAGCGTCTGGCCGCGCACCACCTCCCCCACCGGGTCGGGCAGGCCGGCGAGCTCGCGCAGCGCACCGGCGATGGCGCCGACGCGCGCCGGCGTGAGCGCCAGCCGGTCGAGCAGCCCGTCGCTCAGCCCGTGCTCCCGCCCGCGGGCGAGGTCGTCGGCGTTCGCCGTGACGATCTCGTCGGCGGCGGCCTCGAGCGCGTCGGCCAGCGCGTGCAGCGCCGCGTCCTTGGTGGCCCGGGCCGCGGTGGCGAGCGTCCGCGACGCGATCTGGGCCCGGCGCGCGACGTCGCGCACGGCGGCCGTGACGTCGTCGGCCGCCCCGGCGCCCGCGGCGCCCGCAGCCAGGTCCTCCGTGAGGGTCGTGGTCATCCCCCGAGCGTACGACGACGGCGCTCCCGGCGGCAGACCCCTCTCACCAGGAGGGACGGGGTGAGGAGAGGCGGACGCCCGGAGCTCATCGCCGGTGCTCGAGCACCAGGTCGTCGCGGTGCACGACCTCCCGGTCGTACCCCTCCCCCAGCTCGGCGCGCAGGTCGAACGTCGACCGCCCGAGCAGGCCGGGCAGCTCGCCCGAGTCGAACGCGACGAGCCCGCGTGCCACGACCGCACCGTCCGGCGCCACCAGCTCGACCGGGTCTCCCGCCTCGAACGTGCCCTCGACACGCGTGACGCCGGCGGGCAGCAGCGACGCGCGGCCGCCGAGCACCGCCCGCGCCGCGCCGGCGTCGAGATGCAGCCGACCGTGCGACCGGGCCGCGTGGGCGATCCACAGCCGCCGCGCCGTCGTGCGCCGCCCGGTGACCGCGAAGAACGTGCCGACGTCCTCGCCCGCCAGCGCGGCGGCGACGTTCCGCGCGCTGGTGAGCACGACGGGCACGCCGGCGCCGGTCGCGATCCGTGCCGACTCGAGCTTGGTGACCATACCCCCCGTGCCGACCGCGCTGCCGCGCGCGGTGACCTCGACCCCCGCGAGGTCGGCGAGGTCGGCGACGTGCGCGATGCGCCTGGCGCCGGGGCGCGACGGGGGCGCGTCGTGCAGGCCGTCGACGTCGGTGAGCAGCACCATCGCGTCGGCGCGCACCAGGTGCGAGACGAGCGCGGCCAGCCGGTCGTTGTCGCCGAACGTGAGCTCGTCCGTGGTGACCGCGTCGTTCTCGTTGACGACCGGCACGACACCGAGCGCGAGGAGCCGCTCCAGGGAGCGCTGCGCGTTGCGGTACCGCGACCGCCGCACCGTGTCCTCCGCGGTGAGCAGCACCTGGCCGATCTGCAGCCCGTGCGCGGCGAACGCCTCGGTGTACCGGGCCACCAGCTGGCCCTGGCCGAGCATCGCCGCGGCCTGCATGGTCGCGACGTCGCGGGGCCGGGCGCTGAGCCCGAGCGGCCCGATGCCGGCGGCGATCGCGCCCGAGGACACCAGCACCACCTGGGCGCCGGCCGTCACCCGCGCGGCCAGCACGTCGACGAGCGAGCGCAGCGCCGCGAGGTCGAGGTGCCCGTCCGGGCCCGTGAGCGACGACGAGCCGATCTTGACGACGATCCGGTGCGCCGTGGGCAGGCTGGCACGGGAGGTGGCGGCGTTCACCCCGGCATTCTCGCCGGATCCGCCGTCACGCGTCGTCGGGGTCCGTCCAGTGGCCCGACTGACGCTCCGTCCACAGCTCGCGGCGCGCCTCCGTCTTGGCGTCCATGCGCTCCTGGTGCTCCCGACGCTTCTCCCCGCGGGTCGGCCGTGCGCTCTCGTCGAGGCGCAGGTCGGTGCCGCGCGCGCCCAGCAGCTCCGGGCCGGTGACGAGGGTGGGCTCCCAGTCGAAGACGACGGCGTTGCTCGGGTCGCCGATGCGCACCTCGTCGCCCGCGACGGCCCCGGCCTTGAGGAGCCTCTCCTCCACGCCCAGCTTCGCGAGCCGGTCGGCGAGGAACCCGACGGCCTCGTCGTTGTTGAAGTCGGTCTGCCGCACCCAGCGTTCCGGCTTGGAGCCGCGGACCTCGTAGTAGACGCCCTCGTGGTCCTTCTTCGCGGTGACCGTGAAGCCGGACTCGTCGACCGCCCGCGGGCGCAGGACGACGCGCGTGGGCTCCGGCGCGGGGGCGGCCGCGCGGGCGCGCTCGACCAGCTCGCCGAGCGCGAAGGTGAGCGGGCGCAGGCCCTCGTGGCTGGCGGTCGAGACCTCGAAGACCCGCAGGCCCCGCGCCTCGAGGTCGGGCCGCACGAGCTCGGCGAGCTCGCGCGCCTCGGGCACGTCGATCTTGTTGAGCACGACGAGGCGCGGCCGCTCGGTGAGCGGCACCCGCCCGCCCTCGATGTCGAGGTCGCCGGCGTAGGCGGCGAGCTCGGCCTCGATGACGTCGAGGTCGCTGAGCGGGTCGCGGCCCGGCTCGAGGGTGGCGCAGTCGAGCACGTGCACGAGCACGGCGGTGCGCTCGACGTGCCGCAGGAACTCCAGGCCGAGGCCCTTGCCCTCGCTGGCGCCGGGGATGAGCCCCGGCACGTCGGCCACGGTGTAACGGGTCTCCCCCGCCTGGACCACACCCAGATTGGGCACGAGCGTCGTGAACGGGTAGTCCGCGATCTTGGGACGCGCGGCCGAGATCGCCGCGACCAGCGACGACTTGCCGGCGCTCGGGTACCCCACCAGCGCGACGTCGGCGATCGTCTTCAGCTCGAGGACGACGTCGCGCTCCTCGCCCGGCTCGCCGAGCAGCGCGAAGCCCGGCGCCTTGCGCTTCGGGGAGGCGAGCGCGCGGTTGCCGAGGCCGCCGCGGCCCCCCTGGGCGATCACGTACTCGGCGCCCGCGCCCACGAGGTCTGCCAGCAGGTTCCCGTCGCGGTCCTTGACCACGGTGCCGTCGGGCACGCCCAGCACGAGGTCGCCCCCGTTGGCGCCGTCGCGGTCGTCGCCCATGCCCTGGGTGCCGTTGGCCGCGCGGCGGTGCGGCGAGTGGTGGTACTCGAGCAGCGTCGTCACCTGCGGGTCCACGACGAGCTTCACCGTCCCGCCGTCGCCACCGTTGCCGCCGTCGGGGCCCGCCAGGGGCTTGAACTTCTCGCGGCGGATCGACGCGACGCCGTGGCCGCCGTCACCGCCCACGGCGTGCAGCACCACGCGATCGACGAAGCTGGCCATGGTCAGATCCTCTCAGGCAAAGCGACGAGGGGCGCACCGCGACGGTGCGCCCCTCGTCGTCGACTCGGGTGGGAGTCGGGGAAGTGTGTGCGGCTCAGACCTCGGCCGCGACGATGTCGACGACCTTGCGGCCGCGACGCGTCGCGAAGGCCACCGAACCGGCGGTCAGCGCGAACAGCGTGTCGTCGCCGCCACGGCCGACGTTCTCGCCGGGGTGGAAGTGGGTGCCACGCTGGCGGACGATGATCTCGCCGGCCTTGACGGCCTGGCCGCCGTAGCGCTTGACGCCGAGGGACTTGGCGTTCGAGTCACGACCGTTGCGCGAGGAGCTCGCGCCCTTCTTGTGTGCCATCTGTCAGACCTGCTTTCTGCGAAGAACGAGGGGATCCGTGCCGTGGGCCGTGCTGCGGGTGTCGCGCTCGGCCCGGCGGGGTCACTTGATGCCGGTGACCTTGAGGCGGGTCAGCGACTGGCGGTGACCCTGGCGCTTGCGGTAGCCGGTCTTGTTCTTGTACTTGAGGATCGTGATCTTCGGGCCCTTCTCGTCCCGCACGACCTCAGCCGTGACCTTGACCTTCGCCAGCTTCGCGGCGTCGGTGGTCACCTTCTCCCCGTCCACCAGAAGCAGAGCGGGCAGCTCCACCGTGTCACCGGCCTGGGCCTTGACTCGGTCCATGACGACGATGTCCCCGACGGACACCTTCTCCTGACGGCCACCGGCCTTGACGATCGCGTACACCACGTTGCTGCTCATCTCTCCTGGTCTGGGCATGCCGCACCACGTTCATCACCGACTTGGTCTGCAACTCGGCCCGCCGCGGCGGTCGAGTGCGGTGCGTCGTGGGCACACGGGACTGGCACGCCACAGGCGCGCCGACGTCCAAGACTACGTCACGGCGCCGATCGGTTCAAACGTCTGCTCCCGCGGGCAGCCGTGACGTGGCCCACGACGGGTCCTGCCGCCCCGTGCCCCGTCAGCCGTCGAGGACGAACGTGACCTGCAGGTCGACCTGCCACGCGACGATCGCGCCGTCCGACACCTCGACCTTCTGCTCCTTGACCCACGCCCCGGTGATCTGGCGGACCGTCTGCCCCGCCCGCTCGAGCCCGACGCGGATCGCGTCCTCGAAGCTCGTGTCCGACCGGGCCGTGATCTCCGTGACGCGCGCGACCGTGCCTGCCATGTCGTCCTCCCTCGGGCGGGCCGACGTCCGTCGCCGGCCGTCCCCTCGATCGTCGACCCGACCGAGGCTGCTCGCCCGGCGGCGCCGGCACGGAGAGGCCGCTCGGCCGGTGTCGGGGGCGCAGCGGGGCGACGATGGGGAGATGACCGGACGGACGGGGCGTGCCGACCTGCCGACGGGGTCCGGGGGCGTCGACGACGCGGTGACGGCGGCCCTGCGCGACGTCGACCGCCACGGCTTCCTGCCCCGCGGGGCCGCCCGGTGGGCGGAGGCCGACAGCCCGGTCGAGATCGGGCACGGCCAGACGTGCTCGCAGCCGTCGACCGTCGCGGCGATGCTCCGGCTCCTCGACGTCCCGGTGGGCGCGGACGTGCTCGACGTCGGGTCCGGCTCCGGCTGGACGACGGCGCTGCTGGCGCGGCTCGTCGGGCCCACCGGGTCCGTGCTCGGGCTCGAACGACGCGCGGACCTCGCCGCCTGGGGCGCGGCCAACGTGCGGCGCGCCGGCATGCCCTGGGCCCGGGTGGCGCTCGCCGTCCCCGGCCGCCTCGGTGCCCCGCGCGCCGGTGGGTGGGAGCGGGTGCTGGTGTCGGCCGCGCCCACCCGGCTGCCTGCGGAGCTGGTGGACCAGGTCGCTCCCGGCGGCCGGATGGTCATCCCCGTGCGCCACGTGATGGTGCTCGTGACCCGGGACGAGCGCGGCGTGGTGCGGACCTCGGAGCACGGGACCTACTCGTTCGTGCCGCTCGTGGAGGACTGACCGTCGAGCACCCCCTCGCACTCGGGGGACATCCCCCTTGTCCTGAACCTACGGCTCCGTAGGCTCGAGTCATCCGCATCACCGAGCGTCTGCTCATCCCCCGGCTGGGAAGTCGACCCCGACCCCTGCGAGGCACGCATGCCCACAGTCGTCCCGGCCGCCCCCCAGGCCACCTCCGTCCGCGGCGGTGCCGCGACGCGCTTCACCAGCACCTACGGGGCCCTGTCCAAGGAGGTCCGCGACGCCGGCCTGCTGCGCCGGGCGTACGGCTACTACCTCGTCAACGGCCTGGTCCTCCTCCTGGCGCTGGGCGGCGTGGTGACGGGCTTCGTGCTGCTGCGCGACTCGTGGCTCCAGCTCCTCGTCGCGGCCGCGCTGGGCATCGTGCTCACGCAGCTGGCCTTCGTCACCCACGAGACGGCCCACCGCCAGGTCTTCGCGTCCGGGCCGCTCAACGACCGCGTCGGCCGCATCCTGGCGAACGCCGTGGTCGGCATCAGCTACTCGTGGTGGATGACGAAGCACACCCGCCACCACGCCAACCCCAACCAGGTGGGCAAGGACCCCGACGTCGCGCCCGGCGTCATCTCCTTCACCGAGGAGGCGGCCGCGGACCACCGCGGGTTCCTCGGCGCGATCACCCGCCGGCAGGGGTGGCTCTTCTTCCCCCTCCTCACCCTCGAGGGACTCAACCTGCACGTCACCGCCGTCCGGTCGCTGCTGACCGGCCCCCCGGAGGACCGGGCGTCCCGACGGCGAGAGCTCGTCACCATCGTCGCGCGGCTGACCCTGTACGTCGCCGTGATCTTCTGGTGGCTGCCGCTCGGCCTCGGGTTCGCCTTCCTCGGCGTGCAGCTCGCCGTCTTCGGCGTCTACATGGGTGCGACCTTCGCGCCCAACCACAAGGGCATGACCATGATCCCCGAGGGCAGCCGGATCGACTTCCTGTCGAAGCAGGTGCTCACCTCCCGCAACGTGCGCGGGGGCGCCTGGATGAGCGTGCTCATGGGCGGGCTCAACCTCCAGGTCGAGCACCACCTGTTCCCGAGCATGCCCCGCCCCCACCTCGCGCGTGCCCGGCTGATCGTCCGCGAGCACTGCGCGCGGCTCGGGATGCCGTACACCGAGACCTCGCTGCTGCGCTCGTACGCGATTGTCGTGCGCTACCTCAACGAGGTCGGGCTGGCCGCTCGCGACCCGTTCGACTGCCCGATGCGGCAGCAGCTCGGACGACGCTGACCCACGCCCCGGCCGGCGTCACCCCGCCCGGTGCCGGCGACAGCGCGCCTCGTACGACTCGGACCCACCCACGTGCCCGGGCGTCGGCGCCAGCGCGTCGTCGGCCGGCGTCGCCCCGGACCGGACGTGGAACGCCGCGTCCCGCCCGCAGACCGTGCACACCGCCGTGAGCTTCGTGACCGACTCCGCCACGGCCATCAGGGCGGGCAGCGGGGCGAACGGGCGGCCGTCGAAGGTCACCGACAGGCCCGCGACCACGACCACGACGCCCGCGTCGGCGAGCTCCGTCGCCACGTCCACCAGGTCGGGGCCGAAGAACTGCGCCTCGTCCACGGCGAGCAGCTCCGTGCCCGCCGTCAGGAGCGCCGGGATCTCCGCCGCCGCCCGGACGCTGCGCGAGGGCACCGCCAGCCCGGAGTGGGACGCCACCCGGCCGGGCCCGCTGCGCGTGTCGAGCTCGTGCGCGACGACGAGCACCCCCCGGCGCGCCACCTGCGCCCGGTGCACGCGACGCACCAGCTCCTCCGTCTTGCCGGCGAACATCGGCCCGGCGATCACCTCGAGCCGTCCGCCGCGCTCGTCGCCCGTCATGGCCCGAGCATGACACGCCCCGACGACACGACAGGGCCCGGAGGCGATGTCGTGGACATCGCCCCCGGGCCCTCCCGTCGACCTCGCGGTCAGGTCATTCGGCTCATTCGGTGCCGGTCACTCCCGCGGCCGCAGCCTCCCCAGCACCCGACTGAGCAGGCTTCGGGGCTCCGGCTCCTTTCCGCGCACGGCGCGGAGCCTTCTTCGCGGGCTTCGCGGCCGGCTCGGGGGCCGCCTCGGGCTCGGGCTTCCGCTCGGGCAGCTCGATGAGCGTCTCCGGCGCGACGGGCGTCACGGCCGTGGGCTCCACCGGCTCCGGCAGCTCCAGCGGGGCCGGGACGTCGGCGGCCGGAACCTCCGCGGCGGGCGCCTTCTGCGCCGGGGCGGAGTCCTTCTCGGCGCCCTTCGCCGAGTCCTTCGCCGAGTCCGTCGTCGTGTCCGTCGCCGTGTCCTTGGCGCCGGGCGCGTCGTGCTCGTGCTCGTGGGCGTGCGCCGCCGCGGCCGCGATCGTGGCGAGCGTGGCCTTGACGGCCTCGCGCGCCTCGGAGCGGTCCTCGGGCAGGGTCGGCACCTCGGCCGCGGCGGCCGGGGACGCCGACTCCGCCTGCTTGCCACCGCGCTTGCGGCGCGACCGCTTCGACGCCTCGCCCTGGTCGCCGTCGTGGTGCTGGTGGGCACCGCCCTTCTCGATCGGCTCGCTGTGCACGATGAACCCGCGGCCCTTGCAGTGCTCGCAGGTCTCGGAGAACGCCTCCACCAGGCCCTGGCCGACGCGCTTGCGGGTCATCTGCACGAGGCCGAGCGACGTGACCTCGGCGACCTGGTGCTTGGTGCGGTCACGCCCCAGGCACTCCACGAGCCGGCGCAGCACCAGGTCGCGGTTCGACTCGAGCACCATGTCGATGAAGTCGATGACGACGATGCCGCCGATGTCGCGCAGCCGCAGCTGGCGCACGATCTCCTCGGCAGCCTCGAGGTTGTTCCGCGTGACGGTCTCCTCGAGGGTGCCGCCGGCGCCGGTGAACTTGCCGGTGTTGACGTCGATGACGGTCATCGCCTCGGTGCGGTCGATGACCAGCGAGCCGCCCGACGGCAGCCAGACCTTGCGGTCCATGCCCTTGGCGAGCTGCTCGTCCACGCGGTGCACGGCGAACACGTCGGTGTTCTCGGTCCACTTCGTGACGCGGTCGCGCAGGTCGGGCGCGAGCTCCTCGACGTACTGGGCGATCTCGTCCCACGCACCCTGGCCCTGGATCTGCAGCGACGAGAAGTCGTCGTTGAAGATGTCGCGGACGACGCGGATCGCGAGGTCGGGCTCACCCTGCAGCAGCGCCGGGGCGCTGGCGGACTTCGCCTTCTTCTGGATCGCGGCCCACTGGGACTCGAGCCGCTCGACGTCGGCCCGCAGCTCGGCCTCGCTCGCGCCCTCCGCGGCGGTGCGCACGATGACGCCGGCGCCCTCGGGCACGACGTCGCGCAGGATCTTCTTGAGCCGGCTGCGCTCGGTGTCGGGCAGCTTCCGGCTGATGCCGGTCATGCCGCCGCCCGGCACGAACACGAGGTAGCGGCCGGCGAGCGTGACCTGCGAGGTCAGGCGGGCGCCCTTGTGCCCGATCGGGTCCTTGGTGACCTGGACCAGCACGGAGTCGCCCGACTTGAGGGCCTCCTCGATGCGGCGCGGCTGGCCCTCGAGGCCCGCGGCGTCCCAGTTCACCTCGCCGGCGTACAGGACGGCGTTGCGACCCTTGCCGACGTCGACGAACGCGGCCTCCATGCTGGGCAGCACGTTCTGCACGCGGCCGAGGTAGACGTTGCCCACCATCGACGCCTGCGACTGCTGCGAGACGTAGTGCTCCACGAGGACGCCGTCCTCGAGCACGGCGATCTGGGTGCGGCCGTCGCGCTCGCGCACGACCATCGACCGCGTCACCGACTCGCGGCGCGCGAGGAACTCCGCCTCCGTGATGATCTGGCGGCGGCGGCCGGCGTCACGCCCCTCGCGGCGGCGCTGACGCTTCGCCTCGAGGCGGGTCGAGCCCTTGAGCGCCGTGACCTCGTCCCGGTCGCGCGTGCGCGCGACGGCAGCCTCGGCCCGCTCCTGGCGGGTGCCGCGGCGACGGCGGCGACGGCGACGGCTCGAGGCGGACTCGCCGCCGTCGTCCTCACCCTGCTCGTCGGTGTCCTCGTCGGCGCGGTCGTCCGCGTGCTCGTCCGCCTGGTCCTCGCCCGGCGCGCCGGCGTCACCGTCGGCCACGCCCTCGTCCTCGCGGTCGCTCTCGGAGCCTCCCTCGTCGAGGTCGGCGTCGGAGCCCGCCTCGCCCTCGGGACGGCGTCCGCCCCGGCGGCCGCGACCACCCCGGCGACGCCGACGGCGCGGGCGGATCTCGTCGTCCTCGCCGTCCTCGTCGCTCAGGTCCTCCGGGCCCAGGTCGACGAGCTCGACGCCCTCGGCCACGAGCTCGGACTCGATCGCGCCGACCTCCTCGACCGCGGCGGCCTCGTCCTCGCTGAGCTCGACATCCGTGACCGGCTCGGCGGGCGCCTGCGGCTCGACCGGCGACTCGGCGGGCGACTCGGTCGCCGACCCGACCGGTGCCGCGTCGGCGGTCGGCGCCACCTGCTCGGCGGGCTCGGCGGCCTTGGCGGCGCGGGTACCGCGCGTGGCACGGCGCGACCGGGTGCGCGGGGCCTCGACCGTCGACGACTCGGCAGCCGGGGCCGGCTCGGGCGCGCTGCTCGCGGCCTCGGGCTCGACCGACGCGCTCTCGGCAGGCGCGCTCTCGGCCGGGGCGTCGTGCGGGCGGGGCGGGCCGGCGGGGGCCTGCGCGCGGCGCGAACGGCGCGCGGTCGACAGGTCGGGGGCCTGGAACAGCACGGCGGTCGTCGCGAGACGCGGCGTGACCGACCCGCCACCCGTCGCGGCGGGCGAGCGCGGCGCGGACTTCTCCGCGGCGGCCTCTGCGGGCTGCTCCGCCGGGGCCGCGGCCTGCTCGACCGGCGTCTCCGTGGCCGGCTTCGCGGTCTTCTTCGCGGGCTTCTCCGCCGACTTCTCCGTGGTCTTCTGCGTGGTCCGTGCCGCCGTCTTCTCCGTGGCCTTGCCGGCGCCGGCGCTCTTGCGCGTGGTGGTCTTCTTCGCCGGCGCCTCGGCCGCCGGGGCCGTCTCCGCGACGTCGGCCTGCGCGTCGCCCTCGACCGTGTCCGCCGTCGTGTCCGGCGCGGCGGGTGCCTCGGCCTTCGGCGCCGTGGCGCGGCGGGTGCGGGTGCGACCCTTGGGCGCGGCCTCGGCCGTCGGCTCCGCGGCGGTCGGCTCGGCGGCGGCAGGCTCGGCTGCGCGCTGCGCGCCCGTGCTGCGGGTGGCACGACGCCGGGTCCGGGCGGGCTTATCGGCGGCGTCGTCGGACGCGCGACCGGCGGGCCCCTCCGGCAGGACGATGGCGGAGAGCGCCGAGGCGCCGCTCGCGGTCGACCCGGCGCGGGCGTCGGCACGCTCCGGCAGCACGAGATCGGCGAGGGCGGACGACGCGGTCGACGAGGGCGCTGCCTCGGTCGCGGCCGCCGGGCTCGCGGCCTGCTCGGCCTGCGGGCCCTTCGGGGCGGCGGCGGGCCGGGTGGCGCGCCGGCGGGCGGGCTTGCGGCCCTGCTCGACGGGCTGTGCGTCGGTCGGGGTGTCGGACGTCACGGAAGGCGCTCCAGCTCCGGCGGCCCCGCCCCCACACGTGCGGGCCACCGGTGGTCGTCGTCGGACGTGCGCGCTGCTCAGCGCGCCGGCCGACGGAAGTCTCGGTTCCGGCTGCGGCACCGCGCTCTTCGCGGACGCCCGCCGCCCGGCCTCGTGCCTGGCGGCGGCATCGCGTGCGGATCGCGAGTGCTGCGAGCTCGTGGGCCGCCCCGGGATGTGGGCCAGGACGGCTTCGGACCAGTATCGCATCCTGTGCGGCCCGACGCGTGACCCGACGCCGCGCGGCACGCCGTGACGGCCTCCGGTTTGACTTGTGAAGACCTTCACGACCAAGATCGTGAAAGTCTTCACGAATGCTCGCTTGTGGCGACGATCGCCCTGGTCGTGCGGTCGCGGACAGGTGGTCATACCGTCGAATCACGACTCGCACGAGTAACAGGAGAACCCGTGGACGCCCTCGCACTGGCCCGCTGGCAGTTCGCCATCACCACCGTCTACCACTTCATCTTCGTGCCCCTGACGATCGGCCTCGCGCCGCTGGTCGCCGGGATGCAGACGGCGTGGGTCGTCACCAAGAAGGAGCGCTGGCTCCGGCTGACCAAGTTCTTCGGCAAGCTCCTGCTCATCAACTTCGCCCTGGGCGTGGTCACGGGCATCTGGCAGGAGTTCCAGTTCGGCATGGCGTGGAGCGAGTACTCCCGCTTCGTCGGCGACGTCTTCGGCGCCCCGCTCGCGATGGAGGCCCTGGCGGCCTTCTTCGTCGAGTCCGTCTTCCTCGGCGTGTGGATCTTCGGCTGGGACCGGGTGTCCAAGAAGATCCACCTGGCGTCCATCTGGCTGTTCGCCCTCGCCACCAACCTGTCGGCGTTCTTCATCCTCGCGGCGAACTCGTGGATGCAGCACCCCGTCGGCACGATCTTCAACGAGGAGACCGGCCGCGCCGAGATGGAGTCGATCGGCGCGGTCCTGACGAACAACACGCTCTGGGCCGCGTTCCCGCACACCATCAGCGCCGCGTTCCTCACGGCCGGCACGTTCGTCTGCGGCGTCGCCACCTGGTGGATGGTGCGGCTGGTGCGCAGCAGGAAGACGGAGAACGTCGAGAAGGCCCGCACCGTCTACCGGCCCGCGGTGCTCGTCGGCGTCTGGACCATGATCATCGCCGGCGCCGGCGTGATCTGGTCGGGCGACCTGCAGGGCAAGCTCATGTACGAGCAGCAGCCCGGCAAGATGTCGTCGGCCGAGGCCCTGTGCGAGGGCACCGAGGCCGCCGAGTTCTCCATCCTGGCGGTCGGCCCCCTGTACGCGGGGTGCGAGGACGTGGACCACCTGATCTCCGTGCCGGGTGTCACCAGCTTCCTGGGCACCGGCCACTTCTCCGGCCCCGAGTCCTACCTGCCCGGCGTGTACGACGTGCAGGAGCAGTACACCGAGCGGTACGGCGACGTCACGGCGTCGGGCGAGCCCGTCACCTACACGCCGCCGCTGGCCATCACGTACTGGTCGTTCCGGCTCATGATCGGCCTGGCCGTGTTCTCCCTGGCGCTCGCCCTCACGGCGCTGTGGGCCACGCGCAAGGGCAGGGTGAGCGACAGCATCTGGCTGAGCAGGCTCGGCCTCCTCGCGATCCCGACGCCGTTCCTCGCCTGCTCCTTCGGGTGGATCTTCACGGAGGTGGGGCGTCAGCCCTGGGTGGTGGCGCCGAACCCGACGGGCATCGACCAGGTGCGCCTCCTCACCGAGCGCGGCGTCTCCACGGCGGTACCGGCGGGCGTGATCCTCACGTCGATGATCGTGCTCACGCTGGTCTACGCGGTGCTCGCCGTCGTCTGGTACCGGCTCATGCACCGGTACGCGGTCGAGGGGGTCCCGGACTCCGTCCGCGACGAGTCGCCCGAGGCCCAGGAGCCCGACGACACCGACCGACCGCTGTCCTTCGCCTACTGAGCGCCCGAGAACGAGACTGGGAGACCCCGTGGACCTCGCGATCCTCTGGTTCGTCATCATCGCCGTCCTGTGGACCGGCTACCTCGTGCTCGAGGGCTTCGACTTCGGCGTCGGCATGCTGCTGTCGATCCTGCCGCGCGGACGCCGCGAGCAGCGCGACAAGGAGCGCCGGGTGCTGATCAACACGATCGGCCCGGTGTGGGACGGGAACGAGGTGTGGCTGCTCACCGCGGGCGGCGCCACCTTCGCCGCCTTCCCCGAGTGGTACGCCACGATGTT
Source organism: Isoptericola sp. NPDC019693 (assembly GCF_044389085.1). NCBI lineage: Bacteria > Bacillati > Actinomycetota > Actinomycetes > Micrococcales > Promicromonosporaceae > Isoptericola > Isoptericola sp. NPDC019693. Next base: position 224,152 of record NZ_JBIRXP010000001.1, on the reverse strand, counting down.
CTCCGGCTTCTACCTGCCCCTGCTGATCATCCTGCTGGGCCTCATCGCCCGTGGCGTCGCGTTCGAGTACCGGGGCAAGATCTCCGACGCCCGCTGGGCGCGGCGCTGCGACCTCGCCATCCAGTTCGGTTCGTGGGTCCCCGCGATCATGTGGGGCGTCGCGTTCGGCAACCTCGTGCGCGGGCTGCTCCTGAACGAGTCCCACCAGTACGTCGGCGGCTTCTGGGCGCTGCTCAACCCGTTCGCCCTCGCCGGCGGCCTCACGACGCTGGTCCTGTTCCTGCTGCACGGCAGCGTGTTCGTGGCCCTCAAGACGGACGGCGACGTGCGGGAGCGCGCGGGCCGCCTCGCATCGGTGCTCTCCGTGGTCGCGCTGGTCGTGGCGGGCGGCTGGGCGGTCTGGGCGCAGGTCGCGTACTCGGTCACCTGGACGTGGGCGGCGGTCGCGGTCGCGGCCCTCGCGCTGGTCGGCGTCGTCGTGACGGCGCGGGCCCGGCGCGAAGGCTGGGCGTTCACGCTCTCGGCCGTGGCCATCGCGAGCGCCGTCGTGCTGATCTTCGGCTCCATGTACCCCGAGGTCATCCCCGCGGTCGACGGCGGCGAGGCCCTCACGGTCGCGGAGGCGGCCTCCACGCCGTACACGCTCACCGTGATGTCCTGGGTGGCCGTGGTGCTCACGCCGCTCGTCATCGCCTACCAGGCGTGGACGTACTGGGTGTTCCGGCGCCGGCTGTCCAGCAAGGACATCCCCGCGCCGGCGGGCCTGTCGTGGCAGAAGATCAAGGACGCGGCCTTCTGACCCGCACCGTCGACCCCACCACGGCCCGATGAAGCCCCTCGACCCGCGCCTGCTGCGACGCGCCCGCGCCGCCCGCCGGTACGTCGCGCTCACCGCGGTGCTCGGCGTCGCCGCCGCCGGCGCCGTCGTGCTCCAGGCGTTCGCCATCGCGCACTCCCTCGGCCCGGCCGTGACGGCGGGCAGCGCAGGGACGCCGCTCGCCCTCGCCGACGTCGCCCCGTGGCTCGGCGCCCTCCTGGGGGCGCTCGCCGCCCGGGCCGCGATCGCCTGGGCGCAGGAGCGCTACGCGCAGAAGGCGGCGGCCGAGGTCGTGGCCGAGCTGCGCGAGCAGGTCGTCGCGCACGCGGTCGCCCGAGGCCCACGGCCCGCCGGGGACGGCGCCGCCGCCACGGCCACGCTCGCCACCCGCGGGCTGGACGACCTCGGCCCGTACCTCGTGCGCTACCTGCCGCAACTGCTCCTCACGGCGATCCTCACCCCGGCACTCGTGCTGGTCGTGCTCGGGCTGGACTGGGTCTCCGCGCTGATCTGCGTCGTGACGCTCCCGCTCGTCCCGCTGTTCATGTGGCTGGTGGGGGTCATGACCGCGGGCGCCTCGGAGCGGCGGCTGCGCACCATCGAGCGGCTGGGGTCGCAGGTGCTCGACCTGCTCGCCGGGCTCCCGACCCTGCGGGCCTTCGGCCGCGAGATCGGGCCCGGTGCCCGTGTGCGCGCCCTCGGGGACGCGTCGCGGCGCGCCACCATGGGCACGCTGCGGATCGCGTTCCTGTCCGGGATGGTGCTGGAGCTGCTGACCACCCTCTCGGTCGCGATCGTCGCGGTCGGGGTCGGGCTCCGCCTCGTGGAGGGGATGATCGCCCTGGTCCCCGCGATCGCCGTCCTCGTGCTCGCGCCCGAGGTGTACCTGCCGCTGCGCCGCGTGGGGGCGGAGTTCCACGCCTCCACCGACGGCCTCGCGGCCGCGGAGCGCGCCTTCGCGATCCTCGAGCAGCCGGCCCCGGTCGCGGGCACCACGGCCGCGCCGGCTCTCGCCGGCGCGACCCTCGTGCTCGACGGCGTCGGCGTGCGCGCCGGTGACCGCGGGCTGCTCGCCCCGGCCGGGCTCACCGCCCGGGTCCCGCTCGGCACGGGCCGCCCCGGCGGCGGCAGGGTGGTCGCGCTGCGCGGCCCGAGCGGCTCGGGGAAGTCCACGACGGCGCTCGTCCTGCTCGGCCTGCTGCGTCCCGACGAGGGCCGGGTGCTCGTCGAGCCGCCCCGCGCGACGGACGGCGCGGGCCCGGCGCCCCTCGACCTCACCGACGTCGACCCGGCCACCTGGTGGCCGCAGGTCACCTGGGTGCCGCAGCGGCCCACACTGGCCCCCGGCACCGTGCGCGACGCCGTCACCGAGGGGCGCCCGGTGGCGGCGGACGCCCTCGCCGCCGCCGCGCGCACCACGGGCCTCGACGACGTGCTCGCCACGCTGCCGCAGGGGTGGGACACCCCGGTCGGGCTCGGCGGCACGGGCCTGAGCGTCGGACAGCGGCAGCGGGTGGCGCTCACGGCCGCGCTGCTCGACGGCGGGGCGCCGGACGACGGTGCTCCCCCGCCGCTCGTGCTGCTCGACGAGCCGACCGCGCACCTCGACGCGCGCGGCGAGCAGGTGGTGCTGGACACGGTGCGCGCGTGGCGCGACGCCGGGCGCACCGTCGTCGTCGTCGCGCACCGGGCATCGCTCCTGGCGCTGGCCGACCAGGTGGTGGACGTCGTGGCGCGCCCGGTCGGCGCCGCCGTCGGGCCGGCCGGGGCGGTGGCGTCGTGAGCCGCGCCGGGGTCGACCCCCTACGCCGGGTGCTGCCGATGCTGGAGGTGCGCTGGACCCGCGTCGCGCGCGCCGTCGCGCTCGGCACCCTGGCGCTCGGCTTCTCGGTGGGGCTCGCGGCGGCCGCCGCCTGGCTCATCGCCCGCGCCTCCCAGATGCCGCCCGTGCTGCAGCTCTCCGTGGCCACCGTGGGGGTCCGCGCCTTCGGCACCGGCCGCGGGGTGCTGCGCTACCTCGAGCGGCTCGCGTCGCACGACGTCGCGCTGCGGGGGATGGCCGCGCTGCGCGCGAACCTCTACGACGCCCTGGCCCGCGGCCCGGTCACACGCGTCATCTCCCTGCGCCGGGGCGACCTGCTCGCCCGGGTGGGCACCGACGTCGACGCGGTGGGCGACGTCGTCGTGCGGGCCCTGATCCCGGCCGGCGTCGCCGTGTGCGTCGGCCTCGGCTCGGTCGTCCTGGTCGGGATCTTCCTGCCTGCCGCGGGGCTGACGCTGCTCGGCTGCCTGCTCCTGACCGGGGTGCTCGCGCCGTGGCTCGCCTCCCGCTCCGCGGCGTCCGTCGAGCGTCGCGGGGCCGCGGCCCGGGCCGAGGTCACCGGCCGGGCCCTCGAGCTGCTCGAGGACGGCCAGCAGCTGCGCGTCGCGGGCCGGCTCGACGACCGGCTGGCGGGCCTGCGCGCCGCGGACGCACGCCTCACCCGTTCCACCGACGACGGCGCGCGCATCTCCGGCACGTCGGCGGCGATCGACGCCGGTGCGCAGACCCTCGCGGTGCTGTGCTCGCTGCTGCTGGGCCTGCCGGCGGTCGCGGCGGGCACCCTCACGCCCGTCGAGCTGGCGGTCGTCGTGCTCACGCCGCTCGCCGTCTTCGAGGCGACGTCGACGCTGCCCGCCGCGGCCGTCCAGCTGCGGCGGTCGCGGGAGGCGGCGCGGCGGCTGGTCGCCCTCCTCCCCGACGGGTCCCGCGACGTGTCAGACGCACAGCCCACCGGAGTGCGCCACACGTCTGACACGCTGCTGGACCTCGACGCCGTCGACGCCGGCTGGGCGGACCGCACGGTCGTCGAGGGCGTCGACCTGACGCTGCGGCCGGGCAGCGTCGTCGCGCTGGCCGGACCGTCCGGCGTCGGCAAGACGACGCTGCTGCTCACGGCGGCGGGCCTGCTGCCGGCGCGCTCCGGCACCGTCCGTGCCGGCGACGCGCTGTTCGTCGCCGAGGACGGGCACCTGTTCGGCACCACCGTGCTGGAGAACCTCCGGGTGGCGCGGTCCGACGTGACCGCGCAGGACGCGCACGACGCGCTCGCCGCCGTCGGCCTGGACGCCTGGCTCGCCGCGCTGCCCGACGGCCTGGAGACGATGCTCGGCCCGGACGGTGCCGACGTCTCCGGCGGTGAGCGACGGCGGCTGCTCGTCGCGCGGGCGCTGCTCGCGCCCGCCCGCGTGCTCCTCGTGGACGAGCCCGCCGAGCACCTCGACGCCGCGACCGCCGACGCGCTCGTCGCCACGCTCGCGACGCACGCGCGGGAGACGGGCGGCGCGGTGGTGGTCGCCTCCCACCGGCTCACGCCGCTCACCGTCGCCGACGAGGTGCTGCTGCTCGGCGCCGGGGCGGACGGGAGCGGCCCCGCCCGGGTCGTCGCGCGCGGCCCGCACGACGCCCTGCTGCGCGACGCTCCCGACTACGCGTGGTCGGCGGGCCAGGAGCGGGCGGCCGGCCTCGCCGGTTGAGGGCGGGCCCGGCGGCCTACCGCGGTCCGCCGCTGCTCGAGGCACCCCGACCAGAGAGGCTCAGCGCGGCCATCGCCGCGGCGCGGCCCGGGACGCCGCTCACTCCCCCGCCGCGCCGCGCGCCCGCACCCGCGAGCAGCACCCGGGGGTGCACGGTCTCGACGCCCCAGGAGCCGGGCCGGTCGAGCCCGACGTCACCCGCGCCGCCGTCGTCGTCGGCACCGTCCGGTGCCCACGGCCACGACAGGTCACGGTGGAAGATGTGCCCGCCCGGCAGGCCGACGTCACCCTCCAGGTCCACCGGGGTGCGCGCCTCCAGGCAGGGCCGCCCGTCGGCGTCGCGCAGCAGCACGTCCTCCACCGGCTCGGCGAGCACCGAGTCCAGCGACGCGAGCGTCGCCGCGAGCGCCCGCTCCCGCGCGGCGTCGTGGGACGGGCCGTCGCCGCGGAACAGCCGCGCGGGCATGTGGAGACCGAACAGGGTGAGCGTCTGGGCGCCGGAGGCGCGCAGCCCGGGGCCGAGGATGCTCGGGTCGGTCAGGGAGTGGCAGTAGATCTCGCACGGCGGCACGTCGGGGACCTGCCCGGCGGCCGCCTGCGCGTGCGCCGCCCGGAGGGCGCCGAACGACTCGTTGACGTGGAACGTGCCACCGAACGCGGCGACCGGGTCGACACCCGTGCCGTCGTCGCTGCCGCGCAGCCGGGGCAGGCGGCGCAGCACGAGGTTCACCTTGAGCTGGGCGCCCTCGGGCCGCGCAGCCGTGGCCCGGCCCGACGGTGCGGCACCGGACGCCGCCAGCAGGCGGTCGAGCGTGTCCGGTGCCGCGCCGCACAGCACCGTCCCGGCCGCGACCTCGTGCTCGACTCCGTCGTCGTCGGTCCAGGCGACCAGGGCGCCGTCGCGCCCGCCGGGGTCGACGGTCGTGACGTCGGCGCCCGTGACGAGGGTCGCGCCGCCGCGGAGCGCCGCGTCCCGCAGCGCCCCCGAGACGGCGCCCATGCCGCCGACGGGCACGTCCCAGTCCCCCGTCCCGCCGCCGATCACGTGGTAGAGGTAGCAGCGGTTCTGCGCCAGCGAGCCCTCGTCGAGGTCCGCGAACGTGCCGATTAGCGCGTCGGTCGCGACGACGCCGCGCACGACGTCGGAGGCGAACCGCTCGCGCAGCGCCTCCCCCAGCGGACGCTCGACGACGTCGCGCCAGGTCGCGTCGTCGTCGACGAGCGCACGGGCCTCGGCACGCGACGGGAGCGGCTCGGTCAGCGTCGGGAAGAGGCGGCGCGCGAGGCGTCCCGTGGCGGCGTACCAGCGCATCCACGCCGCATGGTCGTCCGCCGCGCCGACCGCCGCGAACGACGCCCGGGTGGCGGCGTCGTCCCCGGTGTCGACGAGCAGGCCGGCGTCCCCCACGGGCGTGTAGGAGGAGTAGCGGCGGCGGCGCAGCGTGACCCGCAGGCGCAGCTCGTCCACGATGCGGCGCGGCAGGAGGGAGACGAGGTAGGAGTACCGCGACAGCCGCGCGTCGACTCCGGGGAACACCCGCGCCGACACGGCCGCCCCGCCCACGTGGTCGAGGCGCTCGAGCACCAGCACGGACCGCCCGGCCTGGGCCAGGTATGCCGCGGCGGTGAGCCCGTTGTGCCCGCCGCCCACCACGACGGCGTCGTAGCGGGCGGCGGCCGGGCGGCTGGTCATGCGCCGAGGCGGGCCAGGAACAGCGCCTCCCCGACCGCGAGGTTCTCGATCTCGCCAGGGTGCACGCTCTCGTTCGGGGCGTGGATGAGGCAGGCAGGCTCCTCCACACCGAGCAGCACGATCGCGGCGTCCGGGTACTGGCTCGCGAGGATGTTGCACAGCGGGATCGACCCGCCCTGCCCGGCCGTGACGGTGTCACGGCCGTAGGCGTCCGCGAGCGCCGCCTGCAGGGTGTCGAAGACGTGGCCGTCGGTGCGGGCGGCGAACGGCTGGCCCGGGGTGTCCCGCTCCACGGTGACGCGCACACCCCACGGCGCGTGCGCCTCGAGGTGCGCGGCCAGCCTGTCCTGCAGGTCGCGGGCGTCCGCGCCGGGCGGCACGCGCAGGTTGAGGCGGGCCGCGGCGCGCGGCTGGATCGCCGCCGCCGACCCGACGACGGACGGCGCGTCGATGCCGAGGATCGTCACGGCGGGTCGCGCCCAGAGCATGTCGGCGACGGCGCCGTCGCCGAGCAGCCGGGTGCCGGGGAGCGCCCCGGCGTCCGCGCGGAACTGGTCCGCGTCGTACCCGACGCCGGGCCAGGTGCCCGACGCGTCCACGCCGTCGATGGTGGTGTTGCCCTCGGCGTCGCGGAGCGAGGCCAGGATCGCGACCAGCGCCGCGAGCGCGTCCGGGGCGGCGCCGCCGAACATGCCGGAGTGGATCTCTCCCTCGAGCGCCTCGACGCGCACGACGAGGTTGGTGGCGCCGCGCAGGGACACCGTGAGCGTGGGCAGCCCGAGCGTGGCGTTGCCGGTGTCCTGGATGAGCATCGCGTCGGCGGCCAGGGCGCCCGGGTTGGCCTCGACCCACCCGTCGAGGCCGCCCGTGCCCTGCTCCTCCGAGCCCTCGATGACGATGCGCACACCGACCGGCAGGTCGTCCCCCACCAGCGACCGCAGCGCGCGCAGGGCCGTGAGGTGCGTGACGACGTTGCCCTTGCAGTCCGCCGCCCCGCGGCCGTAGAGCCGGCCGTCGCGCTCCGTGAGCTCGAACGGGGGCGTGGTCCACGCCGCGTCGTCGAGCGGCGGCTGCACGTCGTAGTGGGCGTACAGCAGCACGGTCGGCGCGCCGGGCGGGCCGGGGCGGTACCCGACGACGACGTCCGAGCCGTCGGGGGTGCGCTCGCGGCGGGCGTCGTCGATGCCCTCGGCGCGGAACGCGTCCACGACCCACTGCGCCGCGCGCTCGCACTCCTCGCGCGGGAAGAGCCGCTCGTCCGCGACGGACGGGATGGCGACGAGCGTGCGCAGGTCGTCCAGCGCGCGGGGCAGCAGCGGGGCGACGGCGGCGCGCACAGCCTCGACGTCGGGGGCGGTCATGGGGTCTCCTCGCTCGCGGGCTCGCGGGCCGGCTGGGTGGTGGTGTCGTCCAGGTGGAGGGAGTCGACGTACGCCTCGAACTCGTCGAGCTGGTCGGGGCAGTAGGTCTCGATCACGAGGCGGTCGCCCTCGAGACGGCGCTCGTCGAGCACGGACGGGCGGATGCCCGGCCCCGCGGCGCCGTTGGTGGACCCGAGGTTCGCGGTGGCGTCGACCAGCGCGGCCGGGTCGGTGCAGAATCCTCCGCCGTCGGACCCGAGCACGCGGGCGATCGTCTCCTCGGAGAAGGCGGTGATCCCGATCTCCGCGAACGCGGCGTGCAGCGTCGCGGCCTTCTGCTCGGCCTCGCGCTGGTCCTGCCGGTCCTGGTAGCCCGCGAACTGGACGACCATGATCGCGCCCAGCACCAGCAGCAGGAGGGCGGCGGCCGTGTAGGTGATCCAGCGGTGGCGGGCCGGCGCGCCAGGCTCCGGCTCGCGCGACGACGTCGTGGTGGTCATGTCACTCCCCCTCGTCCGTGTCCGCGGCGACGCCCGTCGACGGGTCCGCCGGCTGCCGCCACGACGGCTTGCGCAGCTTGAGGAACAGCCACGGGATCAGCAGGCCGATGACGCCGAGGCCGCCGCCGACGATGAGGACGTACACCCCCACCGAGCCGCTGGAGAACTGCGCGGGCGGCACGAAGCCGATGATCAGCGCGGCGACCGAGGCGAGGAAGCCGACCACGCACAGGACGCCGAGGGCGGGGGCGCGGTAGCCGCGCGGGTGGTCGGGCGCGGTGCGCCGCAGCCGCATCGCCGCCACGAACAGCAGCAGGTACATGATCAGGTACACCTGCGTGGTGATCACGGACAGGATCCAGTACGCGCTGGAGACGTCGGGGATGAACGCGTAGAGCAGGGCGATCACCGTGGTGAACACGCCCTGCGCCACGAGGATGTTCTGCTGCACGCCGTGCTTGTTGAGCCGCTGCAGGAAGGGCGGCATGTAGCCCTCCTCGCGCGCCACCGTGAGCAGCCCCTTGGACGGCCCGGCGAGCCAGGTGAGCATGCCGCCGATCGAGGCCGCGATGAGCATGAGCCCGAGGATCGGCGTCAGCCACGACACCCCGAAGTTGGCGAAGAACGCGTCGAAGGCCTGCATGACGCCCGCGGTCAGGGAGAGCTGGTCGGCCGGGATCACCCAGCTGATGGCGACCGCCGGGAGGATGAAGATGACCAGCACCAGCCCGATCGCGAGGAACATCGCGCGGGGGAACTCCTTGCCCGGGTTGCGCAGCGTGTTCACGTGCACGGAGTTCATCTCCATGCCCGCGTACGACAGGAAGTTGTTGACGATGAGCACGAGGGACGCGATGCCCGTCCACTGCGGCAGCAGGTGGCTCGAGTCCATGGGCGCCGCCGACGTGTTGCCCTGCCCGAGGAACACCATGCCCAGCACCACGAGGATCACGGCAGGGATCAGCGTGCCGATGATCAACCCGGCGCTCGACAGCCCCGCCACCGTCTTCGTGCCCTGGGACGACACCCACACCCCGGCCCAGTAGATGACGATGATGACGATCGCCACGTACACGCCGTTCGACGCCAGGGCCGGGTTGATGACGTACGCCAGCGTGCTGGCCACGTACCCGAGCAGGCTCGGGTAGTAGAAGATCGTCATCGCGAACTGGCACCACACGGCGAGGAAGCCGAGCGGCTTGGACAGCCCCTCCGCCACCCACCGGTACACGCCGCCCGACCAGCCGGACGCCAGCTCCGCCGAGACCAGCGACGTCGGCAGCAGGAACACCAGCGCAGGCACCACGTACAGGAAGACCGCCGCGAGCCCGTACACCGCCATCGTCGGCGCGGCCCGCAGGCTCGCCACCGACGACGTGATCATGAACGCGAGCGTGAGCCACGTGATGTAGTTGCGCGGCGTGCGCGCCGTCATCGCCTGCCGCACCTGCTCGCGGCTCGGCGGCGCCGTCCCCGTCCCCGACGTCGTCATGCCGACCTCCTCGACACCCGTGCCTCCCGGCGGACGCCGGCCTCTCGCACGATAAGAGGGCAGGTCACGAGGCGCACGGCGAACGGGACCGAACCACCCCGACACCGCCCGCCGACGGCTGCTACCGTCGCGAGGCGTGAAGCTCCTCGTGCCCGGCAACGTGCCCTTCGACCTGACGATCGACCTCCCCGGCGTGGAGGTGGCGCACTACGTGATGCGCGACCCGGTGCCCGAGGAGCACACGGACGCCGACGTCCTCGTCACCTGGTCCAGCCCGCAGCGGGTCTTGGAGGACGCCGCGCGCCGGATGACGAACCTGCACTGGGTGCAGACCCTCAACGCCGGCCCCGACCAGGCGCTCGCCGCCGGGTTCGCCCCCGAGGTCGTCATCTCCTCGGGGCGTTCCCTGCACGACGCGACGGTCGCCGAGCACACCCTCGCGCTCGTCCTCACCTCCGTGCGGCGCCTCGACCGCACGCTCGCCGCGCAGCACGAGCGGCGATGGGACCGCGAGCTCGGCAAGGAGCAGGCGAACCACGAGTCCTGGTTCACGCTGCACGAGGCGCGCGTCACGATCTGGGGCTTCGGGTCGATCGCCGCCGTCCTCGCGCCGCTCCTGGCGGCGCTCGGGGCGCGCGTGACCGGCGTCGCGTCGTCGGCGGGCGAGCGGTACGGCTTCCCCGTGGTCGACTCGATCGAGGAGGTCGCGCCCACCACCGACGTGCTGATCTCGCTGCTGCCCGCGACCGAGGCCACGCACCACGCCTTCGACGCGCGCGTGCTCGGCCTGCTGCCCGCGCACGCGCGGTTCGTCAACGCAGGCCGCGGGGCCACCGTGGACGAGGAGGCGCTGGTCGCCGCCCTGCGCGACGGCACCCTCGCCGGGGCCGCGCTGGACGTCACCGAGACGGAACCGCTGCCCGAGGACTCGCCGCTGTGGGACGCGCCGCACCTGATCCTCACGCCACACGTCGCCGGCGGGCGGCCGCAGGGCGCGGCCGACTTCGTCACCGAGCAGGTGCGGGCCTGGCTCGCCGACGGCGCGGCCGGCCTGCGCAACATCGTCGCGCGCTGAGGGTCGTCGCCGGAGGCCGGTCCGAGCTGCTACCAACGCCCGTTCCGGGGCCGCGGCTGGCAGACCGGGCACGTGTACGACGAGCGGTTCATGAACGCGTCGCGCCGGATCGGGGCGCCGCAGCGCGGGCACGGCTCTCCCTCGCGCCCGTAGGCGGCCAGGCCGCGGGCGAAGTACCCGGACTCGCCGTTGACGTTCACGTACAGCGCGTCGAAGCTCGTGCCGCCCTGGGACAGCGACTCGGCCATCACCTCGGCGGCGGCGTCGAGGGCGCGGCGCACCTCGGCCGCCCGCAGCCGGTCGGTGGCCCGCGCGAAGTGCAGCTTCGCGCGCCACAGCGCCTCGTCGGCGTAGATGTTCCCGACGCCGGACAGCAGCGTCTGGTCGAGCAGCGCCCGCTTGAGACCGGTGCGCCGGCGCCGGACCGCGGCCACGACCGCGTCGGCGTCGAACGCCGGGTCGAGCGGGTCGCGGCCGATGTGCGCCACCGGCTCCGGCACGGCCGCGAGCTCGCTGCCCAGGCCGCCGGGGGCGCCGTCGCCCGTCGGCTCCAGGTCCACGACGGACAGGTGCCCGAACGTGCGCTGGTCGACGAAGTCGAGGTACTCGGCGCCGCTCGGGGCGCCCGCGAGGTGCAGGCGGGCGCGCAGGTGCGGGTGCGCCCAGTCGCCCGCGACCGCCGGGTCGCGCACGAGGAGCTGGCCGGACATGCCGAGGTGCGCCAGCAGCGCGGCCGCGGGAGCGCCGTCGGCGGGGCCGGACGGGACGGCGTCCCCATCCTCGAGGGGCAGCCAGAGGAACTTGCCGCGGCGCACGGCGGCGGCCAGGCGCCGGCCGCGCAGCTGGTCGGCGAACCCCACGGGGCCGCCGTCGTGCCGCCGCACCGAGTAGTCGCGGAACACCTCGACGTCGCGCACGACGGCGCCCACGACCAGGCGGTCGAGGCCGTCGCGGACGGTCTCGACCTCGGGGAGCTCAGGCACCGGTGGCGTCGCCCGTGACGGCGCCGGGCACCGGCAGCTGCTGCAGGGCGCGGTACGCCTCCTCGGCGGCGGCCTGCTCGGCGTGCTTCTTCGCGGAGCCGGTGCCGAGGCCCAGCACCGGGCCGGCGGTCACCTGCGCGTGGAAGATGCGCGCGTGCTCGGGGCCCTCGCCCGTCACCTCGTACACGGGGGCGCCGAAGCCTCGGACGGCGGCGGCCTCCTGGAGCGACGTCTTCCAGTCGAGCCCCGCGCCGAGCCCGGCGGCGGCGTCGAGCGTGGCGTCCACGAGCCGGTGCACCAGCTCGCGCGCGGGCTCCAGGCCGTGGGACAGGTAGGTCGCGCCGATGAGCGCCTCCACCGTGTCGGACAGGATCGAGTCCTTGTCGAAGCCGCGGGTGCGCAGCTCGCCCTTGCCGAGCAGCACGTAGCTGCCGAGGTCGAGGCGGCGGGCGATCGCGGCCAGGGCGCGCTGGGACACCGTCGCCGCGCGCATCTTCGCCAGCTCGCCCTCGGACTGGTCGGGGTGACGCCGGTACAGCGCCTCCGTCACGACCAGCCCCAGCACGGTGTCGCCCAGGAACTCGAGCCGCTCGTTGGTCGGGATGCCCCCGGCCTCGTGCGCGAACGACCGGTGCGTCAGGGCAAGGACGAGAAGCTCGGGGTCCAGGTGGACCCCGAGCTTCTCGAGAAGAGCGGTCGGCTCCGGACGCTGCCGGTTGCCGGGTGCAGGCATGTCAGCCCGCGTGCTCGGTGCGCAGCGCCTCGGCGTACTGGCGGCCCTTGTAGGCACCGCAGGTGGGGCACGCGGCGTGGGACAGCTTCTGCCCCTTGCAGCTCGGGCACGTCGTGAGAACCGCCGCGGTGGTCTTCCACTGCGAACGGCGCGCACGGGTGTTGCTGCGCGACATCTTGCGCTTCGGAACAGCCACGGCTAGCTCTCTTTCGTCTCGTCGGACACGCTCGAATCGTCGAGCATGGTCTGCAGCGCCGACCACCGGGGGTCGACGAGGTCGTGATGGTGGTCCGGGTCGTCCGCCAGCCGCGCCCCGCAGACGGAGCACAGGCCGGGGCAGTCCGGACGGCACAGCGGTTGAAATGGTAGTGCAGTCACGAGCGAATCCCGAACCGCCGGCTCGATGTCGGCCTGGTCGTCGACCAGCACCGCCTCGTCCTCGGCGTCCTCGTCGCCCGACTCCTGGGCCGCCTGCGCCCTCTCGGGGTAGGCGAAGAGCTCCTGCACGCGCACCGTCACCTGCTGGGAGACCGGGTCGAGGCAGCGCACGCACTCCCCCACCGCCGTGCCGCGCACGACGCCGGACACCAGCACCCCCTCCATGACCGACTCGAGCCGCAGGCCCAGGGTCAGGTCGTCGCCCTCGGGCACGCCGATCACGGCGGTCCCCATGTCCGCGGGGGCGGGCACGACGCGCGCGACCTCCTCCATCGAACCGGGTCGCCGAGACAGCTCGTGCGTGTCGAGCACGAGCGGTGAGGGCTTCGCGGTGGCGATGGCAGGCTCCGATGAACAGGGGTGGACCCGACGGGCGGGAAGGGGTTCGGCCCGGACTCGGGCCAGCGACCTAGTCTAGGCCATCGAGGCGCCGCGGCGCAGCACGCCCCGGAGTGACGCGTCTCTCACGCCCGGTGGCGGCGCCGGTCAGGAACGCCGCCCCTGCGGCCAGCGCGGGTCGGCGACGGCGTCCCACCGCACCCGCGGGGTCCCCTGCTCGAGGCGCTCGGCCAGCTTCTCCCGCCCGGCGCGCACCTGGTTGGCCAGTGCGTCGAGGTCCTGCTGGAAGTCCGCCAGCCGCCCGTCGCAGTACGCGTCCGCGTCGGTGCGCAGCGCGGCCGCGCGGGCCTCCGCCTCGGCGACCACCTCCGCCGCGCGCGACTGCGCCTGCACGACGACCTGCTCGGACTGCACCAGCTCGATCGCGCGGGCGCGGGCAGCGGCCACGATCTCCTCCGCCTGGCGGTGCGCGTCGTCCAGGGTGTCGCGGGCGGAGGCGAGCACCTCGTCGGCGCGGGCCACCTGGGTGGGCAGCGCGTCGCGCAGCTCGTCGACGAGCGCGAGCGCCTGGTCGCGGTCCACCTTCACGTTGGTCGACAGCGGCACCGAGCGCGCGTTCTCGACCAGCGCGGCCAGGTCCTCCAGGATGTCCAGCAGGCCGCCGGCCGGGTTGTCCCCCTGCCCGGTCCCGGTCGTGGTCTCGGTCGTCTCGCTCATCCCCTGCTCCTTGCCCTGCTGCTCGGTCCGGCCCGTCGGCCCCTGCGTCATCTGCCGAGTGCTGCGCGTACCGCGTCCGCGACGCCGTGCGGCACCAGGTCGTCGATCGGCCCTCCGTACCGGGCCACGTCCTTGACCAGCGACGACGCGACGTGCGCGTACCGCTGCTCCCCCGGCACGAAGACCGTCTCGACCCCGGTGAGGTGGCGGTTCATGAGGGCCATCGGCAGCTCCGCGTCGAAGTCCGCGCCGCCGCGCAGGCCCTTGACCACCGCGACCGCCCCGAGCTCGCGGCAGAAGTCGACCAGCAGCCCGGGCACCACCTCGACCCGCACGTCGGCCGTCTCCGGGTCGGCCGCGAGGGCCGTCCGCGCCAGCTCGACGCGTTCCTCGGGGCCGAGGAGGGCGTTCTTGGCGGCGTTGCGGGCCACCCCGACCACCACGACGTCGAACATCCGGCGCGCGCGCCGCACGATGTCGAGGTGGCCGAGCGTGATCGGGTCGAACGACCCGGGGCAGACGGCGATGCTCACGCCGTCACGCTAGTACAGCGGTGCCGCGATCCCCGGGAACGTGGTCGGGGTGCCGCGACCCCGCGACCGGGCCACCCTGGGGGCATGAGCGACGACAGCGCGCCTCACCCCTCGCCCGCGGAACCGGCCGTGGTGCCGCTGACCGGGGCGGCACAGCTCGAGTCGCTGTGGCAGGACGTCCTGGTCCCCTCCTTCCCGCCCGACGAGCTCGCGTCGCCGGACGGCCTGCACGCCGGCATCGGCTCCGGGGAGCTCACGGCCTACGGCGTGGAGCAGGACGGTCGGGTGGTCGCCGGCATCGTGGCCACGTGGTCGCGGGCCACGCGCGTGCTGCTCGTGGACTACCTCGCGCTGGCGCCCGGCCGGCGTGGCGGCGGCGTGGGCGGGCGCCTGCTGGACCGGTCGCTCGCGGGGTGGCGCGAGGAGCTGCATCCCGTGCTCGCCCTGGCGGAGGTCGAGCACCCCGGCCACCACCCCGTCCACCCGACGCACGGGGACCCGGCGGCGCGGCTGCGCTTCTACGCCCGGCACGGCGCGCGAGCCCTCGCCCTGCCGTACTTCCAGCCGGGTATCGGAGGCCCGGGGTCCCCGCGGGTCCCGGCGATGCTGCTGACGGCTCTCGGCACGGACCCCGGTGCGGAGGCGGTGCCGGCCGCCGCCGTGCGCGACTTCCTCCTCGAGCACCTGCGCGAGTGCGAGGGCACCGTCGCCGACGACCCGGCGGTCGGGCGGCTGCTCGCCGCGGCGTCCGGGCCGCGGGTGCCGCTCGTCGACCCGGCGGACCCGGCAGCGCTGGCCGCCGTGCCGGTCGCGGTCCTCGAGGGGGCGGAGCGCTACGCGCCGGCGGTCCCCACCGGTGCGCCGGGCTCCGCCGGCTCGGCGTAGTGCACGGCCGTCTCCCCGTAGTCCTTGCGGGCGAACGCCTCGAGCCCCGCGGGCCAGTCGGGCTCGGGGCTGCGGGTGGACCGCTCCACCACGACGACGGCGCCCGCGGCCAGCACCCCGGGTGCGGCCAGGTGTGCCAGGACCGTCGCGAGCGCCTCCTCGGCCAGGTCGTACGGCGGGTCGAGGAAGACGACGTCGAACCCGGGCGAGCCGGCCGCCCCGGCGGATGGTGAGCTCGCGAACCGCTCCGCGGAGTCGGCGAGGACCCGCACCTCGCGCTGGAGCCCCAGGGTCGCCACGTTGCGACGGGCCACGTCCGCCGCCCGGCGGTTCGCGTCCACCAGGACGACCTCGGCGGCGCCGCGGCTCGCGGCCTCCAGGCCCAGCGCACCGGACCCGGCGTACAGGTCGAGCACCCGCGCGCCGTCCAGCACGTCGAGGTGGTCCAGCCGGGAGAAGATCGCCTCGCGGACCCGGTCGCTGGTGGGACGCGTGCCCTTCGGCGGCACCTGCAGCGAGCGCCCGCCGAACCGGCCGGCCACGATCCTCGTCATGGCGCCGAGCGTATCCGCCCCGCTCACCCCCGCGGCAGCGCGACCTCGGCGGCGACCGGCAGATGGTCGCTCGCCGTCCGCCCGAGGGTCGCCACCCGCTCGACGCTCGCCCCGCGGGCGAGGACGTGGTCGATCCGGACGACCGGTGCGGACGCGGGGAAGGTGAAACCGAAGGTCTGCCGGCGCCCGGCCACCTCGGCGACGACCGGCGCGAGCGCCCGGTCGTCGAGGGCCGTGTTGAGGTCGCCCGCCACCAGCACGACCGGGGAGTCGTCGGCCGCCAGCTCGGCCCCCAGCCGGGCGATGCTCTCGTCGCGTGCCGCGGTGCCCAGACCTGCGGGACCCAGCCGCACGGACGGCAGGTGCACCGCGTACAGCCGCACACCCCCGTGCGCCGGGGCGTCCACCGTGACGCGCAGGCCCCGGTCCCAGGACGGGTCGACCCCCGCGGGTCTCAGGTCGACCGGTGCGGCCCCGCCCAACGGGTGCCGCGACCACACCCCGACCGTCCCCTGCACCGCCTGGTGCGGCAGCTCGTCCCCGAACGCCTCGGTGAACGCCGCGGCGAGCGGCGGGGTCACCTCGACGAGGGTGACGACGTCGGGCTCTGGCGCGAGCAGGACGGCGGCGGTCCCGGCGGGGTCCGCGTTGGTGTCCCCGACGTTGTGCTGCACGACCACGAGCTGCCCGCCGCCCGGCCCGGGCTGGACGCCGAGCGGCAGCGGCACGCACACCACCACCCAGGTCACGGCGAGGGCGGTCGCCGCGGCCGCAGCCGTCACCGAACGGCGCACCGCCGCGCCGACGAGCAGCACCGGCACCGCCAGCCCGAGCCAGGGCAGGAAGGTCGCGACCAGGCTGGCCAGCCCGCCGACGTCAGGCAACCACCGGTGCCCGACCAGGAGGCAGCCCGCCAGGACCGCGAGGGCGGTGAGCACCCGCCCGCGCCGCGACGCCGTGCCGGGGCGGTCCGAGGGGGCCGCGTGCTTCGCGCGGGCGCTCGGCCACCGGACCCTCGCCGATCGGGCGCGAGGATCAGGCACGCTCGAGGAACTCCTCCTGCTCGTCGTCCAGCTGGGCCTCGATCGCCGCGCGCAGCTCGGGGTGGGAGCCCAGCTCGAGGTCGGCGTCGACGAGGGCCGTGGCCTCGCGCCGCGCGTCGGCGATGAGGTCGGCGTCCTGCACGACGCGCAGCAGGCGCAGGGAGCTGGAGCGGCCGGACTGGGCGGCCCCGAGCACGTCGCCCTCGGAGCGCAGCTCGAGGTCCAGGGTGGCGAGCCGGAAGCCGTCGGTGGTCTCCGCGAGCGCCTCGACCCGCGTCGCGGCGGGGGTGCCGGGCTGCGCCGTGGAGACCAGGAGGCACAGGCCCGGCGCGGAGCCTCGCCCGACGCGGCCGCGCAGCTGGTGCAGCTGGGACAGCCCGAACCGGTCCGCGTCGAAGACGACCATCACCGTGGCCTCGGGCACGTCCACGCCCACCTCGATCACGGTGGTGGAGACCAGCACCTGCAGGTCGCCCGCCGCGAACCGTGCCATCGCGGACTCCTTGTCCGCGGGCGTCATCTGGCCGTGCAGCACGCCGACGTCGAGGCCGGCGAGCGCGGGCGTCTCGCGCAGCATGTCCGCCACCTCCAGCACCGCGCGCAGGGGCGGGCGGTCGCTCGCTCCTGCGGCGTCGCCGTCCATGAGCTCGAGCAGGTCGGGGACGTCGTCGAAGTCCTTGGCCGCGGCGCCGCCGCCCGCCGGGAGGTCCTCGTCGGGGTGGATCCGCGGGCACACGACGTACGCGCGGTGGCCCTTGTCGACCTCCTCGCGCACGCGCGACCAGGTGCGCTCCATCCACCGCGGGTTCCCGGCGGGCACCACGTGCGACGTGATCCCCGCGCGGCCGGCGGGCACCTGGGTCAGCGACGACGTCTCGAGGTCGCCGAACACCGTCATCGCGACCGTGCGCGGGATGGGCGTGGCCGTCATGACGAGCACGTGGGGCGCGACCCGTCCCTTGGCGCGCAGCGCGTCCCGTTGCTCGACGCCGAACCGGTGCTGCTCGTCGACGACGACGAGGCCCAGGTCGGCGAACTGCACCTGGTCGCCCAGCAGGGCGTGGGTGCCCACGACGATCCCTGCCTCTCCGCCGGCCGCCTGCAGCAGCGCCTCCTTGCGGGCCGCGGCACCGAGCGAGCCGGTGAGCAGCGCCACCCGCGTGCCGTGCGCGGCCCCGCCGAGCAGCCCGCCCTCGGCGAGCGGCCCGAGCAGGGCCCGCAGGGTGCGGGCGTGCTGCGCCGCGAGCACCTCGGTGGGCGCGAGCAGCGCGGCCTGGCCGCCGGCGTCGACCACCTGGAGCATCGCCCGCAGCGCCACGACGGTCTTGCCCGAGCCGACCTCGCCCTGCAGCAGCCGCTGCATCGGGCGGGCCTGGGCGAGCTCGTGCGCCAGGTCCTCGCCCACGGAGCGCTGCCCGTCGGTGAGGGTGAAGGGCAGAGCCTCGTCGAAGTCGGCGAGCAGGCTCGGTTCCCCCGGCCCGCGCAGAGGACGCGCGGTGGCCTCCTGCTCGGCCGCGTGCGCACGGCGCTGCGCGAGCGCGGCCTGCAGCACGAAGGCTTCCTCGAAGCGGAACCGGTGGCGCGCCCGCTGCCACGCGTCCTGGTCGACCGGGTGGTGGATCGCACGCAGGGCGTCGAGCCGCGACGGCAGCCCGTGCCGGGCCCGGACCTCGGGCGGGACCGGGTCCTCCACGTCGCCCTCGGTGAGCGGGTCGAGCACCGTCCGCACCGCCCGCTGGATGCGCCAGGAGGGCACCGACGATGACGCGGGGTAGATGGGGATGGGGCGGCTCGCCTCGAACATCGCCTCCTCGGCGTCGTCGGCGTCGACGCCCACGAGGACGTAGTCGGGGTGGGTGAGCTGGCGGGTGCCGCGGTACTCGCTGACCACGCCGGTGAACAGGCCCACCCGCCCGGGCCGCAGCTTGTCCTCGTGCGGCCGCAGCGCGCCCGCGCGCTTGGCGAAGAAGGTCAGCGCCAGCTCGTGGCGGCCGTCCGTGACGACCGCCTGGAGCATGGCGCCCGCGCGCGAGCGCATCGTCCGGACCGTCGCGCGCGCCACCCGGGCCATCACGGTGACGTGCTCGCCGAGCGCCAGCCGGTCCATGTCCGTGAGCGTGCCGGGGTCGCCGTACCGGCGCGGGTAGTGACGCAGCAGGTCCCCGACCGTGACCAGGTCGAGCTTGGCCAACGGTCCCGCGCTGCGGGCCCCGAGCACCCGGGTCAGCGCCTCGCCCTCGCGCCCGGTCACGCGGGACCCCCTGCCTCGGCGGCGAGCGGCTCGACCCCGACGGCCACGTGGTCGCCGGGGCGTCCCGTGCGCATCACGACGACGTCCGCACCGTCGGACACCGCGGCGGCCCGCGAGGCCAGCACCTGCACGGTGGCGTCCGGGACGCCGTCGTCGGGCAGCAGCGTGACGATCGCGGTCGGTGTGCCGGCCACGAGCCGCTTGACGATCGCGCCGACCGTGACGGCCGGACCGCCGCCGACCCGCAGCCCGGCGACCACCGCGCCGACCGCGGCGGAGACGTCGGCGTCCTGCTCCCCCGGGTCGTCGAGCGTGGCCGCCAGCGCCGACATCCCCGCCACGAGGTGCAGGTCACCGGGCGCGACGACGCGCACGACCTCCGGGGCGGCGTCCGGGCCGTCCTGGGGCCCCGCGACGACGTCGGCGCCGGCGACGTCCTGCTGCAGCGCCTCGGGCGCGAGGACGAGCACGTGCGGCGCTCCCGCGCCGAAGGCCGCGGCGGCGAGGTCGTCGGCGGTCGGCGGGACGTCCAGGTCCAGCACCACGACGGCTCCCCCGCGCGCCAGCTCGGCCGCCAGCGTCGGCGCCGACGTCGTCACCACCACGGCCCAGCGGTCCGGCGGCACGGCGAGGTGACGGACCGAGACCCGCGACACGGCGCCCCGGGCCGCCCATCGGCGCGCCACGCCGAGGGCCGCGTCGAGGTCCGCGGTGTGCACGTGGGCCTGCCAGAGCGCGCGGGCGTCGTCCGCGCCGCCCTCGGCACCACCGCCCACCACGACGACGGAGCTCCCGACGTCGTCCAGATCGGCCCGCAGCGCGTCCGCCACCGCCCCGGGGCTGAAGTCCTCGGCGACGGCGGAGCGCTCCAGCACGAACATGAGCTCGACGTCGTCGCCCGCGTCCCCGTCGTGCCGGTGGCCGTGGGGGCTCGCCACGGCGGCACGGCTCGGCCCCTGTCCTCCCGAGGCGTGGGCGACCGCGCCGTCCTCCGGGGCGGCGGGCGTGGCGTGGCCGCGCAGGTCGATGTCCAGCAGCACGGGCTCGATGCTGCCGTCCGCCTCCGACACCCCGTCGCGCTCCCCGTCCGGCTCGTCCCCTCCCGGCACCTGCCTCGCGGGCGCCTGCCCCTGCGGCGCGTCCCGCTCCGACCCGCCTCCCTTCGACACACCCCGCTCCGACACGGCCCGCTGCGCCGCGGCCAGCGACCGCAGCACGAGCACCAGGCCGCAGGCACCGGCGTCGAGCACGCCCGCCGCACGGAGCTGCTCCAGCGCGCCCACGCTGCGCAGCGCCGCCTCCCGGGCCCCGCGACAGGCCGCGTCGGTCGTGGACAGCCGCGCCGGGGCGCCGGCCGGCCCGACCATCCCGCCGGCCTCCGCGTGCCGGGCCGCCGCCGCGGCGGACTCCGCCGCCGTGAGGATCGTGCCGGGCGCGGGGTGCGCGACGGCACGGCGCGCGGTCCGGGCGGCGACGTCGAGCGCGATGGCGAGGCTGTCGCCGCGCGTCGCCGCGACCGTGAGGCCGCGCAGCCACTCGCTGAGGATCACCCCGGAGTTGCCGCGCGCGCCGAGCAGCGCGGCCCGTGCCGCCAGCCGGAGCAGCCGCGCCCCGCCGGCGTCGGCGGGCGCGGCGCGGACCGCGGCGGCGGCGTCACGGATCGTGAGGTACATGTTGGTGCCGGTGTCGCCGTCGGCGACGGGGAAGACGTTCACGCGGTCGATCTCGGCGCGGGCCTCGGCGAGGGCCCGGGCGGCGGTGCTCACCCAGGCACGGACGACGGCGGCGTCGAGAAGCTCGGGCTGCTGCACGCCCCCCACGGTAGCGGTGAGACACCCCACGTTGAGGGGCACTCCCTGCATCGGCTATCCTCGTGTGGTTGCCCGGCCAGTTCCGGGCTCCCCCACTTACCAAGCTTCACGTCCTGCTGCCCTGGCGCGCGGGTCGTGTCACGACGATTCAGGAGAGACCGTGGCTGCCAACTGCGACGTCTGCGGCAAGGGCCCGGGCTTCGGGCACAGCATCTCGCACTCCCACATCCGCACGAAGCGCCGCTGGAACCCGAACATCCAGCGCGTCCGTGCCGTGGTCGCGGGCACCCCCAAGCGTGTGAACGTCTGCACCTCCTGCCTCAAGGCGGGCAAGGTCACGCGCCAGGCCTGAGCCTGCGCACCGGGTTCGCCCCGGTGCATCGACGCTTTCACGAGACGCCCGTCGGGATCTTCCCGGCGGGCGTCTCGTCGTCGTCTCGCCCGCCGCCGGCCCCTCGCTGACCCGTCGCTGGACCCGTCGCCGGGCCCTCGTGCTGTCGCGCACCGGTCGCCCGCGGACACCGGCAAAGAATTCGTGAAGGATTCACCAAACTGCCTTGGCCGAGGCGGTCGCGACGTGGCACCCTGAGCAGATGATCGTGCAGACGGACAGCGACGTGGAGATCCGGCCCGCCGCGGTGACGGACGCCGGGCGGATCGCCCAGGTGCACCTCATCTCGTGGAAGGGCGCCTACGCCAGCGTGCTGCCGGCCGAGTACCTCGACTCCCTCGACGCCACCGAGCGCGCCGCCCAGTGGCAGCAGATCCTGGACGAGGGCACCCGCACCACGCTCGTCGCCGAGGGTGACGGACGCCTGCTGGGCTTCGCGAGCTACGGCCCGTCCCGCGACGAGGACGCCGAGGACGGCGACCTCGAGCTCTACGCGATCTACCTCGACCCCGAGGCGTGGGGGCGTGGCGTGGCCCGCGACCTCATGCGCACCGTGCTCGCCGACGTCCCCGACGGCGTGCCCATGTCGCTGTGGGTGCTCGCGCAGAACGAGCGCGCCCAGCACTTCTACCGCCGCCACGGCTTCCAGGCCGACGGCGTCGAGCGCATGGACGACATCGGCGACACGCCCGTCACCGAGGTGCGCTACCGGCGCGGCTGACGGGTCCGCCCCTCAGCCGGCGAAGTGGTCCCAGCCGCCGCTGACGCCCGGCTCCGCGCCGTCGACGCTGACACCGACGGGCCCGGGCAGCACGCGGCCCACGCGTCGGAACCCCGCCGGCAGCTCGACCCCGGGCGGGAACGCGGCGAGCAGGCCGTGGTCCTCTCCCCCGGTGAGCACCCATCCCCGCGCAGCACCGACCGCGCTCCCGATCCCGCCGTCGGTGCCGCCGGCGCCGTCAGTGCCGAGGCCCAGCGCCCGGGCGGCGGGCAGGAGCCGCTCGACGTCGCCCGCCAGGGCCGCCGTCTCGACGTCCACGCCGACCCCGCTCGCGCGAGCCATCCGGCCCGCGTCGCGCAGCAGCCCGTCCGAGACGTCGAGCATCGCGGTGGCGCCCGCCAGGGCCGCGGCCGGGCCGGCGGCGAGCGGCGCCACCGGCCGCAGGTAGCCGGCGACGCACGCCCCCACGCCCGCCACGTCGTCGACGGTCGTCGCGTCCTCGGGGCCGGCCGCACCGGCGTCGAGCAGCGCGAGGCCCGCCGCCGACAGCCCCCGGTGCCCCGCGTAGGCCAGCACGTCCCCGGGCTGCGCGCCGCCACGCGTCACCGGTGCCCGCCCCTCCAGGTCGCCGTGCGCCGTGACGGCCACGACCACGGCCTCGCCGCCCGACAGGTCCCCGCCGACGACCCCGGCCCCGGCCGGCGCCGAGACGTCCGCCAGCCCGCGGGCCAGCCCGGTCACCCAGTCGACCGGCAGGTCCCCCGGCACCACGAGCGAGACGACCAGGGAGGTCGGTCGTGCGCCCATCGCCGCGACGTCCGCGAGGTTCGCCGTCGCCGCCCGGGCGCCCACGTCGTACCCGTCCGACCAGCGGCGGCGGAAGTGCCGGTCCTCGACCAGCACGTCCGTCGTGACGACGAACCGCGCGTCCGGGGCCGCGACCACCGCGGCGTCGTCGCCGGGGCCGAGGAGGGTCGCCGACGCGGCAGGCAGGAGGGGGAAGATGCGGGCGAGCAGGTCCTCCTCGGACAGGTCGTGCACGAGGGGGCGGGTGGCGTCGGTCACGGGGACGACTGTAGGCGGTCGAGGGCCGGGTCCCGGCCGGTAGCGTGGGAGCCGTGCCCCGCCGTGCCCTGATGCCCTCCCCTGCCGCCCGCGCCGTCGCGCTGGGAGCCCTCGTCGTCCCGCTGGCGGCCTGCGCCACGACCATCGGCGCGACGCCCGCCGAGGACGCCGCGAACCCGGACTGCGCACCCGTCATGCTCGCGCTCCCCGACGTGCTCGCCGGCGACCTCGACAAGGCCAGCACCAACGCCCAGGCCACGGCCGCCTGGGGCGAGCCGGGAGCCGCGGTGACCCTGCGCTGCGGCGTCACCCCGCCGGGGCCGTCCCCCGACTGCCAGCGGGTCGAGTCGGCAGCGGGTGCCGTCGACTGGATCGTCGAGGCCGGCGAGGACGGCACCTGGCGGTTCACCACCTACGGCCGCGAGCCGGCCGTCGAGGTCGTGGTGCCGCCGTCGGTCACCGCGAACCACTCGACGTCGTTCGTCGGCGACCTCGCGCAGGCCGTGGGCAACGTGCCGGCCACCGCGGAGTGCACCTGAGAGGACCCCGGCACCGCCGCGACCACCCGAGCGCGTGTCGGCCGGTCGTGGCACGGTGACGGGATGGACCAGCGCCTGAGCCTCGTCACCCTCGTCGTCACCGACCTCGCCGCCACGCGGCGCTTCTACGTCGACGGCCTGGGCTGGGAACCGCTGGTCGAGGCGCCCGGCGAGGTGCTGATGTTCCAGGTGGGGCAGCACGTCGTGCTGTCCATGTGGGACGAGGGGCACGCCACCGAGGAGATCGGGCCGGTGGTGCGCGGCGGCACGGCACCGCTCACGCTCGCGCACAACGTCGCGGGCCCGGCCGAGGTGGACACCGTCCTGGAGCACGCGCGCCGGGCCGGCGCACCGAGCGTCCGCGACGGCGTGCGGCGCGAGTGGGGCGGCTACTCCGGCTACTTCACCGACCCCGACGGGTTCCTGTGGGAGGTCGCGCACGCGCCCGGCGCGCTCGGCGAGCTGGTCGTGCCCTGACGGCGCGACCGCTCAGCGCAGGCCGGTGGGCCGCTCCAGCGCGAGCTGGATGAGCTCGTCCACGAGGTCGGGATAGCTCACGCCCGAGGCCTCCCACATGCGCGGGTACATCGAGAACGGCGTGAACCCGGGCATGGTGTTGATCTCGTTGACGATCACGCGCTCGTCCGGGGTGACGAAGACGTCCACGCGGGACAGCCCCTCGGCCTCCACGGCCTCGAACGTGCGCACCGCGACCTCGCGGATCTCGTCGATCACCGGCTGCGGCAGCTCGGCCGGGCAGCGCAGGTCGACGTGCGCCTCGTCGAGGTACTTCGCCTCGAAGTCGTAGAACGCGTGGCTGTCGTGGTCGACGACGATCTCGCCGGGCAGCGACGCGCGCGCCCGGGCGCCGTCGTGCCCGCCGAGCACGGCGCACTCGATCTCCCGGCCGTCGATGCCGGCCTCGACGACCACCTTGGGATCGTGCTCGCGCGCAGCCTCGACGGCGGCGGGCAGGTCGGCCAGGTCGTCCACGCGGGTGATGCCGAGGGACGACCCCGCACGGGCGGGCTTGACGAACAGCGGCAGGCCGAGCGGCTCGACCGCGGCGACGCACGCGGCGCGGTCCCGCTCCCAGTCCCGGGGCCGGATCACGACGTACGGGCCGACCGCGAGCCCCTGCCCGGCGAGCACGAGCTTCATGAAGTGCTTGTCCATGCCGACCGCCGAGGCGAGCACGCCCGCGCCGACGTAGTGCACGTCCGACAGCTCCAGCAGGCCCTGCACCGTGCCGTCCTCGCCGAACGGGCCGTGCAGCAGCGGGAACACGACGTCGACCTCACCGAGCAGCGCGGGCACCTGGCCCGGCTCCAGCACCCGCAGGGTGCGCTCCCCCTGGGTGAGCGAGAGCACGACCTCGGCGCCGGAGTCGGCCGTCACCTCCGGCAGGCGACCGTCGGTGATCTGCCAGCGCTCCGGGTCGTCCGCGGCGACGACCCAGCGGCCCTCGCGCGTGATGCCCACGGGCACGACGTCGTAGCGGTCACGGTCGATCGCGCGCAGCACGCCGGCCGCGGTCGACGCGGAGATGGCGTGCTCACCCGAACGACCGCCGAACAGCACGGCGACGCGGGTCTTGCGGGGCGCGCCGTCGGCCGCCGGCGGGACGGCAGGGACGGGGCTCGTGGACGGAGCGGAGGTGGCGTCGGACATCGCCGCCCAACCTACCGGACCCCCGTCCGATGCTGTGAGCGGGAGACACGCCCTCGACACGCCGTCGGACAGGGCCGACTTCCCGCTCACAGCATCGCGACGGCTCAGCGGGTGCGCAGCTCCTTGCGCAGGATCTTGCCGGCCGCGGACTTCGGGATCGCGTCGACGAACTCGACGACGCGCACCTTCTTGTACGGGGCGACCTGCTCGGCGACGTAGGCCTGCACGTCGTCGGCGTCGAGGGCGCTGCCCTCGGCCCGCACGACGAACGCCTTCGGCACCTCCCCGGACTCCGGGTCGGGCACGCCGACCACGGCCGCGTCGGCGATCTCGGGGTGGGTGAGCAGCAGCGCCTCCAGCTCGGCGGGCGCCACCTGGTAGCCCTTGTGCTTGATGAGCTCCTTGAGGCGGTCGACGACGGTGAACGCGCCCTCGGCGTCGACCGTCACGATGTCGCCCGTGTGCAGGAAGCCGTCCGGCTCGAGCGTGTCGCGGGTGGCCTGTTCGTCGGCGAGGTAGCCCACCATGACGTTCGGACCGGCGCACAGCAGCTCGCCCGGCGCGCTGACCCCCTCCTGCGGCTGCGCGATCGGCTCCCCCGTCGCCGGGTCGACGATCCGGGCCGTCATGTTCGGCACCAGCAGGCCGACCGTGCCCGGGGAGATGTCGGGCCGGTCGACGGGCACGACGTGCGAGACGGGCGACATCTCCGACATCCCGTAGCCCTGCAGCACCCGGGCGCCCGGCAGCCGGCGCCCCACGGCCTCGGCCAGGTGCTCGTCGAACGGCGCCGCCCCGGACATGAGGAGCCGCACGCTCGACAGGTCGCGGTCCGCGGCCGCGGGGTGCTTGGCGAGCGCCAGCGCGATCGGCGGGGCGACGAAGAGCACGGTGGCCCGGTGCTGCTCGACGACGCGCAGGTACTCCGCGAGGTCGAACCGCGGCAGCGTGACGAGCGTCGACCGCTGGTAGATCGCGCCGTCCATCAGCACCGTCATGCCGTAGATGTGGAAGAACGGCAGCACCGCCGGGACGACGTCATCCGGCCCGAGCGGCAGGAACGCCTCCGTCTGCACCACGTTGGCCACGAGGTTGCGGTGCGTGAGCATGACGCCCTTGGGCAGGCCGGTCGTGCCGGAGGAGTACGGCAGGACGGCGAGATGGGTGCGGGGGTCGAACGCGACGTCCGGCGCGGGGTGCCCGCCCGCGAGCAGCTCACCGAGCGACGGGTGGCCGTCCGCCCCGTCCAGCACGACGACGTCGGCGGCGGCCAGCCCGGCGGCGTCAGCCCCGGCCTCGGCCGCCGGCAGCAGCGCCGAGACGGTCACGAGCGCCTTCGCCCCCGACGACTCGAGCTGCTTGGCGACCTCGCGCCCGGACGCGAGCGCGTTGATCGTGGTCACGGTGATCCCGGCCCGCAGCAGGCCGTGGAAGACGGCGACGAAGGCGGGCACGTTGGGGCTGTGCAGAGCCACCACGTCCCCGACCGCGAGCCCGCGGGCGGCGAACGCCCCGGCGATCGCGTCCACGCGGTCGCGCAGCTCTCCGTACGTCGTCGTGGCGCCGCTCGGGCCGTCGACCAGCGCGACCCGGTCGGCGTCGGCCCCGTCGAGCGACGCGAAGAGGAACTCGTACAGGCTGAGGTCGGGGATCTCGACGTCGGCGTGCGGACTGCGGATCACGGAACGGTCTGCGGCGGTGTCGGCGGTGTCGACGGCTGTGTCGGGCAGCGGGTCGGGCATGGCGGTCCCTTCGTGCGGCACGGTCCTCGTCGACCGTGTGTGCACCGGAGCGTAACGCCGGGAACCGTCGGCGCGGGAGAGACGTTGAGGCGATCGTGGACATCACGAACGACTCGAACGCCATCGCGGCGCCCGCGGCCGAGGAACAGGTCGCGCCCGCCGACGACCCCAGTCATAGTCCGGGCTCACCGCACCCCCCGGCTCCGCTCGACCCTGAGGCGGTGCACCACCGGTGACCGCCGTCCTCTCCCTCCTCCTCGGCATCCTGGTGATCCTCGTGATCACGGCGGCGACGGCGTACTTCGTCGCCCAGGAGTTCGCCTTCATGACCGTGGACCGCTCCCGGCTCGCCGCCCGCGCGGAGGCCGGTGACGCGACCGCGAAGCGGGCCCTCGCCGTCACCCGCCGCACGTCGTTCATGCTCTCCGGCGCCCAGCTCGGCATCACCGTGACCGGCCTGCTGGTCGGGTACGTCGCCGAGCCGCTGGTGGGCGACGCGCTGGGCACCCTGCTCGGCGGCGTCGGGGTCCCGACCGGCGTCGGCGTGGCCGTCGGCACGGTCGCGGCCCTCGTCGTCTCGACGCTGGTGCAGATGCTCTTCGGCGAGCTGTTCCCGAAGAACCTCGCGATCGCGCTCCCGGAGCCCACGGCCGTGCGTCTCGCGTCCTCGACGACGGTGTACCTCACCGTGTTCGGCTGGCTCATCGCCGTGTTCGACAAGGCGTCGAACGCGCTGCTGCGCCTGCTGCGCATCGAGCCCGTGCACGACGTCGAGCACTCGGCGACGGCCCGGGACCTCGAGCACATCGTGGCCGAGTCCCGCGAGAGCGGGGACCTGCCCGACGAGCTGTCCGTGCTGCTGGACCGCATCCTCGACTTCCCGCAGCACGACGTCGAGCACGCGATGATCCCGCGCTCGCGCGTCGGCACCGTCGAGCCGGACGTCACGGTGGGCGAGCTGCGCCGCCTCATGGCCGGCGGTCACTCGCGCTACCCGGTGGTCGACGGCTCGGACCAGGCGCTCGGCGTCGTCCAGATCGCCGACCTGCTGCGCACGGGCCTGCCCGACGACGCCCCCGTCACCGAGCTCATGCGCCCGGTGACGATCCTGCCGACGCTCATGCCCCTGCCCGACGCGCTGGCCGAGCTGACGCGCACCCGCAACCAGCTCGCCGTCGTCGTCGACGAGTACGGCGGCTTCGCGGGCGTCCTCACGCTGGAGGACCTCGCCGAGGAGCTCGTGGGCGAGATCACCGACGAGCACGACCCCGCCCTGCCCGTCACCGTGACGGCCGAGGAGGACGGCGCGTGGGTGATGGGCGGTGACGTCCACCTGGACGAGGCCGAGCGCGCCATCGGCCACGACCTGCCGCGGGGCGACCACGAGACCGTCGCGGGGCTGCTCATCGCGGCCCGCGGCGCGCTCCCGCACGCCGGCGACACGATCACGGTCGAGCTGCCCCCGGACCCGGCGGACCTCGTGCACGACGAGCCCGTCGAGCGACGGCTGGAGGTCGACGTCATCACGGTCGAGCGGCACGTGCCGCACCTGGTGCGCGTCCGGCTCGTCGAGCCCGACGGCGCCGCCGCGGCCACCGTGACCGCCACCGAGGACGCCGCGAGCAAGGAGGAGGACCGATGAGCAACCCCTGGGTCGTGCTCGGCGCGACGGTGGCGATCATCGCCCTCAGCGCCTTCTTCGTGGCGGTCGAGTTCGCCCTGCTGGGCGCGCGCCGCCACCGGCTGGAGGACGCCGCCCCGAACAGCAGGTCGGCGCGGGCCGCGCTGCGCAGCTCCTCGGAGCTGACGCTGCTGCTCGCGGGGTCGCAGCTCGGCATCACCGCGTGCACGCTCGCGCTCGGCGCCGTGACCAAGCCGGCCGTGCACCACTGGCTCACGCCGCTGTTCGCCGACTGGGGCGCCCCGTACTGGGTCGCCGACGTCGCGGGCTTCGTGCTGGCGCTGATCATCGTCACGTTCCTGCACCTCGTGGTGGGCGAGATGGCGCCCAAGTCGTGGGCCATCGCGCACCCCGAGCGTTCCGCCACCCTGCTGGCCCTGCCGATGCGGGCGTTCATGTGGGTGACGCGGCCCGTGCTGCGCTGGCTCAACGCCCTCGCCAACCGCTGCCTGCGGCTGGTGGGCGTCGACCCCGTCGACCACGTCGAGGGCGGTCAGGACCCGGCGACGCTGCGCCAGCTCGTGGAGCACTCGGCGAACGTCGGGGCGCTCGAGGCGGCGTACTCCACGCAGATCTCCGGGGCCCTGGAGCTCGAGACCCTCACGGTCGACGCCCTCG
Organism: Isoptericola sp. NPDC019693; assembly: GCF_044389085.1. Taxonomy (NCBI): domain Bacteria; kingdom Bacillati; phylum Actinomycetota; class Actinomycetes; order Micrococcales; family Promicromonosporaceae; genus Isoptericola; species Isoptericola sp. NPDC019693. The sequence continues at coordinate 194,983 of NZ_JBIRXP010000001.1, read as the reverse complement.
TCCCGCAGGGGTCGACGCCGACGGCCGTGGCCGTGGGCGCCACCGCGGCGGACGTGCGGGCCGCGTCGGTGGCCTCGGGCCACCTGCGCATCCTCCTGGGCTCCGGTGACGGGGTGCAGGGCGTCGTGCACGTGCGCGACACCCTGCTCCTCGACGACGGCGCCCCCGTGGACGAGGTCGCCAGGCGTCCGTTCGTCCTGGAGGCGACCACGACGGTGCACGCCGCGCTCGCGCAGCTGCGCGCCGAGGGCGAGCAGCTCGCCCTGGTGCGTCGCGACGGGCACGTCGTCGGGGTCGTGACCCTCGCGGACGTCCTGCGCCGGCTGCTCCCGCAGCCCGAGCCGGCCGCCGCGACCGCCGCGGTCTGACCTCCGCGGTCCGCCCCGCGGCGACCGCCTCACCCACCGGGCGTCCGGCCGGCCTCGTGCCGGCCGGGCGCCCGTCGTCGTCGGGTCGGCTCCCGGTGCCGGCCGGTCCGCGCGGCGTACGGTAGGGACATGCCCGTGACCTCGCCGTTCACCCCCGCGCGCCAGATCCTCACCGACGAGCTGCTCGAGACGATCCGCGGCCGTGCGGCCACGCACGACCGCGACAACTCGTTCTTCGACGACGACCTCGCGGACCTCAGGGCGGCCGGCTACCTGCAGGCCATGGTCCCCGAGCACCTGGGGGGCGCCGGGCTCACGCTGCGGGAGGCCGCGCGGGAGCAGGCCCGGCTCGCCGGCGCCGCCCCCGCGACGGCCCTGGCGGTGAACATGCACCACGTCTGGGTGGGCGTGGCCCGGTTCCTGCACGAGCGGGGCGACGGCTCCCTGGACTGGCTGCTGGAGGAGACCGCCCACGGCGAGGTCTTCGGCTTCGGCTACTCCGAGGCGGGCAACGACCTCGTGCTGCTCGGGTCGCGCACCGAGGCCCGGCCCGACGGCGAGGGCGGGTACGCGTTCCACGGCACGAAGATCTTCACGTCGAACTCCCCCGGCTGGACCCGGCTGGGGGTCATGGGCCTCGACGACACGGACCCCGACGACCCGCGCATCGTGCACGCCTTCGTCACCCGCGACGGCGGCGGCTTCGAGATCAAGGACGACTGGGACACGCTCGGCATGCGGGCGTCGCAGTCGTGCACGACCGTGCTGGACGGCGCCCACGCCCCCGCGGACCGGGTGCTGCGCCGGCTGTCCCCCGGGCCCAGCCTCGACCCGTACGTGCTGGGGATCTTCACGTCGTTCGAGATCCTGCTGGCGAGCGTGTACCTCGGCATCGCGGACCGCGCGCTGGCGCTCGCCGTCGAGACGGTGGGACGGCGTCGTTCGATGAAGACCGGCAAGGCCTACTCGCAGGACCCGGACATCCGGTGGCGGATCGGCACCGCGGCGCTCGCGCTGGACGGCCTGTGGCCGCAGCTCGACATGGTGGCGGGCGAGGTCGACGCGCAGGTCGACCGGGGTGCCGGGTTCTTCCGCTCGACGGCGGGGCTCAAGGTGCGTGTCACGGAGACGGCCCGGCAGGTCGTCGACGAGGCGATCCGCTGCTCCGGCGGCTCCACGTACTTCAACCGCTCCGAGCTGGGCCGCCTCTACCGCGACGTGCTGGCCGGCATCTTCCACCCCAGCGACGACGAGTCCGCGCACTCCACCGTGGCCCAGTCGGTGCTCGGCCCGCTGGAGGACTGACCCGCCTCCCGAGCTGTCAGGACGAGGCCCCGTCCAGCCGGGCGAGCTCGTCGGGGGTGAGCTCCAGGGTCATCGAGCGCAGCAGCGCCGCGAGCTGGCCCGTGTGGCGGGCGCTGGCGATCGGCGCGACGACGGTCGGCTGGGCGCGCAGCCACGCCAGCGCGACGGACGCGACGGGGACGTCGTGCGCGGCGGCGACGTCGTCGAGGGCGGCCAGCACGCGCCGTCCGCGGTCGTCGAGGTAGCGCGCCGCACCCTGGGCGCGCGGGCTGTCGGGCGCCTCGCCGTCGCGGTAGCCGCCCGCGAGGAAGCCCGCCGCGAGCGCGTAGTACGGCAGCACCCCGAGACCGTGGTGCTCGGCGACGGGACGCAGCCCGTCCTCGAAGCCGCGCTCCACGAGGTTGTAGTGCGGCTGCAGGGCGACGGGGCGGTGCAGCCCCCCGGCGTCGACGGCCGCGAACCACTCGTCGATCCGCTCCGGGGCGTAGTTGGAGACGCCGATCTCGCGCACGAGGCCGTCGTCCACGAGGGCGGAGAACGCCGCGGCGGTCTCCTCGATCGGGACGTCGGCGTCGTCGAAGTGCGCGTAGTACAGGTCGATGCGGTCGGTGCCGAGGCGCTTCAGCGACGCCTCCGCCGCGGCGCGCACGGTCGTCGCCGCCAGCCCGCGGAACTCGGGGTGCGAGGAGACCTTGGTCGCGACCAGCACGTCGTCACGGCGTCCCGTGCGGGCCAGCCAGCGCCCGATCGTCGCCTCGCTCTCGCCGCCCGAGTTGCCCGGCACCCAGGCGGAGTAGCCGTCGGCGGTGTCGATCATGCGGCCGCCGGCATCGGCGAACGCGTCGAGGACGGCGAAGGAGGCCGCGTCGTCCGCCGTCCAGCCGAACACGTTGCCGCCGAGCACGAGCGGTGCCGCGTCGAGGTCGAGGGAGCCGAGCGCGGGGCCGGCCGGGGCAGAGTTCGTCGCCTGGGTCACAGTACGCACAAGGCCGACAGGAGCCGTGGCATTCCCGGACCGCTACGATCCCGCGTCATGACGCTGCGCAGGGGCACGGTCGCCCGGTACGCCGTGGGGTCCGTCGGCACCGGCGGGTTCGCGACGCTGCCCGGGCTGGTGCTGGTCTTCTACCTCACGGACACGCTCGGCGTCGCGGCCGGGCTGGCCGGCCTGCTGGTCACGGCGGCCAAGGTGTGGGACGTCGTCATCGACCCGCTGATCGGCGCCGCCAGCGACCGCGAGCACGCCCGCACCGGCCGGCGCCGGAGGCTCATGCTGGTGGGCGGGCTCGCCCTGCCGGTCTTCTTCACCCTGACTTTCGCGGTGCCGGCCGGGCTCGGGTCCGCGGGCGCGGCGGTGTGGGTGCTCCTCGCGTTCCTCGCGGCGGCGACGGCGTTCAGCCTGTTCCAGGTGCCGTACATCGCGCTGCCCGCCGAGCTCGCGGACACGTACGACGCCCGGACCCGCCTGCTCACCGCGCGGGTCGTGGTCCTCACCGCCGCCATCCTGCTGTTCGGCGGCGGCGGGCCCGCGCTGCGGGGACTCGGCGGCGAGGACGAGCGGCTCGGCTACCTGCTGATGGCGGTGGCCGCGTCCCTGGTGCTCGGGGCGGCGCTGCTCCTGGCGTCCACGGTCGAGCGCTCCGCGGGGCCGCCCGCCCCGCCCCGCCCGGTCCCGCCGCGAGCCCGGCTCGCCGCGCACTACCGCGAGGGGCTCGGCCTGCTGCGCACGAGCCGGCCGTTCCGTACCCTGCTCGGCGCGTTCGTGCTGCAGGCCCTCGCCACGGGCGCCATGCTCGCCGGCGCCCAGTACGTGGCGACGTGGGTGCTGCACGACACCGCCGCCGTGACGTTCCTCTTCGTCGCCCTGGTGGGGCCGGCCCTCGTCGTGACGCCCGCGTGGGGCGTGCTTGCCCGCCGCGTCGGCAAGGAGCGCGCGTTCCGGCTGGCGTCGGCGCTCTTCGCCGTGGCGGCTCTCGCGCTGCTGCCCCTCGCCTGGGCGCCCGGCGCCTGGGTGTACGCGCCCGTCGCCGTCGCGGGTGCCGCGTACGCGGGCATGCAGTCGCTGCCGATGGCGATGCTCCCCGACGTCATCGCGCACGACGCCCGCGCGACGCGCACCGACCGTGCCGGCGCGTTCGGCGGCGTCTGGACCGCCGGCGAGACCACCGGCATGGCGCTCGGCACCACCCTCCTGACCGTGGTGCTGGCCGGCACCGGGTACGTGGAGTCCACGGCCGGGCAGTCCGTCGACCAGCCGGCCGCCGCCGTGCTCGGCATCGTGGCGTCGTTCAGCCTCCTGCCCACCCTGCTGGTGGCGGCGAGCCTCCTGCCGCTGGGGCGCTACCCGCTGCGCCGGGGCGACGTCGACACGCACGACGCCACCGGCCCCGGCACCCCCGACGACGCACCAGGCCCCGGCGCCGCCCGCACCGACGACCCCGCGCCCCGACCCCAGGAGGCCCCGTGACCCACCCCGCCCAGCCCGCCGACGCGCTCGACCTGGCCCAGGACCCGGCCGCCGTCCTCGCCGCGCTGGCCGCCCTGCGCCGCCACGACGCGCCGACCCACGGCGGCCGGGTGCTCAGCTACGTCTACGACCCGGGCGTGCCCGAGCTGGACGCGCTCGCCGGTGACGCGGCGCGCGCCATGCAGCCCGTCAACGGTCTCGACCCCACGACGTTCGGCTCGGTGGCTGCCCTGGAGCGCGACGTCGTGGCCTTCGCCCGCGACCTGCTGGGCGGCGACGCGGACACGGTCGGCACGGTGACGAGCGGCGGCACGGAGAGCTGCCTGCTCGCGGTGCAGTCCGCGCGGGACACGTGGCTCGCCGTCCACGGACTGCGCCCCGGTGAGGCGCGCCCGCGGCTCGTCGCCCCGGTGACGGTGCACGCGGCGTTCCAGAAGGCCGCGCACCTGTACGGGCTGGAGCTCGACCTGGTGCCCGTCGTGGCCGTGGGCTCGACGGCGGGCGCGGTCGACGCCGGGGCCGTCGGCGCGCGCCTGGCCTCGGGCCCGCAGGGGGCCGCCGACGTCGCCCTCGTCGTCGTCTCGGCACCGTCGTACCCGCACGCCGCTGCCGACCCGGTGGCCGACGTCGCGGCCCTCGCGGCGGCCGCGGGCGTGCCGGTGCACGTGGACGCGTGCATCGGCGGGTTCGCGCTGCCGTTCTGGCCCGGGCTGCCCGCCTGGGACCTCGGCGTGCCCGGCGTGACGAGCCTCAGCGCGGACCTGCACAAGTACGCCTTCGCCCCCAAGGGCGCGTCCGTGCTGCTGCACCGGGACCGCGACCGCCAGCGCGCGCAGTACTTCGCCACGACGCGCTGGCCCGGGTACCCCGTGGTGAACCCGACGCTGCTCGGGTCCCGCTCGGGCGGCCCGCTGGCCGCCGCGTGGGCGATCCTGCGTGCCCTCGGCACCGACGGGCTCGCGACGCTCGCGGGCCGCGCGCGGCACGCCACGCTCGCCCTGCGCGACGCCGTCGACGGACCCGCCGGGATCGACGGGCTTCGCGTCGTCGGCTCCCCCGCCGGCCCGCTGCTCGCCGTCGCCGCCGACGACGGCGTCCCCGCAGAGGACCGCGTCGACCCGCACGTCTGGGCCGACGCCGTCGCGGCGCGCGGCTGGGTCCTCCAGGCGCAGCCGGGTCTCGACCAGGCGGACGGCACGCGGCTTCCGCACACCACCCACCTCACCGTCACGCCCGTGACCGCGGGCGTGCTCGACGAGCTCGTGCCGGCGCTGCGGGCGGCGGCGGACGAGGTGCGGGGCCGGCCTCGGCCGGACGCCGACGCCCTGCTCGGCGCCCTCCCGGCCCTCGACCCCTCCGCGCCTCTCGACTCCGCGACGGCCGCAGCGCTGCTGGACGGCATCGGGTTGGGCGCGGTCGGCGGTGACCCCGACGCAGCGCCGGGCGTGGGGCCCATGGCGCCGCTGCTGGCGCTCGTCGAGGCGCTGCCCGCGCCGCTGGTGGAGCGCCTCCTGGTCGAGCTGCTGGCCCGCCTGGTGGAGCCGCGCCGCGCCGCCTGAACGAGTTGTCAGGGCGCGCGCCACGTATACCGAGCGCTGGTCCTGACAGGTCGGTGGGACGGGGCGTCGTCGCCGGGGCGCGCCGTCGTACGCTGCGCAGCATGACGCACGACCCGACCGGACCGCAGGCGCCGTTGTCCCCCGCCACCCTCGCCGTCACGGCGGGCCGCCCGCCCCGCGTCCAGGGCGGCCCGGTGAACCCGCCCGTCGTGCTCAGCTCCACCTACGTCAACCAGGGCGTCACCGCGCCGGGCGAGCTGCTGTACACACGGATGGACACCGAGACGTGGCACCCGTTCGAGGAGGCCCTCGCCGCGTTGGAGGGCGCCGCGCACGGCGTCGCCTTCGCCTCCGGGATGGCCGCCGTCATCGCGGCCGTGGGCGACGTGCCCGACGGCGGCGCGGTCGTCGTGCCGCGGCACGCCTACCAGGTGTCGCTGGGCTACCTCGACGACCTCGCGGCACGGCACCGCGTGGACGTGCGCCGGGTCGACATCGCCGACACCGACCAGGTCGTCGCGGCGCTCGACGGCGCGGACGTGCTCCTCGCCGAGTCGCCGACCAACCCGATGCTCGAGGTCGCGGACCTGCCCGCTATCCTCGCGGCCGCGCGCGAGCGGGGCGTGCGCACCGTCGTCGACAACACGTTCGCGACGCCGCTCGGCCAGCGTCCGCTCGACCTCGGCGCGGACGTCGTCGTGCACTCGGTGACCAAGTACCTCGCCGGCCACTCGGACGTCGTGCTGGGCGCCGCCGTCACCCGGGACGACGAGGTCGCCGCCGGGCTGCGCGCGTACCGCACGCTGCACGGCGCCATCCCCGGCCCGATGGAGGTGTGGCTGGCGCTGCGCGGCCTGCGGACGCTGCACCTGCGGGTGGAGCGGGCGAACGCCTCGGCGGCCGCGCTCGCCCGCCGCCTCGCGGAGCACCCGGGCGTGGCCGAGGTGCGGCACCCGTCGCTGCCCGACGACCCCGGTCACGCGCGCGCGGCCGGCCTCATGAACGGCTTCGGCGCGATCCTCGGCGTCCGCCCGCACGGCGGTCCCGCCGCCGCCGACGCCGTCGTCGCCGCCGTGCGCCTCTGGGTGCCCGCCACGTCCCTCGGCGGCGTCGAGTCCACCCTGGAGCGGCGCCGGCGGTTCGCGACCGAGTCGCCGACCGTGCCCGAGGACCTGCTGCGCCTGTCCGTGGGCGTCGAGGACGTCGAGGACCTGTGGGCCGACCTGGACCAGGCGCTGCGGAGCGGGGCCGTCGCCTGAGCCCGGTCTCGCGGTGCGCTCCCGCCCGCGGCTGTCTACGGTCGTGCCACCGCCGCGCGGCGGCCGACACCAGGGGGAACGCCATGACCAGCACCAGGGCCCGTCCGAGAGCTCGTCGTGGCGCGGCCACGGCCGCGGCGGCACTGCTCACCCTCGCGCTCGGCGCGTGCGCCGGTGACGCACCCGACGTCGACGGCCCCGGCTCGGCGCCGTCGGCGTCCCCGGAGCCGACGGATACCCCGGCGGCGAGCCCCACCGGGGACGACCCGGCCGGCGACGATCCCCCGACCGACGTGCCGTTCGCGGCCGACACGTCCGCCGACACCGCCGACCCGAGCCGCGACGCGGCGCTCGTCGTCACGGACGTCCGGGTCGCCCGGCACGACGGGTTCGACCGCGTGGTGCTCGACCTCGAGGGCGAGGGCACCCCCGGCTGGAGCGTCGAGTACGTGGACGTCGCCGCGGACGACGGCAGCGGCGAGCCGGTGCGCGTCGACGGCGACGGCGTGCTCCAGGTGCGCCTGTCCGGCATGGCGATGCCCGGCGAGGACCCGGACATCACCGAGTACGACGGCGCGACGATCGACCCCGAGGACACCGAGGCCGTCGAGGAGGTCGTCTACCGGTTCTGGTTCGAGGGGTACACGACGGCGTTCGTCGGGGTGGACGAGCCCGGCCTGCCGTTCCGCGTCTTCGCCCTGGAGGACCCGGCGCGCGTCGTGGTGGACGTGCAGGACCCCGGGGAGGACTGACCGCCGCGGCGGCGGGCGTCAGCCGCCGACGCCCTCGGCCTTCTGCGGGCGCGAGAGCAGCCCGCGCGCCATCTCCTCCACCGGGAGGCCCTCGTAGAGCACCGCGACGACCCCGGCCGTGATCGGCATGTCCACGCCGTGCTTGAGGGCGAGGTCGAGCACGGAGCGGCAGGACTTGGCCCCCTCGGCCGTCGTGCCGGTGGCGGTGACCGCCTCCTCCAGCGACATCCCCTCGCCGATGTGGCGCCCCAAGGTGTTGTTGCGCGACAGCGGCGAGGTGCACGTCGCCACGAGGTCTCCCATGCCTGCGAGCCCGGCGAAGGTCGCGGCGTCGGCGCCGAGCTCCAGGCCGAGCCGGGTGATCTCCACGAGCCCGCGGGTGATGACGGTCGCGACCGTGTTGGAGCCGAACCCGCGCCCCTGCGCCATGCCCACGGCGAGGGCGATGACGTTCTTGACGGCGCCGCACAGCTCGACGCCGACCACGTCGTCGTTCGTGTACGGACGGAAGTAGGAGTTCGAGCACGCTTCGGCGACGAACCGTGCCGCCGACGCGTCGGAGCACGCCACCACGGTCGCCGTGGGCTGGCGGCGGGCGATCTCCGCCGCGAGGTTCGGGCCCGACACCACGGCCACCCTCGACAGGGGGACGTCGAGCGCCTCGACGATGACCTGGCTCATGCGCTCGTCCGTGCCGAGCTCCACGCCCTTCATCAGCGAGACGATCACGGCGTCGGGCTCCACGAGGTCGCGCATGCCGGTGAGCGTGGCGCGCGACACCTGCGACGGCACCGCCACGACGACGATCTGCGCCCCGGCCAGCGCCACGGCGGCGTCGGTGGTGCCCGTCATGGGCGGCAGCTCGATGCCGGGCAGGTACTTGGCGTTGGTGCGCCGGGTCGTGACCTCGTCGGCCACGGCCGCGTCCCGACCCCACAGCCGGACGTCGCAGCCCGCGTCGGCGAGGACCATCGCGAAGGTCGTCCCCCAGGACCCGGAGCCCAGGACGGCGACACGGGTCGGCGTCGACGGGTTCCCGGACGAGGGTGCGGTGGTCGGGTTCGTCATGGGCGCTCCACGGGCGGGTAGACGGTCTGCTTGCGTTCGTACTCAGGGTGCTTGCGCAGGTCGAAACGGGCGGCCGGGGCCGCCTCGCCGCGGACCTCGGCGAGCTGCACGGTGATCGCGTCCATGACGCGGTTGGTCGCCTCGCGCAGGGTCTGTGTGTCGATCGGCCGGTCGTACAGGTCGGACAGGTCCACGGGCGGCCCGGCGACGATCGTCACGGGCTTGCGCGGGAACGGGCGCAGCAGGCGACCGTACCGGGGCAGGATCTTGTGGGCGCCCCACTGCGCGACGGGCACGACCGGGAGCCTGCTGGCCAGCGCCATCCGTGCGAGCCCGGTCTTGCCGTCCATGGGCCACAGGTCGGGGTCCCGCGTCAGCGTCCCCTCCGGCAGGATCGCGACGCAGGCGCCGCTGCCGAGCTGTGTGCCCGCGTCCTCGAGCGACCTCGCCGCCGCGGACGTGCCGCGGTCCACCGGGATCATCCGCGTGGCGCGCAGCACCGACCCGACCAGCGGCGCCGTGAACAGCCCGCGCTTCGCGAGGATCCGGGGCTCGAACCCCTTGTCGAAGAGGTAGTGCGCCAGGGTCAGGGCGTCGAACTCGGTGACGTGGTTGGCGGCGGCGATGAACCCGCCCTCGCGGGGCAGGTTCTCCGCGCCGCCGTCCCAGTCGTAGCGGACCATCGAGAACAGCAGCGGCCGCACGATACGCGCGACGAGGCGGTAACCACGGGAGTCAGGACGGGCGATCGGCACGGGGCCAGAGCCTACCTCCCGGCCCCGTGGTCGAGGTGCGTCAGCCGCGCGAGACGTCGGCGCCGAGCGCGACGAGCTTGTCCTGGAAGGACTCGTACCCGCGGTCGATCAGGCTGATCCCGCGCACGGTGGAGGTCCCGTTCGCCGCCAGCGCCGCGATCAGGTGGGAGAACCCGCCCCGCAGGTCCGGCACGACGATGTCCGCCGCGGACAGCGGCGTCGGGCCGGAGATCACCGCCGAGTGGTGGAAGTTGCGCTGCCCGAACCGGCAGTCGCGACCCCCGAGGCACTCCTTGTAGACCTGGATCGTCGCGCCCATCTTGCGCAGCGCGTCGGTGAACCCGAACCGGTTCTCGTACACCGTCTCGTGCACGATCGACAGCCCCTTGGCCTGCGTGAGCGCCACGACCAGCGGCTGCTGCCAGTCCGTCATGAACCCCGGGTGCACGTCGGTCTCCAGCACGATCGGGTCCAGGTCCCCGCCCGGGTGCCAGAAGCGGATCCCGTCCTCCTGCACGTCGAACCGGCCGCCGACCTTCCGGAACGTGTTGAGGAACGTCATCATCTCCGGCTGCGTCGCGCCCTTGATCGTCACGTCGCCACCCGTGGCCAGCGCCGCCGACGCCCAGGACGCCGTCTCGATCCGGTCGCCCAGCGCCGTGTGCGAGTAGCCCTCCAGGCGGTCCACGCCCTCGATGCGGATCACCCGGTCGGTGTCGACGGAGATGATCGCGCCCATCTTCTGCAGCACCGCGATCAGGTCCATGATCTCCGGCTCGATCGCCGCACCCGTGAGCTCCGTGATGCCCTCGGCCCGCACCGCGGTCAGCAGGAGCTGCTCCGTGGCGCCGACCGACGGGTACGGCAGCGAGATCTTGGTGCCCTGCAGGCGGCGCGGCGCACGCAGCTGGATGCCGTTCGGCATCTTGTCCACCACGGCGCCGAACTGGCGCAGGATGTCCAGGTGGTAGTTGATCGGCCGGTCGCCGATCCGGCAGCCGCCCAGGTCCGGGATGAACGCCTCGCCCAGCCGGTGCAGCAGCGGCCCGCAGAACAGGATCGGGATGCGGCTCGAGCCCGCGTGCGCGTCGATGTCCGCCACGTGCGCGGACTCCACGTTCGAGGGGTCGAGGTCCAGGATCCCGGCGTCGGGGTCCGACTTCACCGTCACCCCGTGCAGCTCCAGGAGCCCCGTGACCACTCCCACGTCACGGATCTGCGGCACGTTCCGCAGCACGCTCGCCGACTCGCCCAGCAGCGACGCCACCATCGCCTTGGAGACGAAGTTCTTCGCCCCCCGCACCGTGATGGTGCCCTCGAGAGGAGTCCCGCCGTTGACGTGCAGCAGATCGTTCATGTCGTCGTGTTCGTCCCGTCGTTACGGATGCAGTGGTGCCGGGTCGCGTCGGTCGTGTCGGCCCAGCGGCGCCGTCGATCCTGCCTCGCCCGGCACGGCCGTGCCAACACGCTCCGCGGCGGGCTTATTCACGTTCACCACACCTTCACGCCCCGGGCACCCGCACGCAGCGGGACGCGATCCGCACTCTGAGACGAATGTTCATGATGCGGGACGGCGGTCGTATCGTCGTCGACCATGTCCACCTCCGTCACGTCGGGTGCCACGAGCGCACCGACGCCGGCCGTCAACTCGCGCGGCCGCGTCGTCGTCGCCTCGCTCGTCGGCACGTCCATCGAGTTCTACGACTTCTACGCGTACGCCACCGCCGCCACGCTCGTCTTCCCCGCGCTGTTCTTCCCGAACCAGGACCCCACGACGGCGCTGCTCGCGTCGTTCGCCGCGTTCGGGGCCGCGTTCGTCGCCCGGCCCGTCGGGTCGGTGCTCTTCGGCCACTTCGGCGACCGGATCGGCCGCAAGCGCACGCTGGTCGCCTCGCTCCTGACGATGGGCATCGCGACCGTGGTCATCGGTCTCATCCCCAGCGCCTCGACGCCGGGATGGGCCGTGCTCGCCCCCGCCGTCCTCGTCCTCTGCCGCTTCTGCCAGGGCCTGGGCCTCGGCGGCGAGTGGAGCGGCGCCGCGCTGCTGGCCACGGAGAACGCTCCCGCCGGCAAGCGCGCCATCTGGGGCACGTTCCCCCAGCTCGGCGCCCCGATCGGCTTCATCCTGGCCAACCTCGTGTTCATCGGCCTGTCCACGTCCCTGAGCGAGGCGCAGTTCCAGAGCTGGGGCTGGCGCGTGCCGTTCCTCGCCAGCGCCATCCTCGTGATCGTCGGTCTGTGGGTGCGCCTCAAGCTCATCGAGACGCCGGCGTTCCAGAAGGTCGTCGAGGCCGAGGCCGTCGCCAAGGTCCCGGTCGCCGCCGTGTTCCGCACCTCGTGGCGCAAGATCGTTTCCGGCACCTTCATCATGCTGGCGACGTACGTGCTCTTCTACCTGATGACGACGTTCACCCTGACGTACGGCACCACCCCGGCGTCCGACGTGCCGCCGGGCCTCGGCTACGACAAGGTCGACTTCCTCTGGATGCTGATCATCGGCGTGGTGTTCTTCGGCATCTTCACGCTGGTGTCCGGCCCGCTCGCGGAGCGGTTCGGCCGCCGCGGCCACCTCCTCGTCGTCACGGGCGCGATCGCCGTCTTCGGCCTGCTCTTCGTGCCGCTGTTCGGCGGCGGGACGACGGGCGTCATGGCCCTGCTCATCCTCGGCTTCACGCTCATGGGGCTGACGTTCGGCCCGATGGCCGCCATCCTGCCCGAGCTGTTCCCGGGGAACGTCCGGTACACCGGCTCCGCGATCGCGTACAACGTGTCGTCGATCCTCGGCGCCGCCGTCGCACCGTTCATCGCGGTCTGGCTGTGGGGCATCACGGACTCGCCCGTGCTCGTCGGCGTCTACCTCTCGGTGATGGCCCTCGTCACCCTCGTGGCGCTCTTCCTCGAGAAGGACACCACGCACGTCGACTTCACCGACGACGTCGGCGTCTGATCGGGCGTCCGACCCGAGGCGACACGACGGCGCCGCACCTCCGCCCGGAGGTGCGGCGCCGTCGTCGTGATCCGGGCGCGCGGGCGCCGGTCAGCGCGGTCAGCGCGCCGCCGCGACGGGCTCGCGGTGCTGCACCGGGGACATCGCGGCCGCGCTCACCACGCCGATCACGAGCACCGCACCGACCAGCAGCAGCGTCTGCGCCGCCGCGTCGGCGAAACCGGCGAAGAACGCCTGCTGGGCCGCGGCACCCACCTGCTCGGCGACCGAGGCCGGCACCGAGTCGGGCAGCTGCACCGACCCCACCGCCGTCGTGCCGAGGCTGCCGCTCGCCTGCGAGATCCCGTCCACGAACGCCTGGCGGTACTGCTCGGGCAGCTGCGTGGCCAAGTCCTGCGCCGCCGCGGGGACGGTCACCCCGAGGCGCGCCGAGAGCGTCGCGACGACGACGGCGGACCCGATGACGCCACCCACCTGGCGGTTGGTGTTGAACGCGCCCGCGCCCGCGCCGGCGGTCCGCGCGTCGAGCCCCGACGTCGCGAGGTTGGACAGCGGCGAGAACGTGAGCCCGGTGCCGAGGCCGAACAGCGCCATCGGCCACAGCAGGACGTACGGCGACAGGTCGGGGGCGAGCACCGCCGCGAGCCAGAGGACCGCGCCGGCGATGGCGGCGAACCCCGCCGCGACCACCCACTTGGCGGGCACCCGGTCGGACAGCCGCCCGGCGAACGGTGCCACGACGCCGGACACCAGCGAGCCGGGCATCATCACCAGCGCGGCGCTGATGGGCGTCAGGCCGAGGATCGACTGCAGGTAGATCGTCAGCGGGAAGAAGATCCCGATCATCGCGAACGTGACGACCATCCCGTCGACGTTGGCGAGCGAGAAGTTGCGCGAGCGGAACAGCCGCAGCGGCAGCAGCGCGCGCGGGCCCTGGCGGTGCTGCCACCAGACGAAGACCCCGAGGACGAGCACGCCGAGGCCCACCGTCGTCCACACGGAGAACGGGCCCCAGATGTGGCCCCAGTCGAAGTTCTCGCCCTCCTGCAGGCCGAAGACGACGGCCCCGAGGCCCAGCACCGACAGCACCACGCCGAGGGGGTCCATCGTCGTCCCGTGCGACGGCAGGTGCGGCAGCCGCGCCACCGAGAACCAGAGCGCCGCGACACCGACGGGGATGTTGACGTAGAAGATCCACTCCCAGCCGACGGTCTCCACGAAGACGCCGCCCAGCAGCGGGCCGGCGATCGTCGCGACGCCCGCCGTGGCGCCCCACAGCCCCATCGCCGCGCCGCGCTGCGTGGGCGGGAACACGCGGGTGATCATCGACATCGTCTGCGGCGTCATCATCGCGGCGCCCACCCCCTGCACGACCCGGAAGCCGATGAGCCAGCCGATCTCCGGCTGCTGGCCGAGGTTGCCGGAGAAACCGCACAGGAACGAGAACGTCGTGAACACCACGAGCCCGACGATGAAGACGGCCTTCTGGCCGTACCGGTCGCCGAGCCGCCCCGCGAGCAGCATGAGCACCGCGTACGACAGCAGGTAGGCGCTGTTCACCCAGCCCACCTCGATGAGGGAGGCCGAGAACTGCTCGGTCAGGGTGGGGATGGCGATGTTCACGATCGTCGTGTCGACCATGATCATGAAGAAGCCGAGGATGAGCGGCGGGAGCACGCTCCACGCCGACCTGCCCTGCAGGTCGACCAAGGGGGTCACCGGGGCACGCCCGGGAGAGGTGGACATGCGACGAGAGTGGCACGCGCCACCGACGCACGCGCGGCTTCGCGCGGCGTCCGGGAAGGGCCTCTATCCTGGTCGGCAGGGCGGCGCGTCCCGCCCGACCCCCGGACCGGCGCTCGCGCCGCCGGGACCGCGCGAGCGGTGGGGGCAGAGGGGACCTCGAGTGCTCGACGCGGTCAGGACACCGTGTTCACCGGTGCCTGCCGGCGGGCGCGAGCCGCGGGTGGCGCACCGAGCGAGCACGCAGGAGTCCTCATGACCACGCAGGAGTCGTTCAAGAAGCGCGTCCGCGCGCGCATGGCCGCCACCGGCGAGAAGTACGGCGCCGCGCGCCGCACCCTCCTTGCCGCAGCCACCGCCCCGGCAGGTGCCCCGCGAGCCTGGGTCTCGGAGCCCGACCTCTCCGACGACACGATCCGCGAGAGCACCGGCCGCGGGTGGGACGAGTGGGTCGCGCTCGTCGACGCCGGGCCCGGCCGCGACGCCGGGCACACCGCGATCGCCGCCTGGCTGGTCGACGCGCACGGCGTGTCCGGCTGGTGGGCGCAGTCCGTCACCGTCGGCTACGAGCGCATCACCGGCCTGCGCGTGCCCGGCCAGCGGCCCGACGGCACGTTCTCGGTCAGCCGGTCGCGGCTGCTCGACGTCGACCGCGACGCGCTGCGCGCGCTGCTCGACGACGAGGCCGGCCGCGCCGACCTCGTGCCCGGTCTCACGCTCACGCCACGGTCCCGCCCCGGCGTGAAGAGCCCCCGGTTCGGCGTGTCCGACGACGACGGCGAGCACGGCGTGGCGATGTTCTCACCGGACCCGGTCGGGTCGCGGCTGCGCCTGACCGTGACCCACGAGCGCCTCGGCTCCCCGGCCGAGGCCGAGCTGTGGAAGGCGTACTGGGCCGACTGGTTGGCGGCGCTCGACGACGCCTGACGATCACCCGGCTGCCCACCGGGGGCGTGCTACCCGAGCGCGGGCCGCACGCCCTCGGTGATCAGCCGCCGCCGCTCGACGTACTCCGGCAGGATCGTCACGTCGTCGTCGGCGAACCACTCGAACGGCGCGGTCGACGCGACGAGCGCGAAGTTCGCCCAGGGCTCGAACGAGCCGGAGCGCACCACGACCTTGGCCCGCGGCGCCCAGTGCTCGATGAGGTCCCCGTGGGTGGTGCCGTGGAACGTGGCGCCCGATCCGGTGAAGAGGTCCTGCACGTCGCCGTACAGCCGCGGGTGGTGCGTCCGCACCTCGCCGGCCATGTGCACCTCCTCGACGAAGACCTCCTCCAGCAGCACCCGAAGGATCGTCCGCACGTCGAGGTGCCCGCGCGTCAGCGCGAGGTCGACCCGGTGCGCGTCCTGCGGGATCGGGAACCCCGCGTCGGTCACCAGCACGACGTCGGTGTGCCCCAGCGTCGCGAGCGCCCCGGCCAGCCCGGGGTGCAGGATCCGTCCGCCTCTCATGCTCTCTCCTTCGTCATGGCTTTCGTGGTGGCGAGGAAGTCCTCGACCTCGGCGCGCGTCCGGTAGGACGCCACCGTCTCCCAGCGCTCGCAGCACAGCGCCGCCACGACGCCGGCGAAGGCGGCGGCGTCCCGCAGGTCGCGCCCCTCCCCGAGCGCGACGGCGAGCGCCGCGTTGAAGCTGTCGCCCGCGCCGTTGGAGTCGACGACGTCGACCGCCGCGGTCGGCACCGGCGTCGCGCCCGCGGCGTCGGCCACGAGCGCCCCGTCCTCGCCGCGCGTGACGACGACGGCCCGCGGCCCGAGGGCGAGCAGCCGGCGGGCGAGTTCCTCGACCGGCGTGGGGTCGCCGGGCGGCAGGCCCAGCGCGACCCGCGCCTCGTGCTCGTTCGGCGTCAGGACGTCCACGGCCGAGAGGTCGACGCCCCGCAGGTCCACGGCGGGAGCCGGGTTGAGCACCGTCGGCACGCCGGCGGCCCGCGCGACGCCCAGCGCGTGCAGCGCCGAGCCGAGCGGGATCTCGAGCTGGGCGAGGACGACGTCCGCCCCGCGCAGCACGTCGGCAGAGCGGTCCAGGACCTCGGGCAGGAGCCGGTCGTTGGCGCCCTTGTCCACGACGATGAGGTTGCGCCCGGCGGTGTCCTTGACGATGAACCCGACGCCCGTCGGCGCGGCCGGGTCGACCGTCACGCGCGAGTCGTCGACGCCCTCCGCCGCCATGAGGGCGCGGAACTCCGCACCGTGGGCGTCGTCGCCCACCGCCCCGACGTACGCCACGTCGGCGCCGAGGCGGGCGGCCTGGACAGCCATGTCGGAGCCCTTGCCCCCGTACGTCTCGCGGTACGCCCGCCCGAGCAGGGTCTCCCCCGCCTCGGGCAGCCGGTCGACCGTCATCACGAGAGCCTTGGCGTAGCTCCCCACCACCGTGAGCCTCATCGCTCCCCTTCGTGTCGCGTCGTCGTGAGTCAGTAGGCGTCCGGGTCTCCGACGAGCCCGTCGACGATGGCGGGCCCGGAGCTGGTGCCGACCAGCTCGGCGCCCGCCTCGAACAGGCGCTGCATCTTCTCCAGCGAGTTGACCTTGCCGGAGACCTTGACCCGGCAGGGCGGCTCGACGTTCTCGGCGAGCAGGCGGACGTCGTGCTCGGTCGCCTCCAGTCCGCCCTTGCCCCAGCCCGACGACTGCTTCACCCAGTCGACGCCGGCCTCGTACGCGATCCGCGTGGCGCGGACCTTGAGGTCGTCGGTGGGCAAGAAGCCGAACTCGAGCATGACCTTCACGGCCACGCCCTCAGCGTGCGCGAGCCGGACCACGTCCTCGATGTCCCGGGCGTAGAGGTCCTCGTCGCCGCCGAGCAGCAGGCCCGGGTGCGGCGGGAAGTCGAACTCGTCGACGCCCGTGGCGACGAGCGCACGCAGCGCCGCGAGCCGCATCTCGGCGGTGTCGTTCGCCATCGGGAAGTTCAGCGTCGAGGCGACCTTGACGCCGGTGCCCGCGAGCACGTCCTTCGCCAGCGGCACCCAGTACGGCGCGATCATCGCGGCGTCGAAGCCGTAGGCCGCGCAGGTCTCGAGGTGCTTCGTCATGCCGTCGCGCGTGAGGTCGGGGTTGACGTTGGTGTACTGGATCGCCCGGGCGACCTGCGCCGGGTCGGTGAAGTCGAGGGTCATGCGGTCCTCCTGGACAGGCGAGAGACGGGTGCGAGAGGGATGGGGTGCGCGGGTCAGCCCTTGACCGCGCCGGCGGACAGGCCGCCCATGACGTGCCGCTGCATGAGGACGAAGATGAGCAGGATCGGCACCACCGCCAGCAGCAGGGTGGGGAAGACGATCTCGTAGTTGGTGGTGTACGAGGACACGGCCGCGTACACGCCGGTGGTGATGGTCCGGAACGACGACCCTGGCCCGAGGATGAGCTGCGGGCTCACGAAGTCGTTCCACGCGCTCAGCGCGTTGAGGATGAACGCCGTCGCGACGATCGGCTTCATGAGCGGGAACACGATCCGCCACAGCACCCGCTGCTGGCTCGCGCCGTCGATGGCCGCCGCCTCGTCGAGGGACCTCGGCAGCATGCGGATGTACCCGGTGAAGATGAACAGGGTGAACGGGATCATCGTCGACGACATGAAGAGCACCAGGCCCGGCAGCGTCCCCATGAGGTGCAGCGCCTTCAGCACGAATATCGCGGGCACCAGGATGATCTGCGCCGGGATGAACATCCCCGCGACGAAGAACATCAGCAGGAACCGGAACAGCACCGTGGGCGTGCGGGCGATGACGTAGGCCGTCGGGATGGACGCCCCGATCGCGACGACGTTGCACGCCACCACGAGGAACAGCGTCACCGCGTAGCCCGAGACGACCGGGAAGTTGGGGTTGGTCCACGCGTCCTGCAGGAACTGGGTCGTGGCCGTGGCCGGGTCGAACCCGAGCGGCGACAGCAGGATCTCCTGCTGCGGCTTGAACGCGTTGACGACGACGATGTACAGCGGCACCAGCATCGCGACCGACAGGACGGCGATGGCCACGTTCCGCAGGGTCGTGCGCGACCGCGCCGACCGGCTGGCGGTCAGGCTCATGACAGCGCCTCCGCTCCCTCTTCGGCGCGCCTGCGCAGCGCGATGATCGTGAACGACAGGATCCCGGCGACGACGATGAGCAGCATCGCCTGCGCGCACGCCAGCCCCACCTTGTTGTTGGCGAAGGACACGGCGAGGATCTCGTAGGCCCAGGTCTGCGTGGCGTCCCCGGGGCCGCCGTTCGTCAGCCCGAGCACCACCTCGTAGACCTTGAGCAGCGACAGCACCGACGTCACGATCGTCACCGTCACGGTGGGCGCGAGCGCCGGCCACGTGACGTGCTGGAACACCTGCACGCGGCCGGCGCCGTCGAGCGTCGCCGCCTCCTGAAGGTCCGCCGGCACGGCCTGCAGGCCCGCCAGGTACAGCACGAGCTGGACGCCGAGCTGGGCCCACACGATGACGGCGATCATCGTCGCGAGCGCCCAGCCCGGGTCCGACAGGAACGGCAGGGCCGACCGGCCGGACCCGGTGAGCAGGTTGTTCACGGCGCCCTGCGGGCCGAGGATCGCCTGCCACAGGAAGCCCACGATGAGCGCGGACAGCACGTGCGGGTAGAACATCACGGCCCGCGCGAACGCGGTGAACGGCGTGGTCCGCCGCAGCAGCAGCGCCAGGCCCAGCGCGATCGCGTTGACGGCGAACGCCCCCACCACCGCGATGATCCCGGTGACCCAGAGCGACGAGTGCATGTCGCCCGTCGGGTCGGTGAAGATCCGCGTGTAGTTCTTCAGCCCGACCCGCTCCGGCGTCTGGCTCGGGATGCCGTTGTACTCGGTGAACGAGTAGTAGACGGCGTACCCGACCGGCACCACCATGAGACCGATGTAGACCAGCGCCGCCGGGACCGTCATCAGGCCCCGGCCCAGCGCGCCCCTTCTCCCCAGCACGCGTGCCGTCCTCGCTCGAGCCATGTCAGCCCGCTGCCTCCGCGTCGTACCAGGCCGTGAGCTGGCCTGCGGCGTCCGCGGGCGTCGTGCCCTGCCACAGCCCCTGCGCGACCTCGGTGAACTTCTCGTTGAAGCCGGCGACCGGCAGGGCGAAGTCGCCCACCGTCTGGTTGCCGGGCACGACGAACGACGGCGCCGCGTCGAGCAGCTCCTGGACCTGGCCCGCGTACGGGTTCGCGCTCGTGTCCAGGCCCTCGCGGTTGAAGTTGTCCATCTCCGCCTGGGCGGCGATGGCGTCCTCGTCCGTCACGAGGTACTCCACCAGCTGCGTGGCGGCGTCCTTCGCCTGCGTCCCGTTCCAGACCATGTACGGGAACGCCATCGTGGCGCCCATCGGCGCGGGCTGGTCCGCGGCGTCGTCGACGGGCGGCGCGAAGATCCCGACCTCGAACTCGGGCGGCGAGCCGGCGAGCGTCGTGGTGAACCAGGAGCCCATGGGGTAGATCCCGACGTCGCCGGCGATGAAGTTGGCCTCCTGGGTGCCGCTGTCCGTGGCCACGTCGTCGGCCGTGGTGTAGCCGGCGTCGATCCAGTCGGCCACGTGCTCGAACATCGGCTGGAACTGGTCGCCGAGGGTCGAGGACCCCCCGGCCACGGCCTGCTGCCACCCGGGGGTGGTGAGGTTCTGCTGCGGGTGCCAGATCTCCTGCACCTGGACGCCGGTGGCCCACTCGGAGGCGAACCCGATCGGCTTCTTCACGCCCTCGTCCTGCAGGGCCTTCAGGGCGGCGTCCATCTCCTCCCACGTGGCGGGAGGCTCGGTGATGCCGGCCTTGGAGAAGAGGTCCTTGTTGTAGAAGAGGAGCGACTGGGCCTGCATACCCACGCCCACCACGTTGATCGCCCCGTCCGTGGAGTACAGGTCGGCCATCGGGGTGTCCTGCGCCCAGTCGTACTCCGACAGGTCGAGGATCTCGGGCGCCGTGTCCTCGGTGGGGAAGATCGACTGGATGACGTCGGGCGCCGTGCCGGCCGCGAGCTGCGTCGGGAACGTCTCGGCGACCGACTGGCCGCTCGGCCCCTCGATCTTGACGTCGATCCCCGTCTCCTCCTCGAAGGGGGCGACGAGCTCGTCCCACTTCGCCTGCGTGAGGTTGTCGGTGATGTTCACGAGCATCCGCACCTGGTCGCCGCCGCCCGAGCTGCCGCCGCCGTCGCCGGAGCTGCAGGCCGTGAGGGCGAGGACGGGTACGAGCCCGAGCGCGGAGGCGCCGATCGCCCCGCGCCGAAACCTTGCTGACATCGTTGTCTCCCTGGGTGGGTGCGTCGTCCTCGAGGACGAGGACCACTTGTCATACATGCTACATGTGAGAGGTGGCGCGCCACCAGCCCCTAGTCGAGCCGACCTCGGAACGAGACGGGGCCGACGACGGTCACGTCCGTGGACCGGTCCGAGCCGTCGATCCGGTAGATCCCCTCGTCCGCGACGAAGAACGCCGGCGCGTCGGGGTACTCGAGCTCCGCCGGCAGCGGCTCCTTGTCCGTCCAGGCGAAGAACGACCGCGCGAACGTGTCGCGGTCCTTGCGGCCGAAGATGCTGAGGTCCCCGGCCGTGTACGGGCTGAGGATGCACCAGTGCACGCCGTCCTCGGCCCAGAACGCCCGGTCCGAGAGGATCACCGCCTGCCGGTCGGGGTCCGCGAACACCTCGTCCCAGAACGACGCGTCGACGTCGCCCCGGGCAAGTGCGTGGCGGGCCAGGAAGAGCAGGTCGTGCGCGTGCCAGGCCGTGCTCGGCGCGACGTCGGCCTCGTGGTGCCAGCCCGTGGCCGACACGAACGGGCCGGCGGGCGACTGGTAGTGCGCGTACGTGCGCAAGCACGCGTCGCGGAACTCGCCCAGCTCGGGCACGTCGACGTCGGCGAGCACCTCCTCGATCCCGTACAGGCTCAGCCCCATCCCGGCGACGAGCATCGGCGTGGTCGAGAGCAGGTGCGTGTCGCCCCGCACGTACCAGTAGCGGTGGAACCGCGTGCAGCCCGCGTCGTCGGTCCACGCGGACCGCGCGACGTGGCGACAGACCGCGACCGCCTCGTCGAGGAGGTCCGGCCGGCCGAACCGGCGCGCGCCCAGCACGAGCGGCACCACCATGAGCCCGTAGTACTCGGCGGGCTCGAGGATGCCACCCCCCTCGCGGTCGGTCGGCTGGCGGAAGACGCCCACGGACCCGCCGTCGGGCACCCCGCGCACGTGGCTGAGGCGCACGAGCGCGTCGAGGTCGTCCTCGAGCTCGGCGGCGTACACGTCGTCGCCGCTCAGCTCCTCGTACCGCAGCTTGGCCCAGACCCGCGCGTACTCCTGGTTCACCGTGCCGTCGAGCGTGGGCCGGCTGCCGCCGTAGGCCCGGCACGCGTCGAGGTCGCGCCGGACGGCCGCGAGCACCTCGACGCGTTCCTCGTCGGCGAGCAGGTGCCCGGCGTGCCGCAGCCCCTCCAGCAGGCCGAGGCAGCCCACCATGTTGTGGATGAGGCCCGCCGTGGCCGACTCCCCCACCTGGAATCCGATGTGGCGGAACTGCCCGTCGTCCTGCACCGTCCGCGCCTGGAACAGCATCATCCGGCGCCAGAGGTCGAGCCCGCGGTCGTCGGGGCACCTCGCGAGGACCTCGCCGAACGCCGCGGTGGCCGGGGCGGAGAACGCCTGGTGGCCGCTGGTGAAGTCGACGAACGTCGCCGGGTTGGTGCCCCACACGCTGTGGTTGTGGAAGCCCCTGATCTGCCCCTCGTCGCCCACCCACGTGCGCATCCAGCGCGCGAGCGCCGCGACGTCGGGGCCTACCTGTCCTGCCGCCATGCGTCCTCCTGCCTCGTTGCTGCGGGTGGCATCCTCGCGCACCTCGGTCGTCACGACGCCTCCAGTTCCTCCGGGTGCGCGAACGGCAGCCCCCGGGCGAACCGCTCGACCTCCGCCGCGACGGAGTCGCCGATCCGGCGCAGCTCGGTGCCCGTGGAGCCCGCGAGGTGCGGGGTGAGCACCACGTTCGGCAGGCTCCACAGCTCGCTGTCCGGCGGGGGCGGCTCGGGGTCGGTGACGTCGAGCACCGCGTCGATCCGGCCGGAGCGCAGCTCGGCGAGCAGCGCCTCGCCGTCGACGACGCCGCCGCGGGCGGTGTTGACCAGCGTGGCGCCGTCGGGCATGAGGCCGAGGACCCGGGCGTCGACCTGCCCCGCCGTCTCGGGGGTGAGCGGCTGATGCAGCGACAGGACGTCGCTGCGCGCGGCGACCTCGTCGAGGCCGGCGGCACGGGCTCCGGGAAGGCCCGGCACCGGGCCGGGTGCCAGCTCCGGGCTGAACAGCAGCACGTCGAGGTCGAACGGCCGCAGCAGCTCGACGACGCGACGGCCGACGAGCGACGCGCCGACGATCCCCACGGTGCGGCGGTAGTTGCCCGTGCCGGTGAACAGGCGCTCGGCGTCCGGGGCCGCGCGCCGCTCGCGGTAGGCCCGCTCGGCCGCGTGCGCCTTCTTGTTCGCGAGCAGGATCATCGCCAGCGCGTACTCGGCGACCGGGACGGCGTTGGCGGCCCGGGCGTTCGACGCCGTGACCCCGCGCGCCGCGAGCGCCGCCGGGTCGGCGAGGCACGTGCGCGCGACGCCGCCCGCGTAGGTGACGGCGCGCAGCCGCGGCAGGAGCTCCGCCGGCAGGGACGGGGCGCCCCAGCCGGCGACCAGCAGCTCGGCGCCCGCGAGCCGGCGGCGCGCGGCCTGGGACGCGACCTCGACGACGACCTCCGGGTCGAGGTCGACGACGCTGTTCAGGCGCTCGAGGCCGTCGGCCCCGAAGACGCGCTCCACGAGCCCGGGCGGGTCGAAGGCCAGCACGGCGCGCGGCCGGGCCTGCACGGGTGTTGCGCTCACGCCTGCCCTCCGGCACGTCGCCGCGCGAGGCGCAGGCCGGCGTCGACGGGCCGCACGTGGGGGCCCGACGGCACGGCCCAGGTGCCGGACTCGCGGTTGGTGGCGATGAGGTCCTCGTCGACCTCGATGCCGAGGCCGGGCGCGTCGCCCAGCACGATCCCGCCGTCCTGGATCTCCTGGTCCACGCGCAGCCCCACGGGCCACGACAGGTCCTGCACCTCGGTGACCAGGTGGTTGGGCACGGCGGCGGACGCGTGCGCGACGGGGTTCGCGTTGTAGCCCACCGGGCTCACCGGCAGGTCCCGGCCGAGGGCGAGCACCGAGACCCGCAAGAAGTGCGTGATGCCCCAGACGCTGCCCGCCTGCACCACGCCCACAGCGTCGCGGTCGAGCAGGGGCCCGTACTGCTCCAGGCCCGTGAGGTTCTCCCCCGTGGCGACCGCCGCGCGCAGCTCGGAGGCGACGGCCCGGTGCCCGGCGACGTCCCACCGGCGCACCGGCTCCTCGATCCACATGATGTCGACCTGGTCCTCGACGCGGCGGGCGAACCGGACGGCCTGGTGGCGGCCCCACGCCTCGTTGACGTCGTACATGAGGTCGGGGTGGTCGGTGTTCTCGCGCAGGACGTCGCGGACGATGGCCAGCCGCTTGACGTCGCGGTCGACGTCGAGGCCGCCCTTGACCTTGGCGCCGGTAAAGCCGCGCTCGGCCCACGGCTCGTAGAGCTCGACGAGCGCGTCGTCGGGCAGCGCGTACTCCAGCCCGGACGCGTAGCCGGGCACGAATCGGTCGGCCGCGCCGAGCGTGCGCCACAGGGGTTCGTCGGCGAGCTTGGCCTTGAGGTCCCACAGCGCCATGTCGAAGGCGCCGATCGTGCCGAACGTGCTGCCGGCGTGCCCGGACTTGAAGACGAACGCGAGCATCCGGTCGTAGAGCGCGGTCACCGCCCGTGGGTCCTGCCCCTCGAGGGCGCCGAAGACCAGGTCGAGGTCGCCGCTCGCCCCGAGGCCGACGCCGGTGACGCCGGCGTCCGTCTCGAGGAGCACGACCGGTACCTCGGTCACCCCGTCCGCGACGACGCCGTTGACGTCGCCCACCGGCCGCCCCCATCGGTGGACGGTGGTGAGGGTCCGGTATCCCGTGATGCGCATCCGCTGCTCCTACTCCGCACGCGCCGCCGTCGGCGCGAGTCTCGAGGCCGGGTCGTGGGAGGTGCAGCGGCTGGGTGCCAGCGCCTCGTCGAGCCTGTCGGCTGAGTCATAACTTATGATACGAGTGATGAGTGCGCAAGCCTCCGCTACGCTCGGGGTGGCCGTCAGCGCAGGCCGCGACGCAGAACGGAGCCCGGACGACATGACAACGACGCCCTCGACCGCCGGAGCGGTGCCCCGCCCCCAGCGACACCGCCCGCCGCTCGCCGCCGCGGTGGTGAAGAGCCTCGTCACGGCGATCGTCGTCGGCGAGTACCCCCCGGGCGGCGCCCTCCCCCCGGCGGGCGCGCTCTGCGAGCAGTACGAGGTCAGCCGCACCGTGATCCGCGAGGCCACCACCGCCCTGGTGGAGAAGGGCCTCGTCGCGTCACGCCAGGGTTGGGGCACGATCGTGCTCGACCAGGACCAGTGGAGCCTGCTCGACCCGCTCGTCCTCGACGCGCTCTTCCAGCGCGAGGACCGCCTCGTCTACCTCGACAACCTCATCGAGATCCGCACCACCCTGGAGTGCGCGATGGCCCGGCGCGCGGCCGGCCTGCTCGACGCCGAGCAGCGGGACGCGCTCGCCGCCAAGCTCGACGAGCTCGCGGGCCTCGTCGACGACCCCGTCGCGTACGCGCGCGTCGACCTCGAGTTCCACGAGCTGATCCACCGCGCCTCCCGCGATGCGTTCGGCCGAGCGATCGTCTCGAGCGTCCAGGGCAAGGCGCTGCACTCGCCGCAGTACAGCGGCACACCGAGCGTCGACGACGTCCGCTCCACGCACGAGGGCCACACCCGGATCCTCGAAGCCCTCGCGGCCGGCGACGCGGACGGCGCGGAGGCCGCGATGCGCGATCACATCACGTCGTCCTGGGCGCGCCGCCGCCCCCAGGAGTAGCGCGACCCGAGGCCCGGCCCTCCCGGCGGCACCATCGCCGTCCGGAGCGCCGGGCCTTCTCTCGATCTGTTGACTTGTACTACATGTGATGTACTACATTCGATCCATCGCGGCACCGCATCCCTGAACACCTCGGGAGGCGAGGACGGCGGGGCAGGGCTGCCCGGCCTCCACCGGCCGCGGCAGCACCCCAGCGACACCCTGCAGTTCCGGTACCGAAGGCGACGACGCCCGACCGCACGGGCAGCCGTTCGACCTTTCGTGGCCTCGACGACGAGACGGACGACGAGAGGGATGTGGATGCGATGACCTCGTTCACCCGACGAGACCTGCTCAGATCGACCGGCGCCGCGGCGGCCGGAGCGGTCGTGCTGGCCGGCGGCGCCCGTGCCGGCACGGCCGGGGCCGCCACCGGGGACGCGGCCCCGGGCGACGCCGAGGCCAACCCCCTGGAGCTCTGGTACCCCCGGCCCGCGGCCGCGTGGCTGGAGGCGCTCGCCGTCGGCAACGGTCGGCTGGGCGCCATGGTGTTCGGCGGCGTCGCCACCGAGACGCTCATGCTCAACGAGGACACCGTCTGGGCCGGCGGCCCGCACGACTACGCCGACCCCGGCGGCGCCGAGGCCCTGCCCGAGATCCGGCGCCTCCTGGTGGAGGAGCGCTGGGCCGAGGCTCAGCGGCTCGCCGACGCGCGCTTCATGGGCCGGCCCACGGAGCAGATGCAGTACCAGCCCGTCGGCGACCTGCACCTCGCCTTCCCCGGGCTGACCGACGACGTCGCGGAGTACCGCCGGTCGCTCGACCTCACCACCGCGGTGACCACCACGACGTTCGTCGCCGACGGCGTGCGGCACACCCGCGAGGTGTTCGTCAGCCACGCCGACCAGGCGATCGTCGTGCGGCTGCGCGCGGACGCGCCGGGCGCCGTCTCGGTCGACGCCTCGTTTACGTCGCTGCAGGAGACGACCACCCTGGCGCACGACGGCCGGACCCTCGCCCTCGAAGGGCGCTCCGGCGAGGCCGAGGGCCTCGAGGGCGAAGTGCGGTTCGTCGCCCTGGCCCGGGCCGTCGCCGACGGCGGCTCGGTGGTGTGCGATGAGACGTCGCTGCGGGTGCGCGGCGCCGACGCGGTCACGCTGCTCGTCACGATCGGCACCAGCCACCGCAGTTACCTCGACGTGGCCGGCGACCCGCTCCAGCAGGCGGCGCCGCCGCTCGAGCGGGCGGGCGTCAAGGGCTTCGGCGTCCTGCGCCGGTCGCACGTGCGCGACCACCAAGAGCTGTTCGGGCGCGTGGACCTGGACCTTGGCACGTCGTCGGCCGCCGACCTGCCGACCGACGAGCGGGTAGCGGCGTTCCGGGTCGGCGGCGACCCGCAGCTGGCTGCCCTGTACTACCAGTTCGGCCGGTACCTGCTGATCTCGAGCTCACGCACGCCAGGCCAGCCCGCCAACCTCCAAGGGCTCTGGAACGCGGAGATGCTGCCCGCCTGGCAGTCGAAGTACACGCTCAACATCAACTGCGAGATGAACTACTGGCCCGCCGGCCCGTCGAACCTCGCGGAGTGCTGGCGCCCGCTGTTCGCGATGGTCGAGGAGCTCGCGGAGTCGGGGGCGCGGACGGCGCAGAAGATGTGGGGCGCCCGGGGCTGGGTTGCCCACCACAACACCGACCTGTGGCGCGGTACCGCCCCCGTCGACCACGCCTTCTACGGCGTGTGGCCCACCGGCGGCGCATGGCTCTCGCTGCTCTTCTGGGAGCACTACGAGTACACCGGCGACCTCGACACCCTGCGCGAGTACTTCCCGGTGCTGCGCGGCGCCGTCGAGTTCTTCCTGGACACGCTCGTCGTCGACGACGCGACCGGCTACCTGGTCACGAGCCCGTCGCACTCCCCCGAGCTCAAGCATCACGAGGACGACGACGAGGGCGTGAGCCTGTGCGCCGGGCCGACGATGGACATGCAGATCCTGCGCGACCTGTTCACCGCGTTCGACAAGGCGTCGACCGAGCTCGGCGGGCTCGACCGCGAGACCGCCGTGGCGGCCCTCGCCGCGCGCGACCAGCTGCCCCCGAACCAGGTTGGCTACCTCGGTCAGCTCCAGGAGTGGCTGATCGACTGGGAGGACGCGGCCACCGAGACCAGCCGCCATGTCTCCCACCTGTGGGGCGTGTTCCCGAGCGACCAGATCACGCCGCGCACGACGCCGGAGCTCGCGGCAGCGGCGGACCGCTCGCTCGAGCTGCGCGGCCCGGCGGTGACCGCCGGCTGGTCCCTGGCGTGGAAGATGAACATCCGCGCCCGGCTCCTGCAGCGCGACGGTGCGTACGCGCACCTCACGCAGCTGCTCTCCCCCGGCCGGACGGCGCCCAACCTGTTCGACCTGCACCCGCCGTTCCAGATCGACGGCAACTTCGGCGGCACGTCGGCGATCAACGAGATGCTCCTGCAGTCCCACTCCGGCGAGGTCTGGCTGCTGCCGTGCCTCCCCGAGGCCTGGCCCGAGGGGCGCGTGCGCGGCCTGCGCACCCGCGGGGGCTTCGAGATCACGATGACGTGGTCCGCCGGCCGCCTGGAGCACGCGCGCGTGCGCTCGCTGCTCGGCCGCACCGTCCGCCTGCGCACCGACGGCTCCGTGCGCGTCACCGGGCCGGACGGCCCCGTCCGCGTGGAACGCCCGGAGGACGGGCTCGCCGTGTTCGAGACGCGGCGCGGCGCCACCTACGTCGTCCGGCCGACGGCCTGAAACCACCCACCAGCCACCAACCCGCACCACTCACGAGAAGAGGACACCGATGTCCAGACGATGGATCAGGACCGGCACGGCGGCGGTCGTCGCGGTCAGCGCGGTCGCGGCCGTCGGGGTCGGGGCCACGGCCTTCGACCCGTACGCCGCGAGCTCCCAGGGCGCCGGGAAGTGCCCGCAGTTCTACGTCTCGCCCGACGGCGACGACGACCGCGGCCAGGGCACGGAGCGCAAGCCGTGGGCCACCCTCGACAAGGCCCGCGACCACGTCCAGGACCTCGGGCTCAACCACGAGCGCAAGATGCGCTGCGACATCGTGGTCAACCTCGCCGAGGGCGACTACCCCGTCGACCAGACCATCGAGTTCACCGAGAAAGACTCCGGCAACAACGGCCACCAGGTGATCTACCGGTCGGCCGACGGCCCCGGCAAGGCCAACCTCGTCGGCGCCGAGCCCGTCACCGGCTGGGAGCCCTACCAGGACGGCATCTACCGGACGACGTTCGCCCCGGACGAGCAGTTCTACACGCTGTTCGAGGACGGCGAGCGCACCGAGCTGGCACGCCACCCCAACCGGACGTCCGAGGACACGCAGGCGCCGTACCTGTTCTCCGTCCTCGGCGAGCCCGAGAAGGAGGCCGTCCGCTCGTGGCTCTACTGGAAGGACGGCGACTGGGACCCCGCCTGGGACGACACCGCGGAGAGCAACCCGCTCAAGGACGCCCAAATCACGGTGTGGTCCGGCGGGTCGTGGAGCTGGTTCACGGACACGATCCCGATCGGGGGCGCGGACTATCGCAAGGGATTCGCGACGTTCGACTACTGGTCGCGGTACGCCCTGATGAACAGCCGCAGCGGGTCGCGCTACTACATCCAGAACGCGATGCCGTTCCTGGACAAGCCGGGCGAGTACTACGTGGACCGGGAGGCCGGCGAGCTGTACTACATCCCCCGCGGTGACATCGAGGACGTCACCATCATGAAGCCCACCGTCGACCGCGTGATCGACGTCAAGGGTGCCGACGCCGAGGACAGGGCGCACGACATCACGTTCGACGGTCTCGGTGTGCAGTACTCCGACTTCGTCGACTGGTACCGCGCCGGCTGGATCAGCGCCGGCGACTCCGGGGACGTCCACAAGTACCCCGAGTATGACCGGCAGATCGAGATGCCCCGCAACCGGTTCGGCGCCGTGACGCTGGAGAACACCAGCGACATCACCCTCACCGGGATGCACATCCGGGACACCGGCTTCATGGGCGTGTACGCGCTGTTCGCCAACGATCATCTGACCGTCGAGGACTCGCTGCTGGAGAACCTCGGCGCCGACGGAATCAAGGTCGAGGGCGGCTGGCCCGGCGAGGGCGACCTCAGCCACCAGCACACCTTCCGCAACCTCTACATCGACCACGTCGGCGAGCTCGTGCCCGGTGACGCCGCCGGCATCGAGCTCATGTCGACCGGCGACAACACGGTCGAGCACGTCCACGTCAAGCACTCCGCCCGCTACGGCATCAGCCTCGAGTCCCGTCCCGAGGTCGTCGACGGCGACCAGTACACCGACAACAACACGTTCCGGTACATCCGCATCGACAAGGCGGGGCTCGACTCCGGCGACATGGGCGCGTTCTACACCTACGGCGTCGCGAACCAGGAGCCGCACCCGATCCAGAACACCGTCGACCAGATGGTCATCGGCGACGTCATCCCCGACCCCGCAGGCGCGATGCCGGACTCCGGCACCCGCGGCGTGCACATGGACGCCGGCGGCTGCGGCTTCGCCTTCTCCAACATCGAGGTCGGCAAGACCACCGACCAGTCCTACCAGTCCTACCAGTGCAACGAGGTCACCAACGGCAACTGGGAGGACGGCTTCGATGCCTCGCAGATGCAGTACGACCAGATCGGCGTCACCGACGAGTTCCCGTTCGACGTCGAGTAGGACCCGCGGCCGTGCCCGCGCCCCGCGCGCGGGCACGGCCCGCCCCCGTTCCTCTCCCGCTCCACACCGACCGGAAGGACACCGATGTCCAGACGATGGATCAGGACCAGTACCGCGGCGGTCGTCACCCTCGCCGTGGTCGCCGCCGCCGGGATCGGGGCCACGGCCTTCGACCCGTACGCCGCCACCACGACGAGCACGGCGAGATGCCCGCAGCTCTACGTCTCGCCCGACGGCGACGACGACCGCGGCGACGGCAGCCAGAAGAAGCCCTGGGCCACCCTCGACAAGGCCCGCGACCACATCCAGGACCTCGGGCTCAACCACGAGCGCAAGATGCGCTGCGACATCGTGGTCAACCTCGCCGAGGGCGACTACCCCGTCGACGAGACCATCGAGTTCACCGAGAAAGACTCCGGCAACAACGGCCACCAGGTGATCTACCGCTCCGCCGACGGCCCCGGCAAGGCCAACCTCGTCGGCGCCGAGCCCGTCACCGGCTGGGAGCCCTACCAGGACGGCATCTACAGGGCCCCTGTCGACCTGGACGCCCCCTTCTTCACCCTGTTCGTCGACGGCGACCGCGCCACCACCGCGCGGCACCCGAACCGCACGAGCGAGGACACCCACGCGCCGTACCTCTTCTCGCGCCTGATCGAGCCCGAGAAGGAGGGGGTCCGCGACCAGATCGGCTACAACCCTGGCGAGTGGGACGAGACGGCGGACCTCGGCTCGTACACCGGCTGGCCGGCGCAGGTCACGATCTGGTCGGGGGGCTCGTGGAGCTGGTTCACCGACACCGTGCCGATCAAGAACGCCGACGTCAAGGACACCGACAACAAGATCATCCTCGACCACTGGACCCGCTACGCGATGATCAACAGCCGCAGCGGCTCCCGCTACTTCCTGCAGAACTCGCTCGACTTCCTCGACCAGGCCGGCGAGTACTACCTCGACCACGAGGCGGGCGAGCTCTACTACAAGCCGGCCGCGGGCTCGATGGACGTCGTGACCGTCATGCGACCGACGGTCACGACGCTCGTGGACGTCAAGGGCGACTCCCCCGAGGACCGCGCGCACGACATCACGTTCGACGGTCTCGGCGTGCAGTACTCCGACTTCGTGGGCTGGTACCGGGCGGGCTGGACCAGCGCGGGAGACGCCGGCGTCCCGCACGAGTACCCCGAGTACGACCGCCAGATCGAGATGCCCCGCAACCGCTTCGGCGCCGTCACCCTCGAGAACACCTCGCACATCACTCTCACGGGCATGCATGTGCGCGACACCGGCTTCACTGGCGTCTACGCGCTGTTCGCGAATGACCACCTGACCGTCGAGGACTCCCTGCTGGAGAACCTCGGGGCAGACGGCATCAAGGTCGAGGGCGGCTGGCCGGGAGAGGGCGACCTGACCCACCAGCACACGTTCCGCAACCTCTCCATCGACCACGTCGGCGAGCTGGTCCCGGGCGACGCCTCCGGCATCGAGCTCATGGACACGGGCGACAACCTCGTGGAGCACGTGCACGTCAAGCACTCCGCCCGCTACGGCATCAGCCTCGAGTCCCGGCCGGAGGTCAAGGACGGCGAGCAGTACACCGACAACAACACGTTCCGGTACATCCGCATCGACAAGGCCGGCCTGGACTCGGGCGACATGGGCGCGTTCTACACGTACGGGGTGGACAACCAGGAGCCGCACCCGGTGCAGAACACCGTCGACCAGATGGTCATCGGCGACGTCGTCCCCGACCCTGCCGGCGCGATGCCCGACAGCGGCACCCGCGGCGTACACATGGACGCCGGCGGCTGCGCGTTCGCCTTCTCCAACATCGAGGTCGGCAGGACCACCGACCAGTCCTACCAGTCCTACGACTGCAACGAGGTCACCAACGGCAGCTGGGAGGACGACTTCGACGCCTCGCAGATGCAGTACGACCAGATCGGCGTCACCGCCGACTTCCCCTACCCCGTCGACTGACACCCCGCGGCCGTGCCCGCGCCCCGCGCGCGGGCACGGCCGCCCTTCCGTCCACCCATGTGAGCGCTCACAGACCGGGAGCAACCATGACCGACCGCCAGACCGCCCGAGCCCTGCGCCGCGCGCCCGTCCTCGTCGGCGCCGCGGCATCCCTGCTCGCGGCCGTCGCCGTCCCCGCCGGGGGCGCGACGGGCGCAGGCACGCCGCCCGACCCCGACGTCGGGATCCAGCGCCCCTTCGCCCTGCCCGGCTACGTCGAGCGGGACGACAACGGCGCGCTGCTCGTCGGCGAGGGCGAGAGCCGCTTCGCCCTCCGGGTCGACCTGCTGACGTCCGCCGGGAAGCTCGTCCGCGAGAACCAGGGTCTGCTGAACCACGTCGGCCATGTCGGCCCGGTGACCGTCGACGGCTCGTACTACGAGGTGGAGGTCAGCAGCGACGACCGCACGGTCACCTCCGACCGTCTCGGGGCGCTGCGCGAGATCCTCGACCACCCCGACGAGTGGTCCGCCGAACAGGTGGCGGAGGCACGCGAGCAGCTGCCAAACCTCCAGGCACGCTACGACCAGACCCAGCGCGACAAGCAGACGATCGTCCTGCGGTTCGCCCGGACCGCGCCGAACACGCTGGTCGGGTCGGTCACCGCGCGCGACGCCGACGCGACCGTCTTCCTCGAGGCCGCAGCGCCGTGGGACGAGGAGAACTCCTACGAGGTCACCGACGGCGCCATCCGCGCCACCGGTGCCGGGCTCGACGACCCCGACGAGGTCGGCCATTTCGCCCTCCTGCCCACGCAGGCGCCGGACGACGCCGCGGCCTATGCGTCCGAGGACGACCTGGTCGCCGCGATGGAGGGCGAGGAAGCTGCGGCCGGCGACGCCGCGGCCGCGCTGCGGTACTCGCTGGAGGAGGGCGAGACGATCACCTTCACGACGAGCGTGGACGACCAGCCACCGACAGCGCGCCCCGGCCGGTCCAGCATCCTCGGCACCCTCGCCCGGGCCCGGGCGAAGGCCGACCACGGCACGCTCAGCGGCAGCGGGCCGGCAGGCCGCGCGGCGACCGCGATGCGCAGCGCCATGGCCCTCAACGCGAACTACGACGAGCGGTCGCGGCAGAGCTTCCTCGTGTGGGGCTGGGGCCGCGGCGGGGCGGAGAACGACTCGATCTTCACCGGCTGGGACTCCGCCTGGGACGCGATCACCGCGCTCACCGTGGACCCGGACCTGGCCCGCCAGCACGAGCGCGTGCTGTTCGCCTCGGGCGGGCCACGCTACGACCAGCTGCACGCCGGCCCGATGCACGCCTATGCCGTCATGCGCATCTTCGACGCCACGGGCGACCGCGAGCTCGTCGAGCAGGCCTACCCGGCGCTCGTGGAGTTCTTCGACAAGCTGCCCGAGTGGGACGTGAACGACGACGGCCTCCTCGAGGCGCCGTACGACGGCGACCCGAGCAAGGTCGGCAACCACCTCGGCCTCGACGACCTGCCCGTCTACCTCGCCGCCGATCGCATCGCCAAGGAGGGCGGCAGCGGCGACGAGCGCGACAACACCGACCTCACGGACGTCGCGCTGACCTCCTACTACGCACTGATGGCCGACTCGCTGACGGAGCTCGCCACCGCGCTCGACCGCCCCGACGACGCCCGCCGGTTCGCCGCGGTGCTGGACCGGACCAAGCGCGCCGCGAACGACACCCTCTGGGACGACGAGCGCGGCATGTACCTCGACCGGAACCTCGACGGGACGTGGGGGAACGTCGTCACGCCCACGATCTTCTACCCGCTGTTCGGCGGGCTCGCCACGCCCGAGCGGGCGCAGCGCACGGTCGAGGAGAACCTGCTCGACCCGGACCAGTTCTGGGGCGAGTACGCGATCCCGAGCATCAGCCGCGACGACGCGGAGTACTGCGCCAACGGCGACGTCTCCGCGACCTCGTCCCCCAAGTACACGTACTACCTGGGCTGGGGCGAGGAGAACACCTGCGAGCAGTGGCGCGGCGCCGTCTGGCCCCCGATGAACGCCACCGTCTACGACGGCCTCAAGCGGTACGGGCTCGACGGGGCCGCGGGCGAGCTGGCGACGAAGAGCACGAGCATGTACCTCGACAGCTGGGACGAGAACGGGTTCTTCCCCGAGTACTTCGACCCGGAGCCCGGCCAGGTCATCAACGCCTCGGCGGTGGACAGCGCGTGGCGCTACTACACCTGGTCGAACGTCATGCCCCTCATGGCGGTGCACGAGCTCGTCGCCGAGGACGCGTGGGGGCGGCGCGGGTCGGTCACCTTCGGCTCGCATGCCCTGCCCGGACGCAACTCCGTCGACGACGTGCGTGTGGGCGACCACATCTACGCCGCGACGGTGAGCCCGCGCGTCACCACGCTGGAGCGGGATGGGCGGACCGTGTTCCGGTCGACCGGCGGCCGCGTCGTCGTGCGCGACTTCGCGCTGGGTCCCGACGGCGCGTGCTTCGACGTCAACGCCACGGCCGCCGCGCACCTGCGGGTCAGCACGCACCCCGGCAGCACCGAGCGCACCACGGTCCGGGCCGGCAGCTCGCACGTCTGCCTCTGACAGTGATGATGGAGGTGGGCCTCGCGCCCCGGTCGTGACCCTCGCGGTCACGACCGGGCGTCGGCGTCGGGCCCACCGTGCGCCGCGGCAAGCTCCGCCCCGAGGCGGGCGAGCTCCGTGCGCACCTCGGTCGGTCCGACGACGTCCGCCTGCGCGCCCCAGCCCGCCAGGTGGCGTGCGACGTCGAGCGGCGTGGGCGCGGCGACCCGCACGGTCGCGCGGGCGTCGTCGCCGTCCTGGCCGTCGTCGACGACGACCGTGTGCCGCCCGAACTGGGCGCGCAGGACGCCGACGTGCTCGGTGGCCACGCGCACGGTGGCCCACGTCGCGGACCGCTTAAGCTCGACCTCGCCGACGACGCGGTCCCACTCGGCCTGCAGGTCGACGTCGTCGGGGACGACGGCGGGCTCGTCCGTGACGTCCAGCGCGCCGATGCGGTCGACGCGGAACGTGCGCGGGCCGCGGGGCGTGCCGGCGATCAGGTACCACGCGCCGTCCTTGTCGACGAGGCCCCAGGGGTCGAGGTCGCGCTGCGACGAGTACCCGGTCGCACCCGTGTAGTCGATCCGCACGCGGCGCCGCTCGACGACGGCGCGCTGCAGCGCGTCCACCTCCGGCGGCCGGGCGGGCCGGGCCCCGCTCCACCCCTCCCGGTCCACGACCACGGCCGCGGCGGCCGCCTCCGCCTCGGCACGGAACGTCGCGGGCAGCGCCCGCACGAGCTTGCGCAGCGCCGCCCGCGCGTCGTCGGACGAGGCCGCGCCCGGACCGGCGAGCAGGAACAGCGCGCGCGCCTCGGGCGCCGTGAGCCCGCTGAGGTCCGTGCGCGACCCGCCGAGCAGCGACCACCCGCCCCCGCGACCCGGCTGCGGGTACACGGGCACTCCTGCGGCCGACAGCGCCTCGAGGTCCCGGCGCGCGGTGGCCACCGAGACCTCGAGCGCGCCGGCGAGCTCCGCCGCCGTGACGCGAGGGCGCGACTGCAGGTGGAGCAGCACCTGGATGAGGCGGTCGGCGCGCATGCTCCGAGACTGCCACGAAAAGTGGTCAGAAGATGAGCACTTTGGCCGGAAGAGTGGTGCTCACGAGGTCACCGGACCTCGTGAGCACCGAGCACGAGGAGCCGACATGCTGCGCGGACTGACCACCATCACCTACCTGGCCGACGACGTCGCCGCCGCCCGCGACTGGTACGCCGAGGTGCTGGGCACCGAGGCCTACTTCGCCCGCGAGGCCGGCGGCTCGCTCGCCTATGCGGAGTTCCGCATCGGCGACTACCAGCACGAGCTGGGGATCATGGACCGGCGCTACGCTCCCCCGCAGCCCGACGGCGCCGCCGGAGCGGTCGCCTACTGGGCGGTCGACGACGTCCACGGCGCCTGGGCCCGGCTGCTCGAGCTCGGCGCCACGGCCTACCAGGAGCCGATCGAGCGCGGTCCCGGGTTCGTCACCGGGGCGGTGGTGGACCCGTTCGGCAACGTGCTCGGGGTCATGGAGAACTCGCACTACCGCGAGGTGCTCGCGGACCTGACACGTCGCGCCGACTCCTGAGGGCCGCCCGGCACGGCGGGCCCGGGGCGTGCCAGCATGGTGCGAGCAGCCCCGGCAGGGAGGCACCGATGACACCCCCGCACCACGAGCAGCGCGACGACGCCGCACTCGCGCGGCAGGTCCTGGACGACGGCAGATACCTGGTCCTCGCGTCCGCGGACGCCGACGGGAACCCGTGGCCCACCCCGGTCTGGTTCGCGCGCGAGGGGCGGGAGCTCGTCTGGGTCTCCCGCCTCGGCACGCGTCACTCGGCCAACGTCGCGGCGCGCTCCGCGGTGGGGATCGTGGTCTTCGAGACCCCGGTGCCCGTCGACGGACGGCCTCGCGCCGTCTACGCGGAGGCGTCCGCCGGCGAGGTGCCGACGACGGACCGCGAGCGCTGCCTCGCGATCTTCGACCGCCGCTCCCGCGCCGAGGGCTTGGGACCGTGGACCCTCGACCGCGTCGTCGCGCCCGCCGACCTGCGCCTCTTCCATGCCGTCGTGTCGCGGTTCTCCGTGCTCGAACCCGACCGCGACGTCCGCCGCGAGGTCGATCTCGGCCTCTGACCTCGCCGCGAGCCCGCGGTCACGCCGTCAGCACGAGCACCGTGAGCGCGACGGCGAGGACCACGTCGAGGACGCCGCAGAACTCCGCGAGCGACCGGGCGACGACGCGGCCGGTGCGGTGGTGGTAGGCGTCCCACGCGGCGTGACCAAGCAGGCCGACGGCGACGACGAGCCCGCCCGCGGTGGCGTCCAGCCGGACGGCCGCCAGCGCGGCGGCGCCGAGCACGAGCATGGCCGCGGCCTGGAGCGGCAGGGACCACGGAGGGCGCCCGCGCCCGGCCGCGAGGCCGACGACGGCCAGCACCACGGCGAGGCCGATCATCCAGGGCGTCGGGTCGAGGTCGGTCACCTTGGCGACGCCGATCAGCACGAACGTCACGCCGAACGCGGCCCAGGCAGCACCCGGGCGGCCGAGCGCCGCGGCCGCCAGGTAGACGAACCCGGAGGCGGCGAGCACCGGCGCGACGTCGCGGGCGTCGGCGAGCCCGAACACGGTCGCGGCGGCGACGAGCACCCCCAGCGCCGCAGGCCACACCCTGCCGAACGGCGAGCGCCGGACGCCGCCGCCCGTCGACGTGCCCGACACCTGGTCCTGGGTCATGGTCTTCTCGCTCTCGTGCGTGGCGAAACGCGGCGGTGGGTCGCTGACGATCGAGCACCTTAAACTGTACATG
Source organism: Isoptericola sp. NPDC019693 (assembly GCF_044389085.1). Lineage (NCBI taxonomy): Bacteria > Bacillati > Actinomycetota > Actinomycetes > Micrococcales > Promicromonosporaceae > Isoptericola > Isoptericola sp. NPDC019693. The sequence continues at coordinate 157,813 of NZ_JBIRXP010000001.1, read as the reverse complement.
CCTGTTCGAGATAGCGGAAGGGTGTCCACGATGACGCAGGACCCACGGCCGACCGCAGAGCCCGCCACGCCACCCTCCGGCCCGCGACGCCGGACGACACGGACGCCGTCGCCCGCATCTGGCGCGAGGGCTGGACGGACGCACACCTCGGCCACGTGCCCGACGCGCTCGTGGCGGCACGCACCCCGGCGTCGTTCACGGAACGCGCGCACGAGCGCGTCGCGGACACGACCGTCGTGGTCCGCGACGGCGCCGTCGTCGGCTTCGTCATGATCGCCGGGGACGAGGTGGACCAGCTGTACCTCGACCGCGCGTCCCGCGGCGGCGGCGTCGGCGGCGCCCTGCTGCGCCACGCGGAGCGGAGCATCCGGGCCGCGGGCCACCCGCGCGTCTGGCTCGCCGTCGCGACGGGGAACACGCCCGGCCGCCGTTTCTACGCGCGGCAGGGCTGGGTCGACGAGGGCCGGTTCGCGCACCGGGCTCCCGTGCCGGGCGGGGCCGTCGAGGTCGACTGCCACCGCTTCACCAGCCCGGACCGTTAACCTGGACACCCCTGTACAGGCTTGGAGGAGCGCGTGGTCACGACACCGGCACAGGCGACGGCGAAGAGTTCCGGCCCCTCGGCGGACGGCGGCCGGGACCGCGCCAAGCGCGCCGACGCCGTCCGCAACGTCGAGGCGATCCTGGCCGCGGCCACCCGGGTGCTGGCGACCGACCCCGACGCGAGCATCAACGACATCGCCAAGGCCGCGGGCGTCGGCCGCGTCACCCTCTACGGGCACTTCGACTCCCGCGCGACGCTGGTGCGCGAGGTCGTGGACCGCGCGATCGCCCAGACCGACGAGGCCATGGGTCAGATGGACCTGGGCGGCAACCCCCGGGACGCCCTCGGCCGCATGCTGGAGGCGACCTGGCACCTGACCCACCGGTTCGGGGCGCTCGTGGTGGCCGGGTCCCAGGTGCTGCCGCCCGACGAGATGCGACGGGCCCACGAAGGCCCGATGACACGCGCGCGCGGCGTGCTCGAGCGAGGGCGAGACATCGGCGAGTTCCGCGACGACATGCCGATCGACTGGCAGCTCAGCGTGATCCAGGCGATCCTCCACGGCGCCTCCGCCGCAGTGCACCGCGGCGAGATCACGGCCGACGAGGCCCCCGCCCTCGTCCGCAGCACCACGCTGGGCGCCCTGAGCGCCTGACGACCACCTGGCGCCGGCGCCGGAAAGTCACCCGCGCAACCCTCTTGTCGAACATGCCTGTTCGAGTTAATTTACTCGAACAGGCATGTTCGACTTATCCGTGCTCGACTCATCGAGGGACCGTGCCATGACGTCACCAGAGAAGCCCGCCCCGGAGACGACTGCCGAGGACCAGCCCGCCGAGGAACAGCCCGCCGCTCCCGACCCGCGGCGCTGGCGCGTCCTCGCGCTGCTCGGCGTCGCGCAGCTGATGCTCATCGTCGACGTCACCGTCGTCGCGATCGCGCTGCCCGAGCTGGGCGCCGACCTCGGGCTCGACCGCTCCGGCCTGACGTGGGTGGCCAGCGTGTACGCCCTGGTCTTCGGCGGGCTGATGCTGCTCGGCGGCAAGGCCGCCGACGTGCTCGGCCCGCGCCGCGTCGTCCTGGCCGGCCTCGCGCTGTTCACCGTCGCCTCGCTGCTCGCCGGCTTCGCACGCTCCCCCGAGCTGCTGCTCGTGGCCCGCGGCCTGCAGGGCGTCGGCGCGGCGGCCATGTCACCAGCCGCGCTCTCCGTCATCGTCCGCACGTTCGGCGGGCCGGAGCTGTCGCGCGCCCTCGGCGTCTGGTCGGCGCTCGGCGGCGCGGGCGCCGCGATCGGCGTCCTGCTGGGCGGCGTCCTGACCTCGGGGCCGGGCTGGCCGTGGGTGTTCTGGGTCAACGTCCCCGTCGGCGTGATCCTGCTCCTGGCCCTGTTCCGGTGGGTCCGGCCGTGGCCTGGCTCGGGCGGCCGGCTCGACGTGCTCGGGGCCGCCCTCGCCACCGCGGCGACCGCCGCCGTCGTGTACGGGCTCGTCACGGCCGGCGACGACGGCTGGCTCAGCGTCCCCACCCTGGTCGCCCTGGCCGTCGGCCTCGTCGGGTACGCGCTGCTCGCGAACCACCTGCGGGCGTCCGCCGCGCCGCTCGTGGACCCGGCCCTGCTCTCCCGGCGGCCGGTGCTGCGCGGGCTCGGCCTGATCCTGGTCGCGACGGCGCTGATGATCTCGGTGTTCTTCCTCGGCTCGTTCACGCTGCAGCAGCTGCACGGCTTCAGCCCGCTGGAGACCGGCCTGACCTTCCTGCCGGTCGCCGTGGGCACGATCCTCGGCTCGACGGTGGCCGGCCGTGTGCTCCCGCGCCTCGGGGTGCGCGCGGTCTCCGCCGTCGGGCTGCTCGTCGCCGCCGTCGGCCTGGCCGCGGCGGCGGGGATCTTCTCGATGACGGTGCTCGTGGTCGGCATCACCGTCGCCGGGTTCGGCGTCGGCGCCGTGTTCGTCGCCGCCGCGGCGAGCCTGTTCTCGGCCGCCGCGCCGCACGAGGCGGGCGTGGCCTCCGGCGCTCTGAGCACGTTCCACGAGTTCGGTGCCGCGACCGGCGTCTCGGCCGTGTCCAGCGTCGTCGCCGCCGCCCTGGTCGACCCGGGCTTCGACACGTTCGCCGCCGGCTACTGGTTCGCCGCCGCCGTCGCCCTCGTCGCCGCGCTGGCGTCGCTCGCGCCGGCCCGCGCCGCCCGCTGACGGCGTCGGCGCCGCGAGGCATCCGCCCTCCTCGCTCTCGTCGGAGAGACGTGATCGCGCAGGAGGCGAGGCCCGGCCGGCTGCAGGACGGCGGCGCCCTCACCGGCGCCGCGCCGGCCGGGCCGCTCGAGCCGCGCGACCTCGCCGCCGGCCCTGGCCTTCCCCGTTTTCAGGACGACTCGCCCGCCCAAGGGGCGTTGACTGGGACACGTGCCGGTGCCGCACGGGCGCCGGTCGTCACCTGGGAGGAACGACATGACGACGCTCGCCATCATCGGTGCCGGCCCCGGGCTGGGCCTGGCCGTCGCGCGGCGCTTCGGCCGCGAGGGGTTCTCCGTCGCCCTCGTCGCGCGAGACGCCGCGAAGCTGGATCGCCTCGCGGCGACGCTGCACGACGACGGAGTGACCGCAGCCGGGTACGTCGCCGACGTCCGTGACCGCGCGGCGCTCACGGACGTCCTCGGCCGGGCGGCCACCGAGCTCGGGCCCGTCGAGGTGCTGCAGTACAGCCCGGTGCCCGCGCGCGAGTTCATGAAGCCGGTGCTGGACACCACCGCCGACGACCTGGTCGGGCCGCTCGAGATGTCGGTGCTCGGCCCCGCCACGGCGATCCAGCAGGTGCTGCCCGGGATGCGCGAGCTGGGCCGCGGCACCGTCCTGCTCCCCAACGGCGGGAGCGCCGTCCGGCCGCGCGACGCCGTCACCGGCACGTCGGTGGCCTTCGCCGCCGAGAGCGCCTACGCCCTCCTGCTCCACGAGGCGCTGGCGCCGGAGGGCATCCACGTCGCGCAGCTCATCATCCCGCTCGGCATCGGCGGCGGGGAGCCCGACCACGAGCCCGACGCGCTCGCCCAGCGCCTCTGGGAGCTGCACGTCGGGCGCGGCGAGTTCCGGACGTTCGTCCGGCCGCTGGACTGATCTGGCCCGTCGGGCGTCGTCGTCCCGGGCGGCACCGTCGGCGACCTCCGGCCCGAGCAGTGCCAGAGCGGCCGCGAAGCCCGCACTCAGGGACGTCCCGCCGGCCCTGGCGACCTGCATCGACGACGTTGTCCACAGACACCCGGGCAACAGTTGCGTCGTGTGCTCTACAGTGACGCCCACGTCACCGCCGACAGGGAGCCTCGTCATGACCCGCAACCGGGCCATCCTCGCCGCCGCCTCCATCGCCGCTGCCGCCGTGTTCCTCGCCGCCTGCAGCGAGGACCCGCCCGCCACGGGGTCCCCGGAGCCCACCGCGACCGGCTCCGGCGCCGAGGCATCACCGTCACCGTCACCCAGCTCCACGGCGGTGGTCGTCGCGCCCGAGCGCCCCAAGGAGATGGACGACGACGGCCCCGCCGGCGCCGAAGCCGCGGCCGTGTACTTCCTCGAGCTCGACGACTACATCATGAAGACCGGTGATACGGCGGAGTGGGAAGCGATGTCGCAGAAGAGTTGCGAGTACTGCGCCAACCGCCTCGACCAAGCGAAACTCATCGCTGAGCGCGGTGACACGTTCGAAGGAGGCGAGGCTCAGATTCAGATCTTGCACACTTACGAGCAAGACGAAGCAACGGGGATCTGGCCGATCGATGTCGAGATCAAAGAGTCTCGGTCGACTATCACCGATGCCAATGACGAAGTGGTTTTTGAACAGAATCCTCAGACCACCACAGCACGCGTAGAGATCGCTCGGAGCAAGGATCAGTGGGTTATCGTCGGCGTTCCCGACATTCCGGAGTCGTGATGCGCATAACCTCGACGATGCTCATCCTGGTCTCGATCCTCGCCACCACCGTTCCGGATGCCGACTACGCAAGTCGCGCCAATGACAACGACAACGAGTACACGGTGGAGGGCCACGGCCAAGGATGGACAGAAACCTCTGACGGTCGCGCGCCAGCCGATGACGCCGTGCAGGACCGCTACGCCCGCACCGACGCGGTGACGTGCGGGACGCTGGGCGAGGACCTGGACGCGCTCAGCGGCATCGTGACTGCACCGGGCGCGTGCCCCGACGGCACGGACATCGCCGAGATCACGATGCCGTGCGAGGACGGCGAGTACGCGCTCGACGCGCTCTGGGTGCAGCGCGCCCGTGAGGACGGCTCGTACGACGAGGCCGAACAGCTCACGGAGGACGAGTGCGTCTCCCCCGCCGAGATCGCTGCCGCGGCCCGCCGCGAGTTCAGGACCATGAAGATCCAGGCGCCGGAAGCCACGGTGCAGGGCAACCCGCCGATGGTGGTCAACGTCCACTACCCGGCCTACACGTCAGCCGCGCCGCAGGACCGCACGGTCACCCTCCTGGGGGTGCCGGTCGTGATCCGCGCCGAGCCGACGGAGTTCACGTGGAACTTCGACGACCCGCACTCCTCCGGCAGCAGCACGCTCACCACCACCGACCCGGGCCGCCCCTGGCACCAGGGCGACCCGACGCCGGACGGCTCGTGGGTGGGCCACACCTACAGCCGGCTGGGCACCCCCGGCGAGGACGCGGGCACCGGCGTCGACGACAAGGGCAACGTGTTCCGCACCGGGGTCGCGGTCACGCTGGACACCACCTGGCAGGGCCGCTTCCGCGTCCAGGGCACCAGTGACTGGACCGACATCCCCGGCACCGTCTCGACCACCAGCACCACCGAGCCCACCACGGTCACCGAGGCGCGCACCCGTCTGGTCTGCGACGACCTCGCCGGCAACACCGTCTGCTGACGGGGCGCGCCCGGGCGGCGCCCTGGCGGCCCGGCGGGCTCACTTCACCGCGCCGCCGAGCGCCCCGGCGGCGATGTACCGCTGGGCGAGGACGAGCAGCACGATGGCCGGGATCGACGAGATGACGGCGCTCGCCATCACCGGTCCCCAGCTCTGCACGTTGCCCTGCAGGTAGTCGTAGATGCCGAGCGTGATGGGCTTGATGTCGGCGCCCGTGGTGAGGGTGAGGCCGAACATGAAGTCGCTCCACGCGAAGAGGAAGCTGAACAGCCCCGCGGTGATGAGCGAGTTCTTGCTCACCGGCACGATGATCGACCAGAACGCACGGAAGTGACCGGCGCCGTCGACGCGCGCCGCCTCGGTGAGCGCCGGCGGGATGGACCGCATGAAGGCGCTCATGATGAGGATGGCGAACGGGATCCCGTGGGTGGCGTTGGCGAGGATCAGCCCCACGTACGAGTTGAGCAGGCCCAGGTCGTTGAACAGCGTGTAGAGCGAGTTCGCGATGACGATGCCGGGGATCATCTGCGCCAGGAGCAGCACGAACAGGAAGATCCCCATGCCCCGCAGGCGGAACCGGGACAGCGCGTAGGCGGCAGGCGTGGCGATCACCAGCGACACCAGCACCGCGCCGAGGGCCACGATCATGCTGGTGACGAGGTTGCCCGTCTGGTCCTCCCACGCCCGCTGGTAGCCCTCGAACGTGATGTCGGTCGGGAAGAACGAGCTGTTCGCGGCAGTGCCGCCGCCCTGGAGGGACACGTTGACCATCCAGTAGACGGGGAACAGCATGAGCGCGAGGAGCACGATCCCGACGATCGTGTACCGCAGCTTTCGGGGGTCGGTCGTCCGCAACACGTCAGAACCTCACTCATCCACGGCGCGCTTGTTGACGCGCAGGTACACGACGGCGAAGAGCAGCGACACCACGATGAGGATGTTGCTGACGGCCGCGCCGGTGCCGAAGGAGAACTCCTGGAACGACCGCCGGTAGGAGTCGGTGGCCAGGGTCTGGGTCGCGTTGGCGGGTCCGCCGCCGGTGAGACCCAGGATGATGTCGAGCACCTTGAGGGTGTAGATCACGCCGAGCACGAGGACGACGCTGACCACGGGGCGCAGGTTGGGCCACGTGATGTGCCAGAACGCCTTGGCGCCCGTGGCGCCGTCGAGGGCGCCCGCCTCGTAGAGCTCGTCGGGGATGTTCTGCAGCCCCGAGTACAGCAGCGTCATGTTGAACGGGATGCCCACCCAGACGTTCACCAGCACGACGGCGACCAGCGCGATGTCGGGGCTGGTGAGCCAGTGGATCGGTGCGTCGATGATGCCGATCGCCCGCAGCGTCTCGTTGAGGACGCCGCCGTCCTGGTCGAGGATCCACTTCCACACGGCGGTGCCCGCGATCATCGGCAGCAGCCACGGCAGCAGGAGCAGCGAGCGCAGCACGTTCCCCAGCGGGAAGCGGCGCTTGAAGAACAGGGCGAACAGCAGCCCGATGACGAACTGGCCGACGATCGAGCCGACGGTGAACAGGGCGGTGTTCAGCACCGTGGTGCGGAACAGGCTGCTCGTGACGACCTCGGCGTAGTTGTCGAGCCCGACCCACGGCGCCTCGCCCGAGACGAAGGTCCGCACCGTGTAGTCCTGCGACCCCATGACGAGGTTCTTCACGATCGGGTACCCGAAGAACACGAGCACGTACGCGATCGCGGGGACGAGGAAGAGCCACTGGGCGGTGCGCTCCCGCACCCGGGCGCGGCTCCGCCGGCGTTCGGCACCGGGCCCGGGCGCGACGACGGGCGCCGGGCCGGCGAGGGTGGTGGTCATCGTCGATCCTTCCTCGGTGACGACGCGCGCGTCGGCGTGCGCATCAGTGCTCCGTCGCGCGCTCGAGCGCGGCCGCGGGGGTCTCGCTCCCGGTCAGCGCGAGCTGCTGGGCGGTGTAGATCTGGGTGGCGGCGCCGGGCCAGTCCGGCCCGAGCAGTGCGGTGCGCGACCGGGCCGTCTGCACGGTGTCGACGAAGGTCGCGACGACCGGGTTCTCGGCGGCCGCCTCGGCGGCGACCTCGGTGTCCGAGGGAACGGCGCCGCGGCCGGTGGCCATGGCGAGCTGGTGCTCGCCGCGCGTCACGCACGCGACGAAGTCGCCGGCCTTCGCCATCTTGTCGGGGTTGCCGGTGCGCGGGACGGTGAACGCCTCGCCGCCGAGCGGCGCCTCGAGCGTGCTGCCCGCCTCCGGCACGGGCAGCGGGACGGCGGCGTAGTCGAGCCCCTCGGCGGCCTCGAGCGCGGGCATGTTCCACGGGCCGTTGACCATCATGGCGGCCTTGCCCGCGATGAACTGGTCGTTGACGTCGTTCTGCGACCAGTTGACGACGCTGGACGACGCGAAACCGTCCTGCACGAGCCCGTTCACGAACGACAGCGCCTCGACCGCCTCGGGCGACGTGAGGTCGTCCTCGTTCGCACCGTTGCTCCACAGGTACGGCAGGAACTGCCAGGTGCCCTCGAACGTGTTGGCCGCGCTGAACGCGAGGCCGTACCGGCCGTCGGTGGTCAGCGCCTCGGCGGCGGCGCGCAGCTCGTCCCAGGTGGTGGGCGGCTCGATCCCCGCCTCGGCCAGCGCGTCGACGTCGTAGAAGAGCCCGACCGTGTTGACCACGGGGGCGATGCCGTACAGGTCACCGTCGTAGGTGCCCGCGTCGACGACGCCCTGCGGGAAGCCCTCGCCCGTGATGCCGTAGTCGGTCAGCGGGCTGAGCGCACCGGACGACGCGATCTGCTGGACGTCGGGGTTGTCGAGCATGAGGACGTCGGGGAGCGTGTCCGACGACGCCTGCTGCAGGACGGTCGCGATCAGCCCGGAGCCGGCCACGTGGTTGGCCTGCACCTTCATGCCGACCTCGGCCGCGCACACGTCGTAGACCTCCTGGTACACCGGCGCGCTGGTGTCCGACAGGGTGTCGGTCACGACCAGCGTGCCCTCGTCCGCTCGGGCGCCGCCGCCGCAGGCGGACAGGCCCAGGACGACGGCGGCGGCCGACGCCGCACCGACAGCGGTGTGGGTTCGTCGCACAGTCGTAGCTCCTTCGCTCGTTCACGTGACGGCGAGGTTAGGCACGACCCGACAAGGCTGTCAAAGCGCTTTACCGATCCGTCCGGCTGTGTGATCATCGATCCGCAGCGCCCTCCCCGAGCGCTGTTGCCGAGCGTCGTCCCCCAGGTGAGGAGTGCCCCGTGGTGACCATGCAGGACGTGGCGGACCGGGCCGGCGTCTCCCTGACGACGGTCTCGTTCGTCGTCAACGGGACCAAGCGCGTGGCCCCCGCGACGCGCACCCGCGTCGAGGACGCGATGGCCGAGCTGGGGTACCGCCGCAACGTGCTCGCCCGGGCGCTGGCGAGCCGACGCAGCCACATCGTGGCGCTCGTGCTCCCGGCCCTGCAGCACCGGCTCGGCAGCACCGCCCTGAGCATCGTCACCGCGGCCGCGAGCGCCGCGACCGAGCGTGGCTTCAACGTCGTGCTGTGGCCGGTCGACGACGTCGCCCAGCTCGACGACTACCTGTCGGGCGGCCTCGTCGACGGTGTCCTGCTCATGGAGGTCACCGCCGACGACCCGCGGGTCGCGCTGCTCTCCGAGCGGGAGGTGCCCTTCGGGCTGATCGGCCGCACCGGGGACACCACCGGGCTGTCGTACGTCGACATGGACTTCGCGGGCATGGTCGCGACCGGGCTCGACCACCTCACGGGCCTGGGCCACCGCAGGGTCGCGCTGTTCCTCGGCGACCCCGGCGGCCCGGCCGGTGCCGCGTGGTCGGGGTACGGGCCGGTCGTCCGCACCGAGCAGGCCTACCTGGCCGAGGCCGCCCGCCGCGGCCTCGACCCGCTCGTCGTCCGCGGCGGCCAGGACCCGCGCTCGGGCCGGCGGACCGCCACCGCGCTGGCCGCCGACCACCCCGACGTCACGGCCGTCCTCGTCCTCAACGAGGCAGCGCTGTCCGGGTTCGTGAACGGGCTCTCCGCCGCGGGCCGCTCCGTGCCCGACGACGTCTCGGTCCTCGCGCTCGCGACGTCCGCCGCGGACCTCGCGACGGCGGACCCGGCGGTGAGCGCCGTCGTCGCGCCCGGCGTCGAGCTCGGCACCCGCAGCGTGCACGGTCTCGTCGACCGCCTGACCGACCCGTCCACCTCCCCCACCCACGACCTCCTGCCCGGCACGCTCGAGCTCGTCGGCTCCACCGCCGACGCCCGCTGACCCCGGCGCACCGCACCACCCGCACCACGGAAGGCCCTCCCCCATGAAGTTCACCGACGGTTTCTGGCACGCCCGCCCCGGCGTCGCGATCCACTACGCCCGCGAGGTGGACCGCGTCGCCGCCGACGGTACGAGCCTGCGCTCGGTCGCGCCGACCAAGGCCGTGAAGCACCGCGGCGACACGCTGAACAACCCCGTCATCACGACGACGGTCTCGTCGCCGATGGAGAACGTCGTGCGGGTGCAGCACGTCCACCACAAGGGCCGCCCGGAGCCCCGCCGCTTCGACCTGGACCTGCTCGACGGGATCGGCGAGGCGAAGGTCGTCGACGACGAGGGCACGCTCACCACCGGCGACCTCAGCGTGCGGCTGTCCGTGGGCAAGTCCTGGGAGCTGTCGTTCCACGCCGGCGGCCGACGGCTGACGGGGTCGAGCGGGAAGTCGGTCGCGTGGGCGGACGTCGCCCCCGACGCCTCGGTGGACCACGGCCCGATCGAGCTGCTCCGCGGCGGGCGCACCAGCTACGTGTTCGACCAGCTCGACCTCGGCGTGGGGGAGCTCGTGTACGGGCTGGGCGAGCGGTTCGGCCCGGTGGTGAAGAACGGCCAGACGGTCGACATCTGGAACTACGACGGCGGCACGTCCAGCGAGCAGGCGTACAAGAACGTGCCGTTCTACCTCACCACCGGCGGGTACGGCGTCTTCGTCAACGACCCCGGTCACGTGTCGTTCGAGGTGGGCTCCGAGGCCGTCGAGCGGGTGCAGTTCTCCGTGCTCGGCGAGGCGCTGGACTACTTCGTCGTCTACGGCCCCGACCCGAAGACGATCCTCGAGCGCTACACCGCGCTCACCGGCCGCCCCGCCGAGATCCCGGCCTGGAGCTACGGGCTGTGGCTGTCCACGAGCTTCACGACGGACTACGACGAGGCCACGGTCAACTCGTTCATCGACGGGATGGCGGAGCGGGACATCCCGCTGAGCCTGTTCCACTTCGACTGCTTCTGGATGCGCGAGTTCAACTGGTGCGACTTCGAGTGGGACGAGCGGACCTTCCCCGACCCCGAGGGCATGCTGGCCCGCCTGCACGACCGTGACCTGCGGGTGTGCGTGTGGATCAACCCGTACATCGCGCAGCAGTCGCCCCTCTTCGACGAGGGCATGGCGGCCGGCTACCTCGTGAAGCGCCGCGACGGGTCGGTCTGGCAGTGGGATCGCTGGCAGGGCGGCATGGGCCTGGTGGACTTCACGAACCCGGACGCCGCCTCCTGGTACAAGGACAAGCTGCGCGTGCTGGTGCGCCAGGGGGTCGACGCGTTCAAGACGGACTTCGGCGAGCGGATCCCCGTGGACGTCGAGTACTTCGACGGCTCCGACCCGGAGCGGATGCACAACTACTACACCCACCTCTACAACGAGGCGGTGCACGAGGTGCTCGCCGAGGAGCGCGGCGCGGGCGAGGCCGTGCTGTTCGCGCGGTCGGCCACGGCCGGCGGGCAGCAGTTCCCGGTGCACTGGGGCGGCGACTCCACCGCGTCGTACGTGTCCATGGCCGAGTCGCTGCGCGGCGGCCTGTCCCTCGCGTACAGCGGGTTCGGCTACTGGAGCCACGACATCGGCGGCTTCGAGATGACCCCGGACGCCGGCGTGTTCAAGCGCTGGACCGCGTTCGGCCTGTTCTCCAGCCACAGTCGCATGCACGGCAGCGGGTCCTACCGGGTGCCGTGGATGTTCGGCGAGGACGAGTCCGACCCGACCAGCGCCGTCGCCGTGACCCGCACCTTCGCGCGGTTCAAGAACCGGCTCGCGCCGTACCTCGTGACCACGGGCCACGAGGCGCACCGGTCGGGCACGCCGATGATGCGGCCCATGCTGCTGGAGTTCCCGCACGACCCGGCGGTGGTGCACCTGGACCGCCAGTACATGCTCGGGCCGGACCTGCTCGTGGCCCCGGTGTTCAACGCCGAGGGCGACGTCGACCTCTACCTCCCCGAGGGCGAGTGGGCCGGGCTCCTCACCGGCGAGCGCGTCGCCGGAGGCCGCTGGGTGCGGGAGAACCACGGCTTCGACTCGCTGCCCGTCTACGTGCGACCGGGCGGGGTGATCCCCCTGAGCGCTCACGAGGAGCGCCCCGACGCCGACCACCTCGACGGCCTGACGCTGCTCGTGCACCCGGGTGCCGACGGCTGGTCGCGGACCGTCGAGGTCGACGGCCCGGACGGCGCCGCCGTGGTGTTCACCGTCCGGCGCGACGGCGGCGACGTCGTCGTCGAGTCGGCGCTCGGTGCGGGCTGGGCCGTCGAGGTCGTGGGCGGCGCCCGCGCGCAGGCCGTGGACGGCACCGCCCGGGTCGCGGCGTGAGCGGCCCGACGCCGGCCCCCGGCGTGAGCGTCGTCCGCCCGGGCCCGGGGTGGCTGCCGGACGCCGTCGCGGCGGCCGGCGGACGCCTGGTCGAGCCGGGCCCGGCCACGCAGGCGCTGCTTTGGTTCGGCGGCGACCTCGCCGACCTGCGGACGGCGCTGGCGTCCGCACCCGGCACCCGCTGGGTGCAGCTCCCGTCGGCCGGCGTCGACGCCTACGCCGACGGCGGGTTCTTCGCGGCCGACGGCATCACGTGGACCTCCGCCAAGGGGGCGTTCTCGCGGCCCGTGGCGGAGCACGCGCTCGCGCTGACGCTGGCGACGCTGCGGCACCTGCCGCGCCGCGCCCGCGCCCGGACCTGGGGCGAGCCCGCGGGCACGTCGCTGTTCGGGGCCGACGTGCTCGTGCTCGGCGCCGGCGGCATCGCCCGCACGTTCCTCGACCTGATCGCGCCGTTCGGCACGCGCACCGTCGTAGTCCGCCGTCAGGCGGAGCCGGTGCCCGGTGCCGACCGGACCGTCACCACGGAACACCTCGGGACCGAGCTCGCCCGAGCGGACGTCGTCGTGGTGGCCGCTGCGCTCACCACGCAGACCCGCGCGCTGCTGGGCGCGGACGAGCTGGCCGCCATGAAGCCCGGCGCCGTGCTCGTCAACATCGCGCGGGGCGGGCTCGTCGACACCGACGCGCTCGTCACGGCGCTCGCCTCCGGCCGGCTCGGCGGCGCCGCGCTCGACGTCACCGACCCGGAGCCCCTGCCCGACGGCCACCCCCTGTGGGACCTGCCGACGGCGCTGGTCACCCCGCACACCGCCGACACCAGGGAGATGATCGAGCCGCTGCTGCGCGCGCGGGTCGAGGAGAACCTCCGCCGGTTCGTCGCGGGGCGGCCGTTCGAGGGCGTCGTCGATGCCGTCGCCGGGTACTGACATGACGGGCACCGCCCCGGGGGTGCGGGGCGTCGTCGTCATGGGCGTGGCGGGCAGCGGCAAGTCGACGGTGGGCACCCTCCTCGCCGCCCGCCTCGGGCTGCGGTTCGTCGACGCCGACGACCTGCACCCGCCTGCGAACGTCGCGAAGATGTCGGCCGGCACCCCGCTGACCGACGACGACCGGCGCCCCTGGCTCGCCCGCGTCGGGGACGTCCTGCGCACCGGCGCCGAGACCGGTGCGCCCGTCGTCGTGGCCTGCTCGGCCCTGCGGCGCGCCTATCGCGACGCCCTGCGCCGCGGCGCGGGCGGCGACGTGGCGTTCGCCCACCTCCACGGCGACCGCGACCTGCTCGCCCGGCGGATCGCCGCGCGGGCGGACCACTTCATGCCGCCCGCGCTCCTGGACTCCCAGCTCGCGACGCTCGAGGCCCTGGGCGCCGACGAGACCGGCGTGGTGGTCGACGTCGACCGCTCCCCCGACCGCGCCGTCGACGTCGTCGTCGGCCGGTTCCCGGGCCTCAGTCCCGCGCCGTCCGACGCCGTGTCGCCGCGCGGCTGACGACGAGGACAGGTCGCGCGGCCCGCGAGACCGTTCGCCCCACCCGCAGTCACGACCGCGTCCTGCCGGAGTCGGGCTCGTGCAGCCGGTCGCTCAGGAACCGCAGCCAGCGGACGAACATCGCGGTGCCCACGACGTCGGGGAGCATCCGCGCCCGGCGCGGCCGGTACCGGTTCGCGCTCTCGCGGACGGCCACGCGCGAGGCGAGCCGTGCGCGGCGGGCTCGGCGGCGCTCGTAGGCGCGCAGCGCGCCGGGGACGTCGTCGGCGTCGTCGAGCGTGCGGGCCAGCACCCAGGCGTCCTCGAGCGCCTGGTTCGCCCCCTGCCCCGCGGTGGGTGGCATGAGGTGGGCGGCGTCGCCGAGCAGCGTGACCCGGCCACGCCCCCACGAGCGGGTCACGGGGTGGCCGTGGTGCGGGTAGAGGCTGACGTCGTCGTCGCCGATGCGGTCGAGCAGGGCAGGGACGGGGTCGGCCCAGCGGCCGAAGCGGGACCGCAGGTCCGCGACGACGGATTCCGGCGCCGGCTCCTCGGGCGTCCAGCGCCGGTCGAACCACCACTGGACCGTGCCGCCGCCCGCGTCGAACATGCCGGCCAGGCCCTCGCGCCCGACCATGAAGAAGCCGGCACGGACCAGCTCGGCGCCGGGCGGCGCGGGCATCATCCCCTGCCAGGTGGCCCAACCGGTCGGCCGCGGTTCGCCGGCGTCGAGGATCCCGCGCCGCACGACCGACCGACCGCCGTCCGCCCCGACGACGACGTCGCCCCGTGCGGTGGTCCCGTCCGCGAGCCGCACGACGGCGGACCTCTCGCGCGGCGTCACGCCGACGCAGGCGCTCCGGAACGTGACCGTGCCGTCCGGGAGCCGGGCGGCGAGGCGACGGGCGAGGTCGAGCCGGCGCACGCACAGCTGCGGGGTGCCGAACCGGCGCGTGGCGGCGGCGAGATCGATGCGTCCCAGGAGCCGGCCGTCCCAGCTCCGGTTCTCGATCGTGTCGAGCGTGGTCCCGAGGCCGTCGAGCGGGATCCCGAGGTCGGCCAGGATCGCGGTGCCGCCGCTCCAGAGGTTGAACGCCGCACCGGTCTCGCGCGGCGCGTCGGCCCGCTCGTGCACCTCGACGTCGTGGCCGCGGTCCACGAGCAGCCCGGCCGCCGCCAGCCCGCCGACCCCTGCCCCGACCACCACGACCCGCACGCCGATCCTCCTGCCCGTCCCTCCCGATCGTCCGCCGGGTGCGGTCGGCACGCACCGCCCCGGGCCCGGCCGGAGGCGTTTCACCCGGTGGGGCGTGGGGAGCCCTGACAGGGCCTCCCCGCAGCGGGTGGCCGCCGCGTACGGTGGACGCCGCACCACGACGAAGGAGAACTCTTTGCGCACCGTCAAGGCCTACGCCGCCCCGTCCGCGACCGAGCCGCTGGTCCCCACGACCATCGAGCGTCGCGACGTCGGCCCGAAGGACGTCCTGATCGCCATCCGCTACGCGGGGATCTGCCACTCCGACATCCACACCGTGCGCGGCGACTGGGGCCCGATCACCTACCCGCAGGTCGTGGGCCACGAGATCGTCGGCGAGGTCGTCGAGGTCGGCCCCGCCGTCACGAAGCACGCCGTGGGCGACCGCGTCGGCGTCGGCTGCATGGTGAACTCGTGCCGCGAGTGCGAGAACTGCCGCGCCGGCATGGAGAACTACTGCCTGGCCGGCAACACCGGCACGTACGCCGCCGTCGACCGGGACGGCACCATCACGCAGGGCGGCTACTCGACGCACGTCGTCGTCGACGAGGACTTCGTGCTCCGCGTCCCCGAGTCCCTCGACTACGCGGCCGCCGCCCCGCTGCTGTGCGCGGGCATCACCACCTACTCCCCCCTCGCGCACTGGGGCGCCGGCCCCGGCAAGAAGGTCGCGGTCGTCGGCATGGGCGGCCTCGGCCACATGGCCGTGAAGATCGCCGCCGCGATGGGCGCCGAGGTCACCGTGCTCTCCCGCACCCTGGCGAAGAAGGACGACGGCCTCGCGTTCGGCGCCACCGACTACCACGCCACCGACGACGCCGCCACGTTCGAGGCGCTCGCCAACCGGTTCGACCTCATCGTCAACACCGTCAGCGCGCCGCTCGACCTGAACCTGTACCTGCGGCTGCTGCGCCTCGACGGCACCATGGTCAACGTCGGCGCCCCGCCGGAGCCGCTGCCCATCCAGGTGTTCTCGCTGTTCAACAACCGCCGGTCGTTCGCCGGCTCCAGCATCGGCTCCATCGCCGAGACGCAGGAGATGCTCGACTTCTGCGCCGAGCACGGCATCGTCCCCGAGACCGAGCTCATCGGCGCCGAGCAGATCAACGACGCCTACGAGCGCGTGCTGTCCAGCGACGTGCGCTACCGGTTCGTCATCGACACGGCCACCCTGTAGCACGGCCACCCCGCAGCGAGGAACGGGGGCGACGTCCGGGCGTCGCCCCCGTTCCTGCGCTCAGAAGAGCGGCCAGGGCACGGCCGGCATGTCGCCCTCGGGCGACGGGAAGACGGCGGTGCGCAGCAGCCGCTCGCACCGCTCGGCCAGCGCGGCGACCTCGGCGACGTCGAGGAGCGCGGCGAGGCGGTCACCGAGACCACCCTCGCCGTGCTGCTCGAGGCTCGCGCGGACCCGTCGGACGCCGTCGAGCTCGTCGGGCTCCAGGGGCTGGCCGACCCAGCCCCACAGCACGGTGCGCAGCTTCGGCTCGACGTGGAACGTGACCCCGTGGTCGACCCCGAGGCGACGGCCGTCGCTCAGCGGCAGCACGTGGCCGCCCTTACGGTCGGCGTTGTTCACCACGGCGTCGAACACCGCCATCCGCCGCAGCGCGGGCGAGTCCTCGTGGACCAGGCAGACCGGCTCGTCGTCGGCGCCGCTGCCCTCCAGCACCACGCGCCACCCGTCGCGCCGCGCGGCGCCGGACGGGACGACGTCGACGGGGTCCTGGTCGGGGTCCGGCTCCTGCCAGAGCTGGACCATGCCCGGGCCGAGCGGTCCGTCGCGCAGCCAGGTCCGCGGCACGACGCCCCAGCCGAGGGCCTCGGACACGAGGTAGGCCGCGACCTCACGGCCGGCCAGCGTTCCGTCCGGGAAGTCCCACAGCGGCTTCTCGCCGGCCACCGGCTTGTAGACGACGGTGGTGGAGCCGATCCGGCCGACGTAGGTCGCGTTCGAGGCCGTCCGGATGCGGCCGACGACCTCGAGGCCGCCCGCCTCCAGGTCGACCTCCTGGTCGGTCACAGGGCGCCCGTGCCCGGTGCCGTCACGCGCCGGAGCCCGGGGCGCACTCGTGGCCGTCCTCGTCCATCGGCATGCCGCAGTCCGAGCAGGTCGGCCGGCCCGACGCGACGACGCGGCGGGCGCGTTCGGCGAAGGCCCGGGCGGTCCCGACGGGGATCCGCACCACCAGCATCTCGCCGGGCTCGGCGTCGACGTCGTCCGGGTCGTCCACCGCGTCGGCGTCGGCGTCGGCGTCGGCGTCAAGGAGACCCCCGTCGACCGGGTAGGCCTCGATCACCAGCTGCGCGGTGCGCGGGTCCCAGCCCAGGCGCATGGACCCCGCCCGGAAGTCCTCCTCGACCGGCTGCTCCAGCGGGGCGTCGTCGACGAGCTCGGCGGGCGCCTGGGCGGGGATGGAGAGCTTGTCGTCCGCCGCCACCAGCTCGTCGAGCATCCGGTCGATCATCTCCGCGAGCACGGCCGACTGCTGCTTCTCCATGGCGATGCTCGCGGTCCGCCTCCCGGCGCGGGCCTGGAGGTAGAACGTGCGCTCCCCCGGACGCCCGACCGTCCCGATCACGACGCGGTCGGGCCAGTCGAACTCGTGCACCACAGTCATGCCACCACTCTAGGAGGCCCCCGCGCCGGCCCCGCCGCCGACGGGCGCGTCACCGGCCGGCCCGGCGTCGCGGAGCCAGGAGAGGTCGCCGGCATCGGTGTTGACGGCCACCACCTCGGGCCGGTGCGGCCCGTACCGGACGATCGAGACGGACGCCGGGCCCACCGCGATGCGCTGGAACAGGTCGAGGTGCATGCCCAGGGCGTCGGCCAGCACGGCCTTGATGATGTCGCCGTGCGCGACGGCCGCCCAGACCGCGCCCGGGCCGTGCCGCTTCCCGAGGACGGCGTCGTGGTGGCGCACCGCCGCCACGGACCGCGACTGCATCGCCGCGAGGGCCTCCCCGCCGGGGAACGTCACCGCCGACGGCTGCGCCTGGACCTGCGACCACAACGGGTCCTGCGCCAGCCGGCGCAGCTCGCGGCCCTGCCACTGCCCGTAGTCGCACTCGGTGATGCCACGCTCGACCACGGTCGGCGGTGCCGCGCTGTCAGCGCCCCGCTGGTGCTCGACGACGGCGCGCGCCGTCTGCCGGCACCGCTCCAGCGGGCTCGTCACCACCGCGGCGAGGGGCACGCCCGCCAGCCGTGCCGCGGTGCGGGCCGCCTGCTCGCGGCCGACCGCGTCGAGCCGCACGCCCGCCGCCCGGCCGGCGAGCACGCCCTGCGCGTTCGCGGTCGTGCGGCCGTGGCGGACGAGGAGGACGGTGGGCATGCCCCGGAGCCTAGACCGCGGCGCGCGCCGGCCCCGTCATCGCACGCTGACTCGCCGAGCGGGCCGGGCGGGCGGGACGAGGACGACCGTGCCGCGCGCCCGGGCGAGGACCCGGCGCGCGAGGGCGCTTCCGCGCACGTCGCGCGGGGACGGCGCGTCCACGACGGTGAGCACGGCACCGACCGACTCCTGCACCACCGCCCGGGCGAGCGCGGGGGCCTGCCGGGCCCGCACGTCGACGTCGGGGAAGACCTGGTCGTAGGGGTCCAGGACCTCGGCGAGGATCTCCGCGTCGACGGTCGCCGGGAGGTCCCTCCCCGGCACGTGCAGCACGGTGACGCCGACGCGGCGACGTGCCGCGGCGCGGAAGGCCACGTCCAGCACCGCGGTCGGGTCCGCCCCGGGGCGCAGCGCCACCACGACGCGGTGCGCGGAGGGCCCGGGCTGCGAGGAACCCGCGAGCGCGACGACCGCCACGGGGCGCCCGGTCCGCCGCGCCGTCCGCCGGGCCGCGGCGGGCGCCGCCCCGCCCAGGGCGCGCGGGCGGCGGCGCCGCCCCACGACCTGGAGAGTGTCGGCGGCGTCCCCGTGCGCGCCCGCCGCCCCGGCCGGCGTAAGGGCGGTCGCGATGTCGAGCCGCGGGTCGACCGCGTGCGCCTGCCGCACGACCTCCTCCAGGTCCGCCCGCGCGGCGTCCCAAGCCGCGGCGACGGGGCTGCGGTCGTCGTCCGACGTCCACGGGTACCACGTGCCCCAGGGGGTCGTGGGGGCGACGACCGGGGGCGGCGTCGCCACGCTCCGCACGACCCGCAGCACCGTGGCCCGCGCCGCGGCCTCGGCCGCCGCCCACTGGACCGGCAGGTGGCTGGACGGGCTGTCGTCGAGCGCGAGGAGCACGGGCCCGGCGGGCTCGTCGCGCGAGGGGAGCCGCGACCGCAGCCGGGCGATCGCGCGGGGATCCGGAGCAGACATGGTCGGCCCTTCTCGTGACGGAACGGATGGCTACGACGACCGTGCCGCGGCCGCCCGCGGCGTCGCGCCCGGGTGGGGTACCGGCGCCACGACGGGTCACCCGGGCCAGGGCACCGGGCCCGGGTGGCCCCGGTGGTGGACCCGGGCAGGGCACGGGTGCCGCGGGGCGGGCGCCCGCCGGACGGTGGGGAGGTACCGCCTACCGAACGGAGAGCACGATGAGCGACACGCAGACCGCCCCACGCACCGGCACCTCGCCGACGCCACCCCCGGGTCCCGGCGAGCTGAGGATCGAGTCGGTGATCGTCCCGGTGGCCGACGTCGGCCGGGCCAAGGACTTCTACGTCGGCCGGCTCGGCTGGCGGCTGGACGCCGACTTCGTCATGCCGGACGGCCTCGCCGTCGTCCAGGTGACCCCGCCCGGGTCGCCGACGTCGGTCACCTTCGGCACGCGCATCAGCGCCGCGGCCCCGGGCACGCTCGACAGCCTGCTGCTCGGGGTGCACGACGTCGAGGCCGCCCGCGCCGACCTGCGGGCGCGCGGCGTCGACGTCAGCGAGGTGTTCCACGACGCCGGCGGCGCGTTCCACCACTCCGGCGACCGCGAGCGCGTCCCCGGTCGGGACCCGCAGGACCGCAGCTACGCCTCGTTCGTCGCCTTCCAGGACCCCGACGGCAACGCCTGGTACCTGCAGGAGATCCGCGAGCGCCGCCCCGGCCGCTGAGCCGCGGCCCGCCCGCACCCACACCGATCCCCGGCACGATCCCCACCACGAAAGGACCACCCTCATGTCCGACCTCAGCACCGCCCGCCGCCCCGCACGACCCACCGTCGTCCTCGTCCACGGCGCCTTCGCCGACTCGTCCAGCTGGAACGGTGTCGTCGCGCGGCTGCGCTCCCGGCACGTGCCCGTGACCGCCGTGGCGAACCCGCTGCGCTCGTTGTCCGGCGACGGCCGGTACGTCGCCGACGTCCTCGCGTCGATCCCCGGCCCGGTGGTCCTCGTGGGCCACTCCTACGGCGGCAGCGTGATCACCCAGGCCGCCGCCGACGCCACGAACGTCGCCGCCCTGGTGTACGTCGCGGCGTTCGCCCCGGCCGACGGGGAGAGCGCGCTCGAGCTGTCGGGCAAGTTCCCCGGCAGCACCCTCGGCGACGCCCTGACGAGCTACCCGCTCACCGGGGGCGGCACCGAGCTCGCCATCCGCCAGGAGGCGTTCGCGCAGCAGTTCGCCGCCGACGTCGACCCAGGGACGGCGGCCCTCATGGCCGCGGGCCAGCGGCCCGCGACGTCGGAGGCGCTCGGCGAGGGCCTCTCGGTGGGCGTCCCCGCCTGGGAGCGGCTGCCGTCCACGTTCGTGCTCGCGGGGGCCGACCGGAACATCCCCGCGGAGGCGGTCCGATTCATGGCCGAGCGGGCCGGGGGCCGCCTGGTCGAGATCGCCGGGGCCTCCCACGCCGTCGCGGTCTCGCACCCCGTCGAGGTCGCCGACGCCGTCCTCCACGCGGCCGCCCAGGTCTCCTGACCGCTCGCCGGTACGGGCGGCCGGTGCGCGCACCGGCCGCCCGTTGCGCTGCGCGCAGACGTGCGCCCCGGGCCCGACGTGATCCGTCGGGCCCGGGGCGCACCGGCACCACCTACAGCCGGGTCGCGTCGACGACCGCGCGGGCGAACTCGCGCGGCGCCTCCTGCGGCACGTCGTGCCCGACGGCGAAGGTCCGGTGGTCGTACGGGCCGACGAACTTGGCGCGGTAGTTCGCCCCGTCCCCGTCCGGGGTGAACGGGTCGTCGGCGCCGTCGATCGTGATCGTCGGGACGCCGATCGTCGGGCCGGCCGCCAGCCGCTTCTCGAGGCGGTCGTACCGGGGGTCCCCCGTGGCCAGGCCGAGACGCCAGCGATAGTTGTGGACCACGATCGCCGCGTAGTCCGGGTTGGTGAACGCCGCCGCCGTCCGCTCGAACGTCGCCGTGTCGAACGACCAGGTGGGCGAGTTGAACGTCCACACGAGCCGCGCCAGCTCGTCGCGGTACTCCGGGTTCTGCAGGCCGCGCAGGCCGCGCTCGGTGGCGAAGTAGTACTGGTACCACCACGCCCACTCGAGGCTGGGCGGGATCGGGTTCTCGTTGGCCTCGCGGTTGGTGATGAGGTAGCCCGTCACCGACACCAGCGCCCGGACCCTGTCGGGCCACAGCGCGGCGATGATGTCGCCGGTGCGCGAGCCCCAGTCGTAGCCGGCGATCACCGCGCTGCGGATCCGCAGGGCGTCCATCAGCGCCACGATGTCCAGCGCGATGACGGACTGCTGGGCGTTGCGGAAGGTGCGGGAGGACAGGAAGGTCGTCGTCCCGTGCCCGCGGAAGTAGGGCACGATCACGCGGTACCCCTGCTCGGCGAGCAGCGGCGCCACCTTCACGTAGCTGTGGATGTCGTACGGCCAGCCGTGCAGCAGGATCACCGGGGTGCCCCGCGCGGGGCCGAGTTCCGCGTACCCGACGTCCAGCTCCCCGGCGCGGATCTGCTTGATCTCGGGGAAGGCCGGGCGGACCGGCAGCACGGGCGGCGGTGCCGACGGGCCGGGGGCGGGCGGGCCGGCGATCGCGGGCCCGGCCTGGGAGCCGACGGCTCCTGCCGCGGCGAGCACACCGGTGGTGCGGAGGAACGCTCTTCTGTCGATCATGACGTGGCCTCTCTGAGCGGGTGGTGAGATGCGGATGGTGGATGCGGACGGTGGGGACGCGGTCAGTGCGTGCCGAACAGGGCGACCGCGGCCCAGACGCCGCACCGGTGGTCGGCCGCGAACCCGCGCTCGACGGACGGTGCCGGGTCGTCGAGCGAGAGGATCTGCTGCCCCCGCAGGTCGAACCTCGGCCAGGGGGTGGCGGCGGTGGCCGGTGACCCCGTGCGGGCGAACTGCACCCACGCGGCCTGCATGGTGTCGGCGAGCTGCTGCTGGGACGGGGAGAGCTCTCCGGGCAGCGGGGCGTTGGGCTGGTCGAACAGGTACGCCAGCTCGGACTGGTGCGTGGCCGCGTACGGCTCTCCGAGCGTGTCGGGTGCGAACAGCCGCGGCGCCTGGGCGTCGTTGAACTCGTACGCGTAGGTCTTCACCCACGCCGACGCCGCGCCGTCGAGCGCGAGCGCCGGGCACGAGAAGTTGGCGTCGGAGTTCAGCACGCTGAACGCCTGCGCCGGCGAGACGTACCTCGACAGCGGGTAGGCCTTGGCGATGAACGCCGCCGTCCGCGCGTCGACCCCGAAGTTCGTGGCGATGGTGGACTCGTAGTTCGACGCGTCGATCGGCCCGGGCAGCACGGCCGTGGCCCCCCGCGTCACGCTCAGGCCGAGCGTGGTGAAGATGCGGTTCTCCTGGGTGTTGACGCCGTTGAGGATCGGCACCCGGTGGAAGCGCCCGGTCGCGACGGCGTTGCCGACCGACCGCGGCAGCACGGCGCCGTCGACGACGCCGGGCGTGATCGACAGCGGCTGGTGCGCGACCAGGGTGTCGACGGGCACGTCGCGCAGGCACGCGGCGACCTGCCGGGCGCTCCCGTCGCCGCAGCCGACCTCCGTCGCGGACGCGACGCCCTCGCGCTCGGCCCGCGCGAGCGGCTTCTGCACCGGGGCGAACGCCCCGCTCTGGATCACCGCGCGCTGGAACAGCCCCTTGGCCCCGGGTGAGGCGAGGTGCATTGCGACCGACAGCCCGCCGGCCGACTGGCCCGCGATCGTCACGTTCCCGGCGTCGCCGCCGAAGCCGGCGACGTTGCGGTGCACCCAGCGCAGCGCGGCCTGCTGGTCCATGAGGCCGTAGTTGCCGCTGGCCCCGTCACGGTCCGCCAGCGCGGGGTGCGAGAGGAACCCGAGCAGCCCGAGGCGGTAGTTGATCGTCACGACCACGGCGCCGTGCGACGCGAGGTCGGACGCCTCGTAGTCGGCGCCCTCCCCGAGCTCGAAGCCGCCGCCGTGGATCCACACGATCACCGGGAGCTTCGCGTCGGCCCGGGTGCCGGCGGGGACGGTGACGTTGAGGTAGAGGCAGTCCTCGCTCTGGCCGTTGGGGCTCGGGGGCGCCTGCGGGCAGACCGGCGAGTACGTGGTCGCCTCGCGGACGCCGGACCAGGGGGCGACCGGCTGCGGCGGCTCCCAGCGCAGCTCGCCCGTGGGCGGTGCCGCGTACGGGACGCCGCGGAACTCCAGGCCGGCCGGCGTCTCGGCCCCCTGGAGGGCGCCGGAGTCGACGTGCACGACCGGCGTGACCGGCGGTGCGGGCCGGGCGGCCGCGTGCGCCGGCGGCAGGAGCGAGCCCCAGCAGGCGAGCAGCACGGCGAGCGCGCCGAGGACGGCGAGGGCGCGCACGGTGAGGAGGCGGACCCTGCGGGGGCCGGCGTGCGCGGCGTGCGCGGTCGGTCGCGGGTCGGTCGGTCCAGGGACGGGCGCTCCCGGGACGGGAGGTCGGGGGACGGTCGGCCAGGGGCCGTCGGGCGGTGTGGTGTGCGTGTTCATGCAGGCCACGGTCGCGTGCGGGCCACCGGCAAGGCGCCGGTCGCTCCCCCTGGGCGGACCACCGGGGCCGTCCCCGACGACCACCGGGCGGGCCACTGGTGCCCGACGGGCGGACGCGCCCCCCGGACGACGTCGTGCGGCGTCGTGCGGCGTCGTGCGGCGTCGTGCGGCATCCGGCGCGCCGGCGATCCCAGGGGGTCGACCAGGGGGTTGCCCTGGTGGTCCCGGGGTCACCAGGCGCCAGGCTCGGAGCAGGCGCCGGACCCGACGGCGCCGCACGTCGAAAGGACCCCGATGACCCACCGCACCACGACCGCACGACGGGGACGCGCATGACCGACCCCCTGGCGCCCCTCGACCGGCTGCTCGTCCTCGAGGAGCTGCGCCGCGTGCAGTCCCGGCTCTGCCGCGCCGCCTCCGTGCGCGACTGGGCCGAGCTCGAGTCGTTGTTCACCCCCGACGGCCGGTTCCGCGCGTACGGCGCGGACGGCGAGCTCGGCTGCTTCGCCGCCACCACGGGGATCGGGGCCGCGATCGACCGCGCGGTCGGCCCGGGTCGGCTCGTCGTGCAGTCCTCGGACGAGGAGCTCGACATCCTCGCCGACGACCGCGCCGACGGGACCTGGGCCGTCGAGGACACGCTCTACCCCGAGGACGGGACGCGTGCGCGGCACGGCGCCGGGTCGCTCGCCCTGGCCTACCGGTTCGCCGGCGGACGGTGGCGTGTCGCGACCGCCGAGTTCACCCGGACGGCCCGTGAGCACGGCTGACCCGAGCGCTGTCGGGGCGCTAGGGCTGCGGATAGGCTCTGCGACCATGACGCCTGGTGCGCATGGACCGACCCTCATCGGGCGTCGCCGCGAACGGGAGCGGCTCAGCCGGCTCGTCGCGAGCGTGCGCGGCGGCGAGAGCCGGGCGCTGGTGCTGCGGGCCGAGACCGGGCTCGGCAAGACGATGCTCCTCGACCACGTCGCCGAGCAGGCGACGGGCTGCCGGGTGGTGCGCGCGCTCGGCGTCGAGTCGGAGATGGAGCTGGCCCTCGCCGGGCTCCAGCAGCTGTGCGCCCCCGTCCTCGACGGCCTGGAAGCGCTCCCGGAGCCCCAGGCGATGGCGCTCGGCGTCGCGCTCGGCCTGCGCTCGGGGCCCGCGCCGGACCGGTTCGTGCTCGGCCTCGCGGTGCTGAGCCTCCTCAGCCATGCGGCCGAGAGCCGCCCCTTGATCTGCCTCGTCGACGACGCCCAGTGGCTCGACCAGGCCTCCGCCCAGGTGCTCGCGTTCGTGGCGCGACGCCTCGTCGCGGAGTCCGTCGGGATCGTGTTCGCGGTCCGCGAGCCGGTCGACGAACGGTTCGCCGCCATCGAGGACCTCGTGGTGCGGCCGCTCGACGACGCCGACGCGCGCACGCTGCTCGGCACCGTCGTCGGCGGCCCGGTCGACACGGCCGTGCGCGAGCGCATCGTCGCCGAGGCGCGCGGCAACCCGCTCGCGCTCGTCGAGCTCCGGCGCGGGGCGATGGAGTTCTCCCCCGCCCCCGTCGCGCAGGGGCGCACCGGCGTGAGCGCCAAGCTCGAGGACGGCTTCCGGCGCCGCGTCGAACGGCTGCCCGCCGACACCCGGCGCCTGCTGCTGCTCACCGCCATCGAGCCCGTGGGCGACCCGACGCTCGTGCTCGCCGCGGCGTCCGCGCTCGCCCTGGACACCTCCGCGTTCACGCCCGCGGTCGAGGAGAACCTCCTGGAGCTGGGGGCGCGGCTCCGGTTCCGGCACCCCCTGGTGCGCTCCGCCGTCATCGCCTCGGAGCCCGCCTCCGACCGCCGGGCCGCGCACCGGGCGATCGCGGAGGCCACCGACCCGCAGCAGGACCCCGACCGCCGGGCGTGGCACCTCGCCGAGAGCACGATCGGGTTCGACGAGGACGTCGCCGCCGAGCTGGTGCGTTCCGCCGACCGCGCACGCCTGCGCGGCGGCATCGTCGCCGCCGCGAACTTCCACGTGCGCGGGGCCGAGCTGACGCCCGACCGCCAGATGCGGTCCCGCCGGATGCTCATGGCCGCCGAGGACACTCTCCGCGCCGGCGCGATGCAGAACGCGCAACGGCTGCTCGACCGCGTGGAGCCGGAGCTGCTCAACGCGCACCAGCAGGCACGCGTCGACCTCGCCCGCGGCCACGTCCGGTTCTACATCTCCCCCGGGCGCGACGGCGCCGCGATGCTCCTCGACGCCGCCCGGCAGCTCGAGCCCTTCGACGGCGACGCCGCGATGGTCACGTACGCCAACGCCTTCATCGCCGCCGTGCTCGCCGGGGAGTCCGCGAACCGCGTCGGCATCCCCGAGGTCGCGCACGGCATCCTCGCCGCGGCCCCCGCCACCCCGCTCACCCCCGGGTCGCGGGCCGCGCTGGAGGCCCTGCGCGGGCTCGCCGTCCTCGCGCTGGACGGGTACGGGCCCGCAGCCCCGACGCTCCGCACGGCGCTCGCGGCGCTGCGCTCGCTCGACGGCGACCCCGAGGCCGAGCGGGGCGACTCCGACCCCATGCGCGGGTACGGGGCCGACGTCAGCCACGAGGTCGGCGCGATGCGCTGGCTCCCCCTGACCTGCCTCGTCGCCCGGGTCCTGCTCGACGACGCCGCCTACGCCGACGCGTCGGCGGAGTTCGTCGCCGCCTGCCGGCGCGACGGCGCGTTCTCGACCCTCGCCATGGCGATGTCGGAGCACTACCCGATCCTGCTCATGAGCGGCCGCATCGCCGACGCCGAGGAGCTCTACGAGGGCACGCGGGAGATCATGGCCGCGAGCGACGTCCCCGAGGGGCCCGACCGGGCGGGCTGGTTCGCCGCCTACCGCGGCGACGACGCGGCCAAGCACGAGTCCGCGGCCGCCGTCGCGCGCCGGGTCGCCGAGCGCGGCGAGTCCCAGTGGCGGCTGTCGGACGTGCTGCACGGCGGCGTCCTGCACAACTCCCGCGGACGGTACGCCGACGCGCTCGCGGCGACGGCCACCGCCGAGGGGCACCCGTTCGACATCGGCCTGGCCGCCTGGGTGCTCCCCGAGCACGTCGAGGCGGCGGTGCGTGCCGGCGCGCCCGAGCAGGCCGCGGCCGCGGCCGCCCGCCTCCAGGAGATCGCCGACGCGACCGGCACCGACTGGGCCGTCGGGCTCGCCACCCGCTCGGCCGCGCTGCTCGCCGACGACCGCGACGCCGAGGCGCTGTACCGCACCGCGGTCGACGTCCTCGGCCGCACCCGGGTCGGCACCGCCGAGGCCCGCGCGCGGCTGCTCCTCGGCGAGTGGCTGCGTCGGCAGAACCGCCGGGTCGAGGCGCGCGAGGTGCTGCGGGTGGCGCACGAGCAGTTCGTCGGCTTCGGCGCCCACGCCTTCGCCGAGCGCGCCGCGCGGGAGCTCTCGGCCACCGGCGAGGTGGTGCACCGGTCCGTGGTCGGCCCGGTCGACGAGCTGACCGCCCAGGAGCGGCAGATCGCCCGGCTGGCGGCGACGGGCAGCACGAACCCGGAGATCGGCGCGCAGCTCTTCCTCAGCCCGCGGACCGTCGAGTGGCACCTGCGCAAGGTGTTCGGGAAGCTCGGCGTCACGTCACGTCGGCAGCTGGCCGCGGCGCTCAAGGAGTCGATGGTCCCGGCCGGCTGACCAGGGCGGCGGTGACCGCGACCGCCCCGGTGACCGCGGCCGCGAACGCCCACGCGGGCACCCACCCGGAGGCAAGGGCGGCGGCCACCACCGCGACGGCCCCGACGGACGACGCCGGCCGCCACGTGCGCAGCAGCACCCACCGGAACGTCTCGAGGCCGGCCAGGAAGCTCACGGCCCCGCCGGCGAGGGCGACCACGGCGATGCCGTGGGCGGGGGCGTCCGGCGCGTGCGCGACGTCGTCGAGCAGCAGGGCGACGCCGAGGGCGACGAGCACGACCCCGCCCACGATCGGGAGGTGGCCGAAGGTGTACCCGTCGCGCGCGAGCACCGAGCGCCGCGACCGGTCGGTGCCCGCGAGGGCGTGCGCCGCGTCGCCCGAGAGGTGCCCGAAGAACGCCCACCACAGGCTCGCCGTCAGGAGGAAGCCGAGGAGCGCGACGGCGAGCACGGCCGGCCGCGACGTCCAGGTGTCGACCCGGGCGCCGGTGGCGAGGACCGTCTCGCCGAGCGCGATGATGAGCACCAGGTCGTGCCGCTCGGCGAAGTGGCGGGCGCTGCCGACCCGCCAGCCGCGGTAGCGAGAGGCGGACCGGCCGCCCACGAAGTCGACGACGAACGCGCTCGCCCACAGCGCCGTCTGCCACCCGCCGCCGAGCAGCGCCCCGGCCAGCAGCAGGCCGATCGACAGCGACTGCGGGACGAGGTCGAGCAGCACCTGCGTGCGCAGCCGTGCGTGCCCCCACGCGACGATCGCGAGCAGCACGACGTAGCACGCGCGCACCACGGTGAACGCGACCGCGAGCACGACCGCCGGGGCGATCCCGCCCGTGCGCTCGCTCCAGGCCTCGGGGATCACGAGCCCGACGACGAACAGGGCCGCCATCGCGACGAGCATCCCGACGCGCACGAACCCGCGGTCGAGACGCACCTGGTTGCCGAGCCAGATGAACGCGCACCACGACCACCAGAGCATGAGCAGCAGCACGACCGCCCGCCCGAGGGACTCCGCGCCGGGCGCCGACTCGACGAGGGTGACGTCCCGGGTGAGCGCGAAGACGAAGACGAGGTCGAAGAAGATCTCGAAGGGCGTCGAGGCGTCCTCGGCCCGGGTGAGCACGACGGCCCCGGGGGCGGACGCCCGCCCCCGGGGGACCCGCGCCGTCGCCGACACGTCAGAGCACCGCCGGGCCGCTGCCGGGGAAGTCCGTCGCCCCCGCGGTCACGCGCTGGGCGTCGAGCTCCGCGCGGTAGGCGTCGACCCGGGCGCTGACGCGGCGCAGCGCGTCGCTGCCGAGCACGAGCCAGCGCCGCGGCTCGTCGGCCCGGACGTTCGCCGCGATGGCCGCGGCGGCACGCTCCGGGTCGCCGGGGAACGCCTCGGGCGGCACCCCGGACACGAGCCGGAGGAACTGGCCCGTGGTCGTGTCGTAGTCGGCGATCCGCTCGCCCGAGACGTGCGTCCGGTGCTCGATGCCCGTGCGGAACGACCCGGGCTGGACGACGAACGCGCGGACGCCCGTGGGCGCGAGCTCCTGCCACAGGGCCTCGGTGAGGCCCTCGAGGGCGAACTTGCTCGCGGAGTAGAGGGCGTTGCCGGGCAGGCTCGCGACGCCGTCCATCGACGACACGTTGACGATCGTGCCGGTGCGGCGGGCCCGCATACCGGGCAGGACGAGGCGCGTGAGCTCGAGCGGGGCGAAGAAGTTCACCTCGAGCTGGGCGCGGGAGTCGGCCTCGGTCTGCTCCTCGATCGCGCCGAGGAAGTCGATGCCCGCGTTGTTCACGAGGACGTCGATGCCGCCCGCCCAGGCGGTCGCCCGGCCCACGGCGTCCCGGCGCTGGGCCGGGTCGGTGACGTCGAGGACGACCGGCAGCGCCGTCTCCGGGTAACGGGCCAGCAGGTCCTCGAGGCCGTGCTCGCCGCGGGCGGCGAGCACCACCCGGTCCCCGGACGCGAGCACGTGCTCCGCGAGCGCCAGCCCGAGCCCGCTCCCGGCGCCGGTGACGAACCAGGTCGGGGCGCTCATCGGTCGCCGCCCGCGGTGGCGCCGGCCGCGGCCGGAGCGAAGTCGGTGGTGCGGCTCGTGGCGGCCCACGCCTCGGTCTCCTCGATCCGGCGGCGGTCGCCCGCGAGGGCGCGCTCGACGGCGTCGGAGCCGAGGGGCAGACGCGCGGGGAGGGCGGGCAGGTCCGGGAGGCTCACGAGCAGGCGGGCGCCCCGCGCCGGGTCGCCGGCCTGGGTGCCGTCGATCTCGGTCCGCAGGTCGTTGATCGCGCCGACGGTCGTCGCGTAGTCGTCGCCGGCCGGGTACCGGCGCATCGAGCCGCCCTGCCAGTCGGTGCGGAACGCGCCCGGCTCGACGATGACGACGCGCACGCCGAACGGCGCCACCTCGGTGGCGAGCACCTCGGAGAACCCCTCGACGCCGAACTTCGCCGCCTGGTACGCCCCGAGCCCCGGCGTGCCGCCCACGCGGCCGCCGATGGAGGAGAACTGGAGGAACAGCCCGGAGCGCTGTCGGCGCAGCACGGGCAGGGCCGCCCGCGTGACGTTGATGACGCCGTACAGGTTGGTGTCGATCTGGTGCCGGAAGACGTCCTCGGGCATCTCCTCGATCGAGGCGCTGTCGGCGTAGCCGGCGTTGTTCACGACGACGTCGAGCCGGCCGAAGCGCTCGACCGCGGCGGCGACGGTGGCGCGCGCCGCCTCGGGGTCGGTGACGTCGAGCGGGGCGAGGAGCACGCGGTCGGTGCCGAAGCGCTCGACCAGCGGCGCGAGGTCGTCCACGCGGCGGGCCGTCGCGACGACGGCGTCGCCGTGCTCGAGCACCGCCTCGACGATGGCGCGGCCGAAGCCGCGGGAGCTGCCGGTGACGAGCCAGACGCGCTGCGGGGCGGTGTTCTCGACGGCGGGGGCGTTCTCGGACATGGTCTGCTTCCTTTCGGAGCCGGCGGCCTCGCCGCCGGTGGTGCGGGGTGAGGGGGTGGTGTGCGCGGCGGTCAGGCGGCCGCGTGCAGGGGCCCGCTGAAGGAGGTGCGGAGCGACTTCGGCGCCACGAGCGGCAGCAGCGCGGCGAGGAGCTTGCCCTTGAGGGACGCCGGGTGGCGGGTGAGCTCGACGTCGACCCGGGAGCCGGAGCCGTTCGGCGTGACCTGGAAGACCCAGCCCCCGCCGGGGCCGAAGACCTTCGAGTCGAGCGTGGTGATGTCGACGCGGCCGGCGTCAGCGTCCCACTCGTAGCGCGCGTGCTCCCACGCGGCCGCGGTGCCCTCCGTGACGTCGGCCCAGTCCGCACCGAGGCCGTGGACCTCGAAGTGCTCGGCGTCGATCGTCGGCCAGGCCTCCGGGCGTGCGGCCGAGAAGTCGGTCAGCACGGCGAGGACCTCCGGGGCGCTGAGCGTGGAGTCGAGGTGAAAGCGGATGACGGGCATGGCCGTTCCCTTCGGGAAGCTGCGTGGAGGTGCGGGAGCTGCGGGGGTCGTCCCCCGCTCTCCGAGACTCCCGCCCGGGCCGGGGCGAAGGCGCCAGGGGCGGTCACTGGCCGCGACCCCAGGGCCGCTCCCCCGGGGCGTGCCCGGGCCCCTGGCCCGGGCACGGCGAGGACCCGGGTGTGCGGGTGGTCACTCCGGCGGCTGCTGCCCCGCCGCGACCCGCACGAGGTACTCGGCGTACCAGTCGGGCCAGTTCGCGTCCTCCTGGCCGGTGCGCGCCTCGTGCTCGCCGTGGGCCGCCGCGGCCGCGCGCAGCGCGTCGGCCAGCTCGGCCGCGGAGTCGTAACGCGCCTGGGTGACGCGGCCGGGGATGCGCTCGGTGATCTCCTGGACCGTCCACGTGTTGCCGTCGGGGTCGGCGAGCTCGACGAACGAGCCGTACGACGCGCGCCCGGGCGCCAGGCCCGTCGCCCGCGTCGCCGGGTCGGCGCGGTGGAACACCCCGCCGACGTCGTGGAAGACGTCGCTGACCTCGACGCCGCGCGCGAGCAGGTCGGCGCGCGTCGCCTCGATGTCCCGGGTGACCAGGTGCAGGCCGCGCGCCGAGCCCGGCGCCGCGTCCGTGACCCCCGTCCCGACGATGATCGACGCCGGCGACCCGGGCGGGGTGAACTCGACGACGCGGTACGTGTCGTCGACCACCAGGTCGACGTCGAGGGTCCAGCCCAGGCGCTCGTAGAACGCCTTCGCCCGGTCGACGTCCGCGACGGGGACGACGACGAGCTCCAGCTTCAGCGCGGGCGCGGTCGGCAACGAGGTGGCGGCGCTCGTGGTGCTCGTGGTGCTGGTGTCTGTCGTCGTGGTCGTGCTCTCGCTCAGAGGGGTGGTCATCGGACGCTCCTTCGAACCTGTGCCGGTCCGGTACCGGCGTGCAGGTCGATCGTTCGTCCGATCCCCCGCCGCCCGCGCCCGTGGGAGTCACTGGTCGGCGGACGTGGGGTGTCCCCGGCGTCCTGCCGCCATCGACCGGCCCGGGAGCGTCTCCGCGCGAGTCGGGGCGGCCACTAGGGTTCTCGCATGCGAAGCGACACCCCCGCGACCGTGGACTCCGACGAGCTGCGGATCCAGATCCCGGCGGGTGGCTGGGTCGTCGGCACGGTGCGCAAGCCCGTCGAGGGGACGCCGCGCGGTGTCGTGGTGATCCACTCGGCGACGGCCGTTCCCGAGCGCCTGTACACGGGGTTCGCGGAGTTCCTGGCCGAGCACGGGTACGTGGCGATCACGTACGACTACCGCGGCACCGGCCGGTCCGGCAGCCCGCGGGAGCACCGCGGTGTGCGCATGCGGGACTGGATGGCCGACGACGTGCCCGCCGTCGCCGCGTGGGCGCGCCCGCGGTTCGGCGACGTGCCGCAGCTGGCGATCGGGCACAGCGTCGGCGGGCACGCGCTCGCGCTGGGGTACGGCTCGCGGGGCCTGGCCGGGTTCGTCACGGTCGCGTCGCACGTCGCGGCGATCTCCACGATCCCCGACCGCGCCGAGCGGGCGCGCGTCCGGCTGATCCTGCGGGTGCTCGGCCCCGTGGCGGCCCGGGTGCTGGGTTACGTGCCCGGCCGCCGGATGGGCCTCGGTGAGGACGTGCCCGCCGCCGCCATGCTCGAGTGGAGCCGCTGGACGAGGCTGCCCGGCTACTTCTTCGACGACCCGACGATGCACGCCGCCGCGGACGCCGCGCGCGTCACCGGCGACGTCCTCGCCGTCGGGTTCACCGACGACCCGTGGTCCACCCCCGCGCAGATCGACGCGATCATCGACCGCCTCACCGCCGCCCGGGTCGAGCGCCGCACCTGGAGCCCCACCGACGGCGGCGTGGACGCGATCGGGCACCTGGGCTTCTTCCGCCGCGGCCTGCGCGACACGCTGTGGCCCGAGCTCCTCGCCTGGCTCGACGCCCGCGCCGGGGCCGCCCCGACGCAGGAGGACGGGAACGTCAGGTTCCGCGCCCGGAAGCCGCGGCGATGACGCGCCCGCCGCTCGCGTAACCGCACATCGGGGTCACAGCACCCAGGTGGTCTCGGCCTCCCCGGGGCCGCCGCACTCGGCCGTCCCGCCCACGCGCACCCAGCCGACGTCGATCTGCGTCCGCGCGAGCACCTCGCCGTCGTCGTCCAGCGCACGGAGCATGACCGAGCGCGGCGCGGAGACGAGGGTGAAGGTCCAGGTGTCGCCGTCGTGCGACGTCGGGATGGCGGGCACCTCCGCGTCCGGCGGGTAGGGCGGCTGCCACTGCTCGCCGTCGCGCACCTGCAGGACCGCCACCGCCGACGTGTCCCCCTCGAGCGTCACCGTGAGCATGCTGGAGTAGCCGATCGCCGGGCACTCCTGCGGCGGGGCGGACATGCGCGGGCCCACGACGGCGGCGGCGACGGTGAGCGCGACGATGCCGAGCGCCGCCACCGCCGCCCAGAGCGGCGGGCGCAGTCCGCGGCGACGTCCCGGCGGCTGCGGCGTGTCCTGCGTCGTCGGCTCCACTGCCCCTCCTGTCCCGGTCCCTCGTCGGCCATCTGTCGGCCCCTCGACGACGCCGCGTCGCCCGCGAATTCACCCGTGCTCATCGGAACGTCGGGCGCCCCCGTCGACGATGCTGTGGCCATGTCGAATTCTGCCGCAGGGGACGGCCGGGCGACGGCGCCCACTCCCCCCATCGAAGGACGCCCTGCGGCTCGCGGCCGGGGACGAGCGCCTGGGCCCGTCCGTCGTCGTGCGGCCGGCCTGACGGCGTCCGGCGCGTCGGCCGCGCTGCTGCTGACCGGCCTCGTGGCGGTCGGCCCGGCGGCGACGGCGGCCCCCACGCCCGACTGTGCGGCGCCGTTCCCCGTCGCCGACCTGGTGAGCGGGGCGCCGGTCACCGGCCTGACCGTGAGCAAGGGCACCACCCCGCAGGGGTTCACCGGCGAGGTGCTCGGCGTGCTGTCGGACGGCATCGCGCCCGACCTGGACATGATCGTCGCCGAGCTCCACTCCCCCGCGATCGACGCGGCCGGCGGCATCTGGCAGGGCATGTCCGGGTCCCCGGTGTACGCGGAGGACGGGCGGCTGATCGGCGCCGTCGCGTACGGTCTCGCGTTCGGCAGCTCCCCCGTGGCCGGCATCACGCCGTACGAGGACATGCAGGGCTACCTCGGCGCGGCGAAGGCCGCCCCCGAGGTGCCCGTGGGGACCACCCTGGCGACCCGCATCGCGGCCGAGACCGACGTGACGCGGAGCGAGGCCGCCCAGGGCCTGCAGCAGCTGCCGATGCCCGTGGGCGTCGGCGGGGTCGACCTGTCCCGGGCCCGCACCGCGGTCAAGGCCGCCGGCGGGAGCGACCTCGTCACGGCGGACTCCTACCGCATCGGCCGGTCCAGCGGCACCGCCGCCGCCGCCGGCATCGACACCGTGACCGCCGGCGGCAACGTCGCCGCGGTGCTGTCGCACGGCGACATCACCCTCGCCGGGATCGGCACCGCGACGTCGGTGTGCGGCGACCGGGTGGTCGGGTTCGGCCACCCGCTCGCCTTCACCGGCAAGGCGCGCCTCGGCCTCGCGGCCGCCGACGCCGTCTACGTGCAGAAGGACCCACTGGGCGTGCCGTTCAAGGTGGCCAACCTCGGCGACCTCGGCGGAACCGTCACCGACGACCGCCTCGCCGGGATCGCGGGCACCTTCGGCGCCTCGCCGACGCCCACGCCGGTCAGGTCGACCGTGTCGTACCACTCCAGGTCACGCACCGGCACGACGCAGGTGCTGGACCCGTCCGCGCTCACCGACGTCACCCTCCTCGCCGGCATGGCGAACCACGACCGCGTGGTGGACGGCGTCATCGGCGGGTCGGAGACCCAGGCGTGGCGCATCACCGGCACCCGCAGCGGGAGCCCGTTCACGCTGCGGTACGCCGACCGGTACCAGGCGCCCGCCGACGTCGGCTCCACGGGCGCCTTCGACCTCGCGGCCGTCGTCTCGACCCTTTCGTCCCTCTCCACCGTCAAGATCACCGGCGTGACCAACGACGTCAAGGTCAGCGACAACGGCATGCGCCACCGCATCGTGAAGATCCAGCAGCGCACCGGCGGCAAGTGGGTCGACGTCACCGGAAAGACCGCCAAGGTCCGCGCCGGCAAGACCCTGGTGCTGCGCACCCAGCTGCTCGGTTCCGACGGCATCACCCGCTCCGTGTTCCGCGAGGAGTTCACCATCCCGAAGTCGCTCAAGGGCAAGAGCGGCATGGTCACCGTCGTGGGCGGCAACTCGTTCCAGGACGAGTTCTACGGCCCGACGTCGTTCGACGGTGTCCAGAAGCTGCTCAGCGGCAACCTGCGCAACGACGAAGCCCGACTCAGCCTCAAGATCGGCAGCGGCAAGAGCACCTACTCGCGGACCCGCACCTCCGACATCTTCACCCGAGTCGTCTCCGGGCAGAAGCAGCTGCAGGTGCGCGTGACGTCCTAGCACCGCGACCGGCTTGCTCTGCTTCTTGAGGAAGCTCCGCCCACGAGGACGAGGCCCGGTACCGCGGCGGTTCGCGGTACCGGGCCCTGTCCATCTGTCCTGGGTGGGCCAGAAGTTGATCATGCAGGTCGCGGCCACAGGATCGTTGAGATTTCGCGGTTTCTGAACGCGTCCCGAACCACCGTGCAACTCGCGTGCCACTCGATATCGGGGTGCGGACACTTTCGTGACATGTGTCCCGCCAAGCGTACGGCACGGCTCGTCATTGGAGTCTTGCCCTTCACAATGGCGCTGCGTGCAAAGATCCAAGCCAGCTCCATAGTCGCCGATAACCGTCAAGTACGCGTGTCAATGAACCTGGAATACGGAGGCGAGCATCTGAGCCCGCGACCTCTTCGTCCCGAACGGCTGGCAGGGCTTGGAGACGCCGCGGCGCGGGGCGAGATCCTGCGGTGGTCCGTCGGCGGAGGTCGGTGGCGTGGTGAGCGGGTTGGCACTCACTTCTGCATTCAGTGCACGAACGTAGGGCGGAGGAGGGGGACATGCGGAGGCACTGAGCCGATAGCGAAGCACGCGAGGCTGACAGAGGTCCGGGTCCACTCCTGCGGCGTCGCACCCTCCACCCAGATCTCGAGGTACTCCTCCGGGGGCAAGCCCATCGGCGAGGGGTTCAGCGGGCCGTGGTCGTAGCCGTCGAATGGGGAGGTGCGCTTCACGGCGAACAGGATGTCCCGTGCCTGCGACGTACGCCCGTCGGCGGACCCGCCGAGCTGAAACGTGCGGAAGCCCTTGGTGTCCTTCGCGGGCGGCCAGTTCCGCCACGCACGGTAGAAGGCGCCCTCCCACTCGTGGTGGGCCCAGCGCCAAGGGCCCTCGAATCCGATGGCGGCGAGCCCTGCAAGCAGACCTTCCGCGGTGTTCTTGAGTTTCTGTTGCTTGTTCACGTTGAGCCCTTCAGGGTCAGGAGTCGGTGGGTGGCGAGACAAGGACGAGCGTCTCGGGGTCGACGTCGTCGCGTGCTCTCAGGGTCGGGAGGTGGGAGTGGTCGACCTGATCGGGGTCGAACATCGAGGCGGCGACCATCTGCACCTTGGCCTGTTCGACTGCTGTCGCGACGGACTGGGCGGAGGCAAGTCCGGCATAGAACGATCGTGCGAAGACCACGGCTGCCGTGTCGTCGATGGTGTCGGACATTCCGATCACGACCGGGACCGTCTGCAGCAGGTCGTCGGCACCTTCGAGACTCTCGCACGCGTTGAGCACAACCAGGCGGGGCGGTTCGTCGGTGGCTCCGAGCAGTCGTGCGAGGAGGGAGAGGTTGACGTCCTGTCCGACAGGTTCGCCGGCGTCGTTCTCCATCCAAAGACCGAACGCATCAGCGTGACCGGAGAAGTGCACGACGTGGGGACGGTGGTCGTTGAGGCCATCAGAAAGATCGCTGAAGGTCGCGGCTGGTGCGTGCTCGACGACGACCAGGTCGCGGTACTTTGAGCCGCGCAGGCCCTGCTTGACGTGCCGCACTTCCTGGTCTACTCGAAGCCACGCGCCTTGCTCGACGACTGTCCCGTCGGGGCTTGTAACGGTGCTCGTGGTGGCGTCTGGGTTGGAGGTCAGGTAGAGCACGCGGAGTGGCTCGGGGACCGGTGGAGGGACCTCAACGTAGCGGATCATCGCGGCCGGCGTGCTCGCCTTCGCGACAGCACGGGCATGGCTGAGCTCTTCACGCCTTCGCTTCGCGTCCTTGCTGCGCTGCAGGTTCTCGGCCGCCTTCTGCTCGGATGCCTCGGCAGAGCGCAGCGAGGTCTTCTTCGTCGCAATCGTCTTGTCGATGGCCGCCATATCCTTGCGTGCCTTGGCGACCTTGGCCTCGGCGGCGTCCGCCTTCTTCTCCTCACGCTCCGCTGCTGCCAGCGACGATCGGACCGTGGCGGGGCTCTTGGAGCGCGCTGCCGCGTCCCGCTTCTTGCGGGACGCTTCGCGCGCCGCGGTCGCGATCCCGCCCTGGGCGGCGACGATCTTCGCGTGGGCTGCCTTCTTGTCGCCCAGCGCGGCGATCTCCCGTCGGAAAGTGTCGCTGCGAGCCATCCACCTCACCCTTCCCGTTCGACATGAGGCTGCACGTCGTCTTCGAACGGTGCTGCTGCAGGGTCGTCGAGCGTGCACGGTTCGGTCTCGGGGAAGACCTTGGACCCGTTGTTCTTCTCCCAGAGCATGGAGAGCTCGGCGTGGTGCTTCTCGACGAGCTTGCCCATCCGCTTGGTGTCCTTCTTGCGGACGCCCCGGGGCAGCCGGTCCTCGTCGACCTCGCCGTTTCGGAGGTCGATGATAACGCCGTGGGAGCCGAGGTCCTCGCGGCGCTTGACGTGCACGTGGGGTGGCCAGTGGTCGCGCGTGTGAACTTGAAGAACCAGCGCCCCCTCCTTGATTCCCTCCGCGACCAGTGCGGTCACAAAGCCGTCTTGGTCGTACCCCATCGGGCCCATCTCACCGAGTTCGTACACCGCTATGCGGCGCACACGCTCCAGCACGTCGTCAGCGGTAAGCGAGCCGACGGCTACAGCGGCGGCCCAGGCTTCGGGGCTGTCGACTGAGTCGCCCGGCTTCCACTCGAAGGGGGGGAAGGTCCTTCGGGTCGGGCCAGTTACGCTCGGGCCTGTCGCTCATCGTGGTCTCTTTTCATGCCACAGGCTCGACGAGCGCGGGCAGTCGTTGCGGACTTAAAGACGGCAGGAAGACCCGACCGGGCGCAGATGCGGGTCGGGACGCATTGTCAGAGACCAACAACATTGTCTGTGTTGGTGTAGGGACCGTTGCACGAATAGGTGACAGCCGACGGCCGTTGGAGTGAGGCACTGCTGAAAATATGTTCACCGCGCCCGCACTCCATCTCAAGAAGTTCCGCGCGGACTGCCCGCCCACCACGTGCCAGCGACTTGTAACAAAGGTGGACTCTTCTGCATTTTGGGCCGCACGTCGACACATTGCATGTCGCCGGCAGCGCAGATTGCACGCACGCCGCCGTACCTTGCAAGATCCCGGACGTGCCACGCGAACCATGGAAAGTAGGTCACACGCTCAGTCCCATCGACGTCGACAGCCCGCGAGTTCATCCTGACAACTTTGCAACAGCCCCCTTGGCCACGCGACACTATGACGGCGCCCACGGGTCGTCATCCCATGGCGACCGCGGCAGCGGAGGCGGCTTCAGCCACTCGGCAGTGACTGAGATCGTCTGGCTGTTAGGCTCTGCCTCGGCCGGGAGACGACCGATTTTCAGCACGATCGGCACCTGCGCCGACACACCAGCTAGGACGCAAGTTCCGGTAGGCAAGATCGGAAGCGACTCATGCGACACCTTGTCGAGATAAGCAACAGACTTCTCGACGGCCAAGATGTCGAGGTTATTCACAAGACGGTGGAGAAAGTAGTTATGCAACTGTGAGATGATCGTCGGCGAGATGTCGTGAGGGCGCTGGCTGGCGATCGTAAGGAACACGCCGAACTTTCGCCCCTCCTTGATGATCTCCTCGAAAGTCTCCAATCGGTAGTCCCTCCACGCCTCACTCTCACGCGACGATGTGGTCGACAAAATGTTGTGGGCCTCGTCAATGATCAGGTTCAGGTACCGCTCACCCGCAGGATCGCGTTCCTTCTTCTGGTCGTACAGGTGCTTGCACAAGATCATTGGGATGACCTTTCGCATGTCGAGATTGACTCGCCGAAGCGAGACCACCGTAAGCGGCTTGACAGCGAGAGCATCGTCAGAAACAATCACGAGACGCTTGATGCTCGGTACACGCTCATCCATTCGCTTCAACAACGGCGCCAAATGCTCACGATTCGAGTATCCGCTAATTACGTCGCGATAGAACTGCATGACAAGCTTGAAGCGAACCAAGTCAATGTCAGTCACAGACTCAAAAGTCTGCGGCACTGACTTAATCTTGTTCTGAATAAATCGGTCCCATGATTCCTCGTTGGCCCACCTCTGTTGTCCTTGGTCGTCATGCCGCCAGTAGAACGAGGCACCGCGCCCGTGGTACTCCAGATTGTAACGAAAGTCTTCAATTAGAAGCGTGAACTCCCGCGTAGTGGATCCGCCGAGGCAGTTGGAGATCTCTTCGAGGAAATTGACCGCGAGGCGGCGATCAAGGGTCACGTCCGTGCTCTTTGTCGCTCGGGCAACCAGATCCGCAACGACATCAAGTAGTGCAGCAGCATCGGGCAGCAGATCGTCCCAGTATCGCGCCTTCAGAACGCGAGCGATAAACGGAGCCTGAGTCTTCTCTGTCGCATCGAGCAGTACCGACCAGAATGTTTGGTCATAAATCGCTGTTCTGGGAAGCGGGAGCTTGTCGCCACCGTCATCCGTAGTGCAAAGTTCGTACACCTCCTTCAGATCATCACCTGCAATTACTTCGGTCGATCGTTCACCGACCGCTCCGGTCCGGTTCGCGTACTCACCGTTAAAATCAATGAGCATGAACTGGGACTTACTGCGGAAGCCAGGCTTACCGCCAAACTCGCGAAAGAGCTCGTAATAGAGCTTGGCGAGGGTATACGACTTGCCGCTACCCGTGTTTCCAAATATCCCGACATGACTAGCAAAGACGGAATTCACCCCCACGGAGACAGCCTGACTCGGCTCCATCGCAAGTGACCCAAGAATCAGCGAAGTGTCGGACGCATCGACAAAATCGTGGAGGAGGTTGAACTCGTGCTCGGTCAGGATGAAGCACTCGTTCTCGAGCAGCGGCATCTCTCGGACGC
Organism: Isoptericola sp. NPDC019693; assembly: GCF_044389085.1. Lineage (NCBI taxonomy): Bacteria > Bacillati > Actinomycetota > Actinomycetes > Micrococcales > Promicromonosporaceae > Isoptericola > Isoptericola sp. NPDC019693. The sequence continues at coordinate 117,894 of NZ_JBIRXP010000001.1, read as the reverse complement.
CGCGTTCGAAATGCCCGTTCTCCAGATATCCGATCAGGCTCACGTCGAGCACCCTGATCAGACGGTCTGCCGTTCGTTGGTACTGCTGTGGGGCTCCTCGATCCTCCTCAACGTGCTCGCTGTCGACCTTGGCAATCAGCTCCACGAAGCCCTTCGTGATCTTGACATAGCTCGCCACTGCGACATTGCGAACGATCCCGCCCTTGTAGAGCAGGTGAGAACTGTTCTTTAGCTTGTCGACCGAGACTCGGACCCGCCGACCGTCCACGGCAATCACTTGGCCAACCCTGAACACCGCGTCATGTACGAGGTCGGCTTCCTCGTCAAACATCGGTGGTGCCATCCGAGCCGTCGTTGACTTGGACTTCAAGGATGTGATCCGGCTTGCGGGACTCCTCCGGAACGAGCGGAGAGAAGTAGAGCGCGTCGACTCTGTCGAGGTTCAGCACGTCCTCGCTTGGCACTCCGTTCCCATCCTCTCCGGTTGGCTCTGGCGGCGTGACGAATATCACGTTCCCATTCTTGATCTCACGGTCTGGCAGCAAATCCTTGTAGTCGGACTTGGCGCCGCGGGAGTAGGAGAAGACGATGACTTGAAGGGTAGGATTCGCGCGCGCGGCGCGAATAACCATGTCACAAATGTGCTCGTCTCGGAATGAGAACCCGTGAACAAACAGAACGCTGTTCTCCTTTTCGAGCTCGTTGGCAAACCTTCGAATCAGCTCATAATAGGTCTCGTTGAGAACCGTGGCAGCGAACTTTGTCTTTTCCGGGTTGACGATCGGTAGCCGCGCATAGGCATCGGCGAAAGCCGTGGCCTCGGCCGACAACTCTTTCCCGAAAGCGGCTGCGAGGAGGTCGTCGACGATAACTTCTCTTTCAATCGGGAGCAGATCCGGTGTGGCAACACTCAACTTGCCTGCGGTGTCGACGACGCCGGAGAGCCCATGGTCGAAGTAGATGGATGACTTGTCAGGCCCATCGGAATAGAGCGTCCAACCGGCTGACCCGTGTATTTTATAGAGATTTAGGACCGGAATCTCAGACCGACGTTCATAGCGGCTAGCCTGGCGCAGACGAACGGTTCCGTATTCTCCCAGGTCAAACTTGGGCCGCATCTTTCCGTTGAATCCATCGATCATGTCAACCCCGAGGTTCTCCAGCGCAACCTCGAACACCATATCGATGTTGGTTGTGAAGATGTTCGCTTGCTTGCCTAGGAGGGAACTGCGTCGCTTAAGCAAGATCCTGTTAAGCGTCCGCAGGAATCGTTCATAGGACGTCAGCACTCCTTCTGCGGAGCGGTCGCCTCTGGTGAGCGCCAGGTTGGGCTCGAGCACCTTTTCGAAGAAATGAGCTTGGATCGATGCTCGCACGAGATCCTTCTCCGCTGTCGGGGCATCAGCCTCGGACAACTTGGTCAAGGCCTCTTCGATGTTCCCGAGCTGGCCAAAGAATGCGCTGGGGGTGCCGGCGCCGATCAGGAAGTTCAAATGTGAGTCTTGAACTATTGTGCGTAGTCGGCTGATCGTGATGCCCGTGTCTGGCTGAGTGCTCTGCTGGGCCGCAACAACACGCACCTGGTTCATCGCCGGACCTCTTCGCGGGGCATGATGCTGAGAGTGCTGAGCGATTCCTTCGACCTTGCCGTTGCCATCTACCGGGACTCCTCTTGATTAACGTCGCCAACCGCACCCTCAAGTGCGGCCGCAACTGCGGCAAACTCCTCAAGTGCGGCAGTAAGGTCCTCAACGATCTCGCGGGCGATGATCTCGGGTGCGGGCAGGGTGTCGAGGTCTTCAAGGGACTCGTCGCGCAGCCAGGTGATGTCGAGGTTGACCTTGTCGCGGAGGACGAGGTCGTCGTAGGTGAAGGACTTGAATAGGCGGGTCTCTACGCGCTCATCGCGCGGCTTGCCCGCGGCGTAGGAGTCGACGAAGTCGTCCAGGTGCGCCCGTGTCAAGGGGTTCTGCTTGAGGGTGAAGTGCTGGTTGGTGCGTAGGTCGTACACCCAGAGCTTCGACGTCCACGGCGTCTCCGACGCCGGCTTCTTGTCGAAGAACAGCACGTTTGCCTTGACGCCCTGCGCATAGAACAGGCCTGTCGGCAGGCGCAGCAGCGTGTGCAGGTCGAAGTCGTTGAGCAGGCGGCGGCGCAGCGTCTCGCCAGCGCCGCCCTCGAACAGCACGTTGTCCGGCAGGACGACGGCGGCGCGGCCGTTGATGTCCAGGATCGTCATGATGTGCTGCAAGAAGTTGAGCTGCTTGTTCGACGTCGTCACGACGAAGTCCTGCCGCTCGACCGAACGGTCGTCCGTGGCCTCGCGACCATCCGCACCGACCATCGTCAGAGACGACTTCGTGCCAAAGGGTGGGTTCGCCAGGACCACCGACCAACGCTTACCGGGGTCTGATGCCAGAGAGTCCTTGACCTCGATGAGGGAGTCGCCGTTGGCCTCCCCGATGCCGTGGAGCAGCAGGTTCATCGCGGCAAGACGTGCGGTGCCGTCGACGAGTTCGGTGCCGTGAACGAAGCCGTTGCGCAGGTGCTCGCGCTCCGGTGGCGTCATCGACTCCGCGCCACGCGACGCGTACTCGTGCGCGGCGAGGAGGAAGCCACCGGTACCGCAGGCTGGGTCGACGACGCTGTCCGCAACAGTTGGCTGGACGCAGTCGACCATCGCGGAGATCACCGAGCGCGGTGTGAAGTACTGGCCCGCGCCCGAGCCCTTGTCCGAGGCACCCTTGGCGAGCAGCGCCTCGTAGGCGTCACCGTTGATGTCGGTGCCGGCGCGAGACCACTGCTCCTTGTCGATCAGGTCATGGATCAGGCGCTTGAGCTTCGCCGGGTCCTGGATCCGGTTCTGCGCCTTACGGAAGATCGTGCCCAGCGTGCCCGACTGCCGGCCAAGGCCCTGCAGCGTGAGGGTGTACTCGGTCTCCAACGCGGCGCCCTCCGCGTCGAGGAGCCGCTGCCACGAGTACTCCTCGGGAACGATCTGCTCGGGCTTGAGCTTCCGGGTCGCGCGCTCGTGCGCCATCTTCAGGAAGAGCAGGTACGTCAACTGTTCCGTGTACTCGATGACCCCGACGCCGTCGTCGCGAAGGACGTGCGCGTAGGACCAGATCTTGTCGACCAAACGTCGTGTGTCCGACATCAACTTGCCTCGTAGCTCTTCTGGATCAGGGGCAGGGCCTTCTGGAGTTGGTCTCTGTTCGCGATGCGCAGCTCCAGGTCCCCGGTACCGAAATGGCCGATCTTGCGCACGTCGCGGCTGAAGCCGTCCTCGAGATCGACCGAATCGGGGTCGACCTTCAGGTAGACGAGCAGGTTCTGGCTCATGGGGTGGACCTCGACGCACGCGAAGTTCTTGAGGCGCCGGAACGCAAAGTAGAACTTGAGTGTCTTCTTCGTAATGTCGTCACCCAGGCCCTCGCAGTAGGCCTCTAGCTCCCCGTAGAGGTCTCGCAGCGGGGGCGATGCCTGCTCCAGGAACTCGGTGACCGTCTTTGATGGTGTCGAGGTCGCGGCGACCTTCGGGGTCGGAGCATCGTCGGCCTTGCTGGGTTCGACCTTCGTCGAGGTCACCAGTTCAAGCGCGAGCAGCTCGCCGCCGAAGTCGCGGTAGCGGACGAGCTCGATGCTGCGGTTGATCTGCTCGACCGCATGCTCGTCGTACCGGGTGAACCCGTTTGCGACGCACACCAGCCGGGGGTTCCGCCAGTCGATCGCCTCAGCCTCAGCGGGGCCGAACTTCTTCTGCACCAGCAGCTGGAACTCGGCGCGGTGGTCGAGCAACCAGTCGAGGTAGAACAGGCCCTGGTTGATGACGTTCTCGTTCATCGCCCGCTTGTACTCGAAGATCACCGGCGACGAGTTCTCGTCGAGCCCGAGAGAGTCGATCCTCCCGCGATGCTTCACGCCCGTCGAGTACTCCGAGGCCAGGAACCGGACGCCGAACAGGGTCTCCATGTTCTTCTCGACCACCGTCTGAAGCGACTTCTCCAGATGCACCGAGGTCCCGATCAGTTCGGTCGCTTGGCCACCGTCGAGCCGGAACAACTTCAGATCAGACACCGGCCATCTCCTCAACCTGCTCCATGTCGGTCGTCGTTCCGGTCAGAGTCCCCGTGAACGCCGCTGTCAGCAAAGCTCGGCGCAGGGCTACGGAACGGCGCTGGGCGTGCACTGCGGCGCTCACGAGACGACGCGGTCCATCGAGACTCGCCTCGTACTGCTCGATCAACTTGTGCTGGACGGAGAGCTCAGGAAGCGGAACGGGCAGGCCGCCAATCTTTCCGAGACTGAGGTTGTACTGACCTGCCGAGGACGAGGCGAGCCGCTCGATCTCGGCGCGTGCGCTCGCCCGGTTCATCATCAGGTGGCACCAGGTTGGATCCACTACGGCCCGGTCCAGTTGGTAGCGGATTAGGTAAGATGCGAAGGATGCTCGCACACCCCGCTGGACTACGGCTGTCCGGCCGATGAGGTCACGGGAACCGTTTGTCCGCACGAAGACGACATCGCCCTCTTCGAGCATCAGACCGGACAGGTCAACTGAAGGGTCCGCCGCCCGTTTTTCGTCCGTCATATCGATAGCTCCACCGATGATGTTCGGAATGCGAGCGACCGGAAGCCCCGGCCCTTCGGCCAAGCACTTCGTCGATGTTCCGTATCGGGCGTCACGGGCCAGATCCTTCATCATGACCGAGGGCGATCCGGCGGGCACGAGTGCATCGAGCGCAGCGAATTCGAGCGCCCTTCCGCGCCGAGCGACATTCGTAAGCATGTCAGCGCCAGCGTCCAACCGGGAGAGGTGGTCTTCGAGGATTTCGACGATCCGCCGCTGCTCGCAGACAGGCGGGAAGCCAATCTGGACCCTTCGGAGCTCACTCTGCCGAATCCCAGTGACGGTCGACCCTGAGGACCGGCTTCGCAGCTGATCCTGGATCTGCGGAGACTGCATCGCCCAGAAGAGGAACCCGTTGTCGAGCACCTGCGCACGGCCCCGGAGAGCAAACAGTCGCTGGCTCAGAACGAGCAAATTATCATTCGGAACGCGGGCAACGGAACCCAGCGGGGCCTCGGAGGTCATCAGCACATCGCCCCGCCGTAGGCGCTCGGGCATCCAACGAAGCGCCATCTCGGTCGACACGAAGCGGCGACGTTGATCAAGATCCAGACGCCCGGCCTTCACGTGGATCGCGGAGACGACCGGGACGCCGCTGTCGGTGAACTCACCGCCGAGCTTTCCTGGGGTCTTGCCTCGGTGATCAAGGAGCATGTCGAGCACATCGGCGAACGCAGAAAGTTTCCAGCCTGCCGGAGCAGTCACTCCGGTCACGCCGTGAGCTCCTCATTCAACTGCTCAAGCAGGTCACCGGCATGATCTCCCAAGTCGCGGAGGGCGCCGTCGATGCCGCCCTTCTCGTCGAAGGGTGCCTGCTCGATGTCGTCGGCGGTGATGCCGGCGGAGTTGGAGATCACGTCGACCATGCGGTCGAGCCACCACCTTTGCGTGTCGGTGAACGTCGTGCCGGCCTGTTCCTGGGCGAGTAGCCAGCCTGCGTAGCGTTCGGCGACGACGTCGGCGAACGGGATTAGTTCGGGGTCTGCGCCGAGGGTATAGCGCACCAGGGACACGACGTCCGTAAGGCGAGACCTATCGCGGTGACGTACGTGACCTGCGCCGAGCTGCTCGTACGCGGCCCAGATGAGGTCCGGGGTCCAGTTGTGCGGCGGGCGGGCGATGCGGTCCGCGAGCTCTTTGATGGCCTCGAACGGGACACGGCGGGTCTTGGCCTCGTCCATGATCTGGATCGCGGTGATTTCGGAGCGGTGTGTGGTGAGGTACTCGAACCAGTCCTTGACGAGCGACCTGGCACGTTCGGGGTCGACGACGCCGTAGGCATCAATGAGTTCGTCGGCGTTGTACTCGTCGATGATCTGGTCGTGCGTGCGGCGTAGCTCCATGATCCGGGTCCTCAGATCCGGGTTCGCCGCCAAAGGCTCGATCGCCGCCTCGATGAGCTGTCCGATGACCTGGACGGGCTCGGCGCCCTCGCCGGAATCGTGGAGGGCAGCCGCCTGCTTGTCGGCGTCGACGGCATCGACCAGGCCGCGCACGATCGCCTTGAGGGACCCGCCGGCGACCGTGTCGATCTCGGTCCGCTCGTCCGGGGTCAACTGCAGTTCGAGGGCGGACAGGCGTGAGGCGAGGGTGGCGACCTCGTCCTCGGTGATGGTCAGGTTCGCCGTCTTCTTCAGCAGCTGCTCGAGGGACACGGACTTCTGCCGGTTCAGAGGCGGCTCGACGAAGTCGTGCTCGGTCACCCCGACAGCGTCGACGATTACGAACCGCGTCTTCTGCTTCGCCGCCAAGTCCGGGGTCACGGCCTGGAAGTCCGCCGGGGCGATAGTGCGGGCACCGCGGCCCTTCATCTGCTCGAAGTACTGCGCTGTCTTGACGTCCCGCAGGAAGAACACGCACTCCAACGGCTTCACGTCCGTGCCGGTGGCGATCATGTCGACCGTGACCGCGATGCGCAGCTTCGCCGAGGTGCGGAACGCCTGGAGCTGCCCCTTGGGGTCGTTCGCGGCGTAGGTGATCTTGGCGGCGAACTCGTTGCCTTTGCCGAACACCTGCCGCACCAGGGTCACGATCTGCTCAGCGTGCGCGTCGTCCTTGGCGAAAATCAGGGTCTTGGGCACCGCGGAGCGGCCCGGGAAGATCTCGGTGAAGAGGCGGTCGCGGAACGTCTCGAGGACCAGACGGATCTGGTTTGGGTTCGTGACCGCGCGGTCGAGCTGGCCCGCTGTGTAGTCGACGTCCTCGTCGATCTGCTCGATGCGTTGCACCCGAGTGCGCTTGTCCACCTTGGGGACGTACACGCCGGCGGGCAGGGTGGCACCCTCGTCGGTGACCTTGGTCTTGATGCGGTAGATGTCGAAGTCGACGTTCACCTGATCGGCGACCGACTCCTGGTACGTGTACGAGGAGACGAGGTTCTGGCGGAAGAACGCGAACGTCTGCTTCCCTGGCGTCGCCGTCAGCCCGACGACGTGAGCGTCGAAGTAGTCCAGGACACCGCGCCACACGCCGTAGATAGACCGGTGGGCCTCGTCGACGATGACCAAGTCGAACGTCTCCGGTGGCATGCCCGGGCTGTAGGAGACCGTGACCGCCGAGTCAGGGGTCCAGTCGTCAAGCTGCGGGTCGTCCGTGCCGGGGACGTCGTTGCCGTCCAGGACCTTGAAGACGCGCTGGATCGTGGAGATCACGACGTTCGAGGAGCCGAGCATGCCGGCGCCGGTGAGCTTGTCGACGTTATAGACCTCGGAGAAGCGTCGACCGTCGTCGGGCGTCGTGTAGTTCTGGAACTCCGCGAGGGTCTGGTCGGCGAGATTGTTGCGATCGACCAGGAACAAGATCTTGGAAAAGCCGCCGTACTTCAGCAGCCGGTACGCCAGCGTCACGGCCGTGTAGGTCTTGCCCGCACCGGTGGCCATCTGGATCAGCGACCGGTCGAACCGCTGCTGCGCCAGCGAAAGCTCGGTGCCCTTGATCGCCTTGATCTGCGCCGGGCGCAGGGGCGCCTCGTCCAACTCGGGGGGGACCTGGACCTTGGCCCGCCAGGTGGGGTGCTCGGGATCGGCGTCGGCGTCGCGCATCAGCCGGGCGAGCGTGGCCGGCTTCGGCAAGTTGAAGATCTTTCGGGCCCGCGGGTCGGGGTCGTAGCCGTTGGTGAAGTGGGTCTCCGATCCGGATGCCTCGAAAACGAACGGCAGACGACCCTCGACTACCCGTGCCCGCTTGCGGTGCGCGTCGGGAAGGCCGGTGGCGTACATGGCGGACTGCCACTCGACGCCCGAGAGTGTCGTCCCCTCGGGTTTCGCCTCGATGACGCCCACGACCCTTTTGTCGACGTACAGGAGGTAATCGGCTCGCCCGTGTCCGGCGGCCATCACTGCTTCACGGACGGCGATGCCCGGTCCCGCGAAGAGATTCAGAGATTTGCCGTCTTGGACTGCCCAACCTGCGGCTCGTAGCTGGGCGTCGATCAGGACACGCGCGCGCTGCTCCGCTGGGATGCGGACCTCGTCGGACACGTGCTCGAGTCTACGAAGGTCGGATGCGGTTCTGCTCGGAATGCCGCCGTGACGTCGAATTTCACCCTTGTCTCGGTTGGGGTGGCGTGACCGGTACGTTGAGCCCCTGTGGACGATCCACCGGGATGGGCGGGGCCGGCTCGAAAGGCCTCAAAGCGCCCCATACGCTCCGTCGGCCGGGTGTCGTCGGGTTCTTCCACACGGTGGTGCCGAACTCGCGAACGTCTCAAGCGATGGTCACACCGTCTGGGGTGGCCCTAGTCGCGTCGCGCGACGGGAGCGTCTTTATCAACATCCCCTGTTGCGCGGGGTCGAGGGCGCGCACCTCCTGCGTCTGGTCCTCGATGAGCATGCGGCGTTCCGCCAGGGCCACGGCGGTGTCTTCAGGTAGTGGGCCGCGGGCGGCGGAAATGCGGCCGGCGATGAGGTCGGGCATGACGCCGCGGCGGGGCTTTGCGGTCGCGCGGGCGAGGCGTGCGGTCAGGACTGCGGCGACGTCGTCGGCGTCGTGCAGGCTGCGCCAGGCGACAAGGCGTGGCATCAGCGTGTCGACGTCGTACCCGTACGCCTCGGCTCGCCGCAGGCCTGCGGCGAGCACGCCGAACGCGTCGGACTTAACCGCCCGGTCGGCCTCGACCTCCGTGAAGCCTCCTGCCTCGCAGAGGGCAGTGTGCACGAGCCGGGTCCACCGGTCACGTTGTGCTTCGGTGGCGATGGCGTCGTACCCGGCCAGGAGCTGCCGGATGCTGGCCCACCGGTCGCACTCGTCCTTCGCCACCTGGTGTGCGGACTGCTCGACGCCTGGGTGCGCCAGGACTCCGAGCAGGACGCCGCGCGCGGTCACGTCCGGGTCGGCGGGTGCGGAGTGCAGCGGGTCGGGCTTGTCCAGGGCGACATAGGCGGTATTGGTGTGCCGGCCGCGGGTCATGGAGACGTACAGGTTCTCGCGGGTGCTCGACGGGGAAACGACGACGTGCGCTGTGTCGACGGTCATCCCTTGGGAGCGGTGGGCGGTCACGACGTAGCCGAGGTCGACGTGCTCGGCCACGTAGGCCGCGGGCAGCATCACGCTCCCCCGCCGTCGCCCCTCGGGGCGGACGTCGAGCGCGCCGTCGCGGCAGACTCGGTCGATGGTCCAGCGGTCGCCGTTGCGCACCCACCCGTTCGCGCCGGAACGCAGACGGCGGTCGTTGCGGCGAGTGATGACGACATCGCCCGCGGACGCCCGGGTGTCGTCGTGCAGGACGACGTCACGCCCCGCGGACACCTCGCTGGCCTGGAGGCGTTCGGCGCGGGCGCGGTCGTTCAGCTGTCGAACGGTGTCGGCCGACTCGGTGACCAGGATGCTCGCCCGTCCGGCGTCGACGTCGCGCCGCCAGGCGGTGTAGGCGGCGTCGACCATCTCGTCGGTGGCGCCCTCGCGGATCCTGCCGCGGGACTCGTACTGGTCGATGACGGCGGGGTCGCCGTCACGCAGTGCCAGGGACGCGTCGCGCTCCCACGGACGCACGAAGCGGTGCACCTCGGTCAGGCGGGGCGTGTCTTCGCCGCGGGCGGCGGCGAGCATGGCGAACGCGCCGCCGGCGTCGACGGACTGCAGCTGGCCCGGATCTCCGACGAGAACGACCTTGGCGCCCACCCGCGCCGCCCGGGATGCGATGGTGTCCAGGGTGCAGGTGGAGGCAAGGGTCGCCTCGTCGACGATGACCAACTGCCCTGCGGTGAAGTCCGCACGGCCTGAGCGATGTTCGTGGATCCACTTCGCGGTGTTGTCACAGGCGATGTCGAGGTCGTCGGCCAGCACCTGGGCCGCGACCGCGGACGGCGCCATCCCGACCACACTCACCGATCCGTGCGCCGCCACCCAGGCCGTCATCAGCGCGCGCATCGTCGTCGTCTTCCCGGTGCCAGCGGGCCCGACCAGCAGGTCCAAGCGACGCCCCGACGTCAGGATCTGCTCGACCGCGCGCGACTGCTCGTCGTCCAGTCGGGTGCCGTCAGACGTCGTGCGGCCGACGGCCGGGCCGCCGACGTCATCCGCGAGGGCCAGGAGCCGGTCCTCCATCGCCAGCATCTCCTGGCTGGTGAACCGCTCGCCGTGGCGCGGGCGCAGCGTGCTTGTGCCGTCAGACCGACGCATGGCCGCCGGCGTGGATGCCAGCTCGCCGGGCGTGAGCCGAACGGACCGGCGCGTGGCGGCGTCCACCACGAGCGCCACGACCTGTTCCCGGTCGGCGGCGGACGCCATCCGCCAGCCCATCGTCTGTCGCGACGCCTCGGCCCACAGGTTCCAGTGCGTCCACGTGGTGCGCTTCTCCCCGACCGCAGCGAGGACCCGCCCCGCAGCGAGCCTGACCGTCCTCGGGTGGAGGTCGGCCGCGGTCACCATGGGCGCGGCCTGGCCGGCGGCGAGTCGGCGCGCCCACGCCGTCGGATCCGACCCGAGCCGCATCTCAGCGCGGCGACGCCAGTCGGCCGTCAGCTCCGCCAGCGAGTGGATCGTCTTGTCGGGACGGGTCTCGAGGGTAGCCTGAGCACGCAACCGCACGACCTGCCGCGCCGTCGGCCGGCGACCACGCGCAGCGACGAACTCCTCGATGAGCCGCCTCTTGGCGACCTCGATGTCCCGGCTGCGGGAGGAGAACTCCGCCAACAGCTCGTCCGGGACGCCCGCGATCTCCCACTGGGTCGAGCGCTCGGCCCCACGGTCGCGGCGGTCCCACCCGACGCCGAACGCGCCGGTGAGCCGGTCGGCCAGGACCGCGTTGTAGTGCTCGGACAACGCGACGAGCGCGTGGTGCAGCGCACGCGAGTCCAGGGTGCGCCACCGACCGTCATGAGCGGTCTTCACCTTGTTCGAGACGACCAGGTGGGTGTGCAGCTGCGGGTCGTTGGACCGCGAGTCCCAGTGGTCGTATGCCGTCGCCGCCACCCCCACCACCGGCACCTGCGCCACACCACCATGTCCCGTGCGCGTGGCGGCGACCTCCCGCTCCAGCAGGTCCAGCACCTGCCCGACGGCGTCATGATGGGCGGCGACGATCAGCTCCTGCGTCGTCGCGTCCGCCAACCCCCACAGCACCGACACCGACTTCGGCACCGAGAACGTCACATCGAACCCCGCCGTCGCGGTCTGGCTGCCGCGGGCCCGCTCCTCGACCTGGATGCACGCCACCTCGGCATCCGACTCCTCCGCCGACAGCGTCCGGTCGATCCGCTCGATCCGACGCCGGACGCGGTCGGCGACAGTCGGGTACTGCTGAAACGGCCGCCCCAGCGACTCACCGGTCACCGGATCGGCGCCGTGACCCAGCAACGCCTGCAGCTGCCCCGGCGCGACAGACATGCCGGGCTGCAGCACGCCGTCACCAAGGTGCTCCACACCGCGACCCATCCACACCCCAGGCGGCGTGCCCGCCTCCGTGAAGTACCGCGTGAACGCCGACATCCGCGGCTCGTCACCGTCGCCGGTCACCACCGACCGGAGCAGGTATGCGTACCCCTGCCCGGCGGAAATCACGCGCATCGAGACCGTCACACCTGGCAGGTGTGCGGCCTGCGCACTCAGCGAGGACCTACCTCAGTCGGTTCATCGCGCGCCGTACGCCGCCGAGGTGCCCCAACGCATCCGGGGCTTCCAGGGCATCTCCAGCAACGCGGCGAGAGCACCCTTCTCGCTGTCATCCATGACCGTGCCGTCGGGCATCGGGAGGCGGTAGGCGCGCACCCTGCGTCCGGTGCCGACCTCGACTCGTCCGGCCGCCACAGCATCAAATGATCGCGCGCACCACTGCCACGCTCTCCAGAGTCCGCGGCAACTGCCACCCCGGGCACCCGTCCAGTCCGACGACGACGCCGTCGGCGTCATGCATCAACCAGACCTCCACCGAGCCCTCCGTCGCCGACCTCACGGTGAGGCCCTCGACGCCACCGTCGACCGTGGGTCCGGAGATCTCCGCTCTCTCGCCCAGCTGGCTCCGCAGCGTCGTCGCCAACCGGCGTAGCTCAGTAGTCACCTGATCCATGGGCAACTCGCCGCCAGCACCCTTCATGCGGGCATCATGCCGCAGGTTCGCGAGTCCGTGATCGCGCCCGACTGGGGCTTGCCCCGCCTCAGGTGCCAGACGTGTGGAAGTCCGGGTTCGGTCAGGTCGGCGAGGACCCCGTGCGGGGTCGGAAGGGATCGCCAGCGGGGTGCAAGGACGGAGCACCTCGAGGTCGAAGGAGGCCCGGCGGACGTCGCGGGTTCGGGTGCCGAAAGGGGTGGGACCTCCGCGGGGCGAGGGTCCAAGCGGCAAGGCACTGGCAGAGCCGGCGCCAGTCAAGAAGACCGCTGTCGCCCTCGCCGGATGAAGAACATCCTGCGACCAGAAGGCTGTCCGCCACCTCGGTCCACCGGGCAGAGTGCCCGGCGGACCGAACTGACAACTCGCGATTCACTTGAGCCGAAGTTGAGCCCCAGACAGTGGTGTAGCGCGCCTGCTTTCCCGCCAGGGCCGGGTCGAGCCAAGAGCGCTCACGAGCACCTCCCAGCCCTGATGCACCGTACTGAGTGCCGCACCGATGACAGGCAGACCTAGCCGCCCATCGCTCATGTGGTGCCACTCCCACCCCCTAGCCACAACATCTTGTGCCTCGGCCGGCGTGTCCATGGGTTTTTGTACGTATGTTCGGGTAGGCTGTGTGATGTGCCACACAAGCGTCGAGCCCCATCTCGACGTTGCGGGATGGGGCTCGAACCTGCTTGGTAGGCAGTTCGGACTCTACTGCGCCCGCGTCGGCCCAATGACCGGTGCGGGTGTGTGTCGCGCTCGCTACACGAGACAGGAGTTCTCATGCAAGTGACGACGCACTACAACATCCCGGGCCCGGTCCCGTTCCTCGACGTCGACGTCAGCGCCGACAAGCCGATGTTCGTCGACCCCCACGCGATCCGCCTCTCTGGCGCCCCGCAACCGTTCGCCGCCGACGCGATCAGGTGCATGGAGACGTTCTTCCACGAGGTGACCGCCTGTGCCCTGAGCAACACACAGTCCGACCAGCGGCGCGGACTCGCGCTGCTCCAGCGGTTCACGGAGCCGTGGGAGACGCGCCTCGGTCTCGCGGAGTCCGGGATCCAAGGGCACGGCGGCTCCGACGACGTCGGCGAGTGGATCTGGGACGCGCTGCGCGGCGACGCGCGCATGCTGGTCGACGTGGGGATCCTCACCCAGATCGAGGACATCCCCCTGTTCGTCGAGGGCGTCGCAGAGGACATCACCTCGGACCTGACCACTCGCATCATCTTCGGGCCGCTGGCCGAGTTCACCGCTCAGATGGTGGCGCAGTTCCCGCAATTCACCGCTGCAGGCCACGGGACCAAGAAGGTGGAGCGACAGGTCTGGGACCCACAGGGCAGGCAGTGGATCAATGCTGTGCTCGACCTTCCCGTCGCGGACGGTAGAGCGCTCGTGCTCGTCCCCAGGAACTGGGCACGGGCCACCCTCCTCATGAGCGCGGGGCGCTTCTACGAGACGAGCACGCTGAGCTACGTCCAGCTGGAGCAGGCCACAGTCACCCAGGATGGCAAGGTCATCAAGACACGCAAGGAGGACCTGAAGAAGCAACAGGCTCTCGGACGTGGGCGCGCGACGATCCTCGAGGTCGTCCGCCGGGCTCACGCGAACGGCGAGAACCTAGTCGGGGTGTTCAAGTCGTTCGTGGACTCGAAGTACAAGCCGCTCGACGACGACCGCATCAACAGCAAGCTCGCGTAGCAATGGGACGAGGGTCGCGGCGAGAGTTGCGATCCTCGTCCGTGCACTTCCAAGAGCGTCGACGCCGGCCACGTCTGAACCTCGAGCACCCCGCCTTAGAACTCGCACCTCACGAGCACGCACCTCTACCAGTTTCTCCCCGTGCGCTCCCACACCTGCACAGATGCCAGGATCCGCTTCGCGCACCTGGTGCGCACGTGGTGCGCACGGGGTGCGCTTCCACGTGCGCCCCGAGCAGACGATCGACCCATGACGCGAATGCCGACGCAGGTACATGCGGAGCCGGTGCCGGGGGTTGCGCCGCGTGCGGCGTCGACCCGGTGTTCCTCCTGGTCGGACGGTCCCGTCACAATGACGGGACCGTCGATCCGGGTGTGGGGACTCTCCAACCGAGAAACTGCTGGTCACCACGGTGGTGCCACATTGGCACCACCGTCGAAGGCGATGTCCAGCTCGTCGCGGACAGCCCGCGTCGCCCGATTCTCCCCACTCAGGGAATCGTGCAGGTCGCACGGTGGTGGCCACGTGCCACCACCGTCAGCGGACGCCCACGCGGTCAGCCTCGGCAGTGCAGCTCCAAGTCGACCCACCCACCACTCCGGTCGCCGCGCGGATCGTGGTGCGAATCCCTACGCTCGCCCCTGTCGGTGCTGGTCGCTCGCTCCGACGTGGTCGCCGACCACCGGCGAGAGACGAGAGGACCACCACCGTGGCAGACCCGACGGGTTCGATCGAGCAGGCGTCGCCGACCTCCGGGTGGCAGCGGTTCTGGGGCCGCGGCGGCTGGTGGCGGGCCTTCCTCTTCGCCGCGCTCTACATCGCCGTCTATCTCGGCGTGGGCCGGCTGGTGGGCCTCCTGGGCCAGGGCCCCGACAGCCCAGACGAGCTGCTCGACTCGGCAGGGAGCGTGTTCTTCGGCCTGGCCCTGCCGATCCTCGTCATGAGCGTCCTGCTCCTCGTGTTCCTCCGGAGCATGCGGTGGCGGCGCGAGGTCTTTGGGCCGCAGCCCGTCGCCGGCCGCCCGTGGATGTGGGGCGCCGTCGCCCTGGTCCTCGCGCCGATCGCGCTGCACCTCGTCGGGACGAGCTGGTCGTCCTACAGCCCCACGGTCGTGCTGACCGTACTCTTCCTCGGCCTGTGCATCGGGTTCGCGGAGGAGGTGCTCACCCGCGGCGTCGCGGTCACGATGCTGCGCCGGGCCGGCTACGGGGAGAAGGCGGTGATGGTGCTGTCGTCGCTGCTGTTCGCGCTCCTGCACGCCAGCAACGCCCTGTCCGGGCAGGCCCTGCTCACCGTCGGCACCACGATCGTCTTCGCGTTCGGGTTCGGCACGATGATGTACCTCTCGATGCGCGTCACCGGGAGCATCGTCCCGGCGATCCTCCTGCACGCCGCGACTGACCCGACGACGATCCTCGCGACCGGCGGCGTCGACACGCACGGTACGAGCGCCGGGGCCGAGTCGATCAACGCCCTCGCCGGGACGTTCAACATCGTCTTCGTCGTCGCGGCCGTGGTCGCGGTCTTCCTGGTCTCGGGTCGCGCCCGCGCGCTCGACACGGCACCGGCGACGTCCCGGCCCTGACCTGGCGCCCCGCGTCGGTCGTCATCACTGCTCGAGCCAAGGGCGGTCGATCTCGGGTGCTCAGCGCACCTCGACCACGATCTTGCCGCGGTTGTCGCCCGCGGCGAGCCTCGCGAACGCGGCGGGGGCGTCCTGCAGGCGGACGACGGAGTCGACGCCGGGGACGACAGCGCCGTCGGTCACCAGGCCGGTGACCTCGGCCAGTGCGGTGGCCGACTGCGGCACCATCAGCACCCCGACGTGCTTGCCGGTCGCCAGGCCGATCAGCGTGCCGATCGTCGGCATCGCGAGCAGCAGGTCGGTGCGTCCACCGACCATCTGGTAGCGGCCGCGGGGGCGCAGCGCCCGGTGCACCCGCCACGGGGTCCGGCTCGCGACGAGGTCCACGACGCGGTCGTAGCGGTGACGGTGAGTGGCCCAGTCCTCGTCCTCGAAGGCGATCGTGCGGTCCGCGCCGAGCCGGCGCAGGTGCTCGGCCTTGTCGCCGTGGTCCACGGCCGTGACCTCGGCGCCCCGGTGCCGTGCGAGCCCGATCAAGAATGCGCCGCCGGCGCCGCCCGCGCCGTTGATGAGCACCTTGTCTCCCGGGTGGAGGCCGCGTGTAGCGCGCAGCGCGCGATGCAGCCGGACTGCGGGATGGCAGCGGCCTCGGCGAACGACAGGGCCGGCGGCTTGCGGACCAGGTTCGTCGGCGACGTCGCCACGAGCTCGGCCAGGCCGCCCCGGTACCCGGGCAGTTCGCCGAAGACCTCGTCGCCGGCCGCGAAGCCGGTCACGGCGCTGCCGGTCGCCACGACGACACCGGCGACGTCGGACCCGGGGACCGGGTTCCTGGGCCGCCGCAGCCCCGCCACCCGGGAGTAGAACGGACGGCCCACCAGGTTCTCGCGGTCGGAGCCGTTCAGGGAGCAGGCGTGGATCTCGAGGAGCACCTGGTCGTCCGACGGTGTCGGGTCAGGCAGCTCCCCGACTCGCACGACGTCGGGCGGCCCGTAGACGTCCTGGATCACCGCAAGCACCGGGTCTCCGCTCCTCGCGCCACGTGGACGGACTCACCGTAGCGGTCGCCGTCGGCCCGGCGCGGTGCCGCCGGGTCAACCGGCGCGGTGTCCAGGGGTGACGGCTCGAACGCCCGCGGGGACAGCTCCGGCCGTCTGACGCACCGGGATCTGCGCCGACGCGCATGCGAGCCTCGCGTTCACGGCGTTCGGGAGTCGCTGTACCCCGGCCCTGCTCCCGCGCACGACCTGGCACCGAAATAACCGGCTCGCCGAGCTGGGCGACGACGCCGGCCTCGTCGAAATGGCCGACCAGGTTGTGCAGCAGGCGCTCTCCGCCTACGCGCCGTCGTTGCGCTGGTAGACCCGTATGCGTTGGCGCTATTTCGACGGGTTCACGAAAAGTCCCAGCAGTCCGGCAAGTGCGGTCGAGAAGGCCGTGAGCAGCAAGTCAGGACTCGTGCTGTCGTTTCCGTCGAGTATCGCGTAGACCAGGCCGCCCAAGGAAATTGCGGCGAGGAGCACCAAGCCTCGGATCAGCAGGAGCCAGATCTTGTCGGAGACTACTGGGCTTGCCTCGGCGACTCCTTGGCTTGCCCTGCACAACACGGCGTCGACCAGCCTTTCCTTCTGGTCGCTGGCGAGGTTCGGGTCGCCGGTGATGATGGTCGCTTGCTCTTGGAGAGTTGACATCATGACACTCCTTCTCGAACTGGAGATGGCTCGCTCGCCTTCAGTCACGGCAGTGTTGCGCTGCATTCTTGCCGCAGGGCTTCGACCATGGCGAGAAACGCTGCGCCGCCGTCGCTGAGCTCCGGATCCTCGCGCAGGGCCAGATACCCCTGCCACGCGTCGGCCATGCTCCAGACCGCGGAGACGACTCCCATCGTCGGATCCGCTTGAGGGTCGTCGAGGCTGAGGTCACGGATCCGCTGGACGTGGCCTCCGATCTCGTCCTCGGCGGCCCCGGCGTTCACCGCTCCGATGAGCTCGCCGGTCGCTTGGCAGATCAGCAAGACGGTGGACGGTGGCGGGTCCGTTTCGCCGCCCCCGCCACCGCCACCGCCTCCTCCGCCGTTGTCGCCTGGACCGCACGCGCTCAGGACGAACGCGGCGAGGGCGGTGATCAGGAACCCGGCGCGGCGTCGTGTCGGGCGTCCGCGCCGCGAGTGGTGGGTGGACATGAGGGTCTCCTCTCGCCGGGCCGAAGGTCTCGGCTCGACGGTCTGTGCCGCGCCGCGTCGGTTTCGGTTCCGCACGCGGCTGGTGGCCGCGAACCACCCGGGACGCGCGGTGGCACAAGGAGGTAACCGCAGGGGGCCGGGTGTCCGACCCGGCCCACCCGCGAAGGAGGAGCCATGTCCTTCAGCTTCGAGCTCGCGCTCGGTCGCGAGGAAGAAATCCGCCACCAGGTCTGGACGCCCGAGCGACTGGGGGCCTGCGAGCAGCGGTTCCAGCAGGCGACGCGGGGCAGTGTTGCCCGGGGCATCCGCGACCTCGTCGCGGCCGCCGGCCGCCGGGTCGCGCGCCTGAGGCACCACGCTCACGTTCGCCCCGGCGTCCCCCACAGCGGCGCCCCGTCAGCGCGCTGATCGAGCCCGAGCCCTGATCGTGCCGGTGCGCGGGATGCTGTCACCATCGGAAATAGCCCTTGACGCGGTGAACCAGCCGGAGTCCTGGGCGGCACAGGTGAGTGTGATGTCCGACGAGGGTCCGCTGAGCCTGGGCGAGGAAGCCACCGACGCCCAGCTCTTGCGCGCGATCGCCGACGGCGAGCGGGACGCCCTGCATCTGCTGTTCCGACGGCACGAGCCATGGCTGTCGGCCCGACTGTCGTACCGGTGCCCGGACCGGGCCGTCGTCGATCAGGCCGTCTCCGAGACGTTCCTGGCGGTCTGGCGCAAGCCGACGGGCTGGCGCGGCGACGGACAGGTCGGTGCCTGGATCTGGGGCATCGCGATCCGCGCGCTGCTGCACCAGCTGCAGCCGCGCAAGAACGTGATCGAGCGCCTGATCCAGCTTCGGCACGAGACCGAGCCATCGCCCGAGGAACAGGTGCTCCAGCGCCTCGAGCACAGCGACGTCGGTGCGGCGCTGCAGTCCCTGTCGCCCGAGCTGCGCGCCGTCGTCCAGGCCATCGTCCTCGACGGGATGTCGACCCGAGAGGCATCGGCCTGGCTGAGGATCCCCAGCGGCACGGTCAAGAGCCGCATGAGCCGCGCCCGCGCGGAGCTGAGAGGAGCGCTCGCATGACGACGTGGCATCCCGGGGCCGAGGACCTGGCGACCTACCGCGGCGGTGCCGCAGGTCTGCTCCTCGCCGCCTCGCTGGAGACCCACTTGCTGAGCTGCGCGCGGTGCCGGCGGGCTCTCGGTGCGGTCGACATGCCCGACGCGGTCACCGACTCCGAGCGCCGGTGGCAGACCGTCAGCGATGCCCTGGACGCTCAGCTCGACATCGCCGGCGGGCGCCACTTCCTGGTCCGGGTGGCGGCCTCGACAGGACCGCTGGCCGCGGCGCTGGCCATCAGCGTGGTCCTCGTGCTGGCCCTGCCGCTCGTCGCCCTCTGGTCCGGGGAGCAGTACGTGGCGACCGCGCTCCTTTCCAGTGCCCCGCTCGCCCCCATGGTCGCGGTCCTGTTCGCCTTCCGGCGCGAGACCGACCCCGCGGGGGAGCTCTCGGAGGCGACCCCGGTCGCCGGGATCCGGCTGGTGGCCCGGCGTGCGGTCCTGGTGGCGGCCATCGCCGCACCGATCGGAGTCGTCGGTGCGCTGGCCTCTGGCCTGTCCCCCCGCTTCGCACTGGCCTGGCTGCTGCCGGGCCTGGCGCTGTCCGGCCTCGTGCTGCTCGCCGGGACGACGCGCGTCGAACCGGCCGTCGTCACCGCCGTCGTCGGGGCCACCTGGGCCATGGGCGTGCTGATCGCCAGCATGCACAACGGCCCAGCGATCGTCGCCGGACTGATCGCGAGCCTGCCGGTGCAGGCCACAACCCTGCTCGTAGCGCTCGCCGCCGCGGCCCTGGTCGCGGCACGCCGCGACCGCCTCGACTACCGGAGGTACCCGTGACCACGAGACACGCCACGGCGGGCGTGACCGCCTCCGGCCTCACCAAGAGGTTCGGCAGCACGGTCGCCGTCGACGAGATCGACCTCAGCGTCACCGGCGGTGTCGTCGGCCTCCTCGGCCCGAACGGCGCCGGGAAGACCACGGTGCTGCGGATGCTCGCCACCGTGCTCGCCCCGGACGCCGGCAGGCTCGACGTCCTGGGCCACGACCCGGCCGTCGCGTCCGAGCGACTGGAGATCCGCCGCCGCCTCGGCTACCTGCCGCAGAGCCCCGACCTGTATCAGTCGTTCACCGCGTTCGAGCTCGTCGACTACGTCGCCGTCCTGAAGGAGCACGCCGACCGTCGTTGGCGCCACCGCGAGTGCCTCCGCGTGCTGGAGCTGGTCGGTCTCGGCGATCGCAAGCACGCCAAGATCCGATCGCTGTCCGGCGGGCTGCGGCAGCGCGTCGCCCTGGCCGCAGCGCTCGTCGGCAGCCCTGACCTCCTCGTCCTCGACGAGCCCGCCGGCGGCCTCGACCCCGAACAGCGGCTCGAGCTCCGCTCACTGCTGGCCGCGACGGCAACCCGCGGCACCGTCGTGGTCTCCACCCACAACACCGCCGAGGTCGCCGCCCTCTGCGACACCGTGGTGATCCTGGTGGACGGCACGGTCCGGTTCCACGGCTCGCCCGACGGCCTTCGCGACCTCGCCGCCGGGCGGGTGTGGGAGTCGGACCAGCCGGCGGCGGACGGCGCCAGGTCGTGGGCCACTCCCCACGGCGCCTACCGACACCTGGGCACGCTGCCCGCCGGCGTCAGCCCGGCGGCGGCCACCCTCGAGGACGGGTATCTGCTCGCGGTCCGGGATCCGTCGTGAGCCCGGCCACGGCACGGCAGGCGCTCCGGCCGACGGGGAGGGCTCTGCGCTGGCCGTTCACGGTCGCCGTCGCCGCAGCGGCGGTGGTGGCGGCACTGCTGGCCCGCTCGGCCGAGGGGATGTCGGTGGCGCCGATCGTCGCGGCGGTGCTCGCCAGCGTGGCGGCCACTGCCCTGCACGACCCGGCGGACGAGCTCCTCGCCGCCGTGCCGACCGGCCGGCTGGCCAGGCGGATGCTCCGGCTCGCAGGCGTCGGCGGGGTCGTCGTCCCGGCCGGAGCAGCCGTCTCCGCGATCGACATCGGGCCCGACGTCGTGCTGCCGATGCTCGCGCTGACCGCTACGGGGCTCGCCGTCGCGACCTGGCTTCCGCCGCGGCGCGCGGCGGTCGCCGCAGCCGTCCCTGCAGGCTGGCTGGCCGCGGCGCGGCTGCTCGACACCCTGCCCGCGCCTGTCCGAGACGTCACCACCTGGTGGTTCACCCACCCCTGGCACGTTCTCGCTGTCGCCGGAGCCGCCATCGCATTCGGGAGGTCACGATGAGCACGGTCCTCGCCCCGCAGCCGGGCGTCGTCGCTCGACAGCGCACCCACGTCGTCGCTCTGGCCCGCCTCGAGGCCGGTCGCATGGTGCGGAACCCGCTCCTGGCGCTCGCGGTGCTCGCGTGCGCCTGGGGGACGTGGGCCTACGGCGAGCCCGAGCCCTGGCCCGGAGCCCACTACCAGGGCTTTCCGTGGCCCGCCATCGGTCTCCAGTTCGCCACCGCTGCCCTGGCCGCCCTGTCGTTCCACCGCGAGCGCCTGAACGTGGGCGAGGCGACCCCGGTCCGTGAGGGCCACCGGGCGCTGGCGCGTCTCCTGGCGTCGGTCGTACCCGTGGCCGTCTCGGTCCTGGCCCTCGCTGCCATGGTGGTCCGGATCTGGAAGCTCGGCGGCCTCACCCTGGGCAACCCGCCGGGCGCGACCGCGCACGCCTACTTCACGGCCGGCGAGCTGGCGCAGCCCGTCGCGGGCCTGATCCTCGCCGTCGCGGTCGGCGCCGCGGCGGGACGACGGATGCGTTCCCTCGCCGCGGCGCTGACGGCGTTGGCGACCGGGTACTTCATCACGCACGTCTACTGGCTGTTCACCGGTCCGCTCGCACCCTTCTCCATCTTCCAGTCTCAGCCGGTCTACGTGGACCTCGGGCCGGGGGTCGACCCGGCCACGCTGCCCGGGGACTGGCTGCTGTCAGCGCCGAGCCAGTACCAGGAGGACTGGGTCCGGCTCGTCGTCTCCGAGCCGCTGGCCTGGTGGCACGACGGCTGGCTTCTCGGCCTCGCACTGCTCCTTCTCGCCCTGGCCCTCCCCCGACCGTGGCGCCGCCGCTGTGCCATCGCCGGTGGCCTGCTTGCCGTCGTATCCGTCGTCGCCCAGTACGTGGTCTACCCGAGATAGCGGGAGGTGGGTCGGATGGGGCTGCCGTGGCGGGTGCGGATCCTCAGCGCGGCGTTGAACGCGGCCGTGGGCCCGGCCGCGACGATGTCGGACGCGAAGCGACGGATCCTCCGCGCTCACGCCGGGCCGCGATGGATCGGCGAGTTCCTCAACGGCCGCCCGGAGTCCACGGTCGTCGTCGAGGAGATCACCATGCCGGGGCCGGCCGGGGACATCCCCGCGCGGCTGTACCGGCCGCCCGGTCGTGACGTCGACGCCCGCCCGCTCATCGTGACGCTGCCCGGCGGCGGCTTCGTCTACGGCGATGAGTACATGACGACGTGGCTGTCGAGCCACGTCGCGGCACGGCTCGGCGCCGTGGTCGTCTCGCCGGGCTACCGCCTGGCTCCCGAGCACCCGGCGCCTGCGGCGGGCGAGGACTGCTTCGCCGTCACCTGCTGGGTCGCGGACGAGGCCGGCGCGCTCGGTGGCGATGCAGCAAGGCTCGCCGTCGTGGGCGAGAGCGCGGGAGCAACGCTCACCGCAACGGTCACGCTGATGGCGCGCGACCGGCGAGCGCCACGGATCCGCGCGCAAGGCCTGCTGCAGGGGGCGTTCGACCTCCGTCCGGACGCGCCGATGATGAATCCCCGGTCGACCTGGCCCTTCGGGCGACCCGCCGACGCCCCTTGGTCGGTCTCCGCCTACCTCGGCGACCACGGCGACCCGAGCGACCCGCTTCTGTCACCACTGCTCGCCTCGGACCACGCGAACCTTCCCCCGGCGTTCGTCCTCACGGCTGACCACGACTACCTGCGCCAGGACGGCGAGCGCTACGCCGCCGCCCTGAGCCACGCCGGCGTGCGGGTCGATCACGCGCACTTCACGGACAGCCCGCACGGCATCTTCTCGTTCCCCGGGTGGTGCGCCGCGTCGGGACCTGCCCTCGATCGACTGGTGGCGTTCCTCGACCGCGAGCTCTCGGCCACCGCCTGACGCAGGGCCCCGTTCGCCGCGCTCCGAGAACGCGGAGGACGGCCTCTCCGAGGAGCAGGTCACCCTGAACGAGGCGCTCGGCGAGCCGGGCGACGTCCTGCCCACGTGCGCGACGTCGCGAGGGAGCACGCACGCCGCCAGCTCGGCCGGGCGGCATGCGACGCCGCCCACACTCCCGGGAACCTGGTGCGGAGCCTCGCCGCTGTCGTCGGCGCCCGAGGGCCCGAGCTGTAGCCCTTCGCCAGCCGATCGGGCGAACCACACCACGAGACGTCGCAGCCTCGGGACCGATGGCCGTGGATAGAAACCACTCACGCTCGACCGTTCCCGGAGAGGTTCCTATCCCAAGTCAAGGCGCAGGGGGTGGGCGGCCGTTCACGCGGTCCAAGTCCGCGCGACTGCTGCCACGTGCGCCACTCCACCCTGCGGTGCGGAGCAGCTCCGCCGGCGAACAACATCGAGACCTTGATTCAGATTGAATCACTGGATACCCTGTCGGTGAAGAAGGAGGTCAGCCATGAGCATCGCACCCGTCATCGAGCACAGATCCGAGCTGAAGCTGGCGTACGCGCGCGCCCGTCTGGCCGAGATCGAGCAGATGCGCCAGGTCTACCTCGCCTCGCTCGACGGTATGCCCCAGCGAGAGATCGCCCGCTTCGCGCACCTTTCGCAGCCGAGCGTGCATCGCCTGATCGTCCGAGCACGTGCGCTGTCCGCGGAGAAGGAATCGGTCGAGGAGATCGTGCTGCGGCGGTTCGTCGAAGGCGGCTCATCCGACGCGATGGTGGAGCAGCTGGTCGCCTCCGAGAACTGGGTCCCCCGCGTCGTCGACCCGGTCGACGGCGTCCTCTCCGAGGACTCTCAGCAGGAGCTCGAGTCGTTGTGCGAGGACGGCTTCCTCTCCGAAGAAGAGATCGACCGGATTCTTGAGGCGCGTGACTGACTCGCGCGACGAGACCTACGACGCGGCGCTCGCCCTGGTGCGGGGTGGTACATCGCTCGACTCGCTCCTGACTCGCGGCGACCTACGTCGCGTCGTCCGCGAAGCGCGGGACTGGTACCTCGAGGTTCACGCGGAGGGCGTGACGAGCCGAGGCACCTGCGTCGTCGTCACGGCCGGCCCACCCGGAGCCGGCAAGTCGAGCATCCTCACCACCGCCGTCCGCGACCTGTCGACACGTCTCGTGATCGATGCGGACGTCGCCAAGACGTTCCTCGCGTCCTGGTGCGCCGAGCGAGGCGATTACACCGACCTGGTCGGTGCACCTCTCCCGGACGGTGGCACCTTTCGCCCCCTCGAGCTGAGCCCTCTCCTGCAGACGGTGTCGACCGAGGTATGCAACGCCGTCCGCCGCACTGCGCTCGCGGACCGACTGGATGTCGTCATCGAGGGAACGATGGCGTCGCCTGCGTACGGTGAGCGGCTGCTCCAGTCGCTCGCCAAGGCCGACTACGACCGGCTGCACATCATCTCGGTCGAGGTCGACCGCGATATCGCGGGTAGGCGTGCCGTCGAGCGATGGTGGGAGGGCCGGACGAAGGACCCCCAAGTAGGCGGCCGGCTCGTCCTTCCCGAGACGATCGACCGTGCCTACCCCACGGGGCGGGAGCAAAGTGCCTGCCGGGCCAACGCTCGCACCCTGGCGGCCACGATCCGATCGGGCGGAACAGCCGTCGAGCACGTGACCCTCGCCGAGTACGACAACGGCACACTCGCCCGGCTCGATGCCGACCCGCCAAGGATCGTTGGTGGCTCCGAGCGATGACCCCTGCAGGATGGTCAAGCTCACCAGAGCGCGCTGAGCAAGCACCCGGCAGCTACCGGCGCACTGCCGGCATGACGACCGCCAGCCGCTCGCGCAGCTCGTCGAGGTCGACGCGGATGAGCCGCCCCACTTGGTACCCGGTCACCGTGCCGTCGGCGATGCGTCGTCGGACGGTCTTGACCGACACGCTGAGCTCGTCGGCCGCGACGGCGAGGGCGACGAGTCGCCCTCGCCCGGTCGGCCGTTCCTGAACGCGCGCGGTTGCCATGGCCCTGCTCCTCCCCGGCGGCACGCTCGTGCCGCCGTCACGACATAGGTGTGCCGTCGTCGCCACGGGTGGACTCGAGCTCCGACAGCACGGTGGCGCTCATCCGCGCGGCGAGGTCGATGTCCCGCGCCATGGTCGCCTTCTGGTACCGCAGCACGACGTTGACGTCCGAGTGGCCTCCGCGCCGCATCAGCTCGGCGAGGGTCGCGCCCTCCTGCGCGAAGCGGGTGAGCCCGGTGTGCCGAAGGTCGTGGAACCTGTATCCCTGGGGCAGCCCGGCCACCTGCTCGCGCGCCTCCGCCCAGGCGTTGTTCCACGTCGTCGTCGACAGGTGCTGGTTGCCCCGCTCCCGCAGCGGCACGACCGGCGCGTTCTTCCCCGTCCCGACGAACGTGTCGAGGTGCTCCCGCAGCCGCTCGACCATCAGCGGCGGCACCGCCATGGACCGCACGCCCTTCTCGGACTTCGGGTCGGAGAGCTGCCCGGTCAGGCCGTTCTTCTGCCGCCGCACGTACAGCGTGGCGGCGGTGCGGTCGAGGTTCCAGACGACGTCGCGCCGCTGCAGCCCGAGCACCTCGCCGCGGCGCAGCTGGCACCACGCCGCGAGCAGCACGGCGATGCGCCAGTGCGGCGGCGCGGCCGCGTAGAGCGCGTCGACCTGCTGCGGCGTGGCGACGTCGTCCTCGGGCGTGTGGTCGGCGTCGTGCCGCACGGAGCGGCGGGACGGCGTTGGGACGTCCGGCATCGTCTCGAGCAGCCCGTCGCGCATGGCGGCGCGCAGGATCATCTTGAGCAGGTCGACGGCGTCGCCGGCGATCCCGTTGTGGTCGGCGCCCGGCTTGAGCACCGACGGCCGCGCCGCGAGCTGGGTCGACACCGCGCGCACGACGGCGGAGTCGATGTCGCGCACCCGCATGTCGCCGAGCGGTCCCAGCAGGTGGTTGCGCACCCGCCCGCGGTACACCATCACGGTCCCCGGCCGCCGCGTCCGGCCGCCCTTGCCCGGCTCGTGCTGGACCCGGTCCAGCCACGCCAAGGCGTACTCGCGGAACGTGACGTCCCGCCGCGCGGCTTCCGCCGCCTCGGCCTCCCGCCGTCGGGCCGCGTCCTCCGGCGACTCCCACTCCCCACGCACGATCGCCGCGTGCGTCTGGTTGAGGAACCCTCGCGCGTCGGTTTTCGTGAGGAACGTCAGCGGTTGCCCGCCCTCCGTGCGCGCCGAGTACACCTTGCCGTCGGGGCCCGTGTACCGGGCCTGCCACCGCTTCGACGGCAGCTGACGGAGCATGCCCCACGACTCGCGGCGCTGGCGCGCCGTACCCTTCCCAGCCATCTCGACCTCCTGGTCTCGTGCCACCTGCGTGCCACTTCTAGTGGCACGGAGGGGGTACTCCTGTCTCTAGGTGTCCGGGCCGCACCACGACAGAAAAGAGGCCCGGACCTGCGAAAACTCGCAGATCCGGGCCTCTGACCAGTCGATCGGACGGTGTCCGATTTGACCTACTTCCTAGAAGTTGATCATGTGCCCCACGATGCCGTGGATGGACTCCTGGATGGCCTCGGAGAGCGTCGGGTGCGTGTGCACGTTCCGCGCGACCTCGTCGGCGGTGAGGTCCCACTTCTGCGCGAGGGTGAGCTCGGGCAGCAGCTCGGAGACGTCGGGGCCGATCATGTGGGCGCCGAGCAGCTCGTTGTACTTGGCGTCGGCGACGATCTTGACGAAGCCGGTGGGGTCGCCGAGGCCGTGGGCCTTGCCGTTGGCCATGAACGGGAAGGAGGCGACCTTCACGTCGTAGCCCTCGTCCTTGGCCTGCTGCTCGGTGAGGCCGAACGACGCGACCTGCGGGGAGCAGAACGTGGCGCGCGGCATCATGCGGTAGTCGCCGAGGGTCTGGGTCTCGGCCCCGCCGATGGTCTCGGCGGCGACGACGCCCTGCGCCTCCGCGACGTGCGCCAGCATGAGCTTGGCGGTGACGTCGCCGATGGCGAAGATGTGCGGCACGTTGGTGCGCATGTGGTCGTCGATGGCGATGGCGCCGCGCTCGGTGAGCTGCACGCCAGTGTTCTCGAGGCCGAAGTTCTCGACGTTCGGCGCGAAGCCGACGGCGGAGAGCACCTTGTCGACGACGATCTCGCCGGGCTTGTCGTCCTTGACGCCCTTGTAGGAGACGGTGACGGACGAGCCGTTGTCCTTGATCGTCTGGACGGCGGTCGACGTGAGGAGCTTGATGCCGAGCTTCTTGTACTGCTTGGCGATCTCCTTGGAGACGTCGGCGTCCTCGTTCGGCAGGGCGCGGTCGAGGAACTCGATGATCGTGACGTCCACGCCGTAGTTCTTGAGGACGTACGCGAACTCCATGCCGATGGCGCCGGCGCCGACGATGGCGATCGACTCGGGCAGCTCGCGCGTCATGATCTGCTTCTCGTAGGTCACGACGTTCTCGGACAGCTCGACGCCCGGGAGCAGCTTGACCTGCGAGCCGGTGGCGATGATGGCGTTGTCGAACGTGACCGTCTCGGTGCCGCCCTTGTTGAGCGCGACCTCGATCGTGTTCGCGTCGCGGAACGTGCCGCGGCCGTCGAGCTCGGTGATCTTGTTCTTCTTCATGAGGAAGTGGACGCCCTTGGTGCGGCCGTCCGCGACCTCGCGGGACCGGTCGAACGCCTTGCCGAAGTCGAACGTCACGTCACCGGACATGCCGAAGAAGTCGGCCTGGTGGTTGAAGATGTGGGCGAGCTCCGCGTTGCGCAGCAGCGCCTTGGAGGGGATGCAGCCCACGTTGAGGCAGACACCACCCCAGTACTTCTCCTCGATGATGGCGACGGACTTGCCGAGCTGGGCCGCACGGATCGCGGCGACATAGCCGCCGGGGCCAGCCCCGAGGAGGACGACGTCGTAGTGGGAAGCCATGGGCCCAGCCTATTAGCGCGCGCCACCCCCTGCGGCGTGACGTCCGTCGCACCTTCCCCGCCGGCTCAGCGGACGGAGTCGACCCCGAGGTTCGCCAGGGCGTCCGCGCGCTCGTTCCCCGGGTCGCCGGCGTGCCCCTTCACCCACACCCAGCGCACGTCGTGCTTGGTGACCTCGGCGTCCAGCGCCTGCCACAGGTCCACGTTCTTCACGGGCTTCTTGGCGGCGGTGGTCCAGCCGTTGCGCTTCCAGCCGGCGATCCAGGTGCGCATGCCGTTCATCACGTACGACGAGTCGACGTGGATCACCACGGTGCTGGGCCGCTTGAGCGCCCGCAGGCCCTCGACGACGGCGGTGAGCTCCATGCGGTTGTTCGTCGTGACGGTCTCGCCGCCGTAGAGCTCCTTGGTGTGCTCCCCGGAGCGCATCAGCGCACCCCAGCCGCCGATGCCGGGGTTGCCCTTGCAGGCACCGTCGGTCCACATCTCGACCAGGGGCTTCTCGTTCTCGTCAGGCACCCGCACACCCTACGTTCCCTGGATTCCACGGCCGTGTCGGACGCCGCGCGTAGCGTCGGCAGAGATCCCTGGACGACGAAGGAGACGCGCATGAGGTTCGGGTTCGTCGGCAGCTTCGGCACCCCGCAGCAGAACGTCGCTCTGGCCCGGGAGTGCGAGGCGCACGGCTGGGACGGCTTCTTCAGCTGGGACGGGATGAGCATGGGCGACTGGGGCGGCGACGCCCTGACCGCCTGGGACCCGTTCTCGGTCCTCGCGGGCGCCGCGGCCGTCACGGAGCGCATCACGCTGGGCGCGATGGTCTTCGCGGTGCCGCGGCACCGTGCCTGGGAGCTCGCGCAGCGCGCGCTGACGGTCGACCACCTGTCCGGCGGCCGCCTGGTGCTCCCGGCCGGTGTCGGCGTGCTCGACGACCGCGGCTTCACGTCCGTCCCCGGGCAGGTCACCGCCCTGAAGGAGCGGGCACAGGCACTCGACGAGACCCTGGAGTGGCTCCGCACCTCGTGGTCGGGCGAGGAGTTCGAGGCCGACGGCGCGCAGGTGCGCACCGGTCCGTTCCGGTTCGCCGCTCCTCCGGTCCACGGCGGGATCCCCGTCTGGCCCGTCGGTGTCTGGGACGCCGCGAACCCACCGCTGAAGAACCTGGAGCGCACCCTGCGCTGGGACGGGATCGTCGTGCAGGTGCGCGGCGCGACGCCGGAGGAGGCGGAGGCCGGGCCCGAGGCCGTCCGCGAGCTCACCGGATGGATCGCCGAGCGGCGCGGGCCCGACGCCGGACCGTTCGACGTCGTCGCCTCGGGCCTGCTCTCCCCCGACCGGGGCGAGGCCCGCGAGCAGGCCCGCGCGTTCGCGGACGCCGGCGCGACGTGGTTCATCGACTCCTGGTGGGACCCGGAGGCCGCGACGCCGGAGCGCCTGCTCGAGCGGGTACGCCAGGGACCGCCGCGTCTCTGACGGGTCGGCGCACAGCTCTCGCTGGACGCACGCGGCAACCAATGGTTCACTCCATTGATTCATTGGTCTCGTCGCTCGGTCAGGAGGTTCGCATGTCCGCTGTGGTCGTGCTGGTGGGGATGGTCTGGGTCGTGCTGCCGGCGTTCCTTGTGTGGTTCGTCCTGCTCCTCACCTCCCGGCGCACGACCGACGACGGCGGCGACCCCGCCCGCGCGGCGCGTCGGCACGAGGCGCTGATGTCCTGGGGCGCATTCGCGGCGGCTGCCGTCTGCGCCGTCGCGCTCGCCGCCCAGCCGGTCGTCTGGCCGGGCTGGGCCCCGGCACCCGGGCTGCTCCAGGCGATGGCGCCGTTCTCCATTGCCCTCGTGTTCTGCGCGGTCCGCGCGATCGGCGAGCGGACCTGGCCCCGGCCCGCGGGCGAGGTCCGCGCCGCGCCACTGGGACGCCGCACGGCCCGTTCCGTGGGCGGGGCCCGCCTGGTCGTCGTGCTGGTCACGGCCACACTGCTGGCCGTCACGCTGGTCGTGTGCGGCATCACGGCTGACGCGTCGGGTCGGGCGTACGCGACGGGCCCCGTGACGCTCCCCGACGGCGGCGTGACCACCGGCTCCTCCGGCCCCTACCCCGGCTGGCCCTACGGCGCGCCGATGCTGCTCGGGATCGTCGCCACGGTCCTCGCGACGCTCCTCGCACTCCGCGCCGTCGTCCGCCGTCCGCCGCTGCACGGCGTACCCGCCCCGCACGACGACGCCGTGCGCGCCACGAGCGCGGCGCGCCTGCTGGGCGCCGTCCAGGTGTGCCTCGGGGTCGCGCTGGCAGGCACCCTGTTCATCGCCGGCAGTGCCGTGCGGTCCCGGGGCGAGAGCCTGGTGTACGACGGCGGACCGGTGCAGCTCGGCGCCACCCTCGGCTCGGTCGGCCAGGCCGCGATCGTCGCGGGCCTGGTCATCGCCGTAACCTCCGTGATCGCGGGGCTCCTCGCCGCACGCCGGCGCCCGGCGCGCCCGCGGACCATCGTCGCGACCACCGCCGCTGCATGAGCGACCTCGTCGTCTCCCTCGCCTCGCCGGTGCCGGTCTACGAGCAGATCCGGTCACAGGTCGCCGCCGCGGTCGCCGTCGGCACGCTCGTTCCCGGCGACAGGCTGCCCGCGTCCCGCGACCTCGCCCGCGACCTGGGCATCGCCGTCGGCACCGTGCAGCGGGCGTACCGCGAGCTCGAGGCCGCCGGCGTCGTCGTCTCCCGGCGCCGCACGGGGACCGTCGTCGCTCCGCCCTCCCCCACCGACGCCGCGCCGGGCGCGCGGGCGGCGCCCGGCACACCGCCCGAAGAGATCGTCACGGGGGCGTACACCCTGGTCGCCGCGTCACGCGACGCGGGCCTAGACGACGATGCCCTGCTCGACGTCGTCCGCGGCGCCCTGGCCGCGCACCGCACGCCGTAGGACGGCGACCGGAGACGCATCGAGCGTGCTGACTTGTTCCTCAAACGGTGTGTTTGAGGAACACGTCAGCACGCTCGTTGCGGCGGACCGGGGTCAGCCGACGGGGCGGGCCGGCTCGATCGGGACGCTCGGCAGGTGCTTGGCCGGCAGCGTCTTGGGCCGCCAGGCCGCGCGCTCCGCCTCGAAGGCCGCGATCTCGCCCTCGTGCTGCAGTGTGAGGCCGATGTCGTCGAGGCCCTCCATGAGGCGCCAGCGCGTGTAGTCGTCAATCTGGAACGGCACGGTGACGTCGTCGGCGTGCGCGGTGCGGGCCTCGAGGTCCACGGTCACCTCGGTGCCGGGCTTGGTCTCGAGGATCTTCCAGAGGATCTCGATGTCCTCCTGCGCGACGACGCCCGCCACGAGGCCCTGCTTGCCCGAGTTGCCGCGGAAGATGTCCGCGAACCGGGGCGCGAGCACCACGCGGAAGCCGTAGTCCTTGAGCGCCCAGACGGCGTGCTCGCGGGACGAGCCGGTGCCGAAGTCAGGGCCGGCGACCAGCACGGAGCCGGCCTTGTAGGCGTCCTGGTTGAGCACGAACGACGGGTCGCCGCGCCAGGCCGCGAACAGCGCGTCCTCGAAGCCCGTGCGGGTCACGCGCTTGAGGTAGACGGCGGGGATGATCTGGTCGGTGTCGACGTTGCTGCGGCGCAGCGGCACCCCGACGCCGGTGTGGGTCGTGAACTTCTCCATGGGGGGTTCTCCTCGAAATGCGGGGTGCTCAGACGAACGACGGCGCGGACAGCGGCGCCAGCGGGCTGCCGTCGAACGTCGTGAGGTCGACGTCGCCGTCGAACTCGAGGTCGGCGACCGACGACAGCGTGCCCCGGATGGCGGTGGCCGCGGCGACCAGCGGCGACACGAGGTGGGTGCGCCCGCCCTTGCCCTGGCGCCCCTCGAAGTTGCGGTTCGACGTCGACGCCGCCCGCTCGCCCGGGGCGAGCTGGTCGGGGTTCATGCCGAGGCACATCGAGCAGCCGGCGTTGCGCCACTCGGCGCCGAACTCCTTGAAGATCACGTCCAGGCCCTCGGCCTCGGCCTGCAGGCGCACGCGTGCCGACGCGGGCACGACGAGCACGCGCACGTCGTCGGCCTTGTGCCGGCCCTGGAGCACCTTGGCCACGGACCGCAGGTCCTCGATGCGGCCGTTGGTGCAGGAGCCGATGAACACGGTGTCGACCTTGACGTCGCGCAGCGGCATGCCGGCGTCCAGGCCCATGTACTCGAGGGCACGCTCGGCGGCGACGCGCTCGTTGGCGTCGGCGATCTCGGCCGGCACTGGCACGGACGCCGACAGGGGCAGGCCCTGGCCGGGGTTGGTGCCCCAGGTGACGAACGGCTCGAGGTCCGCCGCCTCCAGCACGACCTCGGCGTCGAACTCCGCGTCGTCGTCGCTGCGCAGCGTCTTCCAGTACTCGACGGCGGCATCCCAGTCCTCGCCCTCGGGGGCGTGCGGGCGGCCCTGGAGGTAGTCGAACGTGGTCTGGTCGGGCGCGATCATGCCGGCGCGGGCGCCCGCCTCGATGGACATGTTGCAGATGGTCATCCGCGCCTCCATCGAGAGCTTGCGGATGGCCTCGCCGCGGTACTCGAGCACGTAGCCCTGGCCGCCGCCGGTGCCGATCTTGGCGATGATCGCCAGGATGATGTCCTTGCTGGTGGCACCCGGGGGCAGCTCGCCGTTCACCGTGATGGCCATCGTCTTGAACGGGGCCAGCGGCAGGGTCTGGGTGGCGAGGACGTGCTCCACCTCGGAGGTGCCGATGCCGAAGGCCAGCGCGCCGAACGCGCCGTGCGTCGAGGTGTGCGAGTCGCCGCAGACCACGGTCAGGCCGGGCATCGTCAGGCCGAGCTGCGGGCCCACCTGGTGGACGATGCCCTGGTCGGCGTCGCCCAGCGAGTGGATGCGGACGCCGAACTCACGCGCGTTGTTGCGCAGCGTGTCGATCTGCGTGCGGCTGGTGAGGTCCGCGATCGGCAGGTCGATGTCGAGCGTCGGGGTGTTGTGGTCCTCGGTCGCGATCGTGAGATCGGGACGGCGGACGGGACGCCCGGCGAGGCGCAGCCCCTCGAACGCCTGGGGGCTCGTCACCTCGTGCACGAGGTGCAGGTCGATGTAGAGGAGGTCCGGCGCCCCGTCGCTGCCACGACGCACCAGGTGCGCCTCCCAGACCTTCTCCGCCAGCGTGCCGGCCATCATGTGCTCCTCGTCCGCCGCGTCCCCGCGGCCGTCGTGCGTGTGCTGTGAACTCGGTGGATACCGCCGGTCGGAACCCGCCGGGCTCGTACCGTGAGACGGTCCCGTCCCGTGAGATGCGGTCCTCGACTTGCAATCTCAGTGACTGAGACGTCAATATCGTCCTATGGACGATACTAGCGG
Source organism: Isoptericola sp. NPDC019693 (assembly GCF_044389085.1). Classification (NCBI taxonomy): domain Bacteria; kingdom Bacillati; phylum Actinomycetota; class Actinomycetes; order Micrococcales; family Promicromonosporaceae; genus Isoptericola; species Isoptericola sp. NPDC019693. Next base: position 84,831 of record NZ_JBIRXP010000001.1, on the reverse strand, counting down.
AGTCGGCGTACTCGACAAGGCCGCGTCCGTGCTGGGCGCTCTGGAGGCTGGTCCCGCCACCCTCGCGCAGCTGGTCTCCTCGACCGGCCTCGCCCGCCCCACGGCGCACCGCCTCGCCGTCGCCCTCGAGCACCACCGTCTCGTGGGCCGCGACATGCAGGGCCGGTTCGTGCTCGGACCGCGCCTCAACGAGCTCGCGACGGCGGCCGGCGAGGACCGGCTGCTCGCCGCGGCCAACCCCGTGCTCACGGCGCTGCGCGACCACACGGGCGAGAGCGCCCAGCTCTACCGGCGCCAGGGCGACCACCGCGTGTGCGTGGCCGCCGCCGAGCGCCCGGTCGGCCTGCGCGACTCGATCCCCGTGGGCGCCACGCTCACGATGCACGCGGGCTCCGCGGCCCAGATCCTCCTCGCGTGGGAGGAGCCGGACCGTCTGCACCGCGGCCTGCGCGAGGCCGTGTTCACCGCGACCATCCTGTCCGGCGTCCGACGCCGCGGGTGGGCGCAGTCGGTCTCCGAGCGCGAGCTCGGCGTCGCGTCCGTCTCCGCGCCCGTGCGCGGGCCGTCGGGCCGCGTCGTGGCGTCCGTGTCCGTCTCCGGCCCGGTCGAGCGCCTGACCCGCCAGCCCGGGCGCCTGCACTCCGCCGCCGTCGTCTCCGCCGCCAACCGTCTCACCGAGGTGCTGCGCCGCGCCGGCGAGTGACCCACGACCGACCCCGCCGGGCCCGGCCCGCCGCCACTCCGCGCGGCGCGCCGGGCCCGGTGCTGTCGGGTCCCCGCCCAGGTCAGTACGCTCCTGGCTGATGGGGCAGCCCTGCCCCGAGACCCGAGAGGCGTGAGGACCTGATGCCCGCGAAGGCCAAGACCCTGCTGATCTGGATCGTCGTGATCTTCCTGATCTACGCGATCGTGAGCAGCCCTGACCGTGCGGCGAACATCGTCACGGCGATCTGGGACTTCATCACCAACGCGTTCTCCAGCTTCGGGCAGTTCTTCGCGAACCTGACCGACTGACGACGGCCCCACCCGTGACGACCGACGAGAGGCGCCAGCGGGAGGCCGTGCGCACGCACGCGCACCTGCGCCGGTACGTGCTGCCGAACGAGCGGGTCATCGTCGCGACGCGGCACCACTGGGCGCTGCTCCTGGAGCCCATCGCGACGACTGCCGCCGCCTTCCTGCTCATCGGCACCATCGTCATGTCGACGCCGGTCGGCGTCCGCGACACCGTGCAGTGGCTGTGGGTCGCGTGGTTCGTCGTCGCGGGGCGCCTCGCCTGGAAGTGGCTCGAGTGGCGCTACGAGTGGTTCGTCGCCACGGACAAGCGGCTGCTGCTGCTGTACGGGCTCGTGGTGCACAAGGTGGCGATGATGCCGCTGAAGAAGGTCACCGACATGGGGTACTCGCGCAGCCCCACGGGCCAGGTCCTCGGGTACGGGCGGTTCGACATGGAGTCCGCCGGCCAGGACCAGGCGCTCCGCACGATCCGGTACGTCCCGCAGCCCGACGCCACCTACCGCACCCTGTGCGACACCCTCTTCACGCCCGGCGGCCCGCCGCGCGACGACGAGGACGACGCCCCGTCGGGCGGCGGGCAGCGCCCGCCGGACGGCGCCCCCGTACCGGTGCCCGGCGGCCCGACGATCGTCCCGGGCCGCGGGTCGTCGGAGGGCCCGCGGCCCACCACGCAGCCGATCGCCGTCCCGCCGTCGAGCCCCGCACCTCGCCCGCCCGAGGCCCAGCCCAGCGACGGGGCGCACCCGGTCTCGTGGAAGCCCACCGGGGCGAGCTACGACCCCCCGCGCAGCGACGGCGCGATCGTGCCCGACCCGTTTCTCTGAGGAGGACGCCCCGGCCGGGCGTCGGCGCCGTGCGCCGCCATCCCCCGCCAGGTCGTCGTCGACCCCGGGAACGACGAAGGCCCGGTCCGCCTGGACCGGGCCTTGCCTGTGAGATGCCTGCTGTGTACCCCCAGCGGGATTTGAACCCGCGTTACCGCCGTGAGAGGGCGGCGTCCTAGGCCGCTAGACGATGGGGGCCTGGAACTGTCCGGGCCGTGAGGCCGGACCGTGCGACCGTCCGCCGAGACGGACGACCTGCGTACCCCCAGCGGGATTTGAACCCGCGTTACCGCCGTGAGAGGGCGGCGTCCTAGGCCGCTAGACGATGGGGGCCTATGACTCGTCGGCCCCGAGGGACCGCCGTGCCGAGCACACTCTACACACCGCCGGAGCGGGGAGAAGAGCGTTGCGCTGGGGTACCAGGACTCGAACCTAGACTAAGTGGACCAGAACCACTCGTGCTGCCAATTACACCATACCCCAATGGATCGAACCTTCCGGGCAAATCCGACACTGTCGGAGCGCCTTCGTCAGGCCCAACGTCGGAAAACATTACCGGACGGGTGGCCGTCGGCCAAAACGCGCACGAGGTGCCGTACGTCACGCCCGGGCGTCACCCGTGGCAGGCTCTCGACATGACCTCCCGGACTCCCCCACCGCCCGCACCCGCGCCCCGGCCCGGCGAGCAGGACCCGCACGACCACGCCGAGCGCGCGGCGTCGTTCGACCGGGACGCGGACGTGTACGCCCAGGTCAGGCCCACGTACCCCCGCGAGGCGCTGGAGTGGCTGCTGCCCGACGGTGCACGACAGGTCCTCGACCTCGCCGCCGGGACCGGCAAGCTCACCGCGGGCGCCGTCGGGCTCCTCGGCGACGGCGCCGACGTGGTGGCCGTCGACCCCTCGGCCGCCATGCTCGCCGAGCTGTCCGCCCGCCTGCCGGGCGTCGCCACCCACCGGGGCACGGCCGAGCACATCCCGCTCCCGGACGCGTCCGTCGACGCCGTCCTCGTGGGGCAGGCCTGGCACTGGTTCGACGCCGAGGCCGCCGTGACGGAGATCGCCCGCGTCCTGCGGCCGGGCGGCACGCTCGGCGTCGTCTGGAACGACCGCGACACCGACGTCGACTGGGTCGCGCGCTTCGGCGAGATCCTCCACCGGGGCGACCACCTCGAGCCCGTCGAGGGGCACCAGCCCCTGATGGAGCTCGGCGACCGGTTCACGGCCGTGGAGGCCGGCACGTTCCGCTGGGCCGACCGGCTCCCTACCGGAGCGCTGCGCACGCTGGCGGGGACCCGCAGCTACCTCCTGACGCTGCCCGACGACGAGCGCGCCGCCCGGCTGGCCGAGGTCGACGCGCTGGTGCGGACGCACCCCGACCTGGCCGGACGCGCCGAGCTCGACCTGCCGTACGTCACCTCCGCCTACCGGGCCCACCGGCGCTGAGCCCCGGCGCCCAGGGCGCGCGGGCGACCGTCAGCGCGCCCCGGCGACGGCCGCGAGCCGCCTGGCGGGCGCGGACAGCGACGCGCCGTCGCGCCACACCACGCGCAGCCGCCGGGAGAGGTCGAGCTGCGCGATCGGCACGGTCACCAGGTGACCGGCCGCGACGTCGTCCGCCACGGTGAGCGCGGACAGCACGGTCGCGCCCTCCCCGTGCCGGACGGCGGACTTCACGGCCGCCGTCGAGCCCAGGGCCGTGACGTGGGTCGGCAGCCGCACCCCCGCCTGGCCCAGCGCGTCCTCGAGGACGTCCCGGGTGCCCGAGCCGGCCTCGCGCAGCACGAGGTGCCCCGCCACGAGCCCCGCGGGGCTGACGGACCGTCGTCGTGCCCACGGGTGCGCGGGCGCGACGACGGCCACGAGCTCGTCGTGCGCGACCGTGCGCGAGCGCAGGCCGCGGCGCACGGTCGGGCTCTCCACGAAGCCGAGCTCGGCGGCGCCGTCGAGCACGAGCTCCATGACCTCGCGGGAGTTGCGCACGACGAGCTCGACGTCGGGGGCCGCACCGGACCGCTCCCGCTCCCCACGCCCGAACTCGGCGAGCCAGCGCGGCGCCAGGTACTCGGCGATGGTGAGGCTCGCGGCCACGCGCAGCCCGGGGACGGGGGCAGACCGCAGGGCGGCGGCCGCCGCCTCGAAGCGGTCGGTCGCGTCGACGACGTCCCGCGCCGCCTCCGCCACCTGACGCCCGGCAGCGGTGAGCGCCGTGCCGCGCGGCCCGCGGGCCAGCAGCTCGAGGCCCAGCCGCCGCTCCAGCCGGTGCAGGCCGGCGGACGCCGTGGGCTGGGACACGCCGGCGGCCCGCGCGGCGGCGCTGATCGAGCCGTGGGCGTCGAGGGCCACCAGCAGCTCCAGGGCGGCCAGCGGAGGACGTTCTGCCATAGCGTCAGTCTATGGATCGATCGGCACCTGGCGCTTCCGGGCCGCCGCGCGGGCCGCGAGCCTGGTCAGGTGCCCACCGCCCCACCCACCACCTCCTCCACCGCCCCGACGGCCGAGCCCGCCCCTGCGCCGCGCCGGCCCCTGCGCGACTCCTCGCACCTCGTGCCGGGCCTCGCGCTGGCCGCCGTGGCGACGGTGGTCCTGCTCGGCGCCAGCCGGCTGCTCGCCCCGGTGACGCACGGCGCGCTGTCCCCCCTGGTCCTGGCCCTGGTGGTGGGTGCGGTCGTCGGTTCCGTGCTGGGCCGGTACGTCCCGCGAGGCGGCCGCGCCGCGCGCTTCGCCACGCGGGTCGCGCCGGGCACCGACCGGGTGGCGCGCACCGTGCTGCGGGCCGGCGTCGTGCTGCTCGGGCTCCAGCTCTCGGTGCCCGACGTGCTCGCGCTGGGCTGGCGCGGGATCGCCGTCGTGGTGATCACCGTGACGTGCACGTTCGCGGCTGTCCTCGGCCTCGGGCGGCTGTTGCGGGTGCCCCGCACGACCTCGCTGCTGGTCGCCACCGGGTTCTCCATCTGCGGCGCCGCGGCGGTCTCGGCGATGACGAGCGTGCTGGAGCGCGACCCGCGCACGGGCGCCGCGGCCCCGGCCCGCCTGCGCGACGACGTGGCCGCGGCGCTCGCCCTCGTGACCGTCTACGGCACGGTCGCGGTCTTCGCCCTGCCGGCGCTGGCCGGCGCCATCGGGCTCACCGACCACCAGGCGGGGCTCTGGATCGGCGCGAGCGTGCAGGAGGTCGCCCAGGTGGTCGCCGCCGCGGGCACCGTCTCGGCCGCCGCGCTGGCCACGGCCACCGTCACCAAGCTCGCCCGGGTGGTGCTGCTCGCGCCCCTGGTGGCCGGCGTCGGCGCGCTGCACTCCCGACGGGCGGCGCTCGCCGCGACGCCCGGGCACGACGGCCCCGCCCTCGACGCCGAGGGCTCGGCGCGGGCCGGGCGCGGGGCGCGCGCCCCCCTGGTCCCCGGCTTCGTGCTCGGCTTCCTCGGCGCGGTGCTCCTGCGCAGCACGGGCCTGCTGCCCGACGCCGTCACCGACACCGCCCAGCAGCTCACGACGATCCTGTTCGTCGCCGCGATGTTCGCGCTCGGCACCGGCGTCGACGTCCCGCGCCTGGCGCGCACCGCCCGCCGTCCGCTCGTGCTCGGCGCGCTGGGCGCCGTCGTCGTCAGCGGGGTCGGCCTGGCCGCCGTCCTGCTGCTCGCCCCCTGAGTTGTCAGGAGGGGCGCGGGTCAGAGGCCGAGGGCGGCGGGCAGGTCGACGAGGCCGGGCAGCACGACGATGCCGTCCGCGCGCAGGGCGTCCGCGTCGACGTGCTGCTCATCGTCGCGCCGCGCCCCGGGCCGATCGAGCCAGACGCCGACCAGTCCGGCGTCGTGCGCCGCACGGGCGTCGGTCGTGGGCTCGTCGCCCACGTAGGCGGTGCGCGCGACGTCGGTGCCCAGGCGCCGGGCCCCCTCGACGAAGACGTCCGGGTGCGGCTTGCCGTACCCCAGCGTGTCCACGCCCACGAGCACGGCGAGGCCGTCGAGGCCCGCGGCGCGCAGCTTGCGCTCCTGCAGCTCCACGTACGCGTTCGTCACGACGCCGACCGCGACGCCGGCCGCACGCAGCGCGTCGAGGGCAGCCGCGGCATCGTCGAACGCGGCCCACGACCGCTCGAACGTGCCCCAGAACAGGGCGTCCCAGTCGGCGAACGTGTCCTGCGTGACCGGTTCGCCGCCGAACGTGCGGTGCAGCAGGTCGGCGCGCAGCCGCCGCTGCGTGAGCGCGTCCGTCTCCCCACGCGTGAAGCGCTTGTAGTAGCCGCCGGGGTCGGTGCGCCAGTGCGCCAGCAGCTCGGGGTACCGGTCGGCCGGCACGTGCGGCAGGTACTCGACGGCGACCGCGGTCAGCGCCTGGGCGAACCCGCCCTTGGTGTCGACGAGCGTGTCGTCGACGTCGAGCAGGACCCCGTCGACGCGCGCCGTCACGCGGTGGCGCCGTCGGCCGTGGCCTCCGCCTCGCGGGCGAGCCGCGCGAGGGCGGCGTCGACCCGTGCGAGGGTCCGCTCGCGCCCGAGCACCTCGAGCGACTCGAACAGCGGCAGGCCGACGGTGCGGCCGGTGACGGCCACGCGCACGGGCGCCTGCGCCTTGCCGAGCTTGAGGCCGTGGCTCTCCCCCACCGCGGCGACGGTGTCCTTGAGCGGCTCCGCCTCCCACGTCGCGAGGTCCGCGAGCGCCGTACGCGCGTCGGCGAGCAGCTCCGCCGCCCCGGCCTTCATGGCCTTGGCCCACGACCGCTCGTCGTCGGCCGGCTCGTCGAGGAAGAGGAAGTCGACGTTGTCGGTGATGTCGGCCAGCAGCGCGACACGCGACTGCGCGAGCGGGGCCACCTTGGCGAACGCAGCGGCGTCGTACTGCTCCTCGGTCCACGGCGCCTTCGGGGCGTGCAGCCACGGGTCGACGGCGGCCACGAAGTCCTCGACCGACATCGCGCGGATGTACTCGCCGTTGAACGACAGCAGCTTCTTGACGTCGAAGAACGCCGACGCGCTGTTGACGTCCTCGATGCGGAACCGGGAGACCAGCTCGTCGAACGGCAGGATCTCCTCGTCGTTGCCGGGCGCCCAGCCGAGCAGCATGAGGTAGTTCACCATCGCGTCGGGCAGGTACCCCTCGGCGAGGTAGTCCTCGAGCGCGACCTTGTCGCGGCGCTTGGAGAGCTTCTGGCGCTTCTCGTTGACGATCACCGGCAGGTGCGCCCACGTGGGCGGCTGCGCGCCGAGCGCCTCCCACAGCAGCTGCTGCTTGGGCGTGTTGGGCAGGTGCTCCTCGCCGCGGATGACGTGCGTGATGCCCTCGTCGAGGTCGTCGACGACGTTCGCGAGCAGGAAGACGGGCGACCCGTCCCCGCGCGCGACGACGAAGTCCTCCATGGCGGAGTTCGGGAAGGTCGGGTTGCCGCGGATGAGGTCGACGACCTGCGTCTCGCCCTCGTCGGGGGTGCGGAAGCGCAGCGCGCGCCCCGGCGCGTAGTCCAGGCCACGCTCGCGGCAGAAGCCGTCGTAGCCCGACTGCGGGTTGCCGGTGCGGGCGGCGACGTCGTCGCGGGTGCAGTCGCAGTAGTACGCGCGCCCTGCCTCGTGCAGCCGGGCGGAGGCCTCGCGGTGCTTCTCGACGTTCTGCGACTGGAAGTACGGGCCCTCGAACGTCGGGTCCTCGGCGTGCATGCCGAGCGCCGCGAGGGCGTTGAGGATGCCGTCCACCCACTCGGGCTTGTTGCGCGCGGCGTCGGTGTCCTCGACGCGCAGCACGAACGTGCCGCCCTGGTGCTTGGCCACCGCCCAGTTGAACAGTGCCGAGCGGGCGCCGCCCACGTGGAACATGCCCGTCGGCGACGGGGCGAAGCGGACACGGACGTCGGAGGAGCCTGCAGCGGGGATCACGGGACAAGCGTAGTTGGCCGTCCGCGGACCGCCGCACGGTCGGCGTCAGCCGGCCCGCACCCGCGCGACGGCCAGCGCCACGGTCTCGGCGAGGTCCGGGTTCGGCAGGTCGTCGACCGGCCACCACCGCACGTCGAGGGACTCGTCGCTCACGGCGTGCCGGGCGCCCTCGGGCGCGACGGCCACGAACCGCACGTCCAGGTGGTGCGCGTCGCCGCCGGGCCCGCAGAACGGCACGGCGTGCTCGTCCAGGTGCACGGGCACGGGGTCGAGCACGACCTCGAGCCCGGACTCCTCGACCGCCTCGCGCCGGGCGGCGCCGACCAGTGTTTCGTCGGCGGGCTCGACGTGCCCGCCGAGCTGGAACCAGCGGCCCGCCTTCGCGTGCAAGGTCAGCAGCACGCGCGAGGCGTCGGGCGACAGCACCACCGTGGACGCCGTGACGTGGTCCGGGCGGCAGGAGCGCAGCACGCCGTCCGGGTGGGCGTCGAGGTGCGCGACGAACCTGTCGCGCAGCGCTCGCTGCCCGTCGTCGGCCGCGGGCATGCGCGCCAGCACCTCGCGGGCGTCGGCGTGCAGGCCGGCGACGGCGGGGAGGTCGGTCGCGGTCACCTCAGTCGCGCCGGAACACGGGGTTGGCGAGGACGCCGATCCCCTCGACCTCGCACTCCACGCGGTCGCCGTGGTCGATGCGGCCCACCCCTGCCGGCGTCCCGGTGAGGATGACGTCGCCGGGGAGGAGGGTCATCGCCTTGCTGATGTACGACACGAGGAACGGCACGTCGAAGACCATGTCGGCGGTGCGGCCGTCCTGCTTGAGCTCGCCGTTCACGCGGGAGCGCACGGCGACGTCCTCGGGGTTCAGGTCGGTGTCGATCCACGGGCCCAGCGGGCAGGACGTGTCGAAGCCCTTCGCCCGGGCCCACTGGCCGTCGGTGCGCTGCGCGTCCCGCGCGGTGACGTCGTTCGCGACCGTGTAGCCGAGGATGTACGACCGCACGTTCTCCGGCTCCACGTCCTTGGTGACCTTGGAGATGACGACGGCGAGCTCGGCCTCGTAGCTGACCTCGCGCGTGAACTCCGGCAGCACCACCGGGTCGTCCGGGCCGACGACGGCGGTGTTGGGCTTGAAGAACAGCAGCGGCGTGGCCGGGACCTCGCCGCCCATCTCCTTCGCGTGGTCGGCGTAGTTCTTGCCGACGGCGACCACCTTGGAGCGGGGGATCACCGGGGCGAGCAGCCGGACGCCGTCGCCCAGCTCGATGCGCTCCCCGGTCGGCATCGCCGGCATGTACAGGGGGTCGCCGCCGAGGACGGCGAGGAACGTCTTGTCGCCCTCCTGCTGGACGAGGGCGAAGCGGGGGTCGTCTCCGGTGGTGAATCTCGCGATGCGCACGCGCCCAGGTTACGCGGGGCGCGTGCGCCGCACAGTCAACGGCACAGTGAACGGCACCATCGACGGCACAGTCAACGGCGCCGTCGACGGCACGTCAGGCGCGGGCGAGCACCTCGCCGTGCAGGATGGCGAACCAGCCGTCGGGCGCCTGCGCCCACGCCTGCCAGTCCTGCGCGATCTGCTCGAGGGCGACGTCGTCGGCGAGGCCCGACTCCTTGGCCTGCACCGCGAAGTTGGACTCCACGCAGCGCTCCGCCCACAGCTCGCCCCACCACTGGCGGTCGGTGGGGGTGGCGTAGCACCACGACGACGCGGAGGGCACGATGCCGTCCAGGCCGGCGTCCTGCACCCACGACATGAGCCGGCGGCCTGCGTCGGGCTCGAACCCGTACGCGTGCGTGACCTCGTGGTACAGCTCGTTCCACTCCGTCAGGCCAGGGGTCTCGGGGTACCAGGCCATGCCCGCGTAGTCGGCGTCGCGCACCGCGACGAGGCCGCCCGGCCTCGCGACGCGCTTCATCTCGCGCAGCGCCGCGACCGGGTCGGACAGGTGCTGCAGCAGCTGGTGCGCGTAGACGACGTCGAACGAGTCGTCGTCGAACGGCAGCTCGTAGGCGTTGGCCTGCTCGAAGCGGACGTTCGCGTACCCGAGGGCCGCGGCGTGCTCGCGCGCCGCCTCGAGCACCTTGGGGCTCGCGTCCACGCCTACGACCTCGCCGCCGGCGAGGATGCGCCCGAGGTCGGCGGTCACCGTGCCGGGGCCGCAGCCGACGTCGAGCAGGGACATGTCGTCGCGCAGGTGCGGCAGCAGGAAGCCGGCCGAGTTCTGGGCGGTGCGGCTGCGGTGCGAGCGCAGCACCGACTCGTGGTGGCCGTGCGTGTACGACTCGGACTCCTTGCTGGGCACCGTGTGGTGGGTGCTGGGTGCCTCGATCGCGTCGTTGAGGTCGGCACCGGCGGGTTCGGGGGCGCCCTGGGGTGCGGGCTCCGCGCTGAGGTCACTCATGCTCCTACCGTAGTGACCGCGCGCCCGGCAAGCCGGGGCGTTCTCACGCACCGGGACGACGCGCACCGGCCGGCGGTGGCATCATCACGCCATGACCGCGGCCACCGGCGTGCCGACCTCCCGTCTCCGTGCCGGCCTCCAGGCGGGCGGACGCCGCCTCGTCGGTGGGCCGGGGCGCGTCCCGGGCGTCGACGTCGCCCGCGGGATCGCCGTCCTCGGCATGTTCACCGCCCACGTGGGCGTCACGACGCCCGACGCCGGGCCCGCCTGGTGGCTGCTCGAGCTCTCGCACGGGCACTCGTCGATCCTGTTCGCGCTGGTCGCCGGCGTCTCGGTCGCGATCGTCTCGGGCGGCACCCGGACCCTGGACGGCGAACCGCTGCGCCGGGCGCGCACCCGCCTGCTCGTGCGGGCGGTGCTGCTGCTCGCGCTCGTCGCGCTGCTCGACCTCCTCGGCACGCGCGTCGCCCTCATCCTGGGCTTCTACGCCTGCTACTTCGTCCTCGCTCTGCCGTTCCTGCGCTGGCGGCCGCCGCGCCTCCTCGCCCTGGCTGCGCTGGTCGCGCTCGTCGGGCCGCTGCTTGCCTACTGGGGACCGGAGGCGCTGCTGCGGGCCGGGCTGCGGCTGCCGCACGACGGCTCCGGCGCCGCCACCGACTTCGTGCTCACCGGCCACTACCCGGCGGTCGTCTGGATGGCGTACGTCCTCGCGGGGATGGCGATCGGGCGCTGCGACCTGGGCTCGCCGCGACTGCGCCGCGGGCTCCTCCTGGGCGGGCTGGCCGCGTGGGGCGCCTTCTCGGTCGTGTCGGGGATCGTCGTCGGCGCGGCCGGCGGGGAGGAGGTCGTGCTGACGTCCCAGGTCATGGCCCGGCAGTCGGTGGACGGGGCGCCGGCCGGCTGGGGCGACCCGTGGCCCGGCGTCGCCGGCCTGTTCCTCGACGGCCCGCACGACGACACGACGATCGAGGTGCTCGCGTCGGGCGGGTTCGCGGCCGCCGTCGTGGGGCTGTGCCTGTACGTGGGGCGGGTCGGGCGGCGGGTGCTGGCGCCGCTGGCCGCGGTCGGGTCGATGGCGCTGACCGTCTACTCGCTGCAGATCGTCGCCATCTGGCACTGGGACCTGCTCGGGTCCACCACCAACGGCCCGCTGCTCGTGCTGGTCGTCGTCACGCTCGTCGCGGCGACGGCCTGGCGGTTCCTGCTCGGTCGGGGGCCGCTGGAGCGGCTGGTGGGGCGGGTCGCGGACCTGGCGGCGGGAACACGACCTGGCGCTGCACCGTCCAGCTCGCCAGGAACAGCGCCGCGTCCGTGAGCACCTTGGCCACCAGCAGCGGGACGCCGAGCGTGCCGTGCAGGGCGTCGAGCATGCCGTAGCTCGCGGCGAGCAGGAGCAGCGCCAGGGCCGCGTACCGGGCGGCGGACTCGCGCACCGGTGCCGCCCGCCCGGTCGCCCTCGTCGTCGCGCGACCGAAGACGACGGCGCGGTTGACCCCGAAGTTCACGACCGCGCTGAGCACCCGCGCGCCGACGACCGCGAGCGCCAGGCTCCCGGTCACCGACTGGAGCGCGAGCAGGGCCGCGGCGTCGACCCCGAAGGCGAGCAACCCCGACGCGGCGAACGCGAGCAGCGGCGCCGTCACGGTGAGCGAGTCGCGGACCGGCCGGAAGTGGGAGGAGGCGTTGTGGTCGACGTAGACGGTCTCGATCGGCACGCTCGCGACGACCGCGCCTCGCGCCGACGCCTCGAGCAGCACGCGCAGCTCGTACTCGTAACGGTCGCCGCTCACCCCGGTCAGCCAGGTCAGCGCGTCGGCGCGGAAGCCCCGCAGCCCGGTCTGGGTGTCGCGCACGGGCAGGCCGGTCGCGGTACGGAACGCGGCGCCGCTCAGCGCGTTGCCCACGCGGCTGCGCAGCGGGACGCCCGGGCCGGCGAGGTCCCGCTCCCCCACGACGACGTCCGCGTCGCCGGCCGCGAGCCGGTCGGCGACGGCGCGCACGCCGGCCGGCGTGTGCTGGCCGTCGGCGTCCGCGGTGACGACGTCGCGCCCGGGGTCGCGCTCGAGCGCGTGCGCGAAGGCCGTGCGCAGCGCCGCACCCTTGCCGCGGTTCGACCCGTGCCGCAGCACGTCGACGCCGCGGAGGGCGAGCGCGTCGAACACGGCGGCGAACGCGGGGCCGGAGCCGTCGTCGACCACGAGGACGTCGGGCAGGCCGAGCGCCGCGAGGTCGCGCACGAGCGCGGGCAGCGCCGCGTCGGGCCGGTAGGCGGGGACGACGACGAGCGGCGGTCCGGGGGCGGTCACCGCTCAGCCCGCCACGTAGAGGATGTCGGAGGTGCCGCGCTCGCCGCCGTTGGACGGCCGGTTGACGACCTCGCCGTCGAAGTAGAGCGTCGAGGAGCCGCCGCCGTCCAGGTTGTAGGCCGTGACGGCGCCCTGGTCGATCATGATCTGCGCCAGCTCGGTCATGGTGGCGCCCCGGCTGTACCCGGTGTCCCGGCCGTCGACGACGACGATGACGAGGTTCCCGTCCGCGTCCACGCCGATCGCCGTGCGGGGCTGCTCGCCCTGGATGGAGTGGTTGCCCACGTTGGTGTCGACCTCGACGTCCTCGATGCCGTCGACCACCTGGCCCTCCTCGACCACGGCCGGGCCGAAGGACAGGGTGTTCCACACCCCGTCGGCGACGAGCTCGTCGGCCGTGGTGGCCGTCTCGTCGTACACCTCGACGCGACCGTCCGTGTAGAAGGCGAGGCCCTCGCGGGCGCCCTCGTCGCGGTAGACGACGCCGTTGCGGATGACGATCCCCGTGTCCCGGAAGCCGTAGTAGTCGCCGTTGACGGCGAGGATCGCGCCGTTGTCCTGCGCGATGTCGCTCGTGTCCTCGGTGATGTTGGTGCCGAACTGGTCCTGGGCGAACGCCGACCGCAGCTGGGTCGCGTCGTCGAGCGCGACGTGGGCCACGTAGTAGGTGACCGTGTCGTCGCCGGAACCCTCCGTGACGGTGTCGAGGGAGATCGTCGTGTCGTCGGAGGTGTACCCGTCGTCGGTGACCGTGCCGTCGGCGCCGGCGGCCGTGCCGTCTTCGGTCGTGGTACCGGACGCGACGCCCGTCTGCGCGGCCTCGTAGGCGGAGACGTCGTCGATCTCGACGTGCTCCACGAGGAAGCGGTTCGCCGCCCAGGCGGTGACGCCGCCCACGGGCAGCAACAGGGCCAGCGTGGTGACCAGGACGACGAGCCGGCGCGGGCGGCGGGGCCGGGCGGTCGGTTCGGTGGGTTCTGTGGGTTCTGTGGGCTCGGTGGGTTCGGTCATGCCCGCCATGGAAGGCGACCCGCCTGCGACGACCGTCGGCGGACGCTGCGGGCCGGCCGGGAACGCTGACCGCCGCCTGGACGCGGGGCGGGCTCGGCGTGTGCGCGGTCAGGCGCTCTCGGCCGGGTGGTCCAGGGTGAGCCACTCCTCGTCCCGGACGTACCCCAGCGACTCGTTGACCGCGATGATCGCCGCGTTCTCGGCGGCACCGCCGGTGCGGAAGCGGCGCACGCCGGCGGCACGCAGCTCGCCGAGGGACAGCGCCTTGACCGCGGCGGCGAGCCCCCGGCCGCGCCAGTCCCGGGCCACGACGGTGAGGTCCGTCTCCCCGCGCTCCCCGTCGACGTCGACGAACGTCATCGCGACGAGCGCGTCACCGGCGAGCGCGCCGAACGCCCGGCGTCCCGGCGTCGGGGTGGCGCCGGCCGCCGTCAGGGGCGCGCGGCTGGTCGCGACGTCGCCCGGATAGTCGGCCACCGTGGCCCGGTCGAGGGCGAGGATCGCCTCCCGGTCCGCCGGCCCCAGCTCGCGCAGCACCGCCAGTCCCGCCACGGCAGCGCGGGCGCGCTGCCACGACCGCGGGTCGGCGTCGGCCACGTCCAGCCCGGCGCCCCAGGAGCGCGCGACGACGCGGGCTCCGGCCGCGAGCGCCGCCTCCGCCTGCACGGTGCCGGCCCGCGCCACGACCTTCATCACGCTAGATCGTCACCGTCCCGGCGATGGTGGTGACCGCGGCTCCGGCGACCCACACGTCGCCGTGGGCGTCGCGACGCACGTGCACGCGACCGCGCCGGCCCAGGGCGGTGCCCTGCGAGGCGACGTAAGACGGCGGCAGCAGGCCGCCCGCGAGCCACTGGCCGAGGCCGGCGTTGAGGCTGCCCGTGACCGGGTCCTCGGCGACTCCGATGTCGGGCACGAACGCGCGCACCTCGACGGCGGCGTCCGACTCCCCCGGCGCGTAGGCGCCGACGACGCCGATCTTCAGGTCGCCGAACGCGGCGAGGTCCGGCTCGACGGCGAGCACGGCCGCGGCGTCGCGCAGGCGGGCCGCGACCCAGCCCGGTCCGTTGTCCACCCAGGCCGCGTCCTCGATGTCCGCGACGCTCACCCGCAGGCCGCGGGCGATCCGCGCGAGGTCCTCCGGGCCCACCGGGCCGGAGCGTCGCAGCGGCGGGGCGGCGAACGCGAGCCGGTCGCCGTCCTCGGCGGCGTCGCGCCGGACGGTGACGAGCCCGACGCCGCACTCCTGGACGATGTGGTCCGCGGAGCGGGGCGTCCCGCCCGCCTCGAGCCACGCGTGCGCGGTGCCGAGCGTCGGGTGCCCGGCGAAGGGCAGCTCGCCGCCGGGCGTCCAGATCCGCAGCCGGTAGTCCGCCGCGGGGTCGGTGGGGCGCAGCAGGAACGTGGTCTCGGAGAGGTTGGTCCAGCGCGCGAAGGCGGCCATCTGCGCGTCGTCGAGGTCGTCGGCGTCGTGCACCACGGCCACCGGGTTACCGGTGAGCGGGCCGGTGGCGAAGACGTCGACCTGGCGGAATCCGTAGGTGTGCGGCACGGGTCACACGCTAACGGGGCCGGGGGTGTGCTCGCCGCGCTCGTACCCTGGTGGGGTGCGCGCGACGACTCTCGACGACCCGGCGGTCCCCGCCGACGTCGTCGTGCTGCGCGACACCTGGGAGCCGCTGGCCGCCGCGCACGCTGACCGCGCGGACGCGCTGACGGCGGTGTGGCGCGCGGCGCGCGACCGGGGCGACAAGCACGCCATCGAGGACTTCCTGTTCACGTACTACCCGACCCGCGTGAGCCACCTGCGCCGGTGGCACCCGGGCCCGGGCGTGGTGCTCGCGGGCGGCGCCGAGCACGCCGGGTGGCGCTGGTACCGCCCGGTGGCGCTGTCGGACGGCGGCACGGGCGTCACGCTCGACGCCGAGGCGTTCGTGGCGGACCGCGGCGACACCGTGCGCTACGTCCGGGCGCTCGTGTCCGCCACGGCGGGTCGCCCGGGCACGTTCGGCTGCTTCGGCCTGCACGAGTGGGCGATGGTCTACCGCGACCGCGCGGCAAAGCGGGACCACCGCCACCCGCTGCCGCTGCGGCTGGGCCACGACGGCACGGACGCGGTCGTCGAGTCGCACCGCATCGGCTGCTCCCACTTCGACGCCTACCGGTTCTTCACGCCCGAGGCCGAGGGCCGCAACCAGCTGCGCCCCACCCGCGAGCGCCAGCCCGCGATGGAGCAGCCCGGCTGCCTGCACGCCGGCATGGACCTGTACAAGTGGGCGCTCAAGCTCGGCCCCGCCGCTCCCGGGGACCTGCTGCTCGACGCCTTCGAGCTCGCCCGCGACATCCGGTACACGGACATGGCGGCCGCGCCGTACGACGTCTCGTCGTACGGCGTCGAGGCCGTGCCGATCGAGACGCCGGAGGGCAAGGCCGAGTACGTGCGCCGGCAGCGCGGGTTCGCCGCGCGCGGGCAGGAGCTGCGCGCGCGGCTGGTCGGGGTGTGCGACGCGGTGCTCGAGGCCGTCGAACCGTAGCCCCGCGTCCAGGCCGACCGCCCGGACCGGGACGGCGCCGCGCCCGGCGGACGACGGGGCTCTCGCACCGTGTCTCAGTCGGAGACCATCCCGCTGACCAGGGCTCGCCACGTCACGGGGCCGACGACGCCGTCCACGAGCACGCCGAACCCGGACAGGGCCCGCTGGAACCCGCGCACCGCGCTCTCCGTCCTCGGGCCGAAGACCCCGTCGACCACGAGGTCGACGTCGGGGCGGACGTCGAGCTCGGACTGCGCCCCGCGGACGGCGTGGCCGCGGCTGCCGAGGCGCACCGTGACGACGATCGCGCCCCAGGTCCGCGGGCCGACGACGCCGTCGGCCTCGAGGCCGAAGTCGCGCTGGGAGGCGCGCACGGCGGCCTCGGTGAGCGGGCCGAACGTCTCGTCCACCTCGAGGTCGTGGCCGTGCTCGTCGAGCAGGTGCTGCAGCGTGCCGACGGGGTGGAACCGGTCGCCGGGACGCACGACCGGCCAGGGGTCGAGGGCCATGCTCGTCGTGACGGACATCGCCGCCTCCTTCGTGGGGCCGGGCCGGGCGGGTCGTCGCCCCGGGAAAGCCTGGCGCCCTCGCGGGGAGGGAGCGCGTCGCCCGAGGCCAGATACGTCGGCAGCACGGGACGAAGACGGAGGGGCGCCGGAGGGACGCCGGACGGCGACGGCCTCAGCCCGCCCGACGCGCCCGCAGCGCCGCCTGGGCGTTGCGGTTGGTGCACGCTGTGGAGCAGTACCGCCGGGACCGGTTGCGCGACAGGTCGAGCACGAGGCCCAGGCAGTCGTCGTCGGCGCACACGGCGAGGCGGGAGTGCTCGTCGGCGCGCACGACGTCGATCATCGCCATCGCCGTCTCGACGGTGATCCGCTCGTCGAGCGGCGCGTCCGGGGAGACGGCGTGGACGTGCCAGTCCTCGCCCTCGTGCCGCACGAGCCGCGGCGAGGCGCCGGCCTGCTCGAGCAGGACGTTGACGAGCGCGGCCGCCTCGTCCCGGCCCGCCAGCAGCAGCCCGCGCAGCCGCGGCGCCAGCGCGCGCACCCGCGCCAGCTCGGCCTCGGTGCCGTCGTGGCGCCCGGTGTACCCGTGCCGCACGAGGAACGCGTCCAGGTCGGCCGTCGTCGTGAGCGTCAGCGGGGGCTCCTCCGCGTTGACGAGGTCGACGGCCGCGCGCAGCGAGTTCACGGTGTCATGTGCGAAAACCACGTTGACACATTAGCCCACTCGCCCTACCGTCATGCGTCATGAGCAATGACGCACATGACACCCCCGGTGCGCCCGCCCCGCCGGCGGTCGCGCGCGGCGGGCTGGGCACGGGCCTCGTGCTCGCCGTCGTCTCCGCCGTGACGTTCAGCCTGTCCGGCCCGCTCGCCGCCGGGCTGTTCGCGACCGGCTGGAGCCCGGGTGCCGTCGTCCTCGTGCGCGTCGCTCTCGGCGCGGTCGTGCTGCTGCCGTTCGGCGTCGTCGCCCTGCGCGGCGACTGGGCGCCCGTGCGCCGCAACCTGCGGCTGCTGGCGCTCTACGGCGCGCTCGGCGTCGCCGCGACGCAGTTCTGCTACTTCGCGGCCGTGCAGCACATGCAGGTGGGGCCCGCGCTGCTCATCGAGTACTCGGCGCCGGCGGCGGTCGTCGCCTGGCTCTGGCTGCGGCACGGCCAGCGCCCCGGACGGGCGACGCTCGCCGGCCTCGCGCTCGCCGCCGCCGGGCTGGTGCTCGTGCTGGACCTCACCGGCGCCCGCCTCGACCCCGTCGGGGTGGCGTGGGCGCTCGGCGCGATGGTCGGCGCCTCCACCTACTTCGTGCTCAACGCCCGGTCCGGCACCGGCCTGCCGCCCCTGAGCCTCGCCGCGGGCGGGCTGGTCGTGGGCGCCGTGCTGCTCGCGGTGCTCGCCGCCGTCGGCATCCTGCCCGTGACCGCCTCGACCGCCGCCGTCGGGCTCGCGGGAGCCGTCGTCCCCGTCGGGGCGGTGCTCGCCGCGCTGGGCGTCGTGACCGCGGGCGTCGCGTACGTCACCGGCATCGCGGCCGGGCGCAGGCTGGGGGCACGGCCGGCGTCGTTCGTCGCGCTGCTCGAGGTGGTCAGCGCCGTGTGCTTCGCCTGGGTGCTGCTCGACGAGCTGCCCCGCCCCGTCCAGCTGGTCGGCGGGCTGCTGGTGCTCGCCGGGGTGGTCGTCGTGCAGCAGGGCGAGGCCGCCACGCGGCGCACACCGCCCGCGGTCGGGCCGAGCCTCGGGACCCGCCCCGAGGCAGAGGCCGGGACGGCCACCGGGACCATCGAACCGGCCGCCGGACCGGCCGCCGCGACCGACGTCGAACCGACGGGAAAGCCCTAGCCCGGAGCGACACGGGATGCCACGATCGGCGCATGTCCCGCGTCCTCGCCGCCACCCCGTCCGAGCCCGTCGTCGTGCCCGAACGGGTGCGCCTGCTCGCCGGCGACGACGCCGTGACACCGGTGTGGCGCAACGAGCTCGGCGGCCTCACGTTCCGCCTGACCGCGGCCACGGGCGCCGAGCGCTACGTCAAGTGGGTCGCCGCCGGCACCCCCGAGCTGGACCTCGACGCCGAGGCGGAACGGCTCGCCTGGGCCGCCCCGCACACCCCGGTGCCGCAGGTGCTCGAGCGCGGCGCGGACGCCGCTGGGTCCTGGCTGCTCACCGCGGGGATCGCGGGCCGCTCCGCCGTCGACCCCCGCTGGCTGGCGCACCCGGAGACGGCCGTGCGCGCGATCGGCGCCGGGCTGCGGGCCCTGCACGACACGCTCCCCGTGGACGACTGCCCGTTCTCGTGGAGCGTGGCCGACCGCGTCGGACGCCTCTCCCCCGCCGCTCGCGCCCAGGTCGGCGCCGTGCCGGACGTCGACCGTCTCGTCGTGTGCCACGGCGACCCGTGCGCCCCCAACACCCTGCTGGACGACGGCGGCCGGTGGACGGCGCACGTCGACCTCGACGCGATGGGCGTCGCGGACCGCTGGGCCGACCTCGCCGTCGCCAGCTACAGCCTGGAGTGGAACTACGGCGACGGGTACGAGCCCGCCTTCTTCGACGCGTACGGCATCGCGCCCGACGAGGAGCGCATCGCCTTCTACCGGCACCTGTGGGACCTCGGCTGACACGTCGTCGCCCCCGCGCCGCGAAGCCGCCTGCCCGGGCTGGAAGAATGGCCCGACCATGACTTCCCCGACCGGCACCCCCACCGAGACCGCCACCGAGACCGCCACCGTCCCCCGCCCCGCCGGCACGCTGCTGCCGTACCTGCCCGCCCCCACCGGCGGCGCGCCGGACCCCGACGTCCTCTTCGAGGGGTTCGGCGAGTGGGCCGCCGGCACCGGCCGGCCGCTGTACCCCCACCAGGAGGAGGCCCTCCTGGAGCTCATGACCGGCTCGCACGTGGTCCTGGCGACGCCCACGGGATCGGGCAAGTCGATGGTCGCGATGGGCGCGCAGTTCGCCGCGCTGGCGAACCGCCGGTCGGGCCGCGGCGGCCGCACGTTCTACACCGCGCCGCTCAAGGCCCTGGTGAGCGAGAAGTTCTTCGACCTCGTCGCCGCGTTCGGGTCGCGCAACGTGGGCATGATGACCGGCGACTCCGCCGTCAACGCCGACGCCCCGATCATCTGCTGCACCGCGGAGATCCTCGCGAACCTCGCCCTGCGGCGCGGGGCGGACGACGACGGCGTCGGCGCGGACGGCACGGCGGGCGACGACGCCATCGCCCAGGTCGTCATGGACGAGTTCCACTTCTACGGCGACCGGCAGCGCGGCTGGGCGTGGCAGGTGCCGCTGCTGGAGCTGCCGCGCACGCAGTTCCTGCTCATGTCGGCCAC
Source organism: Isoptericola sp. NPDC019693 (assembly GCF_044389085.1). Classification (NCBI taxonomy): domain Bacteria; kingdom Bacillati; phylum Actinomycetota; class Actinomycetes; order Micrococcales; family Promicromonosporaceae; genus Isoptericola; species Isoptericola sp. NPDC019693. Next base: position 65,037 of record NZ_JBIRXP010000001.1, on the reverse strand, counting down.
CCTGGGCGACACCACCCGGCTGCGGGAGGACCTCGAGGAGCGCAGCGGCCGCCCCGTCGCGGAGGTCGCGGGCGCCGAGCGGCCCGTGCCGCTGACGTTCTCCTACGTCGTCGAGCCGCTGACCGAGGTCATCACCGAGCTCGTCACGACGCACCGCGCCCCCGTCTACGTCGTCCACTTCACGCAGAAGGACGCCGTCGAGCGCGCCCAGGCGCTGCTGTCCACGAACCTGGCGTCCAAGGACGAGAAGGCCGCGATCGCCGCCGAGATCGGCGCGTTCCGCTTCGGCACGGGCTTCGGCAAGACGCTGAGCAAGTTCCTGCGCGCGGGCGTCGGCGTGCACCACGCGGGGATGCTGCCCAAGTACCGGCGGCTCGTGGAGCGGCTCACGCAGCGCGGCCTGCTCAAGGTGGTCTGCGGCACCGACACGCTCGGCGTCGGCATCAACGTGCCCATCCGCACCGTGCTGATGACGTCGCTGGTCAAGTACGACGGCGAGCGCATGCGCCACCTCACCGCGCGTGAGTTCCACCAGATCGCCGGCCGGGCCGGGCGCGCGGGCTTCGACACCGTCGGCGAGGTGCTCGTCATGGCCCCCGATCACGTCATCGAGAACCGCAAGCAGCTTGCCAAGGCGGGCGACGACCCGAAGAAGCTCAAGAAGGTGGTGCGCAAGAAGGCGCCCGCCGGCGCCGTGAACTGGACCGACTCCACGTTCGAGCGGCTGCGCGACGCCGACCCCGAGCCCCTGACCAGCCAGTTCCACGTCAACCACGCCATGGTGCTCAACGTGCTCGCGCGGGATGCGGCGGGCACGGGCGGCGACCCCGTCGAGGCCATGCGTCACCTCCTCACCGCGAACCACGACACCGAGACGCAGCAGGCCAGGCACGTGCGCCAGACCTTCCGCATCTACCGGTCGCTGCGCGTCGCGGGCGTCGTGGAGAAGGTGCGCGTGCCCGACCCGTCGCGCCCCGCCGGGTACCGGCCCAGCGTGCGGCTCGTCGTCGACCTGCCGCGCGACTTCGCGCTGAACGCCCCCCTGTCGCCGTTCGCGCTCGCGGCCATGGACCTGTTGGACGTCGAGAGCCCGACGCACGTGCTCGACGTCGTCTCCGTCATCGAGGCGACCCTCGACGACCCGCGGCAGATCCTCTACGCCCAGCAGAGCAAGGCCAAGGGCGAGGCCGTCGCGGCGATGAAGGCCGAGGGCCTGGAGTACGAGGAGCGCATGGAGGCGCTCGAGGACGTCACGTGGCCGCGGCCGCTCGCCGACCTCCTCGAGCCGGCGTTCCTGACGTACAAGCGGTCCAACCCGTGGGTGGCCGACGCCGAGCTGGCGCCCAAGTCCGTGGTGCGCGACATGCTCGAGCAGGCCATGACGTTCGCCGAGCTCGTCAGCGTGTACGGGCTCGAGCGCACCGAGGGCGTCGTGCTGCGCTACCTCGCCGACGCCTACCGCGCGCTGCGCCAGGTGGTGCCGGAGGAGCACCGCACCGAGGAGGTGCAGGAGGTCGTGGAGTGGCTCGGCGAGCTGGTGCGCGGCGTCGACTCGTCGCTGCTCGACGAGTGGGAGCGGCTGCAGAACCCGGTCGACGACGACGCCGACACCGTCGTCGAGGGCGAGCTCGCCGAAGCCGGCGCCGAGGCGCCGACACGCCCGGTCACGGGCAACCCGCGCGCCTTCCGCCGCCTGGTGCGCAACGCAACGTTCCGTCGCGTCGAGCTCGCCGCCCGCGAGGACTACGACGCGCTCGGCGCCCTGGACGGCGCGCACGGCTGGGACGGCGACGCCTGGGCCGCCGCGCTCGACCCGCTGTTCGAGGCGCAGGGCGACGACGCGGTCGGCATCGGCCCCGCCGCCCGTGCGGCCGGGCTGCTCACCATCCGGGAGCCCGGCACGGAGCTGCCCGGCGGCGCGACCACCACCACGCGCGACGGCGTCGAGGTCGCCGAGGTGCCCGCGGGCACCTGGTGGGTGCGCCAGGTGCTCGACGACGCGGACGGCGACCACGACTGGGCGATCACCGCCGTCGTCGACCTGGCCGCGAGCGACGAGGCCGGGACGGTCGCGCTCACCGTCGTGGACGTCGGGCGGATCTGAGCGGCGGCGGTTGCAAGCAACCGGCGACGGCCGTGTGATCGACCCAGGGCGCCGCCCCGGCACCCCTGACGTCAGGAGTCCGCCATGGACACCACGACCATCGTCTGGATCGTCGTCGCCGTCGTCGTCGTGCTGCTGATCGTGCTCGTCGCGATGGCCCTCGCCCGCCGCTCCCGGGCCGCCGAGGCCCGCCGCCGCGAGGAGCGACGCGACGAGGCCGCCGAGCTGCGCCGGCAGGCGGAGCACGACCGGATCGCCGTCCAGGAGCGCGAGGCGGCCACCGCCAGGCTCGACGCCGAGGCCCGGATGTCGCAGGCGGAGGCCGACCAGAAGGCCGCCGAGGCGGCGCGCCTGCAGGAGCAGGCCCGCGCCAGGGACGCGAGCCTCGCCGAGCACCGGGCCGAGGTCGACGAGCGCCTGCGCCGCGCGGACGAGCTGGACCCCGACCAGGGCACCCAGGGGCACGCGCCCGAGCACCGCGCCGACGGGCCGGCGGACGGGCCCGCGGTCGCCCCGCGCCGCGACGAGGGCGACCGGCCGGTCTGAGCCCGCCCCCTCCTCAGCCGAGGCGCAGCAGGCCCTGCACGAGGGTGGCGACCCCGCCGACGTAGGCGAGCACGATCAGCCCGCGTCGCACCGCGGGCGCGGGGACGCGCGGGGTGAGCCAGTCGCCGACGGCGAGCCCCACCACGATCGCGGCCAGGACGGCCGCCCACTGCCAGACGTCGAAGGGCGGGAAGGACGCGTCGGTGAGGGTCAGCTTCGCGACCAGCGCGGCCAGCGCGTTGGTCGCGAAGAACGGCTGCGCCGTCGCGGCGAAGGCGCGTGGCTCCCAGCCGCTGAGCACGGAGTAGATCGCCACGGGCGGGCCGCCGATGCCCGCCGCCACGCTGCCCACGCCGCTCGCGACGCCGGTGACGACCAACGGCACGCGGGCCTCCGGCCGCACCGGGCGACGTCCGGCGCGCCGCAGCCGGGACGTGACGACGGCGAGCGTCATCGCCACGACGACGAGGGCACCCACGGCGACCTCGAGCGCCGCGCGGCTCGCGTCCCGCAGCAGCAGCGCGGCGGGCACCATGACGGCCACCGACGTCGCGGCCAGCCAGGCGTACCGCCGCCAGTCCACGTCCCGCGCGACTCGCCCCAGGATGAGCGCGGAGGCGATCGCGCCCGTCAGGTTGACGAACAGCACGCCCTCGAGCGGCCCGGCCAGGAGCACGATGAACGGGCCGGCCACGAGGCCGAACCCCATGCCCGTCACCCGCTGGAGTGCCCCTCCCACCAGGATCGCGAGGACGAGAAGGAGGAGCACCGCCCCACCGTACCCGGGCGCAACGTGCGTGCTGGCTTGTTCCTCAAACCTCCTGTTCGAGGAGAAATTCAGCACGCACGTTGCTTTCGGCAGGGCACAATCGGCGGCGTGTCGAAGAAGGTGCCGAAGACGAAGCCGCACGCCTCGCACGGGACGCCCGCGGTCGTCGCGCTCGACCGGGCCGGCGTGGCCTACGGCCTGCACACCTACGAGCACGACCCGGCGTCGGACCTGAGCTACGGCCTGGAGGCCGCCGCTGCGCTGGGCGCGGACCCGGCGCAGGTCTTCAAGACGCTCCTGACGGACGTGGACGGGCGGCTCGTCGTCGGCATCGTCCCGGTGGACGGCAGCCTCGACCTCAAGGCGCTGGCCCGTGCCGTGGGCGGCAAGCGGGCGACGATGGCGGACCCGGCCGCGGCGCAGCGCGCCACCGGCTACGTGGTGGGCGGCATCTCGCCGCTCGGGCAGAAGCAGCGCCACACCACCGTGCTCGACGAGTCCGCGGCGCGCTTCGACGTCGTCTACGTCTCCGGGGGACGGCGCGGCCTGGACGTCTCGCTCGCCCCCGACGACCTGCTGCGCCTCACGGGCGGGACGACGGCGCCGATCGGCCGGGCCTGACAGGTCGGTGCCGGCCCGTCAGTACTGGTCGGTCAGTGCTGGTAGGTCGGGTACCGCGCGTCGCTGGGCACGATGTCCTTGCCGAGCGGCAGCAGCGAGATCGGGATCATCTTGAGGTTCGCGATCGCCAGCGGGATGCCGATGATCGTGATCGCCTGGGCGACCGCGGTCGTGATGTGCCCGATGGTGAGCCAGATGCCCGCGAAGATGATCCAGATGATGTTGCCCAGCACGGACCAGCCGCCGGCGCCCGGCTTGTCGACGACGGCGCGACCGAACGGCCACAACGCGTACCCCGCGATGCGGAACGACGCGATGCCCCACGGGATCGCGACGATCGTGATGCAGCACAGGATGCCCGCCGCGGCGTAGCCGAGCGCGAGCCAGAAGCCGCCGAAGACGAGCCAGATGATGTTGAGCAGGGCCTTCACGCGACCATCCTCCCCGCTCAGCCACGGACCGCACCACCGGGGATGCCCCTGAGCGGACCCTGGTCGCCGCCTCTCGGGCACGGTCGTGGTCGTTCGTAGACTGGCGCCATGCCCACCGAGTGTTCCGGGATCCCCGCACGCCTGGCCGCCGTCCACGACCGTGTCGCCGACGCCGCGCGCGCCGCCGACCGCGAACCGCGCGAGGTCCGCGTCCTGCTGGCCACCAAGACCCAGGACGCCGAGACGGTGCTCGCCGGCGTGCGGGCCGCGCTCGAGAGGGCCGCCGCGGCGGGCGACGACCGGCCGGTGCTGATCGGCGAGAACCGGGTGCAGGAGCTCGTCGCCAAGGCGCCGGCCCTGGCGGACCTCGTCGGCGCGGGCCGGGTCGAGGCCCACCTCATCGGCCACCTGCAGAAGAACAAGGTCAACCAGGTGCTCTCGTCGGCCACCGCCGTCGACTCCGTGGACTCCCTCGCGATCGCGCGCGCCCTGTCCACCCGCTGCGAGCGCGACGGCCGCACGCTCGACGTCCTCGTGCAGGTCAACGTCTCCGGCGAGGAGAGCAAGTCCGGCGTCGCGCCCGACGACGCCGCGGCGCTCGCCGTCGACGTCGCGGCGCTGCCGGGCCTGCGGCTGAGCGGGTTCATGACGATCGGCGCGCGCCTGGGTGAGCATCGCGACGAGGCGCTGGTGCGCGCCGGTTTCGCCCGGCTGCGGGAGATTCGCGACGGCGTCCTCGCCGGCGGGGCGCCGGGTACCGCCGACGCCCGAGAGCTCTCCATGGGCATGACCGGCGACCTCGAGCTCGCCGTCGCCGAGGGCGCCACCGTCGTCCGCGTCGGTACCGCCGTCTTCGGCGCCCGTCCCGCCCCCGCGAGGTAGTCCATCCCCCGCCGAGGTAGTTCATCTCCTGCCGAGGTAGTTCATCCCTCGCCGAGGTAGTCCGAGCCCCCACGAGGTAGTTCATCCCTCGCCGAGGTAGTCCGAGCCCCCGCGAGGTAGTCCCACCTCCGCGCGATGGCGCCGCGATATGCCGCGAAAATGCTTTTTGCCCGAACTACCTCGGCACGATTCGAACTACCTCGGCGAGGGCTGAACTACCTCGCGGGGAGTCGGACTACCTCGCGGGGGCTCGGACTACCTCGGCGGGGCGGCGCCCAGCCTTCCGAGAGCGCCGCGGACGCCGTCGCCGCCGTCGAGGGCGGCGCGCCCGTGCTCGGCGTCCACCCCGGCGAGCAGCATGACCAGCGCGACCTGGACGTCGCCGCCGGCGTCGGCGAGCACCGGCGCGCAGACCTCGGGGGCGAGGCCGGTCGCCTGGCTCAGCAGCCGCACGAGGCGGGCACGGAGCTTGGCGTTCGACGCGCGCACGTCGACCATGAGGTTCGAGTACGTCTTGCCGAGCCGGATCATCGTCGCGGTGGAGAACGTGTTGAGCACGATCTTCTGCGCGGTGGCGGCCTTCATCCGGGTCGATCCGGTGACGGCCTCGGGCCCCGTGTCGAGCAGGATCGCGACGTCGACCTGGTCGGCCAGCGGCGCGGCCGGGTTGGCGCTGACCAGGGCGGTGCGCGCCCCGCGCTCACGCGCGAGGTCGAGCGCGCCGCCCACGTACGGGGTGCGCCCGGAGGCCGCCAGCCCGACGACGAGGTCGTGCGGGCCGACGTGGTCGAGGTCGCGCCGGCCGCCCGAGGCGTCGTCCTCCGCACCCTCCACCGAGACGGTCATCGCGTCGGGCCCGCCGGCGAGGTGCGCGTCGAACCACTCGGGGCCGACCCCGTAGGTGGGCAGCAGCTCGACGGCGTCCAGCACGCCGAGGCGTCCCGACGTCCCCGCCCCCACGTAGTGCACGCGGCCGCCGGCGCGGACGGCGGCGACGGCCAGCTCCACGGCCTGCGTGACGCGGAACCGCTCGGCGCGCACCACGCTGGCGACGCCGGCGTCCTCGTCGAGGATGAGGCGCACCACGTCGGCGGACGGGAGCAGGTCGATGTCGGTGGTGCGCGGGTTGCGCTCCTCCGTCGGGGAGACGAGGCGCGCGACGGCGAGCAGGTCGTCCGAGGGCGCGTCCGGGGGCACGGCGTCCGGGGGCACGGCGGGGTCGGGCAGGGTCGCTCCGCTCATCGGGTGCTTCCTCTCGTCAGGTCGCGCGCGGTCGTCGTGACGCTCGGCGCCGGGTCGCGGGGCACGACCTGGCTCGGTGCGGTGGTGAGCGCGAGACGCCGCACCGGGACGCGGGCCGCCTCCACGGGCAGCGGGCTCGGCGGGGTGAGCGAGCCCAGCACCACCGGCCGGCGGGCGCCGGTCGCCTGCCGCCGGTGCGGGCCGGGGGCGGTCCCCGGCACCCCGTGCACGCCGAGGAAGCCGAGCAGCGCGAAGAGGTACGCCTCCTTGGCGTCGCCGGGCAGCCCCAGCTCGTCCGCGGTCACGAGGGCGGTGCCGGCCGGGAGCCGCGCCCGCAGCCGCTCGCGCAGCACGGGGTTCCGGGCCCCGCCGCCGGAGATCACGACGCGCCCGACCGGCCCGTCCGGCGCGTGGTCGGCGAGCGACCGTGCCACGGTGACGGCGGTGAGCTCGGTGAGCGTGGCGACCAGGTCGGGCGTGCTGAGTCCGTCGGCCCGCAGGCCCGCGGCGGCGAGCCGCGTCGCGACGTACTCGCCGTCGTAGAGCTCGCGGCCGGTGGAGCGCGGCACCGGCAGGGCGTAATAGGGCTCGTCGAGCAGCGCGTCGAGGGCCGCCGGGTCGACGACGCCGCGGGCCGCGAGCTCGCCGTCCCGGTCGAAGGGCTGCCCGGTGAGGCGTTGCACGGCGGCGTCGAGCAGGCAGTTGCCGGGCCCGGTGTCCCACGCGAGCACGGGCTCGTCGTGCGCGCCGACGACGGTCACGTTCGCGATGCCGCCCACGTTGAGCGCCGCGGTGTACTCCGTGCCCGCCGGCCCGTCGTGCCCCAGCCACAGCGCGTCGAGCACGCTCACGAGCGGCGCGCCCTGCCCGCCCGCGGCCACGTCGGCCACCCGGAAGTCGTTCACCACGGGACGCCGGGTCCGCTCCGCGATCCAGGCCGGGTTGCCGAGCTGCAGGGTGCCGCGCGCACGGCCGGCCACCACCCAGTGGTGCAGCGTCTGGCCGTGCGACGCCACGAGGTCCGCGTCCCCGCCGGCGAGGTCGTCGACGGCGCGGCGGGCGGCGGCGCCGAGCTCCTGCCCGACGAGGGTGTCGAGCTGGCACACCTCGCCGAGGTCGGCGGTGGCCGGCGGCAGCGCCGCGAGGATGCGGCGGCGCAGGTGGTCGGGCCAGGCGTACTCGGCATGCCCCAGCGGGCGCAGGGACAGCGTGCCGTCCGGGCGCAGGTCGAGGTCCGCGGCGGCGGCGTCGATCGCGTCGACGCTGGTGCCGGACGAGATGCCGATGACGATCATCGCGCCACCCCCGGGGCACCGGCCGCGGGGACGGGCCCGGCGAGGAGGTCCACGGCGGCCTCGGCGTTGGCCCGGCCGGTGCCGCAGGCCAGCACGGTCGCGGGCAGGCCACCGGGGAGGTCGGCGAGCCATCGCTCCCCCGCGGCCGGGGCGCCGGTGTGCACGACGACGAGGTCGGGGCGGGCCTCCTGCAGCACGGCCAGCCGGGCGTGCTCGGGCCCGCCGGGCACGGGTTCGCGCGTGACGACGACGAGCGGTCGCGCCGCGCCGGGGACAGCGCCCGCGGCGTCGGCCGGACGGGTCGGCACGGCCGGGCCGGCGAGCCCCCGCAGGAGCGCGGCGACACCGTCGTCGTCGAGGGCCGGGTGCACGACGGCGTCTGGCCACCGCGCGGCCAGCGCCCGCAGCACGTGCTGCGCGGTCCGGCCGGCGGCGTGGTCCAGCCGCAGCCGCAGGTCGACGACGTCGGGCGCACCGGCGAGCGCCGCTCGCGGGCCGACGGCACGGACCGCGCGCCGGGCCGCCTCGGCGCCCACCTCCGCGAGCGCCGCGAGCGCGGCCTCGGCCCGCCCGGCGGTACCCGCTCCGGTGTCCGCGCCAGGCCCGGCGCCAGGGCCGGCCCCGTCGCGTCGAGCGCGCAGCCGCCGCGCCAGGGACTCGGTGCGCCGCCGGGACGCGGAGAGCCGGTCCTGCGTCAGCCGCCCGGAGCCGACGGCGGCCACGAGGGCGTCGACGGCGGAGCGGAACAGCGCCTCGTCGTCCCGGCCGGTCGTCGTGCCGAGGCAGAGCAGGTCCGCGCCGCCCTCCACGGCGCGCACCGCGGCCTCGCCGACGTCGACGCCGTCGGAGACGGCGCGCATGTCGAGCGCGTCGGTGATGATCGGCCCGGCGTGGCCGAGCTCCCGGGCGAGCGCCGCGACCGCGGGCTCGAGTGACGCCGGAGCGGGCCCGAGGGCCGGCACGACGACGTGGGCGGTCATCAGCGCGTCGGCCGCAGGCCCGTCGTCGGTGCCCGCGCCGGGCGCGAGGGCCGCGGAGAACGGCACGAGGTCGCGGCCCCGCAGGGTGTCGAGGTCGGCGTCGACGACGGGCAGCGCGAGGTGCGAGTCGACGGTCGTGGACCCGTGGCCCGGGAAGTGCTTGGCGCACGTGCCCACGCCGCCGTGCTGCAGGCCGCGGGCGAACGCGACGCCGTGCCGCGCGACGGCCGCCGGCTCGGTGCCGAAGGCCCGCACCCCGATGACCGGGTTGCCGGGGGCGTCGACGTCGAGCACCGGCGCGAGGTCGAGGTCGATCCCGGCGGCCGCGAGCAGCCGGCCCAGGGCCTCGCCCGCGGCCCGGGTGAGACGCTCGTCGTCCACGACGCCGAGCGCCGCGGCGCCTGGCAGCGAGGACCCGGTCGCGGCCTCGAGCCGCGACACGTCGCCGCCCTCCTCGTCGGTCGCGACGAGCAGGTCGGGCGCGGCCTCGTGCAGGCGTGCCGTGAGCGCCGTCGTCGTCGCGAGGTCCGGCGTGTTGTGCGCGAAGAGCACCACCCCGGCGAGCCCGGCGCGGGCCGCGTCGAGCAGCCAGCCCGGTGGCGTGGTGCCGGTGAAGCCGGGCAGCAGCAGCCCGTGCACGGCCCGCCGGACGGCGCCGGTACCGGCGCCGGCGCTGGCACCGGCACCGGAACCGGCACCCCACCCGGTCATCCCTTCACCGCCCCGGCGGTGAGGCCCGACGCGAGCCGCCGCTGGACCAGGATGAAGAAGACCATCACGGGCACGGTGATGATGGTCGACGCGGCCATGATCGCGCCCCAGTCGTTCGAGTGCTGGCCGAAGAACGACCGCAGGCCGATGGCCACCGTGTAGTTCTGCGTCTCGCCGCCGAGCAGCGTCATCGCGAAGACGAACTCGTTCCACGCCGTGATGAAGCTGAAGATGCTGGTGGCCACGAGGCCGGGCGCGACGAGCGGCAGCAGGATCGAGCGGAACATCCGGCCCCAGGTGGCGCCGTCGAGGTAGGCGGCCTCCTCCAGCTCCACCGGCACGGCGGCGACGAACCCGCGCAGCATCCAGATGCCGAACGGCAGCGCGAGCGCCACGTAGACCACGACCAGGCCGGTGAGCGTGCCGAGCAGGTCGAGGTTGCGCACCTGGACGAACAGCGGGATGACGAGGGCCTCGAGCGGCACCATCTGCACGATCAGGACGAGCATGAGCACCTGGGTGCGCAGCTTGAAGCGGAACCGCGCCACCGCCACGGAGGCGAGCAGGGCGAGCAGCGACGAGACGAGCACGGTCGCGAGCGCCACGAGCAGCGAGTTGCGCAGGAAGACGTCGAAGCCGCCGTCGGTGAGCACGAACTCGAAGTGCTCGAGCGTCGGGTCGGCGGGCACGAAGGACGAGCCCCGCCCGGCCTTCCCGTCGAACGCGCTGACGAGCATCCAGTACGCCGGGAACAGCGTGAACACCAGGAGCAGCGTGACGGCGACCCCCTTGCCCACCTGGGTCGCGGTCCTGGGCCGGCTCACAGCTCCTCCTCCTTCAGGATGGTGCGCACGTAGGCGACGGTGATGCAGAGCAGCAGCAGGGTCAGCAGCACCGCGATCGCGGAGCCGAAGCCGTACCGGTTCTGCCCGAACGACTCGGTGTAGGACCACACGCCGAGGTTGAGCACCTCGCGGTTGCTGCCGGCGCCGCCCGGCATGAGGTACACCTGCGCGAAGACCTTGAAGTCCCAGATGGTCGACAGGATGATCACGACGGCGAAGATCTGCTTGAGTTGCGGCACGATCACGGAGAAGAACCGGCGCCAGGCGCCCGCGCCGTCGATCTCGGCGGCCTCCAGCAGCTCCTTCGGCACCCCGAGCAGGCCCGCGAGCACGGTGATCGCCACGAACGGGAAGCCGTGGTGGACCACGTTGAGCAGCACGATGGCGTAGAACGACCAGCGGTCGGTGAACCAGTTGACGGGCGCGTCCTGCAGCCCGAGCGACTGGAGCACGTGGTTGAACACGCCGCGGTCGGCGTCGAAGATCCACACCCACACGTACGTGCCGGTGACGGCGGGCATCGCCCAGGCCGCCATGATCGCGCTGGACACGATCGTGCGCCAAAGGCGGCCGAGCGACGCGAGCAGCACGGCCACCGCGGTGCCGAACATCACCGTGAACGCCACCGAGAGCACCGCGAACACCACGGTGTTCGGCAGCACGACCGTCCACAGCTGGGACGACGTGAACACCTCGACGTAGTTGCCGAGGCCGATCCAGTTCGGCTCGCCGGAGACGATCTCCTTCAGCCCGTAGTCCTGCAACGAGAAGAGCGCGACCCGGACCAGCGGCCACAGGAGCAGCGCCGCCAGGACGAGCAGCGCGGGGGTCAGCAGCATCCACGGCCGCACCCGCGCCAGGAGCGACTTGCCGAGCGGGCGGCGCCCGCCGGGCCCGGGCTGCTGCCCGGGCCCGGCGGGGACCGCGACGGGGAGGGTGCTCGTCATCCGTCAGCTGCCACCGTTGAGCAGCGACGTCATCTCGTCGGCCGCCTTCGTGCTGGCGGTCGGGACGTCCTCGCTCCCGGAGAGGATCGACTGCATCATCGTGCTCGTCGTGAGCTTGGCCTGCACGGCCCCGAAGTTCGGCGAGACGGGCACCGAAGCGCCGCCCTCGACGAACTGCTGCGCGAACGGCGCCACGAGCGGGTCGGTGCTCTTCAGGGTCTCGTCGAGCAGCGACGTCTGGCCCGGGAAGTAGCCGGCCTGCTCGCCCCACTTCGTGGCGAACTCGCCGGTGGTCATGAGCTCGACGAACGCGAACGCCAGGTCCTTGTCCTCCGCCGTCTCGAAGACGGACAGGTGCGAGCCGCCGAGCACCGACGGCGACATCCCGCCGTCCTTGCCCGGGATCGGGACGGCCGCGAACTTGCCCTCCATGTCCTTGTTCGCCTCGACGATGGCGCCCGGCGTCCAGGAGCCCATGATCGCCATGCCGACGTCGCCCTGGGCGAACGCGTCGAGCACGTCGGTCTCGCGCCACGTGGTGGCGCCGGCCGACGAGTAGCCGTCCTTCGCCAGCCCGGTCCAGAAGCTCAGGCCCTCCTGGGCCTCCGGGCTGTCGAGGCCGGACGTCCACGTGTCGCCGTCGAGCGTCGCGACGTCGCCGCCCGCGCCCCACACCCACGGGTACACCGTGAACTCGGCGTCGCCCGGCACCGCGACGGCGGTCTTGTCCGGGAACTCCTTCTTGATCGCCGCGGCCGCCGACTCGATCTCCGCCCAGGTCGTGGGCGGCTCGACCCCGGCCTTCTCGAAGATCTCCGTGTTGTACACGAGCGAGCGGACGCCGGCGTACCAGGGCATGCCGTACAGCTGGCCGTCGTAGGTGCCCGCCTCGACGAGGCCCTCCACCAGGTCGTCGCCCAGCCCCGCCTCCGCGACGTAGTCGTCGAGCGGCGCGAGCGCACCGGCGTCGGCGAACTCGGGCGTCCAGGTGGTGCCGGTCTCCGCGACGTCGGGCGTGGTCTGGCCCGCGATCGACGTGACGAACCGGTCGTGCGCGTCCGCCCACTCGACGAACTCGACGTTCAGCTCGGCGCCGGTCTCCTCCGTGAAGGCCTTGCCGACCTCGTCGAAGAAGGTGTCGGCGCTGGGGTTGGTGCCCTGCATGATCCAGACGTCGAGGGTCTTGCCCTCGCCGTCGACCGTCCCGTCCCCGCCCCCGTCGCCGGAGCTGCCGCCGCTGCCGCACGCGGCGACGCCGAGCGCCACCAACGCCGCGGTGGCCACGACCCCCACGTTCCTGCGGGTCCACATGTCTCGACGCATCGTCGTCCTCCCCCGGCGGCCCGCGGGCCGCCCTCCCTGGTGCGCGGCGCCGCGGTTCTCGCGGTCGCGCGCCGTCCTCGCGGTCATGTCCTGCCGACGTCCTCGTCGTCCGGCGTGACGTCGTCGTCTCGCTGTGCTGCTGATCGCCGTGGTGATCGCTGTGGTGCGAGCAGCACCCCGGTCCTGAAAGGAAGTTCCGGAGCATCGCTTCGTGAGGGAGATTACTGACCGAACGCGGATAACGAAAGCCCCCGCACCAACTCGTGACCCGACGGTGACCTCGTCGGCGCGTCGCGGTCGGTACGGAGGCGGTGGTGAGCGGGGCTCAGGGAACCCGGTTGATCCAGGCCGGGTCGGCGAACTTCGTCCGGACCAGCTCCTCGGCCCGGGCCAGCTCGTCGGGCCGCAGCTCGGAGTCCACGGTCCGGTGGTGGGCCTTGAAGTGCGCCTCGAAGGCGTCCAGGATCTCGTCGCGCGACATCCCTGTCTGCGACCGCAGCGGGTCCACCCGCTTGTCGGCGCTCCGGGTGCCCTTGTCGGAGAGCTTCTCCCGGCCGATGCGCAGCACCTCGAGCATCTTCGCGTTGTCGATGTCGTACGCCATCGTCATGTGGTGCAGCACGGCCCCGCCCGCCAGACGCTTCTGCGCCGAGCCCGCGAGCTTGCCCGCGGGCGACGCGACGTCGTTCATGCCGGAGAAGTACGCCTCGACGCCGACGTCGCGCAGCGCGCCCAGCACCCAGGAGTCGAGGAACGCGTACGACTGCTCGAACGACAGGCCGTCGACGAGCGACGCCGGCACGACCAGGGAGAACGTCACGCAGTTGCCGGCCTCCATGAACATGGCGCCGCCGCCGGAGATCCGGCGCACCACCGTCACGTCGTGCGCGCGCACGCCGTCCGGGTCCACCTCGTTCTTCAGCGACTGGAAGGACCCGATGAAGACGGCGCGCTCGTTCCAGTCCCAGAACCGCAGCGTGGGGCCGCGCCGCCCCTCCGCGAGCTCCTCGGTGAGCACCTGGTCCAGGGCCGCGAGCGTCGCCGGGGGAAGCGGGCCGGGGCGCAGCACCTCGAACGTGTGGTCGTCCCACGTGGTGGCGAGCCCCAGCGCCCGACGCACCGCGACCGCGACCGCCCACGCGTCGAAGCCCACCATCGTCACGCTGCCGGCCACCCGGCCGTCCTGCTCGGCGATCCGCAGCCCGTCGTCGACCGCGCGGGCCAGCTCGCTCGTGGACGTCTCGCGCGGCAGCCCGGCGAGGGCGGAGTCGATGACCTCGAGGGCGTCGTCGGGCTCCAGGAAGAAGTCGCCGCTGAGCCTGACGTCGGCGAGCAACCCGTCGCGCACGTCGAGGTCGACCGTCACGAGCTTGCCACCGGGAACCTTGTACTCACCATGCACGTCTCCACGGTAGCCGCGCCGCGGCCGGAGCGGAGGCGGCGTCGGTCACACCCGGCCCGACGGCTCCGCCGACCGTGCGGGCGAGAAGCCGGCGAGATTCTTTTTGTGAGGTGTCCAGCCTGAGAAAATCACTGCCACACTGGGTCCCGTGACCGGCCACGACGTCCCCCACGCCCCCGAGCACGTCGTCGCCGTGGACGTCGGCGGCAGCGGCGCCCGCCTCCTCGCCGTGCCGGTGCCCGACGGCGCCGGCCCCGCCGACGACACCGCCAGCACCCCGGTCTCCCTCACCGGCCGCCCGGTCCGCATCACCGCCACCGGCAGCGACGCGGCCGACGTGGTCGCCGAGCTCGTGGACGCGCTCGCCCGCCGGCGCCCGGGGCTGCGCGTCGCCGCCGCGGCCGTGTCGGTCACCGGCCTGCCCTCGCTCGTCCCCGACCCGGGCGCCCTGCACGCCGTGCTGCGCGACGCCGGCGCGCGCTCCACCGCCGTCGCCGCGGACGCGCTCGCCGCGCACCTCGGCGCCCTCGGCGGCCGGGCCGGCGCCGTCGCCGCGGTCGGCACCGGCGCCATCGTCCTCGCCACCGACCTGCGGCGCCGCTGGCACCGCGCGGACGGGTGGGGCCACCTGCTCGGGGACCTCGGCTCCGGCTCGTGGATCGGCGCGCACGGCCTGCGGGCCGCCGTCGCCACGCACGACGGACGCCCCGGGCCCGCCTCCCCCACGCTGCTCGCCGCCGCGCTCGAGCGGTTCGGGCCGGTCGAGGGCTGGCCCGCCGCGCTGTACGGGCGTCCCGACCGCGCGCACGTCCTCGCGTCCTTCACCCCCGCCGTCGCCGACGCCGCGGCCGCGGGCGACCTCGTCGCGCACGGCATCCTGCACGACGCCGGGACGCACCTCGCGGAGAGCCTCGCCGCCGCGCTGCGGCCCGGCATCCCGCCGCTCGCGGCCGTCACGGGCGGCGTGCTGCAGATCGGCGAGCCCGTGGCCACCCCGCTCAGGGCGCGGCTGCGCGCCCTGCGTCCCGACGTGCGGCTCGTGGACGCCGACGGGACCCCGCTCGACGGCGCGCTGCGCCTCGCCCGTTCCCTCGCCGACCCCCACGACGGCGACCTCGTGGAGCCCCACGACACCTGGCTCACCGTCCGGGCCACCACCCACCCGTCTCCGGCGCCCGCCGGGAAGGAGATCCGCCCATGAACGGTGACGTCCTCGTCCGGCTCCGTCAGGCCCTGCCCACCCTGCGACCCGCGGAGGCGCGCATCGCCACGGTCGTGCTCGACGACCCGCCCGGCGTCGTCGGCGCCACCATCACCGAGCTCGCCTCGCGCGCGGGCACGTCGCAGGCGACGGTCGTCCGCTTCTGCCGGGCCGTGGGCTATGCCGGCTACCCCGAGTTCCGCATCGACCTCGCGCAGGCCACGAGCCGCCGCGCCGTGGAGCTGGAGCGCTCCGGCATCGCGGAGGGCGAGATCAACCGGACCGACACCGCCACGGACGTCGTGTCCAAGATCGCCTTCCACGAGGCCCGCACGATCGAGGAGACCGCGCGCATGCTCGACCTCGACGCGCTGGAGCGTGCCGTCGAGGCCGTGGCCTCCGCGCCGCGCGTGGACGTCTACGGCGCCGGGTCGAGCGGCCTCACGGCGCAGGACCTCGGCCAGAAGCTCACGCGCATCGGCATCGCCTGCTTCGCCCCGGTCGACCTGCACGGCCAGCTCCAGTCCGCCGCGCTGCTGGGCGAGGGCTGCGTCGCCGTCGCCGTCTCGCACACGGGCACCACCATGGAGACCTGCCAGGCGCTCACGCTCGCCCGCGACGCGGGCGCCACGACCGTGGCCGTCACGAACTTCCCCGCCTCGCCCCTCGCGGAGCTCGCCGACGTCGTCCTGGCGACCACGGCGCGCGAGACCCAGTTCCGCTCGGGCGCCATGTCGAGCCGCATCGCCCAGCTCGCCGTCGTCGACTTCCTCTTCGTCCGCGTGGCGCAGCGCCGCTACGACCGGACCACCGCCGCCCTCAAGGCGACGTACGAGGCCGTCCAGCCGCACCGGCTGACGAACGGCAGCCGCGGCGCGCGGTGACGGTGTGACGGTCCGGCCGGCGCGGTGGCGCCGGCCGGGACGTCAGCGCGGCTCGACGCCCGCGTGCAGCAGGCCGTACACGTACGCGTCGATGAGCGACTCCCACGCGGCCTCGATGACGTTCGGCCCCACACCGACGGTGGACCACGAGTGCTGCCCGTCCGTGGTCTCGACCAGCACGCGGGTGGTGGCGTCGGTGCCCTGCTGGGCGTCGAGGATGCGCACCTTGAAGTCGATGAGCTCGAACTTCTCCATCTGCGGGTAGACGCGGGTGAGCGCGCTGCGCAGCGCCTGGTCGAGGGCGTTCACCGGGCCGTTGCCCTCGCCGGTCGCGACGATGCGCTCGCCGCCCGCGTGCAGCTTCACGGTCGCCTCGGCGACGGCGTCGGCGTCCCGGCCGTCGGCGTCGTGACCGGGGACAGGACCCGACGCGCCCACGACGGTCTCGACGATGGTCCGCCAGCTCTCCACCCGGAAGTACGTCTGCCGCGTGCCGGTGAGCTCCTCGCGCAGCAGCAGCTCGAACGACGCGTCGGCCGCGTCGAACGTGTACCCCTGCGCCTCGGCGTCCTTGACCCTCGTCGTGACGCGGGTCAGCAGCTCGCCCTGCCCGCTGAGGTCGTAGCCCAGCTCGCGGCCCTTGAGCTCGATCGACGCCCGCCCGGCCATGTCGGACACGAGCATGCGCATGTCGTTGCCCACCGCGGTGGGGTCGATGTGCTGGTACAGGTCGGGGTCGACCTTGATCGCGCTCGCGTGCAGGCCCGCCTTGTGGGCGAACGCGCTCGCCCCCACGTAGGGCTGCCGCGCGTACGGGGAGATGTTCGTGATCTCCGCGACGGCGTGCGCGATGCGCGTCGCGTCCTCCAGGCCGTCACCGGCGAGCGTGCGCAGGCCGTGCTTGAGCTCGAGGTTCGCGACGACGGTCACCAGGTCCACGTTGCCGGTGCGCTCGCCGTAGCCGTTGACGGTGCCCTGGACGTGCCACGCCCCGGCCGCCACGGCGGCGAGCGTGTTCGCGACGGCGCAGCCCGAGTCGTTGTGGGCGTGCATGCCGAGCAGCCGGTCCCCGGCGACGGCGTCGCGGCCGTGCGGCAGACCCAGCGACTCGCGCACCTCGGTGACGACGTCGGTGACCCAGTGCGGCAGCATGCCGCCGTTCGTGTCGCAGAGGGTGACCACCTCGGCGCCGGCCTCGAACGCCGCCTCGGCGGCCGCCCGCGAGTACGCCGGGTCGAAGCGGTGGCCGTCGAAGAAGTGCTCGGCGTCGACGACGACGCGGCGGCCCTCGCCCACGAGGAACGCCACCGTGTCGGAGATCATCGCGAGGCCCTCGGCGGGGGTGGTGCGCAGCGCCCGCTCCACGTGCCGCACGTCCGACTTGGCCACGAGCGTCACGACCGGGGCCTCGGAGTCGAGCAGCGCCCGCACCTGCGGGTCGTCCCACGCGCGCGTGCCCGCCTTGCGGGTGGCCCCGAAGGCCGCGAGCACGGCGTGCCTCAGCTCCAGCTCCTTGGCCGCCCGCCGGAAGAACTCCGTGTCCTTCGGCACCGCCCCGGGCCAGCCGCCCTCGATGAACCCGACGCCCAGCTCGTCCAGCAGCGGCGCGATGGCCAGCTTGTCCGCCACGGAGAGGTTCATGCCCTCCTGCTGCGCGCCGTCGCGCAGGGTGGTGTCGTACACGTGGAACGGGGTGGCGGTCATGCGGGACTCCCCAGGTCAAGAAGCTGAGCGTGCTGGTCAACAAAAAAGACCCCCCGGGGTACGGAAGGTCTGCGCGTCCGGCGGGTGGCCGGACGCGCTACGGAATGATGAGCGAGCGACGCTGGTGTGCGAGGCGTGTCATGGGCCACATGGTGCCACACCCGCGCGCCGACCGGACAGGCCGTCCACGGCGTGGCACCGGTCGCCCGCCCGTGCGACCGAGCCCGGGATGTGGTCGGCTGGGCACCGTCACCGAGGTCAGGAGGCATCACCGATGACCCGCACGCGGCCACCAGGCGGCCCGACCGACCAGACGCCGTCGACCCCGGGCACGACCCCGGGCATGACGCCGGGCATGACGCCGGGCGGCATCACACCGCCCCCGTCGGTGGTGCCGACGGCGGAACCGGTGGACGCCTGGGACGCGCCGGCGCCGACGTCCCGTGGCCTGCTGGCGCTGGACCGGCGCCGCTACTGGTCCGGCGCGGCCGTGACCGTCGTCGTGTGCGCCGTCCTGGGGCTCGCCGCGTCCGTGGTGTTCGACAGCGCGTTCGATGTCGGGCTGCTCGGCCCCTCCCGCCTGGTGCCGGACGCCCCCGGCCTGGCGTGGGCGTTCACCGGGGCCCTCTTCGCCCTGCTCGCGGCCGTCGTCCTCCAGCTGCTGGTGCGCGTCGTGCCGCGCCCGCGGATGTTCTTCGGCTGGCTCGTCGCGCTGGTCACCGTGATCCTCGCCGCCCTCGCGTTCACGGGCACGGGCGACGCCGCCTCGGCGGTCGTGACCGCCCTCGTGTGGATCGTGGTCGGGATCGCCGTCTCGGCGATGCTCACCGGCGTGCTCGGCCGGACTCTCGTGCGCCCTCAGCCGCCCAGGTGATCTCCCGCTCCGTCGAGCCCGCCGCCGCGAGGTCGAGCAGCGCGGCGGCCTCCGCCTCCAGCTCCTCCCGGTGGTGCGCCCACGCGTCGCCGCCGAACGGCTCGAGGTGCACCGTGGCGCGGCGGGCGTCCACGTCCAGGGACCACGTCCCCGCGACCCGCCCGTCCACCCAGAGGGTGGGGAGCACGTCGGCGTTGCGCCGGTAGACGAGCCCGGCGTGCTCGGGGTCGACGATCCGGGACCGCTCGTCCAGCGCCACGAGGAGCTGGTCCCAGCGCGGCAGGAGCCGGACCGGCGCCGGGGCGTCCCCGGGCACGACGTCGCCGTCGGCCAGGTCGAGCAGCTCGCGGCCGTCGGGGGCGGCGTACGTCCGCAGGTCCAGGAGCGCGAGCGCGCGCTTCAGCGCCCCGACGCCCCGGATCCCGACGCCGCGGGCGACGTCGCGCGCGGACGCGGGCCCGAAGGCGCGCAGGTACGCCTCGACCGCCCCCGCGCGCGCCTCGTCGGGCGGGAACGTGGGCAGCGGGTGCGGCACGCGGTCGGCGAGCCAGCGCGCCCCGTCCTGGTAGCGCGCCGCGACGTGGGAGCCCCACAGGCCGCTCGGCGGCACGTGCACGAGGCCGCCGCCGGCGCTCGCCAGCCGCCACCACGCGCGGCTCACGCCACCCGGGATCGCCGCGACGGCGTCGACGCCGGGGTACTGGTCGGCGGCGAACTCCTCCACCTCGTCGAGCGTGCGCGGCTCCGCGCAGAAGGCGCGCACCGCGGCGTTGAGGCCCACGAGGTCGACGCCGGCCCGCCGGGCGCTCGCCCGCCAGGCCGCCAGCCGCTGCTCGGCGGAGACCGCGTCGAGCAGCGGCCAGTGCGCGCTCGGCACCACGTGCAGGGTGGACCGCATGACGGTCGCCTTCACGACGTCGCCGCCGGTGAGGGCCTCCTCGAGGGTGCCGATCGTCTGCCCGGCCCGCCGCGCCCACAGGGCGACGTACGGCATGTCGGCGTGCTGGGCCTGCAGCCCGCCCACCCGTCCGACGACAGCGGTGACGCCGTCGTCGGAGCGGGTGAGCAGCTGCTGGCGCGCGAGCGTGGTGCGATTGAGCTCGTCGGCCGTGATCGGTGCGGGCATCGTGGCGACGGCTCCTCGCTCTCGGGCGCCGGTCAGGCGCGGTTCAGGCGAGCCGGCGCATCCAGCCGTGCCGGTCCGCGGCCCGACCGTACTGGATGTCGGTCAGCTCGTCACGGATCGCCATGGTGAGCTCGCCGGGCTCGCCGCCCGAGACCTGCAGGTCGAACTCGTCACCGGCGAGCCGGCCCACGGGGGTGATGACCGCGGCCGTGCCGCAGGCGAAGATCTCGCGCACGGTGCCGTCCTGGAGGCCGGCGACGACCTCGGCGAGCGGGATGCGACGCTCCACGGCCTGGTGCCCGCGGTCCGTGACGAGCTGCAGGATGGACGACCGCGTGACGCCCTCGAGGAACGAGCCCGTGAGCTCCGGGGTGTGCACCGAGCCGTCCGCCATGACGACGAACACGTTCATGCCACCGAGCTCCTCAAGGGACGTGTTCGTCGTCGCGTCGAGGTAGCAGACCTGGTCGAAGCCCTTCTCGCCGGCGAGCTGCTGCGGCAGCAGGCTCGCCGCGTAGTTCCCGCCGTACTTCGCGTCGCCCGTGCCGCCCGGCCCGGAGCGGTGGTAGTGCGTGTCGATCCAGATCGACACCGGCTTCACACCGCCCGCGAAGTAGGGGCCGACGGGCGAGGCGATCACGAGGTACTCGGCCTCGTTCGTGGGCCGCACCCCGAGGAACGCCTCCGACGCGAACGTGAACGGGCGCAGGTAGAGGCTGAAGTCCTCCCCGGACGGCACCCAGGCGATGTCCGTGCGCACGAGCGCCGCGATGGACCCGATGAAGTCGTCCACGGACAGGGCGGGGAGCGCCAGGCGGTGCGCCGAGCGCGCGAACCGTGCCGCGTTGGCGTCCGGGCGGAACGTCCAGACGGAGCCGTCCGCGTGCCGGTACGCCTTCATCCCCTCGAAGATCTCCTGCGCATAGTGCAGGACGGCGGTCGCGGGGTCGAGCTGCAGCGGGCCGTACTTCTCGACGCGCCGGTCGAGCCAGCCGTCGCCCCGGCGCCAGCTGATGC
Source organism: Isoptericola sp. NPDC019693 (assembly GCF_044389085.1). Taxonomy (NCBI): domain Bacteria; kingdom Bacillati; phylum Actinomycetota; class Actinomycetes; order Micrococcales; family Promicromonosporaceae; genus Isoptericola; species Isoptericola sp. NPDC019693. Next base: position 44,133 of record NZ_JBIRXP010000001.1, on the reverse strand, counting down.
GCGCCATGTGGTCGGTGAAGACGGTGCCGAACTTCGGCGCCTGCAGCGCCGCCTCGCGCTCGGCGTCCGGGGTGGGCGCGTCCGTGGAGCGCACGTCGAACAGGGCGACGAGATCCTCGAGCTCGGCGGGCAGGATGCTGGAAGCGTTGGTGCTGGATGTGGTCATGATCGGGGGCCTTTCACCGGGTGACCCCTGTAGTTTTCCACGACCGTGCACCTCATGGGCACCGGCGTCGCTCCGACCACAGCGGCCACCCGGACGGAGAGAGACGTCGGGTGATCGACAGGGAGAGACGGCCAGGGCGGGCGGTGGCTCGGACGACACGTCCGACGGCGCGGCGCGGGTGGCGCCGCGCCGTCCGGTGAGGGCGGCGGGCCGCCGTCAGCCGTTGACGCGTGCGGCGAGGTCGCGCCCGACCTCGGCCGTCGTGCGTACTCGGTCGCCGCGCTCGACGAGGTCCGCCGCGACGGCGGCCTCCACGCGCGCTGCCTCCTCGGTGAGGCCGAGGTGGTCGAGCAGGAGGGACACCGACAGCACGGTGGCGGTCGGGTCGGCCTTGCCCTGGCCCGCGATGTCCGGCGCGGAGCCGTGCACCGGCTCGAACATCGACGGCGCGGTGCGATCGGGGTTGATGTTCGCCGACGCGGCGAGGCCGATGCCGCCCGTGATGGCGGCGGCCTGGTCCGTGAGGATGTCGCCGAACAGGTTGTCGGTGACGATCACGTCGAACCGCGAGGGGTTGGTCGTGAGGAAGATCGTGGCGGCGTCCACGTGCAGGTAGTCCGTGGTGACGTCGGGGAACTCGGCGTTGACGGCCTCGACGGTGCGCCGCCACAGGTGGCCGGCGTGCACGAGGACGTTGTGCTTGTGCACCAGGGTGAGGTGCTTGCGCGGGCGGGCCTGGGCGCGGGCGAAGGCGTCGCGCACCACGCGCTCCACACCGAACGCGGTGTTGACGGAGACCTCGGTCGCGATCTCGTGCGGGGTGCCGACGCGCAGCGCGCCGCCGTTGCCCACGTACGGGCCCTCGGTGCCCTCGCGCACGACGACGAAGTCGACGTCCCCGGGGTTCGCCAGCGGGCTGGTCACGCCGGGGTACAGCTTGCCGGGGCGCAGGTTCACGTAGTGGTCGAGCGAGAAGCGGAGCTTGAGCAGCAGGCCGCGCTCGAGCACGCCCGACGGCACGCTGGGGTCGCCGATGGCGCCCAGCAGGATCGCGTCGTGACCCTTGATGGCCTCGAGGTCGGCGTCGGTGAGCGTCTCCCCCGTGGCGTGCCAGCGGCGCGCCCCCAGGTCGAACTCGGTCGTGGAGACCTTCACGTCCGAACCGGCCACGGCCGCCTCGAGGACCGCGAGGCCCTGCTCCACGACTTCCGTGCCGATGCCGTCGCCGGCCACCACTGCCAGGTCGATGCTCCGCGTCATGGGCCGAGCCTAAGCCCGTGGGGTCATGATGCGGACAGAGATCTCATTCCCCGGACAGCCGGTCGGCGGCGCGCCCGCACGACCGTCACCTGGCAGGATGACGGCCATGACCGACGACGTGCCCCCCGGCCTGGACGACGCCGCGCAGGCCGACCACATCACGCGGTTCTGGGACGTGGCCCGCCCGAGCGCGGGACGCACCAGCCACGGCGGCGCCGTGGGCGAGCGCTCGGAGAACGTGGTGCCGCCGCCGGCGTGGTCGTTCGGCGACTCCCCCGAGCTGGCCGACGAGCTGCTGGGCCTCGTCCTCGACGGGGTGAAGACCGGCACGGCCGCCGCCCTGTGGGAGTACGAGGCCGCCGACGAGCCCCTGCCGCGCAAGGGCGACCTGTCGATCGTGCTGGACGGCGCCGGCACGCCGCGCCTGCTCATCCGGACGACGAAGGTCGAGACGGTGCCGTTCGACGCCGTCACGGCCGAGCACGCGGCCGCCGAGGGCGAGGGCGACCGCTCGCTCGAGCACTGGCGCGAGGGCCACGAGCGGTACTGGCGGCGCACGCTGTCGCAGATCGGGCGCGAGTTCGACCCGTCCATGCCGGTGGTGTGCGAGCGCTTCAAGGTGCTCTTCCGCGACTAGCCCGGCACGTCCGACCCACCCACGAGGGGCTGCCGTGACCGAGACGAAGGGCGCACGCTACCGCGCCGAGCTGCGCGCGCTCGCGCCGGACCGGGTGCCCGGCTACCTCGACGCCCGCTCCGGGCTCCCCGGCCCCCGCGCGAACCTCGAGCTGCTCGACGCCTTCGGGGACGTCGCGCCCCCCGGCCTCGTGCGGACGCTGGTCGACGACGCCGACGAGTACCTGCGTTCCTGCGCCACGGCCGCGCTCGGACGGCTGCTCGTCGACGCCGACGGCGCCCCGGCCGACACCCTGGCGACCCTGCACGCGCGGGCCACGGACCGGTCGTGGCGCGTGCGCGAGGCGGTCGCGATGGCGCTCCAGCGGGTCGGCGACCACGACCCGCGGGCGCTGCGCACGCTCGTCGCCGCCTGGGTGGCCGACCCGCACCCGCTGGTCCGCCGGGCGGCCGTCGCGGGCGTCTGCGAGCCCCGGCTGCTGCGGGACCCTCGGACGGCGTCGGCCGCGCTCGACGCGTGCCGCGCGGCCAGCGGGACGATCGAGGCGCTGCCGGCCGGTGCCCGGCGCGACCCGGACGTGCGGACGCTGCGCCAGGCCCTCGGCTACTGCTGGAGCGTCGCCGTCGCGGCCGACCCGGTACGGGGCCTGCCGGAGTTCGCGGCGCTCGAGGCGTCGACCGACCCGGACCTGGCGTGGGTGGCGCGGGAGAACCGGAAGAAGGCCAGGCTCCGGCGTGTGCTCCCGTCCGGGCCGGGCGACTGAGCCGCGGCGCGGGGTCCGGACGCACGTGCGGCCGCCGTCCCCGGGTGGGGGACGACGGCCGCGCGCGTCGCTGCTGACGGTGTGGGTCAGCGAGCGGCGCTGCCCTCCGTGTAGTCGGAGTCAGCGGGCTTGATCCACGAGAACATCTTCCGCAGCTCGCGGCCGGTGGTCTCGATCGGGTGCGCCTCGCCCTTCTCGCGCAGGGCGGTGAACTCGGGGGCGCCGGCGTCCTGGTCGGCGATGAAGCGCTCGGCGAAGGCGCCGTTCTGGATGTCCGCGAGGACGGCCTTCATGTTCTCCTTGACGTGCGGGTCGATGACGCGCGGGCCGGAGACGTAGTCGCCGTACTCGGCCGTGTCGGAGACCGACCAGCGCTGCTTGGCGATGCCGCCCTCGACCATGAGGTCGACGATCAGCTTCAGCTCGTGCAGCACCTCGAAGTACGCGACCTCGGGCTGGTAGCCCGCCTCGGTCAGCGTCTCGAAGCCGTACTGGACCAGCTGCGAGGCGCCGCCGCACAGCACGGCCTGCTCGCCGAACAGGTCGGTCTCGGTCTCCTCGGTGAAGGTCGTCTTGATGCCGCCGGCACGCAGGCCGCCGATGCCCTTCGCGTAGGACAGGGCCAGCTCCCAGGCGGAGCCCGACGCGTCCTGCTCGACGGCGACGATCACGGGCACGCCGCGGCCGTCGACGTACTCGCGGCGCACGAGGTGGCCCGGGCCCTTGGGGGCGACCATGAGCACGTCGTGGCCGGCCTCGGGCTTGATGTAGCCGAAGCGGATGTTGAAGCCGTGCCCGAAGACGAGCGCCGCACCCTCGTTGAGGTTCGGGGCGATCTCGTCGCGGTACACGTGCCGCTGCACCTGGTCCGGCGCGAGGATGACGACGACGTCGGCCTCCTTGACCGCGTCGGCGACGGTGAGCACGCGCAGGCCCTCGTCCTCGGCCTTCTTGGCGGACGCCGAGCCCTCGCGCAGGCCGACGCGGACGTCGGCGCCCGAGTCGCGCAGGTTCAGCGCGTGCGCGTGGCCCTGGCTGCCGTAGCCGATGACCGCGACCTTGCGCTGCTGGATGATGGACAGGTCGGCGTCGTCGTCGTAGAACAGCTCAGCCACGGTGATGCTCCTCGGTCTCGATACTTCGATTCGGTACTGCTGGTCGGTTGGTGGTCACCGGCAGGGGTGACGGTACGCGAACGGCGTCAGGCCGTGCGCACGCGCTCCAGCGCTCGGTCGGTGATGGACCGCGAGCCGCGGCCCACGGCGAGCGTGCCGGACTTCACGATCTCGCGGACGCCGTACGGCTCGAGCGCGCTGAGCAGCGCGGACAGCTTGGCGGCCGTCCCGGTCGCCTCGATGACGACGGTGTCGGGGACGACGTCCACGACGTGGGCGCGGAAGAGGTCGACGACCTCCAGCACGCCCGCCCGCGTGGCCGCGTCGGCCCGCACCTTGACGAGCAGGAGCTCGCGTTGCACGGACGACTCGGGGTCGAGCTCGACGATCTTGATGACGTTGACGAGCTTGTTGAGCTGCTTCGTCACGTGCTCGAGCGGGTGCTCCTCGACGTCGACCACGACGGTGATGCGCGAGATCTCCTCGTGCTCCGTGGGTCCCACGGCCAGGGAGTGGATGTTGAACGCCCGTCGGGCGAACAGCGCGCTGACCCGGGTGAGGACACCCGGCTTGTTCTCGACCAGCACGGACAGGGTGTGACGCGACATGGGTGGCTCCGTCTCTGCTCGTCGGCCGGTCAGTCTTCGCGGTCCCACGCGGGCGAGATGCCGCGCGCGTACTGGATGTCGTCGTTGGAGACGCCGGCGGCGACCATCGGCCACACCATGGCGTCGCGCGAGACCTGGAAGTCGATGACGACGGGGCGGTCGTCGATCTGCTGCGCCCGCTTGATGGCGGCGTCGACCTCGTCCTCGCGCTCCACGCGGATGCCCTCGCAGCCGTAGGCGTCCGCCAGCTTCACGAAGTCCGGGATCCGCCGCGTGCCGTGCCCGGTGTGCAGGTCGGTGTTGGAGTAGCGCTCGTCGTAGAAGAGCGTCTGCCACTGCCGCACCATGCCGAGCGAGCTGTTGTTGATCAGCGCCACCTTGATGGGGATGTCGTTGATCGCGCAGGTGGCGAGCTCCTGGTTGGTCATCTGGAAGCAGCCGTCGCCGTCGATGGCCCACACCTCGCGGTCGGGCTCGCCCACCTTGGCGCCCATCGCGGCCGGGACCGCGAAGCCCATGGTGCCGAGGCCCGCGGAGTTCAGCCAGGTGCGCGGGTGCTCGTAGCGGATGAACTGCGCCGCCCACATCTGGTGCTGCCCCACGCCCGCGGCGTAGATCGCGTCGGGGCCGGCCAGCTCGCCCAGGCGGGAGATCACGTGCTGCGGCGAGAGGTGACCGTCGGCGGTGGGCGTGTAGCCCAGCGGGTAGGTCTCCCGCCAGGTGTCGAGCTGGTGCCACCAGGAGGCCAGGTCCGGCTTGCCCACCTTGGCGTGCTCCGCCTCGAGGGCCGGCACGAGGTCCGCGATGACCTCGCGCAGGTCGCCCACGATCGGCACGTCCACGGGACGGTTCTTGCCGATCTCCGCGGGGTCGATGTCGGCGTGCACGATGGCGGCGGTCGGGGCGAAGCTCGACAGGCGGCCCGTGACGCGGTCGTCGAAGCGGGCGCCGAGGGCGACCACCAGGTCGGCCTTCTGCAGCGCGGCCACGGCGGGCACGGTGCCGTGCATGCCGGGCATGCCGAGGTGCTGCGGGTGGCTGTCGGGCACGGCGCCGCGTGCGGTGAGCGTCGTGACGACGGCGGCGCCCGAGGTGTCGACCAGGCGGCGCAGCGCCGCCGAGGCCCCGGAGCGAATGACGCCGCCACCCACGTACAGCACGGGGCGGCGGGCGGTCGCGAGCAGCTTCGCGGCCTCGCGGATCTGCTTGGCGTGCGGCTTCGTCACCGGGTGGTAGCCGGGCAGCGACATCTCCTGCGGCCAGGAGAACGTGGTCGAGGCGGTCATCGCGGACTTGGCGATGTCGACCAGCACCGGGCCGGGCCGCCCCGTCGACGCGATGTGGAACGCCTCGGCGATGGTGCGCGGGATCTCCGCCGGGTCGGTGACCAGGTAGGAGTGCTTGGTGATCGGCATCGTGATGCCGACGATGTCCGCCTCCTGGAACCCGTCGGTCCCGATGAGCGACTGCGCCACCTGCCCGGTGATCGCGACCAGCGGCACGGAGTCCATGTGCGCGTCGGCCAGCGGGGTGACGAGGTTCGTCGCCCCCGGGCCGGAGGTCGCCATCGTCACGCCGACCCTGCCGGTCGCGTGGGCGTAGCCCTGGGCCGCGTGCCCGCCGCCCTGCTCGTGCCGCACGAGGACGTGGCGGATCTGCTTGGAGTCCATGAGCGGGTCGTAGAGCGGGAGGATCGCGCCGCCCGGGATGCCGAAGACGTTCTCGACGCCGACCGACTCGAGCGAGCGGACGATCGACTCGGCGCCGGTGACCTCCTCACCGGACACGGTTCGGCCGGAGGCGCCGTCGGCACTGCGTGACGCGGTGCGGGCGGCCACCTGGGCGGGGGTCGGGTTCGGCTGGACCATCGGTCTCTCCTGCCGGTCGGTCTTGCGGGCGAAGGGTCTGGCGAGGGGTGTCGCTGCAATGAAAAACCCCCCGGTCCCGGGATGACGGGACTGACGAGGGGTGAGCGCGCTGACGAAGCCTGGTGCGTGGGCCTAGTCGGCGCGCCCGGGAAGAAGTACTACGAGGATCGTCTGCACGGATCGAACGTTACGCCCGCCACAGGCCGATGTCACGTCGTGAGCCCGGTGTCCCATCATGCGGACGGCATGCGGGGCACCGGGCTCACGACCTGCGGTGGGAGCGGGCCGGTCAGCTCACGTCGCGGCGCCGGAACACCAGCACCGCGAGCAGGGTGACGAGGGCGGCGAGCGCCGCCAGGGTCAGCCCGCCCTGCGCGGTGGTCACGACGTGGTCCACGGGGACGCACTCGAAGACACCGTCGGCGTTCGGGGTGCAGCGCTCGGTCGTGAACACCAGCCCGCCCTGCAGCCAGGCCGAGAGCGCCGTCGTCGGCAACCAGCGCTGCGCCTCACCGATCGTGAAGGCGAAGGCCAGGCACGCCCACGCGACGACGCCGACCAGGACGACGGCGGCCGCCGCGTGCTTGAGCAGGGTGCCGAGCGCCACGCCCAAGGCGGCGAGCACCACCCCGGCGGCGAGGAGGCGCCCGGTGAACGCGGCGACCTCCAGCCAGACGGCGCCGGTGAGGTCCCCGAGCGTGCCGAACGAGGCGTACACGGCGTACGACGCGCCGACCAGCAGCGCGAACCCGACGAGCACCAGCGGGACCGTGCCGACGGCGGCGGCCACCACCTTCGACCAGTACACGCGCTGCCGGCGCGGCTCGAACGTCAGCCACATGCCCAGCGACCCGCTGTTGATCTCGGCGGTCACGAAGCTCACCCCGACCACCAGCGCGACGAGGAGCAGCAGCACCGCCAGGTCGTCGACCGACGCCAGCCCGGACCAGCCGTTCCACACCGACGCGCGGATCTCCTCCACGGCGGCCGCCGTGGCGTCGTCGCCGGTGGAGGGAGCCTCGTCCCCGAACATCATCGCCTGCTGGGCGGCGTCGGGGACGAAGGTCTGCGTGGGCGGCAGGTACCAGTCCAGGCGCGGTGCCAGCTGGTCGCAGCCCCAGTCCGCGGGCGTGGACCCCTGGGCCTCGGCGTCGGCCTCGCACGCGGCGACCTGCTGCTCCCCCTCCTTCTCCCAGACCTCCTGGTCGGCGGCGAACCTCTCCTGCGCGTCCGCGACCTCCTGGTCGCTCGGCGGAGGCGCCGACAGGTACGTCGCCGCTCCGCTCAGGACGACCAGCGCCAGGATCCCGACGCACGCCCATCGGGTGATCTGCCGCGCCCACAGCCGGCGCAGCTCCACCCGCAGCAGCCGGCTCATGCCTCCCCCTCCGTGGACGGTGCCGGCGCGGCGGCGTGCGCGGGCTCCGGCGGCGGCCCACCGCGCCGGGTCCGGCCGCTCTTGTGGGTGTGGCCGCCCGGGGTCTCGTGCGCCGTGAGGCCGAGGAAGACCGACTCGAGGTCGGCCTGGAGCGGCGTGAGCTCGCGCACCCACACGCCGCGCTCGCCGAGGGCGCGGTTCACGGCGGCGGGGTCGGCGGCACCGTCGACGACGAGCGCGTCGTGCTCGCGGCGCACGAGCAGCCCGCCGGTCTCGAGCACGCTGGTGGCGATGGTGAGGTCCGTCGGCGCGACCCGCAGCCGGACCGAGCCCGTCGCGGAGCCGGCGCCGATGAGGTCGGCCACCCGCCCGGCGGCGACGAGGCGCCCGCGGGCCACGATCGACACCGTGTCCGCGATCTGCTCCACCTCGGCCAGGATGTGGCTGGAGACCAGCACCGTCTTGCCCTGGTCGGCGAGCCCGCGCATCGTCTGCCGGATCTCGCGGATCCCCGCGGGGTCGAGGCCGTTGGTCGGCTCGTCGAAGATGAGCAGGTCGGGGTCCTTGAGCAGCGTCGCCGCGATGGCCAGCCGCTGCTTCATCCCGAGCGAGTAGCCCTTGTACCGGTCCTTCGCCCGTCCGGTGAGACCGACCTCGTCGATGACGGCGTCCACGCGACCCGCGGGGGCGCCGATCGCGTCGGCGAGGAGGCGCAGGTTGCGGCGGGCGCTGAACGCGGGGAAGAACTTGGGGCTCTCGACGATGGCGCCCACGCGGCCCACCACCTCGGGCAGCCGCTTCGGCACCTCGTGCCCGAAGATCGTGGCGGTGCCGCGGTCGGGCCGGACCAGGCCCAGGAGCATCCGGATCGTCGTCGTCTTCCCGGACCCGTTGGGCCCGAGGAACCCGTGCACGCCGCCGACCGGCACCTGGAGGTCGAGCCCCTCCACCCCGACCGACCTGCCTCGCACGCTGCGGTACGTCTTGCGGAGCCCCCGGGTCTCGATCGCGAGCTCCCCGGCACCCCGGCCACCGTCCAGCACGGCCACCGCCACCTCCTCGTGGCCGCGGCGCGGCCCTTGCGGTCGCGCCCGTCGGACGACGGCGCTGCCAGGGAGGATAGAGCAGCCTTGACGCCGGCGAAAGGTCCCTTCTACCTGCGATTGACCGTCACCCGGCAGTTCACCCGCCCCAGGCCTCGGCGCGCCCCGGGATCACGGCGATGTCCACCTCGTTGCCCTCCGGGTCGGCGACGGTGCGCCAGAACGGCGCCTCCGCCTCGCGCACCACCGTGCCGCCGGCGGCGACGGCGGCCGCCACCCGCGCGTCCGCGACGTCGGCGGGGACCATGACGTCCACGTGCACGCGGTTGCGCTGCTCGCGCGGCTCGGCCATCGGCTGCAGGAACACCGACGGCCCGCGCAGCAGCGGGTCGTACAGGTCCGTCGTGCCCCGCTCGACGTACCCGAGCGCCGCAGCCCAGAACCGTCGCACGGCATCGACGTCGAGCGCGTCGAGCGTGAGCTGCACGTCGCGCAGGACGGCGGGCTCGGCGCGCAGCCCGAGCTCGCGAGCCGCGGCCTGCGCCCGCTGCGCCACCCCGAGGCGCGCGGGCCCGATCCACCCGTCCTCCGGCGGCCCGACCCGCAGGGTGACGCCCGAGAAGCGCAGGTCGGCGAACAGCGGCACGCCCGCCTCCTGGGCCGCGCGGGCCACCCGGGCGACCAGCTCGACCCCCGCGTCGAAGCCGCCCGTCGCGTAGTACGCGCTGGCGCCCTGGAGCACCCGCCAGTCCTCGACGCCGCCCGCCGCCCGGAACTCCTCCGGCGTGAGCAGGCCGTCGGGCAGGTCCTCCTCGAACCCCTCCCAGGCGATGACGTCGGCCTCGTTCCCCTCGGCGTCCGCGAGCGTCCACCACTGCGGCACGAACTCCTCGGTCGTGACCCGCCCGCCGGCCGCGAGCGCCGCGTCGACGCGCCCCTGCCGCACGTCGTGCGGCACGAAGACGTCGAGGTGGAGCCGGTTGCGCTGCGGTCGCGGCTCGTCCATCGCCTGGAACCAGATGCCCGGCCACCGCCCGTGCGGGTCGCGCAGGTCCTCGCCGGAGCGCGTGTGCCCGAGGACCGCGCCCCAGAACGGCATCACCCGCTCGCGGTCGGCGGCGTCGATCGTCAGCTCCACCTCCTGCACGGCCCTGGGGTCGGCGGCGAGCCCGAGGTCTGCCGCGGCGGCGGAGATCTCCCGCGCCAGGGCGACGTCGCGCTCGCTCAACCCGTCGACGTCGTGCGACCAGAGCCGCACGACGACGCCGTCGGGCCGCAGGTCCACGTCGGGGTGGTGGTTCGCCGCGTCCGCGAGCACGGCGACGCGCTCGAGCAGGACGGCGCCCTCCCCCGGCGACCCGGTGCGGAACAGGGCGCTCGCGCCGGTGCCGAGGGCGCGCCAGTCGCCGGTGCCCGCGGCGGCCTCGAACCGTGCCGCGGAGAGCTCGTCGGTCATGCCCCGCTGCCCGCCCGGCGGCGGGACGTCTCGACCGGGAGCTCCAGCTCGGCCGCGGCGTCGCTGATCCGCCGGGCCAGGTCCACGTCGCGCGTGGTCAGGCCCCCGGCGTCGTGGGACGACGTGCGGACCAGGACGGTGGCGTAGCGCAGGTCCACGTCGGGGTGGTGGTTCACCGCGTCGGCGATCTCCGCGATCGCGTCCACGAACCGTGCGCCGGCCGCGAAGGACCCGGAGCGGAAGACGGCCCACGCGGAGCCGTCGTCCGCCTGCCAGTCGGCGACACCGTCGGCCTGGGCGAACTGTCGCGGGGTGATCGAGTCGCTCATGGGCCCAGCATGGCGCGCCCGCGCACGGTTCGCGCGCCGTCGGCCGGCGGTCGGCCCCGGGCACTCACCCCAGGACGGCGCCGCGCGACGCGGACTGCACCAGCTTGGTGTACTTCGCGAGGACGCCGCGGGTGTACCCGTGCGAGAGCGGCGCCCAGCCGTCGCGGCGGGCGGTGAGCTCGGCGTCGTCGACGAGCAGCTCGAGCGTCTTGTGCGCGACGTCGAGTCGGATGCGGTCGCCGTCGCGCACGAACGCGATGGGCCCGGCGTCGACGGCCTCGGGCGCGATGTGCCCGACGCACAGGCCGGTGGTGCCGCCGGAGAAGCGCCCGTCGGTGATGAGCAGCACGTCCTTGCCCAGCCCCGCGCCCTTGATCGCGCCGGTGATGGCGAGCATCTCCCGCATCCCGGGACCGCCCTTGGGGCCCTCGTAGCGGATGACGACGACGTCGCCCGCGGTGATGGTGCCGTCCTCCAGCGCGTCCAGGGCGCCGCGCTCGCGCTCGAAGACGCGGGCGGTGCCCTCGAAGACGTCGGAGTCGAAGCCGGCCGACTTCACCACGGCGCCCTCGGGGGCGAGCGACCCGTGCAGGATCGTGATGCCGCCCGTCGGATGGATGGGCCGGTCCAGCGCGCGCAGGATCTTGCCGTCCGGGTCGGGCGGGGCGATGTCCGCGAGGTTCTCGGCGACGGTGCGGCCCGTGACGGTGAGGCAGTCGCCGTGCAGCAGGCCGGCGTCGAGCAGCGCCTTCATCACGACGGGCACGCCGCCGATGCGGTCGACGTCGTTCATGACGTACCGGCCGAACGGCTTGAGGTCGCCCAGGTGCGGCACGCGGTCCGCGACGCGCGAGAAGTCGTCCAGGGTGAGCTCCACCTCGGCCTCGTGCGCGATGGCGAGCAGGTGCAGCACCGCGTTGGTGGACCCGCCGAACGCCATCACGACGGCGATCGCGTTCTCGAAGGCCTCCTTCGTGAGGATCTGCCGGGCGGTGATGCCGCGGCGCAGCAGCTCGACGACCGCTTCCCCGGAGGCCTGCGCGAACGCGTCGCGGCGCCGGTCGGCGGACGGCGGCGCGGCCGACCCGGGCAGCGACATGCCGAGGGCCTCGGCGGCCGACGCCATCGTGTTCGCCGTGTACATGCCGCCGCACGCACCCTCGCCCGGGCAGATCGCCCGCTCGATCCGGCCGACGTCCTCCTCGCTCATCAGCCCGCGGGCGCACGCCCCGACGGCCTCGAACGCGTCGATGATCGTCACGTCCTTCTCCGTGCCGTCGGAGAGCTTCACCCAGCCGGGCATGATCGAGCCCGCGTAGAGGAACACGCTCGCGAGGTCGAGCCGCGCGGCCGCCATGAGCATGCCCGGCAGCGACTTGTCGCAGCCGGCCAGCAGCACCGAACCGTCGAGCCGCTCGGCCTGCATCACCGTCTCCACCGAGTCGGCGATGACGTCGCGGGACACCAGCGAGAAGTGCATCCCCTCGTGGCCCATCGAGATCCCGTCGGAGACGGAGATCGTGCCGAACTCGAGCGGGTACCCGCCGCCCGCGTGCACGCCGTGCTTCACCGCCTGCGACAGGCGGTCCAGCGACAGGTTGCACGGCGTGATCTCGTTCCACGAGCTCGCGACGCCGATCTGCGGTTTCGCGAAGTCGTCGTCCCCGAGCCCGACGGCGCGCAGCATGCCGCGCGCGGCCGTCGCCTCCAGGCCGTCGGTGACCTGCCGGGAGCGGGGCTTGAGGTCCGGGGTGGCTGCGGCGTCGGCGCTCATGGACTCACTGTAGGAGCGGCGTCGCCCCGGGTCGCGGCGGGCGGCTCTCTCAGCCGGCCGCCGCCTCCGGGCGCTCCCCCACGCCCGCCCACTCCTGCAGACAGGCGATCACGAGCGCGGGCGCGAGGTCGTACCGCGGCAGGGTGACCTCTCCGCCGGCGTGCTCGACGACGACCCGGGCGGACCAGGTGGGCCGGTCGCGGAGGTTGCCGCGCACGGCGCGGACCGCGCCGCGAGGGATCGTCAGGGGGCGTCGACGCCGTTCCACCCGGAGCTCGTCGTCGGTCAGGACGAGCTGACCGCTCCTGGACGCGACGAGCTGCGCGATCGCGGCCACCATCCCGAGTGCGGCCGCGACGCCGAGGAGGATCGTCGGCCAGTCCACGGCGTCGAGCAGGCGGACCGTCTGGACGGCGAACAGGCAGGCCCACGTGGCGAGCAGGCCCCAGGCGAGGCGGGGCTGCCGCGGCGTGCGGGCGACGACATCGTGCACGCGCGGCCCCCTCCGCCGAGGTCCAGGCGGAGCCCGTCAGGCGCCGCGCCCTCAGTCTTGCGGCGGGCCGCCGTGCTCGCCCGGGGCACCGCCGAGCTCGACGAGCGCGTCCCGCACCGCCTCGACGCCGACGCGCACCTCGTCGAACGACGTCGACAGCGGCGAGAGGCCGAGCCGCAGGCCGTTCGGGCGGCGGAAGTCGGGGATCACGCCGCGCCGCCACAGCAGCGGCAGGGCGTCGGCGAACGCGTCGTGGTCGACCGTGACGTGGCTCCCCCGGCGCTCGTCGTCGCGCGGCGAGGCCACGCGGACGCCGAGCGGCACGAGCAGGTCGTCGACGAGCTCCAGCGCAAACCGGGTGAGCGCCACGGACTTCGCGCGCACCGCGTCCAGGCCGGCCTCGGCGACGAGGTCGAGCATGTCCTGCATGGCCAGCATCCCGACGATCGCCGGCGTGCCGGACAGGAACCGCCGCACCCCGGCGTGCGGCGCGTAGGCCGGGCCCATCTCGAACGGCCGGTCGCTGCCCATCCACCCCTGGATCGGCTGGACCAGCTCGTCCTGGAGGTCCGCCCGCACGTACCCGAACGCCGGCGAGCCCGGCCCGCCGTTCAGGTACTTGTAGGTGCAGCCCGCGGCGAGGTCCGCGCCCCAGGCGTCCAGCACGACCGGCACCGCACCCGCGGAGTGGCACAGGTCCCACAGCACCAGCGCGCCGGCGCCGTGCGCGCGCCGCGTGATCTCGGCGGCGTCGCTCACGTACCCGGAGCGGTACGCGACGTGGCTCAGCACGACGAGCGCGGTCCGGTCGGACAGGACCGCGGACACCTGCTCGGGCGTGACCCCGCCGTCGTGGTCGGGTGCGATCCACCGCAGCGTGGCCCCGTGCTCGCGCGCGACGCCCTCCAGCACGAAGCGGTCGGTCGGGAAGTTGCCCGAGTCGAGGACGATCTCGTCACGGCCGGCCACCCGCGGCGAGGACAGGGCCGCCCGCACCAGCTTGTAGAGGATGACGGTCGTGGAGTCACCGACGAACGTCTGGCCGGCCGCCGCGCCCAGCGCGACGTCGCCGATCCGGTCGCCGAGGCGCAGCGGCAGGTCGTACCACTCCTCGTCCCAGCCGCGGATGAGCCGGGCGCCCCAGGCGTCGGTCGCGAAACGGGCCAGCCGCTCGGCCGACGCCTTCGTGGGGCGGCCCAGCGAGTTGCCGTCGAGGTAGGCGGTCACCTCGTCCGAGTCGACGAACGCCGACCGGAACCGGGCCAGCGGGTCGGCGGCGTCCAGCGCCGCGGCACGGTCGCGCCGGGCGGCGGCGCGGGCGGTGGTCTCCGTGGTCATGGGGCTCCTCCGAGGTCGGCGGACGGGCGGGCGGCGGGCGGGACGAAGTCCGGGTCCCGCAGGTCGGCGACGTCGAGGACGGTCGCGCGGGCGAGCCAGGCGGCGTGGACGGCGCCCGGGTCCGAGGGCGCGGGCGCCGGGCCCGGCACGAACGACACGAGGCCGGCGGGAGGCGCGTCGCCGACCAGCGCCACGAGCAGCGAGCGGCGTCCGAGACCCGCCTCCGCCAGCGCGGCCAGCTCGCGCGCGTTCAGTCCCACCGGCAGCGGGCCGTTGCCCAGGTCGGTGCCGTACCGGACCCGGCCCCCGGCCGCGGCGAAGCGGCGCACGTTGTCCAGCGCCACCGCGTGGGCGGGCGTCGGGTCGCCCCAGCCGTGGATGTCGAGCGTGCTGAGCCAGGTCATCGACCGTCGGTCGGGCGGACTCGTCGTCGTCGCGCCGGCGGCCATCGCCACGAGCAGCTCGTCGGGCAGCCGCTCGCTGAACGGGGCGTGCGCGAGGCGGTCGACGCCCGCCTCGAACGCCCGCGCCGCCTGCCCCGCGCCCTCGGTGTGGGCGACGACGGCGCGGCCGAGCCCGTGCGCGTGGTCGACGACGGCGGCCAGGGTGGCGTCGTCGGGCGTCGGGCCGGCCTCGGCGTGCAGCGCGACCTTGACGAACGACGCCCTCGCGGCGACCTGCCGGTCCACCGCCGCGACGGCGGACGCCGGGTCCTCCACCTCCTCCACCGCTCCCGGGGCCGCCCAGCCGCGGTCCGTCGGGTATCCCCCGGGTGCCGTGAGGAAGGCGCCCGCGAACGCGACGCGCGGCAGGCGCGGGTCGGCGGCCAGGGCCGCGACGTCCCCCGGGACGCCGCCGAGGTCGTGCACGGCGGCGACGCCGTGGGCGCGCAGCGGTGCGGGGTCCACGAGGCCGAGGTGCACGTGCGCGTCGGTGAACGGGGGCAGCAACGTGCCGGCCTCCGCCAGCCGGGCCCGCACCGGCGACGGGACGTCGGAGGGCAGGACGACCGGGGTGACGCCCGGCGGCACGCGCAGCGGGCCGGTCACGACCGCGCGCCCGGGCCCGCGGTCGCGCCGAGCTCGGTGCGCACGGCGAACAGCTCGGGGAAGAAGGTGAGGTCGAGGGCGCGCTGCAGGAACCCGACGCCGCTGGAACCGCCGGTCCCGCGCTTCGTGCCGATGATCCGCAGCACGGTCTTCATGTGCCGGAACCGCCAGAGCTGGAAGTTGTCCTCGAGGTCGACCAGCTCCTCGCACGTCTCGTACGCCGACCAGTCCGCCTCCGGGTCCGCGTAGATGCGGCGGAACACCTCGACCAGGTCGTCGTCGAGCGTGTGCGCGGTGGTGACGTCACGGTCGAGCACCCGGCGGGGCACGTCGTGGCCGTGCCGGGCGAGGTAGCGCAGGAACTCGTCGTACACGCTGGGCTCGGCGAGCAGGCGCGCGAGCTCGTCGCGCGCGTCGGGCTCGGCGTCGAAGACCGCGAGCATGCGGGCGTTCTTGTTGCCGAGCAGGAACTCGACGGCGCGGTACTGCCAGGACTGGAACCCCGAGGCGTTCCCGAGGAAGCCGCGGAACTGCGCGTACTCGCTGGGCGTGAGCGTCGCGAGCACCGACCACTGCTCGGTGAGCGTCCGCTGCACGTGCTTGACGCGCGCGATCCGCTTGAGCGCCGCGCCGAGCTCGTCGGCCGCGAGCAGGTCTCGCGCGGAGACGAGCTCGTGCAGCACCAGCTTGAGCCAGAGCTCCGTGGTCTGGTGCTGCACGATAAACAGCATCTCGTCGTGGTGCACCGGGGAGCTGATCGGCTCCTGCGCGGCCAGGAGCGTGTCCAGGTGCAGGTAGGAGCCGTACGTCATCCGCTCCCGCAGGTCGGTGACGATCTCCGGCTCCAGCTCCCGCTCGTTGGACGGGCCGGCGGGCACGTCGTCGGGCTCGGGCTGGTCGACCATGCCCGGGAGCCTATGTCACGCCGACGCCCGCCCCGGTCCGACAGCGTCGGGCCCGGGCGGGCGTGCGGCGGGGGCGGTCAGCGGCGCGCGATGAGCGACACGTCGCGCACGGCGCCACGGTCGGCCGACGTCGCCATCGCCGCGTACGCCTGGAGCGCCGGGGAGACGTAGCGGTCGCGGTTCACCGGCTGCCACGGGTTCTCGCGCGCCTCCATCTTGGCGCGACGCTCGGCGAGCACCTCGTCCGGGACGTTGACGCGGATGAGCCGGGTGTCCACGTCGATCTCGATCTCGTCGCCGTCCTCGATCAGGCCGATCGTGCCGCCGGCCGCCGCCTCGGGCGACACGTGTCCCACGGAGATGCCGCTCGACCCGCCGGAGAACCGGCCGTCGGTGATGAGGGCGCAGACCTTGCCGAGCCCGCGGCCCTTGATGAACGACGTCGGGTAGAGCATCTCCTGCATCCCCGGGCCGCCGGACGGGCCCTCGTAGCGCACGACCACGACGTGGCCCGGCTGCACCTGCTTGGTGAGGATCTTCTCGACGGCGTCGTCCTGCGACTCGCAGACGAGGGCCTTGCCCACGAAGTGGAAGACGTCGGGGTCGACACCGGCGGTCTTGAAGACGGCGCCGTCCTCGGCGAGGTTGCCGCGCAGCACGGCCAGGCCGCCCTCGACGGTGTACGCGTGCTCGAGGTCGCGGATGCAGCCGTTCTCGGCGTCCGTGTCGAGGCTGTCCCAGACGTTCGACGTCGAGAACGCCTGCGTGGTGCGCACGCCGCCGGGAGCGGCGTGGAAGAGCGCCGTGGCGCGCTCGGTGGCCTTGCCGCCGCGGATGTCCCAGTCGTCGAGCCAGGCGCGCAGGGTCGGCGTGTGCACCGAGGTGACGTCGTGGTCGAGCAGGCCCGCGCGGTCCAGCTCGCCCAGCAGGGCGGGGATGCCGCCGGCGCGGTGCACGTCCTCCATGTGGAAGTCCGGGTGGTTGGGCGCCACCTTGCTCAGGCAGGGCACGCGACGGCTGATCGCCTCGATGTCCGTGAGGTCGAAGTCGACCTCGCCCTCCTGGGCGGCGGCGAGGATGTGCAGCACCGTGTTGGTCGAGCCGCCCATCGCGACGTCGAGCGCCATGGCGTTCGAGAACGCCGCCTTCGTGGCGATCGAGCGCGGGGCGGCCGAGTCGTCCTCGTCCTCGTAGTAGCGCTTCGCGAGGTCGACGATGGTGCGCCCCGCCTCGAGGAAGAGCTCCTTGCGGGCGGAGTGCGTGGCCAGCGTCGAGCCGTTGCCCGGCAGCGACAGCCCGAGCGCCTCGGTAAGGCAGTTCATCGAGTTGGCGGTGAACATCCCGGAGCACGACCCGCACGTGGGGCAGGCGTTCTCCTCGACCTGCGCGAGGGCGGCGTCGGACACGTTGTCGTCGGCCGAGTAGTTGATCGCGTTGATGAGGTTGAGCGGCGTCTTCGCGACGCCGTCCGCGACGATCGCCTTGCCGGCCTCCATGGGCCCGCCGGACACGAAGATCACGGGGATGTTGAGCCGCAGCGCCGCGTTGAGCATGCCCGGCGTGATCTTGTCGCAGTTGGAGATGCACACGAGGGCGTCGGCGCAGTGCGCGTTGACCATGTACTCGACCGAGTCGGCGATGAGGTCGCGGCTGGGCAGCGAGTAGAGCATGCCGGCGTGCCCCATGGCGATGCCGTCGTCCACGGCGATGGTGTTGAACTCCTTCGCCACGCCGCCGGCCTCCTGGATCGCGGAGGCGACGAGGTCTCCCATGTCCTTGAGGTGCACGTGACCCGGTACGAACTGCGTGTACGAGTTGGCGATCGCGACGATCGGCTTGCCGAAGTCGTCCGCACCCATGCCGGTGGCGCGCCACAGCGCGCGGGCACCGGCCATGTTGCGGCCGTGGGTGGACGTCCGAGAGCGCAGGGGACGGCTCATGTCAGCTCCTTCGACGAGTTCTGCCGCGCCGTCGCGGACGACGCGCACGAGCACGCTACGCCCGCCGTCCCGTATCGCGGGCATCCGTCCGCCCAGTGGTCCATTTGCCTGCTGAAACGATCCGAAGGTCACGATCCGGTTGCGACGCGCCGCGCGACCTGGGCAGGTTGGCCCCGTTCCTCAGTAATCCGTCCAAATCGGACGCACGCCCATCCACATCGCACGCACCACGCAGCGCACCACGATCAGGGAGCTACTCATGACCGCGACCGCCGCAGGCAGCACGTCCGGCACGAACGTCACCGACCACGCCCGGGACGGGGAGGACGCCGCGCTCGTCGTCACCCGGCCCGGCGCGCGCCGCGCCCTCGCACTGTGTCGCCTCCTCCTGGCCGTGGTCTTCCTCTGGCCGGTGGCCGACAAGACCTTCGGCCTCGGCTACGCCACGCCGGGCGAGGCGGCCTGGGTGGCGGGCAGCTCGCCCACCGCGGGCTACCTGGGCTCGATCGAGAGCCCGCTCGCCGGTGCCTTCGCCGCGCTGAGCGGCCCCCTCGTCGACTGGCTGTTCATGCTCGGCATGCTCGGCACGGGCCTCGCCCTGCTGCTCGGCATCGGCCTGCGCGTCGCCGCCGTGGCCGGCGGGCTGCTCATGCTGACGCTGTGGCTGTCGACGTGGCCCTTCGCCGCGGGGTCCCAGAACCCGCTGGTCGACCAGCACCTCGTGTTCACGGCGCTCCTGGCCGCCCTCGCGCTCACGCGTGCCGGCGACACCTGGGGCCTCGGCCGCGCCTGGGCGGCCTCGCCGGTGCCCGGCAGCGCGACCTGGCTGCGCTGAGCGCGAGGCACCCCGAGGAGAACCCGGCGCACCCCGGCGCCGGCGCGATCAGGACGCGCCGGCGCTGTGGGTGCGCTCCATCTCGTCGGCGTGCCGGATGTGCCGCGTCACCCACGGGGCCAGCAGCAGGAGGACGCCCGCGAACACGAGCGCCACGACGCCGATCCCGCCGAAGTACGCGGTGTCGGAGACGCCCTCGGTCGCCTCGATGGTCTGCGCGGTGATCGCCTGGCCGGCGGCCGACGACAGGAACCACAGCGCCATCGCCTGGCCGCGGAACGCCCGCGGCGCCAGCAGCGTCGTCGCCGCGATCCCCACCGGCGACAGGCACAGCTCGCCGAGCGTCTGGATCACGTAGACGCCGATGAGCACCCACGGCGGGGCGAGCTCGCCCTCGAAGACGGCCGACATGCCCGCGAGGAACAGGAACGACAGCGCCGCGAGCGTCAGCCCCATGACGAACTTGTACGCCGTGGGCGGCCGGTCCCCCGTCTTCGTCCAGATCCAGGCGAACACCGGCGCCAGGATGATGATCGACGCCGGGTTGACCGACTGGAAGAACGCCGGCGAGAGCTCGAGGCCGAAGAGCTGCAGCTGCGTCCGGTCGGCGGCGAAGGCCGCCAGCGTCGTGGCCGCCTGCTCGAAGATCATCCAGAACAGCATCGCGGCGACGAAGAGCGGCACGTACGCCACGACGCGCGGGCGCTCCGCCGCCGTCACGCGCTTGGACCGGTACATCACCACGAGCAGCACCACCGGCGTCACGAGCGCCAGGTAGGACACGGCGTCGATGAACGTCCTGACGGCCCAGCCACCGGCGACCACCGCCGCCAGCGCGGCCGCGACGGCGATCGCGCCGACCACGTAGAGGCCGAGCCGCACCACGGCGGGCCGGTCCTCCGGGGTGATCGGGTTCGGCACGTCCGTCCCGGCGTCGCCCAGGTACCGGTAGCCGCCGACGAAGAAGACGAGGGCGAACGCCATCCCGATCGCGGCCACCGCGAAGCCCGCGTGGTAGCCCCAGGTCTGCTCGACGAGGCCGACGATCAGCGGCGAGAAGAATGACCCCAGGTTGATCCCCATGTAGAAGATCGAGAACGCCGGGTCGCGGCGCTCGTCGTCGCGCGAGTACAACTCGCCCACCATCGACGACACGTTCGGCTTGAGCAGGCCGGTGCCGAAGGCGACCAGGCCGATGCCCAGCATCGAGAAGCCGTACGTGGGCAGGGTGAGGGACACGTGCCCGGCGGCGATGATGATCCCGCCGTACAGCACGGAGCGCCGCGCCCCGATCACCCGGTCGGCGAGCCAGCCTCCGACCACCGACAGCAGGTACACCGACGTGCCGTAGATCGAGACGAACGCGGCCCCGGTGGTCGCGTCCATCCCGAGGCCGCCGTTGGCCACGGTGTCGGTCAGGTAGTACAGCAGGATGGCGCGCATGCCGTAGTAGCTGAACCGCTCCCACAGCTCTGTCCCCGCCAGCGTCATGAGGCCGCGCGGGTGCCCGAAGAACGCGCGGTCCCCCTCGTGCTCAGGGTGCGGTGCCGGTGCCGCGGCCTGGTCGGTCATACCGGAAACTCTGACACCGCGGGGCCTCGACGGCGACTGCTGCGGGACACCACGGGAGGCCTGCACCCGGCCCGGACCCTACGGTGGTGCGGTGCCAGCGACCGTGATGTGGTTCCGCCGCGACCTCCGCCTCGGCGACAACCCGGCCCTGCTCGCGGCGGTCGACCGAGCGCGCGCCGGGGACGGCGAGCTCGTCGGGCTCTACGTGGTGGACGACGACCTGTGGCGCCGGGCGGGTACCAACCGGCTCGCGTACCTCGTGCGCTCGCTGGCCGCGCTCGACGACGCGTGCGGAGGCCGGCTCGTCCTGCGGCGGGGCGACCCCCGGGCGGTCGTCCCCGACGTCGTGCGGTCCGTCGGGGCCGAGGAGGTGCACGTCGCGGCGAGCCACGAGCCGCTCGGCAGGCGGCGGGACGAAGCGGTGGAGGCGCTGCTCGCGGAGGCGGGGACACCCCTCGTGCGCACCGGGTCGCCGTACGCCGTCTCCCCCGGGCGGGTGCTGACCGGGGGCGGGACGCCGTACCAGGTGTTCACCCCGTTCCGGGCGGCCTGGTACGAGCACGGCTGGCGCGCACCGGCCGGCCGGCCCCGCGAGATCCCGTGGGCCACGGTGGCGTCCGACGACCTGCCCGCGGCCCCCGCCACGGACGCCCGCCTGCCCCGCGCCGGCGAGGCCGCCGCGCGGCGGCGCTGGCACGCCTTCTGCCGGGACGGGCTCGCGGGGTACGGCGCCCGCCGTGACCGCCCCGACCTCGAGGGGACGTCGTCGATGTCCGTGCACCTGCGCTGGGGCGAGGTGCATCCGCGCACCCTGCTGGCCGACCTCGCGGCGGCCCAGGCGGACGGCGCCCCCGCGCAGGACGTGGCGGCCTTCCGGTCAGAGCTGGCCTGGCGGGAGTTCCACGCCGACGTGCTGCACCACCGCCCCGAGGGGCGCAGCCGGTCGCTGCGCGCCGTCGTGCCGGACGACGCCTGGGCCGGCGGCGCGGCCGCGGACGACGCGTTCCAGGCCTGGGCGGCCGGCCGCACCGGCTACCCCCTGGTCGACGCCGGCATGCGTCAGCTCCTCGCGACCGGCTGGATGCACAACCGCGTCCGGATGATCGTCGCGTCGTTCCTCGTCAAGGACCTGCACGTGCCCTGGCAGCGGGGCGCGAGCCACTTCATGGCCCACCTGGTCGACGGGGACGTCTCCCAGAACCAGCTCAACTGGCAGTGGGTCGCCGGCACGGGGCACGACGCGGCGCCGTACTTCCGCGTGTTCAACCCGGTGACCCAGGGCAAGAAGTTCGACCCCGAGGGCGACTACGTCCGGCGCTGGGTGCCCCAGCTGCGCGGCCTCGACGGACTCGCGGTCCACGAGCCGTGGCGCCTGGACCCTCCGCCGCGCGGCTACCCGGCGCCGATGGTCGACCACGCCCACGAGCGCCGCGTGGCGCTGGACGACTTCGAGCGCGCCCGCCGCCGGCCCCGCGACGGCGACGGGGCCGGCCGTGCCGGGGTCAGCGGCGGTCGAGCCTGACCTGCCGGTTGACGTCCTTGTACAGCAGGTAGCGGAACGGCTTGGGGCCGCCGGCGTAGCAGGCCTGGGGGCAGAAGGCGCGCAGCCACATGAAGTCGCCCTCCTGCACCTCGACCCAGTCCCCGTTGAGCCGGTAGACGGCCTTGCCCTCGAGCACGTACAGGCCGTGCTCCATGATGTGCGTCTCCGCGAAGGGGATGGAGCCGCCGGGCTGGAACGTCACGATGTTGACGTGCATGTCGTGCGCCAGGTCGTCGGGGTCGACGAAGCGGGTCGTGGCCCACGCGCCGTCGGTGTCCGGCATGGGGCGCGGCTCGATGTCCTGCTCGCGGGTGACGAAGGTCTTCGCCTCGTGGCCGTCGATCCGCTCGTAGACCTTGCGGACCCACTGGAACGCGGCCTTGGCGTCCGAGCGGTTGTGCAGCGACCACTGGTCGCCCGCGGCGAGGTACGCGTACCCGCCGGGCTCGAGCACGTGCTCCTCCCCGCCGACCGTGAGGGTCAGCGTGCCCTCGGTGACGAAGACGACCGACTGCACGGTGTCCTCGATCTCGCCGCGGTCGGCTCCGCCGCCCGGCGAGACCTCGACCACGTACTGCGCGAACGTCGTCGCGAAGCCCTCGACGGGGCGCGCGAGCACCCACAGGCGGGTCTTGTCCCAGCCGGGCAGGTTGGAGGTGACGATGTCGCGCAGCACGCCGCGCGGGATGACCGTGTACGCCTCGGTGACGATCGCGCGGTCGGTGAGCAGCTCTTCCTGCCCGGGCAGCCCGCCCTGCGGGGTGTAGTAGCGGGTGGTCTGCGGCTGCGTCATCGTCACTCCTCGTCGGGCGGCGTATTCCATGTTTCGGAATCCTACTTCTGCGATACGAACTTAGGCCTGCGGCGCCGGCATGTCAACGCGCCCACCATCCTGACCCACGCGCGTCAACCTGTGGTTGACATGCCTTGTCAACCACAGGTTGACTACCGGGCATGAGAGAGATCCGCGCCGCCCTCCAGGCGGTGCAGACGGCGCGTCAGCAGCTCGACGCGGCGGTCCGGAAGGCGCGCGCCCAGGGACACACCTGGGCCGAGATCGGAGCGGAGATGGGCATGAGCAGACAGGCGGCGTTCAAGCGGTTCGGCCGGCCGACCGACCCGCGCAGCGGCGAGGAGATCCGCGGGCGTGGCACGGACGAGGTGGTCGCGCTGACCGACCGGGTCTTCGCGCTGGTCGCGGCCGGGCAGCACGAGGAGCTCGCGGGGCTGATGGAGCCGCGCACCGCCGAGGAGCTCACCCCCGACGTCGTCGGCGCCGCGTGGCGATCCGTGCTCGCGGAGGTCGGCGGGCTCGACCGCTGCCGCGGCACTCAGGTAGAGCTGCCCGACGGCAGCGTCGTGGCGGACGGCGAACAGGTCCTCGGCACCGTCATCGGTACCACCACGCTCGTGTGCGAGGCGGGCGAGGTCCTCGGGCGGGTCGCCTTCGACGACGCGTCGCGCGTCGTCGGGCTCCTCATCGTGCCCACCGATCACGGCCCCCTGCCGTTCTGAGCGCCGCTGTTCGCCGGTCGAGCCCGAGGAGATCACGAGGGTCCCGTCAGGCCCGACCGACGGCGGGCTCAGGCCGTGCCTGCCCCGGCGCGGAACTCGTCCTCGAGGACGCTCATGACGACGGCGTCGGCCCAGCCCTGCCCGTCGCGGAACGCGTCGCGCAGGCGCCCCTCCTCGCGGAAGCCGAGCGAGTCGTACAGTGCACGCGCCCGCGGGTTGACGCTGATCACCGCGAGGCTCACGCGGTGCAGCCTCGGCCCGGAGCCGTCGTCGAACGCGAACCGCAGCACCTCGCCGATCGCCTCACGCCCGTACCCGCGGCCCCGGTAGTCCGGCATCATCCGCAGGCGCAGGTTCGCCGACCGCAGCTCGAGGTCCACCCGGTCGAGGGAGATCTCGCCGAGCAGGTCATCGCTGACGAGCTCCCCGTCCCGCACGGCGGCGGACGTGATCGCCCAGTCGTACCGGCCGGGCAGGTCGGCCGCGCGCGCCGCCCACGAGTCCACCTCGGCGCGCGACGACGCGGCGTTCGTGCCCATGCCCGTCAGCCGGCCGCCGTCCGGGTCGCGCAGCGAGGCCCAGAGCCGGTCCGCGTCGCGCGCCTCGATCGGGCGCAGGCGCACCAGCTCCCCGTGCAGGACGGGCGACCGCATCAGCCGATCCTCTCCAGCACCAGCTCCCGGACGCGCTTGGCGTCCGCCTGACCCTTGGTCGCCTTCATCACCGCACCGATGATGGCGCCGACCGGGCCCTGGTTGCCGCCGCGCACCTTCTCCACGATGTCGGGCTGCGCCGCGAGGGCCGCGTCGATGGCCTCCAGCAGCGGACCGTCGTCGGACACGACCTCGAGACCGCGCGCCACGACGACCGCCTCCGGGTCGCCCTCGCCGGCGAGCACGCCGTCGAGCACCTGGCGGGCGATCTTGTCGTTGATGCGCCCGGAGTCGACGAGCCTCTGGAGCTCGCCGATCTGGGCGGGCGTGATCGCGAGGTCCGCGAGCTCGACCTCGTCCTGCTTGGCCCGGCGGGCCAGCTCGCCCATCCACCACTTGCGCGCGGCCGCGGGGGTGGCCCCGGCGGCGACGGTCGCCTCGATGAGGTCGAGCGCGCCCGCGTTGACGACGTCGCGCATCTCGGCGTCGGCGAAGCCCCACTCGTCGTGCAGCCGGCGGCGCCGGGCCTGCGGCAGCTCCGGCAGCGTGGCGCGGATCTCCTCGACCCACTCGCGCGACGGCGCGACGGGCACGAGGTCGGGCTCCGGGAAGTACCGGTAGTCCTCGGCGTCCGACTTCACCCGGCCGGGCGACGTGGAGCCGTCCTCCTCATGGAAGTGGCGCGTCTCCTGGATCACGGTCTCGCCCGCGTCGAGGAGCGCGGCCTGGCGCGAGATCTCGTAGCGCACCGCACGCTCGACGGAGCGGAACGAGTTGACGTTCTTCGTCTCCGTGCGCGTGCCGAGCGGCGACTCGGGCGTGGGGCGCAGCGACAGGTTGACGTCCGCGCGGACGTTGCCGCGCTCCATGCGCGCCTCGGACACGTCGAGCACGCGGAAGATGTCGCGCAGGGCCTGCACGTAGGCGCGGGCCACCTCGGGCGCCCGCTCCCCCGCACCGGTGATCGGCTTGGTGACGATCTCCACCAGCGGCACGCCAGCGCGGTTGTAGTCGACCAGCGAGTACTCGGCGCCGTGGATGCGGCCGGCGGAGCCGCCCACGTGCGTGTTCTTGCCGGCGTCCTCCTCCATGTGCGCACGCTCGATCTCGACACGGTGCACCGTGCCGTCCTCGAGCTCGACGTCGAGCCAGCCCTCGAAGGCGATCGGCTCGTCGTACTGCGACGTCTGGAAGTTCTTCGGCACGTCCGGGTAGAAGTAGTTCTTCCGCGCGAACCGGCAGCTCTCCGCGATCTGGCAGTTGAGCGCCAGGCCGATGCGGATCGCGTACTCGACGGCGGTGCCGTTGACGACGGGCAGCGCGCCGGGCAGGCCGAGCGACACCGGCGTGGTCTGCGTGTTCGGCTCCGCGCCGAACGACTGCTCGGCCGGGCAGAACATCTTGGTGCGGGTGCCGAGCTCGACGTGCACCTCGATGCCGATCACCGGGTCGTACCGGCGCACGGCGTCGTCGTAGGAGACGAGAGCAGGGGTGGTGGTGGTCACGGTGGTGTTCTCCTGTTCTCAGCCCAGCTCGGGCGCGCGGGCCAGCAGGGGCGCGCCCCACGTGGACTCGAGGGCCGACTCGAGCGCGGCGCCGACGCGGTAGAGGCGGTCGTCCGCCTTGGCGGGCGCGAGGATCTGGAAACCTGTCGGCAGGCCGGCGCCGCCCTCCGACGACTCGGCCAGGCCGTTGGGCACCGAGATGCCCGGCACGCCGGCGAGGTTGGCCGGGATGGTCGCGACGTCGTTGAGGTACATCGCCAGCGGGTCGTCCAGCTTCTCCCCCAGCTTGAACGCCGTGGTGGGCGCCGTGGGCGAGACCAGCACGTCCGCCTGCGCGAACGCGGCGTCGAAGTCGCGCTGGATGAGGGTGCGGACCTTCTGCGCGCTGCCGTAGTAGGCGTCGTAGTAGCCCGCCGACAGGGCGTAGGTGCCGAGCACGACGCGGCGCTTGACCTCGTCGCCGAAGCCCGCGCCGCGGGTCGCGGCCATGACGCGCTCGGCGGTGACCGGCCCGTCGGCCGGCTCGACCCGCAGGCCGAACCGCATGCCGTCGAACTTCGCGAGGTTGCTCGACGCCTCCGCCGGCATGATCAGGTAGTACGCGGCGAGCGCGTAGTCGAAGCTCGGGCAGGAGACCTCGACGACCTCCGCCCCGGCCTTGGTCAGCAGCTCGAGCGACTCGTGGAAGCGCGCGAGCACGCCGGGCTGGTAGCCCTCGCCCTGCAGCTGCGTGACGACGCCGACCTTGAGGCCGGACAGGTCGCCCAGCGCGCCCTGGCGGGCGGCGTCGACCAGCCGCGGCAGCGGCTCGGCGATGGACGTCGAGTCGCGCGGGTCGTGGCCGCCGATGAGCTCGTGCAGCAGCGCCGAGTCCAGCACGGTGCGCGTCACGGGGCCTGCCTGGTCGAGCGACGACGCCATGGCGATGAGGCCGTAGCGCGAGACGCCGCCGTAGGTGGGCTTCACGCCGACGGTGCCGGTGACGGCCCCCGGCTGGCGGATGGAGCCGCCCGTGTCGGTGCCGATCGCGAGCGGCGCCTCGAAGGCGGCGACGGCCGCGGCGGAGCCGCCGCCCGACCCGCCGGGGATGCGGTCGAGGTCCCACGGGTTGTGGGTGTTGCCGAACGCGGAGTGCTCGGTGGAGGAGCCCATCGCGAACTCGTCCATGTTCGTCTTGCCCAGGATCGGCAGGCCCGCGGCGCGGATCTTCTCGACGAGCGTCGCGTCGTACGGCGGGATCCAGCCCTCGAGGATCTTGGAGCCGGCCGTGGAGGGCAGGCCCTTCGTCACGACGACGTCCTTGACGGCGATCGGCACGCCGGCCAGCGGGTGCAGCTCCTCGCCGGCGGCGCGGCGGGCGTCGACGTCGGCGGCCGTGGCCAGCGCGTCGTCCTCGCTCACGTGCAGGAACGCGTGCACGTCGCCGTCGACGGCGGCGATGCGGTCCAGGTGCGCGCGCGTGGCCTCGACGCTCGAGGCCTCCTTGCGCGCGAGGGTCTCGGCGAGCTCCGCCGCGGACAGGCGGGTCAGGTCCGTCATCTCACTCCTCCCCGAGGATCTGCGGGACGGCGAAGCGCCCGTCCTGCGCGTCCGGCGCGGCGGCCAGCACGTCGGCCACGGGCAGCGCCGGCTGGGGCACGTCCTCGCGGAACACGTTCGTCAGGGGCAGCGGGTGGCTCGTCGCGGGGACGTCAGGGGTGGCGACCTCGCGCACGCGGGCGATCGAGTCGACGATGACGTCGAGCTCGCCGGCGAGCCGGTCGACCTCGTCGTCGCGCAGGTCGATCCGGGCCAGGGCGGCGACGCGCGCGACCTCGTCTCGGGAGATGGTGGACATGGCCGCCAGTCTAGTGGTCGGCACATGTCCGGGAGGTTGTCTCCACATCACGGTGCAGACGGCGAGACGGCCGGGACCACGCCACACAGGTCGCGGTCCCGGCCGTCTCCGGTCCGGCGGTGCTCGGCGCCCCCGTCGCAGCCGAGCGTGCCGGGTCTCCTCAGTCCATCCGCTCGTAGGCGGCCGTCGTGAGGAAGTCGATGTACTCGTCGGCGACGGCCACGTCCATGAACGTGGCCCGCGCCTCGTCGAAGGCGGCGGCGCCGCCCGGGAGCTTCGCCACCTCCTCGTCGACGATGCGCTCGACGAGCTCCCGCGTCACCTTCTCGCCGCTGTCGGCGAGGACGACGTCGTTGTGCAGCCACTGCCACACCTGCGACCGGGAGATCTCCGCCGTCGCGGCGTCCTCCATGAGGCCGAAGATGGCGACGGCGCCGAGGCCGCCCAGCCAGGCCTGGAGGTACTGGATGCCGACGGAGACGTTGTTGCGCAGGCCGGCCTCGGTGACGGTGCCGGGCGTCTTGTCGACCGACAGCAGGTCGGCGGCCGTGACGCGCACGTCGTCGCGGGTGCGGTCGATCTGGTTCGGCCGGTCGCCGAGCACCGCGGTGAAGGCCTCCTCGCACGTGGCGACCATCCCGGGGTGCGCCACCCACGAGCCGTCGAAGCCGTCGCCGGCCTCGCGCGCCTTGTCGGCGCTCACCTTGGCGTAGGCCTGCTCGTTCGCCTCGGCGTCCTTGCTCGGGATGAACGCGGCCATGCCGCCGATGGCGTGGGCGCCGCGCTTGTGGCAGGTCGAGACGAGCAGCTCGGTGTAGGCCCGCATGAACGGCACCGTCATGGTGATCTGGTTGCGGTCGGGCAGCAGGAACTCCGAGCCACGGGTCCTGAAGTTCTTCACCACCGAGAACAGGTAGTCCCAGCGGCCGGCGTTGAGGCCCGCCGAGTGCTCGCGCAGCTCGTAGAGGATCTCCTCCATCTCGAACGCGGCAGGGATGGTCTCGATGAGCACGGTGGCGCGGATGGTGCCGCGCGGGATGCCGAGCGCGTCCTGGGCGAGGACGAACGCGTCGTTCCACAGCCGCGCCTCGAGGTGGGACTCCATCTTCGGCAGGTAGAAGTACGGACCGAGACCCTTGGCGATCTGCCGCAGGCCCGCGGTGGCGACGTAGAGCGCGAAGTCGACCAGGGAGCCCGAGGCCTCCTGGCCGTCGACCAGGACGTGCTTCTCGTTCATGTGCCACCCGCGGGGGCGCATGATGATCGTCGCCAGCTCGTCGTCCGGCTTCAGCGCGTAGGACTTGCCGGCCTCGTTGGTGAAGTCGATCCGGCGCTCGATGGCGTCGAGCAGGTTGAGCTGGCCGCCCACCACGCTGCGCCACTGCGGCGTGTTGGCGTCCTCCTGGTCGGCGAGCCAGCACCTCGCGCCCGAGTTGAGCGCGTTGATCGTCATCTTGCGGTCGGTCGGGCCGGTGATCTCCACCCGGCGGTCGACCAGGCCGGGTGCCGGCTCCGCGACCTTCCACGAGTCGTCGGCGCGGATGTGCGCGGTCTCGGGCAGGAAGTCGAGCGTGCCGCCGTCGGCCAGCGCCTGGCGGCGTCGCTGCCGCGCCTCCAGCAGCTCGAGGCGACGGGGGCCCAGCTCGCGCTGCAGGGTCACGATCAGGTCGAGCGCGGCCGGGGTGAGCACCTCGGTGTCGCGCGCACCGATCTCTGCGGTGATGGTCAGGCCGTCGGGGAGCTCCACGACAGTCCCTCCTTGTTCTGCGAAGCGTTGCATATTGAAAGTTCGATTACGCATAGCGGAATCGCCTGGGTGAAACCCTAGCGGGTCCGCGGCGCTCAGGCACCCACGAGCCGCGCGCGCAGCGCGGCCACGTGCCCGGTGGCCTCGACGTCGTACTCGGCGGACCGGAGCGTGCCGTCCGGCTCGACGACGAACGTGCAGCGGTGCACCCCGTCGAACGTCCGGTCGCCGATCGTCTTCGGGCCCCAGGTGCCGTACGCGTCGGCCACGGCGTGGTCCGCGTCGCTGAGGAGGGGGAAGGTGAGGTGCTCGGACTCCACGAAGGCGCGGACGTCCTCGACCGGGTCCGCGGAGACCCCCACGACGGCGTACCCCGCCCCGGCGAGCGACGCGAGGTTGTCGCGGAAGTCGCAGGCCTCGGTGGTGCAGCCGGGGGTGCCGGCCTTCGGGTAGAAGTACACGACCACGCCCTTGTCGGCCGCGGCACGGACGTCCGCGAGGGACACCGGGGTGCCGGCGGAGTCGGGCAGGGTGAAGTCGGGGGCGGTGTCGCCCGGCTGGAGTCGCGTCATGATGCGTCCTCGTTCGTTCTTCTCGGTGACGGGGGGACCGTGGGGGGCGGCCGGGCGCTCAGCCCTCGCCGCGGCGCAGCAGGGTGCCGGCGGGCTCGTCGCCCACCTCGCCTCCCCGCAGCAGGGTGCGCCGCACCACGCCCGTGAGGTCGCGGCCGGCGTACGGCGTGACCGGGTTCTTGTGGTGCAGGCGGGCCGGGTCGACGACGAACGTCGCGTCGGGGGCGAAGACCGCGAGGTCCGCGTCCTTGCCGACGACGATGCCGCCCTTGCGCTCCAGGCCCACCAGCGCGGCCGGGCCGGCGGACATCCACCCGACGACGTCCGCGAGGGGGACGCCGCGGCGGCGCGCCTCGGTCCAGACGACGGCGAGGCCGAGCTGGAGCGACGCGACGCCGCCCCACGCCTCAGCGAAGTCGCCGGAGGCCGGCTGCTTGAGCTCGGCCGTGGCGGGCGAGTGGTCCGTGACGACGATGTCGATCAGGCCGTCGCGCAGGCCCTGCCAGAGCCGGTCCTGGTTGTCCTGCTCGCGGATCGGCGGGCAGCACTTGTAGGCCGTCGCGCCGTCGGGCACGTGGTCGGCGTCGAGCGACAGGTAGTGCGGGCAGGTCTCGACCGTCAGGCGCACGCCCTCGGCGCGGGCCGCCGCGATCATCGGCA
Source organism: Isoptericola sp. NPDC019693 (assembly GCF_044389085.1). Taxonomy (NCBI): domain Bacteria; kingdom Bacillati; phylum Actinomycetota; class Actinomycetes; order Micrococcales; family Promicromonosporaceae; genus Isoptericola; species Isoptericola sp. NPDC019693. The sequence goes on along the minus strand of NZ_JBIRXP010000001.1, from coordinate 13,572 downwards.
AGGAGTCTGCGTCCGACAGGTGCAGCACGTGCGCGCGGGCCCCGGTGGCGCGGGCCGCGTCGATGAGCGCCGCGATCGCCGTGGACTCGGCCTTGGCGGGTCGTGACGCGAGGAAGCTCCGGTAGGCGGGCCCGGGTTCCTGCGGGGCGTCCTCGAGGGTGCCCGGGTCCTCGGCGTGCACGATCATCAGGGCGCCGAACGTCGTCAGCTCCGCGAGGTCGGCGCGCAGCTCCGCGTCCTCCAGGTGCCCGAACTCCGGCACCCCCGAGTCGGCGAGGAAGCATTTGAACCCGAACACCCCGGCGTCGTGCAGGGGGCGCAGGTCGGCGGTGTTGCCCGGTACCGCACCGCCCCAGAAGCCGACGTCGACGAACGCCTGGTCCACGGCCCGCTGCTTCTTGACCTCGAGGTTCGCCGTCGAGGTGGTGGGCGGCAGCGAGTTGAGCGGCATGTCGACGATGGTCGTGACGCCGCCCGCCGCCGCGGCACGCGTAGCGGTGGCGAAGCCCTCCCACTCGGTGCGGCCGGGCTCGTTGACGTGCACGTGCGAGTCGACCAGGCCGGGCAGCAGCACCTCGTCCTCCGCGAGCTCCAGCACCGTCGCGCCGGTCAGGCCCGCACCGAGCGGCACGACGGCGGCGATCCGGCCGTCGGTCACGCCCACCTCGACCGCGCGCTCCCCCTCGGGGGTGACGGCACGGGCGGCGCGGACGACGAGGTCGTGGGTCATGCGTTCTCCAAGGTGTTCAGGGCCGCGGGGTTCAGGGCCGGCAGGTGGTCGGCGAGTCGCGCCGCGAGGGTCTCGAGCAGCGGGCCCGCCTCGGCGAGGCAGCGGGCGACGTCGGGCTCGACGTCGGTGAGGGCGTGCACCGCGCGAAGGCCGGCCGTGGCCGCCTGCGCGGGGCTCAGGGTGGTGCGGCCGCAGACGGCGACCGTGGGGACGCCGCGTGCGGCCGCCGCGGCGGCCACGCCGACCGGGGTCTTGCCGTGCAGGGACTGCGCGTCGAGGCTGCCCTCCCCCGTGACGACGAGGTCGACGCCGGCGAGCCGGTCGGCGAAGCCGGTGAGCGCCAGCACCTCCTCGACGCCCGGGCGCCGCTCCGCGCCGAGCAGCAGGCAGGCGAAGCCGACGCCGCCCGCGGCCCCGGCGCCGGGCTCGGCGGCGTGGCCGCGGGCCCCGGTGACGCCCACGGTGGCGAGCACGTCGACCCAGGTCGCCAGGCCCAGCTCGAGCTCCACCACGGTCTCGGGGCCCGCGCCCTTCTGCGGCCCGTACACGGCGGCCGCGCCGTGCTCGCCGAGCAGCGGGTTGTCCACGTCGCTCGCGAGGACGATCTCGGTCTCGGCGAGCGCCGGGTGCAGTCCCGACAGGTCCACGTCCACCAGCTCGTGCAGGTGGCCGCCGCCGTCGGCGAGGTCGCCGGCGCCCGTGGTGAGTCGCGCGCCCAGGGCGGCCAGCATCCCGGCCCCGCCGTCGGTGCTGGCGGAGCCGCCCACCCCGACGACGATCTCCCGGGCGCCCGCGTCCAGGGCGTGCGCGACGACCTCGCCCAGGCCTCGGGACGTGGCGGCGAGCGCCGTGCCCGGCGTCGGGTCGACCATCCCGAGCCCGGTGACGGTCGCCATCTCGACGACGGCGGTGGCGCCACGCCGGGCGTACCGGGTGGCGACCGGGTCCCCGAGGGGGCCGGTCGCCACGAGGTCCACCGCGGTGTACCCGGCGGCGAGGGCGGCCTCGAGGGTGCCCTCGCCGCCGTCGGCCACGGGGAGCTCGCTGGTGAGGACGCCGGGCGCCACCCGCCGCAGGCCGGCCGCCAGGTGGGCGGCCACCTCGCTCGCGGTGAGGGAGCCCTTGAACTTGTCCGGGGCGAGCAGCACGCGCGCCGTCGTCGGACGTGTCGTCGTCACTGGCGTCGTCACCGTCGCTCCACCCCCTCGTCCGTCGGGCCCGCCCGTCCTCGTCATCGTCTCTCCCGTCGCCGTCGTCGGGTACTGCTCGGCCGGTCGCGCTAGTCGAGCAGCGCGATGGCCGTGGGCGAGTCCTCGGCCGAGATGGCCAGGTCCTCGAACTCGTTCACCCCGTCGAGCTCGGCACCCATCGCGATGTTGGTGACCCGCTCGAGGATGACCTCGACCACCACGGGGACGCGGAACTCCGCCGTCATGGCCTGCGCCTTGGCGAACGCGGCGCCCAGGTCCTCCGGGTCCTTGACGCGGATCGCCTTGCAGCCCAGGGCCTCGGCGACCTTGACGTGGTCGACGCCGTAGCCCTCGGGCTCCCCGTCGCCGTCCGACATGTTGATGTTGTCGAACGCGAGCGACACGTGGAAGTCCATGTCGAACGCGCGCTGCGACTGGCGGATCAGGCCCAGGTAGGCGTTGTTCACCACGACGTGCACGTAGGGCAGGTGGTGCTGCGCGCCCACGGCGAGCTCCTCCAGCATGAACTGGAAGTCGTAGTCGCCGGAGAGGGCGACGACGTTGCCCTCGGGCAGCGCCCGCGAGACGCCGAGCGCGGCCGGTCCGGTCCAGCCCAGCGGGCCCGCCTGGCCGGCGTTGATCCAGTGCCGCGGGTGGTAGGTGTGCAGCAGCTGGGCGCCGGCGATCTGCGACAGGCCGATCGTGGTGACGTAGACGGTGTCGCGGTCGAAGGCCTTGTTCATCTCCTCGTACACGCGCTGCGGCTTGATCGGGATCTCGGTGAAGTGCGTCTTGCGCTGCAGCGCCCCCTTGCGCTCCTGCGCCGAGGCGGCCCACGCCGAATAGTCCTTCACCTTCCCGGCGGCCTTGCGCTCGGCGGCGACCTCGAGCGCGGTGCGCAGGAACGCGCCGGCATCGGAGACCACGCCGTAGTCGGGCGCGAACACGCGGCCGATCTGCGTGGGCTCGATGTCGACGTGCACGAAGGTGCGGCCCTCGGTGTACGTCTTCAGACCGCCGGTGTGGCGGTTGGCCCACCGGTTGCCGACGCCGATCACGAAGTCCGACTCCAGGAACGTCGCGTTGCCGTAGCGGTGCGACGTCTGGATGCCGACCATGCCCGCGGTCAGCGGGTGGTCGTCGGGGATCGCGCCCCAGCCCATGAGGGTCGGCACGACCGGCACGCCGAGGGTCTCGGCCAGCTCGACCAGCTCGGCCTCCGCACCGGCGTTGATGATGCCGCCGCCGGCCACGATCAGCGGGCGCTCGGCGGCCAGCAGCATGTCGATCGCCTTGGCGACCTGCTCGCGGGTGGCCTGCGGGCGCTCCACGGGCAGCGGCTGGTAGGTCTCCGGGTCGAACTCGATCTCCGTCATCTGCACGTCGATCGGCAGGTCGATGAGCACCGGGCCGGGACGGCCCGAGCGCATGAGCTGGAACGCGCGCTGGAAGACGCCCGGCACCTGCGACGCCTCGAGGACCGTCTTGGCCAGCTTGGTGACCGGCGCGGCGATCGACGCGATGTCGACGGCCTGGAAGTCCTCCTTGTCGAGCTTGGCCACGGGGGCCTGGCCCGTGATGCACAGCATCGGGATCGAGTCCGCCCACGCGGCGTACAGGCCCGTGATCATGTCGGTGCCCGCGGGGCCCGACGTGCCGATGCAGATGCCGATGTTGCCGCGCTCGGCACGCGAGTAGCCGTCGGCCATGTGCGACGCGCCCTCGACGTGCCGGGCGAGCACGTGGTGGATGCCGCCGTGCTGGCGCATGGCGTCGTAGAACGGGTTGATGGCGGCGCCGGGGAGGCCGAAGGCCTCGGTGGCACCCTCCTTCGCCAGGATGGCGACCGCGGCGTCGACCGCGCGCATGCGGGGCATGGTGCTCTCCTTCGAGTCTTCTGGAACGTCGGGTCGGCTCAGCGGCCGGACAGTCGCGCGATGGCGTTGAACAGGCCGGAGTGGTCCAGCGAGCCGTCGCCCTCGGCGCGGGCCGCGGCCATGAGCTGCGCCACGACGGCGCCGACGGGGGCGACGACGCCCTGCTCGCGGGCGGCGGTGGTGAAGATGCCCAGGTCCTTGTGGTGCAGGTCGATGCGGAAGCCCGGCGCGAACTCGCGGCCCAGCATCTTCTCGGCCTTCTGGTTCAGCACGGCCGAGCCGGCGAGGCCGCCGCCGAGGACCTTGACGGCCGCCTCCGTGTCGACGCCGAACGCCTCGAGGAAGACCACGGCCTCGGCCAGGAGCGCGATGTTCCCGGCCACGATGAGCTGGTTCGCGGCCTTGACGGTCTGGCCGGAGCCCGAGGGACCCACGTGCACGACCGTCTTGCCGACCGCGTCGAACACGTCGGACGCCGCGGCGAAGTCCTCGGCGGAGCCGCCGACCATGATCGACAGGGCGGCGTTCTTCGCGCCCGCCTCGCCGCCGGAGACCGGCGCGTCGAGGTAGCGGAAGCCGGCGGCCTTCGCCTGCTCGGCCAGCGCGACGGTGACGTCGGGGCGGATCGACGAGAAGTCGATGATCAGGGTGCCCGGCTGCGCGTTCGCGAGGACGCCGTCGTCGCCGGTGAGCACGCCCTCGACGTCCGGGGAGTCCGGGACCATGACGGCCACGACGTCGGCGGCCTTGACCGCCTCGGCGACGGAGGAGGCGGCGGTGCCGCCCGCCTCGACGAGGGGCTGCGCCTTGGCGGCCGTGCGGTTGTAGCCGACGACGGCGTGCCCGGCGTTCTGCAGGTGGACGGCCATCGGGCTGCCCATGATGCCGAGGCCGATGAAGGCGATGGTGCTCATTGGTCGTGTCCTTCCGGGGAGGTCAGGGTGGTCGCGGTGCCGGCTGCGCGGTGTCGGCTGCTCAGCGCGCCGATCGCTGCTCGCGCGGGAGCCAGGCGAACGGGTCGGCGTCGCCCGAGGGCTCCGCCTTGTACTCGAGGCCGACGGGGCCGGCGTAGCCGGCGGCGCGGAGGTCGTCGATCCAGCGCTGGATCGGCAGGTCCCCGCTGCCCGGGGCGCCGCGGCCCGGGGCGTCGGCGATCTGCACGTGGGCGATGCGGTCGCCGTAGGTCTTGAGGTCGAGGTCCACGTCGGAGCCGTTGACCGACAGGTGGTAGACGTCGAACAGCAGCCCGAGGTTGGTCGCGCCGTGCTCGTCGCGGACCCGGTCGAGGACGGCGACCGCGTCGGCCGACGTCTTGAGCGGGTAGGCGGGGGTGCCGGAGACCGGCTCCAGCAGCACGGTGCCGCCGATGCGCTCGACCGCGCGGGCGGCGAGTGCGAGGTTCTCGGCGCCGAGCGCGTCCTGCGCCGCCGGGTCCTCGCCGTCGACGCGGTTGCCGTACAGCGCGTTGAACGCGCGGCAGCCGGTGCGCTCGCCGATGCGGGCGACGACGTCGAGGTTCGCGCGCAGGTCGGCCGTGCGCTCGGGCCAGGAGATCAGGCCCCGGTCGCCGCCGGGCATGTTGCCGGCGTCGAAGTTGAGGCCGGTGAGCTGCACGCCGGCGTCGGCCAGGGCCCCGACGAACGCGTCGATCTCGTCGGCCGCGGGCGTCGGGGTGGCGAAGGGCCACCAGAACTCGACGCCGTCGAAGCCGGCCGCCTTCGCGGCCGCCGGACGCTCCAGGAGCGGCAGGTCCGTGAGGAGGATCGAGCAGTTCACGGTGTAGGGGATCTGGTCCGTCATCGCTGACTCTCTTTCGCCAGATGGAAGATTGGTTCCTTGTTGTGAAAACGCTACGCCGCGTCGACGCGTCGGTCAACCCCTGCCCGGGCCCGTCCCGCGGTGCGGTCGTGACCCCGCGCACACACCGACGGCCCGGCAGGACGTCGTCCTGCCGGGCCGTCGGGGCCGTGCGCTGCGCGAATGCCGCGGGGTCAGCCCCCGAGCGGGCGCGTCACCATCGCGGTGAGCTCGTCGGGCCGCAGCCCGACGCGCTCGGCGATCTCGTCGGCGCCCAGCGCGCCGCAGTCGACGCCACGCTTGAGGTACCACGCCAGCGCCTTGGCGGTGGCGGGCTCGTCGAGCACCGCCCCCTCGACCTTGTTCACGTAGTTCGACAGGCGCTCCGCCGCAGGCTCGAAACCCTCCCGGTAGAACGCGTACGTCGCCGCGAACCGGCTCGGCAGCTGCCCCGGGTGCAGGTCCCACCCCTGGTAGTACCCGCGTTCCAGCGAGCGGCGCACCAGGCGGCCGTGGTTGGCCCACGCCGCGCGCACCTGCGCGTCGTCGCCGACGGGCAGGACGTTCGTCGACCCGTCGGACAGGCGCACGCCCGTGCCGGCCGCGGCGAGCTGCATGACCTCCTTGGCCAGGTCCGCCGCCGGGTGCTCCATCGACTGGTACGCCGCCGCGACGCCGAGCGACGCCGAGTAGTCGTACGTGCCGTAGTGCAGGCCGCTCACGCGCCCCGCCCCCGCATGGATCATCCGCGCCACGGTCGCCGTGCCCGCGGAGTCGAGGATCGACTGCGGCGTCTCGACCTGCACCTCGAAGCGCAGCCGCCCCACCGGCAGGCCGTTGGCCTCCTCGAGGCGCTCGCACACCGCGACCATCGCCTCGACCTGCGCCACGCCGGTCACCTTCGGCAGGGTCAGCACGAGCCCGTCGGGCAGCTCGCCCGACGCGGCGAGCGTGCTGACGAAGACGTCGAGCGTCCGCAGGCCGCGGGCGCGGGTCGGGCGCTCGAAGCACTTGAAGCGGATGCCGACGAACGGCGTCGCTCCCCCGGCGTCCAGCTCGGCGCGCAGCGCGCCCGCCGCAGCGGCCGTCACCTCGTCCTCGTCGGCGTCGGGGTGCGTGCCGTAGCCGTCCTCGAGGTCGATGCGCAGGTCCTCGATCGGCTCGGTGGCGAGCTTGCGCTCCACCTGGGCCGCGACAGCCTCGCGCAGGTCGTCCCGCACGCCGACGGCGTCCAGCAGCGCCTCCGTCCCCTGCGCCTCGACGGCCGCGCGGGCCTGGGCGCCCCAGTCCTGCGCGAGCCCTGCGGCGTACCGGTGCGCCGGCACGTACACGGTGTGCACGGGCTGGCGCGTGCCGTCGTCGCCGGGGTACGCCCGCTCCAGGTGGGCGTCGTGCGCGGCGAGCCGACGCTCGACGTCGTCGAGCGCGGCCTGGTCGAGGGCGGCCTTCACCGGGCCACCGCCACGCCCTCGGCCTGCAGCGCACGACCGAGGTGCTGGGCCAGGTGCTCGGCATCCTCGGCGCGGTGCTCCGCGACCGGGACCTCCTTGAGCCCCTCGGCGCGCACGGCGTCCGCGACGGCCTCGGCGACGCGGCTGTCGAACACGCCCGGGATGACGAAGGCGGAGTTGAGCTCGTCGTCGCTCACCACCGACGAGATCGCCACGGCGGCGACGCGCAGCATCTCGTCCGTGATCTGCGTGGCGCCCGCGTCCAGCAGGCCACGGAACAGGCCCGGGAACGCCAGCACGTTGTTGATCTGGTTGGGGTAGTCGCTGCGGCCGGTCGCCACGACGGCCGCCGTCTCGCCCGCGGCGATCGGGTCGACCTCGGGCGTCGGGTTCGCCAGCGCGAACACGATGGCGCCGTCGTTCATCGTCGCGACGTCCGCGCCGGTGAGGATGTTCCCCGCCGAGACACCGACGAAGACGTCGGCGCCGACCAGCCCCTCCTTGAGGGTCCCGGTGAAGCCCGACGGGTTGGTGTTCTCCACGATCCAGGTGCGGTTCTCGTCGTCGCCCGCCGACTCCGGCGTGAGCGCGCCGTGCCGGTCGAAGCCGATGATGTCCTTGGCGCCCTGCGCGAGGAGCAGCCGGATGATGGCCGAGCCCGCGGCGCCGACGCCGGAGACCGCGATCCGCACGTCCTCGATCTTCTTGTCCACGACCTTGAGCGCGTTGATGAGCGCCGCGAGCACCACGATGGCGGTGCCGTGCTGGTCGTCGTGGAAGACCGGGATGTCCAGCTCCTCGCGCAGCCGCTTCTCGATCTCGAAGCAGCGCGGCGCGGAGATGTCCTCGAGGTTCACGCCACCGAAGCCGGGGGCGATCGCCTTGACGGTGCGGATGATCTCCTCGGTGTCGGTCGTGTCCAGGGCGATGGGCCAGGCGTCGACGTCGGCGAACTGCTTGAACAGGGCCGCCTTGCCCTCCATCACGGGCATGGCCGCCTCGGGGCCGATGTCGCCGAGCCCGAGGACGGCGGTGCCGTCGGTGACGACCGCGACGGTGTTGCGCTTGATGGTGAGGCGGCGAGCGTCCTCCGGGCGGTCGGCGATCGCCAGGCAGACGCGCGCGACGCCCGGCGTGTAGGCGCGCGAGAGGTCGCGGCGGGTCTTCAGGGGCACCTTCGGGGTGACGGAGATCTTGCCGCCGAGGTGCATGAGGAACGTCGAGTCCGACATCTTCAGCACGCGCACGCCGTCGAGGGCGTCGAGCGCGGCGACGATGCCCTCGCCGTGCTCGGCGTCGACCGTGTCGCAGGTGACGTCGACGACGATCGTGTCGGCGTGCGACTGGGCGATGTCGACGCCCATCACCGAACCACCGGCCGCGGCGATCTCGTGGACGATCTCGCTCGTCGCCCGCTGCGAGGCGGGCGCCTCGACGCGGAGGGTGATCGTGTAGCTGGGGCTGGGCATCGCCATGGCCTGGGTTTCCTTTCGTGGCACTGATGACATGAAGTTCCGAGATGTGGAAGGATGGTTTCTAGAACCGGGATCGGTTCCGAAGACTTTGCGGAGGGGGCCCACACCCATGGCGAACGGCACCGGAGTCCAGTCGGTGGACCGGGCGATCGACCTGCTCGAGATCATGACCGACCTCGGCGGCGACGCCGCGCTGAGCGAGCTGGCGGCCGCCGCCGGCCTCCCGCTCCCCACGATCCACCGCCTCATGCGCACGCTCGTCGGTCGCGGCTACGCGCGCCAGCTCCCGAACCGCCGCTACACCCTGGGCCCTCGTCTCATCCGGCTGGGTGAGAGCGCCGGCCGCCAGCTCGGTGCCAGCGCCCGCCCTCACCTGGAGCGGCTCGCCCGCGAGCTCGGCGAGAGCGCCAACCTCGCGATGATCGACCGCGACATGGTGGTGTACGTCGCCCAGGCGTCGTCGTCGTACTCGATGCGGATGTTCACCGAGGTGGGCCGCCGCGTCTACACGCACTGCACCGGCGTCGGCAAGATGGTGCTCGCCGAGCTGCCGGACCAGACCATCCGCGACATCGTGGGCCGCGTCGGGATGCCGCCGGCCACCGACCTGTCGATCACGGACCCGGACGACCTCATCAAGGAGATCGGCACGATCCGCGAGCAGGGGTACGCCGTCGACGACGGCGAGCAGGAGATCGGCGTCCGCTGCTTCGCCGTGCCCGTGAAGGACGCGCCCACCCCGACCGCGCTCTCGGTGTCCGGGCCGGCGGCCCGGGTCACCTACGAGTTCGGCGAGGCGGCGCTCCCGCTGCTCCACGAGGTGGCCGACACCATCTCGAGGGAGCTGCTCGCCGCCTGACGGCGCGCGCGGCGCCGCAGTCCTCACGCCTCCCCCGGTTCGGCGGCGCCCGCGGGCACCAGCCGCTGGTGGGAGTCGTCCGCCGGAGCGTCGACCACACCGGTCCGACGGCCCGCGACCGCGATGGGGGCGGGCTCGCGGATCTGCAGCACGTCGGGCACGCCGTCGGCGTCCAGGTCGATCGCCGACACGCAGCCCGACCGGCGCCCGTGCCCGTGGCGCACCCGCGCACGCACGTCCGCGTTGAGCCGGGCGCGACGGCGCTCGTCCTGACGCTCGGCGTCCAGCTTCGCGAAGTACTCGGCGCGGCGCTGCTCCTGCTCCTCCGTGACCACGAGCCGCGCCGACGAGCCCGCAGTGAACACCGAGGGGTCCTTGCTGCGCCGGCCCCAACGGATCTCGTTGAAGACGAGGTTGAGCAGGACGGCGACGACGGCCGCGGCCGCGATCCCGGAGTGGAAGATCATCCCCACCCAGGACGGGAACTGGTCGTAGAAGTCCGGCACCGCGATCGGGATGATGCCGAAGCCCAGGGCGACCGCGACGAGGGTGAGGTTGAGGTTGCCCTCGTACTCGACGCGCGAGAGCGTGCGGATGCCCGAGACGGCCACCGAGCCGAACAGGACGATGCCGGCGCCGCCCAGGACGGGCGACGGGATCGCGGCGACCACCTGCCCCAGCACCGGGAACAGCCCCAGCACGAAGAGGACCGCGCCTCCCGCCGCGACGGCGAAGCGCGAGCGGATGCCGGTGATCGCGACCAGGCCGACGTTCTGCGCGAACGCCGAGGCCGGGAACGAGTTGAGGAACGGCGCGACCAGCGTGGCGGCCATGTCCGCCCGCAGACCGTCGCCCACGCGCTTCGCGTCGACCTTGGTGTCGAGCACCTCGCCGATGGCGATGAGGTCGGCGGTGGTCTCGGTCATGATGACGAGGATGACGATCGTCATCGAGATGATCGCGCCGATCTCGAAGACGGGGGCGCCGAAGACGAACGGCGTCGGCAGGGCGAACGGCGACCCCTCGCCGACCCCGGAGAAGTCCGCGAGGCCGAGGGGCACGGCCGCCACGGTGCCGAGGATGATGCCGAAGAGGATGGACAGCCGGGAGATCGTCCCCTGCAGGAACCGGCTGAGCACCAGCACCACGACGAGCGTGCCGAGCCCCAGCGTGATGTTGGGTACCGACCCCCAGTCCGTCGCCTCCTCGTCGCCGCCCATCATCCAGCCCGCCGCCGTCGGCAGCAGCGACACCCCGATGATCGTGATGATCGTCCCCGTCACGACGGGCGGGAAGAACCGCACCACCTGCGCGAAGAACGGGCTGATCGCCAGGCCGATCACCGCGGCCACGATGATGGAGCCGAAGACGGCGGGCAGGCCGCCGTCCCCGCTCGCCACCGCGACCATGGTGGACACGGTGGCGAACGAGATGCCCTGCACGAGCGGGAGCTGCGATCCGAAGAAGCGGATGCCGAGCGTCTGGAGGGCGGTGGCCAGCCCGCTGACGAGCAGCGCCGCCGAGACGAGGACGCCGATCTCCGCCCCGGTCAGCCCCGCCGCCTGCCCGACGATGATCGGCGGCGCGATCACGCCGCCGTACATCGTCATGATGTGCTGCAGGCCGTAGAGGAACGTCTTGCCGAGCGGGTACCGCTCGTCCTCCGGCCTGCCGCCCTGCGGCGTGGCGGTGGCGGCCGCCGCGTCGATGGTGGTCGTGCTCATCTCGATGCTCCTTCGAACCGACTGCACGGTGCTTCGCTGATCAGCGGACCCGGGTCAGCAGAACCCCGTGACGGTGGCCCACGCGCGCGGCTCGGCGTCGGCGCCCTCACGCTTCACCTCCGCCTCGATCTTCCCGTAGGGCCGGTCGGCGACGTAGAAGACCTCGTTCGGGTTCTCCAGGCCGAAGGGCTCGAAGTCCACGACGAAGTGGTGCAGGTTCGGCATCGAGAACTTGATCTCCCCGATCTCCGGGTGCGCCTCGAGCACGCGCTTGCCCATCTGGTAGAGCGTCTGCTGCAGCGCGAGCGAGTGCACGTCGGCGAAGGTCTCCAGCAGGATGCGGCGCACGTCGTCGTAGACGGCGTTGAAGTCGATGTCCAGCGACGTGTAGCGCCAGCGGGCCGTCACCGACGTCGCGAGGATGCGGTCGGTGGTCTCCTGCAGCGTGGTGTAGCGGTCCTTCGGGAAGCCGTGGAACTCGGAGCCCGTGGACTTGAGGACCTTGAGGTCCTCCAGGCCGGACACGACGAAGACCTCGTCGCCCTCGCGCTGGACCACCGTGGTGCGGGTCTCGGTGCCACCCTTGACGAACGCGTGGTCGTGCTCGCCGTCGGTCACGTGGTTGGTCAGCGACGAGGGGATGTGCTCCCAGGTGTACTCCTTGGCCTCCCAGCGGCCGCCCTCGATCCACTCGAAGCTCGACACGAAGTGCTCGCCCAGACGCAGCGCGAACTCCTCCGGCGAGGGGATGCCGTCCTTGGCGAGCGCGAAGACGGTGTTCTTCTGCGTGTCCGTCGGGACGACGCGACCCTGGTCCCCGTCGATGTGCGCGGCGGAGAAGTCTCCCCGGAGCTGCGAGGTCACCGAGAGCTCGGTGATCCGGTGACGCGCCTGGTCGCGATCGACCTTCATGACGCGGACCTCGGCCTTGCCGTACTGGTTGTCCCCCAGCACGATCGTGCCCGTGGTGACCTGGGCGTCGGTGGCGGTGGCGGTCATTGCTGACTCCTTCATCTGTTGTTGCGCATCCGTTGTTGCGTTGCCCGGGACCGCCCACGATGGCGGCCCCGGTACGTCCCCGATGACGATGACGCGGGTCGCGGCGTCTGTGCCGCGACCGTGGTGACGCAGGCCTGAAGGCCCCTCAGCTCCCGCGGTACGTGGAGTACGCGAACGGGCTGAGCAGGCAGGGCACGTGGTAATGGTCGCGCCCGGCCTCGACGGTGAAGTCGATGGTGATCGACGGGTAGAAGGTCGCGACTCCCCGGGCGGCGAAGTAGTCGCCGGTCGCGAAGGTCACGCGATAGGTGCCGGGCTCGATCGACTCCGGCCCGAGGTCCTTCACGCGGCCGTCCGCGTCGGTGGTGGCGTCCGCGAGCCGGGTCGCGTCGTCCGCGCCGACGCTCCACAGGGAGACGCCCACGCCGGCGGCCGGCAGGCCGGACACGGCGTCCAGCACGTGGGTGGTGATGTGCGAGGTCATGAGAGTTCTCCTTCCAGCCGCAGCACGGCGATCTCCCGCAGCTGCTGGCCGGCGATACGTCGCTCGGTGGCGGGGTCGTTCCCCAGGCGCTCCTCGAGCGAGGCGAGGATCTCCTCGGCGGTGCGCCCTGCGGCCCGGATGAGGAAGACGTGACCGAACCGCTCCTCGTACGCGCGGTTGCCCGCGCGCAGCCGGTCCTCCACCGACCCGCTCAGGTCACCGAGGCCGGCCTGCTCCCGGCGCGAGTGCGCCGCGTCCGCGTCGTCCCCGGACGCACGCTCGCCGATCCGGGGGTGCCGCGAGAGCGCGGAGTCGATCTCCTCGTCGCTCCACGGGTCCGCCACCGAGCGTGCCGCGGCGAGTGCAGCCTCCGTGTCCGCGTACGGGCGGCCCGCGACCACCGCGTCAGCCCAGCGGGCGACGGCCGCGCACGAGAGCACCTGGGCGCGTGCGGCTTCGCTGTCCGCCGCGTTGAATGCCTCGAGACCTGCACTCGTCATCGAGCGATCCTCCTTCGGGGATTCCGCCCACCGGAAGTGGGTTTCCGTTCAGTGAAGTCTCACTCTCGCCCGGCCGCCATGTCAAGTGAGTCTGCGCTCAGTAAGACTGAGTCGCACGGGTCCAGCCCCGCATGTGGACAGACACACGTCATCCCCGCAGGTCGGAGGCAGAAGACGGGCAGAGAGCACCGCCTGTGAAGACCCTGCGGAGAGTGCTCGAGACCGCGGCTGCGCTGTCGAGCTCGGCGGGCCCGGCGGTGGGCACCCGCGCGGCCGGCGCCCCACGGCGCTGGTGGGGCCGGCCTGGTGCGGCGCGCACGCGCGGGCACGCAGGAGGCGCACGGGCGCGGCCCACGGTGTGGGCCCCGGGTCTGGGGGCGTCGTGGCGGGGGTGTTCGGGGTATGCGAAAGGCCCACCCCGGGTGTGGGGTGGGCCTTTCGTGAATGGGTGTCCGGCGGCGTCCTACTCTCCCACCCCCTCGCGAG